>NZ_JAPUBW010000009.1:0-22233 GCF_030397735.1 Janthinobacterium sp. SUN120 | reverse complement strand
TTTGCCGTTTTACCGGCACCATCATTGCTGATGGGTCGCTCACTCAAAAAACTGACAGGCCACTACTTTCGTAGCGCCTATTTCATTATTTCTTGTGAACATTTGATATATTTTAAGTATTACAGCAATCCGAAGATCGCTGCTGCACCTACATCAAATGCCCACACTTATCGACTGTTAATTGTTAAAGAACTGTATTCGGTACTGCTTTCGCGCTATCGACAAAGCGTTGTGTTTGTCAGCTGCGAAGAAGGAAGAGTATGAAGCAATTTGCTACGTCCGTCAACTCCTTCTTTTCCTCATCTCACTCGGCATTTGCATGCGTCGTTCAGCGAGGGGGCGAATTATAGCCGTGCCCTGCGCACCCCGCAAGCGCTATTTTTTTGCGCCAGATCAAAGGCAATAGGCCTGGCACCGCAATTGCTTATATGAACACATGCACCGACCACCGAGGGGAGCAACTCTGGGCCTGGCAGCAACACTGGGGATAGCCCGGTTCGCTTTGCTTTGCTCCCATCTGTGACAGGTGCTACATTATGGAACACTCTCGATATTCAAAAGAGCGCCGCAGTACAGGGCCCAACGGAGGCAACGAGATCATGTATCAACCGTCAGCTACTTACCGTAGCGCACCGTTTTCGTCCATCGCGGACGCGAACATTTTGCCGGCAGGACAAGACAACGTCCCCGTCATCATCGAAACTTCCCACCAGCGTTCCGTCGCCTTCGGCCTGTCGCCCACGGCCACGCCCGACTTCACGCCGGCCGGCAAATCCGATCTGTCCTTGCTGATCGAGCAAAACCGCATGTTGCACACGCACGCGCTGCCGGCCATGGAAACCCTGTACCAGCAAATCGTCAACACGCACAATATGGTGATTCTCACGGATGCCAACGGCGTGATCGTGCATTCGCTGGGCGACGATGATTTCCTGGAGAAAGCCAACCGGGTCGCCCTGCAGCCAGGCGTGGCATGGTCGGAACAGAGCCGCGGCACGAATGCCATCGGCACGGCCATCACGGAAAAAGTACCGACTTTGGTCCATGCGGACCAGCATTACCTGGCCGCCAATCATTTCCTGACGTGCTCCGCGGCACCAATTACCGACCACCGGGGCAACGTCATCGGCGTGCTGGACGTGTCCAGCGACCAGCGCAGTTTCCACAAGCATACGATGGCTCTCGTGCGCATGTCGGCGCTGATGATCGAAAACCAGTTGTTTTCCGCCACGTTCGAGGATGCCATCACCGTGCACTTCCATGCTCGCCCCGAATTCATCGGCACCTTAATGGAAGGCATCGCCTCGTTCACGCCGGGCGGACGGTTTTTATCCGCCAATAAAAACGGCTTGTTCCAGCTGGGCCTGTCATTTGCCGCCCTGCAATCACATACCTTCAGCTCCCTGTTCGGCTTGCCCGTGTCTGCCCTGTACGATCATTACCGCACGGCCGCGCCCGGTTTGCTGAACCTGTGCATGCACAGCGGCGTGCGCGTGTATGGGCGCGCGCAGTTGCGCCTGTCCAATAGCGTCTTCCAGCACGGCTTTACTGCCAGCACCGACCATAGCGATATCAACGCCGTGCCGGCACAGGTTCCCGCGTCCGCCAGCCATGCGGCCAACGCAGCGCGACGCCTGTCCGGCTTGCGCTACCTGCGCACGGGCGATCCGCAACTGGAACTGGTGATCGAAAAGGTCAACAAGGTGCTGGGGCGCGACATCCCCATCCTCGTCATGGGCGAAACGGGCACCGGCAAGGAATTGCTGGCGCAAGCCATCCACAACGACTCGCCACGGGCCATGGGACCGTTTATTGCCGTCAATTGCGCTTCCATCCCGGAAACCCTGATCGAATCCGAACTGTTCGGCTATGAAGACGGCGCCTTTACGGGCGCGCGCAAGAAAGGCGCGATCGGCAAGATCCTGCAAGCCAATGGCGGCACCCTGTTCCTCGATGAAATCGGCGACATGCCGTTTGGCTTGCAGGCGCGGCTGTTGCGCGTGTTGCAGGAACGCATGGTCACGCCCCTGGGCAGCAGCAAATCCATCACCGTCAACGTGGAACTCATTTGCGCCACGAATCACAACTTGCGCGAACGCATGGCCAAGGGACTGTTTCGCGAAGACTTGTATTACCGCCTGAATGGCCTGGTGGTAAAACTGCCGCCGCTGCGCGAACGCACGGACCTGGACACGGTCGTGAAAAAAATCCTCGCAACGGAAGCGCCCGACACGCGCTACACGGTGGCGCCGGACATCTTGCGCATGTTCCACCAGCATAAATGGCCTGGCAATTTCCGCCAGCTAACCAATCTCTTGCGCACGGCCATCGTCATGGCGGGCGACGAACATGAAATCTGTTTGCGCCACATGCCCGATGATTTCCTCGACGATATTGAGATAACGCAAGCGACTGCCGCCAGCGCCAGCACGGACCGCATGATCGCCGCCGGCGCCAACCTGGAAGAGATGGAGCAAAGCGTGATCCTCAAGTCGCTCGATGCCCACGGCGGCAACGTCTCGGCCACGGCTCGGGCCCTGGGCGTGTCGCGCAACACGATCTATCGCAAGGTGCCGCACCTGAAATAGCCTAGAGTAAATGGGAAAAGCCGGGCGACATTGCGCGCCGGCCCTGCTTGTCGATGGTCATCAGGTCGACGCCCTCCATGTGCGCGGCCATCGCATGCGCACGCGCCGCGCCCGTGACCATGAAGGTGGTCGACAAGCCATCGGCCAGCAAACCCGTGGGCGCCAGCACGGTCACGCTGGCCAGTTCACGCGGCGAATCGCCCTTCGATGGGTCGAAGATGTGGTGATGCACGAAATCGGGCGTGAACGTGCATTCGTAGTCGCCCGACGTGGCCACGCTGCGCCCCTCCACTTTCAAGGTGGCCGCCAGGATTTTAGCGTCGCGCGGATCCTGGATACCCAAGGTCCACGGGCGGCGCACGCCACGCTGCCCACGCGCAACGAATTCGCCCGTATCGAGCAGCGCGTGCCGTATGCCGCGCGCCTGCACGGCTGCCAGCGCCATGTCTGCCGCGTAGCCTTGCGCCAGGCCATTCAAGGTCAGTGCCATGCCCGGCTGCAGAAAACGCACTTCCCGACTATCCCACGCCAGTTGCCGCCAGCCTACCCGCGCCTGCGCCGCGCGGCGCAAGGTGTCCGTCGGCAAGCTTGCCTGGTCTGCCGCCGCGCGAAACAGCTGCCACAAAGGTTGCACCGTGATATCAAACGCCCCATCGCTCCATTGCGACAAGGCTTGCGCCTGCGCCAGCACGGCCAGCAAATGCGCATCCGGCCGGGCCAGGCGGCCGTCGCGGTTCAGCTGGAAGACTTGGCTGGTCGGGCTGTAAATGCTCATCAGGCGGTCGATATTCCTCGCCGCATGCAAGGCGTCCTCGATGGCCAGTTCGGCCTGGCGCTGATCGTGATGCAACACGGTGACGGCGATGGTCGTGCCAAACGCCAGCGCGGCCCCTCGGTAAGGGCGCACGCCGGACGCCGTGGCCGTGCCCCGCGCCATACTGCCCGGCAAAGACAAGCCCGCCATGCCGGCCACGCTGCCGATGGCGGCGGAAATAAACGTTCTACGCTGCATTGCTGCTCTCCTCTGGCGTGGCCCGGACGATGGGAATGGTACGGGCACGCTTGATTTCCAGCATCAAGGGCGCGCATTTTTCATCGCTGGCGTAAATCACCACGCAATCCATGCACTGGAAACACTCGCCATAATCGACTTTCCCGCCAGGCGCGATGGCGTGATGCTCGCAACGGTGGCGGCAAGTCTGGCAAGGCGTGCCGCACTCCTTGCGACGGGGAATCCAGTTGAACAGGCGAAAACGTCCCAGCAGCGCCAGCGCCGCGCCAAACGGACACAGGTAGCGGCAAAAGAATTTGTAGGAAACACTACTGAGCAACAGCAAGCCCGCGGCATACGCGACAAACGGCCAGGCCCGCACGAAATTCAGGGTAATCGCCGTCTTGAACGGTTCCAGTTCCACCAGCTTGTCCGTGATCTGGCTGGAAAATACGCTGCTGCCCAGAATGGCCGCCAGCAAGCCATACTTGATCCATTTCAGGCGCCCATCCAAGCGCGGCTTGATTTTCCATTGGGGCAAGCGCAGCCACTGGCCCAGCTTGCCCGTGAATTCCTGCAGGGCGCCAAACGGACACAGCCAGCCGCAAAACGTGCCGCGCCCCCAGATCAGCAGGCTGAGCAGCACAAACGCCCACAGGATCACCGTCATCGGATCGAACAGGAAAAAGCCCAGGCTGCGCCCGGCCAGCAGGGCCTGGATGACGCCCGTGATGTTGACGATCGACAACTGCCCCTGCGCGTAATAGCCGATGAAGCCGATGGTAAACAACAGGAACAGGCGACGGAACCAGACAAATTGGCGGCCATCGCGCACGAGGCGTTTCTGCCATGCCAATGCGCCGGCCAGCAGCGCCAGCCCGGCGAGCAACAGCAGCAACTCCGTCTTGCGCCCTTTCCACGTGCCGCGCCACGTGGCATCGTCGCCTTGCGGCGCCGTGTAAAAATCGGCCGGCAGGCGGTAATTGACATCCACATTGCGGGCAATGCGTTCCGGATACACGATGCCCTTGCTGCGCGTGATCGGCATGGTAAAAGCCAGCGGACTGGCCGCATCGAGCCCCGCCTGGCTGATGACGCGCAAGACGGCGACATTTTCCGTCGGCAACAGCGTCGTATCCGCCAATTGCAATTCCAGGTCCAGGTCGCGCATGTCGATGGGCAAGCCATCCTGCTTCAGCAATAGCCGGTCCGGCACGGTGCCGCGCACGAAATCGTCGCCCAGCACGCTGTAGCGACCGCGCGACATGACGAGGATGGCGTGGTCGCCTTCGTCCAGCCGGTTGCGCAATTTGTTCCAGCTGCGTTCCGTCAACAGATTGCGCCCCACGCTGGGCACGGACACATACGCCAGGTACAGGTCGATAAACACTTCATCCGGCGCGCGCGTGGCTTCCCCATCGAGGCCCGCACCGGGACTGCCGGCAAACAGGCTTTCAATCTCCTTGTTGCTCAACCGCACATGCTGGATCAAACCCTGCTTTAACATTTGCGCGACATCAAGCTTTTCGAACACGTCCATGCGGATGCGGGCGATCTGGTCCGGGTCACGGCCTTGCGCGAAGCCCAGTTTTTTGCGCGACACTTTCAAGGCCGACGCCAGCACGCTCTGGTTGATGATGCGCACAGAAGCCGTGGCCTTCGACACGCCATCGATATCGGCGTGCGTGGCGTCCGTGGCGCGTTTCTTCCTGGCATCGATAGCGATATTCTGCTTCAGCGACAGTCCCTGATACTGTTTGACGAACTGAAACAAGGGCGCTTCGCCCAGGCCATCGAGAAACACGGGTTCGTGCTGCGACAGCACGGCCACGTCGAGAAAACTCCCTTGGGGATTGATAGCGATCAATAAATTGACAGGAACGCCGGAAAAGCCGGGAATCGGCGCCAGGTCCACGGATTCAAATACGTAGCCGACCAGCTCCGTGGCCGTGGCGTTTTGCCGGAACAATGGCCAGACGGGCAAGTCGGTCTCCTTGTCGCCCACGACGATGGGAGCAGGAAAACGCCGCACCAGCTCGGCCTTCGCGAGCACGCCCGCCCACGCCTGTCCCAGGATAAACAGGAATAGCCAGCATCCGATGAACAACCGCATTATCCGCATGCACCACGCTCCGTGCGGCGCCTTGTCACAAGGCGCCGCGTTCGTTTATTAGAAGAAAATAATGCCGCCCAGGGACACGCCATTCATCTTCGCTTCGCCGCCCGTAAAGCCTTTCGAGCGCGTCTGGCCCAGTTCGCCCACCAGGGTGATCGCGCTGTTGAGCGAGTAATACGCGCCAAGGGTCAGGTTGGCGTTCGACTTCAAGCCGCCCGTGCCGGCCGTGTTGTCGTCGTTCTTGCTGATGCCGTAGGACAAGCCCAGTTTCAGCTTGTCTGTCGTCTTGTACGTGCCTTGCAACAGCCAGTTCTTCGACTTGGTATCGCCCTGGTCCGCATCGGACAGGATGCCCAGCCCCTTGCCACCCTGGAAGTTGACCAGCACGCCAGCCGGACCCATCTGGTACGAGCCGCCCACTTCCACGCCGCGCATGGTCAAGTCATCGACGCCCGGCGTTTTCGACGTGAATTTTTGCGACTTCACGCCCAGCCAGGCTTTCAAGCCTTCCTGCGCATACGTCAGCTGTGCCTGCACTTGCGGACTCGACTTCGAAGAATAGGTCGAGCCGGCAACAATCGGCGTATCGGAGACGGGGCTGACCAGCGCCACGTCGGCGCCAAAGCCGCCCGACTTCGGCGAGCTGTACATGATCTGGCCATAGTTGCCCAGATAGGTATAGCCGGCGCCGATATGGCCCAGGGTCACCCGGCCCCGCTGCGTCGCCTGCACGGGTGCGCCCGAGCCCAGCAAGGTCATGTCGGACAAAATCGCATTCGCGCCGAAGATGCCGTAGTCGCGGCCCAGCTTGAAGGTACCCATGTGTTCATTGCCAAACGTAAAGAAAGCCTGACGCACATCGACCACGCTGTTCTGGCTGATGGCGCTGTCCGTGGCCGTCGAGTTGTAGATGCCGATCAAGGCTTTCACGTCGTATTCGCCCAGCCGCGAGCTTGCCGAGGTGATCAAGCCATTCGGCAGCAAGCCGTTGCCGATGGTCGTACGGTCTTTCTCACCGCCGCAACCGAGCGCCTGGCCGCCCAGCGCCAGCCCGCCCACCGCATCGCCCGAACACGACACTTGCGTGTAGTAAGCGTTGACGATGCCGCCCACCGACACGGTCCAGTCGCCAGCCTTGATATCGACGGCGTGTGCCTGTCCCACCGCTGCGATCGTCATGACACCCAGGCTCCCCAGCTTGATCAATGTATTCATTGCTTCTCCTCTTTCTTCTCTGTTTTTAGTGTGCACACCAGTGATTGATGTACCTCAAGCTTTGGCAATAAGCGTGCCCAGCGCGACCCAGAGGGAGAAAGAGAAAGTACGTATTTGACTTGTGCAGCGGCGGATCAATCGCCACTGCCGGTGTTCATTTTTTGACCGCAAGCAGGCATATCGGGCATCCAGGTAAACAAAAAACTGACGGCCTGGGCCGTCAGCAAAAAGAAAACACCCGGCGGACAGGGAGACACCCATCCGAGTGGCCCGGATGCTTCACCCCGTTACTTCGATGCCAGCTTGAAGACCCACACGGAACCGCCCTGTTCCAGGAAGTTGACCTTCTTCGCCACCTCGCCGCCCCACAGCGGCACGGCGCCACCCCAGCCGGAAACGACGGCCACATATTGCGTGTCGCCATCCTGCCAGGTGACGGGCGGCGCCACGACGCCAGAGCCCGTCTGGAATTTCCACAATTCCTTGCCCGTCTTCGCGTCGACGGCTTTCAGGAAGCCTTCCGGCGTGCCGTAGAACACCAGGTTGCCGGCCGTACTCATCACGCCACCCCACAGCGGCGCGTTGTTCTTGATTTCCCAGACGATCTTGCCCGTCTTCGGATCGACGGCGCGCATGGCGCCGATGTAGTCGTCAAACAGGGGCTTGATGGTGAAACCCGCGCCGAGGAAGGCGCCGCCCTTCTTGTAGCTGATCGGCTCGTTCCAGATATCCATGCCCCATTCATTCGCGGGAACGTAGAACAGCTTGGTTTGCGGCGAGTACGCCATCGGCATCTGGTTTTTGGCGCCAAGGAAAGCGGGCGCGGCAAACACGGTCGTGCCCTTCTTGCCTTCCTCTCCCTTGGTCGGGTCGCCAGGGCGGCCGGCGGCAATGAAATTCGGCCGGCCCGTCTTCAGGTCGATGCTGCTGGCCCAGGTGATTTTCTTCACGAATGGAAAGGCGTTCTGCAGCTTGCCCGTGTTGGCGTCGATCACATAGAAGAAACCGTTGCGGTCGGCCTTGCCGCCGTAGCGCTTGCCATCCATGTCGAAGGTGACGAACTCGTTGGCGCCGTCGAAATCCCAGGCATCGTTCGGCGTATTCTGATACGCCCACTTGATCTGCCCCGTTTTCACGTCCAGCGCCACGGTGGATGACGAGTACAGGTTGTCGCCGGGACGCAAGTGGCTGTTCCACGGCGCCGGGTTGCCCGTGCCAAAGTAGGCGAGCTTGGTTTGCGGATCGTAGGTGCCGCCCATCCAGGTCGAGGCGCCGCCCGTTTTCCACAGGTCGCCCGGCCACGTCTTGTTCGCAGTGCCGGACACGCCGTTGTCGATGGCCTTGCCATCCTTGTCGTAGCGGTGGCCCATATGGCCTTCCACCGTCGGACGGCTCCACACGAGGTCGCCCGTCATCGGATTGCGCGCTTCGACCCGACCCACGATGCCGAATTCCCCGCCCGACACGCCCGTCAGCAGCAAGCCTTCGGCGATCAGCGGCGCGGCCGTCATCGAGTAGCCGGCCGCGTAATCGTCCACTTTTTCCTTCCAGACGATCTTGCCCGTGTTCTGGTCCAGCGCCACCAGGTAGGCGTCCAGGGTACCGAAGATCACCAGATTGCCATACAGGGCCGCGCCGCGGTTGACCACGTCGCAGCACGGCATGATGCCGTCCGGCAAGCGATGCTCATATTTCCACAGCTTGGCACCCGTTTTCAGGTCGACGGCAAAGATGCGCGAATAAGATGCCGTGACGAACATCTTGCCGTTGTGAATCAACGGCTGCGATTCCTGGCCCCGCTGCTTTTCGCCGCCGAACGAAAACGACCACGCCGGCACCAGCTTGGCCACGGTCTTGTCATTGATCTGCGTCAACGGCGAATAGCGCTGGCCTTGCGTGCCCATGCCAAACGACAGGACGCTGGCCGGATTCTTCGCCGTGCTGTCGAGCATGGCATTGGTGACATTGCCCACGTCGGCCGCCTGGGCCAGCGATGCCAAACCCAAACCGATGAGTATCCCCATGATTTTTTTCTGCACAATCATCTCCCTCTGTTTTATTAGTATGTGTGTATCAAGTCTTGCGGTGCTCATGCGGCTGGGCATGCAACAGCGCGCACTCTTCATCGGTGAACAGGCGCGAGCGCGTCAAAAAGCGCTTGCCCGTGCCGTTGTCGAGTGAAAACATGCCGCCATTGCCATCGACCACATCGATAATCAACTGGGTATGCTCCCAGTACTCGAATTGCTCGAGTCCCATGTAGAACGGTGTGCCATTCAAATTGCCGAGATAAATGTCGGTGTCGCTGACATCGAACTCGCCCAGCGCGTAGCACATGGGCGCACTGCCGTCGCAGCAGCCGCCCGACTGGAAAAACATCAGCGGGCCGTGACGCTGGCGCAACTTGTCCATCATTTCCAGCGCCGCATCGGTGGCGACCACCCGGGCAATTGCTGCACTCATGGCATCCCTTTCTGCGCGCCGCGCCCGGACAGCAAGCGCGGCGCCTGTTGCCGGTTTAGAAGAAGCCCAGCGCTTTCGGGCTATAGCTCACCAGCAAGTTCTTCGTTTGCTGGTAATGGTCGAGCATCATCTTGTGGTTTTCGCGGCCGATACCCGATTGCTTGTAGCCGCCGAACGCGGCATGGGCCGGATACAGGTGGTAGCAATTGGTCCACACGCGGCCCGCCTGGATGGCACGTCCCATGCGGAAGGCACGGGAACCGTCGCGCGTCCACAGGCCGGCGCCCAGGCCGTACAAGGTATCGTTGGCAATCGCCAGCGCGTCGGCCTCATCCTTGAAGGTGGTCACGGACACGACCGGTCCGAAGATCTCTTCCTGGAAGATGCGCATCTTGTTATTGCCCTTGAACACGGTCGGACGCACGTAATAGCCGCCTTCCAGGTCGCCCGCCTGCGTGTTGCGCTCGCCGCCGGCCAGCACTTCCGCGCCTTCCTGGCGGCCGATGTCGAGGTAGGACAGGATTTTCTCCAGCTGCTCCTGCGACGCCTGGGCGCCGATCATGGTGGCGGAGTCGAGCGGATTGCCCTGCTTGATGGCGGCCACGCGCTTCAAGGCCCGTTCGATGAATTTTTCGTAGATCGACTCCTGGATCAGTACGCGCGACGGGCAGGTGCACACTTCGCCTTGATTCAGCGCAAACATCGCAAAACCTTCCAGGCACTTGTCGAAATAATCATCATCCGCATCCATCACGTCTTCAAAGAAGATGTTCGGCGACTTGCCGCCCAGTTCCAGCGTGACGGGAATCAGGTTTTGCGCCGCATAGCCCATGATCAGACGGCCCGTGCCCGTTTCGCCCGTAAAGGCGATCTTGGCGATGCGCTTGCTCGACGCCAGCGGCTTGCCCGCTTCCAGGCCGAAACCGTTGATGATGTTCAGCACGCCCGGCGGCAGCAGGTCGCCGATCAGCTCGATCAACACCATGATGGAAGCCGGGGTTTGCTCGGCCGGTTTCAAGACAACGCAATTGCCTGCCGCCAGGGCTGGCGCCAGTTTCCACACGGCCATCAGGATCGGGAAATTCCACGGGATGATCTGGCCCACGACGCCCAGCGGCTCATGGTAATGGTAGGCATAGGTTTCCGCATCGATTTGCGCGACGGAACCTTCCTGGGCGCGGATGCAGCCGGCGAAGTAACGGAAATGGTCGATGGCCAGCGGAATGTCGGCATTCATCGTTTCGCGGATCGGCTTGCCGTTGTCGATGGTTTCCGCCGTGGCGATCAGGCTCAGGTTCTGTTCGATGCGGTCGGCGATGCGGTTCAGGATATTGGCGCGCTCGGCAGGCGAAGTCTTGCCCCAGGCATCCTTGGCGGCGTGCGCGGCGTCCAGCGCCAGCTCGACGTCTTCCGTCGTGGAACGGGCGATTTCGCAAAACGGCAAGCCCGTGATCGGCGTGATGTTAGGAAAGTATTCACCTTTTACTGGTGCAACGAATTTGCCGCCGATGTAATTGTCATAGCGTTGTTTGAAGGGATTGGCTACGCCCAGTTTGCTGATGTCTGCGAGATTCATGTCGTCCTCTATCGGGTTAATTAGAATGGAAATACTTAATTAAAATCAAACGTCCTGGTACAGATGGGGTGAGTACACGGAGTCTTCCGCAAATGCCGTGCCAGCTCGCCGTCCCACTACAAACTTAGCCGGTTTTACCCTCGTTACAAGGGCGTGGCGTCAATCCCGGCCCGCTTTTCAGCGCATGCCCCGGACTTGGGTGGGGGCGTGGCTCTGTTTGCGTTTTGAACAAGGTGGCAGCATCCTGTTCCAATCCGGGCCAGCCCTGCTGTGCCGCCACGCCGCCGCTGCACAATGGAACAGGTGTACCAGACTGGAACACCTGCGCCTGTGCCATGAAGGAATCAACGAATCACCACGCCCCATGGCAATTCACCCACGGCAATATCGGCCACCTTGCGCGCGCTGGCCGTGTCGATGACGGATACGCTGTTCGAGCGGCCATTGGCCACGTACAGCTTGGCGCCGTCCGGCGTGATGGCCATGTTCCACGGGCGCTTGCCGACGCCAATCGTGGCCGTGACCTGATTGCTGGCCGTGTCGATCACCATCACCGTACCGTCGATGCCGTTCGAGACATACACTTGCTTGCCGCCGGGATGGACGGCGATGCCATTGGCATTCTTGCCCGCTGGAATGGTGGCAATCGCCTTGCGCGCGGCCATGTCGATCACGTAGACGGCATTGACCAGTTCGCACGCCACGTAGGCGCGGCCCGAGTCCGGGCTGAAACCGATGCCGCGCGGACGCAGCCCCACGGCGATGGAAGCGACTTGGCGGCGTTGCGCCACATCAATGACATCGACTTGCTCCGCCTCTTCCGCGCTGACCAGCAGCCAGCGCCCATCCGGGCTGAAGACGGCATGTTCCGGGTTGCGTCCCTGCACCTTGATATCGGCGAGCAAGGTACCTGTCTGGCCATCGAGCAAGGCCACGCTATTGTTTTCCTCGACGGCAACGGCCACGTGACTACCGTCTTGCGAGGCGCTGACGCCTTCGGGCGACTTGCCCAGCGCCACCGTGCGCACGGGCGCGCCGCCAGCGTTGTCGATCAGCAGCAAAGCGCTGCTGGCGGCGTCCGTGACAAACAATTGCCGCCCAGTGGGGTCGGCGGCGATGCCGCGCGGACGCTTGCCTGCGGCGATCTGGCGCACCACCTGGTCGGTCGCCGTGTCGATCACGCTCAAGGTGCCCGACTTTTCGTTGGGAACATAGGCAAATGGAGCGGCCTGGACAGCGGTGCTGGCGAGCGCCGGCAGCAGCCAGCACACCTGGCGCAAGCGCGAGAAGAAGTTGGGCATAATCACCTTTTCAATGGCAAAACGAGGGGAAAGCGCGCCGCATCGGCGCCTCTGACAATGACCGTATGCAAACGCCGTGCCACTGACACGCGTATAATTTCAGCCCACCAATGGAGACATGGCAGGCATATTGCTTGATACACCTACGCAGACCTGTACCGCGCACGCGATCAAGCAGGCTTTTATTCACATTGGAGAATCCGCATGCAGCATCGTTTCCGCCTGAACACCATCGCCAGCCTGTTTGTCGCCGGCAGCGCCACCCTCGCCCCTCACGTCTTTGCCGCCGAGGCAGCTGACCCGGCCAATGGGCAATTCATGGATACGGTGGTCGTCAGCGGCAGCCGCATCGCCCACCCCAGCCAGGAAGTGCCGGCCTCGATCGACGTGGTCGACAGCGCCCGCATCCAGGATGGCCAAATCCGCGTCAACGCGTCGGAAGCGCTGGCCGCCGTGCCGGGCCTGGTCGTGCAAAACCGCCAGAACTACGCGCAAGACTTGCAAATCTCGTCGCGCGGCTTCGGCGCCCGCTCGGCCTTCGGCGTGCGCGGCGTCAAATTGATCAGCGATGGCATTCCCGCCAGCATGCCGGACGGCCAGGGCCAGGCCGCCACTTTCAATCTCGATACGGCCGAGCGTATCGAAGTGCTGCGCGGACCGTTTTCTGCCATCTACGGCAACCATTCGGGCGGCGTGATCCAGCTGTTTTCCAAGGATGGACAAAATCCCCCTTCCGTCGAGCTGAATGTGACGGGCGGCAGCTACGGCACCAGCAAGGTAGACTTGACGGCGCAGGGTCAGGCGGGCGGCATCGGCTACGTGCTCGACGGCTCGCGCTTCCGCACGGACGGCTTCCGCGACCACAGCGCCGCCACGCGCGAACAAGCGTTCGGCAAGATCACCGTCAAGCCCACCGCGGACAGCAAGCTGACCATCGTCGCCAACAGCCTGCATCAAGGCAACACGCAAGATCCCCTGGGCGTCACCTGGCCCACGTTTGCCGCCAACCCGCGCGCCGGCGAAATCGACACGACGGACACGCAGAACCCGAAACGCACCCTGGCCGAGCGCTACAACACGCGCAAGAGCATCGATCACCAGCAGATCGGCGCCACTTATGAACAGTCGTTCGGCGATGACCGACTGCACGTGATGGTGTATGGCGGCAACCGCGACGTGATCCAGTACCAGGCGTTTACCAAGGGATTCCAGGCGCCGCCTAGCCATTCGGGCGGCGTGGTCGATTTCCAGCGCCAATTCTATGGCATCGACACCAACTGGCTGCACGTGAACCAGCTGGCCGGAGGCAAGCTGAGCACGACTATCGGCATCGACTATGGCCGCTCCAGCGACGACCGCACCGGCTATGAAAATTTCATTGGCAATAGCTTTGGCGTAAAAGGCAAGCTGCGCCGCGACGAGCAGAATGTCGTCTCCAGCCTCGATCCGTATATCCAGGCGGAATGGCAAGGCGGCCCGTGGCTGCTCAGCGCAGGTGTGCGCTACAGCAAGATGAAAGTGGCTGTCGACGACCATTTCCTCAGCAACGGCAACGATAGCGGCAGCCTGGAGTTCAGCCACACGACGCCCGTGCTGGGCCTGCTGTATAAACTGACGCCGAACGTCAACGTCTACGCCAGCGCCGCGCGCGGTTTCGAGGCCCCAACCTTGAACGAACTGTTTTACTCGGGCACGGGCGGCGGCTTCAATTTCAACTTGAAGCCGGCCACCAGCACCAACCTGGAAGCGGGTATCAAGGCCAGGATCGCCAACAACACGCACGTGAATGCGGCCTTGTTCCAGATCAAGACCAACGACGAACTGGTGGTCGACAAGTCCAGCGGCGGGCGCACCAGCTATCGCAATGCGGGTAAAACCTTGCGCCAGGGCATGGAAGTGTCGCTGGATTCGAACCTGCCATACGGCTTCACGACCAAAGTGGCGCTGACCAGCCTGCATGCCGTGTATGACCAGGCATTTGGCGGCGTGCGCGAAGGCAGCCGCTTGCCGGGTGTACCCAGCGCTAACCTGTTCGCTGAACTGGCCTGGAAAGATACGTTCGACCGTTTTGGCGCAGCGCTGGAAAGCGTGGCCAGCAACCAGGTCTACGCGGAAGACAGCAACATCGAAAAACCGGCGCCCGGCTACACGGTATTCAATGCGCGCGTCAACGCCAGGCAAAACGTGGGCAATTGGCGCTTCAAGGAGTTTGCCCGCCTGAACAATCTTTTCGACAAGACCTACGTGGGTTCCGTCATCGTTGGCGATAGCAACAAGCGCTACTATGAAGCGGCGCCGGGACGTAATTGGTTGCTGGGCGTTAGCGCCCAATATAGTTTCTAAAACTAAAAAGCCCGCGCCTCTTCCGATGCGCGGGCTTTATTGTCATTCAACATGGCCTGCTACGGCCGTGCTTCCTTCACGCCATATTTCTCGAAGATGGCTTTCAATTCGCCGCTGGCAGCCATCTCATTCATGGCTGCCTGCAGCAACTTGCCCACGTCGAGCTGCTGGCGGCTGACGGCCAGGCCCACGGCCCAGCCCGCACGCGGCAGGCGAGCAAACGCCACTTCGCTCATGGGGAAAGCGGGATCGCTTTTCAGCACCGATTCGATTTCCGAACGGTTGGCCAGCACGGCGTCGAGCTTGCCCGCCTGCAATTGCTGCAAGGCTTCGGCGGCCGTATCGAAGATGCGTACGTCGTCGCGGTACTTGCCATTGTCTTCGCCCAGCATCAGCATGGCCGCGATCGACACCTTTTCCACGCCGATGCGCTTGCCGGCCAGCGAGGCGACGCCATCGAATTGCGGCACGGCTTGCGCACTGCGCGCCAGGCGCACGGTTTCCACATAGTATGGCGCGAAGATCTCGACCTTGTCGTTGTCCGCCATCAACTTCTTGTCGACCGGCACATGCAACATCACATCGGCGGGGCCGTAACCGAGGTAATGTCCCTTCCACACCATATTGCGCAAATCGTCGTTGAGGTTTTCGCCGGCGGGAAATGGCAACAAGCTCAGTTTCAGCCCCAGCTTTTTCGCCAGCGCTTCGGCAATATCGATATCGATGCCCGTACCCTTGTCGGAAAACGGCGCGAATTCGTTGTACACAGCCACTTTCAGGCTGCCCGACTGCTGCACCTTTTGCCAGTCGGCGCGCGCCGGCGCGGCGGCGCACAGCGCCAGGCAAGCGAGCAAGATCATCGCGCGCGCGCCCCGGAATTGAAATGAACGCATGGGACTCCTTCGTGATCAGTTCGACTTAATTCGATTCGCGGCGCGTTTCCAGATAGGTCTTGATGGCCCACATGGCTTCCTGGTTGAACACGCCTTCGAACGGCGGCATGTACACGGCCCCATTGCGCACTTTACCGTGGCGGATGGTGGTCAGGTAGTAATTGTCCGTTTCCTTGTAGCACGCCTGTTTCTTTGTCTCATTCTTGATACCGAAACAATCGCGGTCCAGCTGGCGCAAGTCCGGCGCGATGCCGCCCGAGATGGCTTCGATGCCGTGGCAGCGGGCGCAATTCTGGTTGTAGGCCGAGGTGCCCACTGTCAAGGCCAGTTTGTTGCCCCGATACGGGTTTTGCTCGAGCCATTTGTCGCCCACCTTGGGCAAGCCCGTGGTGTCGACGCCTTGCGGCGTGACATTGCCGTGCGCATAGGCATGCGGCAAGGTCAGCAGGGAAGTGAGGGCAACGGCGCCGGCCGCCGCCACGCCGAGCAGGGTACGAATGGAATAGGTCATGCTGGTCTCCTTGGTTTTTTAGTCAATACCAAAGAAGAGCAAATGCCATGCCATGCACATATGCCCCACATCCGGCCGGCCATGTATCAATTTGGAACAGCTGCAACACGTGGTTGTGTCACCACGCGCCTCAGGCGGCGGCCACCGTGCAGATGCTGCCGCGCGCCTGCTGCTCGAAAGTGATACGCACGGGCAAAAATCGGGCAATCACCTCCGCATTCGTCAGCGCATGCTGCGACACCTTGTTGCAGCTGAAGGTACCGCCGCCCGCCAGCGCCATGGGCAGCAAGAGCTGGTCGGCCAGATGCTCGCCGACGGCCGCGTCCGTCTTGAGATAGGCGCGCACCTCGTTCAACAGGCGCTTGGCCACGGACTCGGCCAGCAAGGACTTTTCGCCGAACGAAGTAAACACTTCCGTGACATGCTCATGCTCCAGGGTCAGCAGCAGGACGTTGCCCGGCCCCTGCTCCGCCGGCAAGCCGACGAGGCGCAGTTGCTTGCCGCTCCAGCCCATGCCGCTGGCGACACGCTCGAGCTCGCGCTGCGCCACCTGCACATGCACGCCCGCCACCACGCTTTCCGCATACCCCGCCTTCCGTTCGCCGCGCTGCAGCAGTTGAATCGGCTGCAAGCGCCGGCACGGTTGCACGGTGGCCGTCACCTCGCCGCCGCCCGCAGGATGAAAGCCGTAGCGTTGCAGCGCGATCTCCACCTCGGCGCCCATCTGCTGCAGGATGCGGCCATACGCGCGCTGCAAAAAATGCACGGGCGGTGCCATGGCATTGTGCGTGCCGCCAGTGACGCGCACGGTGGATGGCCCATCCGCATGCAGCAGGGCCGGCAGCAAGGTTTGCAGCACCAGGGTGCAGCTGCCGGCGCTGCCGATGGCAAAGCGGTAATCGCCGCCGCGCAGGGGGCCGGGAACGAATTCCAGGCTCGACGCGCGCAGCGCCACCGGCGTCGTGCGCGCCCCGCAAATGGCGGTTGCCGCCTGCACGGCCAGCAGATGCTGGCGCAGCAAGCCGGGCTTTTCCCGCCCCGCGCGAATGTTAATCAGGCGAAACGGTTGCCCCGTGATCATCGACAGGCTCAGCGCCGAACGCAAAATCTGTCCGCCGCCTTCGCCTTGCGCTCCATCTATTTCTATCATCTCTCTTATCCTTTGACGCAGACGACCTGCTTCAAGATATGCACGACATCGACCAGCTCGCGCTGCGCCAGCATCACCGCATCGATATCCTTGTAAGCCATCGGGATTTCATCAATGACGTTTTCATCCTTGCGGCATTCCACGCCTTCGGTGGCGCGGATCTGGTCATCCAGGTTGAAGCGCCGCTTCGCTTCCGTGCGGCTCATCGTGCGTCCCGCACCGTGGCTGCAGCTATGGAAACTCTCCGCATTGCCCTTGCCGCGCACGATAAAACTCTTCGCGCCCATGGAGCCGGGAATGATCCCCAGTTCGCCCGCACGGGCCGACACAGCACCTTTGCGCGTGATCAATACATCCTTGCCGAAGTGGTGCTCCTTCTGCACATAGTTATGGTGGCAGTTGACGGCCTCCACGTGCGTCTGGAACGGTTTATGGATGACCGTGCGCACGGCGGCGATCAGGTTCTGCATCATCACTTCGCGGTTGTTGCGGGCGAAACGCTGGGCCCAGCCCACCGCTTCCACGTAATCATCGTAATGCTGCGTTCCCTCGGCCAGGTAAGCCAAATCCTGGTCGGGCAGGTTGATGAAGTGGGTGCGCATATCCTGCTTGGCCAGTTCGATGAAATGGGTGCCGATGGCATTGCCCACGCCGCGCGAACCGGAATGCAGCATGAACCATACGGAACCCTGCTCGTCGAGGCACACTTCGACGAAGTGGTTGCCGCTACCCAAGGTTCCCAGGTGGCGGTAATTGTTCGTATTTTTCAGCTTTGGCGTTTTCAGGCAGATCGCATCGAATTCATCCTTCAATTGCAGCCACGCGGCATCGACCACCGAGGGCGGCGTATGCCAGGAACCTTCGTCGCGACCGCGGTGGCCGCGCGTCTTCGGCGACATCCCGTGCGGAATGGCGCGTTCGATGGCGCTGCGCAGCGGTCCCAGGTTATCGGGCAGATCGTTCGCCGTCAGCGTGGTTTTCGCCGCCATCATGCCGCAGCCGATATCCACGCCCACGGCCGCCGGAATCACGGCGCCCAGGGTGGGAATCACGCTGCCGATGGTCGACCCCTTACCCAGGTGGACGTCGGGCATGACGGCGATATGCTTGTAAATGAACGGCAGGGTCGCCGTGTTGCGCAATTGTTTTTTAGCCGCTTCTTCGACAGGCACGCCACGCGTCCACATTTTCACTGGACGGCTGCCTTCGGTATGCAGGACTTCGTATTCTTCGTTTTTCATCGCTATCTCTTCTTCTATTGTATAGGGGGTGATGACCAGGGTTGGTGAAACAGTTGCCGACGCATCGGCCCAGGATGTAGTTCCACCGGCATTCATCAGTACGACAACCCGACAAGGGGGGACAGGATTTCTGGCAGACGCACTGCGCCTGCCAGGCCGGTCTGACGCGGCTGATCGATGTAATCCTGTCGGCATTCGGGGTACTACGGCGCATGACAAGCGTGGACAGGACGCCTGTTATGTAGTCCTGTCCGCATTCATGCGCTTTGCTTCAACAACCTGGTGCTGCGATATCGATGGCGGCGATTTCTCCCACCCAGTGGGCGGGATCCAGCCGGCCGGCGGCAAAGGCGGCGATGATCTTGAAGACGTCGTCGGAAAAACCGCCGATATTCAGAATATCCTCGCGCTCCATCGCCTGCGTGGTGGCATGCGGCGCAATATCGATGCATACCAGCTTTGCTTGCGGATTGCGCTGTTTGAAGACATCCCACTGTCCCATCGTCGCCGTGGCGCCGCTGCGTTTGGCGTCGATCCACGATTCGTTATCGGACACATAAATCACCAGGTCGGCCAGCTCCTTCTTGCTGTTCATGCGCAGCAGCGGCGCGCTGCAATTGGTACCGCCGCCACCGATGGCTGCCAGCCTGGCCGCGTTGCTCATCACGCTATCATCCGCGCCGAGTCCGCACTGCACCACGCTGTGCTCGAACGGCAGCACCATGGCATCCGGATTCTTGCGCAGCATGGCCGCCGCCACCAGCGCCGCCACATCGATGCAGCGCACGCTGGACGTGGCGCTGCCGCGAAAACCGCTGACGGGCGAGGACATCGAACCGGAAACGTCGGGGCACACCACCACCTTGCCAGCGATCTGCGGCACGTTCAGCAGCGATATTTCCAGCGCCTGTTCCAGCGCTTCGCGCACGATGGCCGGCACGCTCTCGCCGGCCGCCATGCAAGCCGACATCAGCTGGTACGGAAACACCCGTGCCCGACCAATCGCCTCGGGATCGCGCAGCTTGGCGGCGATCAGCTCCGGCATGCCGGCTATCGCATACACGCCGTGGCGGCCAAAGGTATTCAGATTCATGCGCACCATCTGCCAGCTGCCCTGGCGGGCGATCTGCGCCCAATCCTGTGCGCTCAAGGGCAGCGCCGTCAGCATCTGGAAGGGCACGTCCGGTATCGTTTGCGCTGGATCAAGCTTGTAAGCTTCGAACGCGGCCAGCGCCGGCGGCAAGGCCGCGGCATCGTACGGCTTGCCGATCAGCCAGGCGAAGAAAGCCGCGCGCCACGCTTCCTGCGGTTTCGGATGCACCATCTTGACCACGTCGGCCAGCGATGGCGCATTGCCCACGGCCGCGGCCAGCAAGGCTTGTTCCGACGCGCCGTTCAGCCATGCCTGCACCAGTTTTTTCGGACGCGATCCCAGCGACTTGCGGCCGATGGCGCCCGAACGCATGATCTGCACGAAGTTGCGCAGCATCTTGCCGTTGTTAATCACACGCTGAAAGGCCGGCGCGCATTCCGCGGCGCCCTGCCCCGCCAGCATGGCCACCAGCAAGGCCGGCATGTCTTTCATGTAGCCCCGTTCGCGGCAGTACACGGCCGTCTGCGCGATGAAGGCCGGCTCGACCGCCAGGCACAGCTCGCGTACTTTCGCCAGTTGCGCTTCGGCGCTGGCATAAAACGTCGTATTCAGGCAGCCGGTGGCCGCGTACTGCGCCAGCTGATGCCGGGGCGTCAGCGCGTAGGCGGGTGCGCCTTCGGCATTGCGTGCCAGCGCCGCTGGCATGGTTGCTGTCTGTTGCGCGCTCTGGAATAACTGGGCGTTGGCCATTTTTCGTTCCTCTCTGCTCTCTACGTTTATCTCGTTGGTATTTCCTCTATTGCAAGCGCTGTGCCAGCTTTCAATATTTCCTCAAAAATCTCCATAACCAATTGATTTAATTGAATAATATTTTCATGCAGGCTTTACCTTGAACATATCTATGCAACCGCGATTTGGAATACAATTATCTTTTCAGATAAATTTTTATCCCATATATGCAAGCAAAACGCACCGTCGTCATCGGTTTTCTCGGCACGCAGCTCGACAATGGCAGGGGAGCTGCACGCTGGGAAAAGTGGCGTCCCAGCATCGCCCTGACCCAGCACGAGGACAAGATCATCGACCGCTTCGAGTTGCTGTACGCGGGCAGCCAGTTTGACAACCTGGTACGCCAGGTGTCGCAGGATATTGCCAGCGTCTCGCCCGAAACCAGGCTAATCTCCCATGAACTGCCTATCAGCGATGCCTGGGACTTCGAAAATGTGTATGGCGCGCTCTACGACTTTGCCAATAGCTACCCCTTCGATCCGGACAAGGAAGACTATTGGATTCACATCACCACCGGCAGCCACGTGGTGCAGATATGTATGTTCCTGATGACGGAAGCGCGCTATTTTCCTGGCCGTCTCGTGCAAACGTCGCCGCCGAAGCGCCAGGCCACCGGCAATCCCGGCAGTTACGCATTGATCGACCTCGATCTGTCGCGCTACGACCAGATTGCCCAGCGTTTTACGCGCGAGCAGGCCGAAGGCGTGGCCTTCCTGAAGTCCGGCATCGCCACGCGCAATGCGAAGTTCAACGGCATGATCGATGAAATCGAGCGCGTCGCCATCAAATCGAAAGCCCCCATGCTGCTGATGGGACCTACCGGCGCCGGCAAATCCTTCCTCGCGCGCCGCGTGTATGAACTGAAAAAATCGCGCCACCAGATCGACGGAAAATTCATCGACCTCAATTGCGCCACATTGCATGGCGATGGCGCAGCCTCCACCTTGTTCGGCCATATCAAGGGCTCCTTCACAGGCGCAGGCTCGGATCGTCCAGGCTTGCTGCGCAGCGCGCACAAGGGACTGCTGTTTCTCGATGAAATCGGCGAACTGGGACTCGACGAGCAGGCGATGCTGCTGAAAGCTATTGAAGAAAAGCGCTTCTTTCCCGTCGGTGCCGATACGGAGGTGCAGAGCGACTTCCAGCTGATCGCCGGCACCAACCGCGACCTGGGCAAAGAAGTGATGACCGGCCGCTTCCGCGAAGACCTGTATGCGCGCATCAACCTGTGGACGTACGAATTGCCGGGGCTGGCGCAGCGGCCGGAAGACATCGAACCGAACCTGGAATACCTGCTGACACAATACAGCGCGGAAACGGGCGAACGCGTACGCTTCAACAAGGAGGCGCACGAGCGTTTCATGCGTTTCGCCACCCTGCCCACCTCGGTATGGAAGGGTAATTTCCGCGATTTATCCGCCGCTGTCACGCGCCTGGCCACCCTGTCGGAAGCGGGCCGTATCACGGATGCTGTCGTCGATGAGGAAATCCGGCGCTTGAAGCGGATGTGGCAGCATCATGACAAACCTGCCGGCGGCACGGAAATCGACCTGGCCGATATCATGGGAAGCGAGGCAGCCACGCAGCTCGACCTGTTTGATGCGCTGCAGCTGCAGGCAGTGATCAAGATTTGCCGGCAATCGAACAATATGTCCGATGCCGGCCGTACCCTGTATGCCGTATCGCGCGCGGCGAAAGCTAAACCCAACGATGCCGACAGGCTCAAAAAATACCTGGCCCGCTTTGACCTTGATTGGGATAGAGTCTGCCAACTTAATTAAATGAAAAAGGCAGCGCGCAGCGCTGCTTTTTTATGCCTGTCTGCTGAAAAAAAAACCGTCAGACGTAAAAAAACCCCAACCGGATCACCGGAAGGGGTTTTTTCGCATAACAAGCCTGACGATAACCTACTTTCACACTGGTTGCAGCACTATCATCGGCGCAAAGTTGTTTCACGGTCCTG
>NZ_JAPUBW010000008.1:0-237599 GCF_030397735.1 Janthinobacterium sp. SUN120 | reverse complement strand
CACCAGAGCAAGCTCCGTGCTGCCGTTCGACTTGCATGTGTAAGGCATGCCGCCAGCGTTCAATCTGAGCCAGGATCAAACTCTTCAGTTTAATCTCTGTTACTTTGCCGTTTTACCGGCACCGTTATTTCTAACGGGTCGCTCACTCAAAAAACTGACAGGCCACTACTTTCGTAGCGCCTATTTCATTATTTCTTGTGAACATTTGATATTTTAAGTATTACAGCAATCCGAAGATCGCTGCTGCACTTACATCAAATGCCCACACTTATCGACTGTTAATTGTTAAAGAACTGTATTCGGCACTGCTTTCGCGCTATCGACAAAGCGTTGTGTTTGTCAGCTGCGAAGAAGGAAGAGTATGAAGCAATTTGCTACGTCCGTCAACTCCTTCTTTTTCTCGTCTCACTCGGCATTTGCATGCGTCGTTCAGCGAGGGGGCGAATTATAGCCAAGCAACAGCGTGTCCGCAAGAGCCATTTATGGCAAGACGAACGATTTCACCAAGGTCAGTTCGCCCGCGGCCCGCATCGGCACCTGGAAGCTCTGCAACTTTTCACGTGGCGTGCCTTCGTTGGTGATGATCGATATGCGGGCGACGGTCAGCATGGCGGTGTTCTCGCCGCTGCCGTAGTAATTCACATAGACGTGATAGTTGCCCTTCACGGGCGCCGAACTGGAGAAAATCTCCGGACCATAGCCGGTGGTCACGTCCACATCCAGCGCGCCGCCATCTTTCAGGACGCGATTGCCGTACCAGGCATGGCCGCCGTCCGGCGTGACCACATGCATATCGAGGTCGGTGCCGGCGCTGTCCCAGGACAGCACGATGCGCAGGCGCGCCTGGGTCTTGCCCTGGTAGCTGTCGACAAACTGGGTGCGCGCGCGGCTCCGGCCATCCGGCGAGCGCACTTCCACGCTGTTCGAACCGCTGCCGAAGCCATACGGACGGCCATAGCTGCCATCCTCGCCCACTTCCATCGGCATCGCCACGCCATTGACCACCAAAGTAGCGGGCTTGCCCTTGACGGCGCCTGCGATGCGTCCCCGTATCTGCGCCGTCTCGGCCTGGCCCGGCTGCAGGTTGACCGACGCGGCGGGGTAGTTGACCGCTTGCGTGTATTGCTCGCTGGCGCCGGCCGAATTGCGCCAACCACTCTTGGGGGCGTCGATGGTGACCTGGGCCTGCGCCCAGATTGGCAATAGCATTAGCGGAATCGAGCAGCGGATATAAAAACTCACAGGGCCTCCAGGTTAAGGTCGACGAGCCGGCGGGCCAGCCGCTCGACATATTCTTCGTCCTGGCCGCGCGGATGGTTGCGCAGGCCAAGATGCAGGTATTCATGGGCCAAGGTGATGCGGTCTTCGCGCGTGGCCAGCGGCCGCATGAAGATACGGTTGCGCGATTGTTCCGAATACGGCGCGCCGCTCTGCAAGGCGCACACCAGCGGCGCTGGCGACGGCGCCTCGTAGCCGGCCTCGCGCAGCAGCACGCGCTGCCAGCGCAGCACGGACCGCGCCAGCCAGTCCTCGTTCTGCGCCAGGCGCCGGCAACGTGCGCCGGTATTGCCAAAGGTACTCAGCGCGCCGCCAGGATACGCCGCCGCCAGCAATTCATCATAGTACTTGCCTTGTCTGGCCTGGCGCACCGCCTCGCTCCACGCCATCGTGCCCTCGGACGGCTGGTTACTGTGATAGCGCACGGTGACGCCATCGACGATCAGCTGGTCGGTCCAGCGCGCAATCGCCAGCGCCGCCGGCGTGGCGGGGCTGGGACTGACGCGCTGGGTCGCGCTGCTGTCAACGATCTGCTGGCAGCCCGCCACCGTCACCGCGTTCTGCTGCAGATACGTGCGCGCGGCGATCGCCAGCGCCTTGGCCGCTTCCGGCTCGCCGGCGTTCGCTTCGCGGTCGAGCACGCGCGCCACATATTCATTGACGCCGAAGCGGCCGCGCAATTGCGGACGGCCGCCCTTCTCCTGCAACAGCATCAATTCGCCCGTGCTGCGCAAGGCGAGGTTCTGGCCATTCTCGAATTGCACATGGTAGCGGCCATTCAGCGGGCCAGCTGCGGCCACGCCACGCTCGCCGCGCACGGCGCGGATCGGATAGCGCTTGAAGTAATCGACGACCACGCAGCCGCCATCGTCGGCCGCGCCCACTTTCGGCAAACTGGCGGCCAGCTTGGGCGCCCACTGTGCGAAGACATTGCTGCTGCCGCCCGCGCCGCCAAACCAGATCGGCGTGCCGTCGGCCAGCCAGCCGGCCGCGCCGCCGATACGCTCTTCTGCCTGACCCTTTTTCTGCTCGTGCCAGGAATACGTCTTTACGCGCAGCTGGCTGCCGAACCAGCGCGCCGTACCGGCGCCGCGTCCGTCGAGCACCACGCGCAGCAGCGCTGCCTCGGCATCCACGCGGCTGGCGGCCGGGATGCTGTCCAGCGCGCGCAGCAGGCTATCCAGGCGCACCGTGCGCGCCGGCGCCATCTGCGCGGGATCCGCCAGCCAGGCAAAGTCGCCTGCCGGCGCGCTCCCCAGACGGCCGCGCCAGTACTGGCGCCACGGCGTGGCCGTGATCATCAAGCGCTTGGGCGAGAAAAATGGGCCGCAGGACTGCGCCAGCGCCGCGTCGTGACCGATGCTCTGGCCCGCATCGCAGCAATACACCTCTTCCGGATCGCGGCCACCGCAGCGGTAATCCGGCATCGCTACCTTGTTATCCGTCGCATAGACATACACGAACAGCTTCCACAGGCTGGCCAGCGGTACTTGCCGCGCACCGTCAAACGGCGGCGAGAGGGGCTGCGTGGCGCCGCCCTGGCGCAGCTGCCGTACTTCCGTCTTGCCATCACGCCACCAGGCCACGTCCAGCGATGCAGACCACGCAGGTACGGCCAGCAGCAGGGTTGCCGTCAATGCAGGAAGTGCAACGCGCATCACTCGACCTTCAGCGCGCGCGTGGTCTTGCCGCCGCCTTCAAAGGCTTTCTGCTCCGGCTGATACATGCGGTAAAAGCGCGCAGGCGGCAGCACATAACTGCCCTTCTGCGCAAAGCGCAGCAAATGGCGCACGGTCACGTCGCCGGCCAAAGGCTCGATCGGCACGGCATAGCCGTCGCGGCGTTCGGTGTGGCGCGCGCGTTCCAGCGCGGCCGGCTTGTCACCTGCCATGACCATGCCCCATGTCGTCGATTCGACCATGGCGCCAGGTGGCAGCGCCACTTCCAGCAAACCAAAGCGGTGCTTCGCTCCCGGTGCAGCCTTCAAGGTGATTTCATCGAGGTACAGCGCGTCCGTGCTCAGCGCCTCGCCCGGCTTGACCAGCTCCGTCGTGTAGCCGCCCTTGCCCGCCTTCATGCGCAGGATGCGGCGCTCGACGGCAACCGGCAAGGTTTGCGCTTCGACGGCGTGGCTGTCGTACTGCAGCACGGCCACCGTGCCTGCGGGCACCGGTGCCGCGAGACGCAGTTTGTCAGGCTGGCCCTTGGCGTCGCTCCAGCGCCAGACCGGCTGGCCGCTGCGACTGTCGCGTTTTTGCCAGGCGCCATCCAGCGTGACGGCCGGCCCCTTGCCGAACGATGCGCCACCCAGTTTCTTTTGCACCCACATCAACGTCATCGCGCGGTCCAGGGTCGGCATCTCGGCGCGCACGCCAGCCAGCACCGCGTCGGCCTGCGATGGCGGCACTTCGCCGGCCAGCATCAGCAAGGCTTGCGCCACCGGCGCTTTCGATTCGCGCAAGACTTGCCAGGCGCTGGCCACTTGCAGTTGCAGCCCATGCGGCAAGGCGATGCCATTCTGGCCGGCCACCAGCGCCACCAGGCCCAGCGACATCGCTTGCGCTTCGCGGTCAAGGGCTCCGCCCAGCAGCAGGCTGCTACTGTCGCCCGCCTGGCGCGGCTTGCCGCCCAGGACGGCGATGGCGCTGTCGTCCACCAGGCCGGCTGCCAATGTCTGCGTGGGCAAGCCCATTTCGCGCGCCATCCACAGCACCAGCGCGCGGTCGCCCATCGCATCCTTCAAGCCATGTTCGCTGTAGACGGCCAGCAGCTTGTTCCAGTGCTCGGGCGGCAGCTCGATGCGCAGCGCGCGCGCCGCGTACCAGTCCGCGTAATAGGCGTAGGCCGTCATCAAGGCATTGCCGGCCGTGGCGTTCCCCCACCAACCGAAGACGGCGTTGGGGCCCGCCATCGACACCAGGCGCAGGCGCTGCGCCGTCAGCAGCGTTTGCAGATGCTCACCCGCCGCGCCGGCGTCCGGACCCAGGCTTTGCGTGGCCAGCGCCAGCGGAATCAAACGGCTCGCCGTCTGCTCCACGCAGCCATATGGATAGTCGATCAGGTCGTCGGCGATGCGCGCGAACTGGCTGGCTGCTCCTTGCGCGAACGAGATGCGGATATTGCGCGCGTCCGCCGGCAGCTTGAGTGGAATATCACCGACGGCGCCATCGAGCGGCAGCACCAGGGTGCGCGGACTGCTCCAGGCGGCAGGCAAGGTGTGCATGGCCGTGTCCAGCGCGTCAACCAGCTTGCCGTTCTGTTTCAGCTCCAGGCGCAGCGGCCCGGTAGCGCCAGCAGCGAGCGGAAACTCGACGTAGTTGACGCCCGGTTTGGCGGACAGTTTTTCCGTCTTCGGCTGCGCACCGCCGGAGAGAACGACGTCAAGCGCCTGCTCCTTGCCAGTCTGGTTGAACACGGCCACCGAGGCACGCGGCGCATCGCCAGCGCGCATCCAGTCGGGCGCCGTCCACTTGGCATAGAAGTTTTTGTCCGAACGCAGATAGGCCGTGCGTTGGCCCACGCGCCCCTGCTCGTCCATCGCGCGGCCCGTAATCCTCCAGCGGGTCAGCGCGTCCGGCATGGTGAAACTCACGCGCGCATTGCCATTCGCGTCGGTCTTCAGCGATGGCGCCCAGTACGCCGTATCGATATTGTCGCGGCGCGGACGTTCGAGCACCTTGACGCCGCGCTCGTTGTAATTGTGGCGCGCGGGCGCACCGGCGGTGCGGCCATGCGCCATGTCGTAGCTGATGAAAGACAGGCTGGCCGTGGTGCGCACGTTGTTGCGGCGCGGATGGTAGAAGAAGTCGCCGATATCCGGCGCGATTTCCGGCTGCAGCACATAAATCATTTCATCGACCACGCCCAGCGCCACCATGGTGCTCAGCGGCTTGCCGTCGAGGGTGGCCTTGACGTCCAGCGTCACCTTCTCGCCAGGCTGGTAGACCTCCTTGTCGCTTTTGAACTGCAGCGCGATGCGCGGCTCGATCACTTGCAGGCCCGCATTCTCGAAAACGAAATCGCCATTGCTCGTGTATGCCACCGAAAACGTCATGTTCGGGCCGTGCTCCTCCCTGACGGGGATGCGCACGCGCCACTGCCGCGGCGCCACGCGCTTCGCCTGGTACCAATCCGCGGCGCCGGCCATCAAGCCATGGTGCTCCACCTTGTCGCGTTCGAGCGTCAACAGCGCCTGGTCGACCTTGTCCGAGAACGTGATCAAGGCTTCGGCGGTGTCGCCCGGACGATAGCGGGCGCGGTCCAGCACGATCTCGATGCTGCCCGGCGTCGTTTGCACGCCATCGCCGGCGACCCAGTGGCTGGCGGCGGCCAGCAGGTTGCCCCGTTCGTCGCGCAGCGCCAGCTGATACGAACCCGATGCGGGGAATGTCACGTCCCAGCCCTTGGCGTTTGGATCGAATGCGCCCTCGGTCTTGCCTTGTTTTTCCAGCTGCACCATCTCCCAGCGCACGGGCTTGGCCGCGCCCTGGCCATCGGCCAGCAAGTCGAAATGCACGGACTGGCCCGGATCGGAAAACTGGCGCGCGGCCTTCAACTGGTAGCTGCTGCTCGAGCGTTCTATCATCAGCTCGCGCGTCGCCTTGACGCGGTAGGCCGCGCCATCGGTCGCCAGCACGGTCAGGATGTAGCGCGAAGGGTCGGCGGCGGGCGGCAAGGTGAAGTCCACATTGCCGCTGCCGTCGCTCGTCACTTCCTCGGTCTTCAAGGCCACGGGGAACAGGCCGCTGTAACGCAACTCGCCCTCGACCATGGTGTTTTGCTGGCCGCGCAGCGACAAGGTCATCTTCGCGTTTTTCACCGGCTTGCCATCAGGGTAGCGCAGCGCGATGCTGCCCTTGACCGCCTCGCCCGTCTTGAACTCCGGCTTCGATGGCTGGACGTTGATTTCAAAGTGCGGCTTGATGTATTCGGCCACGCGGAAGGCCGCGCCATATACGCCATCCTTGTAATTGAAGCGCAGTTCATAGCCGCCGGCGGTGGCTTCCGTCGGCAGGCGGAAGCGCGTGTCGGCACCCGTGTCGCCGGACAGCTGCAGCGTTTGCGTCAGCAGCGGCGTGCCATTCGGATTGAGCACGGTCAAGCTTAGCGGCGCGCTGGCCGCCGCCTGCGAGTTGCGCGCCGACGTGAATTCGCGACCCACAAACTTGACGTTGACCTCGTCGCCGGGCCGGTACAGGGGCCGGTCCGTCACCGCATAAATCTTGGTATTATAGATTTCGCTGTCATAGTAAAAATTCTCGGACACGAACACGCCGCCGGCGCGGTCCTGGCCCAGCACATACGTGTGTTCGGGGCTGCCGCGCTCGAGCGATGCGACACCGTCGGCGCCCGTGGTGGCCGACTGCAGCACGCCGGTGCCGTCGGTCCACGCCACGCTGGCGCCGGACACGGCGGCGCTGTTGTCGCGCCGTGCCGTCCACACCAGCATCTGGCCGGACGATACCTTGGTGACGGCCACCGTGTCCGACACGAACACCAGGGTGGTGGCGCGGTGTTCGCCGATGATCGCTTCGATCAGGTACAAGCCAGGCTGGCGTTTGCCCAGCGGGATCATCACGTTGCCGGCGCCGGCGACGATGAAATCGCTGCTCGATCCATCGAGCTTGACGCCTTTCGGCGGCGTGATGGCCTTGGCCTGCCAGATCGGATAGCGGAAGCTGTCGACCAGCTCCATGCCCTTGATCGGCTTGTATTGCGGATGGTTGGCGAACACAGTGCGCCGGCGGATCGCGTCATTCGTCGCCAATTGCGGCTGCTCCTTCGTTACCGCAAGGCGCGCCTCGCCGGAAAACAGCTTGCGCCAGGCCAGGCGCGACTGCTTCCACCAGCTATCCCATAGAAAGCTCAAGGTGTTGGCCAGGCCCTCGCCCTGGTAATTGCCCTCCACCTGGATGCGGTGCAGATTGCGCTGCTTTTTCAGGAATTCCATCGGTTCGGGCACGCGGTAGACGACGATGTCGGCGCCCGAATACGCTTCCAGGTTCATGCGCCCCATGTCGCGCCCCGGCACCTCGAGCCGCACGCGCGCTTCATCAAGACTGCCGTAACTGGCATCCGACAGCAGGAAGAAGGGTTCGCCCTTGAAGGTGGCGTAGTTGCTCGGTTCGCGTTCCTGCGCCGAGGCGCCGCCAATGAGGACCAACGCCAGCAGGCTGGCAAATAACAGCTTCATGAGAAGCTTCATGACAGGAACGCCAGCCGGAACACACCGGCGAAATTCGGATTGTTGACCACAGGTTGCCACCGCGTGTCCTTCCAGCTCGTAAGTTCTTTGATATCGACGGTCCGCAGACCATTGTCGTCGGGGGTGACGGTGCCGGTGTGGTAGGCGATGCGCGCCCCCATCCAGACCATCAGGTGCTGTTCGTCGCCCTGGTCGAAAAACAGCAGGTCGCCGGGCAGCGCCTGGCTGATTTCGCGGGCGATGAAACGGCTGTTGCGCTGAACCAGCGCCAGCGCCGTGACGAAGTGGCCGACCGTGCCATCCGTCTGCACCCAGTGGTTGCGCAGGGCCGCCTGGGCCGCGCTCAATTCCAGCTCGGGCGGCAGGCGCCGGTCGCTGGCGATGCCGTTCGCGCGCAGCCATTTCGCATCATGCACGGTGAGCGCCTCATTGACGGCAAAGCGCACGAGGCCCGCGCAATCGCGGTGCGTCCAGCGCGGCGACGGCCCCCGTTCGATCTGCACATTGACAATGCGCAACATCCAGGCCTGGAAGGCGCGGCTCTGGGCTTGCGACAGCTGCACTTGCGGTTCGGTAGCCGCGCGCAGGGCCCACGCCCGGGGCATTGCCACGGTGGCGGCGCAAGCCGCGAACCAGCGCAAGGCAGCGCGGCGCGCGTGCCGCACCGTCATCGCGCAGTCTCCTGCCATTCCAGCGCTTCCCATGCGGTGCCGCTGGCTGGCTGCCGCTTGAGCACCATGCGCAGCGGCGGATATTTTTTCAAGGCGTTCAGGCGCGGCACCAGGTGTTCGTTGGCGGCCGCGCGCAGGACCGGTTCGTTATTCGCCGGCAGAGTATCGAAGGCTTCCAGCTGGATCAGCCGGGCCAGCGACGCGGGCGCGATCAGGCCGATGGTGTGCGCGCCATCGGGCAGCAGGTCGCTGGCGGCCGGCGCCTGCTTGCGGCGCACGGCCAGCACCTGGTCCACCAGCTTGCCGTCGGCCGAGAAGACAACCGTATTGCCGGCCACGGCCAGCGCCGGCGTGGACTGGCCCAGTGCCGTGGCGACGCTGCGCTCCCAGCGTACGAACTCACCTTTACTATCCTTGCCGGTCGTCCTGCGCACGGGGTCCTTGCCGCCGATGGCCGCCTCGAACAGGCTGCCATATGCAGCGTCATCCCCGGCCTGCGCGCTGCGCGTGGCGACAAACACCGGCGTATGCAGGCGCGAAGTGCCGTACCAGCAGGCGGCGGCCGGCCCTTGCAAGTGCCCGGCCAGCGGCACCACCGGCTCGGAAGTCTTGCTCCCCAGGCGCTTGAGCACGGGCTGCAGCGCGGCCCAGTCCACCGGCACGCTGAAGCAGGCGCTGGGACTGTGCGGCAGCACGGGCCACAGGGCGCTGCTGTCATAGCCGCCGTTTTTCAGCTTGTCCGCATTGAGCAGCACCTTGGACTGCCAGGCGCCCTGTTGAAAATCGAAGCGCAGCGCTTCGAGCGCGCCGAAGAAGGGCTGGTAGCCGAACGACAGGAAGTCTGCCTTGACGGCGATGCTGTGGCCCTCGGGCGCGGCGCCGTCGAGATGGAATTGCGCATGAAAGACGTTCTGTTTGGCAGCCTCCGGCGCCAGCAGGCTGGCCACGGTTTTCTCGGCCGTGCCATCGCCGCTCTTGCCGTCGCTGCCGCCATACAGCATGCCGGGATGGGACAGGATGACCAGGCGCTGGCCGTGCGCGGCAAACAGCAAGGTGCGCTGGTAGGCGTAATTGAGCGCATACACGGGCACCTGGCCGCCATCGACGCGCAAACTGCCGGCCACGCGCATCTGCGTATCCTTCAAGGCGATCTTGCCCGCTTCCTCGAGCAGGCGCGTCAGCTGGTTGCGCGATACGGCAATGGCAAAATGCTTGAGCGAGCCGTCGGCGTCGCGCCACAGGGCCACTTCCGCAGGCTGGTCCAGCACCATGCGCAGCAGCTGGTCGCCCCATCCCAGTTCATGTTCGTAGGCGATGCGGCGCAAACTGCCCTTGAGCCCCAGCCGGTCTTCGCTCTGCTCGTAATAGAACAGGAAATCCTCGCGCAGCACGTCGCGCGCCAGCGGCACCGTCAGCAAGTCGCGCGGCAAGGTCGACAGGCTTTTCGTGCGGACCAGCGCGTCGGGCCTGGACAAGTCCAGCTTCAAGCCGTTGACCGGTCCCATCGCGCCCCAGCCGAAGACCCGGTAACCGACCAGCGCGGCCGCCACCACGGCCACGCCAGCCAGCGCCCCGAGCAGAACTTTCTTATTGAGTACTTTTTTCGCCAGCACCGTATATCCCTTTTTACCTGCCGTAGCATTGACAAGTTAGTAATTATTGACAAATGGTAACATGGCATTTGTGGCCGCAGCGCACAGCTGACGCGACAGCGTAAAATAGCGGTTTCGCCGTTTCAATCGCCTCCCATGACCATCCTGCTCTCCACCCTGAACGCCCGCTACACCCACGCCTCGCTGGGATTGCGCTATTTGCTGGCCAATATGGGGCCGCTGCAAGCGCAGACGCGGCTGCAGGAATTCGTCATCGGCACGAAAACCACGGAACTGGTCGAGCGCATCCTGCAAAACAAGCCCCGCATCATCGGTTTTGGCGTGTATATATGGAACGTCGAGGAAACGACGAAGCTGGTGGCCATGCTCAAGCGCGTGGCGCCTGAAGTCATCATCGTGCTGGGCGGGCCGGAAGTGTCGCATGAGGCGGGCGAGCAAGAGATCGTCAAGCTGGCCGACTACCTGATCACGGGCTGGGGCGACGTCACCTTCCCCAAGCTGTGCGGCGAGATCCTCCACGGGCCGAAGCCGCTGATGAAGATCCACGCGGGCGTGCAAGCCCCGCTGGCGGAACTGCAGCTGCCCTACTCCTTGTATACGGACGACGATATCCGCCACCGCACGATCTACGTGGAAGCGTCGCGCGGCTGCCCGTTCAAGTGCGAATTCTGCCTGTCGGCGCTGGACAAGACGGCCTGGCCCTTCGCACTGGAGAACTTCCTGGCCGAGATGGAGTCCCTGCATGCGCGCGGCGCGCGCCTGTTCAAGTTCGTCGACCGTACCTTCAACCTGAACATCAAGACCAGCCTGAAGATCATGCAATTCTTTCTGGACAAGATCGAGGCGAATCCGGACGATCCGATCTACGCCCACTTCGAGCTGGTGCCCGACCACTTGCCCGACGCCTTGAAAGAAGGCATCAGCAAGTTCCCGCCCGGCGCGCTGCAATTTGAAATTGGCATCCAGAGTTTCAATCCGGACGTGCAATCGCTGGTCAGCCGCAAGCAGGACAATCAAAAGGCGGCCGACAACATCCGCTGGCTGTGCGAAGAATCGAACGCCCACTTGCACGTGGACTTGATCGCCGGCTTGCCGGGCGAGGATGAAGCGAGCTTCGCGGCCGGCTTCAACAAGCTGGTGGCCTTGAAACCGCATGAAATCCAGTTCGGCATATTAAAACGGCTGCGCGGCACGCCCATCATCCGCCATACGGAAAACTATGGCATGGTGTTCGACCCGCACCCGCCGTACACCATCCTGGCGAACAAGCAGCTCGATTTCATGAGCATGCAGCGCCTCGTGCGCTTCGCCCGCTACTGGGACCTGGTGGCCAACTCGGGCCGCTTCGCCAATACGGTGCAATGGATGCTGGGCGATGCGCCGTTTGAAAACTTCATGGACTTTTCGAACTGGCTTTACGCCCATACGGACGCCACCCACCGCATCGCCATGGAGCGCCTGGCCAAGCTGGTGGCGCAATGGCTGCAGACGCGCGGCATGAGCGCGCTTGAAGCCAATGCCCTCGTGGCCAGCGACTATGCGGGCGGCGCGCAGACGGCTGCGCACGCCAAGCCAGCCGAAGTGAGTACTAGCAATGCCAAGGTGCGCCCGGACGTCGCCCTGCCGCAGCGGCAGGCGCGCCACCTGGCGTCCTGAGGGGCCGGCGATTGAACAGCGGTGGCGGTCTGCGCCATTCTCCCTTAAACTGGCACGATGCCGACTGTACAATCGCCGAAACTGACCCTCTCCCAGACCAGCTCCCAACAGGGAGCCCTTGTCACTGCCAGCGGCACCTGGCAGGTGCACGCGCTGGCGCATGACAATGCGATCAAAGCCATCGATGCCCAGCTCAAGCCCTTGCAGGGCGATGCGAAGGCGCAATGGGACCTGTCGGCCATCGACAGCATGGACCATATCGGCGCCCAGCTGTTCTGGAATGCCTGGGGCAAGCGGCGTCCCGCGCAACTGACCCTGGCGCCGTCGCAGGAAGAGTTTTTCCGGCGCATCGAGGAAACGGGGCCGCTGGAAACGCCGCCCTCGCGCGCCAACCGCCTCACGCCCGTGATGAAGCTGGGCATGGCTATTTTGCTGTTTTTCCAACATTTAAAGGGTTTTATCGCCCTCGTGGGCCAGGTCACGCAGGATATCGGCCGCTTCGCGCGCCATCCCATGCGCGGGCCGTGGCGCGAAATTTCCGCCAATATCTTCCATGCGGGCTTCCAGGCGCTGGGCATCACGGCCCTCGTCGGCTTCCTGATCGGTGTCGTGCTGTCCTATCTGTCCGCGCAGCAACTGCGCGCCTTTGGCGGCGACATTTACCTGGTCAACCTGCTGGGCATGAGCGTCATCCGCGAACTGGGGCCATTGTTGGCCGCCATCCTCGTTGCCGGCCGCTCCGGTTCGTCCATCACGGCCCAGCTGGGCGTCATGCGCGTCACGGAAGAGCTCGACGCCATGCTGGTGATGGGCATTTCGCACGGTTTCCGCCTGATCATGCCGAAAGTGCTGGCCCTGGCCATTTCCATGCCTCTGCTCGTCATCTGGACGGATACGGCCGCGCTGATCGGCGGCATGGTGGCGGCCAAGGTGGAACTGAATCTGTCGGCGCGCTACTTCATCCAGAAGCTGCCGGATGCCGTGCCGCTGGCCAACTACATGATCGGCCTGGGCAAGGGCGTGATTTTCGGCATGCTGATCGCGCTCGTCTCGTGCCATTTCGGCCTGCGCATCAAGGCCAACACGGAAAGCCTGGGGCGCGGCACCACCACCGCCGTCGTCACGGCCATCACCGTGGTGATCCTGGCCGACGCCGTGTTCGCCATCGTCTTCAATGGAGTGGGCTACTGATGGCGGACGACACCAATATCGCCTGTGGCACGGGCAAGGAAGGCCAGTTCAACCTGCATGGCGACGCGCCCGTGGTGGACATCACCAATCTGTGGACCAAGTTCGGCCGCACCGTCGTGCACCAGGACTTGAACCTGGAAATCGAACGGGGCGAGATCCTTTCCATCGTGGGCGGCTCCGGCACAGGCAAGACGGTGCTGCTGCGCCAGATGCTGGGCCTGGAACATCCGGCGCGCGGATGCGTCAAAGTCTTTGGCGAAGATATCAACCAGGCAAGTTCCGACCAGTTGCAGCAATTGCGCAACCACTGGGGCATGCTGTTCCAGCAAGGCGCCCTGTATTCGGCCCTGACTGTGTTCGACAACGTGGCCCAGCCGATGCGCGAATTGCGCGTGCTGCCCGAGGCGCTGGTGCACGACGCGGTACTATTGAAGATGAATATGGTGGGCCTGGGCCCGGAACATGCGCTGAAAATGCCGTCGGACTTGTCGGGCGGCATGATCAAGCGCGTGGCCCTGGCCCGCGCCCTGGCGCTGGAACCGAAGCTGCTGTTCCTCGACGAGCCGACGGCCGGCCTGGACCCGGACCTGTCGGAAAGTTTCGTGTCCCTGATCCAGTCGCTGCACCGCGAACTGGGCTTGACGGTGGTGATGGTCACGCATGACCTCGACACTTTGTTCGCCCTGTCCACGCGCATCGCCGTGCTGGCGGAAAAACACGTGATCGCCATCGGCCCCACGCGCGAGGTGATCGAAGTCGACCACCCGTTCATCAAGCAATTTTTCCTCGGCGACCGCGGCAAGCGCGCGCTGGCCGTCCTCGACGAGAAACAGGCGGCCGGCAAGGCGGCGCAGCCGGGCGACGACGCCGGCACAGACAAGAAAGCGGAGAAGTAATGGAAAACAGATCACATGCCCTGATGACGGGATTTTTTACACTCACCCTGCTGGTGGCCGCCATCCTGTTCGGCGTCTGGTTCAACCGCGACCGCGTGGAACGGGTGCCGTACCTGCTCGCCACCACCCTGTCCGTGCCGGGCCTCAATCCGCAGGCGACCGTGCGCTACCGGGGCCTGGAAGTGGGCAAGGTGGACGCCATCGACTTCGACACGCAAAAAGCGGGGCAAATCCTCGTGCACATCAGCGTGGCGCCGGACACCCCCGTCACGAATACCACCTTTGCCACCCTGGGCTACCAGGGCGTGACGGGTATCGCCTACATCCAGCTCGACGACGAGCACGTGGGCTCGACACTGCTGGGCACCAGCAAGGACAAGCCCTCGCTGATCCCCCTGCGCGCGGGCTTGCTCGACCAGCTGGAAAAGCGCGGCAAGCGCATCCTCGACCAGGCCGAACAGATCACCAACAAGGTGAATAACCTGCTCAGCCCCGACAACCAGGCGGCCATGCTGGGCGCCTTCAACGAAGTGGGCAAGGCGGCCAAGGCCTTCGGCGCCATTCCGCAGCAGCTGGAGCCGACCCTGACGCAATTGCCGCAACTGACGGAACAAACGCGCCAAACCTTGACGGCCGTCAGTACGGCCAGCAAGAACGTGTCGGACTTGACAGCCACGTGGAAAAAGCTGGGCAACGATATCCAGGCGCCCGGCGGCGTGCTCGAGAAGGTCAATGGCACGGTCGACCGGGTCGGCAATTCCGTGGAAACGGTGGCCAATGGCGTATCGCTGGAAGTCTTGCCGCAGGTAATCGAGCTGAGCGGCGAGGCGCGTTCCTCGATGCGCGCCTTGAAAACCACCATGAGCACGCTCAATGAACAGCCGCAGAGCATCTTGTTCGGCGCCCCAGACATTCCGCCCGGCCCGGGCGAGCCCGGTTTTTCGGCGCCGGGCAAATAAGGAGATTGCACGATGAACTTCCCCCGCTTTTCCCCTGTCAGCGTGCTGACCCTGGCCACGGCATTGTTGCTCGGCGGCTGCGCCAGCCGCGGCCCCGTCCCCACTTTCTATGACTTCGGCCCGCCGGCGCCGCAGGCGGCGGCAGTACAACCGGCCGCGCCAGCCGTGCCCGTGCTGGTGATCGCCGACGCCAACGGCCCATCCTGGCTGGACAGCCAGCGCATGTATTACCGATTGCTGTACGCCGACGCGCAGCAATCGCGGCCGTACGCCTACAACCGCTGGAACACGCCGCCGCTGCAACTATTAAGCCAGCGCCTGAAGACGCGCGTGGCGCAAAGCGGCGTGAAAGTGCTGTCGACCACGGACGCGGCCGCCGGCATGCCCCTGCTGCGCATCGACGTCGATGATTTTTCGCAAAACTTCGATACGCAGACGCAGAGCAGCGGCCACGTGTCGCTGCGCGCCTCGCTGTTCCGCGGCCACCGCCTGATCGACCAGAAAACCTTCAGCCGCAGCGGCCCGGCAAGCAGCCCCGACGCGCAAGGGGGCGCGCAGGCGCTGGCGGCGGCCTCGGACGCCATCGCCGCCGACCTGCTGACCTGGCTGGGCACGCTGACCATCCCGAAAGAATGACGGCGCCAGCTTCCCCCGCCAGTCCGGCGGCACCACTGCCGCCCGCCCGCTCCTCGCCCGTGTCGCGCGCGACCCTGCTCGCCTACGTCTTCCTGATCGTGTACGCCAGCTGGTTTCCATTCACGGGCTGGCACAGCAATGGCTTGTCGCCGCTGACGTTCCTGGAAAACACGCGCATGCCCCGTTACTGGACGGGCTTTGACGTGGGCATCAACGTCGTCGGCTACATCCCGCTGGGCGCCTTGATCGTGTATTCGCTGTTTCCAAGGATCACGGGTTTCTTTGCCGTCATCGTCGCCAGCCTGTGCGGCGTGCTGATTTCCGGCAGCATGGAAGCCGTGCAAACCTATCTGCCCAGCCGCGTTTCGTCGAACCTGGACTTTTATACGAACTCGGCCGGCTGCTTCATCGGTTCCCTCATCGGCGCCTTGACGGCGCGCAAGCTGCTCGACCATAGCCATTTGTACCGGTTGCGCCAGCGCTGGTTTGCCCAGCACGCCAGCCAGGGCCTGGTGCTGGTGGCCCTGTGGCCGCTGGCGCAAATCTATCCGCAAGGCTATCTGTTCGGCCTGGGCCAACTGCTGCCCATCCTGTCGGACTGGCTGTCGCGCCTGGCGGGCATGGAGATCGACCTGGCCACGTATCTGCGGCCCGACGTGATCTTAACTGTCGAGCAATATTGGCTTTCAGAAACCATTATCACGGCCTGCGGCATGACGGGCGCCGTGCTCACCTTGCTATGCCTGCTGCGCCGCGCCGCGCCCCGCGCCGTGCTGATGCTGATCCTCATCGCCGCCGCCCTGACCGTGCGCTCGATGGCCAGCGCGCTGCTGTTTTCGCCGGAAAACGCCTTCGTCTGGATCACGCCGGGCGCCCAGGGCGGTTTCCTGATCGGCCTGATCATGCTGGGCGGCCTGGCGTTCGCGCCCCACGTGGCGCAACGCCGCATCGCGGCCGCCACCTTGCTGTTGAGCCTGGTAATGGTGAATACGACGCCGATCAACCCGTATTTCATGTCGACCTTGCAAGGTTGGGTGCAAGGCAAGTTCCTCAACTTCAATGGCGCGGCGCAATTCCTCGCCTTGCTGTGGCCCTTCATGGCCCTGTGGTTCCTGTGCCTGCCCTCGCACCGCCTGAACCGGCAGGAAGACGCGCAGCGCCAGCGTCGCGAAGACCACCCATAAGCGTTATCATGGCGCATTGATGAATCAGCAGGAGAATAGTATGAGCGACGCACCGTATTTTGAACGCCACGTTTTTTTCTGCATGAATAAACGTGAAGACGGCCGCAACAGCTGCGGCGACCATGGCGCGGAAGCGGCGCAAAAGCATTGCAAGCGCCGCATCAAGGAGCTCGACATGAATGGCGCAGGCAAGATCCGCATCAACCAGGCCGGCTGCATGGACCGCTGCGAAGAAGGCCCGCTGCTGGTGATCTACCCGGAAGCGACCTGGTACACCTATGTCGACACCAGCGATATCGATGAAATCATCGATACGCACCTGGTGGGCGGCAAAATTGTCGAACGCCTCAAGATTTAATGCCAATTTAAGAGATACCCACCAGTATGAGCATCATGAACAGAAACTCGGAAAAATTTACCCTCGCCGGCCATGCAGGCAGCATGGAAGGCTTGCTCGATTTCCCGGCAGACACTCCGCGCGGCATCGCCCTCGTTGCCCACCCGCACCCGCTGTACGGCGGCACGATGGATAACAAGGTCACGCAAACCCTGGCGCGCGCGTTTGTCGCGCTCGGTTACGTGGTGGCGCGCATCAACTTCCGCGGCGTCGGCGCGTCCGAAGGCGTGCACGACCATGGCGTGGGCGAGACGGACGACATGCAATTGCTGTATGAACACATGCGCAGCCTGTATCCGGGCTTGCCCGTGGCCTTGTCCGGTTTCTCGTTCGGCACCTTCGTGCAATCGAAACTGCAGGAACGCCTGGCCGCCGCCGGCACGCCCGCCGAGCGCCTGGCGCTGATCGGCAGCGCGGCCGGCAAGTGGGCCATGGCGGACATTCCCGCCGACACCATCCTGATCCACGGCGAACTGGACGACACGATTCCCCTGTCCGCCGTCTTCGACTGGGCCCGTCCACAAGACATTCCCGTGATCGTGATCCCCGGCGCCGACCATTTTTTCCACCGCAAGCTCAATCACATCAAGAACCTCGTGATTGCCCTGTGGCATGGTGACAAACCCGCAATAGCAGCAGATGATCATTGAAGTGTGGGCTTACTAGCGCCTCCACGGCTATAATTGATCCGTTTTTTCCACGCGGCCATGCAGGTAGCAACAGCATGGCCCTCAGCCTTCATCTTTTTCTCGCAGACCAGCCCCATGAAAAAACTTTTAGCGGCACTGGCCTCCAGTGTATTGTTCTTTTCCGCCGCCTACGCCCAGAGCGTTCCAGCCCCGACCATCGCCGCCAAGTCCTGGCTGTTGCTTGACGCCACCAGCGGCCAGATCATTGCTTCGCAAGATCCGGACGCGCGCATCGAGCCGGCTTCGTTGACCAAGATCATGACGGCTTACCTGACGTTTGCCGCCATCCGCGAAAAGAAACTGGCGCTGGACCAAAAAGTGAATGTGTCCGTGCGTGCCTGGAAAGTCGATTCGAGCAGCTCGAAGATGTTCATCGACCCGGCCACGCCCGTGTCGATCGACGACTTGCTGCATGGCCTGATGATTCAATCGGGTAACGATGCCGCCGTGGCCCTGGCTGAAGCCGTGGCCGGCGATGAAGGCACCTTCGTCGTGCTGATGAACCGCGAAGCGCAACGCATGGGTCTGAAAAACACGCGTTTTGCCAATCCGCATGGCTTGCCTAGCCCAGATAACTATTCCACAGCACAAGACCTGTCCGTGCTGGCCAAGCGCGTGATCGCCGACTACCCGGAATTCTACAAAATCGATTCCGTGAAAAGCTTTACGTACAACAAGATCACCCAGCCTAACCGCAACCGCCTGCTGTGGCTGGACCCAACCGTGGACGGCATGAAGACGGGCCATACGGAAGCGGCCGGCTATTGCATGATCGCCTCGGCCCGCCGTCCAGGCGGCACGGGCGAGCGCCGCCTGATCTCCGTGGTGCTGGGCACCACGTCGGACCAGGCCCGCACGCAGGAAAGCCAGAAGCTGCTGAACTGGGGCTTCCAGAACTTCGATACGGTCAAGCTGTACTCGAAAGGCCAGGCCGTGGCCACGCCGGAAGTGTGGAAGGGCTCGAAAGGCACCGTGAAAATCGGTTTCGCCCGCGATGTGCTCGTCACCGTACCAAAAGGCACGGCTGCCAAGATGAAACCTGTGCTGGAACGCAAGGACCCGCTGGTCGCGCCACTGGCTGAAAACGCGCCTGTCGGCAAACTGAAAATGATGGTCGACGACAAGGTCCTGCTGGAACTGCCGGTCGTTGCACTGGAAACCATCAACCAGGCCACGATCTTCGGCCGCGCCTGGGATTCGATGCGCCTGTGGTTGAAATAAGCAGTTAGCGTTCCCCATAAAAAATGCCCGCAGATGCTGCGGGCATTTTTTTCGTCTTGCGTTACGTCAATTACTTCGCCGGCAAATCCTTCAAGTGCGGCTGGCGCGCCACGGGCGGGAAGGTGCCGTGGCGGCCTGCCGCAAACGTCGCTTCCGTCTGCGATGGCTCCACCGGCACGGACACCTTGCGCACCTTGGCCACCTGCGCCGCCGTCACGGGCGTGCCGCGGTTGCCCCAGCTGGTCTGGATGAAGGTCACCACCTGGGCGGTCTGCTCATCGTTGAAGATGTCGGCATACGGCGCCATCGTCAGCGCCGACGGCGCCGTGCGCGTGGCGGGCACGGCGCCGCCCGACAGCACGATGTTGATGGCAGACGTAGGATCGTTCGTCTGCAGCACGGCATTGCCGGCCAGCGCAGGGAAAGCCTTGTCGTAGCCCTTGCCGTCGGAACGGTGGCAACCGGCGCAACGGTCCAGGTACAACTGCGCACCCGTGGAATTGACGATGCCGCTGAACAATTGTTTGCCCAGCTTGTCGTCCGCCACGAAGGCGGGCGTGGCCGGGTTCGATGGCGGCAGGGATTTCAGGTATTTCGCCATCGCCGCCAGGTCGCCATCCGTCATGTGCTGCATGGAATGGGCCACCACGTCGTTCATGGCGCCGAACGAGGCCGTATGGCTGTTGCGGCCCGTTTTGAGGAATTCGGCGATCTCCGCCGCGCTCCAGCGCGCCAAACCGCCGCCGTGTTCATTGCGCAGCGAGGGCACGGACCAGCCGTCGATCACGCCGCCGCCTGCCAGGAAGGTGGTATTGCCCTCATCCGTCAGCGATTTTTCCTGCATGCCCACGCCGCGCGCCGTATGGCAGGCGCCGCAGTGGCCCAGGCCCTGCACCAGGTAGGCGCCGCGCAGCAATTGCGCGTCGCCCGTGACCGGCGTTTTATACGGCTGCGGCGTGGGAGCGAAGGCCCAGCGCCAGATGGTCAAGGGGAAACGCATCGACAATGGCCACGGGATGTCGGCCGCCTTGTTCGGCGTCGGGTCCGCCTTCACGCCATGCATGAAGTAGGCGTACAACGCCTGCATGTCCGCCTCGCTCAGGCGCGAGTACGACGGATACGGCATGGCCGGATACACGGTATAGCCGTGCTTGGTCACGCCAGTGCGCATCAGCTTGTCGAAATCGGCAAAGCTCCAGTCGCCGATGCCGGCCTTCTTGTCCGGCGTGATGTTGGTGGAATACACCTTGCCGATCGGCGTTTCCATGCCCAGGCCGCCCGCGAACGGATGGCCTTTCGTGCCGGCCGTATGACAGGCGATGCAGTCGCCCGCGCGGGCCAGGTATTCGCCCTGGCGTATCAGCTGGGCGTTCGGAGTGGTGGCAGCGGCCGTGGTGGCGGACCAGACGGTGCCGGAGGCGAGCGCCAGCAGCAGCGCGCCCACGGTATGGGTGAATGTGTTGTTCATCTTCTTGTTCTTTATCAAGCGACCAGGGGACGGGGATCTTTCAGGTATTGCTCGCGGATGGCCTTGGCCGACCAGTAGGTCAGCGCGCAAGCGAGACCCGTCGGGTTGTAGCCGATGCCGACCGGGAACACGCTGGAACCGACGGCAAACACGTTGTGCACGTCCCAGCTCTGCAGGTAGCGGTTGACAACGCTGGTCTTGCGGTCCGCGCCCATGGCCGTGCCGCCCGCCCAGTGGGTGGTCTGGTAGTTGCGCAAGTCGAGGTGGTCGCCCACGTTCTTGACGGACACCTTGATAGCTTCCGGATTCATGGCCTCGGCCACCTTCATCATCTTGTCCGTGACGAAACGGCTCATCTTGATGTCGTTTTCCTTCCAGTCGAAGGTAAAGCGCAGCAATTGCTGGCCATACTTGTCCGTATAGGTGGGGTCGAGGTCGACATAGCAGTCGCGATACGTCATGTTGGCGCCGTGGCAGTCGAAGGAGACCGTGTTCAGGTAGCTCTTCTTGACGGCCTTTTTCCAGGCCGAACCCCAGGCGGGCGTGCCGTCCGGCGTGGCGATGCCGGAAATTGGCTTGGAGCCGGCCGGGTTGCACCAGGCGGGCGAGCCGCCGACAAAGCCCAGCGGGCCATGGTCGAAGTTGTCGCCATTCCAGTCGTCGAGCGCGACGCCGGTGCCGCCGGCGCCGATGAAGGGGTTCGTGTTCGTGTCTTCCTTGAAGAAGGTCTGGATGGTGGACATCATCTGGTAGGCGATGTTGCGTCCCACCACGCCTTCATTGCTGACGGGGTCATACGGCTTGCCGATGCCCGACAACAGGAACAGGTGCGCATTGTTGTAGGCAAAGGCGCTGGCGATGACCAGGTCGGCCGGCTGCTCGACGGCCTTGCCATCCGCATTGATGTAGGTCACGCCCGTCGCGCGTTTTTTGCTGCCATCGAGGTTGATGCGCACGACGTTGCAGTTGGCGCGCAATTCGAAGTTGGCCACCATGCGCAGGGCCGGCATGATGTTGACGTTGGGCGAAGCCTTGGAATAGTTGTAGCAGGCGTAGCCGGAGCAGAAGCCGCAGAAGTTGCACGGTCCCATCTGGCAGCCGTACGGGTTCGTGTACGGGCCGGACGCGTTCGACGAAGCGTTGACGAACGGGTGGTAGCCGACGGCCTTGGCCGCACGGCGGAACAGTTCGGCCGTGTACGGCACTTTTTGCGGCGCCAGCGCGTAATTGTCGGAGCGGTCGCCCTCGAACACATTGCCGTCGCCGACGACGATGCCGTTGACCTTATACGCCTGGCCCGAGGTGCCGAAGACTTTTTCCACAAAATCGAAGTGCGGCTCCAGCTCGGCGTAGGTCACGCCAAAGTCCTGGATCGTCATGCCTTCGGGGATGAATTTCTTGCCGTAGCGGCGTTCGTAATGGCTGCGGATTTGCAGCTCTTCCGGCAAGACGCGCCAGTGCATGCCCGACCAGTGCAAGCCCGCGCCGCCCACGCCTGTACCGGGCTTGAAGGCGCCGATCTGGCGGTAGGGCACGGCCACGCCCGTGATGCTGTGGCGGAAGGTGAACGTGCTTTTCGACATGTCCTGGAACAGCTTGCTGCGCTGGATGTAGGTCAGCTCGTCGAGGGTCTTCGGATAGGCGCCGTCGGGATAGGTGTCGCGGTACTCGCCGCGTTCCAGCGCGACCACGTTCAGGCCCGCTTCCGTCAATTCCTTGGCCATGATGGCGCCGGTCCAGCCGAAGCCGACAATCACGGCATCGACAGGCTTCATTTTTACATCTGGTTTGATATCACTCATGATGGTTTTTCTTTTTCTTTGATCTGCTACAAAAAGTCTTATGCGATAGAAACAGGGGGCAGCGGGTATTTCTTGCCATACTGCTCGACCCAATCCATGTAGTCGGCGCGCGCGCCGGGGAAACCGACCATCTTCCAGGCCAGCATGTCCTTGTTGCCGCCGTGCACGGGATCGCAAAAGTAACCTTCGCGCGTGTTTTGCAGCAACTGGTTGAAAAAAACTTTGGACGGCACTTCGCCGATGTCCAACGTCCCCTTTTGCAATTGCGTGATGACGGCGTCGCGCTCGGCCCCGTTCAGCTGCACGAAAGGCTTGCCCGACTGTTTATGGACGGCTGCGTTGACGCCGGCCAGAGCGCTCTTGTACAGCTCACGCGGCGCCATGTGGAACTGGTAGCCGAACTGTTCGATCGACGGCACGAACGGCCCTTGCATGTACCACAGCGCGCCATACGCGTAGGGCGTGTTCATCTGCGCATCGATGAATTCATGCGCGCCCGATTCCAGCGCACCCGGCCCTTCGCCGTCGGCGGGGATCAGGCGGTCGACCAGCGCCGTCAGGGTGGCCCATTCGGTGGCGTCGAAAAAGCGCGGTTTGTAGGCAGGCTGGTCCTTGGAGACGGCCATGGCCAGGCCGCCGCCGGCGCCGGCCAGCAAGGCCACGGCAGGCGCGGCGCCGACGGCCTTGCGCAGGAAGTTACGCCGATGGGGCGATATCCCGATGATTTTCATAGGTTTTCCTCAGGCGGCACGAGCCGCCACAGTGATGGATGTGGGAGTCAGAAAGAAAATGCGGACACGCGCCGCGGAGAGTGCAGATTTCACGTAGAGATGACTGGAGTATCGCGGCGCGGCGTACCCACCTGTCGGTTAATTGATCAGGATGATTGACAAGCAGTTGCTTTGCATTTACGGTGCGCATCGTACCATAATTAAAAGAAACATTCAGAGACAGGTTAGACGTGATCAAAAAAGAGGCAGTGGCGCGTGGCCGCCCGCGCAAGGCGGGTGTGGAAGATGCGGTATTGGAAGCGATCGTCATGCTGGTGCGCCTGCATGGGCTCGACGCGGTGACGATACAGATGGTGGCCGACGCTGCCGGCGTGGGGCGCCAGACGATCTACCGGCGCTGGCCGCGCCGCGAAGACATGCTGCTCGACGCGCTCGTCAAGCGCACGGCGGAAAAGCTGCAGCGCGCGCTCGACATGCCGGACGGCCAGGAAATCGAGGCGATCTGCGCGCGCATCTTCGACAACCTGAACGCCGACGGCCGCTTCACCTGCGATTTATTGGTGCTGATCCACAACGATGCGGCGGCGCAGCTGCGCTTTCGCGAGCAGATCGTCGCGCCGTGGATCAGCCTGGTGGTACAGCGCCTGCTCAACATCGGCGTGCGCGCCGACCTCGACCTGCGCCTGTTCGCCTTCATGCTGCAATCGGCGCTCGTGTACCAGATGCAGCTGGGCGGCCAGCTCGATGCGGCCTTGCAGGAGCGGTGTTGCCGCTTTATCCGCAGCATGCTCTAGATTAGCTGGCTATAATCGTGGCGAGTCCCCTCACGCCACCATCAGAAAGCCAGCCCATGAGCCATGTATTTCCCGCCAGCCTGCAAGCGCCGCGCAGCCGTTTGAGCAGCAACGGTCCCGAACTGTCGCGCATCGTCGCCGGCATGTGGCGCATCGGCGAGTGGAATATGTCTGCGCAGCAACGCCTGGCCTTCATCGAGCAATGCCTGGCGCTGGGCGTATCGAGCTTCGACCATGCCGACATCTATGGCGATTACAGCGCCGAAGGCCTGTTCGGCGAAGCGCTGGCCCTGCAGCCGGGCTTGCGCGACAAGATGGAGCTGGTCAGCAAATGCGGCATCAAGCTGCTGTCGCCGCACCGTCCCGGCCATGCCATCCAACATTACGACACGAGCGCGGCGCACATCACCAGTTCCGTGGAACACACCTTGCGCCAGTTGCAGACGGACCGCCTGGACTTGCTGCTGATCCACCGCCCCGACCCGCTGATGGATTTCGACGAAATCGCCGACGCCTTCACGCAATTGAAAGCGGCGGGCAAGGTCTTGCACTTTGGCGTGTCGAATTTCAGCCGCCACCAGTTCGAGTGCCTGCACCGGCGCTTCCCGCTGGTGACGAACCAGGTGGAATTTTCGCCGCTGCACGTGACGCCGCTGTTCGATGAAACCTTCGACGGCTTGCAGGACGTGGGCGTGGCGCCGATGATCTGGTCGCCGCTGGCGGGCGGACGGCTGTTCCAGGGCGGCGATGCGAATGTGGAGAACTTGCGCAATGTCATCAAGCAGATCGCGGATGAACTGCAGCGTCCGTTTGCCAGCGTGGTATTCGCCTGGATCATGCAACTGCCATGCCGCCCCCTGCCGCTGACGGGCACGGGCCGCATCGAAGCCGTCGGCGTGGCCGTGGAAGGCACGCAATTTGCGCTCAGCCGCAGCGACTGGTTCGCCATCCTGCGCGCCGCGCGCGGGCACGAGGTGGCTTAGTCTATCTCGTCCGGGTCATTAAAGACTTGCGGCAACGCAATACCCCGCCAGCCCAGGTGCCACGCCAGGTTGAGCGCCAGGGTGGCGCCGATGTAGACGGCGAAGAACAGCGCGAAGAAGCTGGTCTTCAGCCACACCAGCAGGGCGACGGCGACGATCAGCACCAGCAGCGCGGCCAGGCTTTTCTTTTGCTTGGAGCTGGGGAAGCGCAAGGTCGACACCATCAGGCTGCCCACGCCCACCAGCAATAGCATCAGCAAATAGCTGTGCAACATGGAATCGATGGGCGCCGGCCAGGCCACCACGACGGCCGCCACGCAGGCGGCCCCGGCCGTGATCGGCATGCCGACGAAATACAGGGGGTCCGTCCGTCCCACGTTCACATTGAAGCGCGCCAGGCGCATGGCGCCGCAGGCGACAAAGAAGAAGCTGGCCATGCCGCCAAAGCGCAGCAGCAGCGGATCGTGCACGCCCATCTGCACGAAGCCGTAGCAGTACAGCAATACGGCCGGGGCGCAGCCGAAATTCATCACGTCGGCGATGGAATCGAGCTGCACGCCGAACTGCGAGCTGGTGTTCGTCAGGCGCGCCACGTAGCCGTCGAGCGCGTCGAACACCCCGGCCAGCACCAGCAGCGCGGCCGCCAGCCGGTAATCGGCGGGGTTGCCGACACCGGCGTTATCGACGGAGATGACGATGCTGGCAAAACCGCAGGCTATCGAAAGCAAAGTCACCATGCTGGGCAAGACGTATTTGGCGCGCTGCAGGCGCGACTTGGGCAATGTGTTCAAATTTGTGGGCAATCAAAGTAGCGGAAATGAGGCAACGCAGCGGCAAACGCTGCACTATGCTCATTCTACCCTGCGCAGCTGCGGCACCGTCTGCGCACGAGCACGCGACATATCTTGTCATTGATGCTCTACGGCGCATAAAAATGCCTTAGAATCGTTTCACAGGGCAGCACGCCGGCCTCCACCGCTGCCCGCCTACCTATACAGGAGTCAACTTGATTGTCTCGTCACTGCGTTGGAAGTACTGGATACCCGCCCTGCTGAGTGCAGCCCTGCTGAGCGCCTGCGGCGGCGGCGATAACGGCGGCAAGACGTCGCTGAACACCTCGACCCAGGCCGGGCAGCTGACACAGGAGCCGGGCGCTCCCGTCCTCAGCAACAATATCGCCACCGATGGTTTCAACTGGATCAATTACCGGCGCGGCCAGATCGGCCTGGCGCCGCTGGTGCGCAATAGCCAGATCGACAACGCGGCACTCGGCCACTCCAATTATCTGAACAGCAATAATGTGGTGGTGCACAATCAAGTCAAAGGCAAGCCCGGCTTTACCGGCGAAACACTGTATGACCGCCTGACCGCGTCCGGCTATGGCGTCACTTCCGTCTGGGGCGAAGTCATCGCGGGGGTGTCGACCAATTCCGGTTTCTACATGGCGGAAAACCTGATCACGGCCGTGTATCACCGCTTCCTCATCTTTGAACCGGTCTTCAAGGAAGGCGGCGCCGGCGCGGCCGTCAACAACAGCGGCTATGCGTATTTCACCACCGATCTGGCGGGCAACAGCCGCTACGGTCCCGGCTTGCCGGCCGGCCAGATCGTCAGCTACCCGTTCGACGGACAGACCAAGGTCGCCACCAGTTTCGCCAGCAATGAAGAGGAACCCGATCCCGTGCCCAACCAGGACGTGGTCGGCTACCCGATCAGCGTCCATGCGAATTTCGACGCCACCCTCAGCGTGACGACATTCACCGTGCGCCAGCGTGGCGCCGGCGCGGACCTGACGGTACGCCTGCTCAGCAAGGAAACCGATGCCGTCAATACATCGCGCTCGGTGGCCGCCATCATCCCGCTGGCCCCCCTGCTGGCGGCCACCACCTATGACGTGAGTTTCATCGGCAAAGTCAATGGTGCGAGCGTCACGCGCAGCTGGTCATTCACGACGCGTTAGTCTGGCAGCGTCTGCCAAGCGGACGCAGTAGCGAGGGCAACTGGATGTAAAATAGTGGATATTGCATGAATGCAATTGACAAGTTTTGGGGCCCTCTGCACACCAGGCATGATGAAACCACACGCCACTTGCGATGATGATGCCGCCCTCGCGGCATCCGACATGGTCCGGATTCTCGATGTCGAGAACGGACTGGGCCGCATCATGGGCGACCGCATCCTGTACCTGAAAATCCTGCGCCGCTTCCTGCATGACCACGGCACCACGCCGTGCCAGATCCGCGCCGAATTCGACACGGGCAACTATGCCTCCGCGCGCCTGAAGGCGCATACGCTGAAGGGCGCCGCCGGCATGATCGGCGCGCACCACGTGCACGGCCTGGCGGAAACGCTGGAATCGGCACTGCGCGCGCAGGCGCCCGACCTGGCCCGGCAGATGCTGCAGCTGGAACTGGCGCAAGATCAATTGCTGGGCGCGGTCAGCAGCATGCTGGGCACGCCGGAGGCCACCCATACGGCGGCGCAGGACGTGGCGCCCGATCCGGCCGCGCCCGCCATCCAGCTGCTGCTGGCGCGCCTGGCCAGCCACCTGCGCGAAGGCGACGGCGCAGCCATCGACATCCTGGAAAACTCGGCCAGCCTGCTGGCGGCCAGCCTGGGCGTGCACGTCTACCAGGAAGTAGCGGCTGCCGCGCATGAGTTCGACTACGACGGCGCACTGGCGGCGCTGCTGCGGCGCCGCTAGCCGCCCCCCTCAAGGATGGTATTGCGCCTCTTCCGCGTAAGCCATGCCACAGCTCTTGCCGCAAAAGCGGCGCACGGCGTCGAGCGGCTTGTCGCAGTACCAGCACGCGCCTTTCGGCGGCAAGGTGGCGATCAATTCCGGCATGGCGGGCAATCGTCGCGCCACGACCTCATCCCCGCATTCCACGACATCCGGCTGTTTGCTGTCCATGGCGCTTCCTTTCCTAGCGGCACTTCAAGGCCGCTCAGCAAGATTACGTCAGCACAGTTTGAAGCCCATGACATTTCTCAACGGCGGCCACGCTTGCCCCATCGGCGCCATGAAATTTCCAAACGACAACGTTGTCACTTCACACTACAATCGGTGTTCCGTCCACTTGCGCGCCCGCCATGAAACACATCCCCCTGCTGCTCTCCTGCTTGCTGCTCAGCGCCTGCGCCACGCAGGCGCCCACCGCCTACACCCTCAATTCGGGCGCCGAACGCACGCCGGAACAATTGGCGGTGGTGTTCGAACACGCCGACCTGACCCTGCGCATCGACCCGGCCAGCCGCAGCATCGCCGGCGACGCGCGCCTGACCTTCCTGGCGACGCAGCCGATCTCGCGCTTCGCGCTGGACCTGGACCGCAGCCTGCCCGTCGATGCCATCGAAATCGACGGCAAGGCGCTGCGGCCGCAAGACTACGCCAACCCGGACGGGCGCCTGAGCATGACCTTGCCGGCCACCCTCGCGGCCGGCGCGCGCACCACCATCCGCGTCGTCTACCACGGCGTGCCGCACGTTGCCGTGAAAGCACCGTGGGATGGCGGCATGGTGTGGTCGAGCACGGCCGATGGCGCGCCGTGGATCGCCAGCGCCGTGCAAGGCGAAGGCTGCGACCTGTTCTGGCCCTGCATCGACCACCCGATGGGCAAGGCCCAGCTGATCGACCAGCACATCCAGGTGCCGGCGCCGCTGGTGGCGGCCAGCAACGGCGTCGCGCTTGGCATGGATGAGGCCGACGGCTGGCGCACCTGGCACTGGCGCGCCAAGCACCCGAGCACCTATGGCATCGCCCTCAACGTGGCGCCCTACCGCAGCCTGCAGGGCGAGTATGCCAGCCGCTACGGCAACCGCATCCCCCTGCAATTCTGGTATCTGCCGGAAAGCGAAGCCAAGGCGGGCGCCCTGTTCGCGGAATTGCCGCCCATGCTAGATTTTTTTGAAAGCGTCATCGGCCCCTACCCGTTTGGCGATGAAAAGGTCGGCATCGCCGAAACGCCGCACAAGGGCATGGAACACCAGACCATCAATGCCTATGGCAACAAATTCGCCAAGACCAGCTATGGCTACGACGAGCTGCTGCAGCATGAATTTGCGCACGAATGGTTCGGCAACCAGCTCACCAACAGCAACTGGGACGACATGTGGCTGCACGAAGGTTTCGGCACGTACATGCAACCTCTGTACATGCAATATCTGCGGGGGGAGCAGGAATATTTTGCTGCGTTACAGCAAATGCGTGCCGGCATCGCCAACAAGGCACCCATGGTGTCGGGCAAGCCGAAAAGCGAGGAAGAAGTCTACGACGAGAAAAAAGGAGGGCCCGGCGGCGACATCTATGCCAAAGGCGCGCTGGTGCTGCACACCTTGCGCGGCCTGATCGGCGACGACGCCTTCTTCCGCGCCGTGCGCCTGCTCGTCTACGGCACGGAACAGCCGCAGCCGGGCCAGTTCCAGCCCCGCTATGGCAGCACGCAGGAATTCATGGCCATCGTCAATAAAGTCACGGGCAGCAATTACGACTGGTTCTTCCAGACCTATCTGTACCAGGCCGCGCTGCCGGAGCTGTCCGCCGTGCGGGACGGCGACACCCTACGCCTGCTGTGGAAGACGCCTGCCGACCTCGCCTTCCTGATGCCGGTGGAAGTGCGTATCGGCAAGGAAATCCATACCGTTTCCATGGCGCTGGGCTTTGGCGAACTGCCCCTGCCGGCTGGCGCCACGTACACGCTCGACCCGCGCTCGCGCGTGCTGCGGCGGGCCGAGCATATCGAAGCCTTCCAGACATTCAAGGAAGAGCAAGCCAAGCGCAAGAAGAGCTGAGCTGCCGCAAGCCCGGGCAGCCGTTATTTCCGGAAACTGCGCACCGCGTCATTGGCATTGTCGGCAATGACTTTTTCCAGCTTCGGCTGTCCCGCATACTTGGCGGACAGCCGTTTCCACTGCCGCTGCGCCTGGCCGCAAAAAGCGGCCACGGCTTGCGTGATCTCGCGCTGGCGCGCCTTGTCATTGTCATCCCACTCGCCGGCAAAGTGTTGGCACATTTGCGCATGATCAATGAACTGCACCACGTCGCGCGGCAGCTTTTCCTCTGCCTGAGCCAGCAAGGGCAGGCAGCACAGTGCGGCAGCGATCAACATTTTCATCGTGTGCCCTTACTTGCCGATGCAGAAACGGCTGAAAATCACGCCCAGCAGATCGTCAGGCGAAAACTCGCCCGTGATGCTCGACAGCTGCACTTGCGCCAGGCGCAGTTCTTCCGCAAACAGGTCCAGCGACTGGTCGTCCTGCGCCGCGTGTTCGGCCGCGATGTCCAGGTGCTTGCCGGCCGATTTAAGCGCGATCAAATGGCGTTCGCGCGCCAGGTACAGCGATTCGCCCGTCTGCTGCCAGCCGGCGATGCGCAACAGCTCGGCACGCAGCAAGTCGATGCCGATGTGCTCGTGCGCGGACAGATACACGTGGGTGGCGTCGGGCAGGCTGTCGACGCTGGGCTTGTGGCCCGACAGGTCGATCTTGTTCCACACGCGCACCACCGGCACGCCCTCGGGGAAGGCGGCGACGATGGTTTCATCGGCCAAGGTCGGGCCATGATCTGCGTCAAGCAAGTGCAGGATCACGTCGGCCTTGCCGATCTCGCCCCACGTGCGTTCGATGCCGATGCGCTCGACAGCGTCGATGGTATCGCCCGCGCTGCGGATGCCGGCCGTGTCGATGATGTTGAGCGGAATGCCTTCAATCTGGATCGTTTCGCTGACCTTGTCGCGCGTGGTGCCGGCGATCGGCGTGACGATCGCCACGTCGGCGCCCGCCAGCGCGTTCAGCAGCGATGATTTGCCCACGTTCGGCTGGCCCGCCAGCACGACATTGAGGCCTTCGCGCAGCAGCGCGCCCTGCGCCGCCTGCGCAAACACTTTATGCAAGGCTTCGATGACGGCCTTCAACTGGCCGCGCGCATTCGATTTTTCCAGGAAGTCGATTTCCTCTTCCGGGAAGTCCAGGGTCGCCTCGACCAGCATGCGCAGTCCCGTCACCTGTTCGACCAGCGCGTGGATGGTGTTCGAAAACGCGCCCGACAGCGATTGCGAAGCGGACTTGGCGGCAGCTTCCGTGGAGGCATCGATCAGGTCGGCCACGGCTTCGGCTTGCGCCAGATCAAGCTTGTCATTCAAAAACGCGCGGCGCGTGAATTCGCCCGGCTCGGCCAGGCGCAAGCCGCTGTCCTTACCCGCTTCCAGCACGCGCGCCAGCAGCAACTGCAGCACCACGGGGCCGCCGTGGCCCTGCAATTCCAGCACGTCTTCGCCCGTGTACGAGTGCGGGCCCTTGAAATGGATGGCGATGCCCTGATCGATGATGGCGCCGTCGCTTTCCGTAAATGGCAGGTAGGTGGCGTGGCGCGGTTTCAGCGCCTGCGCGCCGAACAGGGCCGTCATTAACGGAGCGAGGTTTTTGCCGGAGGCGCGTACCACGCCGATGCCGCCGCGCCCGGGAGCGGTGGCGATGGCGGCGATAGGGGAAGAGTCGAGTTTCATGGGGATATTGTAGATTATTCGGGGAAGGCTGCGGGAGCCGCGCTATGTTCAGCGACAAACCGAGTGCACATGAAGGGGGTCAGTGGAAAACCTGCAAAACCCACTTTTTTGACATCGTAGCCACTGGGTAGGATGTCAAAAAAAAGCCCGCGCGAGGCGGGCTTTCTGTTCGCTGGCCGGACTTACTTGACGGCAGGCGCGTATTTCTTGGTGATCACCCATTGCTGGCCGATCGACAGGACGTTGTTGACGACCCAGTAGAGTACCAAGCCCGACGGGAAGAAGAAGAACATCACCGAGAATGCCAGTGGCATGAACAGCATCATCTTCGCTTGCATCGGATCGGCCGGAGCCGGGTTCAGCTTGGTCGTGATGAACATCGAGATCGCGTACAGCACGGGCAGGATGCACCATGGGTCATGCTGGGCCAGGTCGGTGATCCAGCCGATCCATGGCGCGCCGCGGATTTCCACGGACGCGTTCAAGACCCAGTACAGGGCGATAAAAACGGGCATCTGGATCAGGATCGGCAGGCAGCCGCCCAGCGGATTGATCTTTTCCGTCTTGTACAGCTCCATCGTGGCCTGGTTCATCTTTTGCGGATCGCCCTTGAAGCGTTCGCGGATCGCTTGCATCTTCGGCGTGACCAGTTTCATCTTCGCCATGCTGCGGTAGCCGGCGGCCGACAGCGGGAAGAACAGCAGCTTGATCAGGATCGTGAAGGCGATGATGGTCCAGCCCCAGTTGCCCAGCACGCTGTGGATCTGTTCCATGACCCAGAACATCGGCTTGGCGATGATGGTCAGCCAGCCATAATCCTTGACCAGTTCCAGGCCAGGCGAGACGTTTTCCAGCAGGTGCGCGATTTGCGGACCCGAGTACAGCTTGCTGTCCATGCTGGCCGAGGCGCCTGGCGCCAGGGTAGGCAGGGGCAGCACGTTGCCGATGGCGTACAGGTTGGGGCCGACCTTCTTCGTGAAGATGTCGCGCTTAGCGTTCTCAGGCGGAACGAAAGCGGACACGAAGAAGTGTTGCGAAATCGCAAACCAGCCGCCATTCGCCGTCGCCGGGTGCAGGCCCTTCATGGCGTTGTCGTTGCCCTTCTTCTCGTCTTCCAAGGCCGCTTTTTCGATTTTCTCGAACGTCAGCTTCTGGTACTTGTCTTGCGGCGTGTACAGGGTCGGGCCCGTGAAGCTGCTGTTGAAGAAGGAGTCGCCGACCGGCTTGTTGCCGTCATGCGTCAGTTGCAGATACAACTGCGGCGTGACAGGGGCCGCGCCCACGTTGGACACGTCATGGCGCACGTCGATGACGTAGTCGCCTCGCTTGAAGGTAAACGTCTTAGTCAGCTTGACGCCGCCTTCGACCGCTTCCATCACCAGTTGAATTTGCTTGCCATCGGCCAGGGTACGCACGCCAGGCTGCACGGTGAAACCGCTCGCATGGGTAGGGAAGGGACCGCCGACCAGGCCCGATTGCGCCAGGTAAGTGTGGTTCGCGCCTTCGTCGAACAGCACTTCGTTTTGCTTGCCGTCGTCCGGCTGGCATACCTTGAACAGGCCGAAGCAGCCGCCAAACCAGCCCGGATTACCCGCGCCCTTGAATTTCAGCAATTCCAGACGCTTGACCTGGCCGCCCAGGGTGTCGATATCGACCTTGATGACGTCGGTGGTGATGGTAATCACTTCGCGCTTGAACGCGGCGGGATCGACAGCGTCACCCGGCAGGGCAGGCACGCCTGCCGCGGCTGGCAAGGCAGCCGTCTTGGCAGGGGTCGCAGGCGCCTTGGCGGTTTGTTCCGTGTTCGCGGAGAACATCGACGGCTTGCCGTTCGAGATCATCCATTCGTTCCAGAGAATTACCAGCGAGACGGAAAACACGATCCACAGGATGGTACGTTTATTGATATCCATTAGGGTATTTGTCAGGAGTGGTTGCAACCGCAAGCGGTCGTTGAAGATTGTTTGCAATCGGCCGGCGGCACCGGGTCGACGCCCCCTTCATTCCAGGGGTGGCAACGGCACAGGCGCTTGGCAGCCAGCAGGCTGCCCTTGGCAGTACCGTGCACGCGCAGCGCTTCCATCGCGTAATGCGAACAGCTCGGATAGAAACGGCAATTCTGTCCCAGCATGGGGCTGATCAGCAACTGATAAGCGCGCAGCAGGAACAGCAGCAGGGTTTTCATGGCGCGGATGGTGGTGGCGCAGCAACAGAACGGGCCTGGGCGGCGATTTGCGCCGCGAACAGGCGGCTCAATTCCTCGCGCAGCTCGGCTTTGAGCTGCGTCGTGGTGGCCGGACCATCCTTGCTGTTGACGGCGCGCGACAAACGCACCACGCAGTCGACCGGCGGCATCGCGCTGTTGCGAAACAGCTCACGCGTGACGCGCTTGATCGTGTTGCGGGTCGCCGCGCGCGGCGCGAAACGCTTGGCCACAACGACGCCCAGCCGCGCATGCGGCAATTGATTGTGTCGGGTGTACAGCACAAAATGCGCTGTTTTTTGCGAAGGGCGCAAACGAAAAACGGATGAAAATTCATCCGTTTTAACGATACGCCGAACGCGCGCGAAGTCGTGTGAACCTTCGCGTTGATTGCCGACTGGAGTACAGCTAGCCACGCGATCAGCTGTCAACGACAAGCCTAGACGGCCAGACGTTTGCGGCCCTTTGCGCGACGTGCGTTGAGCACATCACGGCCACCACGGGTAGCCATACGAGCGCGGAAGCCGTGCGTACGCTTGCGGCGAACGACGGAAGGTTGGTAAGTACGTTTCATGTTGGTCTCGCTAAAAACAAAAAAAATGCAAAATCGGGTCTGACGTCCCGTCAGTTTTTGGTGCCAATGACAATCGCGCACTTATGCCAAGGCACAAGCTGGCCAATCTCATCGCCCGCTTAATCCACGCTTAGTCCATATTGTCGTTCCAAATGAATAAACACGGAATACGGGCGGGGAACCCTGAATTATTCAGCATATGCCCCCCTCTTGTCAAGGATTGCCGTGATCGCCCGGAAATTTGCGCGCCGGCCCCCATCTGCCGGCAAGGCCCCGCCACAGGCCGCGCCAGCACTGCCTGTGACGGGATAACCGGGGGATAAGTCGCCTCTTATGCACACGGCGCCCCACCCCGCCACACAAAAATAACAGCCGTGCCTGTGGATAACTTTCGCAGTCGGGAGTAGAATAGCGCGTTACGTGTGGCGAGCCCTCGCGCGACGCCGGCCTTGCAACACGGTGAACGCAGGGCAGAATCGATACGCCCTCCCACACCTTTTCACATAGACATACATGGATAATTTCTGGCAGGCCTGTTCCGCGCAGTTGGAACTGGAGCTGACACCGCAACAATTCAGTGCGTGGATCAAACCGCTTATCCCTCTCGATTACGAAGAGGGCAAGCTGCGCATTGCTGCGCCCAATCGCTTCAAGCTCGATTGGGTCAAGACCCAGTTCGCCAGCCGCATCACTGCCCTGGCCATTCAGTACTTCGAAGCGCCGACGGAAGTGCAGTTCGTGCTCGACCCGCGCCTGGCCTTGCCGAAGAAACCCGTCACCGCCAGCACCCCGGCCAGCGATCCGAATGGCGGCGCGCCCAGCGCGCGCGCCGCGGAACCGCAGCCGAGCGTGCCGGAACTGAGCATCGGCGCCGCGCCGCGCCGCGAGCAGAGCCGCATCAACACCGACCTGACCTTCGACAGCTTCGTGACGGGTAAGGCCAACCAGCTGGCGCGCGCCGCCGCCATCCAGGTGGCGAACAATCCGGGCGTGTCGTACAACCCGCTGTTCTTCTACGGCGGCGTCGGCCTGGGTAAGACCCACTTGATCCACGCCATCGGCAACCAGGTGATGGCCGACAATCCGGGCGCGAAGATCCGCTACATCCACGCAGAACAGTACGTTCGCGACGTAGTGACCGCTTACCAGCGCAAGGGTTTCGACGACTTCAAGCATTACTATCACTCGCTCGACATGCTGCTGATCGATGATATCCAGTTCTTTGGCGGCAAGAGCCGCACGCAGGAAGAGTTCTTCTATGCATTCGAGGCATTAATTGCCGCAAAGAAACAGATCATCATCACCTCGGATACGTATCCGAAGGAAATCACGGGCATGGACGACCGTCTGATCTCGCGCTTCGACTCGGGCCTGACGGTGGCCATCGAACCGCCGGAACTGGAAATGCGCGTGGCGATTCTGTTGAAAAAAGCCAAACAGGAAGGCGTGACCTTCTCCGACGACGTGGCGTTCTTTGTCGCCAAGCACTTGCGTTCGAACGTGCGCGAGCTGGAAGGCGCGCTGCGCAAGATCCTCGCGTATTCGCGTTTCCATGGCAAAGATATCACCATCGATATCGTCAAGGAAGCGCTGAAGGACTTGCTGTCGGTGCAGAATCGCCAGATTTCCGTGGAAAACATCCAGAAAACGGTGGCCGACTTCTTCAATATCAAGGTTGCCGACATGTATTCGAAGCGCCGCCCCGCGAATATCGCCCGGCCGCGCCAGATCGCCATGTACCTGGCCAAGGAATTGACACAGAAGAGCCTGCCGGAAATCGGCGAGCTGTTCGGCGGCCGCGACCACACCACGGTGCTGCATGCCGTGCGCAAGATCGCGCTGGACCGCACCAAGAACCCGGAATGCAACCATGAATTGCATGTGCTGGAACAAACGTTAAAAGGCTAAGCGCCGCTTGGGCAAGGCTGGCTCAAAACGTGCTTTACCCTTATTATCTGGGAGAGCGCCGCAGCCGGCCTGCCGGGGCTCCCCTTGCAATGATTGTTAAATTACTACGTTAAACTTCATACCTATACATTGAGGATAAATATGCAATTGGTCAAAACCACCCGAGATACCCTTCTCCGGCCACTGCAGATCGTGAGCGGTATTGTCGAGCGTCGGCACACTATGCCGATTCTGGCCAATATCCTCATCCGCAAAGACGGTGAAAATGTCTCCTTCCTGTCGACCGACACCGAAGTGCAGATCACCACGCACGCGGAAATCGGTTCCGGCGCGGACGTCACCGGCACCACCGTGGCCGCGCGCAAGCTGCTGGACATCCTGCGCGCCCTGCCCGAATCGGGCGACGTCACGATGACCCTGCTGAACAAGCGCCTGACCGTGCAAACAGGCAAGTCGCGCTTCGCCCTGCAAACGCTGGCGGCGGAAGAGTTTCCAACCGTGCAACAAGCGGAAAGCTACAACGCGTCCGTCACCCTGCCCCAGAAAACCTTGAAGCACCTGTTCAACATGGTGCATTTCTCGATGGCGCAGCAAGACATCCGCTATTACCTGAACGGCTTGCTGCTGGTTCTGGATGGCAATAATGTCATCGCCGTGGCCACCGACGGCCACCGCCTGGCGTTTTGCCAGGTCGCCACCGAGCAGACGTTTGCGCGCCAGGAAGTGATTATTCCGCGCAAGACCATCATCGAACTGCAGCGCCTGCTGGAAGAGAACGATGAGCCGGTGCAGCTGGACATCGCCGCCAACCAGGTGAAACTGACCTTTGCCGACATCGAGCTGATCTCGAAGCTGGTGGAAGGCAAGTTCCCCGATTACACGCGCGTGATTCCTAAAGGCTACAAAAACGACTTCACCATCGGCCGCGATGAACTGCTGCGCTCGCTGCAACGTGCCGCCATCATGACCAGCGACAAGTTCAAGGGCGTGCGCTGCATCATCACCCCGGGCAGCATGAAGATCAGCTCGACCAATGCGGACCAGGAAGAAGCCGTCGAAGAGCTGGAAATCGACTACGGCGGCGATTCCGTCGACATCGGCTTCAACGTGACGTATCTGCTGGACGTGCTGAACAACCTGAAATGCGAATACGTCAACATCGCGCTGGGCGACTCGAACTCGTCCGCCCTGATCTCCATCCCTGACAATGCGGACTTCAAGTACGTTGTCATGCCGATGCGCATTTAAGCGTAACCCAATGCAAAACTGGGGTCTGATCCGACAGGGTCAGGCCCCGCAATCAGCAATCGTTATTTGAGAAAGCAGTCCATGTCCGAGAATCCACAAGACACCCCGATCCAGGCCAAAACGGAAGAATACGGCGCCGCCTCCATCCAGATCCTGGAAGGCCTGGAAGCCGTACGCAAACGCCCGGGCATGTACATTGGCGACACCTCGGACGGCACCGGCTTGCACCATCTGGTATTCGAAGTGCTGGACAACTCGATCGATGAATCGCTGGCCGGCCACTGCACGGAAATCCACGTCACCATCCACAGCGACAATTCCATCTCGATCACCGACAATGGCCGCGGCGTGCCGACCGGCCTGAAAATGGACGACAAGCACGATCCGAAGCGTTCGGCGGCGGAAATCGTCATGACCGAACTGCACGCGGGCGGCAAGTTCGACCAGAACTCGTACAAAGTATCAGGCGGTTTGCATGGCGTGGGTGTGTCCTGCGTCAATGGTCTGTCGAAATTGCTGAAACTGACCATCCGCCGCGATGGCAAAGTGCATCACATGGAATTCGTGCGCGGCGTGCCGCAAGACCGCCAGATCGTCATGGTCGGCGACATCGCCACCTCGCCGATCAAGGTCATCGGCGAAACGGACAAGCGCGGCACCGACGTGCATTTCTGGGCCGACGAGGAAATCTTCACGCACGTGGAATTCCACTACGAAATCCTGGCCAAGCGCATCCGCGAACTGTCCTTCCTGAACAATGGCGTCAACATCAAGTTGTCGGACCAGCGCACGGGCAAGGAAGAAGTCTTCGCCTTCGAAGGCGGCACGCGCGGCTTCGTCGAGTACATCAACAAGGCCAAGTCGGTCTTGCACCCGACCATTTTCCAGGCCACGGGCGAGCGCATGTCCGACCAGAACACGAATATCTCGGTCGACGTGTCGATGCAGTGGAACGATGCCTACAATGAACAGGTGCTGTGCTTCACGAATAACATCCCGCAACGCGACGGCGGTACCCACCTGACGGGCTTGCGCGCGGCGATGACGCGCGTGATCAACAAATACATCGATGAACACGAGTTCGCCAAGAAGGCGAAAGTGGAAATCAACGGCGACGACATGCGCGAAGGCTTGACCTGCGTCCTGTCCGTGAAAGTGCCGGAACCAAAATTCTCGTCGCAGACGAAAGACAAGCTGGTGTCGTCGGAAGTGCGCGGCCCGGTCGAAGAAATCGTCGCCAAGACCCTGGCTGATTACCTGCAAGAAAAACCGAACGACGCCAAGATCATTTGCGGCAAGATCGTCGAAGCGGCGCGCGCCCGCGAAGCGGCCCGCAAGGCCCGCGACTTGACGCGCCGCAAAGGCATCATGGATGGCCTGGGCCTGTCGGCCAAGCTGGCCGACTGCCAGGAAAAAGACCCCGCCCTGTGCGAACTGTACATCGTCGAGGGTGACTCGGCAGGTGGCTCGGCAAAACAAGGGCGCGACCGCAAGTTCCAGGCGATCCTGCCGCTGCGCGGTAAAGTCTTGAACGTGGAAAAAGCCCGTTTCGAGAAAATGCTGTCGTCGGAGCAGATCACCACCCTGATCGCCACGCTCGGCACCTCGATCGGACCGGACGAATTCAACGTCGAGAAACTGCGCTACCACCGCATCATCATCATGACCGATGCGGACGTCGACGGCGCCCACATCCGTACCCTGCTGCTGACCCTGTTCTACCGCCAGATGCCGCAACTGGTCGAGCGCGGCCACATCTACATCGCGCAACCGCCGCTGTACAAGGTGAAGGCGGGCCGCGACGAGCGCTACCTTAAAGATGACGCCGAGGAAGCGAGCTACATGATGACCGTGGCGCTGAACACGGCCGTGCTGGTGCCGCGCGAAGGCGCGGAAGGCATTTCCGGCGAAACGCTGACCGAACTGGTGCGCAAGTTCAACCTGTCGAACACCATCATGACGCGTTTGACGCGCGTCATCGACCGCGCCGCCCTGACGGCCATCATGACCGGCGTGCAGCTGGACCTGTCGACCCTGGACCTGGCGGAAACCTCCGCCCTGGCCCTGCAGACGGCCATCAACGACAGCGCCGTGCGCGTGCATGTGCGTTCCGACGACTTGTCGGAAAAACACAAGCTGCACATCGAGCGCATGTACCACGGTAACGTCAAAGTGACGGCCATCGACGCCGACTTCGTGCAAGGTCCGGACTACGCCGTGCTGAGCAGCGGCGCCGCCACCTTCGAAGGCTTGATCGGCGAAGGCGCGTTTGTCCGCCGCGGCGAAGGCGAGCGCATCAAGGAAATCGCCGTGGTCGACTTCCACCAGGCCATGCAATGGCTGCGCGACGAAGCCGAACGCACCGTCTCGAAACAGCGCTACAAAGGTCTGGGCGAAATGAACCCGGATCAACTGTGGGAAACGACGATGGACCCGACCGTGCGCCGCTTGTTGAAAGTACAGATCGAAGACGCCATTGCGGCGGATCAAATCTTCACGACCTTGATGGGCGACGACGTGGAACCACGTCGCGCCTTCATCGAAAACAACGCGCTGCGCGCAGGCAATATCGACGTGTAAGCCAGCTTCCCTGGTTTGCGTGACTGCCAAGGCGGCCCTCTTCAGGGCCGCTTTTTTTATGCCTGCCAGAATCCTGCCGCCCTATTGACATACTTGCTTTAAGCAAGCAATAATCTGCCACAAGCAAGTAAATGGAGGTGTCACATGCAGGCGGATCAACTCGGCGAACGCACGGAGATCGTGCGTCGTTTCAACCGTTTCTATACGCGCCAGATTGGCGTGCTGCATGAGCACTTGCTGGATAGCGCATTTTCTCTGACGGAAGTGCGCATCCTGTATGAATTGGCGCATCGGGAGCAGCTGACCAGCGCGGACCTGTGCCGCGAGCTGGGCTTGAATGCGGGCTATCTGAGCCGGGTCATTGCCGGGTTCGAAAAGCAGGGGCTGATCGCCAAGACGCGCTCGCCCACGGATGCGCGCGCGGCCCGATTGCAGCTGACCGGGCAGGGACAGCGCACCCTCGCGCCCCTGGTCGACGCCTCGCGGCGCGAAGTGGCCGCCATGCTGGAACGTTTGCCGCCGACGGCGCAGCAGGAGCTGGTCGCTGCCATGGAGCAAATCCAGGGTTTGCTGGGGGAACCATCGCCCAGCTATCTCCTGCGTAATCCGCAGCCGGGCGACATGGGCTGGATCATCCACCGGCAAGCGGTGCTGTATGCGCAGGAATATGGCTGGAACAATGAATACGAGGCGCTCGTTGCCGACATCCTCGCCAAGTTCGTGCGGGAATTCGACCCGGCCCGCGAGCGCTGCTGGATCGCCGAGAAGGACGGCAAGGTGATCGGTTCGGTCTTCATCGTGCGCCAGGACGACACGACGGCCAAGCTGCGCCTGCTGTATGTCGATCCCTGCGCGCGCGGCCTGGGCATCGGCAGCCGCCTGGTCGACGAGTGCCTGCGCTTCAGCCGCCAGGTCGGCTATACGAAAATGGTATTGTGGACCAACAGCATCCTCACCGATGCGCGCCGCATCTACGACAAGGCCGGCTTCCAGCTGGTCGAGGAAGAGGCGCATCACAGCTTTGGCAAGGACTTGATCGGCCAGGTGCTGGCGCGCGACCTGTGACGACCCGCGCGCTGCCGCCGCCATATGCCACTGTGGCGGCGGCAGGACAGTGTCAGCCGTTTTCCTCGCCACTCTCCCCACGGCCCCCAAGAAACCAGTACACTAGTTCCTGAGCGCAACTAATTTTGTGCGCGCGCCATGCCGCCTGCCGTTGCCGGGAGGCGTCCCTGCCGCAAGGCGTGTTGTCTGCCTGGACAAATGCAATGTTCACTTCGCGCAGCCTGTCTCCTGCCTTCTATTACCTGTTCTTTTCAGGAGAACGGGAGCAGCAGCAGCGCTTTTTCAAGGAACTGCATTTCATTTCGATAGCCATCCTGACGTTTGGCCTGGCTTGCTGGCTGGTCACGTTCAGCCTGACCTTGCCGCGCGCTTCGCTCGATCATGCGCAGGCGGCGCTGGGCTTGACAGGCATGCTGGTCGGGCTGCTGCTGACCGTGTATGCGAAGTCCTTGCAAGCCATCATCGCCAGCGGCACCATCAGCGTGCTGTTCATCGCTTTCAGCTTTCGCGTGCTGATGCTGGGCACGGAAGATCCCGCTTTCTGGGTCTTGCCGCTGGGCGTGATGATCACCCTGACGACGGCGCCCATCTTCAGCGGCATCGCGTATTACCTGGGCGTATCGCTGTGCGTGTGGGCCATCCTGGGGCTGGGGCAATTTCCCGTGCATGCGGGCCAGGCCGACCAGCATTGGCCCGTGCTGGCCGTCACCATCAGCGTGATCATCGGCCTGGCGTTGAATATCTATTTTCTCGTCTTGCGCATCAACAACTATCGCGCCCAGCGCGAACTGGCGACCATGGCCTACAAGGATGGCTTGACCGGGCTCAACAACCGGCGCATGTTCACGCAAAGCGCCCGCACCTTGCAGCGCACGGCGCATACGCCCGCGTATTTCCTGATGATCGACATCGACGACTTCAAGCAAATCAACGACGTGTACGGCCATGACGTGGGCGATGAGGTGCTGAAAAAGATCGCCGAGGTGATCGGTGAACTGTCGGGCGAGCACCTGTGCGGCCGCCTGGGCGGCGAGGAGTTCGCCGTCATTTACCTGGGTGAAAAGAACGCCGCCTGCGCCTTTGCCGCGCAGCTGGTCGACAGCGTCGAAGCGGCTTTCGTGCCGGAACGCAAGGTGTCCGTCAGCATCGGCATGGCAGAACTGATCAAGGAAGCGGACTTGTCGCACAGCTACCGGCGCGCCGATGAATCCTTGTACCAGGCCAAGAAAAGCGGCAAGAACCGCTACGTGCTCAACGCCGCCTGAACGCCACCGTCCGGCGCCGCATCGAGCAGCGCCAGCAAGGTTTGCGGCGCAATCTTCCAGGGATCGCGCCGCTCGGGGTCCACCTCATACCAGCTATCTTGAGCTCCGATCTTGAGGATGGTCAAGGGGATATCCTTGCTCTCGAAGAAGGCCAGCATGCGGTGGATCAAACGGCTCACCTTTGCGTGCTCGTCCGTATACAAGGAGCCGGTATAGAAACAGCCCTTCTCGCCCATGCGCAACATCCTGGCCGTGCCGATGCGCGAGCGGCCCAGGTATTTGTGCAGGAACTCGGTCACTGCCGCATCGTCGACGGGAATACTGCAGGAAATAGTGATCTGGGCCATGACAACGGGGGACAGTGATTCAATAGCCAAGCTTAGCAGAAAGAGATTCATTCCTGAAATGCTAAGATCGCGGCCCGCGCATGCCGGCAAGCCCTCCGGCATGGCGTCTCGACAAGGATAGTCATTGAATACCCCAGGAAAAATCACTGTTCGCATGCTGTCGCTGTGCGCCGCCTTGTGCCTGCCGCTTGCCAGCATGGCACAAGCCACTCCTGCCGAGGATGCCGCCTTCGTGGCCGCCACCGTGCCCGTGCCGTCGCCGCCGTTGCGCCTGAGCGCGCATCCCGAAATCCGCGCCGACGTCTTGAAACTGCTCGGCTACGCGCGCGGCAGCTATACGCAAGGCAACACCCTGATCGCGCGTCAGGTGCTCGACAGCATGCAGTCGCTCGACGACATCACGCGCACCATGCTGCCCGACGGGCGCTCCGTGCTGGCCTCCATCGATGCCAGCACGCACGGTGCATGGCGCGCCGCCATGCTGTTCGACCCGCAACGCAAGCTGCTGGCCCTGGGCCTCGTCAACGGCCATTGCCGGGCCGCCATCGGCGACGCCGCTCCCGCCTGCCTGCCGTCCACGCACGCCGTGCTGACGGTGTTCCTGCCGCCGGGCGCAGAGGACGAGATGGCCGCGCCGCTGCTCGTGTGGGCGCGGCAACTGCCGGCCATGCTGGCACAGGCAGCGCCGGAACGGCGGCAAAGCATTGCTGCGGTGGAATACATCACCACCCGCCCCGGCCAGCCCGGCTGGGAGGCGCGCGACGTGCCGCCCGGCTTTCCCGCCAGCTTGCGGCACCTGCTGCTGCCGAATGCGGAATTGAGCAGCAGTTCCAGCGGCGGCAAACTCATCGCGCCGGAGGGCCTGGCGGGCTTACCCATGCGCACACAAGCGGCCGAGGCGGGAGACGAGCCCCTGCCCGATGCCGACATCACCCTGCGCAGCTATGCCGATTTCCACTGGGTGCTCAACACCTACGCCACGCTGGCCAAAGGGGCGCAAGTAAAAGGCCATGACGACAAGGTCGTGTTCACGGGCAACGATGCGAGCGGCCGCTATACGGTGACCTTGCGCGAGCCCGACAAGGACGATGGCGTCTTCATCACCGTCGCCAGCTGGCGGGAAAAATAGGCCTGAGGGGAGTCCAGACAGGGGAAAGCATTGCCATTACGCACAAGAGCATGGCATTTTGGCATTTTGCGGTATGATTTCCGGCCGTGCGGCGCGGCCCGATCCCTGCCTTGCCCACCCTGCCTTTCAAGCCAGTCACGCTTGCGTCGCATCCTGCCCTAAGGAATTCATATGTTCGGTTTTAACTTGCGCGTTGCCAAGATGGTGTGGACGGCTTTCCTCATCGCCTTCCTGCTCTTTCTTACCTACAAGGTCTCGTCGACCCTGATCGTCGTGGTCTTTGCCATTTTCTTCAGCTACCTCGTGTATCCGCTGATCGGCCTGCTGGAGCGCCATGGCCCGAAGCGCTTGCCGCGCACGGCTGCCATCGGCATCGTCTTCCTCGTGGTGATCTTGCTGGTGGCGATACTGGGCTCCATCTTCGGCGCCCGCATCGAGGAAGAAGCCAGCAAACTCAGCGCGCAATTGCCGACCCTGCTCAAGGGCAATAATTTCGCCGAGCGGATTCCTTTGCCGGAATTCATGGAACCGTTGCGCGCGCGCCTGCTGTCGTTCATGCAGACGCAGCTGAGCAGCGGTACGGGACAAGCCATGCCGCTGGCGAAGGAACTGGGCTTGACCGTCATGCATGCGGCCAGCAACCTGATCTATCTGGTGCTGGTGCCCGTGCTGAGCTTTTTGCTGATCAAGGAAGGCCCGGACATGCGCGACGGCTTGCTGTCCCTGCTGAACCGTCCCAACAAGAAGCTGTGGGGCGCCATCATCGACGACCTCGACATCCTGCTGTCGCGCTATGTGCGCGCCCTGCTGCTGTTGTCGATCGCCACGTTTGTATCCTACAGCATCGCCTTTTCCCTGATGGGCGTGCCGTACAGCCTGCTGCTGGCCGGCGCGGCCGCCTTGCTGGAATTCATCCCGTTTGCCGGCCCGCTGGCGGCCGCCGTCATCGCCGTGGTCGTGGCCGGTTTCAGCGGTTTCGAGCACGTGTTCTGGCTGATCGGCTTTATCGCCGCCTACCGCTTGTTCCAGGATTACGTGGTCAACCCGTACTTGATGAGCGAAGGCGTGGAAGTGAGCCCGCTGATGGTGATCGTCGGCTTGCTGGCCGGCGACCAGCTGGGGGGCGTGGTGGGCATCTTCCTGTCCGTGCCCGTGATGGCGGCCATCAAGATCGTCTTCGTGCGCGCCCGGGCGGCGCTGCAAGCGCGCCATGATGCACTGGAGAAAGCGGAACAGGCGGCAGAGGAAGCGCGTGCCCAAGCCTTGGCCGAGGCGGCGCGCTTGCAGGAACAGGGCAGCAAAGTTGCCCTGGAAGCGCAGTAACGCAAGCAGTAACTTAGAACTCTTCCCACTCGCCGCTGTTGTCCGCGGCAGGCTTGGCCGGACGCGGTTTGGCGGCGGCGGCAGGGGCAGCAGCGGCACCGGCCGGCGCCAGGCGCAGCGCCGGGCGTTTCAAGGCCGTGCTGGCAGCGGCCACGACAGGCTTGCGCAAGGCAGGCTTGGCCGCTGCCGGACCGCTATGGTTGGCGTCGAGCTTGAAAATGCTGACCATTTCGGCCAGCGCCGCCGCCTGCTCCTGCATCGATTCCGAGGCCGCCGCCGCTTCTTCCACCAACGCCGCATTCTGTTGCGTCACGGTATCCATTTCCGCCACGGCTTGATTGATCTGGCCAATGCCCAGTTCCTGCTCGCGGCCGGCGGCGCTGATTTCGCCCATGATGTCCGTCACGCGGCGGATGCTGGAGACGATTTCATCCATCGTCGTGCCCGTCTGGCTGACGAGCGCGCTGCCGGCGCCCACGTTCTGCACCGACGCTTCGATAAGCACTTTAATATCCTTGGCGGCGCTGGCCGAGCGGTGCGCCAGGTTGCGCACTTCCGTGGCGACGACGGCAAAGCCACGGCCTTGCTCGCCGGCACGGGCCGCTTCCACGGCCGCGTTCAAGGCCAGGATATTCGTCTGGAAAGCGATGCCATCGATCACGCCGATGATGTCGGCGATCTTTTTCGACGATTCGCTGATGGTGCCCATGGTATCGACCACTTGCGCCACCAGTGCGCCACCCTTGACGGCCACGTCCGATGCGGAGACGGCCAGCTGGTTCGCCTGGCGCGCATTGTCGGAATTCTGCTTGACGGTCGAAGTCAGCTCTTCCAGCGAGGACGCCGTTTCTTCCAGGCTCGACGCTTGCTGCTCCGTGCGGCTCGACAAATCCAGGTTGCCCGAGGCGATTTCATTGCTGGCCGTGGCGATGGCGCCGCTGCCGTCGCGCACGCCGCGCACGGTGCTCGACAGGCGTTCCTGCATTTTCTGCAAGCCCGTCAGCAAGGCGCCCATCTCGTCGTGGCGCGTGATGACGATGTCGTTGGCCAGGTTACCGTCGGAAATGGCGCCGAAATGGCGCAGGGCCTGGTCCAGCGGGCCAAAGATGGCGCGCAGCAGCAAGATGCTGGAAATGATGGTCAGCAAGGCGCCGATGATCATGCCGCCGATGGCCATGGTCACCTGCGTGTGGTAGCTGGACTGGCTTTCCGCATACATCGCGGCGGCCGAAGTGGCTTGGTATTGCGTCAATGTTTCGGCAGCCTGGTCCAGGGTACGATACAGCGGCGTCAGCCCCTTCATCATCATGCCGTCGGCTTGCTCGATGTTACCCTCACGCAAAGCCTTGCTCATGGCCAGCACGCCATTGTTCATGTAGTCGCTGCGCTTCTTGTCCATATCGTCGGACAGGCGCTTTTCATCCGCGCTTTGCGGCAAGCCCAGGTACACCTTCCAGGCCTTGTTGGACGCTTCCAGGAATTGTTCGGCGCGGGCCAGGGTCTCCTTGGCATCCGGCGCATCCGGGTGCACCATCACGCGGTCCATCGTGAAACGGGCGCGGCCCAGGGCAATTTGCGATTCGCCGATCGCTTGCGTCGATGCCAGCTGATTGCTGTAGACCTCGTTGAGGCTGTTGTTGGCCGATTTCAGGCTGATGATACTCATGACGCCCAGTACGGCGATCAGCAAGCCCAGCACACTCATGGTGGCGATCAGGCGCATTTTTATTGTTATGTTCGACAACATGCAGTTTCCTTGGTAAGGGCGCAACCATGCCTGCGTATGCCGGACGAGATAGCGGCAAACGCCAGATGGGCGGGTCACGTGAATTGTTCAGGACAGGTCGATACGGCGTGTGCGGCAGCAGGGGGGAAGGCGGCCCGCGCATATCGTCAGGAGTGCAATACAGGGCAACGAGGTTGAGGTTTCCCGTACTTTTAATTTCCTGACTGCAAGATACAGGGAAAGATTACCAGTAGCAACATCCAGCATGGATTTTCACGATTTGTAACAAGTGGATGATGTTTTTTGCGCAGAACTGGCATTCCGCTGTCGTGCGCGGTCGCGGCGGAATGCCATTTATGCTAGTCAGCAAGTTAATACATGGTTTCTTCAATCAGCTGGCCATCGTCGCGGAAATACTGGAAGCGGCCCGTTTTCCTGCCCATGTCGTAGGCGCCGATCTGCTTCGGTTTTCCGTTCTGGAAATTCTCGAGGTTGACGCCATGCAACACGCCCTGGTGCCAATTGCGGTGAAATTGCGGCAATTCGCCATCGGGATAAAACAGGGTTTCTGCGCCATCGCGCTCGCCGTCGACAAACGAACCCTGGTAGCGTCGCTTGCCATCCGGATAAAAACTCTCCATCGGCCCTTCCAGCTTGCCCAGGCGGTAATGTTCGACCAGTTCCAGCTGGCCATTGGCCCCGTATTGTTCCAGCTTGCCTTCCGGTTTGCCATCGAGCATGGTCAGCACTTGCCAGCCGCCGTCCGGCGTCGCCTTCTTCCACGGCCCCTGCTTGACGTCGTCGACATAACGGCCGCCACCGCCAGGTTCCACCCACTGGCCCTGCTTCTTGCCGTTCACATAGTTGCCCTGCCATTGCACCACACCATCGATGCGGCGCTCGCTGGGGCCATCCAGGCGATCTTTCACGAAATGGTCGTAACCGGTGAAGCTGTGCATGTCCGCTTCGCGCCATTCGGCCACGCCAGGGCTCACTTCCCAACGGCCCGTGCGCTGGCCCTTGAGCATCTGTCCCGTCGTCGTTTCATCGCCGCTTTCATACGTCCATGGTCCTTCCGCTTTGTCGTCGACAAAGGCGCCAGACGAGCGGATGGTGTTCGGCTCTTCGTAGTGCCATACGCCGATACGCTTGCCATGCGCATACTGACCGCGGGCAAACACGCTGCCCACGCAGCAATTCACGTCATATTCGATAAACAGTCCATCCTGGCTGGCGGCAAAATGCTGCGGCTGCGTTTCCCAGGTGATCCACTTGGCGTGATAACTGGGCGCGCGCCCCCCTTGCCAGCCCTTGCCCAGCAGATAGGTGACCGTGAGGAAATGACCATCCTTTTCCTGGAAAGTTTTTTTATAGGCAAACGCGGGCTTATCGGCCGGCTTGCCTGGCAATAACTCGCCATCGATATTGAAATAGCCGACCAGGGTGCCATGGCCATGCTCGATGGCGTCGAACTCGGCCACGCCCGTGGGCGCGTAATCGATGCTGTAGTCGATCAACTGCAAACGGCCCAGCGCGGCGCGCACCCGCGCTTCATCCATGACCTTGGCGCCGCGCACGAGGGCGTCCAGGGTGGGCTGCAGGGCGGCGACCTTGAACATCTTGCCGCCGCTGGATTCGTAGCGGTAAGCATGCAAACCATACGCCGTGCCACTGCCAGCGCTGCGGCTAAGCACGAACGTCGTTTCGCCTTCGCTGTCGAGGTCGACCTGGAACACGGCCGCGATGCTGGCCTTGCCATACTTGTCCAGGTTCATGCGCTTGTCGCTGATGCCGTTGCACTGGCAATAGTAGCCGTTGACTTCGCCGTTTTCCCGCAGGAAAGCCAGCACCACGCCGCCGTCGCGGCGCTCGACAACCTTGGCGGTGGCCATGGGGACGCCTTCATAGAAACGCGCCGCCTGCGCCGACGCCGCATTTCCCAGCGCCAGCAGCGCCGCCATCGTGCTCATCCAAAATGTTTGCCGCATGTCAACTCCACTGCCGAAAAACCGCCATTATGCATGGCCATTCAGGCAAGACCGGACACGCGAGGACGCTGGCGCCACAGGGGCCGCTGCACCGTCTGCGCCAGCAACACGCCCAGCAGCGAAATCCCGCCGCCGACCAGGTGGTACACATGCATGCTTTCGTGCAACCAGACGATGGCAAGCAAGGCCGTCAGCAAAGGCAGCAGGTTGACGTAAATGCTGCAGCGGTTCGGCCCCAGCAGTTTTACCCCTTCGATCCACAGGTAGGACAGCACGATGGACGAACCGATGCCCGCATAGCCGATCAGCGGCAAGGTGGTGGCGTCCAGCCTGGCGCTGCCGGGCGGCAACAGCAGGAACAGCGGCAGCATGCAGGCCAGCGCCGCCAGGGCCTGGCAATAAATGGATTGCCAGGCAGGAATGGATAAACGCCAGCGGCGCAGCAGCACGCCGTACAAAGCAAAGACCAAGCAAGCCAGCAGCATCAGCGCATCGCCCGCATGTACGCCCTGCTGCAGTAAGGCCAGCACGTCGCCGCGCCCCACCAGGTACAGCAAGCCGCCAAACGACAGCACGCCGCCGGCCGCCATGCCCAGCGTCAGGCGTTCGCCCAGCAGCAGCACGCTGAGCAGGGCCGTCATCAGGGGCGCCAGCGCCGTGACGATGGCCATATTCGTCGCCGTCGTCGATTCGGCGGCGCGGTAGGACAGGCTCTGGAACAGGGCCATCGACATCACGCCGCACAGGGCCAGCTGCCACCACTGGCGGCGCAGGGCGGCGCGGTTGCGCCACAGGGGACGGGCGATAAACGGCGTCATCACCAGCAAGACCAGCACCAGGCGGTAAAAAGTGATGGCCGTGGGGGCGATGCTGGACGCGGCCAGTTTCGAGACGACGACATTGCCGGCCCACAGCAGCATGGCCAGGAACGGGTACAGATAGGCGCGCACAGGCATGTGTTACTCCGGGAATAGTTGCGGGGGAACCATCATGCCGCAGGCGCGCGGCGCCTTCTCGCGCTAAGATGTCCATACCTATCGCAAAACTGACCTTCATATGGATTGTTCCTCGCCCGCCTTTCAGGAATTGCTGCCCGTCACGGCGCGCGCCATGGCGCTGGCCGTCGACTATGCGCATGGCCACGTGATTTCCGTGCACCGCCACACGCATGCGCAATTGCTGTACGCCATCGAAGGCGTGATGACCATCGAAGCGCAGGGCGGACGCTGGGTGGTGCCGCCCACGCGCGGCGTGTGGCTGCAGCCCGGCATCGCGCATCAGGTGCGCATGAGCGGCGCCGTGAAAATGCGCACCGTCTTCATCGATTGCGCCAGCTCGCCATTGCTGCCGCGCCACAGTTGCGTGCTCGACATCAGCCCCCTGCTGCGGCAACTGATCGTGGCGGCCGTCGACATCGCGCCCGATTTCACGGAAGGCAGCCGCGACTGGCATCTGCTGCAATTGCTGTTGCACGAGCTCGACAGCCTGCCCGTGCTGCCCCTGTATCTGCCGCTGCCCATCGATGCGCGCCTGCGCGGCATTTGCGCGCGGCTGATGGAGCAGCCGGGCGAACAGCAGACGGTGGCGCACTGGGCGCAGGAATTGGCGATCACCGAGCGCAGCCTGCACCGCTTGTTCCAGAAACAGACGGGCATGCGCTTTGGCCAGTGGCGCCAGCAGGCGCGCTTGCTGCGGGCGCTGGAACAATTGGCGCACGGCAGCAAGGTCATCGACGTGGCCATGGACAATGGCTACACGAGCCAAAGTGCGTTCACCGCCATGTTCAGGAAGCACTTCGGCACCACGCCCACCGCGTTTTACCAGGCAAAAGTCATCGCTGCGTAAAAAAAATGCTGCTATGCATCAATAATCATGGGCGATAGCCGCCGCTCTTGTTATCATCGCAAGCCTTATCGCACCGCGCCCATCCTGGCAGCGGTGTTGACCTCAATCACACCACCATGACACAGAATTTCTTCCAGACTTTTATCCTGCTCTTGCTCGTCACCGATCCGTTCGGCAACGTTTCCCTGTTCGTCAATGCCCTCAAGCGTGTGCCGGTCGAGCGGCGCTGGAAAGTCGTGGTGCGCGAGTGCATGATCGCCTTCGGCATCTTGCTGCTGTTTATGTTCTTCGGCCGCCATTTCCTGAATGCCTTGCAGTTGTCGGAAGTCGCCCTGCGCATCGGCGGCGGCGTGATCCTGTTCCTGATCGCCATGCGCATGGTGTTTCCGCAGCCCAACGCCGGCAATAGCGACCACGAGATGGGCGGCGAACCGTTCATCGTGCCGCTGGCCATCCCCGCGCTGGCCGGCCCGTCGGCCCTGGCGACCGTCTTGCTGTTTTCCTCGCATGAAATGAACGACGTCATCGCCCACGTGGCGGGCTTGACGGCCGTGGCCGCCGTCTGGCTGGCCGTCTTCCTGTGCGCGGAACGCTTGCAGCGGGCGCTCGGTCCAAGGGTCATGACGGCGTTTGAACGCCTGATGGGCTTGATCCTGACGGCGATGGCCATTGAAATGTTGCTCGCCGGCATACGGGCGTTCCTGAAATCCGTTTAACATAGTCACTCATCCACTGAAGGAGTCCAGCATGAGCCGTTGCGCCCACCTTTGCCTGATGGCCGATTACAACCAGTGGATGAATGCCAAGGTCTACGCGGCGGCGGCCAGCCTGCCGCCCGAAGAGCTGCAACGCGAGCGGGGCGCCTTCTTCGGTTCCCTGCTGGCCACCCTGAACCACGTGATGGTGGGCGACACCCTGTGGCTGCAGCGCTATGCGAAGCACCCGGCCGGCTTCCCCCTGCTCGACCCCATCCGCGCCATCACGCCGCCCGCGTCGCTCACGCACCCGCTGTTCGCGGCCGAGGATTTTGCCGCCATGCATGCGCACCGGCAATGGCTGGACCGGCTCATCGTCGACTGGGCCGCCTCCATCCGGGAAGAAGACCTGGACCACCTGCTCGATTACCGCAACAGCAAGGGGCCGAACCGGCGCGAATTTTTCAGCCTGCTCATGCATTTCTTCAATCACCAGACCCATCACCGGGGCCAGGCCAGCACCCTGCTGTCGCAGGCGGGCGTGGACATCGGCGACACGGATCTACTGTTTCGCATCCCCAACCATATTCAAGACTGACGATGGGCGGTAGCGCCACGCCTTGAGCAAGATCAAGGCCAGCGCCAGCGCACCGAACAGCCCGCCGCAAACCAGCGCCCCCTGCATGCCGTAGCGGGCGATGGCCATGCCGCCCGCCAGCGCGCCCACCGTCACGCCCAGGTTGATGGCGGCGATATACACGCCGATGGCAAACGCGGGCGCCTCGCGCGCTTCGCTGCTGAGCCATACTTGCGTGACGATCAGCCCGCTCGTGTGCGCCGCGCCCCAGAACAGCAGCAAGAAGGCCAGCGGCGCCCAGCCGAGACCAGTTCCCGCATGGCGGTACAGCAGCCAGTACGCCAGCCCCAGCAGCAGTGGCTGCAGCACGACCGTGCGCAGCACATGCGTGCCCAGCTGGCGCCCCGCGTACAGATTGCCCGCCACGCCGCCCACGCCAAACACCACCAGCGCCAGCCCCGTCTGGCGCGCCGACAAGCCCGCCACCTGCTGCAGGTAAGCGGCCGCATACGCATACACGGCAAACATGGCGGAAAACACCAGCACGGCGGCGGCAATGGTGAACCACAAGGCGGGTTTGCGCAGCACGGCCAGCTGGCGGCCATACGCCATCGGCGCTTCGCGCGGCGTGTCCGGCAAGAACAGGCACAGCCCCAGCGCGGCCAGGGCGTTGACGAGGGCGCAGGCAAGAAACGATGCCTCGTAACCATATTGCGCAGCGATCCAGGTGGTGAGCGGAATCCCCAGCACCATGCCCATGCTGGTGCCCGTGAACGCATGCGCGCCGGCCCGCGCCGCCTCGCGTGGCGGATACAGGGCGGCGGCCGCCACCATGGCCAGCGAGAAATACACGGGATGGAACAGGGCCGGCACGATGCGCAGCGCCAGCAGCAGTTCGAAGCGGGGCGCATAGACGGACGCCGCGCTGGCCAGCGCGAACACGAGCAGGGAAACGATCAGCACGCGCTTGCGGCGCCAGCGTGTGGCCAGCAGCACAAGGAAGGGGCCGCCCACGGCGATCACCAGGGCGAACAGGCTCACCAGCGAGCCCGCCTGCGCGGCCGTCACGGCATAGCGCTGCATGATCATCGGCAAGATACCCACCACGCCAAACTCGATGCAATACACGCCGAACAAGCCCAGCGCGAGGAAGACGATGGGATGCGGGCGGGTCATTGCCCCTGCTCCACGCCATACACTGCCTGGCACAGCTCCGTCACGAACGGCCCCGCCATGCCCTCCAATGCCGTATTCGTGAACGCCACCACGGACAATTCTTGCGCAGGGTCAACAAACCACGAATGGCCATACGTGCCGCCCATGCGCCAGCTGCCAGCCGACTCGGGCGTAGCGGCCAGTTGCGGGTCCGTCAGCACGGTAAAACCCAGGCCGAAGCCGCGGCCGGGCCAGAACGGCAAGTCGAAATCACCCGTCTGGCTTTCGCCCATCTGGCGCGCCAGCGCCGGCGGCAACAGCGGTGCGCCGCCCAGCCGCAAGGTTTCCAGCAGGCGCATGAAGTCGGGGGCGGAACCGACCATGCCGGCGCCGCCGGACGGGTAGGCGTGCGCATCGCGGGCGCGCGCCGGCGACAAGGTAAAACCTGCCATGCCATCGAGAAACGGCAAGCGGTCTTCCCCCGCATCCAGCAAACGGCGCGGCCGGGATTCTCCCGCTGCGCGGTCCGCATAGGCGACGGCCAGGCGCGCCGGATCCATCGCCAGGAAACCCGTGCCGCGCATGGCCAGCGGCGCCGTTACCAACTGTGCCACGGCGTGCGCCAGCGGCAAGCCCGTCACCGCTTCGATCACGGCGCCCAGCACGTCGGTGGCGATCGAATACCCCCAGCGCTCGCCCGGCGCATACGCGAGCGGCACGGTGGCCAGGCGGCGCAGGTTGTCTGCCAGGGTCATGCGGGAGGCATCCATGCCGTCCGACACCCCGGCCTGCGCATACGCGCCGCCCGGCGGCTGGAAAAAGCCGTAATCGAGGCCGGCCGTGTGCGTGAGCAAGTGGCGCACGGTCATCGCCGCCACGGCGCCGTCCGGCTGGCGCGGCGCAAAATACGGCAGCCAGCGCGCCACCAGGTCGTCCAGGCCCAGGCGCTGCTGCCCTACCAGCGCCAGCGCGGCCGTCGAGACGATGGGTTTGCTGACGGACGCCAGGCGAAAGACGGCGTCCTCAACCATGGGCGTGCCCGCCTCGCGGTCCAGGTGGCCGGCCGCGCGGCGATACACGTCCTGGCCACGGTGGCGCACGAGCACCACGGCGCCCGCCAGGCGCTGCTGCTGCAAAACAAGGTCCAGCAAGGCATCGATGCGGCCGGACAAGGCCGCAGGAGAGAAGTTGTACGTCATGGCTGAGCCTTTCAAATGATCAGGCTGCCAAGGTAAGCCAGGCGCGATCAAAGAAAAACAGGCTATAGTTTCTTTCTGTGCGGACGCTGGCATCCGCAATCAACGGTGATGAAACGGGGACAACATGGATAACCTGGCGGGATTCACGGCCTTCGTGCAGGCGGCCGAAACGCGCAGTTTCGTGGCGGCGGGCCGGGTGCTCGGCATTTCCGCCTCGGCCGTGGGCAAGAGCATCGCGCGGCTGGAACAGCGCCTGGACGTGCGCCTGTTTCAGCGCAGCACGCGCAGTATCGCGCTGACGAGCGAAGGCACCGTGTTCCTCGAACGCTGCCGGCGTATCCTGGGCGAGATCGAGGCGGCCGAGCTGGAGTTGTCGAACAGCAAGAGCTCACCCCGAGGCCGGCTACGCGTCAGCCTGCCGCAAGTGGGCAGCCTGCTCAATCCCGTGCTGGCGGCCTTTGCGCGCGCCTATCCGCTGGTGGAGCTCGACCTCGATTTCAGCGACCGCCGGGTCGACGTCATCGAGGAAGGCTACGACGCCGTCGTACGCGCGGGCGAAAGCGCCGACAGCCGGTTGATGAGCCGCCAGCTGGGCCAGTTCCAGCTGCAGCTGGTGGCCGCGCCCGCCTATCTGGCGCGCAACGGCACGCCGGAGCTTCCTACCGACCTGGCGCAGCACACTTGTTTGCTGTACAAGTTTCCAAGCAGCGGCAAGGTCGAGGCCTGGCCTTTGGCCGAATGGCCCGCCTTGCACGCGGCGGGTTTGCCGGCGCTACTGAACTGCAACAATGTCGAAACCCTGCTGCACTTTGCCGAAAGCGGCCTGGGCATCGCCGCCCTGCCCGACTTTGCCGTGCGCGCGGCGCTCGCTAGCGGCCGCTTGCAGCCGGTGCTGGACGCGCACCGCCGGCACGACGGGACCTTTCGCATCCTGTGGCCCAGCAGCCGCCACCTGACGCCGAAACTGCGCGCCTTCATCGACTTCCTGGCCACGCACGTGTTTCCGGAAAGCTGAGTCCGCATCCGGCGCCGCGCTCGTTGTTTCCACACGACAACTTATTTAATTTGCTACCAATTTTTAAACTTTTCGGGGACTTGATACAAGTTTTTGTATTGCAGTGCGGAATTTTGAGGAACAATTACAGGCTGGTCGCCCTTACGTATAAACCCGTAGCCCTGGCCTGTCGACGTTTTCCTTCACTTCCGCAACACGAAAGCAATCATGTCACTCACACAATTCAAAATCGGCACCCGGCTCGGGATCGGGTTTGCTGTCGTCCTCGGCCTGCTGGTGGCCGTCTTGCTCGTCGGCCTGTATTCCATGGGGCAACTGAGCGCGCGCACGCACGACATCGTGGCCGACAAGAACGTCAAGATGGCGGCCGCCAATACCATGAGCGACAACGTGCGCAACATTACCCTGGCGATCACGAGCATTGTGGTGGCGCCGACGGAAGCGCTGGTGCAGGCGGAACTGGCGAAGATCGGCGAAGCGCGCAAGAAATACGGCGCCGCCAAGGAAACCTTGCAAAAGAAGATTTCGACGGACAAGGAAACGGCGCTGATGGCCGAACTGGACGCGGCCCTGAAATCGGGCGCGCCGCTGAACAACAAGGTCATCGAGCTGCGCAATGCGGGCCAGACGGAAGAAGCGATCGCCTTTTTGACGCAGCAGGCGGCACCGAGCCTGAAGATCGTGCTGGGCGCGCTCGACAGCCTGGTCGCGTATGAAGCGCAGCAGGCGGCGCAGGCGGCGACGGACGCCGAAACGCTGAGCACGAGCGCGCGCGCCTCCATGATAGCCCTGGGCAGCGTGGCCGTGCTGCTGGGCGCCTTCGTTGCCTGGATCATCACGCGCTCGATCACCCAGCCCATCAATGCGGCCGTCAGCGTGGCCGAAACCGTGGCCTCGGGCGACTTGTCGTCGCACATCGTCGTCAATTCCAGCGATGAAACGGGCCGCCTGCTGGGCGCCCTGAAAGCCATGAACACGAGCTTGCTGGGCGTGGTGGCGCAAGTGCGCCACGGCACGGAGGCGATTTCCACGGCGTCGAGCGAAATTGCCGCAGGCAACCTCGATCTGTCGTCACGCACGGAAGAGCAAGCCAGTTCGCTGGAAGAAACGGCGTCGGCCATGGAAGAGCTGACCTCGACCGTGAAACAGAACGCGGACAATGCGCGCCAGGCGAACCAGCTGGCGAAAAGCGCATCGGAAGTGGCCGTGCGCGGCGGCAGCATCGTTTCGCAAGTGGTCGACACCATGGGCACCATCAATGCATCGTCGCGCAAGATCGTCGACATCATCGGCGTCATCGACGGCATCGCCTTCCAGACCAACATCCTGGCCTTGAACGCGGCCGTGGAAGCGGCACGCGCGGGCGAACAGGGCCGTGGCTTCGCCGTCGTGGCCACGGAAGTGCGCAACCTGGCCCACCGTTCGGCCTCGGCCGCCAAGGAAATCAAGGAACTGATCGCCGCGTCCGTCGCCAACGTGGACACGGGTTCGCGCCTCGTCAATGAAGCAGGCCAAACCATGGGCGACATCGTCGACAGCATCGTGCGCGTGACCGACATCATGGGAGAGATTACCTCCGCCACGCACGAGCAAACCATCGGCATCGAACAGATCAACATGGCCATTGCCCAGATGGATGAAGTGACGCAGCAAAACGCGGCCCTCGTGGAAGAAGCGGCCGCCGCTTCGCAAAGCATGCAGGAACAGGCGGGCGAGCTGGCCCACGTCGTGGGTTTCTTTAAAACCGGCAACCATGTCGCCAGCGCACCCAGGCTGACGCCGGTGCGTACTGCAGCGGCACCCGCGGCGGCGAAAGTCGCGCCTCCCGCAACCCGGCCCGCGCCCGCGCGCAAGGCCGTGGCGGCCGCGCCGGCACGCCGCAGCAATGCCGGCGCCGAGAGCGAATGGGAAGAGTTTTAACCAATAGCAACATCCTCACCACGGGAAAGCCAGGCAGGAAGTTGCTGCCTGGCTTTTTTTCGTCCGCAATCATCACTTTTTTTGCGGCAAAGCCCGCGCAATAGACAAAAGTGCAAAACGTGCACCGCGCATACGCTTTACAATCCTCGCTCGCTTTACAAAATATTGGTCATCATGAATCAGGCAGAACAGCAGCGCCTCCTGGCTATCCTGGAGTATTGGCACAAGATCGAATTCTTTATCCCGTTTGACCTGAATCAAATCACGGACGTTGAAGACCCGTCCACCGTGCGCCTCCTGCAGCGCGAACAGCTGGCGCAATTGCCGCCACAGTTCGCCACGCAATGGCAAGTGCCGTCCGACCGCGAGATCGACGGCTTCAGCCTGTTCCTCGGCGTGTTCGACAAGGCCGAAATCAACAAGGCTTGTCCGCCGGCCAACGGCCCGGAAAACATTGCCGAAACAGAAAAAACAGAACTGCTGGGACGCTCGTGCTTTGCCCGCCTGAACCTCAATGCGCTGGGCGAGCCACAGTTCGATCCCGTCTCCGTGTCGACCTTGCCGTGGGCCCTGGGCCGCGCCCGCACGCCGGACTGGTCCGGCCTGAGCCTGGACGCCTTCAGCGACAGCCAGCTGGCGCTGCAAGACAGCCTGCGCAACTTCGCGGCAAGCCGCACCCCGCAGCCAGTGACGGACGAGGCGGGCAATGTCTCGTCGCCCCTGTCCGGCATGGAAATCGCCGCGCTGGCCGACCTGCTGATGGACTGGGCCGGTTTCCGCCCGTCCGCCGGCCAGCCGCTGGCCGTGCTGGAATTGCGCACGCGCAAGAAACGTGTGGCCGCGACGGACGCCGATACGCTGGAGGCCAGCCAGAACCGCACGCTGGACTTCGGCGACGCGGTGGAACCCTCGATCGATATCCTCAACAGTTTTTACCTGGATGACCTGGAACAGATCATCCGCGCCTTGCGTGGCGGCAAGCTGCCCGCGACGGTCGCCGCCTACCTGACGCCGCTGGAGCAGGATGAACGCATCGACCTGTACAGCCCGGCAGGACGCCAGGCGCTGGCCGCCATGCTCAATCCGGCCAACATGAACCGGGGACACTGGCTGGAAGACGCCAGCTACGCCATGAGCCTGATGCAGCAGTTCGCCATCCATGGCGCGCGCACGGGCTTGCACGAACGGGGCATCTTTTCCGTCAACGGCCCGCCCGGCACGGGCAAGACGACCTTGTTGCGTGAATTGTTCGCTGACAACATCGTGCGCCGCGCCGCCGTGCTGTCTTGCCTGGACCGCGCCGGCGACGCCTTCATCGGCAAGGTAGCCGTCGCCTTCGAAGGCGTGCGCGACCCCATCACGATTGCCCGCTTGCGCCCGGAACTGACGGGCTTTGAAATGGTCGTCGCCTCGTCGAACAATGCGGCCGTGGAAAACATTTCCGGCGATTTACCCAAGCCCAAGCAGCTGGGCAAGGAATGGGCGCGCACGCGCTATTTCGAAAGCGTGGCGCGCCGGGTCGTGGCGGACGGCAATGGCGCCAACCGCGCCCTGGGCGAGGCGGAAGCGCCCTGGGGCTTGATGTCTTGTGCGCTGGGCAACAGCGCGAACCGCCGCCGCTTCGTCAGCAATTTCTATGACGACGACTGGGACAAGAGCACGGCGCGCAAGACGCCGAACGCGCAGAATATCCGCCAGTGGCTGGCCAGCTACCAGGGCGTGAGCTTCGCCCAGGCCGCGCGCGAATTTCGCGAGACGGAACACGTGGTGGAAAAGGCCCTTGCCGAGCACGCCCAATACGCGGCCCTGTGGCAAGCCGTGGGCACGTGCACGGAAGCCGATTTCATCGAGGCCAGCCAGCATGCGCTGATTGCCGCGGAACAAGAAATGGATGCGGCCAACGGCGCCCTGTCCGGCGCGCTGGCGCAGCAGGATACCTTGCTCGCCAGCAAGAAGGATTTGCTGGAAGAGGAACGCCTGGTAGCGCTGACGCAGCCCGGCTTCTTTGCCCGCCTGTTCCGCACGGCCCCGGCGCGTGCCTACAAGGATGCCGTCGTGGCCAATGCCGAAGCGCAACGCCAGGCCGCGCGCGACGTGTCCGCCATCAAGCTGCTGCTGAAGGGCGAACTGGAGCCGCGCTGCGAGCGCGCCCGCAACAGCTTGCACATCGCCCTGCGCACGGCGCAATCGCGCCAGCGCGAATGGGATGACAGCACGGAACTGCTGCGCCGCGCGCGCATGCGCTTCCCCACCATCCTCGCGCCGGCGACCCTGGACGAGCTGGACAGCGACGCCCTGCAAATTGGCGGCCTGTGGCATGAACCGGCCCTGGCCCGCCTGCGCTCGCGCCTGTTCGCCAAGGCCCTGGCCCTGCATGAAGCGTGGCTGGCCGAGGTGGCGAAGAAGGGTGGGCCCGGCTTTGGCGGCAACTTGCTGGCCGTCTCCAAATTGCTGAAAAACAAGCGCGCCTACGACCAGTCGCATATCGCCATGGTGTGGCACAGCCTGTTCATGGTGGTGCCCGTCGTGTCGACCACGTTTGCCTCGTTCGCGCGCCAGTTCCAGGGCATGGGTCCCGAATCGCTGGGCTGGCTGTTCATCGATGAAGCGGGCCAGGCCGTGCCGCAAGCGGCGCTGGGCAGCCTGTGGCGCGCCAAGCGCGCCGTCGTCGTGGGCGACCCGCTGCAGATCGAACCCGTGTTCACGGTGCCGGGCCGCCTCGTGCAAACGTTATCCGCCCTGTCGCCGCACACGCGCGATGGCAGCTACGCGCCGACCAGCGTTTCCGTGCAGACCCTGGCCGACAAGGCCAACCGCTATGGCGCCATCGTCGGCGCCGGCAGCGCACAGCCGCTGTGGATAGGCAGCCCCCTGCGCGTGCACCGCCGCTGCGTGGAACCGATGTTTTCGCTGGCCAACAGCATCGCCTACGAAGACAAGATGGTCTACGGGCTGGCCGAGCGCACGCCGCCGGCCGGCGCGCGGGGCCTGACGCGTGGCCCCAGCTGCTGGATCGACGCCGTCGGCCCCGTCAGCTACAAGCAGGTGGTGCCCGTGCAGCTCGATTTCGTGCTGGAAGTGCTGTTGAAGCTGTATCGCCGCGACGGCAAGCTGCCGGACATGTATGTGATCACGCCGTTCAAGGCCGTGCGCAACGAATTGCGTTCGCGCATCGTCGATATGGACTGGGACCGCCGCCTCGGCTATGGCAAGGCGCCGACGGCGCGCGAATTGCGCCAGTGGAGCAGCCAGATGGTGGGCACCGTGCACACATTCCAGGGCAAGGAACAAAGCGTGGTGATGCTGGTCCTCGGCGCCGACGACAGCACGGCCGGCGCCGCGCAATGGGCGGCGGCCACGCCGAACCTGCTCAACGTGGCCCTGACGCGCGCGCAGCATTACGTGTACATCGTCGGCAACCCGCTGCTGTGGGGGCAGTTGCCGCACTTTGCGCCGGCGTGTGCGCAATTGCCGCATACGGGCATGCATGAGTTTTTGGTGGAAATGGGGTAAAACACCTGAGCAAACCTGCTGCGCGTCGCGGTTTGCCGCCTCCGATGCTCACTGCCTAGGCGGCCCCGTGCCTGCGCACATTTCCGCCTCTCGACACAACGGGGGCGCCGAACCTCTCTTGCGCTCGCTACGGTTTTATCAGGCGTTCTCAACGGGGAAAACAAGGGTAAACGTCGTGGCGGCCGCGTCGGACGCCACGCTCGCGCTGCCGCCATGCAACTGCATGATGGCCGTGACGATGGCCAATCCTAAGCCTGTGGAAGCGGCCGAATCGCTGCGGGCCGGGTCGGCGCGGTAGAAGCGCTCGAACAGGTGCGGCAGGTGGCGCGCGGGGATGGCGGGACCGAGGTTGCTCACGCTCAATTCCACACCCTCGTTCGTCGCGTGCGAACGCAGCAGTATCGTGCTGCCGGGCGCCGCGTGGCGGATGGCGTTCGACAGCAAATTGCCCAGCGCGCGGCGCAGCAGTTGCGGCTCGGCCGTCACCGCGCCGCTGCCGTGGCAAGCCAGCGCCAGCTCGCGCTCTTCGGCCAAGCCTTCGAAGAAATCGGCCAGCCTTAAAAACTCGTCCTGCACGGGCAAGACTTGCTTGACGAGCACCATTTCATCCTGCTGCGCCCGCGCCAGGAACAGCATGCTGTCGATCATGCGCGACAGCCGCTCCAGCTCTTCCACATTCGACGACACCAGCTGTTCATACTCGTGCGCGCTGCGGGGGCGGGCCAGCATCACCTGGCTTTGCCCCAGCAGATTGGTGACGGGCGTGCGGAATTCATGCGCGAGATCGGCGGAAAACTGCGACAGCCGCGCATAGCCTTCCTGCAGCCGCGCCAACATGGCGTTCAGCGCCTGGATCAAGGGCAAGAGCTCCGTCGGTGCCCCGCGCGCATCGAGTTGCTGCTCCAGCTTTCCCGGCCGCACAAGAGCCGCATGCGCGGCGATATTGCGCAATGGCCGCAATCCCCGCAACAACATCACGCTGGCCAGCAAGGCCGCCACCAGCGCGCTGACGGCCACCGATACGACGATCTGCCAGCGGTAGGCGGCAAACATGGCCGTGCGGTCGCCATAGACCCGGGCAACGGAAATGTCGGCCATCTGCGCGGGATCGCCGATGCGCGCGCTGGCCGCCACGACCCTGGCCGGATAACCGTCGCGGCTGGTCCAGCTGACGATGTCGCCCGCCGTCACGGGCACATCGACGGCCACGGGAACAGCATGCGCCACTGTCTCGCCGTGCGGATTGACATCGATCAAACGCGTGCCATCGGCGCGCACGATGCGGACCAGGGAATTCTCTTGCCCGCTCATGGTGTCGCGGAAATACTGGGGCCGTTCGCGGATGATGTCCAGGGTGCCCGCATTGCCCAGCAGTTGCTGGATTTGCCGCAGTTTTCCCAGCAATAAAATATCGTCGCGGCGCTCGATTTCCGCCACAAATGAACGGTACAGATGCATGCCCAGCCCGGCCGACACGAGCGCCACGATCAGCACGAACACGAGCGTGACGCGCAGGGTCAGCGAGCGGCGCAGTTGCGAGAATTTCATGCGCCGGCGCCGCTGTCGGGTACGGTCGGCGCGCGCAATTCGCAGACATAGCCCATGCCCCGCAAGGTGTGGATCAGCTTGGGTTCGAACGGGTCGTCGAGCTTGCTGCGCAGGCGGCGGATGGCCGCGTCGATGACGTTGGTGTCGCTCTCGAAATTGATGTCCCACACTTGCGAGGCGATGATGGAGCGCGACAGCACTTCGCCCTGGCGCCGCGCCAGCAGATGCAGCAAGCCGAATTCCTTGGCCGTCAGGGTGATGCGCTGGCCTTGCCGGCTGACCTTGCGTTTCATCACATCGATTTCCATGTCGCCGATGCGGATGACGTCGTCTTCACGCGGCGGCCCGCGCCGCAACAGGGTGCGGATGCGCGCCACCAGTTCGGCAAAGGCAAACGGTTTCACCAGGTAATCGTCGGCGCCCAGTTCCAGCCCCTTGACCCGGTCCTGCACCTCGTCGCGCGCCGTGAGAAAAATCACGGGCACGTCGGCGCCGCCCTCCTGCAGCCGCAGTGCGCGCAAGACTTGCCAGCCATCCATGATGGGCAGCATGACGTCGAGCACGATCAGATCGGGCGCCTCGCTGCCGGCCATGTGCAGACCGTCGCGGCCGTTGCGCGCCAGGCTCACCGTGAAACCGGACTCGGCCAGGCCGCGCAACAGGTAGTCGCCCGTCTTCGGTTCGTCTTCAATGACCAGGATGCGCATGGCGGCTTTCTAATGGGAATATGAAACCATTTTACGCCGCACGCACGCCGCCGCGGATGATAAAAATGTCATGCGGCGATCATCTTCGCGTAGGGCAACACTGGCCATACTGGAGCCATCTTGTTTCCTGGACGCCACATGAAAACCCTGTTATCCGGCAGTACCCTGCTGTGCCTGCTGGCCAGTCCCGTCCACGCGCAATTGCGCAATATCAATGACCTGCCGCTGGCGGCGGCCAACAAGCTGGCCAGCGCGGCCATGGCCGCGTGCCAGGCGCAGGGCCGGCATATCGTCGTCACCATACTGGACCATGGCGGCAATATCGTCGCCGTGCAGCGCGCCGATGGCGTCGGGCCGCACAACACGGAAGCCAGCCGGCGCAAGGCGTACACGGCCTTGTCCACCAAGAGCGATACCTATGCGCTGGCCGTGGCGGCCCGCAACAATCCGGACATGAACAATTTGACCACCGTGCCGGAACTGTTGCTGCTGGGCGGCGGCTTGCCGTTGATGGCACAGGGGCAGGTGGTTGGCGCCATCGGCGTCGCCGCTGGCGGTGGCGCCCTGCAAGACCGTGCCTGCGCCCAAGCGGCGCTGGCCGCCCTCCCTGAACTCGATTCCACCCCACCTTGAAAGCAACAACGATGACCTGTCTGAAAAAAATCACCGCCGCCCTGGCCTTCGCCAGCCTGTCCAGCACGGCCCTGGCCGCCGCCAATCCCTTGAGCGTGCACATCCTCGACTTGCAAAGCGGCCAGCCGACGGCGGGCGTGACGGTGACCCTGGAGCACAAGAAGGGAGATGACTGGAAGCAATTGAGCAGCGCCGTGACGAATGCGCAGGGGCGCATCGCGGCCATGTATCCGGCCGATACGCCCTTGCAGGCGGGCGATTACCGCATCGTGTTTAAAACAGGCGAGCACTATGCGCGCCTGAAACAGGAAACTTTTTTCCCGGAAATCCCCGTGCAATTTCACGTGGAAAAGACCGACCAGCACTATCACATTCCCTTGCTGCTCAGTCCTTTCGGTTTTTCCACTTACCGGGGAAACTGACCGTCGATCACGCCACCGTCTTCGCCGTCTGTCCGAACAGCACGCTTTTCGCGTCGCCGCTGACGGTCGGCTGCACATTGATTTCGGCCGCCCGCGCATACGCGCGCACGGTGGCGGGACGGGCGGCAATGGCCGCGAACCAGCGCGCCAAGTGCGGGAAATCTTCCAGCTTCTGGCGTTGGCGGGCGTGCGGCACGATCCACGGGTAGATCGCCATGTCGGCGATGGAATAGCTGTCGCCGGCCACGAATGCACGGTCCGCCAGGCGCTTGTTCAGCACGCCATACAGCCGGTTCGTTTCATTCACGTAGCGCGTGATGGCGTACTCGATGGGTTCCGGCGCATATTGCACGAAATGGTGGTTTTGCCCGGCCATGGGACCCAGGCCACCCATTTGCCAGAACAGCCACTGCATGACTTCGGCGCGTCCGCGCACGTCGTCCGGCAGGAATTGCCCGCTTTTCTCGGCCAGGTATTGCAAAATGGCGCCCGACTCGAACAGGGACAGCGGCGCGCCGCCATCTGCCGGCGCCTGGTCGACGATGGCGGGGATGCGGTTGTTCGGCGCGATGGCGAGAAACTCGGGCTTGAACTGTTCGCCCTTGCCGATATGCACGGGAATGAGCTTGTAGGGGATGCCCGCTTCTTCCAGGAACATCGTCACTTTGTGCCCGTTGGGCGTAGTCCAGTAATACAGGTCGATCATCGTGGTCTTTCCAGGTAGATAAGTAGGGCAGGCGGCCTCCGCATCACTATTGTCGCGCCGCAACTGATATGCATGGATATAATGCCACGTAAGCGAAAAACAAGACGGCGCCCAAGCGAGGCAAGCGCCCACTCGCGCCGTCACGCAGGCATCCCGACATTCCAGAGCACAAACAAAGAAAGCCGACCATGCGCAAACTCCTGATCGTCACGCTGTCCGTCCTGCTGTCAGGCTGTGTCCAGGACTTCGCCATCTATATGTTCGATGGGCAAGACCATTCCCTGACCGTGCGCCGCCAGCAACGTTATTTTTGGCAAGATACCGTGGAAGTGCAGCTGATGGCGACCAATTTGCCGCAATGCCAGCGCCTGCATACCTTGTCGACGGATGCGCCGGCCGACATCACCGTCGAGCTGTTTGCGGCCGGCGATGGCATATGGAATATCCGCATGGGCAAGCAGCTGTGGCAGGCGGAAACAAATACCTGTAATGAGCTGACGGAAATGGAAAACGACCCGAAAGCCGACCTGGGCCAGCCGATCGGGCAATTCGTGGTCGTCGATGACAAGCTGGAATTCGAACCGGCGCCGCAAGCGGCGGCGCCAGCCCAGTAAGTCCTGAACGAAACCCCTAACGCGCTGCCAGGCTGCGCAGCGGCTTTTTCGCCACGGCGCGTGGCGCGCCAGCCGAGCTTGCCGCCAGGCGCGGCGCCGTCCCCGATTCCTGCGCCGACAGCTTGAAGCGCGCCACCAGTTGCGCCAGCACGGCCGCCTGGTCTTGCATGCTCGATGCCGCTGCCGCCGCCTCTTCCACCAGTGCCGCATTTTGCTGCGTCACGCTATCCATCTCCGTGATCGCCTGGTTGACGTGGCCGATGCCCGTGCTTTGCTCGTGCGAGGCGGCCGTGATGTCGGCCATGATGTCGGTCACGCGCGAAACGGAAGCGACCACCTGATCCATGGTCGTGCCCGCCTGTGCGACGAGGGTGCTGCCGGCCGCGATGCTGTCGACGGAAGCGCCGATCAATTCCTTGATTTCCTTCGCCGCGCCGGCGGACCGTTGCGCCAGGTTGCGCACTTCCGACGCCACGACGGCAAAGCCGCGTCCCTGCTCACCGGCGCGCGCCGCTTCCACGGCCGCGTTCAAGGCCAGGATATTCGTCTGGAAGGCGATGCCGTCGATGACGCCGATGATGTCGACGATCTTGCGCGACGAAGCGTTGATGGTGTCCATGGTGCCGATCACTTGCGCCACCACGGCGCCGCCCTGGCGCGCCACGGCGGAAGCGGACTGCGCCAGTTCATTCGCCTGCACGGCATTGCCCGCGTTCTGCGTCACGGTCGACGTCAATTCCTCCATCGAGGCGGCCGTTTCTTCCAGCGAACTGGCTTGCATTTCCGTGCGCGCCGACAAGTCCATATTGCCGCTGGCAATCTCGCTCGATGCCGTGGCGATCGTCTCGGCGCTGTGGCGGATTTCGCTGATCGCATCGACCAGGTTGGTCTGCATGGTTTTCATCGCGTACAGCACGCTGTGGCGGTCGTTGGCATGCGTGCGCACGACGCCGCTCAAATCGTTATTCGCGATCTTTTCCGCCACGTCGGCCGCATACTCGGGATCACCGCCCAGCGCATGGCGCAGGCTGCGGTTGATCACCACGACGACGGCCGCCAGCAAGCCGCATACCAGTACCAGCACGCCCAGCGAGGTGAGCAGCGACTGGCGGAAGGCCGCATCGATATCATCCATGTACACGCCCACCACCAGGGTCCAGGCCCATGGCTTGTAAGCCACCACGCGGCTCATCTTCGGTTCGGGGGTTTTCTGGCCGGGACGGGGGAAATAATAGTGGACGAAGCCCTTGCCCGCATCGCTCTTGCCGACGGCAACGATGTCGCGGTACAGATAAGTACCGTTGGCATCTTTAAAATCCGACATGTTCTTGCCGTTCGTTTGCGGTGCGGCGGGATTCATCACGACGACGGCATCGAGGTTGATGATGGACAAATAACCGGTCTCGCCGAAACGCATGCTCTTGATGACGGCCGTGGCCTGCTTCTGCGCTTCTTCCTTCGTCAGGGCGCCGCTGGCGGCCAGGTCGCCGAACATCTTGACGGCGCCCAGACCCAGGTCGGCGGCATTGCTCAGGTCGGCGCTGCGCTCTTCGATGCGGATCTTGCGCACTTCCAGGGCGTTATAGACAAAAATAACGGTGATGCACAACAGGCTGCAAATCAGGGGAATCCATAACTTTTGCTGGAACGTCAATTTCTTCATGCTGTGTCTCCAACTATCTATTTGCGGCAAAGGGGCGTGGCCCGCTTCCAGCTCGGCTGGCCAGGAATGCGGCGGCGACGGTGCTCTGGCGGCACCGTTCAGACTGCTTCAGCATACGCTCGAACGACCGATATTTACAATGCCGGGAAGCAATGAATTTTGCCCAGTGTTGTTAATGCGTTGCGACAATTGATGAGAATTGATGGTGCGTTGCAATAAAATTGGGGCCAGCGGCCGCCGTTCTTTTGCGCTACAGTCACTCCCATTCCCCACCGCGCAAGGAGTTCCATGTCCACCACCATGAGCTGGCAAGGCTTTGCCATCCTGTCGGCCGTGTTCGCGGCCCTGACGGCCATCCTGGGCAAGCTGGGCGTGGCCCACCTGAACAGCAACATGGCCACCTTGATACGCACGGGCGTCATCCTGCTGGTGACGGCGGCCATCATCTCACTGCGCGCGGAATGGCAGCGCCCCGCCGGCGGCAACTGGGTGGGCTGGACCTGCCTGATCGCCTCGGGCGTGGCCACGGGTTTGTCGTGGCTATGCTATTTCCGCGCGCTGCAGCTGGGGCCCGTCTCGCTGGTGGCGCCCGTCGACAAGCTCAGCGTGGCGCTGGTGATGCTGGCCGGCTGGCTGGTGCTGGGCGAACCATTCACGCTGAAAGGGGCTCTCGGTGGCGGCTTGATCGTGCTCGGCTCGCTGATTTTGCTACTGTGACGCATTCCACGGCACGCGGCGGCGCGCCTGTGTCAGAATGCACGCCGCATAGATCGAATCACGAAAGAACAGCATGACCAAGAATGAAGCCATGAAACGCATCAACGACCGCCTGGGCAAACCCACCCTGACGGACAAGAACACGCACTTTGCCAGCGTCGCCAGCTATGGCACGGACGAAGGCTGGTGGCTGAAGATCCCCTTCCTGACGTTCAAGCAGGAATTGCACTTCATCCTCAACAATGAAAAAACGAAAAGCTTCCAGCACCTGAAGATCGGCGCCAACCAGATCCTCAGCCCCGGCATGAAGTTCCGCAGCACGGGCGGCGCGGCCGACGCCTTCATGTCGGCCTCGGCGCCGAAGCGCCTGGTCGACTTGCTCGACGGCGGCAGCAAGTACAACTTCACCAAGCATTTCGTCAACGACTACCGCTACTAAAACACCTGACCAAACCTGCTGCGCGTCGGTATAGGCAGCCTGCGATGCTCACCGTACTGGAGTACGGTTGCGCTTCTTAGCCACAAATCACTGCCGCTCGCTACGGTTTTGTCAGGTGCTCTTGAGTTTGTCAGCCCTCCCTTGGCGGCAGCCACGCCCTGAGCAAATGCTGGGCGATGTCGAGCGCGTCGTCGCGGCTGGTGCCGAAATGCAGGGGATAGCCCCAGAACTTGCCAAATAGAACGGCAAAGGCCTTGCCTGCCAGGCGCTTGGCGGCGCTCGGTTCGATCAGCACCATGCCCTGGATATACGCGCGGATGGCGGCCTTGTTCTGCTTCATCCACAGCGATGCGCGCTTGCGCTCCGCCTGCGGGTGTTCATGCCCGTCCTCGTCAAAACCTTCCTCGCTGAGGATGACAAACGCCTGCCGGCGCGCCAGCAGCGCGTCGAACTGGGCAAACAGCACATCGGCCTTGGTATCTGCCGCGCCGTCGCGGCGCATCCAGACGAGAGGGAATGTGGAAAAATCGAGTTGCATGGGATGACTCCTTCAAGGGGGTTGCCGTTCCTCCTCACCTTCATCAGAACACTGGCGGCGGCGGTTGCCGTGGAAGCGGGGCTGCGGATGCCCATACGATAGCGTTGGCAGTGCTGCGCGTCATTGCATAAAATAGCCACAATATTATTCAATCCAGCCAAAGTCTTCCCATGCCCCATCCCCTTTTGCCCAGCATGCTGACGGCCCGCCTGGGCCTGGACGACGACGCCTCCATCCTCGATTTCGATGTCGATGGCGTGCTGCGTCCCTTGCTGGCCGTGGGCCTGGCCAGCGTGCCCGAGGATGCGGAACAGGCGCCGCACCAGCACCGCAAGGGGCAGTTGCTGTATGCCACGCGGGGCGTGATTCATTGCGAGGTGGAAAGCGGCGTGTGGATCGTGCCGCCCCAGTGCGCCGTGTGGATACCGGGCGGCCTGATGCACGCGGCGCAGGGCGTGGGCGAGGCGCAATGTTATTGCCTGTTTGTCGAGCCAGGCATGGCGCCGGCCTTGCCCGCCGTCTGCTGCACCGTGGCCGTCTCGCCATTGCTGCGCGAACTGATCGCCAAGGCGGCCGGTTTTCCCACCCTGGCCGCGCTGCAGGGCGCGCAGGAACGCCTGGTGCTCACCCTGCTCGATGAATTGGCGGCCGCGCCCGTGGAAGACTTGCATTTGCCGATGCCGCGCGATGCGCGGCTGCGCCGCCTGGCCGCCCTGCTGCTGGCGCACCCTGCCGATAAACGCACGCTGGCCGAGTGGGCCAACCGCATCGGCATGAGCGAGCGCAGCATGACCCGGCAATCCCTGGAGGAGATGGGCATGAGCGTGGGCCGCTGGCGCCGGCAATTGCACGTCATCCTGGCCTTGCAACGGCTGGCGCAAGGGCGCAGCGTGAAAGCGGTGGCGCTGGAACTCGGCTATGAAAATACCAGCGGTTTTGTCACCATGTTCCGCAAGGCAGTGGGCAAGCCGCCGGCCCGCTACCTGGCGGAACGGGAATCCAGGAGAATATAAAAATGCATAAAAAAAGGCGGCATATGCCGCCTTCGTCATGCATCATCGCTTAAATCATCATACTTCGCGCGCCAGTGCCAGGAACTCCGTGCGCAGCGCCAGGTTCGGCTGCATCTCGCCCAGCATGGCCGAGGTGATGGTTTCTTCGCCCGGCGTGCGGATGCCGCGGCTTTCCATGCACAGGTGGCGGCAGCGTACGACCACGCCGACCGACTTCGGTTCCAGCACTTCCATCAAGGCATTGGCGATCTGCATCGTCATACGCTCCTGCACTTGCAGGCGCTTGGAGAAGCAATCGACGAGGCGCGTCAGTTTCGACAGGCCGACGATCTTGCCGTTGGGCACGTAGCCGATGGTGGCCTTGCCGAAAAACGGCGCCAGATGGTGTTCGCAATGGCTGTAGACGGGGATGCCGCGCACGACGATCAGCTCGTTGTACTGTTCCGCGCCATCTTCAAAGGCTTTCAACAAATCGACCGGGTCCTGGCCATAGCCGGAGGTCCAATGTTTCCAGGCTTTTGCCACGCGCGCCGGCGTTTCCAGCAAGCCAGGACGCTGCGGATCTTCACCAAAGCTGCTGATGAGCCGGCGCCAGTCGTTTTCGGAGAATTCTTGAGACATGCTAAACCACCCTAAAATTTGCAATTGCCGCCAGTATATAGAAAATGCGGCAAGCTGCCTGAGCAGCCCCCGCTTTACGGCACTGCCGGCGGGCGGTGCGCCTGCACCAGCAGCGCGGAAATCGACACGCTGGAACTCGCTTCCGGCCAGGCATCGCCGGGGCCGAACCAGCGCGCCTCGGCGATCTCGTTCTCGTCGAGGCGGATCTCGCCATCGAGGTAATCGGCCGTAAACGCGATCATCAGCGAATGGGGAAACGGCCAGGATTGGCTCATGAAGTACTGCAGGTTATGCACGCGCAAGCCGACCTCTTCCATCACTTCCCGGTGCACGGCCTCCTCGATCGATTCGCCCGCTTCCAGGAAACCGGCCAGCGGACTGAAGCGCTGCGATGGCGAATGCTTGTGCATGGCCAGCAGCACTTGCTCGCCCTTGCGGATGAGTACCATCATGGCAGGCGAAATGCGCGGATACGCGAGCATGCCGCAGGCGGCGCAGGTGAAACAGCGTTCGCCGCGCGTGCGCTGCATGGGCGTGGCGCACACGCCGCAATGACGGTGCGTGCGCGCCCACTCGGCCAGCTGCGCGGCGCGGCTGGCCAGGCCCAGGAAAGCATCGTCGACGGCATGGAACAGCGAGCGCATGCCGTGCCAGGCCAGGGGCGCATCGGCGGGCAAGGCCTCGTCATCCGTCCAGACGGTCTGGCAATAGCGGCCCTGCCACAAGCCCACGGGCTGGGCGCGGCTCAGGTCGATATCGAGCGCGGCCGCCTCGGCGGCAGTGGGCAGGGTCAGCTCGGGCGTGCGCAACAATAAACGCCCGCGGTGAAAGACGAAGGTGAGCGTGTCGGCTGCCGCCGGGGCCGGTTCGGGAGGATCGATCAGGGGGACGAAGGCATCGGGTGTCTGCAGCATGCTTGGCGGAAATTTGTAAAGGTTGCTCATCATACTCCCGCTGCCGGACGCCTGCGCGCGTAGCAGCGGCCATGCAGCAAAGCAAGCATTCATGGGCCATGACAGTGTTTTTTTTACGGCACACCCAATTCGTTGCGTAAACGAGACTGATAACGATTCTCATTTACGAATTAGCGCCCAATAATTACAATGTCTGCCAACCCGTCCATCGCCAGCCACTTGCCCGCTTGCCACAGCACAGCGTCGCGCAGCCAGCCAGGAACCACTACCTGACCTTTTCGAGAGAGCAAGATGGCAATCAAGAGCCGCAAACACGTCCAATCCCGTTTCAACCAGCACATCGGCGCCGCCCTGGCCGTGATGCTGCTGCCCGTTGCCGCCCAGGCCGCCGATCCGGCCGGCCAGAGCGCGCCTGCATCGCAGCAAACCCTGAACGAAGTCAAGGTCATTGGTTCCAAGGAAAATGATTTCAAGGCCGAGAAAGCCTCGTCGCCGAAATACACGGAAGAGCTGGTCAACACGCCGCAAACCATCGTCGTGATCAAGAAGGAATTGATCGAACAGCAAGGCGCGCTGACCCTGACGGATGCGCTGCGCAACACGCCGGGCGTCGGCACTTTCTTCCTCGGTGAAAACGGCAACACGAACACGGGCGACGCCGTCTACATGCGCGGTTTCGATTCGTCCGGCAGCATCTATGTCGATGGCGTGCGCGACGTGGGCTCCATTTCGCGCGACGTCTTCAACATCGAACAGATCGACGTCTTGAAGGGCCCGGCGGGCACCGACAGCGGCCGCGGCTCGCCGACCGGCTCGATCAATCTGGTCAGCAAGACGGCCACCATGGAAAACAAATTCAATTCGCTGCTGACGGCGGGCAGCGGCAAGCAGAAACGCGCCACGGCCGACTGGAACCGCATCCTCGACAGCGATACGGGCACGGCCTTGCGCCTGAACCTGATGACGCAGGATAGCGGCAACCCGGCACGCGATGAAGTCAAGAACAAGCGCTGGGCCTTCGCGCCCACCGTCACCTTCGGCATCGGTAAACCAACGCGCATCACGGCCAGCTACCTGCACGTGGATCAAAACAACGTGCCCGACGGCGGCGTGCCGACCATCGGCTTGCCGGGCTACTCGACACCGGACGTTCCAACGAAGGATCAACCGGTCATCCGCAGCTTCCTGAACAGCGCCGCCAGGGTCGATCCGAAGAATTTCTACGGTTCCACCTCGGACTACGACAAGATCAAGGCCGACATGGGCACCTTGCGCATCGACCATGATTTCTCGCCCAACGTGCAGATCCAGAACACCACGCGCTACGGCAAGACCAAGCAAGACTACCTGCTGACGGCCTTCATGGGCAGCATGGGCAACCTGAAGACACCGGTCACCACCGATCCGTCGACCTGGACCCTGGCGCGCTCGCTGCGCACCGTGAAGGACCAGGAAAACACGATCCTGACCAACCAGACCGTGGTCAGCGCGCAATTCGACACGGGCGTGCTGAAGCACTCCGTGGTGGCCGGCGCCGAGTTCACCAGCGAAAAACAGACCAACTACAGCTATGTGCCCGCCAGCCTGGGCACCTTGCCGGCAGCGAACCTGTACAAGCCGAATCCGCGCGACACCGTCACCGGCCACAACCCTGTGCGCAGCGGCGCCTTCACCGAAGGCGAAGTCAACACGCAAAGCCTGTATATGTTCGATACCATCAAGTTCGGCGACAAGTGGCTCTTCAACGGCGGCGTGCGCTTCGACCATTTCAACACCACGTATGACGCCGTCGCCCTGCAAGGGGCCGTGACTGCGCCTGCGGTACAGCCATTGCCAGTGGGCACGCCAATTCCCACCCACCTGACCCTGAGCGACACCCTGGCCAACGGCAAGATCTCGGCCATGTACAAGCCGACGCCGGACAGCAGCGTGTACGCCTTGCTGGCCACGTCGAAAGCACCGCCAGGCACCAATTTTGCCCTGAGCACCGCCGCCAGCAGCGCGCAAAACCTGAACTATGACCCACAGGAAACCATCACCAAGGAAATCGGCACCAAGTGGGACTTCCTGAAGCAAAAACTGTCGCTGTCGGCCGCCGTCTACCAGACCACCGTCAAGAATGAAGTGGAGCAAGATCCCGTCATCTCGACCATTTATTACCAGACCGGCAAGAAACGCGTGCAAGGCCTGGAACTGGGCGTGGTAGGCGAAATCATGCCGAACTGGCTGGTCAGCGCCGGCTACACCCGCATGAATACCAAGGTCGAGTCGAACAAGGTCTTCACGGCCAGCGGCGACAAGAACCTCACCTACACGCCAAAACAGGCGTTCACCAGCTGGACTTCGTACACCCTGCCATTCGGCCTGAAGATCGGCGGCGGCGCGCGTTACGTGGGTGAAATGCTGCGCGGCACCGACGGCGCCGTCGGCACGCCGGCCCGCGTGGATGCCTATTGGGTCTTCGACGCCATGGCAACCTACACCGTCAACAAGAACCTCGACGTGCAGTTGAACGCCTACAACCTGGCCGACAAGACCTATGTGGCGGCCATCAACAAGTCCGGCTTCCGCTACACCCCGGGCCAGCCCCGTTCGTTCAGCCTGACGGCGAATATCAAGTTCTAACGTCAAGAGAACACGCATTGCGTCACATCAAGCCCCTCTTCGGAGGGGCTTTTTTATTGTCCTGCCAATCTTGTCTTTTTGGCGCACCGCCGCCCTGCCGCGACTAGCGTATGAAAAGTCATACAGCGATATCCCGCCGCGTCCAATATTTCGCGCAAGCACGCCAAGTTGCGACATCTAAACAACAAAAAAGCTTCCTTAAATCAACAACTTAAGAAGTTAGGTTCCAAATTCCCATTTCAGGCATATCCTTTGCTATGTACAGGTTTTGCTGCAAATAATCGCTGGCACGCAAGGGCTTGTTTTTGAGAAATATTGACTCCAAGCTTGAGTTGCTCGCTATCAATAATCCGCTCACAGCGGCGTTTCACCGGAGGAGTCAAAATGAAAAAGAAACGGCCATTAACCCTGTACATCCTGATTGCCATGATCCTCGGCATTGCCGTGGGCTATGGATGCAACACCGCTTTCCCTGATGCCAAGCTCAGCGCTCAAATCGCTGGCAATATTTCCATCGTCACCGACGTCTTCCTGCGCCTGATCAAGATGATCATTGCGCTGCTGGTGTTCTCCACCCTGACCGTCGGTATCGCCCACATGGGCGACGGCAAGACGGCGGGCCGCATCGGCCTGAAAGCCATGTGCTGGTTCGTGGTGGCCTCGCTGGTGTCGCTGGCGCTGGGCATGGTGCTGTCGAACCTGATGCAGCTGGGAACCAACCTGGGTTTGCCATTGCCGGACATTCACGCGTCGACCAATCTGAAAACGGCCGCCTTCACCTTGAAAGATTTCTTCACGCACCTGGTGCCGAAGTCGCCGATCGAGGCCATGGCCAACAATGAAATCCTGCAAGTGCTCGTGTTCTCGATCTTCTTCGGCGGCGCACTGGCCGGCCTGGGCGAATCGGGCAAGACCCTGACGGCCGTCGTCGACCAGCTGGCGCAAGTCATGCTGCGCATCACCGGCACCATCATGAACCTGGCCCCGCTGGCCGTGTTCGCCGCGATGGCTTCCGTCATCACCACCCACGGCCTGGGCGTGCTGGTCACGTTTGCCAAGTTCATGGGCGGCTTCTACGTAGGCCTGCTGTGCCTGTGGGCCCTGCTGATCGGCGCCGGTTTCGTCGTCATCGGCCCGCGCATCTTCAAACTGGTCGGCCTGATCCGCGAACCTTTCCTGCTGGCATTCTCGACGGCCAGCTCAGAAGCGGCCTATCCAAAACTGCTGACGGCGCTCGACCAGTTCGGCGTGGACCGCAAGATTTCCAGCTTCGTGTTGCCAATGGGCTACTCCTTCAACCTCGACGGTTCGATGATGTACTGCACCTTTGCCGTGCTGTTCATTGCGCAAGCCTACGGCATCGACCTGTCAATCGGCACCCAGATCACCATGCTGCTGCTGCTGATGCTGACCTCGAAAGGCATGGCCGGCGTGCCGCGCGCCTCGCTGGTGGTAATTGCCGCTACCCTGAACCAGTTCAATATTCCGGAAGCGGGCTTGCTGCTGCTGATGGGCGTCGACCAATTCCTCGACATGGGCCGTTCGGCCACCAACGCGGTCGGCAATGCCGTCGCCACGGCCGTCGTCGCCAAGTGGGAAGGTGGCCTGGCCACCGAGGAAGAAGCCGCCGCAGCCAACGCGGCCAGCCTGAACACGGAAAGCCATTGGGGCGAAGCGGATCACGCTAGCAAAGCCTGATAGCGCCATGGCCCGCCACAAGCGGGCCATTTATTTGTTGTCGATGTTGAGTAACAAGCAGTCAGGTAGTGCGATCAGTAGTCATTCCAACTTATTAGAGAGATTTTCATGAAAAAAGTCCTGTTTACCCTGCTGACCCTCGGCGCAGCCTCCACCGGCGCCATGGCCCAATCGAGCGTGACCATCTACGGCGTGGCTGACGCCGGCCTGGTGTTCGACAAGGATGCGGCTGGAGACCGCCTGAACCGCGTTGCATCCGGCGTCGCTTCCGGCTCGCGCATCGGCTTCAAGGGCAAGGAAGACCTGGGCGGCGGCCTGGCCGCTACCTTCGTGCTGGAAAGCGGTTTCAATATCGACACCGGCACCTCGGGCCAGGGCGGTCTGCTGTTCGGCCGCCAGGCATATGTCGGCCTGACCGGCAGCGCCGGCGCCGTCACCCTGGGCCGCCAATATTCCCCGTACTACCTGGCCCTGCGCGACGTGGCCGATCCGTTCGTCATCGGCCTGGCCGGCACGGCATCGAACCTGATGGTGACGAATATCCGCGTCGATAACATGGTGCAATACACCACGCCGACCTATAGCCACCTGTCGGCCGACCTGGCGTATGGCTTTGGCGAAGTAGCCGGCGACAATGCGAAAAACCGCAGCATGGGCGGCGCCGTGCATTACATCGACGGTCCGCTGAACGTGACCCTGACGCACCACCGCAAGGAAAATGCGCTGGCGACCCAGCAAACGCGCAACACCCTGCTGGCCACGCGCTACGACTTTGGCGTGCTGCAAGGCAACTTCGGCTACGCCGACAACCGCGCCCTCGACAACAGCAAGAGCAACGACATCCTGGTCGGCTTCAGCGCCCCGTTCGGCGCCACCAAGCTGGTCGCGTCGTACATCCGCCACAACGACAAGAGCATTGCCAACCGTGACGCCCAGCAGTGGGCCATCGGCGCCTTCTATGCCCTGTCCAAGCGCAGCGACCTGTACACCGGTTACGGCCACATCAGCAACAAGAACGGCGCTACCTTCGTCGTCGGCAATGCCACGGACAATGGCACCGGCAACAGCGGTTTCAACCTGGGCATGCGCCATACCTTCTAAGGACGTCGAGCTGTCCGTGACATAGAAGTGTGAGCCGCCGGATGCATATCCGGCGGCTTTTTCTTTTTACGCAATATTTAAATGCGATACTGTGGGTTCTTGCAAGTTGGCAGCTGATTTTATGAATAGCAGTACTACGAAACCCTCCCTTTCCTGGCGCCAGCGCCTGTCGCAACGGTCGGGCCGCGAAACGCTGGCCTGGGGCGTGGTGCTGGCCGCCTGTCTGGCCACCGTCTGGCTCGTGTATTTCTGGACCGAACGCATCGCCATCGGCAAGCTGCAGGCCAGCGGCGCGCAGCGCCTCGAGGTATATGTCAGCAGCCTGGAAAATGCGCTGGAAAAATACGATTTCCTGCCCAAGACGCTGGAACTGAACCGCGACGTCATCCGCTTGCTGCAGCATCCGGAAGACCCGGTGCTGGTCGATACGGTCAACCATTACCTCGAGCAAATGAATGCTCAGGCGAAATCATCGACCATTTTCATCAGCAACCTCGACGGCAACACGCGGGCCGCCAGCAACTGGCAGCAGCCCGATAGTTTTATTGGCGACAATATCTCGTTCCGCCCCTACGCCCAGGATGCGCTGCGCGGCACGCCGGGCCGCTTCTATGGCGTGGGCACGACGCGGCTGGAACCCGGTTATTTCTTTGCCCACGGCATCTACCAGAATGGCCACATGCTGGGCCTGGCAACGGTGAAGGTGAACCTGGAAAACCTGGAAAAACGCTGGGTGCAGGGCGCCGACAAGGTCATGCTGGCCGACGAGCACGGCGTGATCTTCCTCAGCTCCATGGCGGACTGGAAATACAAGACCCTGGCGCCGCTGTCGCCCGCCATCGTCGAAGAACTCAACCGCACGCGCCAGTATTATTCGAAGCAGCTGGCAGCCATCCCCTTCGTTTCCGACCGCCAGCTGGGCAATGGCGCCCGCGTGATCAGCGTGCGCGAGCAGGAACATGCCGACACGCCGCCGAAGATCAGCTCCAGCGTCATGACGCAGATCAAGCTCAAGTCCCCGCAAGGCTGGACGTTCATTTACCTGTCCGACCTGGCGCAGGCCAAGGCCAGCGCGCGCGCCGCGGCCGCCTTCTCTTGCGTGCTGCTGGGCTTTTTCATGCTGCTGTTCTTTTACCTGCGCCAGCGCCGCGCGGCCGTGGCGCAAAAATTGCGCGCCCGCGAAGATCTGCAGCATGCCTATGACAACCTGGAAGCCATGGTCGAGGAACGCACGTCCGAACTCAATGCCATGACGCAAAGCCTGAGCCAGGAAATCGACGTGCGCAGCAAGGCCGAGCAAAAACTCCACATCACGCAAAACGAACTGTTTCAAGCCGGCAAGATGGCCGTGCTGGGGCAAATGTCCGCCAGCATCACGCATGAACTCAACCAGCCGCTGACGGCGCTGCGCACCATGTCCGACAATGCCGTCATCCTGCTCGAACGGGGACGGCTCGACGACGCACGGCGCAACCTGGCAAAGATCTCGCAAATTGCAGCCAGGATGGGGACCATTACGGGTCAATTGAAGATTTTTGCGCGCAAATCGACGACCAGCCTGACCTCCGTCTCGATCCCCACGGCGATCAGCAACGCCCTGTTCCTCGTCGAACGCCGGCTGCAGGTGGAAAATGTGCGTTTTACTTTGCAACTGCCGCCCGAAGACATCTTCGCCATGTGCGAAAGCAACCGCCTGGAACAGGTGCTGGTGAACCTGTACGCCAACGCGCTCGACGCCATGAACGGCAGCGACGTGCGCAGCCTGCGCGTGGCCGTCGAATGCACGCCGGAGCACGTGCTGATCCACGTGGCCGACACGGGACCCGGCCTGTCGACGGAAGTGTGCGAACACCTGTTCGAACCGTTCTTCACGACCAAGCCGCAAGGCCTGGGACTGGGACTGGGGCTGGCCATTTCCGAACAGATCACGCGCCAGTTCGGCGGCGTGCTGCGCGCCGAAAACGCCCCCGGCGGCGGCGCCATCTTCACCATCGAACTACAGATTGCAACGCAGGAGGAAAAACATGTTTGACGGCTTGAAGGTCTTGCTGGTCGAGGACGACCCCACCGTACGCGAAGGCAGCGAGCAGGCACTGCAACTGGCCGGCCTGGACGTGCTGGCGTTTCACTCGGCCGAGCTGGCCTATAAACTGCTGACGCCGGATTTCCCCGGCATCGTCGTCAGCGACGTGCGCCTGCCCGGCATGAGCGGCCTGGAATTGCTGCAAGCGGTCAAGACGCTGGACGCCAACCTGCCCGTGATCCTCGTCACGGGCCACGGCGACATCACGATGGCCGTGCACGCCATGCGCACGGGTGCCTACGATTTCATCGAAAAGCCGTATTCATCCGAGCAACTGGTCGACGTCATCCTGCGCGCGCTGGAAACGCGGCGCCTGACCCTGGAAGTGCACAGCCTGCGCCGGCAACTGGAAGACGGCGGCGGCATCGAAGCTCGCCTGCTGGGCAATTCCGTGGCGATGCGCGACATACGGCGCCTGATACTCGACGTTGCCGACGAACCGGCCGACGTGCTGATCTATGGCGACACGGGCACGGGCAAGGAAATGGTGGCGCGCTGCCTGCATGACTTCAGCCACCGCCGCAAGCACAACTTCGTCGCCGTCAACTGCGGCGCGATTCCCGAAAGCATTTTTGAAAGCGAAGTCTTCGGCCACGAACCAGGTGCGTTCACGGGCGCGGCCAAGCGGCAGGTGGGCAAGATCGAGCACGCGGATCAAGGCACTTTTTTCCTCGACGAAATAGAATCGCTGCCCCTGTCCCTGCAAGTCAAATTGCTGCGCGTGCTGCAGGAACGCTATATCGAGCGCCTGGGCTCGAACGTGCCCACGCCCGTCGACGTGCGCGTCATCGCGGCGGCCAAGCTGGACCTGGAAGACTTGTCGCAGCAACAGAAATTCCGCAGCGACCTGTACTACCGCCTGAATCTGATCGTGCTGCATCTGCCGCCGCTGCGCGAACGACGCGAGGACATTCCCATCCTGTTCGAACACTTCGTGCTGGCCGCCGCCGCCCGCTACAACCGCGCCGCGCCCGTCGTCTCCAGCGCGCAGATGCGCAACCTGATGGCCCATTCCTGGCCCGGCAATGTGCGCGAGCTGCGCAATATCGCCGACCGCTTCGTGCTGGGCATCGCCGGCGGCGCCTCGAGCTTGCTGGCGGCCGGGCTGGCCAGTCCCCTGTCGCTGGCGGAGCAGGTCAACGGCTTCGAACGCGCACTGATCGAACAGGAACTGCGCGCATATTCCGGCAACGTCAGCGAAGTGAGTGCAGTGCTCGGCTTGCCGAAGCAAACCTTGTACCACAAGATGCAGAAGTACAACCTGGTGGCCGAAGAGTTCCGCTGATCAGCCGACCCGGCCCGTGCGCAAGGGCGTGACCCAGTCGGGCCGCCCGTTCGCCAGGGCCAGCCGGGCCGCCTTTTCCCAGTCATATGCCACGGCGTGCAACTGCGCCGTCCAGGCGCCATCGGTGCCCTGTTCGGCGATGGCATAGCGCGCATGCGGCGTGCCGTTTTCCATCACGTGCGGATAACCATGGTCGTCGTCGTAGGCTTGCAAGCCCACGCTGCCCGGATTGACGACCAGCCGGCCATCGGGCAAGCGCACCTGGCGCGGCATGTGCGTGTGGCCGCACAGGATCAAGGCCGCGTCCGTCGTCCCTGCCCGTTCGGCCACCTCGTCCGGCGTGGCGGCACGGCTGCCTTGCGGCGTGACGCTGTCAAGAAAATACACGAGATCGCTTTGCGGCGTGCCATGCACGAGCAGCACATCCTTGCGCAAGCGCAAGGTGGCAGGCAGCGCATTGATCCACGCGAGTTGTTCAGGCAGCAGTTGCGCGCACGCAAAAGCGTCCGACACGCCCATGCGGGCCGGGTCGCCGAACAATTGCCGCTCGTGGTTGCCGCGGATGGTGGGCAAGTCCAGCCCCATCAGGCGCGCCGCCGTGGCGCGCGGCTGCAGATGGCCCGAGACGATATCGCCCAGGTTGACAATCATGTCCACGCCACGCAGGGAGATGTCGGCCAGCACGGCCTCAAGCGCATCGAGGTTGCCGTGAATATCGGAAATGGCGGCAATTTTCATGCGGTGTCTCCTCCTCGTACACACCATTCTGCCCGCGTTCCCCCTTGCAGGCAATGCCGGCATGTGTACCGGCTCTTACACACGGTAGGACAAATCCGACGGAAATTTGCGTCGTGCGGCTACGTGATCCAAAAGTAACAATTGCTACCATTTCCTCATTGCATTACCGCATCACGCCAGCCGCCCCGACGTCGCGGCCCGTTCACTTTATCTTGAGGAGTAGCCCCATGTTTGCCACGCCCGTTCCCGCCCGCCTGACCCCGCCACGTTTGCGCCATCTTGCCTTGCGCAGCACCATGATGCTGGGCGTGCTGGGTGTCGCCACGGCCGCCGCCACGGCGCGGGCGGAACCGTCGCCCGCGCTGGATCGCGTCAGCATCTCGGTGGGGGCGTTTTCCGCCGATCCGCGCATCAATATCGGCGCCGACACGCAGTTTGGCCGCATCGATGCGCCCGAATCGAAGCAAAGCCACACGACCATCCCCCGCATCAAGGCGGACTTGCTGATCGGCGACCGCCATGGCCTGGCATTCGACTACTACCGCTACGACAAATCCTACACGCCAAGCCTGACAGGCGACACCATCATCAATGGCCAGCCCGTCACGGGCACGGCCACGGCGAATGCCGATTTAAAACTGGACCTGGCCAAGCTGGCCTATAAATGGTGGCTGGGCAGCGGCAACGACACCTTCGGCATCGGCCTGGGCGCCGCCTACTACCACGCCAGCCTGAACGGCACGGCCACCGGCATCGTCAATGGCGAAACGGCCACGGCGCGCGATTCCATCGGCGAGCACGCGTTCGCGCCGCTGCTGGAAGTGGGCTGGCGCCACGCATTCACACCGGACTTGCGCATGTATGCGGAAGCGTCGGGCATCAAGAAAAATGGCGGACGCATCAACGGCCACATCTACGGCGGCAATATCGGCGTGGAATGGTTTCCGTTCAAAAATATCGGTTTCGTGGCCGACTACGGCATTTCGAAAATCAAGCTGCACCGCGACAGCGAACGCGATGCCGACCTGAACGTGCGCCTGACGGGGCCGTCGGCGTATGTGAAAGTACGCTTCTAAACGCGCTCAAGCCGCCGGTTTCAGCAAGGTCAGCTGGAACTGCGGCAAGGCAGGGTCGTCATACGCCTCGACCCTGGCAAACGGCAGGCGCGCAAACGCGTGACGCCAGAACGCGCAGGCAGCGGCATCGTCGCGAAACGTCGCCACCAGCCACGCCTGCGCGCTGTCCAGCAGCACCCTGCGCAGCACTTCCAGCGCCACGCCCCGGCGCCGGTATTTCTTCAGGATAAAAAAGTCGCTGAATTCCTGCACCGGCAGCTCACCCGCCATGCCAGGCTCCGTGAGGAAAAAACCGGCCAGTTCGCCATCGACCTCGATCCAGCTGGCCGTGTGGCCGGCGGCATGCACATACGACGCCAGTCCTGCGTCGCACACGTCATAGCGACCATCGGCCAGCAGCGCCTCGCCGCTCCAGGCGGAATTGTCATAGCAGTACAGTTGAAACAGCTGCGCCAATGCGCCCTCTTCGCCCGGGGCAATGGCGCGCAACGCGATGACCTTGTTTATTGCATGCATGAAGAGCTTTCCCGCACGATGGCGTCCATCCAGTCCGCGATCTTATCACCGTCACTCACCCCCGCCCTCCCGCATTTCATGCCTGCATTTCCTCCCTTGGTCGCAAAATCATTAATTTTCTTCCAATTGGTTATATATTATTGTTTTTAAGTAACATCCGCCATCGCGGTTGACGAAAAACAAGGGTGATCCCCTTCCACAGACCGGCAGACACGCATCTGCCGGCTTTCATACCCAAGCTCTGGAGAGTGCTGCACATGCTATCGATCAAACAGCTGAACAAAACGTATGCGAATGGCGTCAAGGCCATCAACAATGTCAGCCTGGAGATTCCCAACGGAATGTTCGGCTTGCTGGGGCCTAACGGCGCGGGCAAGTCCTCGCTGATGCGCACCATTGCGACATTGCAAGATCCCGATAGCGGCAGCATCCATTTCGATGGCATCGATGTGCTGCAGGACAAGGCCGGCCTGCGCCGCCAGCTCGGCTATCTGCCGCAGGATTTCGGCGTGTATCCGAAGGTCAGCGCGGAAACCCTGCTCAACCACTTTGCCGTCCTGAAAGGCTTGACGGAGAAGGGGCCGCGCAAGGAAGCCGTGGAAGCCCTGTTGCAGCAAACCAATCTGTGGGAAGCGCGCAAGCGCAACCTGGGCACGTATTCAGGCGGCATGCGCCAGCGCTTCGGCATCGCCCAGGCGCTGCTGGGCGCGCCGCGCCTGGTGATCGTCGATGAGCCGACGGCCGGCCTGGACCCGGACGAACGCAACCGCTTCCTGAACTTGCTGGCGAAGATCGGCGAGCAGGTGGTGGTGATCCTGTCGACCCACATCGTCGACGACGTGACGGACCTGTGCCCGCGCATGGCCATGATCGTCAAGGGGCAAGTGCTGGTACAAGGCGAGCCGCAGGCGGCCATCGACACCCTGCTCGGCAAGGTGTGGCGCCGCAGCGTCGGCATGGACGAGCTGGCGCAGTACCAGCAGTCGCACAATGTGCTGTCGACGCGCCTGGTGGGCGGCAAGCCGCAAATCAATGTGTATGCCGACAGCCAGCCCGACAGCGGCTTCGTGCAGATCGCCCCGGACCTGGAAGACGTGTACTTCTTGCATGTGCGCAACGCCGCCCGCAACGGCGCCGCCGTTCCCGCTGCGGCACCATCCGCCGTCGCGGCGTAAGGAGCGCGCCATGTGGAAGGAATTTTTCAAGTTTGACCTCGGCTATCAGCTGAAACAGCCGCTGCTGTGGGTATTTGCCGTCATCCTGGCCTTGCTGGCCTTTGGCGCCAGCAGCAGCGATTCGATCCAGATCGGCGGCGCCATCGGCAACATCAACCGCAATGCGCCCACCGTGGTGGCGCAGCTGTTGACAATGTTCAGCCTGCTGTCGATGTTGCTCATCACCATCTTCATCGCCGGCGCCGTGCTGCGCGACAGCGAAGTGGGCATGGCCGACATGCTGTTCGCCACACCCATGCGTAAATGGGACTACCTGTTCGGCCGCTTCGCCGCCGGCTTTGTCGCCTGCCTGGTCATCTTCGCCTGCATCGCCTTCGGCACCATGCTCGGCCCCCTCATGCCCTGGGTCGATGCGCAGCGCGTGGGCGCGTTCCCGCTGCAGGCGTATGCGTGGAGCTTCGCCGTGATGGTGATCCCCAACCTGCTCTTCATCGGCGCCCTGCTGATGCTGCTGGCGGCCACCACGCGCTCGATGATGCTGGTCTACGTGGGCGTGCTGGGCTTTTTCGTGCTGTGGGGCACGGCTGGCGCCTTTACGCGCGACATCAACAACGAATGGATCGCCGTCCTGCTCGACCCGTTCGGCATGCGCGCCCTGGGCCGCATGACGCGCTACTTCACGTCCGCCGAAGCGAACGCGGGGCTGCCGCCGTTTGCCGGCTTCCTGCTGGCCAACCGCCTGCTGTGGCTGGGTATCACGGCGGTGCTGTTCGCCGCCACCGTGATCCTGTTCAAGCCGCAGCGCACGGGCACGGGAAAACGCCTGTTCGGCAAGCACAAGGCCGAAACGGGCGGCCCCGCCGTCACGGCGCCGCGGGACCTGCCGCGCAGCGTCCCCACCTTGACGGCGGCGACAGCCTGGCGCCAGTGGTGGCAAATCCTGCGCTTCGACGCCGTCGGCGTCTTCAAGAGCCTGCCCTTCCTCGTCATGCTGCTGTTCGGCATGATCAACCTGATCGCTGCCGCGAATGTCGGCAAGAATATGTATGGCACGGCCGTGTATCCGATGACACATTTGCTGTTACAGCAGATCAGCAACAGCTTCAGCTTCCTCCTGATCATCATCGTCACCTTCTATGCGGGCGAACTGATCTTCAAGGAACGGCAAGCGCGGATCGCCGACGTCAGCGACGCCATGCCCGTGCCCGACTGGGTTCCCCTGCTGGCCAAATGCACGGCCCTGATCGGCGTCATCGCCGGCTACCTGCTGGCGGGCGTCCTCACGGCCATCGGCTTCCAGCTCGTCAAGGGCGGCGCGCCCGTGGAACTGGGGCTGTACCTGAAAGGCACCCTGCTGGGCGCCCTCTTCTTCGTGCTGATGGGCTTGTGCGCGCTCACCCTGCAAGTGTTGTCGAATAACAAGTTCATCGGCTACCTGCTGGTGATCCTGCTGATGGTGGCGCAAGCCGTGCAGGGCATGCTGCACTTCGAACACAATCTGTACGCGTTTGGCGGCACGCCGGCCATCCCGTATTCGGACATGAATGGCTATGGCCACTTCTTGACGGGCTGGGCCTGGTTCGCGCTGTACTGGAGCCTGTTTACCGTGGCCCTCGTCATGCTGGCGCAGGCGTTCTGGGTGCGCGGCCTGCCGAACGGCTGGCGCGCGCGCGTGGGCCTGGCCCATCAGCGCCTGCAAGGCCGTGCAGGCGCCGCGCTGGCCATGGTGCTGCTGTGCTGGGCAGGCACGGGCGGCTGGATCTTCTACAACACGAACGTGCTGAACAAGTACGAGACGTCGAACATCGGCATGGACAAGCAGGCGCGCTACGAAAAACTGTACCAGCGCTACCAGCACTTGCCCCAGCCGAAGATCACGGATGTCCAGGCCAATGTGGATATTTATCCTGAGCAACGTAAAGTCTTGATCAAGGGCCATTATGTGCTGCAAAACAAGACGGCGCAGCCGCTCGATACCCTGCGCATCCAGCTCGACCCGCAACTGAAGACGACGTGGTTGAACTTGCCGGCGCACAAGGTCGTACTCGACGACAAGGAGCTCGGTTTCAGCATCCTCAAGCTGGCGCAAGCGCTGGCGCCCGGCGCCACCCTGCCGCTGGACTTCACGGTGGCCGTCACGCACCAGGGTTTCACCAACAGCGGCGCGCCGGACCAGGTCAACCTGAACGGCAGCTTCTTCAACAACCAGGCTTATTTCCCCCACTTCGGCTATGCGAAGGAAATGGAATTGCTTGACCGCAATGAACGCCGCAAGCGGGGCCTGGGCGAACCGCAGCGCATGGCCAAGCTGGAAGACACGTCCGCGTATGGCAACACGGTGCTGGGCGGCGATGCCGACTGGATCCATTTCGACACGACGGTGTCCACCAGCGGCGAGCAGATCGCCCTGGCGCCCGGCTATCTGCAAGGCAGCTGGGAAAAGGATGGCCGCCGCTATTACCGCTACAAGATGGACCAGCCGATGCTGCCGTTCTTTGCCTACCTGTCGGCGCGCTGGGAAGTCAAGAAAGGTGCGTGGCGCGGTTTGCCGATCGAAATTTATTTCGACAAGAAACACGGCTACAACACGGATCGCATGATCACGTCCGTGCAAAAGTCGCTCGACTATTACAGCACCGAGTTTACGCCCTACCAGCACAAGCAGGTGCGCATCCTGGAATTCCCCGGCTACCAGAGCTTCGCCCAGTCGTTTGCCAACACGATTCCGTATTCAGAAGGCATCGGCTTCATCGCCGACCTGCGCAACAAGGATGACATCGACTATGTGTTCTACGTCACGGCGCATGAAATGGCGCACCAGTGGTGGGGCCACCAGGTGATCGGCGCCAATGTGCAGGGTGCCAGCATGCTGATGGAATCGCTGGCGCAATATTCGGCCTTGATGGTGATGGAAAAGGAATACGGCCGCGACAAGATGCGCCGCTTCCTGCGCTATGAACTGGACCGCTACCTGAGCGGGCGCGGCGGCGAAGCCATCGAGGAATTGCCGCTGGCGCGTGTGGAAGGACAGCAATACATCCACTACAACAAGGGCAGCCTGGTGTTCTACCGCCTGCGCGATGAAATCGGCGAAGCCGCCCTGAACCGTGCCCTGAAACGCTATCTGCAGGACAAGGGTTACCAGCAGGCGCCGTTCACCACATCGTCGGAATTGCTGGCCTACATCCGCGCCGAAGCGCCGCAGGACAAGCAAGCCCTGATCACGGACCTGTTCGAGAAGATCGTGTTCTACGATAACCGCGTCACGCAAGCGACGGCCGTCAAGCGCCCGGATGGCCAGTGGGATGTCACCATGCAATTGCACCTGGCCAAGCTGGAGTCCGACGGCAAGGGCAAGGAAAGCCCGCGTGCCTACGATGAACCGGTGGAGATCGCCATCTTCGCGCGCGCGCCGGGCGCCGGGGAGAAGGATGAAAAAGTCTTGTTCACCGACAAGCGCATGTTGTCCGGCAGCGACCCCGTGGTCACCATCACGGTGAAGGAAAAACCATTTGAAGTGGGTGTCGATCCGTACAACAAGATGATCGACCGGGTCTCGCGCGATAACCGCAAGGAAGTCAGCGTGAATTAAGGCTGCAATGAAACCTTGATGCAACGCAAACAGGCCGCCCTATCCGTGATAGCGCGGCCTGTTTTTTTTACGGCGGACCCGGTACTTTTTCAGGCCAGAAAAAAGATCTGGCGCAGCGCACAGCCCACCTGTACCACACAGAACATCATGGCAAGGAGCAATAGCCCCAGATGGATTTTTAAAAAGATATCCAGTCTTTCCCGGCAGGCCACGGGCGGCACGGCGGCCGTTTTAAAACGCAGCCCTTTTCCGGCCAGTAGCAATAACACTATGCTGACTGGAAAAGATTGCAGAAAAATACGTCCTGGATACAAAGTCCACGCCAGTCCGATCAGGATGGAAATCAATGCCAGCACATCGCACAAGAGAAATAGATATTTTCTTTTTTGAAAATTCGCCAGCGATGCAAGCAGCCATCCCTTTTCCTTGCCGAATATGCGCTCCAGAACCAGCCATTGCGAACCTGATGAATCGACAGCTATATGCATTACAAGATTTTTCTTCAATTAAGCCAGTGACATTATCTGCGCACCAATGGCCGTAATATACGCACAGCATATTGCGGCCACGCTACGCTCAGCGATATAAAAATAATCAAGCGGGCATGTTCAACCCGCCATTATCTGTCCGCTTATGCCGAACAATAGGAATTATAGGCATACATCACGCCGGCGCCAATCAAGATGCCGCCACCGAGCGCCTAGCGTAAGATGGACGGTATCGTCGGCGAGTGCGCCGGCACCACGTTCAAGGGGAATTGCCTATGCTGCATCGTCACCTGCCCATCCGCGCCAGCCTGCTGCTGGCGGCCCTCGTTTTCACGGCGCCCGCCTGGAGCGCCGATGCTGTCCACAAGGAAACAGTAGAACTGACGGCAGGCAAGGCTGCGCTCAGCGTGAAAGGCAAGATCAAGGGCTATGCCACGGCCGAATACACGCTGGCAGGCAAGGCGGGCCAGACTCTCGGCGTCAAGCTCAAGACCAATCAACCGTCGAATTATTTCAACCTCCGTCAAGCCGGGCAGGAGGACGCCCTGTTCATCGGCTCGAGCGGCGGCAACAGTTATGAGGCAACGCTGCCGGCCGATGGCGAGTACACGGTGCAGGTGTATTTGATGCGCAATGCGGCGCGCAGGAATGCCGTGGCCAGCTACAGCCTGGAGATGCGGCTGCACAATTGAGTCTCCGCGGCCATGACAGCGCAAGAGGCGCGTTCGCCACCACATGCTCCCCATGTTACGGCAAGGGGCCAATGAGATGCGGGAGCGCCGCCCCTGTCTTATCTGGCCGGATGCGCTGCCTGGCGTCGGGCGGCCACGAGCGATTCCAGCACCAGGCCCGTCATCACTGCCAGGACCGGCATCATGGGTTCACGGTATCGGAAGATCACGTAAAACAGCATGTGAACGCCCGTGTAGCACGCAAGCGCCAGCCAGAGCAGGGCGACCTGCCGATTCCTGAGCCTTGGCATCAGCACAGTCCCGATAGCACCGGCAATCAGGAGCAGGAACTGTATCGCCCACAGCAGACGCACAAGCTTTTCTGCCGGCGACTGGTTGCCTTTTCCCTCATGCAGGGGAGGCGTCCAGAAGTACGCCGCTTTTTTCGCTGCCAATGCCAGGAACGCTGCCGGGTGGGCCTTCACCCAGGAAATGGCCTCCTGTTTCAAGGTCTCGGAAGCCTGGACTTCTCCCGTTTTCCGAAGGGCATCCCAGGTGGGGCCGCGTGGTGTTTCCGAGATGGAAATGAACATGCCTGTCGCGGCGGGATTGTTACCCAAATACAGATTGAAGCCGCCATTGGTGTTCAAGACAGGTGCGCCTATCACTTGCATGTTCCGGAGCAGCCATGGGGCGGAAATCACCAGCGCCGCTGACAGCGCGAGCATGGCCAGGCTTGCCCGCCGGGCCGTCGATGCGGGAGACAGCAGCAACGCCCATGCAAGGACTGCAAGCAGTGACAAGGCGGCATTGCCCGTCAGTGCCAACAGACCGAAGAGTACTCCGCTCCCGGCCGCCACGCTCTTCGAGGGCTGGCGTGCCAGTCTCAGCGCACACCACATGACACCCAGCATCAGGGGAATCATCAGGTTTTCCTTCGCCAGATAGATCCCGTAGATGCCGCTTGGCAGATAGAGCGCCCAGGCAGCCGCGGCGATGAGACGCCCCGACCGGCCTGCGCCAGCCTCTTTGGCCACCAGGTAGCACAGCACGATTGCCGCGCCGCCCAGGCACATGTTCACCAGGCGAACCGCCAGGAGATCGTCGCCAAAGAGGAAAAAGACAGGCGCGAGTATCAACAGGGGATAGCCCACGTTATACATCGCGCGGTTGCCCATGCTGTCGACGATGCCATTCCCGCCAAGCAAGTTAAGCGCCATGCTCCTGTAGGCAAGTTCATCGCCTTCCGGCACATGCTGGAAGCCCGCAATCGCCGCCGCCCTCAGGGCAAGGCCGATGCCTGCGATGATTGCCAGCCACAGCCAATCTCGCTGTTGTTGGGCATCATGCTTGTTATTCATCAACTCCTCCCCACCAAAAACACCCCCGCACAAATCAGCGCCACGCCCATCACACGGGACAGGCTGACCTGCTCGCCCAGCAGGCAGGCGATTGGCAAGGTGAGCACGAATCCCAGGCCTGCCAGCGGATAGGCCTTGCTCACTTCCCATTGCGACAGCACGCCTAGCCAGGCCACCGCCCCCAGGCCATACAGGAGGAATCCCCCCAGCACATACTTGTCCGTGAGGATATGCATGAGAGTCATGAATGACTTGGGCTGCGCCATCATCGCCTGCACCCCGTCACCGGAGATGCCGGTCTTCAATGAGAACTGCGCCATGACGGATAGCGCGATGCTCAGGATGGCAATGCAGAACGTGTTCATGGGTAAGTACCCAACACCAGAAAATGCGCCCCCAGCATGACGGCCACCATGGCGCAGACGGTCATGCGGCTGCCGTGGTCCTTGAGGGCGTAAATCACCGGATCATCGTGCATTTCACCTCGGGAAGTTTTCACCCACAGGCGCGCAAGCCAGTAAATCAATCCCAGGGCAACCAGCCACAGCATCTGCGGGGTGCCGTAGCGTCCCTGCGTTTCCGGTGCACTGATGAACAGCCCGAACACCACCACGGCGGAGAGTGCCGCCCCGCCCCCCAGGGGCCACAACACGGCCAGGTCGCTCACCCGGTAATCCCGTCCACGCGTGGCTGCCTTGCCATTTCCTTCCAGGGTGACCAGCTCCGCACAGCGCTTCACGAGGGCGAGGCTGAGGAACATGAAGACCGAGAAGGCCAGCAACCAGGAACTCGTGGCAGTGCCAATGGCAACGGAACCAGCCAGGATGCGCAAGGTATACAGCAAGGACAGCATGAGCACGTCGATCAGCACGTATTCCTTGAGCACCCAGCTATACGCACTGGTCAGCACCAGGTAAAGCACGAGCATCAGGAGAAAGGCATTCGACACGGACCAGGCCAGAACGAGGGCCAGGAGCAAGGCTCCCGCGGCCACGACCAGGCCCTTCAGAATCGGCAGGCGGCCACTGGCAAAAGGGCGAAGCCGCTTGCGGGGGTGCGCCCTGTCGCTTTCCAGGTCCCACAAGTCGTTGACCATGTAGGTGGCGGAAGCCGCCAAGGAGAACGCCATGAAAGCCACGCCCATGGTGCTCATCTTGCCCAGGTCGAGGAAGGAAAATGCCGTCAGCAGGGGCACGAACAGCAGCAGATTCTTTAACCACTGGTGGACACGCAAGGCTTTGAGCCACACGCCAAGTCCGCCGCTCGCTCCCGGAAACTCGCGTTCGATCGGGACGTGCCGCCGCACGGCTTGGGCCGTATTCCAGGCGACATCCACCAGCACCGCCGCCTCGGCGGCTTGCCAAATGGGAATATCTGCCTTGCTGTCGCCGGCATACACAAAGCATGGCCCGACCTGCTCCCGAATGGCTTGCAGCTTGGCCTTGCCCTTGAGGTTGCGACCGTCCTGCGTCGCCAGCACCTTGTCGAACAGGCCCAGGTGCCCGGCCACGTTGCGGGCAATCGAATGGTGGGCCGCCGTCGCCAGGACAATCATGCGGCCCTTGCGCTTTTCCTCGCGCAGGTAATCCAGCAGGGACGCGCGGTAAGGGAGGTGTTCGCCCGAGATGCCGGCATGCGCCGCAATGGCTTCCTTGAAGCCCGCCCGCCCTCGCATGAGCCAGAACGGCATGCGGAGCACATTGAGCGGGGAGTGCTTCACCACCTGGATGACGGATTCCAGCAGGGTATCGGTTGGCGTCAGCGTGCCGTCAAGATCGACAACCAGGGGCGCTTTGGTCGAAATAGCCACCATTTTCTCCCGATTCTGGTGTGGCATGGCAGATGGAGTGCTGAAAGCAGTGATTAAATTATAGGGGGAGCCACGATGGCGATAACCAACATATATCAAGGAAGAGAGCGGTTATCTGCTTGAGCTGAACGCCCGTAGCACCTGAAAGAGACCCGCAAAAAAAGAGACCCGCAACAACAAATAAAAACGCCTCGCAAATCCAGGATTTGCGAGGCGTTATGCAGCAACGAGCCGTAGTGCGTCTTAGAACGGAATATCGTCATCCATGTCCGAGAAGTTCGGCGCCGGCTTCGGTGCCGGACGTGGCGCCGGGGCTGGTGCCGGACGCGGGGCCGGTGCCTGGCGTGGGGCCGGGGCTTCATAGCCGCCGCCACCGCCGTAGCTGTCATCGCCACCGCCGGCGTCGCCGCCCATGCCGGAACGGCCGCCCAGCATTTGCATCTGTTCCGCGATGATGTCGGTTGCGTACTTCTCGACGCCGTCCTTGTCCGTGTATTTACGGGTTTGCAGGCGGCCTTCCACGTAGACGGACGAACCTTTTTTCAGGTATTGGCCGACGATTTCCGCCAGGCGGCCGAAGAACGAGATACGGTGCCACTCTGTCAATTCTTTTTGTTCGCCCGTGTTGCGGTCCTTCGATTTGTACGAAGTGGCCACGGCGATGTTGGCGATCGCGTCGCCGCTAGGCATGTAGCGGATTTCCGGGTCACGGCCCAGATTGCCGACGATGATGACTTTGTTGACTGATGCCATGAATAACTCCTGATGAACTGCAGCGGGAGCCGGTGTCCCGCGCGTTAGTTTAGTGTACTAAACGAGGATTATAAGCGACCACGCGGCGCAAAGCACCCGCTTTCTGGCGGACGCCCTCTCCCGTGCGGCAGCACGTTTTTTTCACGGCAGGTGAAAACAAGAAACTTGAATACTGGTATTATATACAGTGCTTGAACGTCTGCACGCATCTGTATCAAACTTTGTCAGGGCACGTTCGCCTGGCGGCGCAATCCGCCCGTGGCTGCCTCAGGCATGCAGAGCAAAACCCGGCTATAGTAACAGGTTGACCCGTTGTGGCTCCTCATCTGCACCCAGGCACAATGCGCCGGCCGCACCACTCACTGAAAGCAAGGCAATCACATGGAACAGATCCGCATTCGCGGCGCTCGCACGCATAACCTCAAGAATATCAATCTCGATTTGCCGCGCAATAAGCTGATCGTGATTACCGGCTTGTCCGGCTCCGGCAAGTCTTCGCTGGCCTTCGACACCCTGTACGCAGAAGGCCAGCGCCGCTATGTCGAGTCGCTGTCGGCGTATGCGCGCCAGTTCCTGCAGCTGATGGAAAAACCGGACGTCGACCTGATCGAGGGATTATCTCCCGCCATCTCCATCGAACAGAAGGCAACTTCGCACAACCCGCGCTCGACGGTGGGCACCGTAACGGAAATCCACGACTATTTGCGCCTGCTGTATGCGCGCGTGGGCACACCCTACTGCCCCGATCATCCGGAAAACGCGCTGGCCGCCCAGTCCGTGTCGCAAATGGTCGACGCCGTACTGGCCATGCCGGAAGACACCAAGCTGATGATCCTGGCGCCCGTCGTCGCCAACCGCAAGGGCGAACACGTAGACCTGTTCGAGCAGATGCAGGCGCAGGGCTTCGTGCGTTTTCGCGTGCAGAGCGGCACGCACGCGGCGAAAATCTATGAAGTTGATGACCTCCCGAAATTAAAGAAAACGGAAAAACACACGATCGACGTCGTCATCGACCGCGTCAAGGTGAACCAGGAGATCAAGCAACGCCTGGCGGAAAGTTTCGAGACGGCCCTGCGCCTGGCCGACGGCCGCGCCATCGCCTACGAAATGGATACGGCCCAGGAACACGTGTACTCCAACAAGTTCGCCTGCAATGTGTGCGGCTATTCCCTGCAGGAACTGGAACCGCGGTTGTTCTCGTTCAACAACCCCATGGGCGCCTGCCCCGAATGCGACGGCCTGGGACACATTGAATTCTTTGACCCGAAACGCATCGTCGCGTTCCCGAACCTGTCGCTCGCCTCGGGCGCCGTCAAGGGCTGGGACCGCCGCAACCAGTTTTACTTCCAGATGCTGTCGAACCTGGCCGCGTATTACGAGTTCGACCTGGACATGCCGTTCGAACAGCTGGCACTGAATGCCCAGCAAGCCGTGCTGTACGGTTCCGGCAAGCAAGTGATTCCGTTTACCTATGTCAATGAACGGGGCCGCACCGTCATCAAGGAACACACGTTCGAAGGCGTGGTCAACAATCTGCAGCGCCGCTACCGCGAAACGGACTCGATGGCCGTCAAGGAAGAGCTGGCCAAGTTCATCAATGAAAAATGCTGCCCCTCATGCGATGGCGCGCGCCTGCGCGTGGAAGCGCGCTTCGTCAAGGTCGGCACGGGCAAGCAGCAGCGCGCCATCTATGAAGTGGCGGAAAAACCGCTGCGCGAGACGCTGGAATTCTTTGAAAAACTGAAACTGACGGGCGCCAAGAAAGAGATCGCCGACCGCGTGGTCAAGGAAATCATTTCGCGCCTGAAATTCCTCAACAATGTGGGCCTCGATTACCTGTCGCTGGACCGCAGCGCCGACACGCTGTCCGGCGGCGAAGCACAACGCATCCGCCTGGCGTCGCAGATCGGCTCCGGTTTGACGGGCGTCATGTATGTGCTCGATGAACCGTCGATCGGCTTGCATCAGCGCGATAATGACCGCTTGATCGAAACCTTGAAACACTTGCGCGACATCGGCAACAGCGTGCTGGTGGTCGAGCATGACGAAGACGCCATCCGCACGGCCGACTATATCGTCGACATGGGCATCGGCGCGGGCGTGCACGGCGGCGAAATCATCGCCGAAGGCACCTTGCCCGAGATCTTGAAGAACAAGAAATCGCTGACGGCGCAGTACCTGAACGGCAAGCTGAAAATCGCCGTGCCGGCCAAGCGCCACGCCAGCAATCCGGAAAAGCAGTTGCTCATTACTGGCGCGACGGGCAACAACCTGAAAAAGGTGTCGCTGAGCTTGCCGGTGGGCTTGATGACGTGCGTCACGGGCGTGTCCGGCTCGGGCAAGTCGTCGCTCGTCAACGATACCTTGTATCCTGCCCTGTCGCGCCATTTGTATGGTTCGCAGACGGAACCGGCGCCGCACGACTCGATCAGCGGCCTGGAACACTTCGACAAGGTCATTTCCGTCGACCAGGCGCCGATCGGCCGCACGCCGCGCTCGAATCCCGCCACCTACACGGGCTTGTTTACGCCGATCCGCGACCTGTTCTCCACCGTGCCGACGGCCAAGGAACGCGGTTACAGCGCGGGCCGCTTCTCGTTCAACGTGAAGGGCGGACGTTGCGAAGCGTGCCAGGGCGATGGCGTGATCAAGGTCGAGATGCATTTCTTGCCCGACGTCTACGTGCCATGCGACGTGTGCCACGGCAAGCGCTACAACCGCGAAACGCTGGAAGTGCAATACAAGGGCAAGAACATCACGGAAGTGCTGGGCATGACGGTGGAAGAGGCGCATGAATTCTTCAAACCGGTCCCCTTGATCGCGCGCAAGCTGCAAACCCTGCTCGACGTGGGCCTGGGCTACATCAAGCTGGGGCAAAGCGCCACCACCCTGTCCGGCGGCGAGGCGCAACGCGTGAAACTGTCGCTGGAATTGTCCAAGCGCGACACGGGCCGCACCCTGTACATCCTCGATGAACCGACGACGGGCTTGCACTTCCACGACATCGATTTACTGTTAAAGGTCATCCACCGCCTGCGCGACCAGGGCAACACCCTCGTCATCATCGAGCACAACCTGGACGTCATCAAGACGGCCGACTGGATCGTCGACCTGGGTCCCGAAGGGGGCGCCGGCGGCGGCCAAATCATCGCCACGGGCACGCCGGAAGACGTGGCCCTGAATCCGGCCAGCGTGACGGGTAAATACCTGGGGCCGCTGCTCAAGCAATAAGCCGCGCCTCCCGCTCGATCCCCCGGCGAATGATCTTGTCCGGGGGATTTTTCTATGGGAAACTATTTTCTCTGGTCACAGCACCGGCTTTCAGAGAAAACATGCCGCACTTCCCTTCACGTTTATCCAGCTGGGTTCGCCATTGCGTAACCACGTCATGGTTGCTGTCGTCCAGCGTGGCGGTGGCGTGTTCCTGCATGCAGGGGATATCCGGCGAGTTCCTCCATGCGGCACCGGCCGCATCCGGCAAGCCGGCCGTGGTCACGGTGCCTGCCAATGCACGCGGCATCCTGTTTCTTCCAAATCAATCTCCCGATTTCCTGCTCAGGGATCAGGATGGCCATATCCTTGTCGGCCCGCCAGTCCCCCTTTCCACCAAGCGGTTTCGTATTATCGAACGCGGTACGGGGCGCAAGCTGACACCGGTGGCGGTACGATTGCGCGTGGAAAAACAGATGGGAGTACAGCCCTATATTTACTATCTGGCCAGCCCGGAAATGCAGCAATGCGCCGAAGAGAAGAACGCGTCCATGCCGATATGCCGCGGAGTGAAAGCCATGGAACGGAGCTGGGACAAACCGGAACCGGAGGGGCCGAGCGATGCCGTCAAGCGCTTCGCCATGCAGCAGGGCTTGCGTGAGGTCAGCGAGGAAATCGATGCCTCCTATGGCTTATACAGGATCGAGGCGCGCGAAGGCTTCAAGCCTGGCAAGCTGTACGACATCAGCTATCGCTCTACAGAGCGCAAGCTAACAGCGGTGCTGCGCATGGGCACCACGCCCTTGCGCATCAATGCCCCAGGCCAATTTTCCATTCGCACAGACGGCGCACCGCGGCGTGAGCGTTTGCAGATGGCGCAGGGTGGCACTTGCTCCAGGACCGCCAAGCTGGCCAGCCAGCCCTTGCAACTGGCTTGGCCACCAGCCTACGACGCGTATGAGTCGCTTGTGATGTACTTCATGCGGCACAAATTACATCAGGAAGACAGGCAGCAAACCGCGCCGCCAGGACGCTTTTTTTCATTCCAATACTGGCCGTCCCTGTGTACCGACATCGCCCATGGCAGCAGCTTTCATGGCAATGGCCGCGAACTGGCGGTCGGCGATTGCCAGGCGCCTGCCCCACGCGAGGTCAAGGCCTACGCAGGCGTGCTGGAAGTGGAAGACCGCTTGCATGAGACAGCGCCCCTGTCCGTCACATTTCCAAAGGCAAAGCCGGATGAGTGTCCAGCAATGATGGACGAGGTCTATCCGATTTATCTCGTGCCGGCCCAGACAGGCTAGACGCCTCAAACGCGCAATAAAAAACGGCGCGGATTGCTCATGCAATCCGCGCCGTTTCTCTTTTTGCTAGCACCCCAGTCATTGCCGGCGTGTCATTTATCTCACGCCAGTCTTTGCCGGCGTGTTTCTCCCCCACTACAACTCTTCACACCTGACAAGCTTGTCAGGCGCCGCTTGACGCTAACTTACGCACTCAGCCGCTTTTCCAACGCCGCCTTGTGACCTGCCAATTCCTGCGGCAGATGATACGCGAGTTTTTCGAACAACTCCGTATGCAATTTCAATTCTTCCACCCACGCGGCCTTGTCGATCGAGGTGATGGTGTCGAACTGTTCTTGCGTGAATGGCAAGCCATCCCAGTTCAGGTCGCCATACTGCGGCGTCGTGCCGAACAGGTTTTCCACGCCGCCCGCCTTGCCTTCGATACGCTCCAGCATCCATTTGAGCACGCGCATGTTGTCGCCAAAGCCAGGCCAGACGAATTTGCCAGCCTCGTCCGTACGGAACCAGTTGACGCAATAGATCTTCGGCAGGGCAGCCGGGTTGACCTTGCCCACCTTGACGCCCATGTCCAGCCAGTGCTGGAAGTAATCGCTCATGTTATAGCCGATAAACGGCAACATGGCAAATGGATCGCGGCGCACGACGCCCATCTGGCCCACGGCCGCGGCCGTCGTTTCCGAGCCCATGGTGGCGGCCATGTAGACGCCCTCGACCCAGTTGCGCGCTTCGGTGACGAGCGGCACGGTGGTGGAGCGGCGGCCGCCGAAGATGAAGGCCGAGATCGGCACGCCGGCCGGATCGTCCCAGGCAGCGTCGATCACTGGGTTTTGCGTTGCCGCAACCGTGAAGCGCGCATTCGGGTGCGCCGCCTTGGTGCCGGACGCTGGCGTCCAGTCCTTGCCCTGCCAGTCGATCAGGTGGCTTGGTGCTTCTTTCGTCAAACCTTCCCACCAGACGTCCCCGTCGTCCGTCAGCGCCACGTTGGTGAAGATCGTGTTGTCGCGCATGGACGCCATGCAGTTGTAATTGGTTTTTTCGTTGGTGCCCGGCGCCACGCCAAAATAACCGGCTTCCGGGTTGATGGCGTACAGGCGGCCGTCGGCGCCCGGCTTGATCCAGGCGATATCGTCACCGATGGTCGTCACTTTCCAGCCGTTAAAACTTGCCGGCGGAATCAGCATGGCGAAGTTGGTCTTGCCGCAAGCGGACGGGAACGCTGCCGCCACGTAGTGTTTCTTGCCTTCCGGCGATTCCACGCCGAGGATCAGCATGTGTTCGGCCAACCAGCCCGGGTTGCTGTCCGATGCTTGCGCTTCCTGGTAACCCATGTTCGAGGCGATGCGCAGGGCGAAACATTTCTTGCCCAGCAAGGCGTTGCCGCCGTAACCCGAACCGAAGGACCAGATTTCGCGCGTTTCCGGGAAGTGCACGATGTATTTGGTGCTGTTGCACGGCCATTTCACGTCGGCCTGGCCGGCGGCCAGCGGTGCGCCCACGCTGTGTACGCACGGCACGAACTCGCCATCCGTACCCAGCACGTCGTACACGGCACGGCCCATGCGGGTCATGATCTTCATGTTGACGGCGACATATGGCGAATCGGACAGTTCCACGCCGATGTGCGCGATCGGCGAACCCAGCGGGCCCATCGAGAAGGGCACGACGTACATGGTGCGGCCGCGCATGCAACCATCGAACAGGCCGTTCAAGGTGTGGCGCATTTCGCCAGGCTCGGTCCAGTTATTCGTCGGGCCGGCCGCTTCTTTTGTTGCCGAGCAGATATACGTGCGGTCTTCGACGCGGGCCACGTCGCTCGGATCGGAGCAGGCCAGGTAGGAATTCGGGCGCTTTTGCGCATTCAGTTTTTTCATGGTGCCGCTGGCAACCATTTCAGCGCACAAGCGCTCATACTCTTCTTGCGAACCATCGCACCAGTAAATACGCTCTGGCTTGGTCAGCGCAGCAATGTCGGCCACCCAGTTGATCAGTTTCTGTTGTTTAATATAAGCTGGGACGTTGAGTGCGGCGACGCCACCCATGACGGGCTGATTCATATTACCTCCAATACCAATAAAAGAAATTCTGGTCATTCCGGCAAGACAGGCAGCATCGTTGAGAGGTGGCTGCGGCTCACTGCGGGCGGTATGCTCACGCGGGCAGGGCTCTGGTGTCGTTTACCTGGATCATGCACCCAGGCTGCAGGAACAGTTTGCGCTATAACTATAATCAGGAAGCTTCAAAAGTGCCGGCGATTGTACACCCGCGTAACGGCTATTCTCGCAAAAATGTAGGAGAATAGCTTGACTAATGTAGTAGGCTATTCAGCATTTCCCGTATCCTGTTATTTCCCTACCAAATCCTCACTCAAATCGGCCATCCACCATGAAAATTGCCATACTCGATGATTACCAGGATGCCGTGCGCGGCCTCGATTGCTTCCAGTTGCTCGATGGCCACGAGGTCAAGGTGTTCAGCAACACGGCGCGGGGCCTGGGCCAGCTGGCGATCCGCCTGGCGCCATACGACGCGCTGGTGCTGATCCGTGAACGCAGCAGTTTCAACCGCGCCTTGCTGTCGAAATTGCCGAACCTGAAACTGATTTCGCAAACGGGCAAGGTCAGCGGGCACATCGACGTGCCGGCCGCCACCGAGCTGGGCATCGCCATCGCGGAAGGCATCGGCTCGCCCACGGCGCCGGCCGAACTGACGTGGGCGCTGATCATGGCGGCGCAGCGCAAGATCGTGCCGTACGCGCAACATTTACAGGAAGGGCTGTGGCAGACATCGTCGCTGGAGCCAGCGCGCAATACGCTCGGCACGGTATTGAAAGGGCGCACCCTGGCGATCTGGGGCTACGGCAAGATCGGGCAATTGATCGCCGGCTATGGCCGCGCCTTCGGCATGACCATCCTCGTGTGGGGCAGCGAAGCGAGCCGCGCGGCGGCCGTGGCGGCCGGGGATACGGCCGCCACGTCGCGGGAAGCGTTCTTTGAACAGGCCGACGTCTTGACCCTGCACCTGCGCCTGTCCGATGCGACGCGTGGCCTGGTAACAGCCGAGGACCTGGCGCGCATGAAGCCGACGTCCCTGTTCGTCAACACGAGCCGCGCCGAGCTGGTGATGGAGGGCGCGCTGGAAGCGGCGCTGCCGCAGGGGCGCCCAGGCGCCGCCGCGCTGGACGTATTTACGGACGAACCGCTGCCGCCAGGCTCGCCATTGCTGCTGCTGCCGAACGTGCTGGCCACGCCACACCTGGGCTACGTCGAGCGTGACAGCTATGAACTGTATTTCCGCTACGCCTTGCAAAACATCGTTGATTTTGCGCAAGGTCAATGCACGCGCCTGCTCAATCCCGAGGCGCTGGCGCATGCGCGGCAAGCTCTTCAGGAACGCTGAAAGCCCTTCAACAAGTCCGGTTCGCCCGTGATGCGGATGGCGGGTGCCGGCAGCACGTGGCGGCCGCGCCACAGGCCGGCCCAGCCGGGTGGCCAGGCGATATCCGGTCCGGCGTACGGCGCCACGCCGGCGCGCACGGCAACGACCGGCACGGGCGGCATGTCGGGCAAGGGCTCGCCTGGCGTGCGCTGCATGTCCAGGCTGTACATGTAATCGGGCAATAAAGCATCGCAGACGCGGCCAAACCAATCGCTATGGTCATCGTCGCGTCCCAGCGCCTGCGCCAGGCCCTGCGGGTCGAAACGGGCCAGGGCATCGATCAGCTCGCCAGTGGTGGCGCCCGGCGTATCGCCCCAGCCCATCACGGGGTTGACGTTGTAATCGGCGCCCGAACCGTACCAGCCTTCGCGCCAGGGCCGCTGCATCCAGTCGCGCGGCCCCGTAAACAAATGCCAGCGCCAGTGCAGGCCGGACGGCTTGGGCCAGGAATACAGATACAGCTTCTGATAGCCGGCCTGGTGCAGCTCGCGCACCATGGCCATCAGGCGCGCATGCGGCATGCGGTCCGGCGGCGCGCGGCGAAACAGGATCGCTTCGCCATCGGCAAACTGCACGTCGTCGGTCGACAGGTTCAGGTCCAGGGTCCGCGCTTCGCTGCCGAAACGGGCGGCGATCCAGCCCGTCAGCAAATTGACGGACGTGATCACCCCGTAACCGCGGTGGCGGTGAAAAATGACGGTGCCGGGAGCGAGCGCTTTCATACGGAGTCGGGGTGGCAGGCAAACAAAGAAACCAGTGTACTCACAGATGGCCAAATTTTCCAGATGCGGCGCGGTAGCGGGACGGCAGGCACGCTGGCCCATCTGCGGCAGCATTCACGCAACGCCGCCAATCCACGCTATCATGCGCGTCATTCTCCACTGACATCGTGACCACATCATGACTTTGCGCATACTCGCCACTGGCGGCACTTTCGACAAACACTACAACGAATTGAACGGTACCCTGGGCTTTTCCGACAGTCATTTGCCGGCAGCGATTGCCCGCGCGCGCATGACGGCGCCCGTGGCGCTGGAGCAATTGCCCCTGCTCGATTCGCTCGACATGCAGGATGCGGACCGCCAGCGCGTGCTGGCCTCGTGCCGCGCGGCACAGGAAAAAGCCATCGTCATCATCCACGGCACCGACACCATGCGCGAAACGGCGCAGGTGCTGGGCGCGGCGAACCTGCAGCAAACGGTCATTTTGACGGGCGCCATGATTCCCTACGAAATCGACAACTCCGACGCCCTGTTCAACCTGGGCTTTGCCTGCGGCGTGGCGCAAACCTTGCCAGCCGGCGTGTACGTGGCCATGAATGGCCAGATCTTCGCCTGGGACAACGTGCAAAAGAACCGCGCCGCCGGCGTGTTCCAGCCCTTGTAGGGCGATGCCAGGACAGGGGTAAAAGCAGACCGGCCCGCGGCCTGACTGACCCTTTGTCACAATTCGACCAGCCCGTTTTCAACGGGCTTTTTTTATGTTTTTTCACCTTTCACAAATTCTGCAAAACCACAGAATCCGTCGAATTATTGCAGGTAAAACATCAAATTGCCAATACAATAATTTTATGTTGTAAAAAAACGCCATTGATCATTTTTAAAAACACCGATATTATTAAATATAAAACTGCAATTTAACAATTAAATTAAATATTCTTCTGTATCCATAATTTATTGCCAAATCCGACACGGTTGATATGCATTTTTTCTTGCTGAGACGACATAATGTTCGCCTCGACAAGTCAAAAGTGCATTTATAACAATATTGCGCTAAGTAGTCTTCCACCTCCCACCGACGTGGTTCCGCCTACCGTACACGAGCACCGCTGGTCATCTACCCGATGGCCAGAGCGGTGCTCGTGTACTGCTTGTCGTTATTAAAACTACTACGGAGTAATTGTTACAATGGCATTTAAAGAAAAAATTGGCGTACGCAGCGTACGCCTGGCCCTGACCGTACTGGCAGGTAGCGTCTTGTTCTCTGGCCAATCCATGGCGGACGAAGCAATTCAAAAAGTTGAAATTACCGGTTCGAGTATCAAGCGTATCGCTGTCGAAGGCGCCTTGCCTGTGCAGCGCCTGACGCAAGAAGCGATCGCCAAGACGGGCGCCACCACGGTTGCCGACCTGCTCCAGGCACTGCCCGCCATGCAGGGCTTTACCGTCGGCGCCGCAGCAGCAGGCACCAATTCGGGCGGCCGCACCAGCGCGTCGATCCATGACATCGGCGAAGATTACACCCTGGTCCTGCTGAACGGCCGCCGCATCGCGCCACAAGGCTCGGGCACCTCCGTCAACCTGAACGCCATTCCGATGAGCGCCGTTGAACGCGTCGAAGTGCTGACCGACGGCGCTTCGGCCCTGTACGGCTCGGACGCCATCGCCGGCGTGATCAACTTCATTCTGAAGAAGAACCAGCAAGGCGGCTCCCTGGAAGCCACCTATGGCGGTCCGGAAGACAAGGGCGGCAACGCCTGGAACACCAGCGTGACCTATGGCGTCGGCGACATCGACGAAGACCGTTTTAACGTGCTGGTATCGTACCGCCATGACGAGCAATCGAACTTGCGCGCCACCGACCGCACGTTCGCCCGTTCGTCGCGTATTCCAGTGAGCTTTAACGGCAAACAATACGTCTACGACAAGACCGCCATAGGCACGGCACCGGCCAACGCCACCGTGTCCGTCAAAGGCAAAGACGATTACCTCTTCAATCCATACCTGGCGAAGAATGATAATTGTGGCGCCGTGACCAATGCCCCACTGGCAGCCAATAAGCTGGCTTGCGGCTACGATGGCGGTTCGACGGTTGAAATCGTGCCTGAATCGAAGCGCGACAGCCTGTTTACCCGCGCCACCTACAAACTCAACGATTCGCTGAATGCGTTTGCCGAAGTCGCCTACTCGCGTTATGACCTGACCGCGCGCATCTCGGCCAATCCGGTGGCAATCCCGATTGCGCTTAACGGTGCGCAGTACAACAAGTATGTCCTGCCTTACCTGACACCAGAGCAGGTCAAGGACATCACCTCCGTGTCAGCCAACTATCGCATGAGCGACTGGGGTACCCGCGACTCCAACACCATCACCGAGACCAAGCACTTCGTCGTCGGCGTCGAAGGCGAAATTGGCGCGTGGAACATCGATGCGGGCCTGACCTGGTCGCAAAATTCCATCGATGAACGCTACATCGGCGGCTATGCGAAAACGGCCGATATGAAGGCCCTGCTGAAAAATCCGGCGTTCAACCCGTTCGTGCCGGCCGGCACGCCATCGCCGGAAATGCAAGCGCTGATCAACAATTCGCAATTCAAAGGCTCGATCCGCACGGCATCGACCACCATGCGCGGCATCGATGCGCACGGTTCCCGTGAACTGTTCACCTTGCCAGGCGGCAAAGCCAACATCGGTATCGGCGCCGACTACCGCGAGTACAACTACGGCCAGACGCCAGATGCAGGTGCAAACACCAGCACCATCTACGGCTTCAACACCTCGCCACGCTATGACCTGAGCCGTTCAACCTACGGCGTCTTCGCCGAATTGCTGGCTCCGATCACCAAAACGGTAGAAGTGAGTCTGGCTGGCCGTTATGACTCCGTGTCGGCGATCGACAATGGCGTCATCAACAAGACCATCGGCAAGGATGCCAATGCCAATACCTACAAGGTCACGGCACGCTGGCAGCCGATACAGCAAGTACTGCTGCGCGGCTCCTACGGCACGGGCTTCAAGGCTCCGGACATGCTGAGCATTGGTCAGCCACTGGTCAACAACGGCTTTACCGGTGCTACCTGGAATTGCCCATTCCCAGGCGATGCGCTGTGCCGTGCGCCTAACAGCCAGTACAATAAAATGGCTGGTGGTAACGAAAACCTGAAACCGGAAAAATCGAAACAGTTCACCGTCGGTTTCCGTATCGAGCCTAGCTCGGCATTCTCCTTCGGCGCCGACCTGTGGGACGTGAAAATCACCGATGCGGTTTCGTCCGTGAGCGAAGCGCAAGCGTTCAACAACCCAGGCATGTACCGCGACCTGTTCGGCATCTACATCGAACCGACGACCGGCAAGCCGTACTATGCGTTCAAGTCGCTGTCGATGAACATTGGCCAGACGCATAACCGCGGTATCGACTGGGACATGACGGCACGCAAGAAGTTCGATATCGGTAACTTCACGGCTAACCTGAGCGGTACGCATATGCTCAAGGCCGACTACACCGTACCAGGCACCAAGGATCAGTGGACCAACAACATGAACTACTACGGTATTTCCGATGCCGTCACGTTCCGTAACCTGATGAAGCTCAACATGAGCCTGGAATCGGGCAAGCTGACCAACACGGTCATCGTGAGCTACCGCAATGGCTACACCGACGCTTCGGCCGAGGTGGTCAACCTGGCCACCAACGCAAAGGAAAATATCCGTCTGCACGTGCCTTCGTACACGACGGTTGACTTCCAGGGCCGCTATGCGTACAGCAAAGCAGTGACCTTGCGCGCAGGTATCAAAAACCTGTTCGATCGTGAACCGCCGCTGTCGCTGCGCAGCTCGCGTGGTCACCAGGTTGGCTACGATCCACGCTACGCAGATCCAATGATGCGTTCGTTCTACTTCACGGCCCAGTACAAGTTCTAAGTTGACCTCGTCAACCTAGGCTGAGCCGACCGAGGGCCTTGCAAACGCAAGGCCCTTTTTTTTCGTCCAAAGCCCGTCATGCCAGGCGAAGGACGAAAAAAAAGGAGCCGCAGCTCCTTTTTCGTACCGGCATGACTGCGCTTATGCAGTCGCTTCGCCGCCCAGGGCTTCGACCACGTCGGCCATCAGCTTGCTCAGCTCGCCCGTCATCAGCATCACGTCGCCGTCGAAACGCTCTTCGTCGTTCTTCGTGCTCGATTCCGTTTCCTTGATCACGTCCAGCGGCTTGACGCTCTTGATCGCCAGCGATTCCGTCAGCACGAACGAAATCTTGTCGTTCCACGTCATGGCCAGGCGCGTGCACTGCTTGCCGGCCGCGATGTGGCGGCGCACGTCGTCCGCTTCCAGGGTGTGGCGCACGTAGCGCACGGTGGCCTTGCTCTCGCCCGTGGCGCGCAATTCCGTATCCATGTCGACCGTGAAGCCGGCAGGCGCATCGTCCGCCTGCAGCCATTCCGTCATCACCGCCACGGGCGAGCGCTGCACGCGCAGGCTTTCCAGCGGCAGCTTGTCCACGGCCTTGAGCAGCAGCTTGATGACTTCATCGGCTTTCGCCGGGCTGGCGGCATCGATCACCAGCCAGCCATTGACGGGATCGATCCACGTCCAGACATTGCTGCGGATGCTGAAGGCGCGCGGCAGCAACTCGTCAGCCACGCGTTCCTTCAATTCCTTCATGGCTTTCTTGCCTGGTGCAAAGCCTTGCGCTTCTTCCATCTCGGCAGCGCGGGCTTTGGCCACCTGATTAATGACGGTGGCTGGCAACAGTTTCTTTTCCGTGCCCAGCAAGATCAGCATCTGCTTGTTGACCACGTGGACCAGGCCGCCATTCGGGCGTGGCGTATCCCAGCCCTGGCGCATCAGATCCATGCTGGTCGCCGGCGTAAATTTGTTCGAGGACAAGGCCTCTTCCAGTTGTTCTGGCGTATAGGCCCATGGTGCGGGCAGGCGGTAAATCTGAAGATTCTTGAACCACATAGTTTTTGTCTTCCGTTTGTTTCAGTAGTGCCAGGGGAACGCCATTCTACACTTTCGACACGGGAATGCCGTCAAAAGCGCGGACTGGCGCGGTGTTGTTGATGCGTGGGGAATGCCGCTACAGGGCGGGAAACAGCTCCGCCTGGGCCGGCGCCTGCCGCATCGCGATGGCCGGATCGGACAAGGTCGAGATGCGCACGCCCAGCAGGCGGATTTTCTTTTCAAATGGCACGCGCCGCAAGCAATCGCGGCTGGCCCGCAGGATGGCAGCGGCGTCCGCCGTGGCGCTGGGCAAGGTGATGTCGCGCGTGACGGTGCTGAAATCCTCGAAACGCAGCTTGATACCCACCGTGCGCCCCGCCAGCGACTGCTTGTCCAGGTCGCCCGCCACGCGCGTGCACAGGCTTTCCAGCTTTTCCGACAGCGTGGCGCGGTCGCGCACCACCTGCAAGTCGCGCTCGAACGTCGTTTCGCGGCTGACGGACTTGGTTTCCCGGCTCGTCTGCACGGGCCGCTCGTCGATGCCCAGCGCCGCCTGGCGCAGCCAGCCCGTGTACAGGTCGCCAAACTGCGTGCGCAGCATGGCCATGTCGGCTTGCGCCAGCTCGCCGATGGTGACTATGCCCAGGGCTTCCAGCTTGGCCGTCGCCTTCGGGCCGATACCGTTGATCTTTTTCGCCGGCAAGGGCCACACGCGCGTGGCGATATCCTCGGGCGACAAAATGGTGAGTCCGTCGGGTTTTTCCAGGTCGGAACAGATTTTCGCCAGCAATTTGTTAGGCGCCAGGCCAATCGAGCACGACAGGCCCGTCGCCTCGAACACGGCCGCCTTCAGGCGCGCCGCCATGGCCGGCGCCTGCGCGCCGTGTTCCGTCAGGTCGACATAGATTTCATCGATGCCCACGTTCTGGATAATGGGGCACAACTGGGCCACGGCTTGCTTGAAGCGGGCCGAATACTCGCGGTACGCCTCGAAATCGGCCGGCAGCAGGATGCTGTCGGGCGCCAGTTTCGCCGCCTTCATGATGCCCATGGCGGAAAACACGCCAAACGCGCGCGCCGCATAGGTCGACGTGGTGACGACGCCGCGCCCCACATAATCGCGCATGCGGGCAAACTGCCGCGTGCCGTCAATCTGCAGCACGGGCTGCTGCAGGCGCCCGCCGCCGATGACGACGGCTTCGCCGCGCAATTCCGGATATTTCAGCAGTTCCACGGAGGCAAAGAAGGCGTCCATGTCCAGGTGGGCGATCCAGCGGCGCGCGGCGGGTGCTTCGGCAAGTGTGGGGGCAGATGAAATCAAAAAACACCTCGCGGCGGATCGGCTTGCCTTCATTGCGGCAAGATACTGTGCATGCATACAGTATTACCGGAAATGACCGCGGATGCAAGTTGAAACGCACAGGACCCGATGGCGACGATCAGCGGTTGCTTTTCTCAATAGCAAGATTACAATCCTGACACAACTATTCAAAGGAGTTGCCTTGTCTACAGCACATCATGCCTTGCGTCGCCGGTCCGTCTGGTCATCCATCCTGCCGGCCCTGCTACTGTCCACGCTGGCGCCATCCGCGCTGGCCGCCGACGCCACCACCACCATCGCCACGGCCGTCGCCCCCGTCGCCGCCAAGACGGCCTGGCAGGAAACGCGCCACGGCACGGTCGTCACGGACGACTACCGCTGGCTGCAAAAGAAAGCCGATCCTGCCGTGATCGACTACCTGAATGCGGAAAATGCCTACACGGCCGCCGTCACGGCGCCGATCCAGCCGCTGGCCGACAAGGTATATGCGGAAGTCAAGGGACGCATGCAGGAAGTGGACTTGTCCGTGCCTGCGCGCCAGGGCAATTTCTACTATTACACGCGTGTGGAAGCGGGCAAGCAATACCCGATTCACTGCCGCCGCCCCGTCGGCGCCAGCGGCGCCTATGATGCGCAGGCGGCCGAGGAAATCTTGCTGGATCAGAATCAATTGGCCGAAGGCCACAAATTCTTTGCCGTGCGCGCATTTAGCATCAGCCCGAATGAACAGTTGCTGGCCTACACCACCGACACGACGGGTTTCCGCCAGTACGAGCTGCACGTCAAGGATTTGAAAACGGGCAAGTTGCTGGGCGACAGCATGCCGCGCGTGACATCGCTGGCCTGGGCGGCGGATAACGCCACCCTGATGCTGGCGCAGGAAGACGCCACCACCAAGCGCTCGGACCGCTTGTTCCGCCTGGCCCTGGGCGGTGCGCCGCAACAGGTCTACCACGAGCCGGTGGAGCAGTTTGCCATCCATGTGGACCGCACGCGCGACAAGCAATTCTTCGTGCTCACCTCGGGCAGCACGGACACGAGCGAAGTGCTGCTGCTGCCAACGAGCAAGCCGCAAGGCACGTTCCAATCCGTGCTGAAACGTGAAAAAGGCCACCGCTACGGCATCGAGCACCGCGACGGCCAGCTGTATATTCTGACCAACAAGGGGGCGAAGAATTTCCGTGTCGTCAGCGCGCCATTCTCTGCGCCGCAGCCGAAGAACTGGAAGCCCGTCGTGCCGCACAACAAGGATGCCGTGATCCAGTCCATCGACGTCTTCCAGGGCTACCTGGTGGTGATGGAAAAGGCACGCGCCCTGAACCGCGCCCGCATCTTTGATTTTGCGCAAAAGAACTGGAAGGCGGTGCAATTCGACGACCCCGTCTACCTGGCCACGGCGGCCGGCACGCCGGAGTTTTCCGCCACGCAATTTCGCATGTCCTACCAGTCGCCCGTCACGCCGCCCACCGTCATCGACGTCAGCATGCAGGACGGCAAGCGCACGGTGCTGAAGCAGCAGGAAATCGTCGGCGGCTTCGACAGCAGCCGCTACACCACGCAGCGCTTGTGGGTGAAGGCGCGCGATGGCGTGCAAGTGCCGCTGTGGGTCGTCTACAAGAAAGGCGTCAAGCTCGACGGTTCAGCGCCGCTGCTGCTGTACTCGTACGGCTCCTACGGCATTTCCACGGAAGCCACTTTTTCCATCAGCCGCATCAGCCTGCTGGAACGGGGCGTCATCTATGCGCAAGCGCATATCCGCGGCGGTACCGACATGGGCGAAGCCTGGCATGAAGACGGCATGCTGATGAAGAAGAAAAACACCTTCAATGACTTCATCGACAGCGCCGACTACCTGGTGCGCGAAAAATGGACCAGCCCGAACCGCCTCATCATCCAGGGCGGCAGCGCGGGCGGCTTGCTGATGGGCGCCGTCGTCAACATGCGCCCCGACCTGTTCCACGCCGTGCACGCGGCCGTACCGTTTGTCGACGTGATGAACACCATGATGGACGCCAGCCTGCCCCTGACCACGGGCGAGTACCTGGAATGGGGCGACCCGAACCAGAAGGCCGCGTACGACTACATGCTCAGCTACTCGCCGTACGACAACATTGCGCGCAAGAATTATCCCGCCATGCTGGTGACGACGGGCCTGAACGACAGCCAGGTCATGTACTGGGAACCGGCAAAGTATGTGGCCAAGCTGCGCGCCTATAAAACGGACAGCAATCCCCTGCTGCTGAAAACGAATATGGGTGCCGGCCACGGCGGCGCGTCGGGCCGCTATAACGCCATCGCCGAGAATGCGTTCAATATGGCGTGGATGCTGTCGCAATGGGGCATTACAGAGTAAAGTGAAAAAAGCGCTTGCAGAAGGATTTTACCCGTCCTATAATAGCGCCTCTTCCAGACGTGGTGACAAACGTCGGGATGGTTTTCTGAGACAAGCAACGGGTGCTTAGCTCAGTTGGTAGAGCGGCGCCCTTACAAGGCGTAGGTCGGGAGTTCGAGCCTCTCAGCACCCACCAAATCAGAAAACTGTCCAGTGCTTCATGGATCAGCAATACAGATCATACGAGCTTGGAGTGGTAGTTCAGTTGGTTAGAATACCGGCCTGTCACGTCGGGGGTCGCGGGTTCGAGTCCCGTCCGCTCCGCCAATAAAAGAAAAGCCCTTTGGTTCCTGGAACCGAAGGGCTTTTCCCATTTCAGAAGCCAAAAACACGTCCATCCCCCCTCGCCTGAACATTTTTGCGCTTTTCAGCAAAAAAACTGCCATTCCCCCTCAAGAATAGTTGCACAAGCATGAAAGCGCCCCCTATAATAGTGCCTCTTCCAGACGTGGTGACAAACGTCGGGATAGTTTTCTGGGTATGCGGGTGCTTAGCTCAGTTGGTAGAGCGGCGCCCTTACAAGGCGTAGGTCGGGAGTTCGAGCCTCTCAGCACCCACCACCAAACAGAAAATTATCCAGTGCTTCATGGATCAGCAACACAGATCATACGAGCTTGGAGTGGTAGTTCAGTTGGTTAGAATACCGGCCTGTCACGTCGGGGGTCGCGGGTTCGAGTCCCGTCCGCTCCGCCAATAAAAGAAAAGCCCTTTGGTTCCTGGAACCGAAGGGCTTTTCCCATTGTGGGAGCGCAAATGCACTAGAATCAGCGCTCTTGCCGACTCCGCCGCTCCTGCCTGATGCGCCTGCCCCGCAGCTTTTCCCCCTACCTCGCCCTGCGCTTGCGCCTGGCCCATCATGCTTTGCTGCAATTTGCCGCCAGCCTGGCCAGTTCCATGGAAATTCTCGTGTTCCTGGCCGGTCCCGTCCTGCTGGGCCTGCTCAGCGTCATCGCCCTGCCCGGATTTCTCGCCATGAACCGGCCCTGGCCAGCGGCCCTGGGCTTGCTGGCGGCGCAAGTGCTGCTCACATGCCTGCCCGCCTGGCTGCTGCGCAAGCGATTATTGCCCGCCGCCACCGCCGCCTGGCTGCGCCAGCTGCCCGTACCGCACCACCTGCGCTGGCAAGCCGACATCGCCGTCGCCGGCCTGCTGATGCTGCCGCTGGGCCTCGCCTATGCCGTCTCGGCCACCATCTGGCTGCTGCAGTCGCCGCCCTGGCTGCGCCCCATTGCCGCGCCCGGCATGGCGGCCACCCTCGCCGTCTGGCTGCTGGCGTGGCTGCTAACGGCGCGCATCGTGGCGCAACGCCTGCGCGCGCCGCGGCCCGCACACAGGGCGCGCCCGCCCACGATGACGGCGTATGTGCCGCAACGGCCCCGCTGGCGCACGATGTTCCTGTGGCGCCAGCTGTTCTGGCTGCCGTTCTGGCGCAATGAAAATGTGATCGGCCTGCAGCAAAGCGTGCTGCTGGCCACGGCTGGCGCCAGCATGCTGGCCTGGCTGCTGCGCGCGCCGCTCGTGCCTGCGCCGTTGCTCGGTTTGCTGGCCAGCGCCAGTCTGATCATCGTGACGGACCGGGGCGACAAGGCCGTGCGCGAGCAGATCGCCGTACTGCGCCCCGCATTGGACGCCTGGCCCCTGGCCAGCACGGTCTTGACGCGCCTGGCCTGCGCCGCCAGCCTGCTCCCCGCCTTTGCCGTGCTGCTGGGCGCTGGCGTCTTGCTGTATTGCATAGATCCCGCCGCCCTGCAGCGGCGCGTGACCGGCGTCTACGCCCTCACCGCCAGCGCGACCCTGCTGGCCATCGTCGGCCTGCCCCGCCTCACGCCGCGCGGGCGCGTCGCCCTCGTCGTTTTCTCCATCCTTGCCTTGAGCGCCATCGGAAGCGAATCATGGAATTGAACCTGCCTACTCCCGTGCTGCACCTCGAGCACCTCGATTTTCACTTCCCCACGCACAGCGTCTTCCAGGGCTACAACCAGCAATTCGGCCCCGGCGTCACCTGGCTGCGCGGCGCGAACGGCGCCGGCAAGACGACCCTGCTGAAGCTGGCGGGCGGCGCCCTGCTGCCCGCGCGCGGCGCCATCCGCCTCGATGACGTCGACAGCGTCGCCATGCCGCTGGCCTACCGTGCCCAGACCTTCTATTGCGGCGGCGACACGCCCGCCCTGCCCTGGCTGCAAGTGCACGAGTTTCTCGACCTGCACCTGACCCTGTACCCAGGCAGCGACCAATCGCTGCTGAACGCGGAATTGCACGCCTTTGCCATGACATCAACCTTGCAGCAAAGCATCACCGCCCTCTCGCTGGGACAGCATAAAAAGCTGCAACTGGCCCTGGCCCTGGCCTTGCCGGTGCGCCTGCTGCTGATCGACGAACCGTTCAACGGTCTCGACGCGGCCGCCATGGCCCACTTGCGCGCGCGCCTGGCCGAGCCATCCCGCCTGGCGCGCCAATGCATCGTGCTGACCAGCCATTTGGCGCCAGACGTGCCGCTGGCGGCGACGCTGGAAATATAGACAGGAAATACAGCTTTGCAGATCGACCAAGGACAGCTTACGATGCCGTGTTGCAAAAACCGGCGATCCCGGTGCAGCCATTACCCATAACACGGCGCGCTTATTCACCGCGCCTGGCTTATTCTTGGAGATTATTATGTTGAACACCCACCGCCGCGCCCTGGCGATTTTGTGCGCCGCCTTCGCCACCTCGGCCATCGCGGCCGGCCCCACGGGCACGGCCGCCGACTATGGCAGCAGCGCCCCGCACGCCGCCGCCCAGCGCACCATCGAGCTGCAGACCGACGCCCGCCACATCAACGTCACGCACGGCGAAACCATCACCATCGCGCGCGCCGGCCAGCGTTTTACGTGGCACGTGCACACCTTCAACAACAGGACCGTCTTCGCCCTGGCCGACATCGCGCCGAAGGACATGCCCGTCGACGGGATTCAAGTGTATGTGGCCGGCAACCCGCTGTACGCGGGCAGCTAAGTTTCTTCTACGCATAAAAAAACCGGAACCCCCTTGCGGCAGTTCCGGTTTTTTCTTGATACGGCTCAATAGTTACGCCGTCAGTGCTTCCTTGGCGGCAGACTCTTCGACCACTTCCTCGTCGTCCGAGCGGATCAGGTGGTCAAAGGCGGACAGGGCTGCCTTGGCGCCTTCGCCGGTGGCGATGATGATCTGCTTGTACGGCACCGTGGTGACGTCGCCGGCCGCAAACACGCCGGGGATCGAGGTCTGGCCGCGTGCATCGACTTCGATTTCGCCGTGGCGCGACAACGCTACCGTGCCTTTCAGCCATTCCGTGTTCGGCACCAGGCCGATTTGCACGAAGACGCCTTCCAGCTCGACCTTTTTCGACTCGCCGCTGACCCGGTCCGTGTAGCTCAGGCCATTGACGATCTTGCCGTCGCCGTGGATCTCGGTGGTTTGCGCCGAGGTGATCACGGTCACGTTAGGCAGGCTGTGCAGCTTGCGTTGCAGCACCGCATCGGCGCGCAGTTCCGCGCCGAACTCGATCAGGGTCACGTGTTTCACGAGGCCGGCCAGGTCGATCGCCGCTTCCACGCCCGAGTTGCCGCCGCCGATCACGGCCACGCGCTTGCCCTTGAACAGCGGGCCATCGCAGTGCGGGCAGTAGGCGACACCGTGGTTGCGGTATTCCTTCTCGCCCGGCACGTTGATTTCGCGCCAGCGGGCGCCAGTGGCCAGGATGACGGTCTTGGCTTTCAGGATCGCGCCATTCGCCGTTTCGATCTGCACCAATTTGCCCGGCGTCAATTTCGCGGCGCGCTGGGTGTTCATGATGTCGACTTCGTATTCCTTGACGTGCTGTTCCAGCGCCATGGCGAACTTCGGACCATCCGTTTCCTTGACGGAAATAAAGTTTTCGATGGCAAGGGTGTCGAGCACCTGGCCGCCGAAACGCTCGGCCAGCACGCCCGTCTTGATGCCTTTGCGGGCCGCGTAGATGGCCGCTGCCGCGCCGGCAGGGCCGCCGCCGACGATCAGCACGTCGAACACGTCTTTCTTGTTCAGCGCTTCGGCCTGGCGGGCGCCGGCGTTGGTGTCGAGCTTGGCGAGGATTTCCTCGACATTCGTGCGACCCTGGCCGAAGTGCTCGCCGTTCAGGAACATCATCGGCACGGCCATGATCTGGCGCGCTTCCACTTCTTGCGGGAACACGCCGCCATCGATGGTGGTGACCTTGATGCGCGGGTTGATCACGGCCATGGCATTCAATGCCTGCACCACTTCCGGGCAGTTATGGCAGGAGAGCGAAATAAACGTTTCAAATTCGTAATCGCCGTCGAGGTTGCGGATCTGCTCGATCACGGCATCGTCGAACTTGATGGTGTGGCCGCCCACTTGCAGCAGCGCCAGCACCAGCGAGGTAAATTCATGGCCCAGCGGCACGCCGGCGAAACGCACGCCGATATCGGTGCCTGGGCGGTTGATGCTGAACGACGGGGTCCGTACGCCAGCGTCAGTGCGCTCGACCAGCGTGATCTTGTCGCTCAACAGGACTATTTCCTGGAGCAATTCTTTCATCTCGCGGGCTTTTGCGCTGTCATCGAGAGAAGCGACCAACTCAAGCGGATACACCACTTTTTCCAGGTAGGATTTCAGTTGGGTTTTGAGGGTGGCGTCTAACATGATGTTTTCCTTTTCTACAAATATTTAGGCGAATGCCGGGCCGGACACCCGGTCCGGCATCGCGGTAACTACTTGTTTGCTGCTAGATGTTGCAAGGTTTCAAGACTTAGATCTTGCCAACCAGGTCCAGCGATGGGGTCAGGGTCGCTGCGCCTTCCGTCCATTTGGCTGGGCACACTTCGCCTGGGTGGTTCGCCACGTACTGAGCGGCTTTGACTTTGCGCAACAGTTCCGCTGCGTCACGGCCGATGCCGTTGTCATGCACTTCCAGCACTTTGATGAAGCCGTCAGGATTGATGACGAAGGTACCGCGCAGTGCCAGGCCTTCTTCTTCGATCATGACTTCGAAGTTGCGCGACAGGGCGCCGGTTGGGTCGCCGATCAGTGCGTATTGCACTTTCTTGATCGCGTCCGAGGTGTCGTGCCAGGCTTTGTGCGCGAAGTGGGTATCGGTCGAGATACCGTAGACATCGACGCCCAGCTTCTGGAATTCAGCGTGGTGATCGGCCAGATCTTCCAGTTCGGTTGGGCAAACGAAGGTGAAGTCGGCTGGGTAGAAGACGAATACCGACCACTTGCCTTTCAGCGACGCTTCCGTCAGGTCGACGAATTTGCCATTGTGGTAAGCGGTTGCCTTGAATGGTTTAACTTGGGTATTGATCAGCGACATAGTCATTTCCTCTCGTGTGGTGAATCAGTAAGACTCTAGTGTAAGGGGTTTTAACCCATATGCAAAATTGATTGTCACAATAGTTTCAATTAGTTTTAGCTATCATGACGCCATGGGAACTCCATGATAGGCAGTTCCCACGGGATTGGATAGCGGTGACAGTGGATACCCCTGCCGCCGCCAGGTGTTCAATTCTTAATTCTTCAGCTCTTCCGGTACCTTGCCGCCGTTTTCCGCCAGCTTGATCATCACCTGGCGGTGCAGCCAGATATTCATGCTGGCCGAATCGTTGGTGTCGCCCGTGAAATGCAGCTCTTGTGCCAGTTCCTTGCGCGAAGCCAGGCTGCTGTCCAGTTGAAGCAGTTTCATCAGGTCAACGATGGACGTGCGCCAATTGAGTTTTTCCGCGTTCTTGCTGGCCAGGTCGACCAGCACCACTTCCACGTCCACCACCGGCACGGCAGCCGCTGGTGCAGCGGCCGGTGCGGCGGCCGCTGGCGCGTCGGTAGCGGCGGCTGGCGTGGCTGCCGGGGTAGCGTCGGACGAATGGTGGAAGATCTTGTTGTAGATATTGCTGAAAATGCCCATGAGGTCACCTCAAGTTGAGTGAATGGAAGAAATACTGCCTGCGCTCCCGGTGTAGGTACCGGTGACAGCAAAGCCGGGCGCAGGCGCCAGCCCGTCGAGTATAAGCCCGTTCAAGCCGGGAGCCCTGTCCCGCAGGCGTGCATGCCATCTGGTGGCAGGCGATACCTGTTTCAAGGGTGCAAGGGCCGCTGCGCGCGCAGCAGCGCATCGAACGCTTCGATGGCCAGCGGCGGCGCAAACAGCTCGCCTTGCGCAAAATCGCAGCCGATCTCCAGCAGGCGCGCGCGCTGCTCATCGGTCTCCACCCCTTCGGCAATCACCCGCAAGCCCAGCTTGTGGGCCATGGTGACGATGGCTTCGCACAGCACCAGCTCGCTGGCGCCGGGCGCCAGCTTGCGCACCAGCACGCCGTCGAGCTTCAGGTAATCGATGCCGCATTGCTGCAATTGCGTCAGCGAGGCATGGCCGCTGCCGAAGTCGTCCAGGGCGATCTGCAAGCCCGCTTCGCGCAAGTGCTGCAAGCGGGGCGCCATGCTGGTGCCGCCAGGTAAAAGCACATCTTCACGCATGTCGAGCACGATGGCCGAGGCCGGCACACCGAGCGCCGCCAGCTGGCGCAGCCAGGTGCCGGGCGCCTCGACTTCGCGCTGCAATTCCAGCGACGACTGGTTCAGGCACAGTTGCAGCCCCGGCAAGCCGATGGCATGGCCTTGCGCACGCCAATGCAGCAGTTGCGCCGCCGCCGTGCACAGCACCCAATCGCCGATCTCCACGATCAGGCCGCTGCTTTCGGCCAGCGCGAGGAAATCCGGCGGGCACACGAGGCCCCGCTGCGGATGGTGCCAGCGCAGCAAGGCTTCCGCCTTCTCGATGCGTCCGCCATGCAGCGCGACGATGGGCTGGTAATACAGCTGCATCTGCTGTTCGCGCAGGGCCGTGCGCAAGTCCGCCCCCAGGCGCATGCGGTTGACGGCCGCCACCTGCATGGCGGGCGTAAAGTAGCTGTAGCGGTTGCGCCCCGCCCCTTTCGACACATACATGGCCTGGTCCGCGTGCTTGAGCAATTCCTCGATGGTGCCCGCGTCGTCCGGATACAGGGTGATGCCGATCGAGGCCGAGACGAACGCCTGCTCCTGCCCCAGCAGGAATGGCGCCAGCAAGCCGTCGAGTATCTGCCGCGCGATGCGGTCGACTTGCTGCAGATCATCGAGGTCGGACAGGATCACCGTGAATTCATCGCCGCCCAGGCGCGCCACCGTGTCCGTCTCGCGCACGCCCACGCGGATGCGCCGCGCCGCCTCGATCAGCAGGATATCGCCCTGGTGGTGGCCGAGGGTGTCGTTGACTTCCTTGAAATGGTCGAGGTCGATGAACAGGATGGCCACGCGGCTCGTATCGCGCCGCCCCTGGGCCAGCGCCTGGCGCAGGCGTTCGTGGAACATGCGCCGGTTCGGCAATTGCGTCAGGGTATCGAAGTTGGCTTGCTGCCAGATCAGCGCTTCCGTTTGCCGCTTGTCCGTCACGTCTTCCAGCATGCACAGGTGGTGCGGGCCGCCATGGCGCGCCGTGGCGATGGCCGTCACCGAGGCGTCGACCCACACCACGCCGCCATCGGGCCGGACGATCCGCTTGGCGTGGCGAAAGCCCTGCAGGCTACGCGCCAGCAACTGCGCCACCTGCTCCTGCTCGCCGGGCACATCGTCGGGATGGCTGATCTCCATCCAGCTCGTTTGCTTCATGTGCTCCAGGCTGCGCCCGCTGATGGCCAGGTAGCGTGGATTGATGTCGAGAAACTGTCCGCTCACGGTATCGATCAGGGCGATGCCCATGGGCGCTTCCTCGAACATGGTGCGAAAGCGCAATTCCCCCTGGCGGATGGTTTCCTCCGTGCGGCGGCGCTCGCGGGCCAGGTTGTTGAAGTGAAAGGCCGCCGACACGGCCAGCAAGCTGCCCGCCAGGCCCAGCGACAGGTATAGCCAGCCCAGGTCGGCGCCCGGCACGGGGCGATACAGGAAACCCTTGTAGGCGCGGCTGTCCGTGGCATTGCGCGGCAGCACGCCCATGCTGGCATACGTGTCGGCGATGTGCTGCCAGCGCTGGGGATTCATGTAGCCGAGCTCCACCAGCACGGGCTGCAGCAGCAATTCCATCTGCTGCGCCTCGTACAGCAGGTGCGCGCGGTCGTGGCGCTGGCTGTATTTGACGTGGATCAGTTGCGCCATTTCCTCGCGGTGCGCCATCGCGTATTGCCAGCCGCGCAGGCTGGCCGCGCGGAACGCTTTCACGCGCTCGGGATGGCGGCGCAGTTCGTGCTCGCTGGTAAACAGGTTGTCGCCGTAGAAATCGATGCCGGCCGTGCGCGGCGTAAACTGGTAATAGGGAAAGCCCGCCCGGTCTAGGTAGTCCGGTTCGTTGGTGGAATACGCGGCGATGGCGTCGACCTTGCCATCGATCAAATCTTCGATGCGGTAGCTGGGCGGCAAGTGGCGCATCTGCTGCGGCGCGACGCCCATTTTCGCCAGGAACAGCGACACTTCATCGGCGGCAAGGGCCACGTCGCCGGCCGCGCCGATCATCACGGGCGCCCCCACCAGCTTGCGCACGTCGGGCGCGCCGCCCTGCTGGCGCATCAGCAGCACGCTGGGCGAATGCTGGAACACGACGGCCAGCACCACCAGGGGCTTGCCCGCCAGGCGGCTGAGCAACAAGGTGCTGTTGCCCACGCCATAGTCGGCCTGGCCCGCCAACACGGCCGCCTCGGCCAGCGGCCCGCCGCCGCCTTCGACCAGCCTGACTTCCAGCCCCGCCTCGCGGTAATAGCCTTGCTCGATGGCCGCGTAATAGCCGGCAAACTGGAACTGGTGCGTGAAATTGAGCTGCAGGGTAACGGGTTCCAGCGCCCGGGCTGGTGTGGGCAGGCACAGCAGCAGGAAGACAAAGCCGCGCCAGGCGCGCGCCAGCCTGCCGGCGAGCGGCAAGACAAGGCGGAAAGCGTCGCGGGCTTTCATCGGCATGGCAGAACACCACAGGAAGCTGCCGAGCTGGCAGGGGTAAGGCTATTGTAGCCGCCCCTTTTGCCAATGGATAACTATTTCAGTGAGGACAATAGCGTTGATGTTTTTGGCAAACAATGTCGCCATTGTTTGCGCTAGAACACGACGCCGGCCACCAAAATGATGTTGGCGTACGGACTGCACTCGCCCGTGCGCACGATGGCGCGCGCGCCCTTGCTCAATTGCTTGAACTCCTCATGCGTCACCTGGCGCGCATCGGGCAGGGACAAGGCCGCCACCTGCGCCGCCATGGCCGGATTATGCTGCGGCAACTCGCTGGCGAGCAAATGGTATTCCACCTGCATTTCAGTCAATACCGTGTTGACGGTATCGATGAAGCCAGGGATGCCGCGCGTCAAGGCCAGGTCGATCAGGGGCACGCCCGGCTGCGACGGTAAGCCCGCGTCGCCGATGACGAGCATGTCGCCATGGCCGAGCGACGCGATCAGTTGCGACAGTGCGATATTGAGCAGCGGTGATTTTTTCATGGGCGTCGTGTCGTTAGAACAGCTCGTGCAAGTGAGGGATCGAGGTTTGCGCACCGGGCTTGGTGACGCTCCAGGCAGCCGCGCGCTGGCCTTGCTGGATCGCTTCCGCCTCGTCCATGCCGGACGCCAGGCCCGCCACAAAACCGCCGATGAAGGTGTCGCCGGCGGCCGTCGTGTCGACGGCTTGCACCACTTCGGCGGGGAAGGTGTAATCGCCACCGTACAGGGCCGCATGCACGCCCTTGGAACCCAGGGTGATAATGACGTTGTCGCTGCCCAGCTTTTGCAGCGCGGCGGCCAGCGCCTTGGCATCCGCGCCATCCGGGCTGACGCCGGCCAGCATGGCCGCTTCGATTTCATTCGGTATCAGGTAGTCGACCAGTTCCAGCACGCCGTCCGGCAGGCTGGCCGCCGGGGCCGGGTTCAGCACCACGGTCTTGCCCAGCGAACGGGCCAGCTTGATCGCATGCACGACGGTGGCCATCGGCGTTTCCAGCTGCAGCACGACGATATCGGCCTGTTCGATCAAGCCTTGCGCCGCATCAATGTGTGCCGGGCTCAACAGATCGTTGGCGCCGCCGGCGATGACGATGCTGTTCTGGCCATTGTCATCGACAAGAATCGAGGCGATGCCGGACGCCACGCCCGGCAAGGTGGTGATGTGGCTATCGATGATGCCGTCGCCGACCAGCGCCGCGCGCAACGTCGCGCCGAACGCGTCGTCGCCCACGCATCCGACCATGGCCACTTGCTGGGCGCCCGCCACTTTGCCGCTCAGGCGCGCGCAGGCCACGGCCTGGTTGGCGCCCTTGCCGCCAGGAATGGTGCGAAAGGCGCCGCCCGTCAGGGTTTCGCCGGGGAGGGGCATGCGCGGTACGCGCAAGACCAGGTCCATATTGATGCTGCCGATAACCACGATCATGATGTCATTCCCATCAGTTCAGTTGCAGGTGAAGAAGTAGGTGCGGAAGAAGGTAACGTGACGGCCGCGCTGGAGCCGCGCACGTGCAATTCCGGGGCGATGCTGCGCTGCTGGCGCGGCAAGGCGGGGTCGGCGATGCGCGCCAGCAGGCAGGCGGCCGTGATGCGGCCCAGTTCGCGCGTATTTTGCGCCACGCTGGTCAAGGCCGGATGCACGAAGCTGGCCAGGTCGATATCGTCGAAGCCGACGACGGCCAGTTCGCCCGGTACGGCAATGCTCCGCTCGGCGGCGGCGCGCAGGGCGCCGAAGGCCATCAGGTCGTTGCAGCAGAACAAGGCGTCGGGGCGCTGGTCTGGCGGCAGCGCCAGCAAGTCCAGCGCGGCCGCATAGCCGCCCGCGCTCGTAAAATCGCTGTGGCGGCACAGGGCGTCGGCCAGGACCACGCCGGCGTCCGCCATGGCGCTGCGCACGCCGGCTATGCGGTCGTTGGAAATGCTCACTTCGCGGGGACCGGCGATGCAGGCGAGGCGCCGGCGTCCCAGGCCCAGCAAATGGCGCGCGGCCAGCACGCCGCCGGCGCGGTTGTCGACAGCCACGGCATCGATGGACAGGTCGCTGGGCGCGCGGTCGAGCAGCACGGCCGGCACCTTCATCTTGCGCAGCAATTCGCCGTCGCTGTCGGCCAGCGCGGACAAAATCAATCCGTCGCAGCGCTTGGTCAGCAGCACGTTCAGGTAATCGCGCTGCTTGACGGGGTCGTCATCGGAATTGCACAAAATGACGCTGTAGCCGGCCGCGTAGCAGCTGTCCTCGATGCCGCGCGCCACTTCCGAAAAATACGGGTTCGTATTGTTGGGAATGATCAGGCCGATGGTGCCCGTGCTGCGGCTGCGCAGGGAACGCGCCAGCGCGCTGGGCACGTAATGCAATTGCTCCGCCGCCGCCAGCACGGCGCGGCGCGCCTCGTCGCTGACGGGGCGGGTATTGTTGAGGACGTGCGACACGGTGGTAAACGACACCCCCGCCGCCTGCGCCACTTGCTTGATGGTTGCCATGGGCGATGTGGCGCTTAGGCGCGTTCGCCGCGGCGGCGGTAGGTGTCGAGCACCACGGCGGCGACGATCACCAGGCCCGTGACGATGCGTTTCACGGGTTCCGACACGCCCACTTGCGCCAGGCCCGCTTCCAGCACGGAGATGATCAACACGCCGATAAAGGTGCTGATGACGGAACCGCGCCCGCCCATCAGGCTCGTGCCGCCGATCACCACGGCGGCGATCACTTGCAATTCCATGCCCACGCCGCCGTTCGGGTCGGCCGCTTCCAGGCGCGACACCTGGAACAGCGCGCCCACGCCGGCAAGAAAGCCCATCAGGGCGAACACCAGCACCTTCGACGGTTTTGTATTGATGCCGGACAAACGCACGGCTTCCTCATTCGTGCCGATGCCGATCCAGTGGCGGCCCAGCACCGTGCGCGTGAGCACCAGGTGGCCGATGACGACGATGGCGATCGAGGCGATGAAGGCGGGCGACAGGCCGAACGCGATTGGCGAGCTGATGCCGTCAACGGCGCTGCCGATGTACTCCGTGCGCGAGTTCGTCACTTGATACGCCATGCCGCGCGCCATTTCCAGCACACCCAGCGAGACGATGAACGAGGGAATGCGCCAGCCGACGGAAATGAGGCCCGTGGTGGCGCCGCACAGGGCGGCGACGAACATGCCCAGCAGGGCCGCGCTCCACACGGGCCAGCCCCAGTGCACGACGGCCAGCGACAGCACGGACGCGGCCAGCGCCATGACGGAACCGACGGACAAATCGATGCCGCCGATGATCAGCACGAACGTCATGCCGACGGCCATCACCACCAGGGTCGGGATATTGTTCGACAGGGTGCTGAGGGTGGCGAGCGTGAAGAAGTTTTCGCTGGCAAACGAGAACAGCACGCACATGGCGACCAGGGCGCCGATCAGGCCCGCATAGTTTTTCAGGTCGGCCAGGCTGCGCTGCAGATACGAAGGAGAGGAGTTGGTGGTCATGGGAATCTTTCCGGCGGATCAGGCCGCAGCTGGAGTGGAAGTGGGGGTCAAATAGCCGGAGAAGGCGGCCGACAGCAGCGCGTCCTGGCTCCAGGCACCGCGCTCGAAGGTGTCGACGATGCTGCCGGCGCTCATGACGGCGATGCGGTCGCAGATCAGCATCAGTTCGCGCAAGTCGCTCGACACGATGACGAGGCCCTTGCCCTGGCGCGCCTGTTCGGCCAGCACCTGATAAATATCAAACTTGGCGCCGATATCGATGCCGCGCGTGGGCTCGTCGAACAGCATGACGGGGCAGTCGCGGTACAGCCAGCGGGCGATCACCACCTTTTGCTGGTTACCGCCGGACAATTCGGCCACCGTTTGCGCGCTGTTGCGCGAGCGGATGCCCAGGCGCTGGATATAGTCATCGGCCACCGTCGCTTCGGCCGCGTCGTTGAGCCAGCCAGCGCCGCTGACGGTGTCGAGCGACGCCAGGGTCGTATTCACGGCGATGGACTGGCGCAGCAGCAAGCCTTGGCCCTTGCGGTCTTCCGTGATCATGGCGATGCCCGCTTGCACGGCGGCCTGCGGCGAGTGCAAGGCGGCGGGCGTTGCGCTGTCGCCGAGGAACACGTCACCGGCGTCGGCGCGGTCGGCGCCAAAGATCAGGCGCAGCAATTCCGTGCGGCCCGAGCCGATCAAGCCGGCGATGCCGAGGATTTCGCCGGCGCGCAAGTCGAACGAGGTCGGGTTGACGACCTTGCAGCGCGCCAGGCCCCGCACGCGCAGCAGCGGTGCGCCGATGGTGCGGCCGCTCAGGTCGACGGCGTCGTCGGCCGAGCGGCCCACCATCAGGCTGACCAGGTCGGCGGCGGAGTGGCCCGCGATATCGTCGTCGCACACGAGCTGGCCGTCGCGCAGCACGGCGATGCGGTCGGCCACGCGCTTGAGTTCTTCCAGGCGGTGGGAAATATAGATGATGCACACGCCGTCGGCCTTCAGGCGTTCGATCTGCAGGAACAGCAATTCCACTTCGCGGTGCGTCAGCATGGCCGTCGGTTCGTCGAGCACCAGCAAGCGGCAAGCGCCAATTAAATTGCGCGCGATCTCGATCATTTGCTGGTGGCCGATGCCCAGTTCGCCGACCAAAGTCCACGGGTCGAGGCCGCCCAAGCCCACTTTTTCCATCTGTTCGCGCGCGTCGCGCTCAAGGCGCGTACGGTCGATGAAGCCGAAACGCTGCGGCAAATTCTTCAGGTACAGGTTTTCCGCGATCGACAGGGTGGGAATCAGATTGAGCTCCTGCATCACCATGCGGATGCCCAGCGCCTCGGCGGCGCCGCGCGAGGCGGGCTGGTAAGGCTTGCCGTCGAGCAGCATCGTGCCCGTGGTGGCTTGCTCCAGGCCGCAGATGATCTTCGACAAGGTGCTCTTGCCCGCGCCGTTCTCGCCCGTCAGCGCCAGCACCTGGCCAGGGGCGAAGCGCAGGCCCACGCCACCGAGGACGGGGCCGACATAGGACTTGCCGATGTTATCGAGCGTTAACAAGGGGATGGCGGCTGGCGCCGGGGGAATGTCGGTGGGCATGATAAAACTCCGCGGTAGTGGCGGCGGGGCCGGCGCCGCCTGCTCGGTGAGCAAGCGGGCGCCGGCCCCGGCGGGATCAAACGATCAGGACTTGGCGCCCTTGGCGACCAGTTCGACCTTGGTTTCGATGACACCACCAAGCTCGGCCTGTTTCTTCTTCTGCGCCAGGGCTTTCAGCACGGTCTCGATGCCGAACACGGCTTGTTGCGAACCGAACTGGTCGGCGGTAGCCAGCACGCGGCCATCGGCCAGCATCGGCTTGATGGCGTTGATGTTGTCGTAGCCGACGACGAGCACTTTGCCCGTCTTGCCGGCCGCCTTGATGGCGGAAATGGCGCCGATGGCCATGTTGTCGTTACCGCACAGCAAAGCCTTGATATTCGGATTGGCGTTCAGCATGGCGGCGGCCACCGTGTTGGCGGGGGCGATTTCCCACTGGCCCGACTGCACGCTGACCACCTTGGCGCCGGCGGCCGTCATGGCATCCTGGAAACCCAGGGTGCGCTGCTGCGCATTGTAGGTGGTGGACACGCCTTCGATGATGCCGACGGGGTCGCCCTTCTTGATTTGCTGCGCCAGGTAGTCGCCGACGACCTTGGCGCCCTTGCGGTTGTCCGGGCCGACGAACGGCACGGTGATGCCCTTCTCTTTCAGGGCGCCAGCGTCGAGCTTGTTGTCGATATTGACGACGATGATGCCCGCGTCGATGGCTTTCTTCAGCACCGGCACCAGCGCTTTCGAGTCGGCCGGCGCGATCACCAGCGCGTTGACGCGCGAGACGATCATTTGCTCGACCAGCTTGATCTGGCTCGACGTATCCGTTTCATCCTTGATGCCGTTCGACAGCAGGTCGTACTTGGCGGCATTCGCCTTCTGATGCGCCTTGGCGCCATTTTCCATGGTCAGGAAAAATTCATTGGCGAGCGACTTCATCACCAGCGCCACCTTTGGTTTGGCAGGTGTCTGCGCCATCGCCGGCACGGCGGGCAAGGCACACACCAGGACAGCGGCGGCAATCATTTTCAGGCGAATACGGGATGTCATGAGCGTCTCCAGAGTTGTTGGTCAAGCACGTGTACTGCATGCTTTTTAGGAAATTCGTTGCGCGCAAACGTTTGCGCGAAGCGAATAGTGCCTCAATGCCCCATATCAGTGCAAGCAAAACTGTATGTGCGGTGCAGCAAAAAGGGAGCGCCCAGAGGGAAACAGGCAGGCTGATGCCATCAGCCTGCCGGAGGGAAATACGCGGAAGTCAGGACTTTGTTGCGGGACGGGCGCTGGCCCACTGCACCGCCAGCACGCTGGCCAGCACCAGCAGCAAGCCCAGCATCGACCAGCCCGTCATGGCCTGGCCCAGCAAGGCCCATCCCAGCACGACGGCCATCAGGGGGCTGAGCAAGCCCAGCGAGGACACGGCCACGGGCGACAGGCGGGCGATGCCGCGGAACCACAAGGCATATGCCAGCAGGGCGCCGGCCAGGCACAGGTAGGCGTAGGCCAGCACTTGCTGCCAGGACAGTGCCGGCAAGGGCGCGTCAGCCAGCCAGGCGACGGGCGCCAGCATCAGGCCGCCGAGCAGCAATTGCCAGCCCGTCAGCGCCAGCACGGGCAAGTCCGGCTTCCAGCGCCGCGTCAGGTAAGTGCCGGCCGCCATGCAAGCCGTGCCGCCCAGCGCGGCGGCGATGCCGATGGGTTCCCACACCGTGCGTGGCGACAACAGCAAGACGCCCATGCCGGCCACGCCCAGCACGCTGGCGCCCAGGGCCAGGCGGGCCGGCCGGCGCCCTTCCACGCCCCAGGCGAGCCCCATCACCAGCAGCGGCTGGATGGCCCCCACCACGGCCGCCAGGCCGCCCGGCAAGCGGTAGGCGGCGACGAACAGCAGCGCCTGGAAGACGCCGATATTCAGGGCGGACAGGATCAGCACGCGGCCCCAGTCGCGCCGTGCGGGCAGGCGCCGCATCAGCAGCAGCAACAGCAGACCGGCCGGCAGCACGCGGATCAGGGCTGCCGTGAAGGGCCGGTGCGGCGGCAGCAGTTCGGACGTGACGATATACGTGGAACCCCAGATCAGGGGCGCCAGCGCCGTGAGCAGAATATCGCCCCAGGCGGGGCGGGCAAAGGAAGAGGCCATGAAACTATCTCGACATTAAGATAAAAGACCAGTGTGGGCGCGAACTATCTTGATGTCAAGATAAATACCTGCCTCCCCTGCCTGGTCGGCGGCGAAAAAAAACCCGGCATGGCCGGGCTTCTGGAATGCTGCAAGGCGGCAAGCTGCGCCGCCTGGACAGCTGCCTAATCGCGCATGCGGCGCAGCGTCGTCACCCGCATGCCGCCCATGCTGATCTGTGCCGTGCTGCCATCGTCGCTGACGATAATGTCCATGGCCGTTTCGCCCGCGCCTTCCGGTGCGATCGTCACGGTATTGCCCTTGGTGGTAAAGGTGGCCTTGGTCGAGGTCCCGTTATTGATCACGCTGTCGCATGTAAATTCCAGGACATTGCCCATCGCCGCCTGCCATTTCCCCACCGCCGGGTGGCCGCCAAAGCTGAACACGCTCTTCAGCTTGTCCAGCATGCCCGCGCCCTGCCCTGCCCGCGCTTTGCCCATCACGCCGGTCATGGCCGCCTGGCTCATCTGCGCTTGGTCGATGACTTGCCACTGCTTGTCGACCAGCGCCAGCGGCAGCCGCACTTCCAGGTCGCCGTCCGGCAAGCGCTGCAGGATCAATGCGCGGTCCGGCGACTTGGCGAACCACGCCGCCTCATCGGTCAACGCCAGGGTGGCCTTGGCCATCGCCACCTGCTGTTCGCCCAGGTCGCGCACCTGATCGTAGCCGCTGACCTTGGCCACTTTCACGCCCTTGGCCACGCACAGCTTGTCGCCGCGCAAGGCCGCCTTGCCCGGCGCGGCCAGCGCGTAGACAAATTGCGATTGCGCAACCCAGCCGCCGCTGCCTTGTTCAACGGGAGTGTTGTACAGCCCGCTACGCACGAGGATATCCAGCCATTGCCGAGTGGAACTGTCGTACGACGCCACGCGGATCTCTTCCTTCTGATACGGCAAGTTGGCAAGGCACAGCAACTTGTCGCGCGCCGCCTCGTCGGCCGCCAGGTGGGCATCGATGGCGCGGCTGAAACTGCTGGACGAGGCTGCCTCTGGCGCCAGCAACCACGCCAGTGCGCCACCGGCCACGACGACCACCGCCAGCACGCCGCCGGCAAGGAGGAGGTGGCGCCGCTGCACACCGGTCGGCTTGACGGGCGCGACGGGCGACGGCGCAGGTGCGGGCGACGGCGCGGCGTTTACGGCCTTGCCGCATTCATCGCAAAAACGCGCGCCGGGAACATGGGCGGTGCCGCATTTGGTGCAGAAGTGAGCCATGGCGTGCCTTTACTTGAGTTTATGCGCGCATTCGCCGCAAAACACATCATCGGATGCGACCGGTGCCTTGCAGCTTGGGCACTGCAGGCTGTCAGCCGGCGCGGCGGCCGGTGCAGCGGCAGCGGCGGGCGCGGCGGGGGCGCTCGCCTGCTCGGCCAGGGCACGCGCGCGCTCGCGCGCTTCCTCGGCTTTTTTCTTGACCGTAGCCAGGCCGTCGTTCAGGCTCGCTTCCGAGGCGCTGAAGTCGACATTGCGCGTGGCGTCCAGGTAAATGATGCACACGCCCTTGGTAAAGATCAGGCCAGGCACTACGGCCGCGGCCGCCATCAGCAAGCCGCCGCCCAGGCCGGCTGCGACGATGTAGCCGGAACCGGAGCCGCCGCGACCCAGGCCCGCAGCCAGCGCATACATATTCATCTCGCCCAGACTGAGGATGCCAGCCGACATGCCCGTGGTCAGCGACACGCCGGTACCGAGCACGCCAAAGATCAGCAGGGCCACAAACGCGGTGATCAGGAACAGCAGCACTTCCAGCAAGATCACGGACACCAGCTTGGTGCGCACGATCTGGTTCAGGCGGGCAATGATCTGGAACACGCTGGCGCCCGACCAGGCGGCGGGGCCGGCCAGCGGCAGCATCACGTAGAACAGTGCAAACACCAGCACGCCCAGCACGATGGCCGACAGCGGGAAGACGACCGCGTACAGCACGGGGCCGAGCACGGGGATCTTGCAGACGAACAAGATGATGGCGATGGCGATCATGGCCGCCAGCACGATCAGAAATTCAAGGAAGACGACCGCGATCAGACGGTGGCTCGTGTACAGCGAAACGAGCACGGCATCCACCAGGCTCATGCCCGGCTGGCCTTGCGCATCGCGCATCAGCAGGATGCCCACGGCATTGGAACCGTAGAACATCACGAGGAAAGCCATCAAAGCGCCCAGGAAGGCCAGCAGCGCGCTGCTCATGCCGCCGGCAAGCATCGTCAGCACGCCACCGACGAGCATGGCGCCGATGAAGGTCAGGGCCAGCAGGGCAATCGCGCGGAAGTTCCTGATGGCGTCGGTCGCTTCGATCAGCGAGCCCACGGCGGAAGAAAAGGGAAGAGGTTTAGCTGCTTCTGTGGAAATGGTCATGTCTAGCCTGAAAGGGGGAAATCGGAAGGGGACGGCCTGCCTGGCCGCCCCGTGGTAACACGGTGTTAGTAGGCCTGCGCCAGTTGCAGCTCGGATACAGGCGCCTGGCGCTGGACGATCTGCAGCTTGACGTCCTGGCCACCGACGCGCTTACTATTCAGGTACAGGGCCGTGCGCACCGGGTAAATGCCCTGCGGCACGCCTTCCGGCATGGGAATCGAGAAGCCGCCCTTGTAGGCGCCGCTGCCGTTATTGCTGCTGACCACCTTGCGCACGGTTTTGATCAAGTCGCCATTTGGCTTGTACAGGCTCAATTCCTCTTCCACCAGCGGGTTCGGATCGCGCGTGCCGGCCGCCACTTCGATATACGAATTGGTCTGCGCCTTCTGGCCCGGACGCACGGAGGACGGCGTAAAGCCCGTCTCGTATTTCACCAGGGTCGACTGCTCGGGCAGCTTGCCCTTGTTGGCCACCTTGTAGTCGGTCTGCACCTGCTGCGCCGTCTTGACTTGCTGGCTTTGATAATTCAAGGCCACGCAAGCGAGCGCGCCCAGGCTGGCGCCCAGGGCCGCGCCGCGCACGGTGTTGTTGCCGCCGCCCAGCAAGCCGCCCACAACGGCGCCGATGCCGGCCAGCATGGCCGTATTGCATTCGCCGCTGGCCGCGTCCGTGCCTGCGGTAGTGGTATTGCCGGTGGCGCCAGGGCCGCCCGGCGCGGCGCAACCGGCCAGCATCGAGGACACGACCAGCATCGCCACCAGGGGCTTGGCCATTTGTTTCAGGTTTTTCACGTTATTCTCCGGAAAGATCAAAATAGGGGGAAGGCAAGCAGCGCGGCTTACTCGATCTGGATTTGCGACAGCGCCTTATCCTGCGCTTCTTTCGCCTTGCGCTTGATGTCGAGCGCGTAGCGGTTGCCCGTGTCCATGCGCAACACGGCATTCGCGTTGGCAATGGCACAGTCGTATTTGCGCTGGCTCATGCAGTGGCTCGCTTCCGACAGGCTGTCCGTGATCACGCTTTCGAGACCGGAAGGCTTGCTGGCAGGCGCGGCTGGCGGCGTCACCTTGACGGGCTTGGCGGGTTTTTCCGCGACAGGTGCAGGTGCAGGTGCAGGCGCCGGCGCCGGCGCTGGCGCTGGCGCTGGCGCCGGCGCCGGAGCAGGAGCCGGTGCGGGAGCTGCCGCTGGCTCAGGCTCGGCAGCAGGAGTCGCGGCATGGTCGGCCGTCGTGGCGCCATCGAGCGCAGGGTCGCTGATGGCCAGCGGCTGCTCGGCGGCAGCCGTCGTGTCTTCGGCGGGAAGCGTCGGCGTGGGGACTGGCGCGGGTTCGGCAGGCTTGGCTGACAGGTAATAGTATCCGCCTGCCGCACCCACTACCACCACCGCCGCGACGGCTGCGACGATCAGCTTGATGCGGCTGCCACCGGCCGGGCTGCTGTCGGATGCCGCTGCGGGCACGCTGGCGGGTGCGGGAGCAGGTTCCGCTGCGGGGCCAGAATCGGCACGGCGCTTTTCCAGCACTGGCGCTGGCGGCGCGACAGGCTCCGCCACTGGCGCTGGGGCAGGCTCAGGCACGGGTATGGATGCAATGACGGGCTCAGTGACGGGCTCGATAAGCGGCTCGATAACGGGTGCGCTCGCAGCCTCGATGACCGGCTCGATGCGCGGCTCGATGACCGCTTCCGGCAGCGGGGGCGGCGCCGCTGCGGCAACGGGCGCCACGGCAAAGCTGAATGCGCACTTGGGGCAGAACTTGGCGTCCGGCTTGCAATCATGGCCGCACTGGCCGCAGGCTTTGCCTGGCACGGGAGCGGCGGCGGCAGGAGCAACGGCAAACGTCGTGCCGCAGGAAGAACAGAATTTTGCGCCCGGCTTATTCTCGGCCTGGCAGGAAAGGCATTTCAATTGGCATCTCTTTTCATCTAAACGCTGGAAGTCGCGTACGCTGGCGCTTGCCAGAATGGCAGCATTGTTGCCGTACGGCTAAATATTCAACGAGTATATTTTCAAACACCAAGTTGCCACAAGGGAAAATTGCCTTTTGCTCTATTCAATTTTTAAATATTGGTAAAAATTCCGCCATCACGGCATGTCGCGCCCCATCCTGGTGCGCAGATAATAAAAAACCCGGCAACGCTGTGTGCGTTGCCGGGTTTTCAGGCGATACCCGGGATGCCGAGGACCGTTTACTTGCGTCCGCCCCGTGCCGGCGCGGCATGGCCGCCCTTGGCTGGCGGCTTGCTGCCACGGCCCATCGGCACGGCGGCCGGCTTGGCCTTCGTCTTGATGGTCGACAAGATCGATGGACGCACCTTCGACTCGACGGCGGTCGCCTTCGGCGCCGCGGCCGTACCGCCCAGGGCGATACGGTTCTTGCCCGGCGTGACCTTGAACTTGTCCGGCGTGCCGGCGCCATGCGTCTGGCGGCTGCGTTCGCCGGCGGCCAGGCCGCCCGACTCGGACGAGGTCCAAGCAGGAATCAAATGCTTGTCGCCATTGCCGATCAAGTCGCCACGGCCCATGTTGACCAGCGCTTCGCGCAGGATCGGCCAGTTGGCCGGGTCCTGGTAGCGCAGGAACGCTTTATGGGTGCGGCGGATCTTGCCGCTGCGCGCCGTTTCCACCACTTCCGAGTCCGCCGTGACCTTGCGCAAAGGATTCTTGCGCGTGTGATACATGGTCGTCGCCATGGCCATCGGCGTGGGCATGAAGGTTTGTACCTGGTCCAGCTTGAAATTGTTTTTCTTCAACCACAAGGCCAGGTTCAGCATGTCCACGTCCGTCGTGCCCGGATGGGCGGCGATGAAGTAGGGAATCAAATACTGCTTCTTGCCTGCTTCCAGGGAGAAACGGTCGAACATTTCCTTGAACTCATCATACGCGCCGATGCCGGGCTTCATCATCTTCGACAAAGTCCCCTCTTCCGTATGCTCGGGCGCGATTTTCAACAGGCCACCGACGTGGTGCGTCACCAGTTCCTTCACGTACTCGGGCGAACGCACGGCCAGGTCGTAGCGCAAGCCCGAGCTGATCAAGACTTTCTTGATGCCGGGAATGGCGCGCGCCTTGCGGTACAGGGAAATGAGCTTACTGTGGTCCGTGCCCAGGTTGACGCAGATGGACGGATAGACGCAGGACAGGCGGCGGCACGAGACTTCGATCTCTTTTTCCTTGCAGGCGAGGCGATACATATTCGCCGTCGGGCCACCCATATCGGAAATGGTGCCCGTAAAGCCTTTGGTTTTATCGCGGATATGTTCAATCTCGCGCAAGATCGACGGTTCCGAACGGCTCTGGATGATGCGCCCTTCATGCTCCGTGATCGAGCAGAAGGTGCAGCCGCCGAAGCAGCCGCGCATGATGTTGACGGAAAAGCGGATCATTTCCCAAGCCGGGATATGCGCCTTGCCATAGCTCGGGTGCGGGGCGCGCGCATAATTCATGTCGTACACGCCATCCATCTCGTCCATGGCCAGCGGCAGCGGCGGCGGGTTGAGCCACACGTCGCGTTCGCCGTGCGCCTGCACCATGGCGCGCGCATTGCCGGGATTCGATTCCAGATGGAACACGCGCGAAGCGTGCGCATACATGACGGGGTCATCCTTGACGACGTCGTAGGCGGGCAGGCGCACCACCGTCTTGTCGTGCTTTTCCTTGGCCATGGCCAGGCGCTCTTCGCGGCTCATGATGCGGATCGGCTTGATGACTTCGGCCGACTTCGACGCATTTTCCGTGGCGCAGGCGGTCTTGTCTTCCTGCACCATCTCGTACGGGCTGTAGTGCGGGTCGATCTTGCCGGGCACGTCGACGCGGGTGGAATTGTGCACGCCCCAGTCGTCGCCAGGCAGCCAGCCGGACGGCACCATGAAGGCCGTGCCGCGCAAGTCGCGGATGTCCTTGATCGATTCGCCGGCAGCCAGGCGGTGGGTCAGGTCGACCAGCGCCCGCTCGGCATTGCCAAAGATCAACAAATCAGCCTTGGAATCGGGCAAGACGGAACGGCGGACCTTGTCCGACCAGTAATCGTAATGGGCGATGCGGCGCAGCGACGCTTCGATGCTGCCGATGACGATGGGCACGTCGGGATACGCTTCGCGCGCGCGCTGGGCGTACACCGTGACGGCGCGGTCCGGGCGCTTGTTCGGTTCCGCGTTCGCCGTGTAGGCGTCGTCGGAGCGGATCTTGCGGTCGGCCGTGTACTGGTTGACCATGGAATCCATGTTGCCGGCGGTAATGCCGTAGTACAGGCGCGGCTTGCCGAGGATGCGGAACGCGTCGGCCGACAGCCAGTCCGGCTGGCTGATGATGCCGACGCGGTAACCCTGCGCTTCGAGCAGGCGGCCGACCAGGGCCATGCCGAAACTCGGATGGTCGATGTAGGCGTCGCCCGTGACGAGGATGACGTCGCACTGGTCCCAGCCCAGCGTGTCCATCTCGGCACGCGACATCGGCAGGAAAGGCGCCACGGCAGCGCGGGCAGACCGCTTGGGAACGGTCGCAAATAAATTGGTAGGGGAGCTCATAGGGTACGGATTGTACCGGAATTGGCCATTTCCAACCTGACGGCCTGCTTTTTACTGTTGGATTTCAGTACAAAAAACGTTTAATTTTCAATCACTTGGGAAATTCTCATCGAGAAATTGTGACTGAGGAGCAGTTTTTTATCATTACATCAATACCGTCTCGGCGCCTCTCAAAACCGTAGCGAGCAAGCTCAATGCCGGGTTGAGTAGCGGAACCGTACGAAGGTACGGTGAGCAAGGCATGCCCGGCAGTGGGCTGCGCAGTAGGTTTTCAGAGGCGCATCAGATACCCATGTTGGCGAGAATTTCACCCAATTCGCGTAAGGCAGGCTCCAGTTTCGGATGCTTGACGGCAAACTTGGCCGACAATTCCTGGCTGCGCTCGGCCAGTCCATAGGTGGTCGATTCTTCTTCCTGTTCCTGCGCGGCGCGCTTTTCCATCAGCAACTTGATGTCGACATCGAGTTTTTGCAGCAAACCATGCAGTTCTTCATCGACGGGGCCGCTGGTTTCCAGTGTCGAATGCAGTTGTTGCAGCGATTCCTTGAGTTTGCTATCCATGTTTTTTCCTGTCAGTCAGTAAATTGCGTGTCCAGAAACAATTGTTCCACCTTGCTCCTGGCCCACGGGGTCTTGCGCAAAAACTTCAGGCTCGACTTGATGCTGGGATCGCTGATGAAGCAATTGATATCGATGTGCTTGGCCAAGCCGTCCCAACCGTAGTGGGCGTGCAGGCGCGTCACGATACCTTCCAGGGTAATGCCATTCAAATCTTGCTGACTCATATACTCTTTCGACTGCCTTCTTGTTTACATCTTACTCAATTCTACGCCGCCGGCACGGAAAGCTTGCGTGCGCCAGGTCAACGCAACGCAAGCTTCTGACGGGGACGTCTTACTTGGCGTTCAAGCCACGGCGTTCCAGCAATGGTTCCACGGTGGCATCACGGCCGCGGAAGTCGCGGAACAGTTGCAGCGCATCGACGCTGCCGCCGCGCGACAGCAATTTGCTGCGGAACCAGTCGCCATTCTTGCGCGTCAGGCCGCCGTTTTCCTTGAACCAGTTGACCGATTCCGCGTCCAGCTTTTCCGACCACAGGTAGGCGTAATACGCCGCCGAGTAGCCGCCGGAGAAGCTGTGCGAGAAGTAGCTGGTGCGGTAGCGCGGCGGCACGGGCGCGTAATCGACGCCCGCATCCTTCAGCGAGGCCGCTTCAAAGGCCAGCACATCGGTCGGGACCTGGTTCGGCGCCAGCTGGTGCCAGCGCTGGTCCAGCAGGGCCGCCGACAGGTATTCCGTCGTCATGAAACCCTGGTTGAATTTCTTCGCCGCCGTCACCTTGTCGAGCAATTCCTGCGGCATGGCCGCGCCGCTCTGGTAGTGCTTGGCATAGTTTTGCAGCACTTCCGGCCACACGGCCCACATTTCATTGACTTGCGATGGATACTCGACGAAGTCGCTCGGCACGCTGGTGCCGGCAAAGCGCGGATATTTCACGTTCGAAAATATGCCGTGCAGCGCATGGCCGAATTCGTGGAACATGGTCGTCACTTCATCGAACGTCAACAGCGTCGGCTGGCCGGCGGGCGGCTTCGGAATGTTCAGCTGGTTGGCGACGACGGGATGCGTGCCCATCAGCATCGACTGCGACACGTATTCATTCATCCACGCGCCGCCATGCTTGTTGCCGCGCGCATAGAAGTCGGCGATGAACAGGGCCAGCGGCTTGCCGTTCGCGTCCAGCACGTCGTAGACGCGCACGTCCGGGTTGTACACCGGCAAGTCCTTGCGTTCTTTGAAGCTGATGCCGTACAACTTGTTCGCGGCAAAAAAAACGCCGTTGTTCAGCACGCTATTCAATTCCAGGTACGGTTTCAGCTCGTTTTCATCGAAATTGAAACGCTGCTTGCGCAGCTTGTCCGTGTAGATGGCCCAGTCGGCTGCTGCCACCTGGAAACCGCCCTTCTCCGCATCGACGATTTGCTGCAGGTCGGCCGCTTCGCGGCGCGCATTGGCAACGGCCGGTTTCGCCAATTCCGACAGCAGGGTGTTGACGGCCGTGGTCGTCTTGGCCGTCTGGTCTTCCAGCGAGTACGCGGCGTAATTGGCGTAACCGAGCAGGGTGGCCCGTTCGGCGCGCAGTTTGGCCAGCTTCAGCACGATGGCGCGGTTGTCGAACTCGCCGCCCTGGCTGCCGCGGTTCAGCGACGCATCCATCAGGCGCTGGCGCGTCTTGCGATCCGTCAATACCGCCAGCGGCGGCTGGCCGCTGGTGTTCACGAGAGCGATGACGAACTTGCCCGTCAAGCCGCGCTCCTTGGCTGCCGTGGCGGCCGTATCGATATCGCTGTCCGTCATGCCGGCCAGCTCAAGACGCGTGTCGACGACGATGCTCTTGGCATTCGTTTCCTTCAGCACGTTTTGCGCGAAGGCCGTTTCCAGGCCCGCCTGTTCGGCGTTATAGGCTTTCAGCTTTTCCTTGTCCGCATCGGACAGCTTGGCGCCGGCGCGCACGAAATCCGTGTGATAGCGTTCCAGCAGGCGCAAGGATTCGGCATCCAGGCCCAGCTTGTCGCGCTTGGCGTACAGGGTGTCGATGCGGTTAAACAGTTTCGGATTCAGGGTGATGGCGTCGCCATGCGCGGCCAGTTTCGGCGACACATCCACTTCCACCGCTTCCAGCACGCTGTTCGTGTTGGTCGACGTCATGTTGCTGAAGATGCTTTGCACGCGGTGCAGCAGCTGCCCCGTGCGCTCGAGGGCCACGATGGTGTTCTCGAACGTGGGCGCCTGGCGGTTGCTGGCGATCGCGTTGACTTCAGCCAGCTGGCGTTTCATGCCTTCGGCAAACGCCGGCGCGTAGTGTTCATCCTTGATCAGGCCGAACTGCGGCATCTGGAATGGCAGCGGACTGGCTTTCAGCAGGGGGTTCTGGGCGCTGACGGCGGCGGCAGGCGCGGTTTTTGCAGTGGCGGCAGCCATGGCGGATGGGGCGGCGTGGGCCAGCATGACGCTGGCGGCGATGACGAGCAGTTGTGGACGGATCATGACATCTTTCAGGAAGCGCGGGAAGAACCGCGATCGCGTCGCGGGCCAGTGGCAGATCATAGCAGCCTGTCACACAGGCGTCATCCAACATGGGCGATCCTGTGGTGCATCACGCCAACTGCGCGGTTTACCACGGTTTACGAGCAGAATCGCCAAATAAAAATGGCCGCCCGTTGCGGGGCGGCCATCGATATTCAGCACCGGCCAGGCCGGTGACGGGGGATTACTTGGCGTTCAAGCCACGGCGTTCCAGCAGCGGCTCGATCTTCGCATCGCGGCCGCGGAAGTTGCGGTAGATGTCGAGCGCATCGGCGCTGCCGCCGCGCGACAGCAGTTTATTGCGGAACCAGTCGCCGTTCTTGCGCGTCAGGCCGCCGTTTTCCTTGAACCACTCGACCGTGTCGGCGTCGAGCTTTTCCGACCACAGATACGCGTAGTAGCCGGCCGAATAGCCGCCCGCGAACGCATGCGAGAAGTAGGTGGTGCGGTAGCGCGGCGGCGCCGGGGCGAAATCGACGCCCGCGTCGCTCAAGGCGGTTTTTTCAAACGCCAGCACGTCGGTGGGGATCTGCGCCGGGGTCAGCTGGTGCCAGCGCTGGTCCAGCAGGGCCGACGCCAGGTATTCCGTGGTTTTATAGCCCTGGTTGAAATTGTCGGCCGCCGTCACTTTCGCCAGCAGCTCGGCCGGGATGGCCGCGCCCGTCTGATAGTGCTTGGCGTAGTTTTGCAGTACTTCCGGCCACAGCGCCCACATTTCATTGACTTGCGACGGGTATTCGACGAAGTCGCGCGGCACGCTGGTACCGGCGAAGCGCGGGTATTTCACGTTCGAGAACATGCCGTGCAGCGCATGGCCGAATTCGTGGAACATGGTGTTGACTTCGTCAAACGTCATCAGGGTCGGCTGACCCGCTTCCGGCTTGGGAATGTTGAGGTTATTCGCAATCACCGGCTTGCGGTTCAGCAAGGTCGACTGGCCCACGTAGGCATTCGCCCAGGCGCCGCCGCGCTTGTTGCTGCGCGCGTAAGGGTCCAAGGTAAAGATGGCCAGCTGCGTGCCGTCTTCATTGAAGACGTCGTACACCAGCATGTCGGACGTGTAGACGGGCAAGTCGGTGCGCTGCTTGAAGGTCAAGCCGTACAATTTACCTGCGGCAAAGAACACGCCCTTGGTCAGCACGCTGTGCATTTCAAAGTACGGTTTGAGTTGATTTTCGTCAAAGTTGTAGCGTTCGGCGCGGACCTTGTCGCTATAGAAGGCCCAGTCGGCGGCGCCTACCTTGAAGCCGCCTTTGCCCGCATCGATAACCTTCTGGATATCGTCCGCTTCACGGCGCGCATTGACGACGGCCGGCTTCGCCAACTCGCCCAGCAAGGCGTTCACGGCGGTCGTGTCGTGCGCCGTCTGGTCTTCCAGCGAGTAGGCCGCGTAGTTCGGGTAGCCCATCAGCGCGGCACGTTCGGCGCGCAGTTTCGCCAGTTCCAGCACTTCCTGGGTGTTGTCGAACTCGCCGCCACGGCTGCCGCGCGCCTGCGAAGCGGCCATGATGCGTTCGCGCACGGCGCGATTGGTCAGCAGCGACAGCGGCGCCTGGCCCGTCGTGTTGACGAGGGCGATCACGTATTTACCGTCCAGGCCGCGCTTCTTGGCCAGGCCGGCGGCCACTTCGATGGCGGCCGGCGACAGGCCGTCGAGCTCTTCGCGCGTATCGACGACGACGGCCGACGCGTTCAATTCCTTCAGCACATTCTGTGCGAACTTGGTCGACAGGGCAGCCAACTGGCCGTTGTAGGCGCGCAGCTTTTCCTTGTCCGCCGCCGACAGCTTGGCGCCGGCGCGCACGAAGTCCGTGTGATAGCGTTCCAGCAAGCGTTTCGATTCGGCATCCAGGCCCAGCTTGCCGCGCTTGGCGTACAGGGTGTCGATGCGCTTGAACAATTTGTCGTTGAGCATGATCGCGTCGCTGTGGGCCGCCATTTTCGGCGCCAGTTCGCGTTCCAGGCCCTGGATCGTGTCATTCGTGTTCGAACCGGACATGACGGAAAACACGGTGCGCACGCGGCTCAGCAGCTGGCCCGAGCGTTCCATGGCCACGATGGTGTTGTCGAAGGTGGCTGCTTTCGGGTTATTCGCGATGGCATTGATTTCCGCCAGGTTGGCGGCCATGCCTGCCGTAAAGGCCGGCGCGTAGTCGGCGTCCTGCACCTTGTCGAACGGCGGGTAGTTGAATGGCAGGCTGCTGGCCTGCGCAAACGGGTTCGAAACGGGCAGCGCCGCGGCCGCGGTAGCGGCGGTGGTTGGCGCGGTGGTGGCGGTAGCGGCAAAAGCGGCTGGCGCCAGCATCAGGCTGGCGGCGATGACGAGCATTGTTGGACGGGTCATGTCTACTTTCAAGGAACGCAAGAGAGCCGCGATTGTGTCGCGGGCCAGCCTGAAATAATAACAGCCTGAAACACTTGCGTCACCAGCAACTACCGATGGTAGCGCGCCCGCCAGTAATGAACGGTTTTCATGTGCCCTGCATCACGATGCCGATTTAGTAATGCGGCGGACGTTCGTTGACCAGCCCGCCATTTGCCTGCTGCGCCCCGTCGCGCACGTGCTCGCCCAGCTTGTGCAGCATGGCTTCCAGCTGGTCGATGCGCTTGCCCTGCTGGTACACCATCTGGTTCAGCGATTCGACCAGGTCTTCCTGCTGCGCCAGCTTGATTTCGATATCGACGAAACGTACTTCCATCTGTTCTGCATTGTCCATGGTGCTTCTGCTCATTTCTGACTGAAAGCGGCATTCTACCGCCGCAGCGGCGTGCGCCAGGACAAACAAACGGCATTCTTCCCGGTGCGGCGCCGATTCTTGCCTATTCTCTCCTTATAGCTTGATCAAGCCGCTTGACGAATGAGAACAAACGATTACAATGGTTGAACCAACACCAACACCAACCGAGCCACTGCTGATCGACACGCGCAAGACGGCCGAATACCGGCGCTGGGAAGATTCCCTGCACGACGTGGCGGCCGCTGCCATCGATGCGCGCATCAAGCACTTGCAGCACGGTAAAAAGGGCGACTGGCGGCCAGTGGGTGAAGGCGTGTGCGAACTGCGTTTTTTACAGACGGGACCGGGCTGGCGCGTGTATTTTCATGAAACGAACCGGGGCACCCTGATCTTGCTGCTGTTGGGCGGCAATAAATCCAGCCAGCAGCGCGACATCAGGCAGGCGCAAGCCATCCTGCGGGAGCTGAAAGCCCGGCAGGCGGCCCTCAAGAAAGCAGCAGCAAGCCCCTCGACAGGAGTACGAAAGAAATGAACCACGACATCGACCACGACACCTTCGACCTCGACGACCTGGAAGCATTGGGACTGAGCAAATTCGACCCGACGCAACACCTGACCAGCAAGGCCGCCGTGGCCGCTTACATGAGCGAAATCGTCGCCACCGGCAATGCCGAACTGTTCCAGTCGGCCATGAACGACGTGGTGCGCGCCTACGGCATGGGCAAGGTGGCGGCCCGTGCCGACATCACGCGTGAAGGCGCGTATAAGGCCTTGCGCGAAGGCAGCAAGCCGCGCTTCGAAACCATTTTAAAGATGCTCGATGCGCTGGGCATGCAGCTGGCCATCGTGCCGAAAACCACGCCGGACGGCGCCGCGGAAGCCTGAACGCCGCTTACACTTTCGGCGCGGCCAACAGCGCCTTCATGCGCGCCAGCCGTTCTTTCGGCGAAATCACTTCCGCCTCCGTGGGCACGGCGTCGCCCACGTCGAGCTGCATTTCCTTGATGAAACGCGACGGGTCGCAATGGACTTGCTCGCCGGCCCGCTTGCGCTTCTTACACCAGGTGACGTGCAAGGTGCGCTGCGCGCGCGTGATGCCCACGTACATCAAGCGGCGCTCTTCCTGGATGCGCGCGGCGATGGTTTCGGCCGGCGCATCCGCGTCGCCCTTGTGCGGCAAAATCCCCTCTTCCACGCCGACCAGGAACACGTGCGGAAATTCCAGCCCTTTCGACGCGTGCAGGGTGGACATGCGCACGGCGTCCTGCTCCTCGTCCTTGCCTTCCAGCATGGTCATCAGGGCCACCATCTGCGTCAATTCCAGCACGTTCTTTTCTTCGCCGTCGCGGTCCTTGCCGCCCCGGCCCCGTTCTTTCAGCCAGTTGACGAATTCCAGCACGTTCTGCCACTTGCTTTGCGCTTGCCGTTCCTCGAAGGCATCGTACAGATACGATTCGTAGTGGATTTCCTTCATCATGTCGTCCAGCACTTCGGCCGCGTTGTCGCCGCTGCCGGCCGCGCCGGGACGGCTGGCGCGCGATTCCAGGTCGTTGATGAAGTTGCAGAAGTCGCGCAGCGGCCCCAGTTGGCGATCCGTCAGCTTGGCCTCGATGCCGCCTTTAAAAACGGCCTGGAACAGCGAGCACTGCCACTGCCCCGAAAACGCGCCCAGGACCTCCAGCGTCGACTGGCCCACGCCCCGGCGCGGCGTCGTCACGGCGCGAATAAACGCCGGATCGTCGTCTTCGTTGGCCAGCAGGCGCAGATAGCTGATGATGTCCTTGATCTCGGCCTTGTCGAAGAAACTCTGGCCGCCAGAGATCGTGTACGGGATGCGTTCCTTGCGCAAACACTGCTCGATGATGCGCGCCTGGTGGTTGCCTCGGTACAAAATGGCGTAATCCGAAAATTTGTTTTTCCGCTCGAAATGGTCGGCCGAGATCATGATGGCGACCTGCTCCGCCTCCTGCTCGTCCGTCTGCATGCCCAGCACCTTGATCGGCTCGCCCAGGCCGTGCTCGGACCACAGCGACTTTTCAAACAATTTGGGATTGTTGCCGATGACGGCATTGGCCGCATTGAGCACGCGCATGGTGGAGCGGTAATTTTGCTCCAGCTTGATCACGCGCAAATCGGGGAAATCCGTCTCCAGGGTCTTCAGGTTTTCCACGGTGGCGCCGCGCCACGCATAGATCGCCTGGTCGTCGTCGCCCACGGCCGTAAACATCGGCTTCTTGCCGATGCCCGTCACCATCAGTTTCACCAGTTCGTACTGGCAAGTGTTCGTATCCTGGTATTCGTCGACGAGCAGATAGCGCAAACGGCGCTGCCACTTGTCGCGCACGGGGCCGTTGTTGCGGAACAGCTCCACCGGCAAACGGATCAAGTCGTCGAAATCGACGGCCTGGTAGGCGGACAGCGTTGCCACATAGCTGCGGTAGATGCGCGCCGCATTCGCCTCGTCCTCATCCTTGGCTTGCGCCAGCGCCATATCCGGATCGATCAGGCCATTTTTCCACAAGGACATGGCGTTCTGGATGCCACGGATCACCTGTTTATCGGTGGTAATGGCGAGGTCTTGCACGAGGGAAAAACAGTCGTCGCTGTCCATGATGGAAAAGCGGTCCTTCAGCCCCACGCCATTGGCTTCCTGGCGCAGGATTTTCACGCCCAGCGAGTGGAAGGTCGACACCGTCAACTGCTTGGCCTGGCGCGGCTGTTTCAACAGTTTGGCGATGCGTTCCTGCATCTCCAGCGCCGCCTTGTTGGTGAAGGTCAGGGCAGCGATGGTGCGCGGGTCGTAGCCCCGGTCTTCGATCAGGTGGGCGATCTTTTGCGTGATCACGCGCGTCTTGCCCGAGCCGGCGCCCGCCAGCACCAGGCAGGGGCCGTCGAGGTAGGTAACCGCTTCGCTTTGGGGCGCATTCAGACCGAACTGTGGTGCTTTGGACATCAGGGTATTTCCGCAGGGAACAGCAGCCCATTGTAACAGCGTCGCGCCCGCCTTTTGCACGCTGGCGCATGCCCGAAAAACAGGCAATGGCATTGATATATCGCCATATGCCGCCATCTGGGCCGCTGCAATGCGTGCGGCGATGCCACGCCTGGAGTACCATTCCGCCTATATCGCCCTGCGCGCCCACTTACCGAATGGCAGTCCCATGAAATTTGAACACCTGATTGAAATCAACGATCCCTTGAACCCGCTGATCGACACCTTGACCCTGGAACAGGTCTGGCGCGGCCTCGTCTTGCGCGCCGAATCGCCAAAACTGTTCGTGCCGCACCTGGACGAATGCCAGATCAGCGAGCGCAGCGACGCCGGTTTCGCGCGCAGCCTGCGCTATGGCGAGCTGGTCATCAACGACAAGGTGGTGCTGGTGCCGCAACTGCAGGTGCGCTACGAAGTGCCGGCGCAAAAGGATATCAGCGCCTCCTCGCTGGTGATGACGATCGAGATGCCCGACGAAGCGAGCCTGTGGGTGCGCTTCCAGTACGACGACGGCCACGACGCGGCCACCGATGCGGCCAACGCCCTGTACGACGACTTCCGCCGCTCCGCCTACAAGGAGTCCGACATCGACACCGTGCGCATCATGCGCGAACTGGCGCTCGAAGGACGGCTCGATGCGGGTTTGCTGAATTAAGCTATTCATGTAGAGAGTGTCTGGAAAACGCTCAGGGCTAGGCGCAGTGCCGAAGGCAGTACGAAAGTACGACTAGGCAATGCAACAACGCCATGGGCGTCTTTCCAGGCGCTCTACGTTCTGGCGCTGCGGCCCCATAGCTGGTCGGGCCGGAACTGCAGCCCCGCCTGCTCTGCGCTGAGCACTTCGCGGATGGCGTGCAAGTCCACGCGCGTATCGCGCCGCAGCGGCACGTCCAGGCGTGCGCCGCGGGGGCCGATCAGCGATTGCACGTGGGGCGTGCTGGCGTTCAAGCCCTTGCGCGTGACGACGCCGATTTCTCCATTCAGCAGTTTCACGAAGGTGCCGACGGGGTAGATGCCCAGCTCGCGCACCAGCAAGGACGCCAGCGGCGCATCCAGGGTGGCCTTGTCGGCCATCAGCATTTCGCGCAGGGCCACGTTCGGCAGCAAGGGCTGGCGGTAGCTGCGCTTCGACACGCGCGCGCAATAGCGGTCGGCCAGCATGATCAGGCGGGCGCCGATGCCGATCGCCTCGCCTTGCGTGCCCAGCGGATAGCCGCTGCCGTCGATATTTTCATGGTGCTGCAACACGGCTTGCAGCCAGACGGCGTCCGTCACGCCCGTCGCGCGCAGCAAGTCGACACCGGCTTGCGGATGGGCGCGCAAATAGGCGCGTTCCTGCGCATCCAGCGGCCCCGCCTTGTGCTGGAAATCCGCATGGCGTTCCAGCATGCCCACATTCATGCTCAGCGCGGCCAGCACCAGGCTGCGGATCACGCCCTCATCAAGTTTCAGGGCGCGCGCCAGCAAGGCCGTGATGACGGCTGTGTCGACGCTGTGGCGCACGGCAAAGTCGCCCGCGCCCTGATTGTGCAAGATGCAGGCCAGCGCCACGTCGGCGTCCAGCACGACCGCTTCTTCCACCAGCTGCGCCAGCGCGGCCAGCGGCAGGTGGCTGCCCGCTTGCCCAGTGGCAATGGCCGGCAAGACGAGGGCCAGGCCAGCCGTGACGAGGTTCAGCATGCGCAAGGCTGACGGCGCTTCCGTGGCCGTGCGCGGCACGTCGGCACTGGCATCGGCGATGACGCCGCGCGCCAGCAGCAATTCGATCTGGTTCTCGCTGCTGATGACATGGCCCAGCCTGGCCAGCAAGCCGCCCGTTTCGCCGTGCACGTCCCAGGGCAGGGCCACGCCCAGTGCGAGTTCTCCTGCGTAAATGCGCCGAATTTTCACATCGTCTCCATCATCGCCTGCACCCGCCTGTTTTTACCATCCTGGCATCAGCGGTATGTACCGATTGAAATGTTTTTTGCTTTTAATCAATATTTCAATGTGGCAGCGATGATCGCGCAATCATGTGAGCTTGTCTACAAAATTATGTAAATCGCAAAGTTGCATTCAAGGGCCAGGGGTGCAGTCGGCGCAGCCGGGCGCGTGTTCCGGGTCTTTTTCCAGGTGCAGCGCCAGCTCGCGCAAGGCCGTGCGCACGCCTTCCTCGATGACGGGGTGGTAAAACGGCATGTCGAGCATTACCGGCACGGTCAACTGCGCCTGGCACGCCCAGGCCAGCAAATGGCCCAGGTGTTCCGCCCGTGGGCCGATCAGCTCGGCGCCGAGAAAGCGCTTGCTGCCGAATTCCGCATACACGCGCAGCAAGCCCTGGTTTTGCAGCATCACGCGGCTGCGACCCTGGTTGCCGAACGACACGGCGCCGACGGCGAAACGGCCCGCGTGGCTCACGCACAGTTGCTGGTATGTCGCGCCCAGGGTGGCGATCTGCGGCTCCGTGAAGGCGATGGTCAAGGGCGTGCGGCGCAAGCCCGGTTTGACGTCCGGAAAGCGCGCCGCGTTGTCGCCCGCGATGCGGCCCTCGTCGGCCGCTTCGGGCAACAGCGGCAAGGCGTTGTCCGCATCGCCGGCGATGAAGATGGCGCTCTTGCCGCACTGCATGGTGTGCGCATCATGCAGGGGGACACCATGACGGTCGAGCTCGATTTGCGCCGTTTCCAGGCCGATCTTGTCCACGTTCGGGCGGCGGCCGACGGCGGCCAGCAGATACTCGAACTGCTCGGTTTTTTCCACGCCGGCGGCATCGCGGCTGGTGAGCAGGATGCCCTTGCCGTCGGGCGTTTTTGCCACGTGCGCGACGCCGGTCATGAAGCGGATATCGAGTTCGCGCGCCAGCACGGCGTCCGCCTCGCGCAGCACCAGCGGGTCCGTCAGCTGCGCGACTTTATTGCCTCGCGCAAACAGCGTCACGCGCACGCCCAGCCGCGCCAGCGCCTGGCCCAGTTCCAGGCCGATCACGCCGCTGCCGACCACGGCCACGGAAGCGGGCAAGTCCGTCCACTCGAACACGGCGTCGCTGGTGATGACTCTGTCTCCCGCCGCTTGCCACTCGGGCGGCACGATGGCCGTGGAACCGGTGGCGATCACCACGCTGGCCGCTTCCACCAAGGTATGTTCATCCACCTGCAATGTGCCGGGGGAAATAAAACGCGCATGGCCGCGCAGCTTTTCTTCGTCGGCAATGGCGTTGACACCGTCGAGCACGAAGCCCACAAAGCGGTCGCGCTCGCTGCGCACCCGGGCCATCACTTGCCGGCCGTCGATGCGTACGGGGCCCGGATGCACGCCAAACGCCGGCGCGGCAGCCACGGCATGGGCCGCCTCGGCCGCCGCGATCAGCAGTTTGCTGGGCATGCAGCCGACCCTGGCGCACGTCGTGCCGTACGGCCCGCTTTCTATCATCAGCACACGCTTGCCCTGCATGCGCGCCGCCCTGTGCGCCGTCATGCCGGCCGTGCCGCTGCCGATCACGGCCACATCCACTCGTATCGTCTTCATGCTGCTGTCCATCCGTTTGAGGTTGCTCACAGCATTCGATACTACCCGTTTGCCGAAAATAAGGTTTTACTTTGCAGCAATATATGCATTAGTATAACTAATCATTTTCAAAATTTATAAGCTGAGCTAATGGGATCACTCGATTATCGCGCGCTGGCCGTGCTGGACGCCGTGGCCAGCCATGGCAGTTTCGACAAGGCCGCCCTGGCGCTGGGCATCACCCAGTCGGCCGTCTCGCAGCGCATCAAGGCGCTGGAAGACGCCAGCGGGCGCCTCTTGATCATCCGTGGCCAGCCAGCCGTGCCGACAGGCCTGGGCCAGCGCCTGATCGTGCATCACCGCAACGTCAAGCTGATGGAAGCCTCGCTCGACATCGACCTGGGCAACAGCGTCAGCATGCCGGAAATCGCCATCGCCATCGATGCCGACAGCCTGGCCACGTGGTTCCCCGACACGTTATCAGCCCTGCTGGCGCCGCCGCGCTGCCAGCTCGACGTGCGCCTGGCCGACAGCGACAGCGCCTTGCAGATGGTGCGCGACGGCTCCGTGTTCGGCTGCGTGGCGGCCGAGTCCGGCACAGCGATCGACGCGGCCGCCGCCACCAGCGTCACGCCGCTGGGCACCTTGCGCTATGTCTGCGTGGCCACGCCCGTGTTTGCGGGCCACTGGTTCGGCGACGGTTTTATTGCCGAAGCGGTGCAACTGGCGCCGGCCGTCGTGGGCCAGCACGGCTTGCTGGCGCGTTTCCTCGCGGAACAATTGAACATGCGTGAACCGTTTCCGCACCACACCTTGCCCGTGGAAGCGGCGCGCCGCGGCTGCGTCCAGGATGGCCTGGCCTATGGCTTGATGCCGCAGCGCCTGGCCGCGCAAGCGCTGGCGACGGACCGTCTCGTGGATCTGATGCCGGGCCGCACCCTGGACGTACCGCTGAGCTGGCATGCGTGGACCCTGGACACGCCGTTTACCAAGCTGCTGTCCGAGCAGATCGTCAAGTCCGCGCGCGACTATCTGAACTAATTCAGTGAATTAATTTAAATATCCAACGGGTCCACTTCCAGCGACCATTTCACGCGCGTCTTCATGGCGCGCAATGCCATCAGCCATTCCTTTAAAAACGCTTGCAGGGCGGGACGCGAGGCGGATTCCAGCAGCAGCTGCGCGCGGTCCACGTTGTAGACGCGCGTCATGCTCATGGGAATCGGGTCGTTGATGGTCACCTGCGGGTGTTCCATGCATTCCTTGGCCGCCTGCAGGAACTCGATGGCCGTGGCCAGCTCGGGTGCTTCCGCGCGCAGCAGGGCCTGGAACAGATACGGCGGCAGCGCCGCCTGCGCCCGCTCTTCCAGCAAGGTGGTGGCGAAGTGGTCGTAATCGTGGTTGACGACGGCGTCGTACAGCGGATGGCGCGCATAGCGCGTCTGGATCAGCACTTCGGACACGCTGCCCCCTTCCGTCTGCGCAGCGCGCCCTGCCCGGCCCGCCACCTGCATCAACTGGGCGAACAGCCGTTCGCTGGCCCGGTAATCCTGGGAAAACAGGGCCGTGTCCGGATTCAGAATGCCGACCAGAGTCAGCTTTTTGAAATCGTGGCCCTTGGCCACCATCTGCGTACCGATCAAAATATCCACTTCGCCCCGGTGCACGGTGTCGAACGCTTCCTGCGCGCTGCCTTTCTTGCGCGTGGAATCGGCATCGATGCGCAAGATCCGCGCCTCTGGAAACAATTGCTGCAAGCCTTCTTCCACGCGCTGCGTGCCGCGTCCCAGCGGCTGCAGGTCGACGTTGCCGCACGTGGGGCAATGGCGGGGAATGCGCAGTTCCAGGCTGCAATGGTGGCAGCGCAGCCGGTGCTCTGGCTTGTGCAGCACCATGAACGAGGTGCAGCGCGTGCAATTGCTGATCCAGCCGCACGATTCGCAGCAGATCACGGGCGAATAGCCGCGCCGGTTCAGGAACAGCAGCGACTGTTCCCCTCGCTCCATGCGCAGTTTCAAGGCGGCTACCAAATGCGAAGTCAGGCCATCTTTCGGCCGGTCGCGTTCCATGTCGAGAATCTTGACGCGCGGCAACACCGCATTCTTGACGGCCCGTTCGCGCAACTCCAGCTTGCGGTAGCGCCCCGTCTGTGCATGGTGCCAGCTTTCCAGCGACGGCGTGGCCGAACCGAGCACGATGGGAATCTGCAATTGCCAGGCGCGCCACACGGCCAGGTCGCGCGCGGAATAGCGCAAGCCTTCCTGCTGCTTGTAGGAAGGATCGTGCTCTTCATCGATGACGATCAATTTGAGTTTCGGCAACGACGCCAGGATGGCCAACCGCGTGCCGAGCACGATGCGCGCCTGGCCCTGGTGGGCGGCCAGCCAGTGCAGCATGCGCTCGCCTTCGGACAGGCTGCTGTGCAGGGTGGCCAGCATGACGCCGGGAAAGCGCGCGCGGATATTGCCTTCCAGCTGGGGCGTCAGGTTGATTTCCGGCACCAGGATCAGGATTTGCGCATCGTCCTCGCGCGCCAGCACCTGGGCGCAGGCTTGCAGATACACTTCCGTCTTGCCGCTGCCCGTCACGCCGTACAGCAGGGTCGGTTTAAAGCCTTGCGCGCCGCCGATGGCGTCGGCCGCCTCTTGCTGGGCAGCATTCAGGGCCGGCATGTTCAGGGGCGTGCCGTCGTGCGCGTCGGCCAGCTTGCCCAGCTTCTTGATGGCGCGGTCGAGCGCCACGGTGGTGAGCACGCGCAAATTCTTCGGTAAACCCGGCAGCGCCACTTCACCGAGCGGACGCTGGTAGTAATCGGCCGCAAAGGCGGCCAGCGCCAGCCATTGCTCCGACAACGGCGCCAGCTGGCTGCGCACGGCCAGCACGTCCTTCAGTTTCGCGGCGGGCACGTCGGTGCTGTCGGACACGCCGACGATCAGCCCCATCACTTCGCGCCGGCCGAACGGCACCAGCGCCAGCTGCCCCACTTGCGGCAGAGGCACGGCAGCGTCCGCATCCGCCGCCGCGTTCCAGCGGTAGTCGAACAGGGCGTTCAAGGGCGTGTCGAGCGCGATGTTCAGGATGCACGACGTCAAAATGCACTGCGACATGGGGGTAGGGCCTATCTCAATAAAAAAGCGCGCCGCAGAATCGATGGCGCGCGGGATGTCCGGCATCAAGCCAGCGGGCCATGATACTTGTTTCGCCCCTCAAACGCCTAACGGCAGGCAGGATGGCGTGGCATCGTGCCTGAAGAAAATTCTGTGGATAACTTTGTGGACAAAGCAAAATTAACTTTCAGAAAAATGTGGACAGAAAATTTCGATCGCCGTCAAGAGCGGCACGCAAGAAAAATTAAGTATTTAAAATCAACGACTTAAAAATTGACGCCCGGGAGGCTGGAAAACCGCGGGGCATTTCCGCCGCTGTGCATAACTGAACCATTTGTAATTTATTTATACAGAAATCAGCCTGCTTTTGCGGCGGCCGATCCGGAAAATCGGCGGCCCCATGCTGCAAAGTTGACAATTGCCGGGCAAGCGTTCGTTTTTACCTGTCGGGCGGCGAAACATTGTTCAATTATCATGCAGTGCAACATGCACTTCAGGTGAAACCTGAACATCGGCGCTAAGTATCGGTTAACAAAATACTTTTCAATTTTATCCACAGAATCTGTTGATAACTTTGTGGACAATGAAGGAATAAGGCAGGCGAACGAAAGAATAACCTTATCAATAGCAACAAAGTCCGCCGAACAAGGCTTTTTTTATGTCTTAATAATCAAGCACTTGCAGAGTGTCTCCGGGCATGGCTTTTCGACTGCCTCTTATTTCCGCAGCAAAAAAAATTGTGCATAAGTCGGTATTTCTTGCGAAGGCGCAGCAAAGAAAAAGGCAGGCTTCCGCTGGAAAGCCTGCCTTTCTGCCCCTGCGCCAGGGGAAAACGGCTACTTACTGGCCGCTGCGCATGGCGCGGCTCATGCTGTGCACGGCTTCCACCATGGCTGCCACCGATTCCGGCGGCGTGAACTGGGAAATGCCGTGGCCCAGGTTGAACACGTGGCCCGTGCCTTCCGACGGCGCGCCGAAGGCGTTGAGCACTTTCGCCACTTCGGCGCGGATCTGCTCGGGGCTGGCAAACAGGATGGCCGGGTCCAGATTGCCCTGCAAGCCCACTTTATGGCCCACCAGCTGGCGCGCGCGCGTCAGGTTGACGGTCCAGTCCAGGCCCACGGCATCGGCGCCGATGTCGGCGATCTGCTCGATCCACTGGCCGCCGCCCTTGGTAAACACGATGGCGGGGATTTTCACGCCATCCTTGTCGCGTTTCAATTGCGCCACCACTTGCTGCATGTAGGCCAGCGAGAATTCCTGGTAGGCGCCATCGGCCAGCGCACCGCCCCAGGAATCGAAAATCATCACGGCTTGCGCGCCGGCATCAATTTGCGCATTCAGGTACTGCGCCACGGAAGTGGCGTTGATGGCCAGGATGTGGTGCATCAGGTCCGGGCGGTTGTACAGCATCTTCTTGATGGTGTGGAACTCTTTCGAACCGCCGCCTTCCACCATGTAGCACGCCAGGGTCCACGGGCTGCCGGAAAAACCGATCAGCGGCACGCGGCCGTTGAGTTCCGTGCGGATCTGCGTGACGGCCTTGAAGACGTAGTCGAGCGATTCCAGGTCCGGCACTTGCAATGCCTTCACATCCTGTTCCGTGCGCAGCGGGCGCTCGAACTTCGGGCCTTCGCCATCGGCGAAATACAGGCCCAGGCCCATGGCGTCAGGCACCGTCAGGATGTCGGAAAACAGGATGGCCGCGTCGAGCGGGAAACGCTCCAGGGGCTGCAGGGTCACTTCCGTGGCGTAATCGGGATTCTTTGCCAGGCCCAGGAAGGAACCGGCCCGCTCGCGCGTGGCGCGGTATTCGGGCAAATAGCGGCCCGCCTGGCGCATCAGCCAGACTGGGGTGTGCTCGGTCGGCTGGCGCAGCAGGGCGCGCAGGAAAGTATCGTTCTGGAGCGGAGCAAATTGTGGCATGGAAGGCAATCAATAGCTTGGAGAAGCGGTATTATCGCATCCAATCGCCGCCATTTCATTGATTCCGGTGCCGCTTTGCAGCATTTGCCACGCACAGCGATGACTTTCGTTGTGCCAGCCCTTCCATTATGATGATGCACGCCGCCGCGCGCCTTGACCCTGCCTGGCGGCCCTTGATCCCCTCACTATACGGAGCCCGCATGACCTCGACCGCATCCAGCACCCCTTATGGCATCTGGCCATCGCCGATCAGCGCGGCCATCGTCGCCGCCGGCGCCTCGCCGCTGACGCAGCTGGCCCTGGGCGGTGCGGATGGCGGCGACGTGTTCTGGCTGGCCGGGCGCGCCAGCGAGGCGGGCCGCAACACCCTGCTGCGCCAGCGCGGCGCGCGCGTCGATGAATTGACGCCGGCGCCCTTCAATGTGCGCACCCGCGTGCATGAATATGGCGGCGGCGCGTATGCCGTGGCCGGCGATACCGTCTACTTTTCGCATTTCGCCGACAATTGCCTGTACCGCGTGAGCGGCGACGCCGCGCCTGCAGCGTTCACCACGGGCGGCAACACGCGCCATGCGGATTTCGTGGTCGATGCGGCCCGTTCCCGCCTGATCGCCGTGCGCGAGCAGCATCCGCAGGAAGGTCATGCCCTGCCGGAAAACTGCCTGGCCGCCGTCGGCTTCGACGGGCGCGAAACGGTACTGGCGCGCGGCCACGATTTCTATGCGGCGCCGCGTTTGTCGCCGGACGGCAGCCAGCTGGCCTGGATCAGCTGGGACCACCCGCGCCTGCCGTGGCAAGGCACGGAACTGTGGCTGGCCGACGTGCACCCGGACGGCAGCCTCGGCTCGCCGCGCCTGATCGCCGGCGGCGCGCGCGAGTCGATTTGCCAACCGGAATGGTCGCCGAACGGCTTGCTGCACTTCGTGTCCGACAGCAGCGGCTGGTGGAATCTGTACCGCCTGCACGGCGCCGACATCGAGGCGCTGTGCCCGATGGAAGCGGAATTTGCCACGCCGCACTGGACCTTCGGCGGCAGCATGTACGGTTTCCTGTCCGACGACGAGATCGTTTGCACGTATATCCAGGCCGGCATCAGCTACCTGGCGCAATTGAACGTGGCGGCGGCCAAACTGGAACCGATACCGCACCCGTACCAGGAAATCCGCGAGCTGCGCGTGGGCCCCGGCTTCGTCGCGCTGCTGGGCGGCAGCCCCACCATTGCGCTGGAACTGGCGCGCATCGATTTGGCCAACCACGAACTGGAAGTGCTGGCGCAGTCGATCACGGCCCTGCCTGCGCTCGGTTACCTGTCCGTGCCGCGCAGCTTGAGCTATCCGAGCAACAATGGCCGCACGGCGCACGCCTTCTTTTATGCGCCCACGAATGGCGACGTGCAGGCGCCGGTGGGAACGTTGCCACCAGTCATCGTCATCAGCCACGGCGGCCCCACCAGCATGGCCAGCAATACCTTGAAACTGGCGACGCAGTACTGGACCAGCCGCGGCATCGGCGTGCTCGACGTCAACTATGGCGGCAGCAGCGGCTTCGGCCGCGAATACCGCGACGCGTTGCGCGGGCAGTGGGGCATCGTCGACGTGGAAGACTGCATCGCCGGCGCGCGCTACCTGGCCGCCAACGGCTTGGCCGACCTGGAACGCCTGATCATCCGCGGCGGCAGCGCCGGCGGCCTGACGACCCTGTGCGCCCTGACCTTCCACGACGTCTTCAAGGCGGGCGCCAGTTACTACGGCGTATCCGACCTGAAGGGCCTGGACAACGATTCGCACAAGTTCGAATCGCGCTACACCGACTACCTGATCGCTTCGCAACCGCAAGCCGAGGCGCTGTACCGCGAGCGCTCGCCCATCCACCACACGGATAAACTGTCGCGCCCGATGATCTTCTTCCAGGGCCTCGATGACAAGGTGGTGCCGCCGCAGCAGTCGCAGCTGATGGTCGACGCCCTGCAGGCGCGCGGCGTGCCCGTCGCGTATGTGCCGCTCGAAGGCGAGGGCCACGGCTTCCGCAAGGCGGAAAACATCGTGCGCACCCTGGACGCGGAACTGTATTTCTACCAGCGCGTATTCGGCCTGCCCGTGGCGGCCGGCGAGCCTCCCGTGCATATCGCCAATTTGCCCGCATGACCGAGCAAAATGTCGACCAGCATCTGTTGGACGAGTTCGCCGCACTGGAGCAGCATGAGCAGATGATCCTCGCCTTGCTGGCGATCACGGGCGAACCGGTGGGCAAGCATGCCGTGTACGAACACTTGCAGCGCGCCAATGTCGTCGAACCGGACGGCACGCCGTTTTCCCTGCTGGTGGTGACGAACATGCTGCTGCGGCTGACGCGCCTGGCGCTGGCGTCGGAGATCGTGGGACGGGGCTTTGCCTGCGAAGCGAGGCTGCGCTGGCCCGCCATGCGCGCCGCCATCGAACACCTGGTGTTTCGCGACCTGTGCCAGGCCATCGAGCTGATCAATCCCGTGCGCCGCAACTGGGATGGCTATGTGGAGCTGCGCAGCTACCGCCAAGGCGTGGCGCGCCTGCGCATCGCCCTGCTGCGCAATGACGAGGTACGCCACGTGGCCGCCATCCTGGCCGCCTGCATGGCGTGCTATGAAGCGCAGCAGCTGCATCCGCTGATCGAAATCTTCGGCCGGCCGTTCGAGCCGGAAATGTTGTCTTTCGTCATGCCGCAACTGCAGGATGACATCCTCGCCGTGCTGCTGGGCAATGCGCCGCGCGAGCCGGGTACGGCGCACGCCATCCGCGCGTACGCGCGCGCCCACCACGCGCGCCAGGCGGCGGCCGGCGACCATATCGGCGCCGCCCTGCCGCTGGCCCTGGCCGAAGACGCCCTGCTGTGCGGCGAACTCGACGCGGCTGCGCGCTACCTGGCAGGCCAGCAGGGCCCGCAGGTGCTGTTTCTCGACAGCAGCATCGCCCTGTTGCGCGGCGAACATGCGCACGCCGTGGCGGGCTTCGAGACGGCCTTGAAAGGACTGCGCAAGGAAACAGGCAAGCGCAAGCTGTGCTTCACGGGCATCGGCGGCCACTTGTACGTGCTGGCCTTGCTGCGCAGCAACGACGCCAAGCTGCTGAAAAGCGCGGAAACTTACCTCGATATCGCCCTGCATGCGCAACCGAACCACGACAGCATCGTCTACCAGCAACTCAATACCCTGCGCCTGGTGCGCGCCGGCGTGCAGCTGGCGGAAAGCATCCCCACGCGCAGCTGGGAAACGGCACTGCAGGCGCAACTGTTCCAAGCCTTGTTGTACTACTGGCTGGCGCTGCCGCAGTTGAGCGAACGCAAGGATCAGCTGCGATCGCTGGTGCAGCAAGCGGACGCGGCCGGCTACGATTTGATCGCGGCGCAGGCGGCCGGCTTGCTGGGCTTGATGGGCGAGCCGCAGCAGGAACGCTATGCGACGGCCAAGCGGGCGCAACATGGCTTGACGGACATGGCACCGTGGTTCGAGCGCCAGGAAGCGTGGCAGCGCCAGCTGAGCGCGCTGATCAACCTGCAGCAGAACGCGCCCGCCGAGGCGCTGGGCGGCGTCTCGCGCCTCGTGTGGCTGGTGGCGTTCGACCCGCGCTTCGGCTTGACGGCCGTGGAAGTGCGCGAGCAGAAGCGCGACGCGCGGGGCGGCTGGAGCAAGGGTCGCGCCATGGGCTTGAAACGCCTGGCGGAGGAGGCGGGCGACATCGATTTCCTCACGCCGCAGGATGCGCGCGCGGCGGGCAGCATCGCGCCTTTTAAACAATATTATTCGTCGGCGCCCCGCTATGAAGTCGAGCTGGACAAGGCAGCCGTCTTGCTGGTGGGCCACCCGCTCGTCTTCTGGCTCGACCACCCCGACACGCGCGTGGAACTGATCGCCGGCGCGCCCGAGCTCCTCATCAAGTCGCACGAGGGGCAGCTGTGGCTGGGCATGCAGCCGCCATTGCCCGACAACGGCAGCAATGTGGTGGTGCAGCGCGAAACGCCGACGCGTTTGCGCGTGGTGCACATCCTCGACGAGCACCGGCGCATCGGCGCCATCGTGGGTCTGGGCCTGTCCGTGCCGCTGCATGCGGAAAAACAGGTGATGCAGGCCATCGGCGCCATCTCGTCCATGGTCACCGTGCAATCGGACATCGGCGGCGGCGCGGGCGACGCGGAAGCCATCACGGCCGACCACCGCCTGCACGTGCATTTGCTGCCCTACCAGCAGGGTCTGAAAATGCAGATTCTGGTGCGCCCCCTGCTCGACAACGGCGCCTATTACGCACCGGGCAGCGGCGCCGAGAGCGTGTTTGCCGATGTGGCGGGCCGGGCCGTGCAGGCGCGGCGCGACTTGAACGGGGAACGCGAAGCGCAGCGCCAGCTCATCGGTCGCTGCCTGGTGCTGGAAGAGGCGGAAGAAGAGCATGGCGAGTGGCTGCTGGGCCAGCCTGCCCTGGGCTTGCAATTGCTGGTGGAATTGCAGGCGTTGGACCCGGACGGCATGGTACTGGCCTGGCCGGAAGGCGAAACCATGCGCGTGTCGAAACGCATCGACAGCGGCCAGATGCGCCTGAACATCAAGAGCGAAAAAGACTGGTTTGCCGCCAGCGGCGAAGTGCAGATCGATGAAGACAAGGTGATGGATTTGCGCGCCCTGCTCGATTTGATGCAGAACAATAAAAGCCGCTTCGTGGCCCTGGGCGACAACCAGTTCCTCGCGCTCAGCGACGAATTGCACCGCCGCCTGTCGGAACTGGCCGCGTATGGCGAAGCACATGCCGATGGCGTGCACATCCACCCGCTGGCCGCGTTCGCGCTGGAAGAGCTGGCCAACGATGCGGGCGGCGTGAAGGCCGACAAACTGTGGCGCGAACACTTGCTGCGCCTGCGTGCCCTCGACGACTATCAGCCGCAGCTCCCCAGCACCTTGCAGGCGGACTTGCGCGACTACCAGCTGGCCGGTTTTAACTGGCTGGCGCGGCTGGCGCACTGGGGCGTGGGCGCCTGCCTGGCCGACGACATGGGACTCGGCAAGACCTTGCAGGCGCTGGCCCTGATCCTGGCGCGCGCGCCGCACGGCCCCACCCTCGTCGTCGCCCCCACATCCGTGTGCATGAACTGGATCAGCGAAGCGCAACGCTTCGCCCCCACATTAACAGTCAAGCTGTTCGGCAGCGGCGACCGCGCCGACATGCTGGAAACACTGCAGCCGTTCGACGTGGTGGTGGCCAGCTATGGCTTGCTGCAGCAGGAAGCGGCGCTGTTTGCCGGCGTGCACTGGCATACGATCGTGCTCGACGAAGCGCAAGCCATCAAGAATGGCGCCACCAAGCGCTCGCAAGCCGTGATGGCCTTGCAAGGGGATTTCCGCATGGTGGCCAGCGGCACGCCGCTGGAAAACCACCTGGGTGAATTGTGGAACCTGTTCCGCTTCATCAACCCCGGTTTGCTGGGCACCCTCGACCAGTTTAATTTGCGCTTTGCCGGGCCCATTGAGAAAGATCAAGACAAGCGGGCGGCGGCCGGCGCGCGGCTGCGGCTGCGCCGCCTGATCGCGCCATTCATCCTGCGCCGCACGAAGACGCAAGTGCTGTCGGAATTGCCGTCGCGCACGGAAATCGTGCTGGAAGTGGAATTGTCGCCGCAGGAAACGGCGCTGTACGAATCACTGCGCCGCGAAGCGCTGGAAAAGCTGGCCATGGTGGAAGGGCCGGCGTCGAAAAAAGCCATCCAGATCCTGGCCGAGATCATGAAGCTGCGCCGCGCCTGCTGCAACCCGCAACTGGTGGCGCCCGAGCTGGGCCTGGCCAGCAGCAAGCTGGCGGCGTTCGCCCAGTTGTTGTCGGGCTTGCTGGAAAACCGCCACAAGGTGCTCGTCTTCAGCCAGTTCGTCGACCATTTGACCCTGATCCGCCGGCACCTGGAGCAGCATGGCGTCAGTTACCAGTATCTCGACGGCAGCACGCCCATGCAGGAGCGCAAGCGCCGCGTCGACGCCTTCCAGGCGGGCGAGGGCGACGTTTTCCTCATCAGCCTGAAGGCGGGCGGCATGGGCATCAATTTGACGGCGGCCGATTACGTGATCCACATGGACCCGTGGTGGAACCCGGCCGTGGAAGACCAGGCTTCCGACCGCGCCCACCGCATGGGGCAATTGCGCCCCGTCACCATTTATCGCTTGGTGGCGAAGCACACGATCGAGGAAGGCATCGTCGAATTGCATCAGCACAAGCGCGACCTGGCCGACAGCCTGCTGGAAGGCAGCGACGCGGCCGCGCGCATGTCGGCCAATGACATGCTGGGCATGCTGCAGGAAGGGTTGAAGCAATGAGATTGAAAAAATGAGCTGCACCACCGCGTTCCATGCGATGATCGTTTTTCCCTGTTTTGATGCCACGCCATGACCGACTATATCGCCACCAGCGCCGGCCAGCGCGCCACCTTTTTGTGCGGCAAATCCTGGACCGCCTACGTCAGCACCTTCCTCATCGCCGTGCTGCTGTTTTTTGCCGCCCTGCCGCTGGCCTTCAAGTACAACGCGCGCGCCGCCTTCGTCGTGCTGATCGGCTCGGCCCTGATCGTCGGCTACCGCCTGCTGACCATCCGCAGCTATCAGCTGTACATTGATGAGGCGGGCGTGTGGCTGGCGTCCGGCATCTTGCCGTGGAAAAAGAAACTGACGGGCGTCAAATGGCGCGACATGGATGAAGCCGTCTATGAAACGAACTTCTGGAGCTGGCTGTTCCAGTCCTATACGGTACGAGTCAGCCAGCGCTACACGCAGGAAACGGAAATCCACGCCACCGGCATGGCGCGCGGCAAGGATGCCGTGGCGGCCATCAATGCGCGCCACCAGGAATTGCTGCACGGCAGCGCCATTGTCGTCTAGCGCCGCGCGCTCCCGGCGCAAAAAACTGCGCAGCGGCGGCAATTAATGCTAATCTTTGGGCCGCCCAGGCAAGCAAGGCCAACCTTTCAATAGTTGTTTGTTACTTATATTATCAGTTTATTATTTTCTGATCAGGACAAACAGCAAAATATTCAAGAGATAAACTATGCTGATAAAAAATAAAGTTGCGTTCGCCGCATTGATGATGGCCTTTACCCTGACACCGGCCAGCGCCGCCAAGAAGCCGCAGAAGCAAGGCAAGGCCAGCACCAGCAGCAGCAAGAAAAAAACCGTCGGCAAGAAGGCGGCCGTCGTCAGCGCCGCCACGGCAGCCACGGTAGCGGCCGTCGCCAGCGAGAACAGCAGCGACCGTTCCATGAATAACCTCAGCGGCCAGTTCCTCACGGCCCTGTGGCGCCTGGACCCGGAAAGCGCGATTTCGGTCGGCAAATACGATGGCGCCGCCAACCTGAGCATTCCCGACGCGGCCAGCCGCCAGAAGCAACTGGCCTTCATCGAAGAATGGCTGGGTAAATTCGGCAAGCTGAATGCGAGCAAAATGTCGGACAAGCAACGTACCGACCTGGTCCTGCTGACGAATAAACTGCAATCGGACCGCTGGTATCTGACCACCTTCCGCGAATTCGAATGGAATCCCGCCCAATACAACGTGGCCGGTTCCATCGATTTCATCCTGAACACGGAATACGCGGCCCAGCCGCAGCGCCTGCGCACCTTGCTCAAGCGCATCGCCACCGTGCCGCAATACTATGCGGCCGCGCGCGCCAGTATCAATCACCCCACGCGCGAACACACGCAGCTGGCCATCGCCCAGAGCGCTGGCGTGCTCAGCGTGCTTGACGACCTGAACAAGACGGCACAGGGCTCCATCCTGACGCCGGTGGAAAAACAGCTGTACACCGTCCGCATCGCCGCGGCCCGCACGGCCGTGCAAGGCTACGCCGCGTGGCTGACGGAACAGGATGCCGCGCTGGCGCAGAACGGCAACGCGCGCTCCTTCCGCATCGGCAAGGAGTTGTATGAGCAGAAATCCGCCTACGATATCCAGGCCAGCGTGAGCGCCGAGCAGATGTACCAGAAAGCCCTGGCCGCGCGCGAAAAGCTGCTCGAGCACATGGATAGCCTGTCCGACGAGCTGTGGGTGAAAACCATGGGCGCCACGGCCAAGCCGGCTGACCGCACGGCAAAGATCGGCATGGTGATCGACAAGCTGTCCAGCAACCATGTGGCGCCTGCCGATTTCGTGCCGGAAATCCGCCGCCAGATTCCCGAGCTGCAGGAATGGGTGACCAGCCACAACCTGCTGACGATGGATCCGAAAAAGCCCCTGGTCGTGCGCGAAACGCCCGCCTACCAGCGCGGCGTGGCCGGCGCCAGCATCGAAGCGCCCGGCCCGTATCGCCCGCAAGACCGCACCTATTACAACGTGACGCCGCTCGACGGCGAAACGCCGGAACAGGCGGAAAGCAGCTTGCGCGAATACAACCACTGGATCTTGCAGATCCTGAATATCCACGAAGCCATCCCCGGCCACTACACGCAGCTCGTGTACGCGAACAAGTCGCCATCGCTGGTCAAGTCCATCTTCGGCAATGGCGCCATGATCGAAGGCTGGGCCGTGTATGGCGAACGCATGATGCTCGAGTCCGGCTATGGCAATAACGCGCCGGAAATGTGGCTGATGTATTCGAAGTGGAACTTGCGCAGCGTCACCAATACCATCCTCGACTACAGCGTGCACGTGCTGGGCATGACGGAAGCGCAGGCGCTCGACCTGCTGACGCGCCAGGCCTTCCAGACCCAGCGTGAAGCCAAGGAAAAATGGCGCCGCGTGCAGCTGAGCTCGGTACAACTGACCAGCTATTTCAGCGGCTACAGCGAAATCATGGACTTGCGCGAACAGCGCAAGCAAGCACTGGGCAGCAAATTCGTGCTGAAGGATTTCCATGAGCAATTCCTCAGCTACGGCAGCGCACCCGTGAAAGTCATCAAGGAATTGATGAATTAACTGGCGCTCGTCGTCAGCTTGCAAAGGGCGCCGCGGCGCCCTTTTTGCATGCGTTTGCGCCGCCGCAAACCACTGGCGCGCCGGTCCATTAAGCTGATGGGAAGGCAGGCGCCACCGCACTCCTCACTGGCAATTGCCGATTTTCCTGCTAGGCTGGATACAGGAGCGTCCATGCATATGCCCATCCAGTTCGACACCCTCGATTACGCCAAACGCCTCGCCTCGGCCGGCGTGCCCACCCAGCAGGCGGAAGCGCATGCGACGGCGCTGGGTGAAGTACTGGGCTCGGCCGTGGTCGTGCATGGCGAACTGGCGGCGCTGGAGCGCAATCTGCTGGGGGAAATCAAGCTGGTGGCGCAAAAGGTCGATACCAGAGTGGATGCGCTGGAACTGAAATTCGATACCAGAATAGATGCACTGGAGCAAAAATTCGACGCCCGCCTGGAACGCATGGACTTGCGCCATGGCGCCGACATGAAACACGTATACTGGATGATGAGCACCCTGATCCTGCTCAACCTGGGCATCCTCAGCAAACTGATGCTGCAGTAAGCACCCACTAACTTTCTTGGCGATAAAAAAGCCGCGGCTCCCGAAGAAGGCCAGCGGCTCGTATCGGCACGCGTTGCGGGCCGTCTAGGACGCTTCTTCCGGCGCCTGGGTAGCCCTGACGAAGATCGGCGCCACCAGCAGGCCCAGCTCGAACAGCAGGCACATCGGGATGGCCAGCGAGAACTGGCTGACCACGTCCGGCGGCGTGACGATGGCGGCAATCACGAAGGCGCCGACGATGATGTAGGGACGCACTTCCTTGAGTTTCGCGATAGTAACCAAGCCCATGCGCACGAGGATCACCACCACCACGGGCACTTCGAAGGTGGCGCCAAAGGCCAGGCACATCGACATGACGAAATCGAGGTAGTTTTCGATATCGGGCGTGACGGCGATCGACGAGGGAGAGAAATCGCTGATGAAGTGGAACACGCGGCCAAACACAAAGAAATAGCAGAAGGCCACGCCGGCCATGAACAGCAGGGACGACGAGATGACCAGCGGCGCGATCAGGCGCTTTTCATGCGTGTACAGGCCGGGGGCGATGAAGGCCCACATCTGGTACAGCACCCAGGGCAAGGCGACGATGAAGGCGATCACCAGCGTCACTTTCATCGGCACCAGGAACGGCGAAATGACGCCGGTGGCGATCATTTTCGAGCCGGCAGGCAGCGAGGCGATCATCGGCGCAGCGATAAAGTCGTAGATATGCGAAGGCCCGGGCCAGTAAAACAGCACGGCGCAGACGACGGCGATACCGATCGAGGCCTTGACCAGGCGGTTGCGCAGCTCGACCAGATGCGAGATAAAGGTTTCTTCCACCGGAGATTTGCTACTCATGAGTAAAAGGAGGAGGAACTGGCGCGCGGACGAAAGCGCGCCACGCGGGCGGCCGCCGACTGCACGTGCAGCTTGCCGCCATGGCGCTGCTTGTACCAGCCGGGAATGGCGGAATTGCGCACCAGCTTCTTGCGGCGGAATTCGCGCGCCTTGCGGGCCAGGTCATCGTTGGTGGCGCGCAGCATGGCTTCATGGGCATCGTGCTGCCCCTCATACGAACTGGCATCGCCGCGCCAGGCGCTTTCCACCTCGGCCAGGTTGCCGGAGATCGAGTTTTCCACGCCATGCATGGATTTCTCCACGCTTTGCTTGACGGAATGGGCCGCATCCTGCACTTCCTTCTGCAGGTTTTTCAGCTCTTCCATTTCAATTTCGCGCGAGACTTCAGATTTCACCTGGTTCAGATAGCGTTGCGCGCGGCCATACAGGGTACCGGCCATGCGCGCCACTCTCGGCAACTTTTCAGGGCCGATGACTATCAACGCAACCACGCCGATGATGGCGATTTTAGAGAGACCGAGATCGATCATAAGCGGACAAGGGCTGTTACCGGACGAGGCAAGCGCCCCGCCACGCTATCAGAACTTGCTTTTCTCTTTCGTTTCGACGTCGATGGTGCTTTTGTCGGCCACTTGCGATGGCGCAGCAGGAGGGGTATTGGCTGCCGGGGCGTCATCTTCGCCCTTGACGCCATCCTTGAAGCCTTTGACGGCCTTGCCGATATCACCGCCGATATTGCCCAGTTTCTTGGTGCCGAAGACCAGCATCACAATGACCAGAACGATCACCCAGTGCCAAATACTCAATGAACCCATCACATTCTCCTTGCGGGACGGTGCCCGAATAGCGTCGACCAATGCCGGTAGTATACACGCGAACCCGGCGCGCAGCGAAATCAGTGTTGACCGCGCCAGGGGCGGGGACCGCCGTACACATGCATGTGCAGGTGATACACCTCTTGCCCGCCGTTCGGGCCGCTGTTGATCATGGTCTTGAAGCCCCCGGCAGGCGCGCCATCGGCGTCATAGCTGACGGCGCAGCCGAACTCGGCAGCGAGTTTCGGCGCCAGGCGCAGCAGCTTGCCCAGCATCTCCGTATGGCTATCGTCGCAGTCGGACAGGCTGGCCACGTGGCGCTTCGGGATCAACAGCAGATGCACGGGGGCGGCCGGGTTGATGTCCTTGAAGGCCAGCAAGTCCTCGTCCTCATACACGATGGTCGAGGGAATTTGTTTTGCGGCAATCTTGCAAAAAATACAGTTATCCACGCACGCTCCAATAGGTCAGTGTTTGTCTGTTTCGCCGGCGTCGCGCAGCTCATCCTTGCGTGCCGCCTTTTCTTCCAGGCCGGACAAGCCTTCGCGGCGCGCCAGCTCGTCGAGCACCTGCTGCGGCGTCAGGTCGAACTGCGCCAGCATCACCAGACTGTGAAACCACAGGTCGGCGCATTCGTACAAGACCTTCGACGGGTCGTTGTCGCGGCGCGCATCCTTGGCGGCCATCACCGTTTCCGTCGCTTCTTCGCCGATTTTTTTCAGGATGGCGTCATCGCCCTTGGCAAACAGGCGCGCGACATAGGAGGTGGCGGGGTCGCCGCCGTTGGCCAGCTTGCGCGATTCGATCACGGCGGCCAGGCGTTTTAACGTTTCACTCATTTGCTCTTGCTTTCCGCGTAAATCGTCTCGGGGTCTTTCAGGACGGGGTCGGTAACTTGCCATTCGCCCGTTTTCTCGTCGCCTTCGAATTTCTGGAAGAAGCACGAATGGCGGCCCGTATGGCAGGCGATGCCGCCGGCTTGCTCGATTTTCAGCAAGACCACGTCTTCATCGCAATCGAGGCGGATTTCCAGCACCTTTTGCGTGTGGCCGGACTCTTCGCCCTTGTGCCACAGTTTCTTGCGCGAACGGCTCCAGTACACGGCTTCGCCCAGCTCCACCGTGCGCGCCAGCGCGTCGCGGTTCATCCAGGCGAACATCAGCACGTCATTGCTGCCCGCTTCCTGCGCGATCACGGGCACCAGGCCGTGCTCGTCCCATTTGACCTTTTTCAGCCACTTGGCATTGCTTGCTACGATGGTTCCGTTTTGCATGTTCTGTATCCTGGGTACTATTTTATTTACGCCAGGCGCATGGGAATGCCCTGCTGCGCCATGAACTGCTTGGCTTCCTGCACCGTGTGCTGGCCATAGTGGAAGATGCTGGCGGCCAACACGGCGTCCGCGCGGCCCACCTTGATGCCATCGACCAGGTCTTGCAAGCCGCCCACGCCGCCCGAAGCGATGACGGGGATGCTGACGGCGTCGGACACGCCGCGCGTCAGGCCCAGGTCGAAGCCCACCTTGGTGCCGTCGCGGTCCATGCTGGTGAGCAAGATTTCGCCGGCGCCCAGGCTTTCCATTTTACGCGCCCAGTCAAAGGCGTCCAGGCCCGTGGCGGTGCGTCCGCCATGGGTAAACACTTCCCACTTGCCGGGCGACACCTGCTTGGCGTCGATGGCGACGACGATGCATTGCGAGCCGTGCTTTTGCGACGCCTCGTACACGAGCTGGGGATTCGTCACGGCCGAGGTGTTGATGCTGACCTTGTCGGCGCCCGCGTTGAGCAGCCGGCGCACGTCTTCCACCACGCGCACGCCGCCGCCCACGGTCAGCGGAATGAACACTTGCGACGCCACGGCTTCGATGATGTCGAAGATCAGGCCGCGGTTGTCGCTCGAGGCGGTAATGTCGAGGAAAGTGATTTCATCGGCGCCCTGCTCGTCATAACGGCGGGCAATTTCCACCGGGTCGCCGGCGTCGCGCAATTCCGTGAAATTGACGCCTTTGACAACGCGGCCATTGGTCACGTCCAGGCAGGGGATGATACGTTTTGCAAGCATGATGGTATCCAGATTGTCGCCAGGCCAGGGCGTGCACGCGCACACCCCGGCCGGGCTGGCTTAAACGGCGGCGTCGGTCAGTTCGTCGGCGCGTTCCTGCGCCTGCGCCAGGTCGATCGTGCCTTCATAGATGGAACGGCCGCAGATCACGCCTTCGATGCCTTCGGCCTGGACCGCGCACAGCGCTTCCACGTCGCCGATATTGTGCAGGCCGCCCGAAGCGATGACGGGGATCTTGACGGCTTGCGCCAGCTTGACGGTGGCCTCGATATTGATGCCGCCCATCATGCCGTCGCGGCCGATGTCCGTGTAGATGATCGATTCGACGCCGTAGGCTTCGAATTTTTTCGCCAGGTCGATCACTTCGTGGCCCGACATCTTGCTCCAGCCATCCGTTGCCACTTTGCCATCCTTGGCATCGAGGCCGACGATGATGTGGCCCGGGAAGGCGCCGCAGGCGTCGTGCAGGAAGCCGGGGCTCTTCACGGCCGCCGTGCCGATGATGATATAGGTGATGCCGGCGTCGAGGTAGCGCTCGATGGTGTCGAGGTCGCGGATGCCGCCGCCCAGCTGCACGGGGATTTCCTCGATGTCATTTTCCACGGCGAAATCTTGCACGGCCTTCAGGATGGCCTTCACGGCGCCTTCGTTCTTCGGCTTGCCGGCAAAGGCGCCGTTCAGGTCGACCAGGTGCAGCCGGCGCGCGCCTTGCATCAGCCAATGGCGGGCCATCTCGGCCGGGTCTTCGGAAAATACGGTGGCAAGTTCCATATCGCCTTGTTTCAGGCGTACGCAGTGACCGTCTTTCAGGTCGATGGCGGGAATGAGCAGCATGGTCAGTGTGATTTAGAGTGAGTGAGAGGCGGAAAAAAAGCCGGATAGCTAACGTTAAGGTTGCCAGTGAACGAAGTTCTTGTACAGCTGCAAGCCAGCGGCAGCGCTTTTTTCAGGGTGAAACTGTGTCGCGAAAATATTATCACGGGCGACGGCACAAGCGAACGGCGCGCCATAGACAGTCTCGCCCACCGTGTGCGCCGCTTCTTGAGGTTGAGCAAAATAGCTGTGCACAAAGTAAAAATAGGCGTTGTCGGCGATACCATCCCACATGACATGGGACGCCGTTTGCCGCACTTGGTTCCAGCCCATTTGCGGCACCTTGAAGCGCGAGCCGTCTTCCTGCACCTGGCCGTCGAGCTGGAAGCGCACGACTTTGCCTGGCAGCAAGCCCAAACCGGCCGCATCGCCCTCTTCGCTGCCGTCGAACAACATTTGCTCGCCGATGCATACGCCCAGCACGGGCTTGCTGTCGGCGGCGCGCAGCAGCGCTTCGAGCACGCCCGATTCGCGCAGGCTGCGCATGCAGTCGGGCATGGCGCCCTGGCCCGGCAAGACGATGCGGTCGGCGCTGTCGATGTCTTGCGCCAATCCGGAAATGCGCACGTCGGCTTCCGGCGCCACGGCACGCAGGGCCTGCGCCACCGAGCGCAGATTGCCCATGCCGTAATCCACCACCACAATTTTATTCATGTTTGATCCCGGAATCTACAATATAGCGAGAGCGGCGCTTACAGGCTGCCCTTGGTCGATGGAATGATGCCGGCCGCGCGCTCGTCGAGCTCGGCAGCCATGCGCAGCGCGCGGCCAAAGGCCTTGAACACGGTTTCGCATTGATGGTGGGCATTCGTACCGCGCAAGTTGTCGATATGCAATGTCACGCCCGCATGGTTGACGAAGCCACGGAAAAATTCCAGGGTCAGGTCGACGTCGAAGCCGGCGATCATGGCGCGCGTAAACGGGATGTGGTATTCGATGCCCGGGCGGCCCGAGAAATCGAGCACCACGCGCGACAGCGCCTCGTCCAGCGGCACGTACGCATGGCCGTAGCGGCGGATGCCCTTCTTGTCGCCGATAGCCTTGGCCACGGCCATGCCCAGGGTGATGCCCACGTCTTCCACCGTATGGTGGTTGTCGATATGCACGTCGCCCGTCGCTTCGATATCCAGGTCGATCAAGCCGTGGCGGGCGATCTGATCCAGCATATGATCGAGGAAGGGCACGCCGGTATTGAGCTTTTGCTGGCCCGTGCCATCGAGGTTGAGGGCGACGCGAACTTGCGTCTCATTGGTGTTGCGCGTGATTTCTGCGGTGCGGTTCATGGGAGGCTCTGGCGATAGGCTAAACGAGGGATGCCTTGAAGGCATCGTAAAAAAGGGAATTCTCTTCCGGGGTGCTGACGCTGATGCGCAGGCAATTGGCCAGCGCAGCATGCATTTTACTCATATTTTTAATTAAAACCCTGCGGGCAAGCAGTTTTGCACAAACATCGTCGGAATCAGCCACACGAATCAGAAGAAAATTTGCCTTCGAGGGAAACACGGTCACGCCCGGCAGTTCCGCCAGGCGCAGCGCCAGCGTATCGCGCGCGCTGTTGAGCAAATCCGCCTGGGCATTCAACACGTCGAGGTGGTCAAGCGCGAATTCGGCCGCCGCCTGCGTCAGCACATTCACGTTATACGGCGGGCGCACTTTTTCAAATTGCGCCAGCAGGGCCGGCGCGGCCGACATGTAGCCGAGGCGGATGCCGGCCAGGCCCAGTTTCGACACGGTACGCATCACCACCAGGTTCTCGAACTCGGGCAGGCGGCCCATGAAGCTGTGCTGCGCGAACGGCTCGTACGCTTCGTCGACGACGGCGATGCCCGTGTCGCCCAGGGCGGCCAGGATGCGTTCGATGTCGGCGCTGGCAAACAGGTTGCCCGTCGGGTTGTTCGGATAGGCGAGGAATACCAGCGCCGGGCGGTGCTGTTCGATCGCCGCCAGCATGGCCGGCATATCCAGGCTGAAGTCAGCCTGCAGGGGCACGCCGACGAAATCCATGCCGGCGAACTGCGCCGAGCGCGCATACATGACGAAGGCGGGCACGGGCGCCAGCAGCACGGCGCGCTTGCCCGGCTCCTGATGGGCGCACGCCATGGCCAGGATGGAAATGAGCTCATCGGAGCCATTGCCCAGCATGACGTCGAAGCCGGCGGGCACGCCCAGCCTGGCGCAGATGGCCGCCTGCAGGCTGGCGTACGACGGCGGATAGCGGTTCAGCGCCACGCCGGCCAGGCGCGCGCCCAGCTCCTCGCGCAGCTGCGCCGGCAGCGGATACGGATTTTCCATCGCATCGAGTTTGATGTAACCGCTGGCATCGGCTACCTGATAGCTTTTGACGGCCCGCACATCGGACCGCACGGTGTTGCTGATTAACTGATCGAGGAAAGACATGCTGCAAACACTCCTGATGGAATTAAATGGAGACTAAATGACGACGTCTTCCGGCACGGCGGCGCTGCGCGCCTTGCGGGCCGGCGCTTTTTTCGCGGCGGGCGGTTTTTTCACGGCAGCCGGTTTTTTACTGGCCGCCTTGGTGGCCTTGGGCACGGCGGCGGCGCGGCGCTTGGCTGGCGCCTTCTTTTCCACCTGCGGCACGGCCGGTTCGGCCAGCTCCTGCGCCAGCGCCGCCAATCGCTGTTCGATGATGGCGCAGTAATCGGGATTCAACTCAAAGCCGACGAAATCGCGCCCGCAGCGCTTCGCCGCCAGGGCCGTGGTGCCGCTGCCCATGAACAGGTCGAGCACCACGCCGCCGGGCGGGCACGAAGCCTTGAGCATGCGCTCGATGATTTCGAGCGGCTTTTGCGTCGGGTGGTCGGCCCGTTCCGGGTGTTCCTTGTGCAGGCGCGACACGCTCCACAAGTCTTTCGGGTTGTAGCCCACTTCCAGCCATTTGGCGCCGATGAAAATCGAGCGCGAACGGGCTTTCTTGGTGGCCGCGTCGTAGGCGATGCGCACCGCGTCAAGGTCGAAGTAGTAATCCTTGCGCTTGACGAAGAAGCCGATGGTGTCGTGCACCGATGAAAAGCTGCGCACGCTGCCGCCCATGGACGGCACGCGGCGGTCCCAGATGATTTCATTCATCATCGCCATGCGCTGTTTCAGCATGACGAAGATCTCCGGCGAATAGCGCCAGGTGAGGAAGATATACAGGCTGCCGTTGGCTTTCAGCTTGGGCAGCGCCGCATCGATCCACTGTTCCGTCCAGCGCAGGTAGTCGGCCACCGACTGCTGGTCCGACGCATTGCCGTAATCCTTGCCCAGGTTGTACGGCGGATCCGTCAGGATCAGGTCCACCGAGCCATCGGGAATGCGCGCCAGCCCCGCCAGCGCATCTTCGCAATAGACCCGGTTGACCCAGTCCGGCTGCTCCGCCATATTCGTCATGGCTGCGGCTTCAGACGCAGTTCGGCGCTGCGCGCGTGCGCCTGCAAGCCTTCGCCATACGCCAGGGTGGCGGCGACGCGGCCCAGGGTTTGCGCGCCCGCTTCACTGACGTGAATGATGGACGAGCGCTTCTGAAAGTCGTACACGCCCAGCGGCGACGAAAAGCGCGCCGTGCGCGAGGTCGGCAGCACGTGATTGGGGCCGCAGCAATAGTCGCCCAGCGATTCGGACGAAAAGCGGCCCAGGAACATGGCGCCCGCGTGGCGGATCTGCTCTGCCCACTGCTGCGGGTTTTCCGCCGAGATTTCCAGGTGTTCCGCGGCGATGCTGTTGGCGATCTCGCACGCTTCTGCCATGCTGCGCACCTTGATCAGCGCTCCGCGGTCGGCCAGCGACGTGCTGATGGTGGCCTGGCGCGGCATCGTCGGCAGCAGCTTGGCGATGCTCTCCTCGACTTGCGCGATGTAGTCCGCGTCGGGGCACAGCAGGATCGCTTGCGCCAGTTCGTCGTGCTCGGCCTGCGAAAACAGGTCCATCGCGACCCAGTCGGGGTCCGTCGTGCCGTCGCACAGCACGAGGATTTCCGACGGTCCGGCGATCATGTCGATGCCGACGATGCCGAACACGCGGCGCTTGGCGGCAGCCACGTAGGCGTTGCCGGGACCGACGATCTTGTCCACGGCGGCAATCGTCTGCGTGCCGTAGGCCAGCGCGCCGACGGCTTGCGCGCCGCCGATGGTGATCACGCGCGTCACGCCGGCAATCGCGGCGGCCGCCAGCACCATCTGGTTCTTCACGCCATCGGGCGTCGGCACGACCATGATGATTTCGCCCACGCCCGCCACGTGCGCGGGAATGGCGTTCATCAGCACGGATGACGGGTAGGCGGCCTTGCCGCCCGGGACGTAGATGCCGACCCGGTCCAGCGGCGTGATCTTCTGGCCCAGCACCGTGCCATCGGGCTCGGTGTAGGTAAAGCCGCGCAATTCCTCGCGCTGGCGTTCGTGGAAGGCGCGGATGCGCTGTGCGGCGATCTGCAGCGCCTCGCGCTGGGCCGACGGCAAGCCGTTCAAGGCTGCCTGCAATTCGGCTTGCGAAATATCAAACGCAGCCATTTCCGCCGCGCCGCCATGCGGGATGCGGTCGAAACGGTTGGTGTATTCCAGTACGGCGGCGTCGCCGCGCGTTTTCACATCGGCCAGGATTTTTGCGACCGACGTTTCAATCGCTGCATCGGTGCCCGCCTCGAACGCCAGCAGCGTATCGAGCGATTGTTGGAAACCATCCTGGCTTGAATCGAGCTTGCGTATCTGTATCGGCATAATCGGCTTTCTGCTACTGAAGGTATCTAGGCTTGCGAAGCGCGTTCAAACGCCTCGATGATCGGCTGCAAGCGCTCGCGCTTGAGCTTGAGCGCAGCCTGGTTGACCACCAGGCGTGACGAAATTTCCATGATGTGCTCGACCTCGACGAGGTTGTTCGCGCGCAAAGTGCTGCCCGTGCTGACCAGGTCGACGATGGCGTCCGACAGGCCCACCAAAGGCGCCAGCTCCATCGAGCCATACAGCTTGATCAGGTCGACGTGCACGCCCTTGGCGGCGAAATGCTCGCGCGCCGTGTGCACGAACTTGGTGGCCACGCGCAGGCGCGCGCCCTGGTGCACGGCCTTTTCGTAGTCGAAGCCGGCCTGCACCGCCACCGACATGCGGCAAGCGGCGATATTCAGGTCGATCGGCTGGTACAGGCCTTCGCCGCCGTGTTCCAGCAAGACGTCCTTGCCCGCCACGCCGAAATCGGCCGCGCCGTACTGCACGTAGGTCGGCACGTCGCTGGCGCGCACGATGATGACGCGCACGTTCGGATCGTTGGTGGCCAAAATCAGCTTGCGCGAGGTCTCCGGGTTTTCCAGCACCTTGATGCCGGCCGCTTCCAGCAGCGGCATGGTGTCCTCAAAAATGCGGCCTTTCGAGAGCGCCAGTATCAGCTGCGAATTGTCGCCCGTGTTCGATCCGTTCATGCTCGTTCCTTGTTATTTAATGCGTACGATGTTCGCGCCGACGGCCGACAATTTCACTTCCATGCGGTCGTAGCCGCGGTCGAGGTGATAGATGCGGTCGATCAGGGTTTCGCCATCGGCGGCCAGGGCCGCGATCACCAGCGACGCCGAGGCGCGCAGGTCGGTCGCCATCACGGGCGCGCCGCGCAGCTGCTTGACGCCAGCGATGATGGCCGTGTTGCCTTCGATGGTGATGTCGGCGCCCAGGCGGTTCATTTCCTGCACGTGCATGAAGCGGTTCTCGAAGATCGTCTCGGTGACGCGGCTGGCGCCATTCGCGATGGTGTTGACGGCCATGAACTGCGCCTGCATGTCGGTCGGGAAGCCCGGATATTCCGTGGTGCGGAAGCTGACGGGGTTCGGACGGGCCGACATCTCGGCACGGATCCAGTCGGCGCCGAAGGTCATCGTCAGGCCCATGGCGCGCAGCTTGTCGAGCGCCGCGTCGAGGATATCGGTGCGCACGTTGCGCAGGGTGATATCGCCGCCGGTGGCCGCCACGGCGCACAGGAAGGTGCCCGTTTCGATACGGTCGGCGATCACCGCGTGCGAAGCGCCGTGCAGGGCATCGACGCCCTGGATCACCAGGCGGCTGGTGCCGATGCCGTCGATCTTCGCGCCCATGGCCACCAGCAGGTGGGCCAGGTCGGTCACTTCCGGTTCGCAGGCGGCGTTTTCCAGGATGGTTTCGCCTTCGGCCAGGGTCGCTGCCATCAGCAGGTTCTCGGTACCGGTGACGGTGATCATGTCGGTGACGATGCGCGCGCCTTTCAGCTTGGCGCACTTGGCGTAGATGTAGCCCGCTTCGATGCGGATCTCGGCACCCAGCGCTTCGAGGCCCTTGATGTGCTGGTCGACGGGGCGCGAACCGATGGCGCAGCCGCCCGGCAGCGAGACCTTGGCTTCGCCGAAGCGCGCCAGCAGGGGGCCCAGCACGAGGATCGAGGCGCGCATGGTTTTCACCAGTTCATACGGCGCTTCCAGGGTGTCGATGGCACTGCCGTTGAGAACCACGCGGTCGCCGTCCTGCTGCACTTTCAGGCCCGTCTGGCCCAGCAGCTTCAACATGGTGGTCACGTCGTGCAGGTGCGGCACGTTCGTCAGGTCCAGGTCGCCCGCGGTCAGGAGACCCGCGCACAGGATGGGCAGGGCGGCGTTTTTCGCGCCGGAGATGGCGATGTCGCCGTTCAGGCGGTTGCCGCCGTTGATGAGGAGCTTGTCCATGTGCTTATCCTTGGAATTCTTCGGGTGTCAGGGTTTTCATCGACAGCGCGTGGATTTCTTCGCGCATGCGGTCGCCCAGCGCCGCGTAGACGATCTGGTGGCGCTGGATCAGGCGCTTGCCGGCAAACGCGGGCGAAACGATCACGGCCTGGAAGTGCTGGCCATCGCCCTCCACTTCGAGGTGCGTGCATTCGAGGCCGGCCGACAGATAGCCGTGGATCAGTTCTGGAGTGGTGGTCACGATAAGTCCTTGATATTGAATAATGTAGTGATGTGATGTGCCGCAATCAACGGCGCAATGAGTGTCGTAATCAATGTCGCAAACGATAGCCGCTCTTCAGCAGGCGGATCGACGCCAGCGCCAGGATCACGAGGAAGCCGGCGACGATGGACAAGCTGAGCCACGGGCTGACGTCGGACACGCCGAAGAAGCCGTAGCGGAAACCGTCGATCATGTAAAAGAAGGGGTTCAGATGCGATACCGTCTGCCAGAACGGCGGCAGCGAGTGGATCGAATAGAACACGCCCGACAAAAAGGTGGCCGGCATGATCAGGAAGTTCTGGAAGGCGGCCAGCTGGTCGAATTTCTCGGCCCAGATGCCGGCGATCAAGCCCATGGTGCCCAGCATGGCGGCACCCAAAAAGGCGAAGACGACGATCCACAGCGGCGCGACGAACGACAGGTCGGCGAACCAGCAAGTGATGGCAAACACGCCAAAGCCCACGGCCAGGCCGCGCGCGACGGAAGCGAGTACATACGCCGAGAAGATTTCCCAGTGCGACAGGGGCGTGAGCAGCACGAACACGAGGTTGCCCGTGATCTTGGACTGGATCAGCGAGGACGAGGAATTGGCAAACGCGTTTTGCAGCACGCTCATCATCACCAGGCCGGGAATCAGGAAGGCCGTGTAGCTGACGCCGGGGCTCGGCTCCACGCGGCCATCTAACACATGGCCGAACACCAGCAGGTACAGCATCGACGTGAGCACGGGCGCGGCCACGGTTTGCGTCGCCACTTTCCAGAAGCGCAGCGTCTCTTTGTAGACGAGGGTGCGAAATCCTGTCGAAATCATACGGTACCTTTATCCATGATCTGCAAGAAGATATCTTCCAGGTCGGCTTGTTGCAATTGCATTTCATCGATCTCGGCGCCCGCTTCGCGCAGGCGGGCGAGGATTTTTTCGACTTCGCTGTATTCGTTGACGCGCAGGCTGAACTTGTTCGGCGCCTGCTGTTCTTCCGGGTGCAGCACCAGGTGCTGCAGGTCGGCCGGCAGGCTGCCATTCTTGAGGTGCAGTTGCAGCTGCGAGCCGGCGATGCGGCGGATCAGGGCCGACATGGTGTCGAGCGCCACCACCTTGCCGGTCTTCAGCATGGCCACGCGCTGGCACATGGCTTGCGCCTCTTCCAGGTAGTGCGTGGTCAGCACGACCGTGTGGCCGCCTTCGCGGTTCAGGCGCGAGATGAACTTCCACAGGGTCTGGCGCAGTTCCACGTCGACGCCGGCCGTCGGCTCATCGAGCACGATGACGGGCGGCTTGTGCACCAGCGCCTGGGCCACGAGCACGCGGCGCTTCATGCCGCCGGACAGGGCGCGCATATTCGTGTCGGCCTTGCCGGTCAGGTCGAGGTTTTCCATGACCTCGTCGATCCACTTGTCGTTGTTCGGCAAGCCGAAATAGCCGGACTGCAGGCGCAGGGTTTCGCGCACGGTGAAAAACGGGTCGAATACCAGTTCCTGCGGCACCACGCCCAGGTTGCGGCGCGCATTGCGGAAGTCCGTGACCACGTCGTGGCCATGGATCTTGACGGTGCCCGCGTCGGGGCGTATCAGGCCGGCGATGATGGAAATGAGGGTGGTCTTGCCGGCGCCATTCGGGCCGAGCAGGCCGAAAAACTCGCCTTCTTCGATGGCCAGCGACACGCCGCCCAGCGCCTTGAGCGATTTATAGCTCTTTTCTACATTCGTTATTTGAATTGCGGTCATGTGCTTGTTTCAAGTGTAATGCGTCTGGTGTGATGCGCCAGTTGCCGGTGCAATGCAGGCCGGCTGGCCGGTGCAGGGCGCCCCTTCCGCAGAGGGTGGCGCAACAGTCAATTATAGTTGGAAACTTCGTGGAACACTTGGAGATCAATCCGACGGCGCTGCTGGCCTGCCGGCTTGAAAGCTACTGCTGATGCGGGGAGTGGGACAGGATCAATGATGATGCAGGTCGGACGGGCTGCGTTCGGCGTGACCGCCGGCGCTGGCGCAGTCGTCGGTCGTCAACGTGCTCGAAACGAGCGAGCAGACGCCATACAGCTTGGTGAGGTTTTTCAGGTTGTCCGGCAGGTTTTTCAGCTCCAGCACGCCGCCGGCATCCTGCGCGGCGCGCTGCCACGTCAGCATGACGGAGACGGCTGCCGAATCGACGGCCTTGACGTTGCGCAAGTCAAACTTCGTCTGACCCGAGCGGATGGCGTCCAGACCCTGCTCCAATGCCGAAGTGGCATTGTGCACGGTCAGGGAAGTCAGGGACTGCAAGGTGTCGAGAGAGTCGGGCATGGCGTCGGGCTGCGCTGGTCTGGAGCTGGGTCAGGAGCTATATGATAGCCGATTATTTGGCTTTGGCAGCGGGACGGCTGGCCAGGGCCTTGTTTTTTGCCTGCAAGGTCTTGATCAGGCCATCGATGCCGCCCTTGCTGATCTCGCTGGCGAAGCTGCTTTTGTACGTTTCCACCAGCCACGCGCCCAGCACGTTGATGTCATAGATCTTCCAGCCGGATGGGGTTTTCGCCACGCGGTAGTTCAGGGGCACGGGTTCGCCGCGCGCCACGTTTACCTGCGAGCGCACTTCCACTTCCGTGTCGGCCGGGTCGGCGCGCAGCGGCTTGAATTCCACGGTTTCGTTCTTGATCTGCGACAAAGCGCCCGAATACGTGTAGATCAGCAGGGTGCGGAATTCGCTGGACAGCTGCTTTTGCTGGTCCGGCGTGGCGTCGCGCCAGAAGCGGCCGGCGGCCAGGGCCGTCATGCGCTGGAAATCCACGTACGGCAGGATCTTGCTTTCCACCAATTCGGTGACGCGCTTGATATCGCCAGCCTGGATGGCCTTGTCGTTCTTGGCCGTCTCGATCACGTCCTGGCTGATGCGTTTGACCAAGACGTCCGGCGCTTCCACGGCGGGAGCGGCCTGGGCGGCGGTGGCAAAGGCGATGGTAGCCATCGCCAGCAGTTGTTTCATCAATTTCATGGTTCTACCTTTCATGGTGTTGCTATGCACCGGCTGGCGTCGATCGCAGCCGTGGTGTTTCTTTACCGCAGTTTACTCCTGAGGCCTAGCCTGGGAAGCCACGGTATTGCTACCAGATGTTACGAGGTCCGCCGGCGCCACATCGGCCGCGGCCGTCGCAGGCGGCGTTTCCGCTGGGACAGGCTGCGGCTGCGCCTCATAGGCCGGCTCGTAATCGCTGGTGTCGTTTTTTGGCACTTTGCGGTCGCGGCGGTCCGTATCGCCATCGAAAACCTTGCTTTCGCGCGCCTGCAGGAAGCCGTCGCGGATGAATTCATAACGGTCCAGCGCGGCCGCTTCCATCAGGTTGGTCGCGTCGAGCAGCGCGGCGCGCTTGTCGACCACGCGCGTCACCGTGCCGATATTGCGCACCGAGACAGGATCCTTGTAGCGCCATGGGTCGCCCGTGATATCGAGCGGCAGGGCCACCGTGTCGCGCACGGTCGATGGGCCCAGCAGCGGCAGCATCACGTACGGACCAGGCTGGACGCCATACCAGCCCAGGGTCTGGCCAAAGTCTTCGTTATGCTTCGGAATGCCCGCCTGCGACGCGATGTCGATCAGGCCGAAGATGCCGAAGGTCGAGTTCATGCTGACGCGCACGACGTCTTGCAAGCCCGCCTCACCCTTGCCTTGCAGCAAGTTGTTCACGGCGCTCCACACATCGGACAAGTTGCCGAAGAAATTGCCCACGCCCGTTTGCACGAACGATGGCGTGACGGTCTTGTAAGCCGTGGCGACCGGTTTCAGGGCCACCTGGTCGACGGTGTCGTTGAACTTGAACATGGCGCGGTTGTAACCCTCGAGCGGGTCGCGCGGATTGGTGCCGGTGGCGCAAGCGCTCACGCTGGCGGCGATGGCCAGGGCCAGGCCGATACGCGCCAGGCTGCCTTGGGATTGTTTGGTCGACTCGCTCATTTGCTGTCCTTTCCTTCCGCTGCCTTGCTGTAGATGAACTGATTGATCAGGTCTTCCAGCACTGTGGCCGATTGAGTACGGGCGATCTTGTCGCCCTCCGCCAGGTTCGCCAGATCGCCGCCTGCTTCCAGGCCGATATATTGCTCACCCAGCAAACCGGCCGTCAAAATCTTGGCCGAGCTGTCTTTCGGAAATTTGTAGCCATCTTCGATGTCGAGTTTCACCAGCGCCTGATACGTCTTGTCGTCAAAGCGGATCTCCGCCACGCGCCCCACCACCACGCCAGCGCCCTTGACGGGCGCCTGCGGCTTGAGGCCGCCAATATTGTCGAACTTGGCACTAATGGTATACGTCTTGCTGAAAGACAGCGAGCTCATATTGCCGGCCTTGAGCGCCAGAAACATCAATGCCGCCACACCCAGCAAGACGAACAAGCCGACCCAGACATCCAAAGATTTACGTTGCATAAACAATCCTAAATAATTTTTACTTGCTGCCGCCTGCGCAACATCTTGCCCAGGCCCGCTGTTTTGTCGCTGATTGGCAATTACTTGCTAAACATCAACGCCGTCATCATGAAATCGAGCCACCACACCATCAACGATGAAATGACCACCGTGCGCGTGGTGGCGCCGGACACGTCTTCCGGCGTCGGCTGTGCCTGGTACCCCTGGAACAGCGCGATGAAGGTCACCGCAATACCAAACACCAGGCTCTTGATGGTGCCATTGCCCACTTCTTTCCAGACATCCACGCCGCCCTGCATCTGCGACCAGAACGAGCCTTCATCGACGCCGATCAGCACCACGCCGACCAGGTAGCTGCCGATGATGCCGACGGCCGTGAAGATGGCGCCGAGGATAGGCATGGCGATCACGCCGGCCCAGAAACGGGGCGCCAGCACGCGCTGGATCGGGTTCACGGCCATCATTTCCATGGCCGACAATTGCTCGCCCGCCTTCATCAGGCCGATTTCCGCCGTCAGCGAGGTGCCGGCACGGCCGGCAAACAGCAGCGCCGTGACGACCGGGCCCAGTTCGCGCGTCAGCGACAGCGCCACCAGCAAGCCCAGCGACTGCTCGGCACCATACGTGGTCAGGGTGTAATAGCCTTGCAAACCCAGCACCATGCCGACAAACAGGCCGGAGACGGCGGTAATCACCAGCGAGCGGTTACCGATAAAGAACAGTTGCTCAATCACCAGGCGCGGACGGCGCCACAGGCCGCCCGACGAGGCGATGATGATGAAAAACGAGCGCACGGCAAAGCCGAGGTCTTGTACCGAATTGCGCAACCATGCTCCGATCGCCGCCAGGAAACGCGCGATCATCGGCCGCCCCCCGCCTGCAAGCCCAGGTCGTCGGCCAGCGACTTGCCCGGGTAATGGAACGGTACGGGGCCATCGGCCTCGGCATTGACGAACTGCTTGACGTACGGATGCGTCGACACTGCCATCTCGGCCGGCGTGCCGTGCGCCACAATCTTGCCCGATGACAGAAAATAGACATAATCAGCGATGGCGAAACACTCCTTCACATCGTGCGATACCAGGATAGACGTGGAACCCAGCGCATCGTTCAGATTGCGGATCAAATTCGCCGTCACGCCCATGGAAATCGGGTCCAGGCCGGCGAACGGCTCGTCATACATGATCAGTTCGGGGTCGAGCGCGATGGCGCGCGCCAGCGCGACGCGGCGGCCCATGCCGCCCGAGATCTCGGCCGGCTTCAATTGCGCCGCATTGCGCAAGCCGACGGCGTGCAGCTTCATCAGCACCAGGGTGCGGATCAGCTCTTCATTCAAATCCGTGTGTTCGCGCAGGGGGAACGCCACGTTCTCGAACGCCGTCAAGTCTGTAAACAAAGCGCCGTGCTGGAACAGCATGCCCATCTTGCGGCGCAGCTGATATAGCTCGTCGGTTCCCAGCGTATGCACGATCTGGCCGTCGACATTCACGGAGCCGGAACTGGGACGCAACTGCCCGCCGATCAGGCGCAATACGGTCGTCTTGCCACTGCCGGAGCCACCCATGACGGCCACAACTTTTCCACGTGGGAAATCCATTTGAAGGCCCGATAAAATCGAACGTTCTCCATAGGCAAAGTGTAAATCACGGATCTCAACAAGATTTGGCACGACGAAGCTCACTATTTTAATGGCGTATTGTAGTGCAGAAACGCCAACCTCTGCTGAGACACCCCTCGGGACAGCCCCGTAAAGGGGAAGAATACAACACTAATGAATCGAAAGTCAGATATTGTAGTGGAAATTTGGCCCGCACATCGCGTCCCTGTCCGGCGATGTTCACAGCTGTTGACTTGACAAGTAAAAATAACAAGGGCCACGCCGCATTCCGCGCCGTGGCCCTGGCAAAAAACGAACAATTGCTCGTTAATTAGCGCGGCAGCAGGGAAGCCCCCATCAGGAACTCATCGACGGCGCGCGCACACTGGCGCCCTTCGCGGATGGCCCACACCACCAGCGACTGGCCGCGGCGCATGTCGCCGGCGGCAAACACCTTGGCCACCGAGGTCTGGTAGCAGCCGGCACCGTCTGTTGTCGCTTTGACATTGCCGCGCGCATCCGTGTCGACGCCGAACGCTTCCAGCACCTGTTGCACAGGGGAAACAAAACCCATGGCCAGGAAGACCAGGTCCGCCTTCATCTCGAATTCCGAGTTCGGCACTTCGCTCATCTTGCCGTCTTTCCATTCGACACGGCAGGCGATCAGCTTTTCCACCTTGCCGCCCTTGCCTTCGAAACGCTTGGTGGCCACGGCCCAGTCGCGCTCGCAGCCTTCCTCGTGCGAGGACGAGGTGCGCAGCTTGGTCGGCCAGTACGGCCAGACCAGCGGCTTGTTTTCCTGTTCCGGCGGCTGCGGCATCAATTCGAACTGGGCCACCGAGGCGGCGCCATGGCGGTTCGACGTGCCGACGCAGTCGGAACCCGTGTCGCCGCCGCCGATCACCACAACGTGCTTGCCCGTGGCCTTGATCTGGTCCTTGAGCTTGTCGCCCGCGTTGACCTTGTTTTGCAGCGGCAGGAAATCCATGGCGAAATGCACGCCCTTCAGCTCGCGGCCCGGCACGGGCAAGTCGCGCGGCTGCTCGGCGCCACCGGCCATGATGACGGCGTCGAATTCTTTTTCCAGGTCTTCCGGGAAAATGGTTTCCTTGGCCCAGTTGTTGACGTGGGCCGGGAAATCCTTGCCCACCAGTACGCTGGTGCGGAACACCACGCCTTCGGCTTCCATCTGTTTCACGCGCAAGTCGATGTGCGACTTTTCCATCTTGAAGTCGGGGATGCCATAACGCAACAAACCACCGACCCGGTCGCTCTTCTCGAACACGGTGACGGCGTGGCCGGCGCGCGCCAGCTGCTGCGCCGCCGCCAGGCCGGCGGGACCGGAACCGACGATGGCCACTTTCTTGCCGGTACTGAAGCCTGCCGGCTGCGGCGTGACCCAGCCGTGCTCCCAGCCCATGTCGATGATTTTATGTTCGATCGACTTGATGCCGACCGGATCTTCGTGGATGCCCAGGGTGCAGGCCGATTCGCACGGCGCCGGGCAGATGCGGCCCGTGAATTCCGGGAAGTTGTTGGTCGAATGCAAGATGTCGAGCGCTTCGCGGTAGGCGCCGCGGTACACCAGGTCATTCCAGTCGGGAATGATGTTGTTCACGGGACAACCCGTGGTGCAGAAGGGAATGCCGCAATCCATGCAGCGCGCGCCTTGCACGGTCGCTTGCGCGTCCGACAGGTGCAGCACGAATTCCTTGTAGTTCTTCAGACGCGCGGCAGGCTCCAGATAGTGTTCGTCCTGGCGCTTGAATTCCATGAAGCCGGTAATTTTACCCACGATGTTTCCTTTGTATTTGCTGGCTGGGAGCGGCCGGGCCGCTCCCTGTCATTGCTCTATGCGATTGATCTTGGCTGGCTCAGGCGGCGACGGCTTGGACTTCCATGGCGGCATCGGCAGCCATTTCAATCAGCGCACGCTTGTATTCGTTCGGGAAGACTTTCACGAACTTGCCGCGCGCCGCGGCCCAGTCGTCCAGCAAGACGCGGGCGCGGGTGCTGCCCGTGTGCTTGAAGTGACGCTCGATCAGGCGCTTGAGGATGACTTCATCCGCTTCCGGCACGCCGTCGCGGTGCTGCGTATGCCAGGCGTCGCGGTCCAGATGCTGTTCCGCCGCGGAGACGACCTTGTCCAGGCTGACCATGGCCGTGTTGCACTTGCTGGCAAAGTCGCCCGCCGGGTCATACACATAGGCGATGCCGCCCGACATGCCGGCCGCGAAATTGCGTCCCGTGTTGCCCAGGACCACCACCGTGCCGCCCGTCATGTATTCGCAGCCATGGTCGCCCAGGCCCTCGACCACCGTGGTGGCGCCCGAGTTGCGCACGGCAAAGCGTTCGCCCGCCACGCCATTGAAGAAGGCTTCGCCGGCGATGGCGCCGTACAGCACCGTATTGCCGATGATGATGTTGTCCACCGCCCAGCCGCGGAATTCCGTATTCGGGCGCACGATGATGCGCCCGCCGGATAAACCTTTACCCACGTAATCGTTGCCCTCGCCCACCAGGTCGATGGTGATGCCGTGCGCCAGGAAGGCGCAGGCCGACTGGCCCGCCGTGCCTTGCAGCTGGATGTGGATGGTGTCGTCCGGCAAGCCGGCATGGCCGTATTTCTTCGCCACTTCGCCGGACAGCATGGTGCCCACCGTGCGGTTCAGGTTGCGCACGGGCGAGATGAAGGAGACGCGCTCGCCCTTTTCCAGCGCCGCGCGCGCTTGCGCGATCAGCTTGTGGTCGAGTGCCTTTTCCAGCGCATGGTCCTGGAACTCCACGTGGCGACAGGCCTGGCCGCTAGGTGTTTCCGGCTTGTAGAAGATGGCCGAGAAGTCCAGCCCCTGCGCCTTCCAGTGCGAAATCGCCTTGGATTTGTCCAGCAAGTCCACGCGGCCGATCAACTCGTCATACGTGCGGATGCCCAGCTGCGCCATCAATTGACGGGCTTCTTCGGCCACGAAGAAGAAGTAATTGACGACGTACTCGGGCTTGCCCGAGAACTTGGCGCGCAGCACCGGATCTTGCGTGGCCACACCCACCGGGCACGTGTTCAAATGGCATTTGCGCATCATGATGCAGCCTTCGACCACCAGCGGCGCCGTGGCGAAACCGATCTCGTCGGCGCCCAGCAGGGCGGCGATGACCACGTCGCGGCCCGTCTTCATCTGGCCGTCGGCTTGCACGCGGATGCGGCTGCGCAAGCCGTTCAGTACCAGCGTTTGTTGCGTTTCTGCCAGACCCAGCTCCCACGGCGTGCCCGCATGTTTCACGGACGACAATGGCGAAGCGCCCGTGCCGCCGTCGTGGCCGGCGACGACCACGTGGTCGGCCTTGGCCTTGGTCACGCCGGCAGCCACCGTGCCGATACCCACTTCCGACACCAGTTTCACGGAGATCGATGCACGCGGATTGGCGTTCTTCAAGTCATGGATCAGCTGCGCCAGATCTTCGATCGAATAGATATCGTGGTGCGGCGGCGGCGAAATCAAGCCCACGCCCGGCACGGAAAAACGCAGGCTGGCAATGTATTCCGACACCTTATGGCCTGGCAACTGGCCGCCTTCGCCCGGTTTCGCGCCCTGGGCCATCTTGATCTGGATCTGGTCGGCCGAGTTCAGGTAGGCAGCCGTGACGCCGAAGCGTCCCGACGCCACCTGCTTGATGCGCGAACGCATGGAATCGCCTTCCTGCAGCGGAATATCGACGACGATCTGCTCGGCGCCCACGACGGACGCCATGGTGTCGCCCTGGCGGATCGGGATGCCCTTCAATTCCTGTGTGTAGCGGTTCGGATCTTCGCCGCCTTCGCCCGTGTTCGACTTGCCGCCGATGCGGTTCATGGCCACGGCCAGGGTCGCGTGCGCTTCCGTGCTGATGGAACCGAGCGACATGGCGCCCGTGGCGAAGCGCTTGACGATTTCCTTGGCCGGTTCCACTTCGTCGAGCGGGATCGCCTTGGTCGGGTCGAGCTTGAATTCGAACAGGCCGCGCAGGGTCAGGTGGCGACGGCTCTGGTCGTTGATGATTTGCGCATACTCTTTATAGCTGGAGAAATTGTTGCTGCGCGTGGAATGCTGCAATTTCGCAATCGCATCCGGCGTCCACATGTGGTCTTCGCCGCGCACGCGGAATGCGTATTCGCCGCCCGCGTCGAGCTTGTCCACCAGCACGGGATCGTTGCCGAAGGCCAGCGCATGCAGGCGCAGCGCTTCTTCCGCCACTTCAAACACGCCGATGCCTTCCACGTTCGAGGCCGTGCCCTTGAAGTATTTGTCCACCAGCGACTTGTTCAAGCCGATGGCTTCGAAAATTTGCGCGCCGCAGTACGACATATACGTGGAAATGCCCATCTTCGACATGACTTTCATCAAGCCTTTGCCCACTGCCTTGGTGTAGTTGTAGATGGCTTTGTCGCCCGACAAATCGCCCGGCAAGCCGTGCGCCATCTCGACCAGGGTTTCCATGGCCAGATACGGGTGAACGGCTTCCGCGCCATAGCCAGCGAGCAAGGCGAAGTGGTGGGTTTCGCGGGCCGAGCCCGTTTCCACGACGAGACCGGTGGACGCGCGCAAGCCCTTGCTCACCAGGTGCTGGTGCACGGTGGAGGTGGCCAGCAGCGCGGGGATCGCCACCTGGTCGGCGCAAATGGCGCGGTCCGAGACGATCAGGATGTTGTGGCCGGATTTCACGGCGTCGACGGCTTCCGCGCACAGCGAGGCCAGGCACGCTTCCACGCCTTCCTTGCCCCAGGCCAGCGGGTAGCAGATGTCCAGTTCGTACGACTTGAACTTGCCGCCCGTGTGGGCGCTGATGTTGCGCAAGCGGGCCATGTCGTCAAAGCCCAGCACGGGCTGCGCCACTTCCAGGCGCATCGGCGGATTGACGTTGTTGGTATCGAGCAAGTTCGGTTTCGGGCCGATGAAGGACACGAGCGACATCACCATCGCTTCGCGGATCGGGTCGATCGGCGGATTCGTCACTTGCGCGAACAGCTGCTTGAAGTAGTTATACAGCGGTTTGAGCTTGTTCGACATGACGGCCAGCGGCGAGTCATTGCCCATCGAGCCCGTCGCCTCTTCGCCGGCCACGGCCATGGGCGCCATGAGGAATTTCAAGTCTTCCTGCGTGTAGCCGAACGCCTGCTGGCGGTCCAGCAACGATGGCTGCTCTTTTTCGCCCTGGGCGCGGTCCTGTTTCGCCTGCCCCTCGGCCAGCTTGATCTCGTCGAGCTTGATGCGCACCGAGTTGATCCACGCTTTATATGGCTTGGCGTTGGCGTAGGTGTTTTTCAGTTCCTGGTCGTCGATGATGCGGCCCGCTTCCAGGTCGATCAAGAACATCTTGCCAGGCTGCAAGCGCCATTTCTGGATGATCTTCGACTCGGGAATCGGCAGCACGCCCGATTCGGACGCCATCACCACCAGGTCGTCGTCCGTGACGATGTAGCGTGCCGGACGCAAGCCGTTGCGGTCCAGGGTGCCGCCGATGTGGCGGCCGTCCGTGAACGCCATGGCGGCGGGGCCGTCCCACGGTTCCATCATGGCCGCGTGGTATTCATAGAAGGCGCGGCGGTTGTCATCCATGGTCGTGTGGTTTTCCCACGCTTCCGGAATCATCATCATCATCGCCTGGGCGATCGGATAGCCGGCCATCAGCAGCAGTTCCAGTGCATTGTCGAAGCACGCCGTGTCGGACTGGCCTTCATAGATCAGCGGGAAGAGCTTTTGCAGGTCGTCGCCCAGCACGGCCGACTTCATCACGCCTTCGCGCGCGCGCATCCAGTTGAAGTTGCCTTTCACCGTGTTGATCTCGCCGTTGTGGGCGATCAGGCGGTACGGGTGGGCCAGCGGCCATTCGGGGAAGGTATTCGTCGAGAAACGCTGGTGCACGAGGGCCAGGGCCGAGATGCAGCGCGCATCCTGCAAGTCCTTGTAGTACACGCCCACCTGGTCGGCCAGCAGCAGGCCTTTATACACGATGGTACGGGCCGACATCGACGGCACGAAGAATTCCTTGCCGTGCAGCAGCTTCAAGGCCTGGATGGCGTGGCCCGACGATTTGCGGATCACATACAGTTTGCGCTCGAGCGCGTCGGTGACCATGATGTCCGGGCCACGGCCGATGAAGATCTGGCGAATCACCGGTTCCTTGGCGCGCACGGTGGGCGACATCGGCATGTCCGTATCGATGGGCACGTTGCGCCAGCCCAGCACGACCTGGCCCTCGATGCGCACGGCGCGTTCGATTTCCTGCTCGCAAGCGATGCGCGATGCGTGTTCCTTCGGCAAGAAGACCATGCCCACGCCGTATTCGCCAGGCGGCGGCAATTCCACGCCCTGCTTGGCCATTTCTTCGCGGTAATACTGGTCGGGAATCTGGATCAGGATGCCGGCGCCATCGCCCATCAGCGCATCGGCGCCCACGGCGCCCCGGTGATCGAGGTTTTTCAGAATCAGCAAACCCTGTTCGACGATCGAATGGGTCTTGTTGCCCTTGATATGGGCGACGAAACCGACGCCGCAGGCATCGTGTTCATTGGCTGGGTCGTACAGGCCTTGCGCTTTCATGGGCTTCTCCGCTGCATATGACTATCGAAAAACTAGAGTAGTGCAACGCAACAAAAAACTCAACTACAACAATTAGGGTCGGAGTCGAATTAAATTCGATTCCGTCGCTCTAAAAATTTAATAGGGACATAGTCGAAGCAATTTCAATAAAAGCGCGGAAAGGAAGCATTTTTTGTTTTAAATGCGAATGCTTTTTAATTGGCGGCCGCGTCGGCCACGATTTTGCGGGGACGGCCCCGCTTGGCAGGCAGCACTTGCCGCTGCATTTTCTGCTCCAGCGCCTGCTTGAAAGCGTCGGAACCCAGCGGCCAGCCCTTCAATACAGCCTCTTCCACCACTTTCACCTGGCTGCTGCCCAGGCCTTGCTCGAACAGGCGCAGATACGCCGCCTCGCGGTCGAACGGCGTGTTGCCGAGCGCCCAGTACAGCGCATGGTCGGTGATGACGGGATCGGGACGCACGCCCGCATGGTGGGCATAGCTGGACCAGCTGTAATCAAGCGCCTGGCCCGCCAGGCCCGTTTGCACGGGCACGCATTCCAGGTAGCGGCAGCACGTGAGGAAGAAATTGTCGGGATCGATGACGGAAGTTTTGTAGCGTCCCTGCCACAAGGCGCCTTCGCGGCCGTATTTCTGGTTGAAATACGGCACGTAATAGCGTCCCAGCCACTGCATCAGCTGCCCCAGGCCCGCCGCATCGGCCGGCGTGGCCAGCAAATGTAGCTGATCAGGCAATAAAACATAGGCGTGGATGGCCACCTTGAACATTTTCGCCCCCGTTTTCAGCCAGGACAGGAATTGCGCATAGTCCGCCGCGTCCTGGAACACGGGTTGGCGGTTGCTGCCGCGCTGAATCACGTAATGGGGCAGTGCTGGAATGATGAGGCGGGGCAAACGGGCCATGGCAGAATCGGTAAAAAGAAGGCTAAGACCTTGATTTTACACACTTGCGAGCGCAAGGCACGACTCTGACCCTGTTTTATTTGAAATGCGGGAAAAAGCGGTTGACTCTGTCCCTTTTATTGCACCAACCACTTGCGGACGGCGCAACAAGGTCATCAGGACAGGTTGAAACTGGCCGACAGACTGTAGCCTTCGCCATACGCGCTGCGCAGCGGCAAGTCCTGGCCCAGGCCCGTCTTGGCTTTCTTGCGCAAACGATACACGAGCATGTCGACCCGGCGGCCCGCATCGGGATCTTCGCCCCCCATGCCGGCCACGATGACGTCGCGCGGCACGGGGCGGGTATTAATGGTGAGCAAGTGCAGGAAGTTGAATTCCTTTTCCGTCAAGGCGATGACGGCACCCATCAACTCAAGTTGGCGAGCGCTTACTTTCAACGTCCACTTGCCCGGCTCGGGTACGGGATCTTGCGGCCCGACGCGGCGGTCGAGCGCTTCGATGTGGGCCGCCAGTTCGGGGAATTTGATCGGCTTGGTCAGATAGTGGTCGGCACCCAGGCGCAAGCCCAGGATGCGGCTGTCGAAGGCGACACGCCCCGTCAGCACCAGCACGCCGATTTGCGGATACAGCTGGCGCATGCGGGGGATGACGTTGAAGCCGTCTTCATCGGGCAAACCCAGGTCCAGTACGACCACGCCGACATTGCCATGGCTCAACGCCGTCCACATACCGCCAGCGGAGCTGGTGATATGGACTTCGTGTTCGAGCTCAACGAGGAACTCCGCCATGTCTTCGGCGTAGTCGAGATTGTCTTCGACGATCAGTATTTTCGTCATTGCTACGCCATTCTTCCGTTAGTGAGCACACCGAGGGCAAACCATGCCATGCACTTCTACACCATGATGGACGGCACAATAGGTTTACGTCAAGGAATTATCACGGTTGCCTTCAGCGGAAGCAAGGCTTTTCCTTGTCTAGACAGGAAGCGGCAGCCAAATGCGGAAAAGTGCCCCGCCTTCGGGCAGATTATGCCCCTGCAAACTCCCGCCATGCACGTCCACCACGGCGCGCGCCATGTACAGGCCCAGGCCCGCGCCCGGATGCGTGGCATTAGTTCCACGGAAACCTTTTTCGAACAATTGCGCCAATTCTTCTTCCCGCAAGCCGGGCCCCCCATCGCGCACGCACAGGGCCACGCCGCCCTCGGGCACCAGCCTGGCCGACAAGGTGATGGCGCTGCCAGGCGGGCTGAACTTGACGGCGTTGTCCAGCAGGATTTTCAGGCACAGGGCCATGCCGGGCACGTCGCAGCGCAGCCTGGCCGGCAAGTCTTCGTCGAGTTCCAGCTGCACGCGGTGGCTGACAGGCACGGTGGCGGCCGCCTGCTGCAGCAAGGCCAGCGGCGCGATGCCGTCGGCGGCCCGCTCGCGGCCGATGGCCGCCATGCGTTCGGGCGACAAATAGTCGTCGATCATGCCCAACAAACGGTCGACGGCCGTCTGGATTTTCACGTAGCGCTTGCGCGTGGCCTCGTCCGCCTCGGTGGACGTCGAAACGAGACGCTGGATGGCGCCGTCGATGGTGGCCAGCGGCGTGCGGAATTCGTGCGACAGCATCGAGGCGAAGCGCTTCTGCTCCTTTTCCCGCTCGGCTTCCTGCGCCTGCGCAGCGCTGACGTCGCGCAAGGTACCCGCCAGGGTCACGCCCCGCCCTGCCGCCGCGGGCACGATGGTGGAATGGATTTCCAGGGCCAGCAGGTGGCCGTCGGCGTGCGGCAATTCCACTTCGCGCAACAGGGTCAAACGGCTGGCGTCACCGTCGCGCCAGCGCTGCAGCCGGGCCGGCACGTCCGCCGCCAGCTGCGCCGCATGCGCGCGCAAGGCGGGCAAGTCGTGGCCCGTCAGGCGCTGCGCGGCGGGACTGATATAGATCAATTCGAGGGTGGCGGCATCGAGCAGGAAGGCCGCGTCGCGGCCGTGTTCGGCCAGCAGGCGGAACTGCGCTTCGCCCGCCCGCGCGCGCAGCAGGGCGCGGCGCAACTGGACAAAGCGCAGCGCCATGAGGATGGCGCCGGCCAGCAGCAATACAAGAAAGGGCAGGAAGGGCAGCATGCGTTATACCTGGCAAGAAAGAATCGCCAAGTATAAGCGTGCGGCAACGTTAATCTTCCAGCGGGGCGAAAATCTGCTGCAAGTCTTCCTGTGTGAGGGCCATCTTTTGCGATTCGCCTTCGGCCAGGATCGATTGCGCCAGCTCCGATTTCTTTTGCTGCAGCAGCTGGATTTTTTCTTCCAGCGTGCCCTTGGCGATCAACTTGTAGACGAATACGGGCTTGTCCTGGCCGATGCGCCAGGCGCGGTCCGTGGCCTGGTTTTCCGCCGCCGGATTCCACCACGGGTCGTAGTGGATGACCGTGTCGGCCGCCGTCAGGTTCAGGCCCACGCCGCCCGCTTTCAGGCTGATCAGGAAGATCGGCACGGCGCCCTGCTGGAAGGCCGCCACTTGCGCGCCCCGGTCCTTCGTTTCGCCCGTCAGCAAGGCGTAGGGGATGTCGCGCGATTCGAGTTCTTCCTCGATCAATTCCAGCATGCTGGTAAATTGCGAGAAGACGAGAATCTTGCGCCCTTCGTCGAGCAAGTCTTCCACCATCTGCATCAGGTCGAGCAGCTTGGCCGAACCGGCCGATTGCTTCTTCGCCGGCAAGGATTTCACGAGGCGGGGGTCGCAGCACACTTGCCGCAGTTTCAGCAGCGCTTCGAGGATGACGATCTGGCTGCGCGCCACGCCCTTCTTGTCGATTTCTTCGCGTACTTTTTGATCCATCGCAAGACGCACGGTTTCATACAGGTCCCGCTGCGGCCCCGTCAATTCCACCTTGCGCACCATTTCCGTTTTCGGCGGCAATTCCTTGGCCACATTGTCCTTCGTGCGGCGCAGCAGGAAAGGCTTGATGCGGCGATTCAAGAGCATGCGGCGCAGCGGATCATCCTGGCGCTCGATCGGATGGCGGAACTGGGTGTTGAACGTCTTCTCGTCGCCCAGCAAGCCCGGCAGCAGGAAGTGGAATTGCGACCACAGCTCGCCCAGGTGATTTTCCAGCGGCGTGCCGGACAGGCACAGGCGGTGGCGCGCGCGCAGCAGGCCCGCGCTTTGCGCCGCCTTGCTGCGCGTATTCTTGATGTAATGCGATTCGTCGAGGATGACCAGGTGGAAATCGTGCTCGCGCAAGGTTTCCTCATCGCGCGGCAACAGGGCGTAGGTGGTCAGCACCAGATCGCATTGGTCGATCTGGTCGAACTGCTGGGCGCGGTCCTTGCCTTGCAGCAGCAATACCTTCAGGCCAGGCGCAAATTTGGCCGCCTCGTCCTGCCAGTTGCCCATCAAACTCGTCGGTGCAATCACCAGCGCCGGATGCGTCAAACGGCCCGCCTCCTTTTCCACCAGGATATGCGCCAGGGTTTGCACGGTTTTTCCTAAACCCATGTCATCGGCCAGGATGCCCGCCAGGTCGTGGTCGCGCAGGAATTGCATCCACGCCAGACCATCGGCCTGGTAATCGCGCAGGGTCGCCTGCAGGCCGGCTGGTGCCGCCACTTTTTGCACGGCGCCGAACTGGCTCAGCTTGCGGCCCATGGCGCGCAGCTGCTCGCCGCCCGTCCACTGCATGTCCAGGCCGCGCGCCAGCTCTTCCAGGCGCGCCGCATCCAGGGTCGACATGCGCACCGCATGTTTGATCTTGTCGCTGAAATACAGTTCCCCCAGCGTGTTCAGGATGGGACGCACGCGGCCCCACGGCAGGGCCACGCGCGTGCCGTCCGACAAGGTCGCCAGCATCTGGTCATCGTCGGCATGCGCTTCGATGACTTTCGGGTTGAAATCGTTGGGTGCGTTGCGGATCAGCTGTACCAGCACGGGCAGCAGCGGCACGCGCTCGTGGTTGACGACGATGCCCAGTTCCAGCTCGAACCAGGCGTTGCCGCTATCCGGGTCCTGGTCGTCGATTTCCGCGTACCAGTCGCCCACGTCGCTCACGTCGTAGCGGTACTTGGCCGTCTTTTCCACGATCCAGCCCTGCGCCAGCAAGGCGTCAATGCCGGACTCGGCAAAACGCAGCCATTCCGCCTGGGAAGGCAGTTGCAAGGCGCCCTTCAAGCCGCTCAAGGGGGCCGAGCCCGGCTTCTTGAATTGCAGCTCGGCCAACGTCGCCAGCGCGCGCGCTTCATCGACCGTGTTTCTCTGGATAATTTCCGTCACATCGCCCACTTGCCGCACCACGCGCTGCGACGGGTCGAACGAGACTCTTTCGCCATCGTAGTCGTAGGACAGCACGGCGAAGTCGCTCCAGCGCTGCGCGCCGCCATCGGCCAGCATGGCGCTGTCTAACAGCAAGACCGGCTGCGCCGGCACGTCCTTGCGCAAGCGCTGCGGCAACGGTTGCGGCAGCGGCATCAAATGCTGCAAGCCCTGCGCCAGCAGCAGTTGCGACACGCGCACCTTGTCGTTCGCGTTCAGGGGCGGCGCCTGCGCCACCAGCGCCTGCAAATCGGCCAGGGAAATGTCGGAGCCGCCCTGGTTCAGTTCCAGCACGCCGCACGACAGGTTGTCGATGTACCACGGCGGATCGGTGGGCAGCATGTAGTCGATCTGGTCGGCGCCATGGTGCTTCGCGCCTTCCGGCGGGTCCACTTGCCAGCCCAGGCGCATGGTCTTGCCCTCGTCGCGCCAGAACAGGCGCGCGGGACGCACGGGACCTTCCTTCAACGGGTACACGAGGCCATTGCCGACGTCGGCCCAGGAATTGGCCCACAACAATTTATCCTGCTCGGCCAGCATTTTCAGCAGGGCCGCACCCACCTTGCCCTTCGGCTCCGTGGCGCTGCCCGTCTGCGAATTCTGCCCGCTGCGCATGGCCACGAAGAAACGCACGAGGTCTTCGTCGGCTGGCGTCAAAAACGTGGGGGGCGCCGACAGCAGGGAAAAGATTTCGCTGATGGGGGACGCCGCCGCCACGTCGCCATTCGGCCGCAGCCGCGCCTTGTACAGGCACAGGGCCACGTGGCGGCCACCGCTGGTGGGCGCCAGCACGTAGATCAATCGATGCTGGTTGAGTTTGGGGTCCGGTTCGGCAATGCTCAGCACGGCTTTCGGATGGGCGGCTGCCTCCACCCGCTGCAGCCAGGTGGCGACGGCATACGGCAAAGGCGCTCCCGGCGCGCTGGCCGGGGCAACTGGGGTTTCACTGGTTTCGTCGCGGGTAAAATCCATGGGGCGCATTTTTGTGTAAAGGTCGTATCCAAATCGGCAACAGGCAATATTATCCGCCATACAGCCGTTGCTGGCTTGATTCACACACGCTCTTTGAGCAGTTTTAATGCGCGATGCCTAAAAAATAAGTATTTAATACGACACTTGGGACCCGCAGACGACAAAAAAGGCCCGTCACGAGCCTTTTTTACCGCCGTTGACCCGCTTGTCAGGCCGGCACAGTTTCTTCTTCTGCCACGTTGACGGCTTCGACCAGCGGAGCGGTGCTCGTATCGGCTGGCGTAAAGTTGCGCAAAAACAAGAAGAACTGGCCCATCATCTGCGTCCACAGTTGCAGATTGATATTCAGGTACTCGCGGCTGACGCCGCCGGCGACCAGCACATCCATTTCCAGCACGACGAAATCGCCATGCTGGGCCACGCGGGCAAAACGCTTGCTGCGGTGCCATTCGGCCAGCAAGCCGGCCGGCAAGTCGCCGCCCTGCACGCGCAGCGGGCAGCTCAGGGTCAGGTCCGCATACTGGCCAGGCGATGCTTCATTGCCCCACAGCACCTGAAATCCGATGCCATGGCTGGCGCTGTGCAGGCGCACGACGCCGTCGTGTTCGATGCTGGTGACGGCGCAGCCGGCCGCCTTGATGGCCTCGGCCGTTTGTTCCGCATTCAGGGTGGTCAGCAAGCTATTCGTGTTTTCCATCGTCATTCCATTCATTTCAAAAAGTAAAATTATTGGGGGGCCGGCGCGGGGGCGGCCGGCGTTGCTGCCGCTTCGGTTTGACGCGCATCAAAGCGGCCCAGGTACAGCTGGTCGCCGTACTGCTGGGCGATTTGCTCCAGCTTGACCCGGCTTTGCGCGGCGAACGGCTGGCGTGCCTTCATGACGTCCAGCACATCGAGCCCTTCATACGCTTGCAGGATTTCCTGTCCGGCCGCATACAGCTGGGCATTCTTGCTTTCGCAGCGCGCCAGGGCGCCGCGCTGCGACGCCACTTCGCCGTCGAGGCGCACACGCTCCGCTTCCAGCTGCTTGCCCGTGGCGGCCAGCTGTTCGCTGGCCTGGCGGTACTGCGCCAGGCTGGCGCTTGCCTCTTGCGCGGCGGCGACGCTGCGCTGTTGCTGCTCGCCCAGTTTTTCCCGTTGCGCGCGCTCCTGCGCCAGTTGCGACTGGCTGCGCGCCAGTTCCTTTTTCAAGCCATCGCTGGCAGACGCGGCGACGGGCGCCGCCTTGGCGGCAGGTGCGCCCTTGGCTTTCAGCAATTCCAGCTCGCCGCGCGTCTGCTGCAGTTGCGCCGTGACATTGCGCAACTCGGCGCGCAGGCGCTCTTCCATGCTCTGGCCCTTCTGTCCCTGCGCCTGGGCCGTGCCGGCGGCCAGCAAGCTCAGCAACAGTAGCGGCACGCGCATTTTGTTGGATATCAACATCATGGCTCCTTAAAAACGCGCGTTCAATTCGATTTGCAGGGTGTCGATCGACAGCGCCGAACCGAACACTTCGCGGCTCGACGTCCAGCGGCCGTTCAGCCAGGTATTCTTGTCGAGCGCATACGCGCCGCCCAGGTAGTAGCCGCGCGCATTCGTGCCGCCCAGGTGGAAGGTGGAATCGTTGTAAGCGTCAGGCAAGGCATCCGGTTCGATGCGCTTGTAGCCCAGTAAAACGTTCCAGTCGCCGCGCGCTGCCGGGCTGGCCTTGCCCAGGGTCGCCTGCAGCATGTAGGCATTGCCACCGCTCCGGAAATCGGCTTGCGACACGCCGCCCGTGCCGCCGAAGTTGTTCATGATGCCGCCCTTGGCGCGCGCCCACATTTCGTTCTTGTCGTAGGCCATGTTGCGCACATAATCGCCTTCGATGCGCAAGTCCGTGCCGCCGGCCACCTTGCTATCCCAGCGCGCATTCAGGTTGGCCAGGCGGAATTTCGACGCCAGGCCCACGAATTGCGGCTGCGGCGTGTTCGCCGGGTCCAGCGGATTCAGGGCGATATTGCGCAACAGCATCAAACTGTTGCCCTTTTGCATGCTCGATGGACGCGACCAGTCCGTGTTGCAGCCATCGGCGCCCGCATACAGCGCGCACGGCTGCGAATACTCGCCGCTGATGTTGCGGAAGTTGTAGTAGGCCAGCGCGCCGCGCAATTGGTGGTCGCTATTGATCTTCCACGACGCGCCCACTTGCGCGCCCAGCAGCCATTTGTTTTCGCTGGACATTTTTGTCTGGCTGCGGCTAGGCGCATTGTCGGACGAATACTCGAGCGGAATCAGGCCCAGGGTACCGAACACGGTGACGTCCTTGCTATCGCCCACCGGTTGCTGCACCTTGGCGGCGATGCCGTCGAAATTGAGTTCGCTGGAAAACAATTCATCACTGGAAACAAACGGATTGTCGAAGCGGCCCGCCGTCAGTTTCAGCCAGGAAGCGGGCTGGTAAGACAGCCAGGCCTGGTCCAGCCAGATGTTTTTCTTGCCCAGGCCGCCGCCCAGGGTTTGCGTGGTGGATACGGGGCTGTCGTCGTTGCCGCTGGCCAGGCGGATGCCTGCCTGCGTGCTGTCGGAAATGTCGGCCAGGATGCCCAGGCGGGCGCGCGCGCGCAGCAAGTGCTTGCGGTCTTCGCGCGTGTTCAGCAGGGCCGGCAGGGCCAGGTTGGTGTTCGAATTGACGTCGTAGCCGCTGCCGCTGTTGAGCGAGCGCCAGTCGATCTCGATATTGCTGTTGGCCATGTCGTAATAGCGCGATTCGTAGCGCGCGCGCACGTCGCCTTCCACGCGGATGCGCTTGGTCCAGGCCGGCGTTTCATTCGGCGCCGCCCAGCCGCCCGCCTTCGCCTCGGCCAACACTTGTCCCTTGATTTCGTCGCGGATCTGCTCGCGCACGGTTTGCGAAATATACGGCACGCGCACGTCGCCCGGCTGCACCTGCGCCAGGGCCGCCGGCGCGGCGGCAGGACGGGCTTGCGCGGCGGCCAGCGCTTCGCTTTGCGCCTGCGCCAGCAGCGCTTCGCCGGCATCCTTGTTGAGGGCGCCGCTCTGGATCAGGCCGCGGATCAGTTTGACCATGGTGCTGTCGGCCGGTGCTTGCGCTTGCACGGCGCCTGCCGCCACGCTCAGGGCCAGGGCAGCGAGCGCCAGCGGAAGGCGGCGCAGGCGCTGTGGGGAAGAAAATAAGGAATTCATTGTTTCTCTCGAAAAAAATTAATATGAATTGGGGGCGCTATGGCCGGCGGCCTTTAATGGAAACGCGGGCCGGGAAACGCAGGGACGCCGGCGGCCGCTCGTCGGCGCGGAAGTCGCGCACCATGGCCAGCACTTGCTCGTCCGTCTGCGCATTGCCCGTGCCTTGCACCAGCTGCACTTTCGTCGTCTTGCCTTCCGTATCGAGCCACAGGTCGACGCGGATGTCGGCAAACGCCAGCTGGCGCGTGCGCGGATCGCGGGCAAAGGCCAGCTGCAGCGCGTTGGCGACATAGCGACCATACGATCCCGCGCCGAGTCCGCCGCCACCGCCGCCGCCCGTCATGCCGCCGCCGCGTCCGGCCTGGATGCCGAAGGCGTCGCTGCCGGCCTGCGCCGCGCCATCGATGGTGACGGGGTCGCCCTTGTCCGGCGACGGGCTTTCCGGCGCGTCATCCATGGGCTTGTCGGCCGGCGTCGGTTCCGGCTCCGACACTTCCGGCACCACCTTGTCGGGCGTCGGTTCCGGCAGTTTTTCCGGTTCCGGCGGCGGTGGCGACGGAGGGGGCAGCATCAGCATCGGCGGGGCCGCCACTTCGCGCTTGGTCGCGGCCGTGTCCGACAGCAAATACCAGACCAGCGCGGCCAGCGCACCGGCCAGCAGCGCGCCGCCGGCCACGCCGCCCCAGCGGCGCCACCACTGCGCCGCGCCCGACGGTTCCGAGGCGGCCATCTTCATCATGTCGTCACGCTTCACCTTGCGCTCCTCATGCCGGCTTGCCGGTCACCAGGCCCACCTGGTTCAGGTCTATGCGGCGCAGCAAGTCCAGCACTTCGACCACTTTCGCGTATTGCACGGCGGCATCACCGCGCACGATCACGGGGAAGTCGGGCGTCAGGGCCTTTTCCGTGCGCAAGCGCTCTTCCAGCTCGGGCAAGGTGACGGGATAGGCGTCGAGGAAGACCTGGCCCGCGCTGTCGATGGTGATGGCCTTGGTCTTCGGTTTTTCCAGCGCCATGGCCGAACTGGCCTTGGGCAGGTCGACCTTGATGCCGGGAATGCTGGCATTGCTGGTCAGGATGAAGATCACCAGCACCACCAGCAGCACGTCGACGAAGGGCGTGATGTTGATGCCGCCGCTACGCTTGCGGGGGGTAAACTTGGCGGAGGTGGCCATGGTTATGCGCCCCTCACGCCTGTTGCAGCACGGGACGCATCTGGCGTCCATCGCCCTGCTCTTCAGCCAGACGCGTGGCGAATTCGTCGACGAAGACAGCCATATCGGCGACGATGGCGTCCGAACGCGACGACAGCCAGTTGTAGCCGAACAGGGCGGGAATCGCCACGCCCAGGCCTGCAGCCGTACACAGCAGCGCTGCCGCCATGCCTGGCGCCACCGAGTTGATGTCCACGGCGCCGGCCATGGCCGCCACGACGAACACCAGCATGATGCCGATCACGGTGCCGAACAGACCGACGTACGGCGCGCCTTCGATGGTGGTCGAGAGCCAGATCATGCGTTTCGACATGCGCTCGCTTTCGCGCACCATCACGCCATCCATGGCGGCGCGGATGGCGCCGATCGTCGCGTTCGACACGGCGTTCAAGTCGTAGCCGCGGTCGTGGCGGCGGCGCATCTCGTCGATGGCCACGTCATACAGGCGCCACAGCGAGGAATCCGTCTTCACGGAAGTGCTCAGCTTGCCGTTGCGCGCCAGGTGGTCCAGCGGCGCGCCGGCCGCTTCGTGGAACGACTGCATGAATTGCGCATTGGCGCGCGAGATGGCGCCATAGCTGCGGCCCTTGCCGATCATGATGATCCACGACAAGACCATCATCAGGCCCAACACGCCGACGACGATCCACGCGTCGAGCGGCATGGCGGCGATGATGAAGCCGAAATGGCTCTTGCCGGCCTGCTGTTCGTCGGCGCCAAACACGGCCAGGCGCGATTCGGAACCTTGCGAGACGGCATCGGCCAGCAGCAGGGCGTCGGGACGGGCCGTGCGCGACAGGCGCAGCTCGTCGATGGCGCCCGTGAAGTTGTTCAGGGTGGCGGTGCCGGAAGCGACCGGCGCCGCATCGGCGCCCACCGACGCGGCGCTGGTGAAGGCTGGCAGCGCGGTGGCCAGCGACACGGCCGGACGGCCGCCCACGTACAGGGCCACGTTGGCTTTATCGGCTTTCACAGCCAGGTGCGACCATTGCGCGGCCTGGATCGGTTGGCCGGGCTTGCTGCGCTGGCCATTCACCTGCACGAAAGGCACGCCCTGGTCGACGCCGATCAGCAATTCGTTGGCGCCATCGCGGCGCGCATACAGCACTTGCTGCGGGCCCAGGTTGTCGGGACGCACCCAGGCGGAAAAGGTGAAGGGCGCGCCGGCGGCCAGCGCCAGCGAAGGCGAGGCAGGCAGCATCAGCGGTGCCGTACCCAGGCGGGCGCCGGCGCCGATGACGGAACCGTCCAGCGCCGGCACGGCTGTCTGGGCATGGTTGCCGTAGGCGGTGCTGTCGCGCGAAGGCACGCCAGGCTCGGTGAAGTGGTACACGAGGCTGTAATCGGGGTCGAAGGTGCGCTGGCCGTTGCCGGAAGCGGGCGCCTTCGGATTGCCGTAGTACATCCACAGCTGCTGCGGCGTGCCGGCCGTCAGGGCCGGTACGTCGACCCAGATCAGGGCGATGCCCAGGAGCGGGTTGAACTGTTCGATCTGGTGGTTCAGCACCGTCTTGTCGTCGCCCGCCACGAAGCGCAGGTCGGCGCCGTTGTCGCTGACGCCTTCGAAGTTGAAGTTACCAGAATGCAAGCGCAGCAGCACGGGAATGCGGCCGGGATCGCCGCCCACGGCGCCCGCCTTCGGGCCGGCGTCGACGGTGACGGGTTTGCGGTAAGCCCAGTCGGGCTGCCACCAGGCATGCGCCAGGCCGGGAACGAGCGTGCCCAGGATCGTGAGCAGGAAAAGAAAACGTTGCATGACAGTGATTCTCCGAAGAAAAGTCTAAAAAAGTGCAGTGCTGGTGAGCTGGCCCGTCAGTAGCTGGCCGACAGGTTGAAATTGATGCGGCGCACGTGTTTGTGCGTGCGCGGGCCATCGCGCAGCGGGTAAGCGAAATCGATGCGGCCATTCAGGTAGCGCAGGAACTGGAAGCTGCTGCCCACGCCCACGGAGGCCAGGCCGAACAGGTCTTTCTGCTCGATCATCGGATCGCGCAGGCGCAGGCGCGCGCCATCGGCAAAGGCAAACAGGCGCCAGTTTTCCAGGCGGCTGAAATACGTCAGCTGGGGCGTGCGCCATTCGACGGTGCCCGAGACGCCATAGTCGCCCGTCGCTTCGGCCGACAGATAGCCGCGCACGGAATTGGCGCCGCCGGCGGCCATCTGCTCGCCCGACACGAGCGCCGCGTCGGCCAGCTGGCCCGACATGCGCCCGTGCAGCTGCGCGCCGCTGCCCAGGGTGTAGGTGGCGTTGGCGTCGCCCTTCAGCACGAGGAAGCTGGGCGAGGCCTTGTAGCGCTTGTTGTCGTAGACGGCGCTGTCGCTGCCGTAGCCGAACGCGGCGCGCGTGCCGGCCACCAGCGACAGGCCCAGGCCGTACGTCGCCGCATCCGTCTGCGCAAAGCCGTTATACGACACACTCAGGGGCACGTACTTGAGCGGAATATTGCTGCCCGTGCCATTGAGCTTCAAGGCTTCCTGGTTATCCTTGAAATCGATGCCGGCAGAAAAGCTGTGCCACCAGATGCCGCTGTTGGGCACCGTGTAGTTGACTTTCATGCCCAGCGCGTGGCCCTTGCCCAGCACGCTGGTGCCGCCCGTGCTGGCCACGTTGCTGTTCGACTGGTAGCCGGTCGCTTCCACGCTCCAGCCCTGCGTGCCGATCGGCGCCACGTACGAGGCGGACCACACCTTGGTCTGGTTCAGGTCTCCCGGCGTGCCGAAAAAGCTGATGGTGGCGCTATGCCCCATCTGCCACAGGTTGTCGTGACCGACCGACATGCTGCTGCGCAACTTCTTGGTATCGGCGCTGTAATCGTTGTTCAAGCCGATGCTGGCACGCCATGGGCTGCTGTCCTCGACTTTCAAGTCCACATCCATGGTGCCGGGCAGGCTGCCCTGCTTGACCAGCGGCATCACCTGGCGCTTGGGACCGCGGTTCAGGGCCGTCAGCTCCACTTGCGCCTGCGTAAAGTCGGGCACCTTGCCTTCCGTCAAGGCCGGTACTTGCTGGCGCACGTCGAGCGGCGAGTTGTATTGCGCGCCGACGACGCGCAAGCGTCCCACCTTCGTTTCGCTCACCTGCAGCACCACCACGCCCTGCTCCACCTGCTGCTCCGGCAAGTCCACGTAGACGGACTGGTAGCCGCGGGCTTGATATGCCGCAACGAGGGCGTCGCGCGCCCCTTCCACGTCCTTCAGGGTGCGGCCCGGCCCCAGGAAGGGCGTCACCGCCTCTTCGATGGCACGCGCATCGAGCACGGTATTGCCGCGCACCAGGTATTCCTCGATCGTCACCTGCCGTTCCGGCGCGGCCACAGGAGCGGCCGCCGGGACCGCGTCCTGCGCGCGCGCCATGCCGGGCAGCGCCAGCATGGCCAGGCACAGCATCGTCAAGGCGGTTGCAGGCGCCGCTGGCGGCACGCCCCTGCCCTTGGTTGTCATTTCACGCATCTTCCATTCACCTTAAAATCAAACGGTTGCCCTGTGTTGCGGCGCTGGGCCGGCGTATTTTTGTTGCTAATGCTGATCTACTGATGCCTAGACAGCCGCCGCGCGCGGCGACTGCCGAATGTCATCAAATGTTCATAAAACTCCGCTCAAGGCTGCAAACCGCGCCGCTCGTTCGGCGTGAGCGCCTGCAGCTGCGGCGCCGTCAACGGCCCCGCCCCCAGCACCTGCACCACGCCGGCCGGCTGGTAGCTGGACGCCTGCGGTTCGCCGCCCGTGTGCTTGCCAACACCGGCTTCGTCCGCCTGCTCGTTGCCAAAGCCCAGCACCTTCACCGTGAACAGCGACGGCTGCGCCTGGCGCGTGGCAGCCCGTTCGCGCTGCAGCACGTCCTGCGCCGCGGTGACGGCTTGCGTGGCGGCCGCGCTGGCATTGCTGAGCGCCCCCACGTTCACCGAGGCGATCACGGGCATGCCCGTGGCCTTGCCCTGCACCTGGATGTTTTCCGCGTTGACCACCTGCAAGGCCGCCAAGTTGACGTTGCCCGAGACGCGGATGCCCGCCTCGCCCGCGTCGATGGTGCCCAGCGGGGCGATCAGGTCGATGTCGCCGGGCGGCACCTCCGGGATCGGGTTCAGGGTGGCGATGCCGGCGCCCGTCGTCGGCGTGCTCGGCGACAGGCTGACGAGGCCGATGCTGTCGTAGGTGCGGCGCTGCGGCGTGTAAACGACGGTGGACTTGGTGCCGCGGCCCGCATTGATGTCGCCCGTGGCCGACCAGGCCAGGATGTTCCCGCCGAAAGTGGTGAAGATGCGGCTCTGGCCCAGCAGGATGCTGTCTTTCGCATACATCTGGATCTCGCCCGCCCCCTGTGTCAGCACGCCCGAGCCTTCGCCCGGCGCATAGCCGCCGTCGACGCCGATCAGCGCGCGCCCGCCCGGCACCGCGATGCCGATATCGCCGCCGAAATCCGTGTGGATGCCGGCATCGTTGACGATCACGTGCGGCACGTTGACGGTCGGACGCCCCGCCTCGGCCCACTCCTGCGGACTCAGGTAGCGCACGCCCGCGACGGGCCGCTTGGTATAGATGCCTGCGTAGTCGTTGACCGTGTACAGAGCGCTGCTGAACATCGTCAGGTCGCCCTTGTACTCGATCTTCTTGCCCGCCTTGTCCTGCGTCGGAAAGAGGGTGGCGATGGCTTCGCGGCCGCGCAGGTAGCTGCCGCGGCGCACGCCGTCCGGATCGTTGTACTCGCGCCCGGCCGCCTTCAGTTCGGCAAAGTAGACATTGCTCAGGTACACCTGCTGCTGTTCCTTCGGCAAAGCGGCAAAGAAGCTGCGCGCATCGGTGGCCGGGTCGTAGCGGATACCCAGGCCGCTGTCGCCGCCAAAGCGCGTCGTCAGCCAGTTCACCAGGTGCAACTGGCTGACCTGCGCGTATTCGCGCGCCAGGTCGCGCCGCACGCCGCCCGTTTGCTGGCCGGCCTTTTCCAGTTCCGCCTGTTTCGTGCCGAGGAAGGCGGCAGCGCCCGCCTCGTCGCCTTTGTAGCCGAACTGGCCGCGCAGCCAGTCGGCCAGGGTCAGCTTGCCGCCGTAGACGTACACGGCGCTGCCGGCCTGGTCGGCCAGCGGACGGCCCGGGTCGGCCAGCTTGGCCGGGTCCAGGTAGCGCGCCGCGAAGGCCGCGTAGTCGGGGCCGTTGCGGCCCACGCCAGCGGCCACGCTGATGCCGGCGCCATTGCCGCGCTCGCCGGGACCGGTGCTGACGATGGAACCGAGGCTGCGCAGCTCGCCCTTGTCGGCCATGTACAGGTCGCGTCCGGCGCTCACATTGAGCTGGCCCGGTCCCGCCACATAGAAGGTGCTGTAGCGGATATCGCGCCCGGCGCTGACGACGGAAACGTCATCGGCATGGCGGTGCACGAACAGGTTGCCGCGCGCCGTCGAGCTGCCGGTGACGACCGGCTTGTCCGGATAGTCCGGCCGGCCGACAAAGCCCTGGCTGGTCCATCCGGCCGCGCCGTCCGGCACGCCCTCGACGCTACCGAGCGGCGTGCCCGAGTTGACGATATCGCGTCCGGCGCGCACGGCCACGGCGCCGCCGCCCTCGTACCACAGGCCCAGGGCGCCGCTGACGCCCTTCAGGTTGCCCCGGTACACGATGCCGCCCGTGCGCAGGCCGACGATGTCGCCGCTGCTGGCATAGAAATGCGCGGGCAGCTGGCCTGCCGGCACATAGTCGGACACCGTCGGCGGCGTCATGCTGAACAGCGGATACAGTTGTTGCCCGGCATCGCTGGCACCGTTCGGGGTCGAGCCGAACCATTTCAGCGCACCGGGCGCCAGCGCATCGGCGCTGACGTTATGCAGCGGCAGCAGGCCGAACCAGACCTTGTCCAGGGCGCCGACGAAGCCCGGATTGAACGGATTCGGCAGCATGCGCGGGTCGGCGCCCGATGGCGTGATCGGATAACCGGCCGCATGGATGGAATCGGCGGCCAGCATTTCCAGCTGGCCCGTGCCCGTCCTGACAAATTGCGGCGCCACCGGCGACGGCGCCAGGATCACGCCGTTTTGCGGCATGTCCACCTTGCCGCCATCACCACCCAGCCTGCCCAGGCTGGCATTGCCGTAGTACAAGCTGCCGCTGGCGGCCACGGCGCGCAGCACGGACGGCATGACGAAGCGCCCGTCCGTCGGCGCGTGGTTGTCGCCGATCGTCGAATTGATCCAGGACGAGGTGGGCGTCAAGTTGCCGCCCGCGCTGAACAGGTCGATGGCCGTGGCCGGCGTCCACAGCGAGAACCAGCTCCAGCCTTCGCCGGTGCGCGCCACGCCCTGGTAGTTGAACGGCGAACCGTTGCCCAGCTGCTTCACGCGGCCCGCATCGGCCGTGCCGCCCAGCACCAGGTCGCCGCGCGCATCGATGCGCACGCCGCTGTCGCCCGGCACCAGGATAGGCCCGCCGCTGGCGATGGACGTGCCCGCCGTGTAGGTTTCGTACGGCCGCGATTCCGTCGGATCGGCGCGGTCGAAACGCAGTTCGACGCCGCCCACGGCGCCCGCCTCCATGCGCAGCGCGCCACGCAGGTTGGTGAAGGTACTGTTGAGCGTGGGATACTGGCGCTCGAAGCGCGTATCGACATTCGCGAAGTCTCCGTTGCGGTCGAAACTGCGCACCGCGGCGACCGGATTGAGGCCGCCGCCGATGCGGATGTCAAGGTCGCCCCCGCCCGTCAGCAGCAGCTTGCCGTCCGGCGTCACCCTGCCCGTGCTGCCCACGGCCACGTTCAGGCCCTGGCTGCGCGGCGCGAATTCGCCGGCCGGGTCGGCACGCGAGGTCAGCATGCCGGCGTCGCCGCCCGCCTGCAGCAGCACATTGCCGCCGCCCAGGGTGCCGATGCCCGTAAAGCCCGACACGACCGGCAAGCCGGCAAACAGGTCGGGACCTTCCGGGCGCGCGACGTAGGTGCCGAAATTGACCCACCACGCCGTCGGCACGCCCGCGCCCGTGCTGCCGCTGCCCTGGCGCCACAGCCAGCTGCCGATATCGCTGGTGTCCTGCTGCGCGTTGAGGAAGCCGATGGCATCTTCGCGGCGTTGCGTGGAGGTGCCCAGGGTATCGCCCTTGACGTCACCCTGGGCGCGCAGCAGCAGATTGCCGCCGTGCTCGGGATACCAGGCGCGGTACAGGCTCTCGCTGCCGCCATCGACGAAGCGCGTCAGCTTGTCGCCCAGGGCGCCGAGCAGCTGGCCCTTGGCGTTCAGGCCGCGCGGCAAGTTGAACAGATCCTTGCCATCGACCAGCGGCGAGGCCGACTGCGTGCCCGCCGTGTAAACGCCATACAGCGAACGCATGTCGAAGTCGCCCGCGGCCAGCAAGTCGAGGTCGCCCGTGCCCGTGCGCAGCACACTGAACAGGGGCTGGCGCGCCGGTTCCACATTGGTCACATATTCGGGCGGCGTGCCGTCCGCCACCTTGATCACATAATGGGCATAGTACTCCAGCATGAACTCTTCGCTGCCAAACCACGTCTCGATATCAACCTCGCCTTCCGGCATGCCCTCGCTGATGGCTTGTTCACTGAAGATATATTTGCCCGGCAAACCCGTACCCGGCTTGACCGACGTCTTTTCCCCCATGCCGTAATGCGTATCGGCCAGCATCAGATGGGCGTCCTTCGCATGCGGCCGCAGCGCGCGCGTATCGGCCGCGGCCGTATCGGCGCCGCCCACCAGGCGCAGCGACCACGCTTGCGAACCCTGGGCCAGCATGGGCGCCAGCGCCAGGTTGCGGCCCTGGCTGCCGCTGCCATCCTCGCTGCGCAGCGCCACCATGGTCGCGTCGCCAGGCAGCTTGACCAGCGTGCCGGCTGGCAGCACGCTGCCCTTGTCCAGCGCCAGCGCGGAGGCCAGCACCACGCCATTGATGGAATTGACGCTATCGCCCGTGTCGCGCGGTTGGCCTTCCGGGAAGGGCAAGGCCACATTCGCCGGCCACACCATGGCCGCCACCTTGGCCGCGCCAGGCAGGCGCAGGCCGGCATCGAGCTGCATGCCGCTCGATAAGGTCAGCGCCTTGGGCAAGACGGTGCCGGCCGCGTACAGCACGCTGCCGTCGGCATTGCGCACAGCACCGCCCAGCACGCTGCCTGCTGGCAAGTTCAACTCCGCCGTCAAGGTGGCGCGCGCCGCCAGCAAGGTGCCGCTGCGCAACTCCATGGCTTTCATCGGCACAGCAAAATTGACGCTCGTGCCCGATTTGAAATACGTGTCCTCGGCCAGGGTCACCAGGCCCGCTTGCGGCACGACGACCTCGCCGCCCCACGGCAGCCGGCCCTTCACCAGCTGCCAGCCCTTGTTATCCACCGTGACCGGCAGCTTGCTGGTATCGAAACCATCCGTGATGCTGCCAAAGACGCTGAGCTTGCCACCGGCGCGCAGCACCAGCGCACCGGCCTCGCCCGAGCCGTACACGCCGCTCAGGCGCGCCAGCGGATTGACGCCGTCGTAGCGGTGGCCGGACAGGTCGATGTCGCCATCGATATGCAGGTCGCCGCCCGGCGTGGCGCTGACGATCTCGACGCCGGGACGCAGGTGGAAGGCGTTCGCATCGCCGCGCAAGCCGCGCAATTTGTTGTTCATCAAGTTGCCGTTCGCCAGCGCATTGACCATGAAGGCCTGGCTGTCCCCGTGCTTCCCGTCCAGGTAAGCCTGGTTGATGCTCTGGTAGCTGCGGCCGTCCGCATCCTTGCCGGCGCCGGCCGGGGTATCCTTGTATTGCCAGAAGGCGTTGACGTTGACGGTGCGCGCACCGGCGATGTTCAGCGCGCCTGCCGCATCGATGTCGATGTCGTCGCCCGTGGCGCCACCGAGGCGGCGCGCGTTCAGGTCGATGCTGCCATAGTTGCCGCCGCCTTTGCCAGCCTCGCCGCTACGCAGGTCGAAGCGCGCGCCGTTTTCCAGGGTCAGGCGGCCGCCAGGCGACGCCAGTTCGATCACGGCGCGGTTCGGCGCCTCGATCACCTGGCCATAGCTGTCCGTGCGCAGTACCGTGCCGTGCGCGTCGAGCACGGCGCCGGACTGGATGGTGACGCCGTCGCGGCCGGCCAGGCGGATGCTGCCCACCTGCTCCCCGCTGGCGTCGATGCGGCCATGCACCGTCAGGCTGCCGCCGTCGACGGAGACGCTCACTTCGCGCGCCTTGAGCTCGTCGCCGATGGCCAAATTACCCTGCTTGAGCTGGAAGCTGCGGCTGCCGAATACCTTGCCCGTGTTCAAACGTTGGTTCAGGCCGGCGAAGTCGCCGATCCGCTGGGCGCGGATGTCCGCACCGCCGGCCGCGTAGCCTACCTGGGTGCCGCCCGCGTCATAGCTGCCGCTGGCGCCGCCCAGCAAGGTGCCGCGCAAATCGACGCTGCCGGCAGCGTCACCGGTGGCTGTCGCGCTCAGCTTGCCGGCGCGATTGTTCACGGCCGACACGTCGATCACGGAGGCGGCCGCCTGGCGCACGTCGCCTTCGCGGCTGTCGAGGATCACGTCGCCGCCCCAGCTGTACTTGCTGGTGTCGTAGAAATCGATCTTGCGACCCGCCAGGTCCAGCTTGGCCTTGTCGCCCAGCAGCACATCGCGCTCGGCCGACAGGGTCAATTTTCCGCTTGGTAAGACCACCGACGTATCCACGCTGACATTGTTGCCGCTCAGCGCCACTTCGGCGCCCAGTGCGCCGGCCAGCGCCGCATTCGTCGGCGTGGCGGCGGCCGCGCCTGCCGGTGCGCTCACCTTCAGGTCGCCGCCCGCCGTAATGCGGTTGACGGAGCCGGCCGCGCCCGTCAGCAGCGGCGTGTTGATCAGCAAATCGCCGCCGCTGTAGCGGTAGCCATTGGTGGCCGTATCCCACGCGCTTTGCGACTGGTAGACGGACAGGCTGCCTTTGTTGTTGGCCGTCAGCTGTTCGCTGGCGTTGAGCGCCACCTGGCCGAAGCCCAGCACCAGGCGGTCCAGCTTGTGGATGGTGTCGGGACGGCTGTCCGGCGTGAAGCCGAACTCGATGCGCTTGGCATCGACCTGCAGGCGGCCGCTGCCCGTGCCGGGGCCATTCGCAACCACGGCGCCGGGCGCGTTCGTCGCGCCCTGCCACACGAGGGTGTCCGTGTGGATGCGCGCCAGCGCGTCCGCGCCGCCGTAGCCGTAGATGGCGGGCGTATTGAGCACCAGGCGCGACAGCGACGACTTGCCCGTGGCCGCATCGATGGTCGACAGCTGCGACGAATCATAGAAGTTGAAGGAATTGCGCGCCGTCAAGCCCAGGCTTTCCAGCGCCGGCGCGCCCGTGCTGGTGTCGCCGCGCAGCAGGCGGTCGAGCACGCCCTGGTTCAGCGCCAGGCCGTCCGGCAGGGCGCCGCGGGCGCTGGCATCCGCCAGGGACGCCTCGCTGCCGACATTGATCGCCCCCATCGCCAGCACCAGGTTGCGCGTGCCATAGCGCACGTTGTCGCGCAGGGTGAACGCGCGCTCCGTCACCGCGGCGATGGTGCCCTCGGAATACAGCGAGGTGCCGCCGCCGCAGGCGCCCTCCGCCTTCTTGCAGGCGCCGATGTCGATGATACCGGGGCCATACGATTCGGACGATGGCGCCGCGGCCGGCAGCATGTCCAGCCAGCCGTTAGAGACGGCCAGCACGCTGCCCATGGGCAGGTACACATAGCCGTCGCGCGAGTCCCAGGCCGCCTTGCCGCGGCCCAGCGTATTGATGCCGGAACCCTGCTCGAGGATGATGCCGTCGTCTTTTCTCGCCGTCACCAGGAACACTTCGGCCGCCTTCAGCACGGCGCCGTCGCGCAGCACGATGCCGCCCGCCGATTCGTTGATGGCGGCGATATTGGCGCGCTGATTGCTGCCCGTGCCAAATTCGCTGTAGGTCACGCGCGGCAAGCCGCCGATGCCCACGCGCTGGGCGCCGAAGGCATTGATCTGCGACGCGTGCACGGAGACGCCATTGAAATCGGCCAGCGGCGCCGTGCCGTCGGCCAGCACTTCGTAGCGGGTCGATGCATGGTTGCCCGTGCCCAGCAGCAGGGAGCCGCCGAAGCCGCCCTCGGCCGGCGCGTACAGGGTGCTGCCATCCATCATCAATGGCGTATGGTTGTTCTCGACGCTGTGCAGGGATGGAGCGATCAGTTGCAGCCGCACGCCCTTGGCGTCGCGTTCGAGCATGGCGCGCGGCACGCCGTCGCGCGCGGCCTGCGCCACGGCGAAAGCGGCATAGCCCGTTTCATTGTATTGCGAATAGCTGCGCAGCACGTCGGCCGGCGTCAGGATGGCTTGCTGCGCCACCACGTCGCGGAACGCCGTGCCCGCCACGCCCGTCTGCGCCGCGGTGGCAAACGAGCCATTGCGCATGGCGATCGTGCCGCCTGTCTCGACGGCGCCGGCCAGGCCATTCAATTCCACGCGGAATGCACCGGGCAGCAGGGCGAAAGTCGATGGCAGCAAGGTGTAGGTGCCGGCCGCCAGGCCGGGCACGCCCGCGCCGATGGTGATCTGGCGTCCCACGGCGGGCTTGCCCGCGCCTTGCTCGGCCGTCAAAGGCGCCACGTCCGGCTGTACGCCGGGAATGATGGCGTACACGGGGTTGGTATTCAGGCCGGGCAGGGTGAAGCCGCCGTTCGGCTTCATCTGCACCAGCGGATTGAGGCGCGCGTCGGTGGAGCCGCCGCGTCCGGCCAGGAAGGCCGCGCCCGTCAAGGTGCCGCCGCCCGACAGGTCGAGCACGGCGCCGGCTTGCACGTCGACGGCGGCGCCCGTCAAGGCGATCTCGGGACCGTTGCCCACGCCCTTGAACACGACGTCGTTGCCGTCATACAGGTAGCTGAGGCCATCGAGCGTGCCGCCGTACGGCATCGTCAAGCCTTTCGCGCTGACGGACGTCAGGCTGCCCGGCAACAGGTTGACATGGCCCGTGTAGGCTTCATAGCCTTCGGCGCCCAGATTGATCTGGCCCAGCGGCGCGCGCAGCACGCCATGCTGGTTGATGGTGGGGGCAACCAGGCTCAGGCTGCCAAACACGGAGAACGGCTGGTTCGGCGTGGCGCTGCCGGCGCTGCGCCCGATATCGAGCGTGCGCAGCGGATCGAGCGTGACGCGGATAATGCCGTATTCGTCGATGGCGCTCTTCTGGCCCACCGTGACCATGCCGCTGTCGCCCGTGGCCGGGTAGATTTGCGCGGCCACCAGGGTGGCATTGCCCGGCTGGTACAGGGCGGCGCTGTTCGACAGGCGCATGTCGCCGCGGCTGTTGAGGGTCAGCTGCTCGAAGGCATCGCGTTCGACCACCAGGTCGGCGCCGCTGCTCTGCGCGATGGTGCCGCGCGTACCCATGTTGACCTCGCCCGCGATATCGAGCATGCCCGCATCGATCTGCAGCAGGGAATCCTCGGCCACCAGCGGCACGCCCAGCATGCCCCGTCCCCTGCCCAGGTTTTTCGAGCCTTTCACGGCATTGGGCACGATGTAATCGTCCTTCTGGGCACGCACGGCCGTACCCAGGCGCACGTACGGTGCCGCCAGGCGCACCTGGCTGGCAAGGCTGGCCGCCTTGTCCTGGCCATCGGGCAAAGGCTGCTGCGCCAGCCCCAGCGAGGTGGCGCTCAGGCGCAGGCTCTGGCCCAGCGACAGGTTGACGTCGCCGTCAAAACTGAGCATGCCATTCACATGCAGGGCAAGGTTGTCGAAGCCGCCCGCCTGCACGCGGTCGACGCCCAGGCGCGCGCTGCCATAGCGCAGCGCCGCATCCTGCTGGCCGGCGCGCAAGTCGACGGGCAAGGCGCTCTCGCCCTGCGCCTGCGCCAGCAGCATTTCGCGCGGCACGCGCACCGCGTTGTCCACGTTGCCGCCTTGCAAGTTGTAGCGGTCGACCTTGCCATAATTGGGCGTGTCCAGCGCCAGCGCCAGGGTGCCGCCGGCCGCACCGGCGCCACCGGCCGCGGCGCGCAGGGTGCCGTCGGCAAAGATGCCGTTGTACGAACTGAGCGAAATCAAGCCGCCATTGCCAGCCACGTTGACGGCGCCCTGGCTCGGCAAGTCCAGCGCGGCTTGCGCGCCGCTGGCGTCGAGCAGGGCGCCAGGACGCACGACGACAAAGGCATCGGCCGCGTCGACGCTGGCGGCGTCAGCCTTGTAGCGGGCGCCGATTTCGATGCTGCCGCCCTGGTCCGCACGGCCATAGCGACCGCCGCGCATGTCGGTGGCGACCGTGGCGCGGCCAGCGACATCGAGCACGGCCTTGTCGCCGATCCAGATCGACGTGGCTTGTCCCTTGCCGTTCGGCAGGTCCACATCATTGCCCGTGCCAAACGTGCCTGGCAGGATGGCGATCTTGCCGCCCCAGGCGTCGAGCCGCCCATCGACGGTGATCTGGTCATTGCCCGTCAGGCTGATCTGGCGGCCCGGATCAACCTTGATGACGGCGCCCTGGGCCACCGCCAGGGCGCCCTTCACGTGCGGACTGCCGGCCGTCAGCGACAGGTTGGCGCCGGCGCGCTGCGTCAGGCGGGCCTTGCGCGCATCTTCCTGGTACAGCTCCGGCGTCCACAGTTCCAGCGCGGCGCCAGGATCGGTGCCGCCCGCCACCGTATGGCCCGTGGCGGGACTGAAATGCAGCACGGGCATGGTGACGTCAATATGCGCATCCTTGACCACCACGACGCCATCGCGGCCCGTGATGGCGTAGTCGGCAAAACCGCTCCGGAACAGGCTCGCGTCCAGCGCCAGCAGCGGCTTGACGGCCGCGTCGCGCCCCAGCACCATGCCGGCCGGCAGCACCAGACCAGGCGGCGCGCGCAATTCTTCGGTGGCGATGCTGCCCGCCGCGTACTTCGTCGTCACCGGTACGATAGGCAAGCCCTGCGGAAAGGCCGCCGCCGACACCACGAAGCCGGCATTCAGGCCATTGATGACCGTCAGCACGCTGCCGGCTGGCACGATGGAACCCTCCCATACATACGTCGCGTTGTTGATGACGACGTGCGCGCCAGGCGGCAACAGCAGGTCGGCCCCCAGCACCAGCGGTTTTTGCACCGACACATCCACCACCACGGGTTTGCTCAAGGCCTGGCCCGGCTTGATCACGCTGGTGGTCAAGGTGAAAGCCAGGGGAATCGTCTCGCCCTTGGCGATCAGCAATTCATCGGCCAGGCGCAGGGCCAACGGCGAACTGCTGCCGCCTGGCAACACATCGCCTTCGAGCAGCTGGCCGCCGATGCTGACGGCCGCGCCGCTGTCGATCACCAGGCGTCCGCCGCCTTTCACGCCATAGCCGCGCAATTCGCCATCGAGCTTGAGCATGGCGCCCGTCGGCGCCTTCTCCGTCGGCAGATCGACCGCCAGGGTGATGTCGCCGCCGCGCCCGCCCTGCAGGCTGCCATTGCCCATCAGGGCCGCGCCGGACGAGACGTCGATGACGCTGCCGCCCGTCAGGTCGATGCCGCCCGAGCTTTTCAGGCTGACCTTGCCGCCATTGATATACGGCAAACCGGCGCCGGCGCCGGGATCGAGTTCCAGGTTGCTCCACAGGCCGCGCGCATCGAGGCGCACGCCGGGCGCCACGCGCACGCCGGCCGTGCCCGTGGGACGGTTGTCCGGCACGAGCTTGCCATCGGCCCATACCGCGCCCGCATTCGCCAGGTAGCGCGAGACGATGTCGCCGGCGGCGATGCTGCCGCCGCGCGCGCTCACGTTCGCTTTCAGCGCCACGTCGGTGGCGTGCAGGGCGATGTCGCCGCCATCGGCCACGCGCACGTCGGCATTGACGTCGAGCTTGTCGTAGGCATAGATATTCAGCACGCCCAATTCCAGCCCGTTGAGCCAGTCGGCGTCGAGCTGCAAGGTCTGGCTGCGCGCGGCCGGCAAGGCGGCGTCCAGCAGTTGGCCATCGGCGATGCTGGCCACCTTGCCGATTTGCACCTTGTCCAGCACGGCTTGCGGGCTGTCGCGCATCTGGCCCGTCTTGGTATCGAAGACGGGTGTCATTTTGCCGACGATCAGTTGGCCGGCGCGCGCCGCCGCCGTCTGCGCCTGCTTGTAGCCATCCACGCCGTCATCGCGCTTGCGCTGCTGGCGCTCGCCCTGGAACACGGACGTGTCGATATCGCCTTCCAGCACGGCCGCGCCCGTAGAAACGATCAGGCGGCCCGCATCGCGGCCCACCGTATAGCCGTTTTCCAGGCGTTCGCGCGGGCCGATCAGGGCATTCGCATAGGTTTCCGTCGTATTCGCGCCCCAGCGCGCATGCGTGCTTTCATAGCCGCGGTACAGACCCGTGTACAGATTGTCGCCCGGCGCCGTGCTGAGCTTGTACATCGCGCCATCGGCGCCCTTCAGCCACGTCTGCTTGACCATGCCCGTCTGCACGTCCAGCGAGCCGCCGGCGATATTGATGCGCGAACCGGCCTGCGTCACCACTTCGCCGCCGCCAAAGCCGACGGTGCCGCCCTGGGCCGCCCATTCACCGATGCCGTGGCCGCTGGTGTTCAGGTAGCCGCTCACTTCCAGCAAGCCGCCGGCCGTGTACCAGCGGTCCGTGGCATAGCCATTCGTGCCGGCCGGCACCAGCACCAGGTCGCGGCGGTCGACCCACACATCGCTGTTGTTCAGGTATTTGGCGTCGCGGCTGCCGGGCGCGTCGCGCTGCTCGTTGCCCTGCACGTTGATCAGCACATTGTTGCTGCTCATGTCGACCTTCACGCCGACGGCGCCGGAGACGTCGATGGCGGCATCGCGCGCCACGTGGCTGCGGCGGGCCGCGTCGACCAGCACCTGGCCGCCCGTGGCGAGGGTCAGCGAATCGCCTTCGAACTCCACGTTGCCGGCCGAAACGATGCGCACCAGCGACTGGTCGCGCCGGTCCAGCGGCGTGTCCGTTCCCTTGCCCGTGTCTTTCAGCAGGGTATCGCGCTGCACATCGAGCGCCGTGGCGCCGTTATCGTCGATAACAATGGCGCTGACGCTGCCGCGGCCCATGGTGACCTTGGCGTCGTCGCCCGCCGCCGCCAGGTGGATGGCGCCGCGTCCGTTGACGGAGGTGCTCGACAGCAGCACGCCGTCCTGGCGCAGCGTGTTGCCGCTCAGCGTGATGTCGCCGCCGGCCGACTGGATCAAGCCGCTGTTGACGACGGCGCCGGCGTCGCTGCCGGCCGCGCGCAGCATCCCGACTTCATTGCCGCGCGTGCTCGAATACTGGTTCTTGTCCGTGCCCTGGCCCGGGCGCACGACGATGGCGTCGCCGGCGGCCAGCGTGGTCTGGCCGTTCGGCGTGGTGATGACGCCCGCGTTGTGGACGCCTCGGCCGGCCAGCAGCACATAGCCGCCGCCTTCCGTCACCGTCTGCGGCTTGCGCGTGTCGATGCGCGCGCCGGCGGCGACGACGACATCGGCCTCGGCCTTGCCATGTTTGAAGGTATTCTGGTCCAGCAACAAGTCATTCGCAAAGGTCGGCACGGCGCCCGTGCCCTGCGCCTTGCCGTACAGGCCGCTCTTGAACTGGCTGTCGCTCATGCCCATGGCGGCGGCCACCAGATTGCGCGTATCGACCTGGCTGCTGCCCGTAAACACGATGCCGTTGCGGTTGACGATCATCACCGTGCCATCGGCCTTGATCTGGCCCTGGATCTGGCTGGGGCGCGCCAGCGGATCATTGACCCGGTTCAATACGGACCAGTTCGATTTCTGGTCGAATTGCAAGGTGGTGTTCTTACCGACGTTAAAACTTTCCCAGTTCAGTATCGCCTTGTCGTCCGTCTGCACGACCTTCACGACGGTCTTGCCGTCGGCCTGGCTCTGCACCGGTCCCTGGGCATTGAGCCAGCCGGCCGTCAGGCTGTTGCTGTCGACCTGCAAGCCGCCCTTGACCAGGCCATCGGGAGCGCCGCCCGCCGCCAGCGCCGCCTGGCGCGCGGCCGCCTGCACCGCCTGCTCGGCGGCGATGCCGCGCGCGGCCAGCAACAGGTTATTCAGCGATTGCTGCAGCTTGCCTTCGGCCTTCTGCTGCTGCAGCAAAGGATTGTTCAGCGACGTGGCTGGCTGGCCATTCGGCAAGCGTCCCGTGGCGGCCGCCGTGCCCTGCTGTGCACCCTTGCCGGCAAACCAGGCGCCGCTGAACGGCTGCTGCGCCTGCGTGCCGCCCGCCTGCAGCAGCACGGCGATGGCCAGCGCCAGCGGTTTCAGGCGCACGGGGCGCCCGGTCCGGTTGCCCGCCATGGCGGAGGAGGATGCGTGTTTCGTGACCGACTTGCTTCGCTGCATGGCGACATTCCCTTTTCATGTTCCGTTGCTGACCGATATCGCGAGGCGGCGCGCGGCACGCACGGGGGCGGGCGGCAGGCACTGATTCGCGGCTTCCAGCAGCATTGACAGGGAACAAGGTCCGGGACTGCAAAAGGTCATGAAAATGTCATAATTGGCGGCATGCCATCGGCGTGCATCGCTAGCCAAACAGCACGATGCCGCCCGGCAGCCGCGTCACGCGCGCGCCATACGCGTCCTGGATCAGGGCGATCACGTCGTCGAGACGGTCGAGCGAAAAGCTCGCTTGCACGCGCGTGAGTTTCAAGGCGTCGCCATTGAGGATCAGCTTGCCGGGCCGGTAGCGGTTCACCTCGTCCACCACTTCGGCCAGGGTGCTTTGCTTGAACACCAGCAAGCGCTGGCGCCACGCGCTGACGTCGCCCCTGGCCACCGCGCGGGCGATGCCGAAATGCTCGGGCCGGTAGCGCAGCTGCTGGCCCGCGGCCAGTTCCGCATCGTTGCCGGCCTGCGCCACGCGCAGGCGGCCCGCCAGGCACGTCACGCACACTTCCTGGCCAAACAGGCGGATATTGAAACGGGCGCTGCCGGCCGACACGGTGCCGTCGCCCGCCTGCACGCGCACCCGCGCCGCGCCGCGCAAGCCGGCCTGGAATTCCGCCTCGCCCGCCAGCAGCACCAGCGCCGCGGCGCCGTCCTGCACGGGCGCCGCGTCGAGGCGCGTCTGCGTATTCATCTGCACCAGCACGCCGCCGTCGAGCGCCACTTGGCGCTGTTCGCCCGTGCCCGTGGCGTAGTCGGCGGCAAGACCCGCGACGGCCGGCCACAGGTCCATCGGTGGCCTCAGCACCAGCAAGCCCAGCGAGGCGGCCACGGCGCCGCCGAGCCAGGCGCGCCGCGCCGTGTTGACGGGCGCCTGCGCCCGCTTGACGGCGCGCGCGGCCGGCGCCATGGCGCCCCACACGGCGCGCGCCTCGGCAAACGCGTTGGCATGCTTGCGGCTGCGCGCGCACCAATGGCGAAACACTTGCGCATCGCGCTCGCTGACCTGGCCCGAGGCCAGGCGCACGACCCACGCCTGCGCTTCCTTCTGGATGACACCCATGTCGTCTTCCGCTTGTTCAGTCATGATGTTTAGACGTTTTTCCCGCGCCGGGACCGAAGCGCTGAATAAAATCGCGTCCCATGCGCTCGCAGCAATGTTCCAGGCCGGCGCGCAATTCTTTCTCTACCGTGCGGGCGGAAATGCCGAAGCGCTCGGCGATATCGCGGTGCGGCAACTGGTCGACGCGGGCGGCGATGACGATGGCGCGCCGGCGTTTCGGCAACTCCTGCAAGGCCCGTTCCAGTTCTTCCAGTTCGGCGCGCGCGCTGAAGGTGCGGGCCGGGTCGGCCAGCTCGTCGGCCATCTCGTACAGGTCGTCGATATCGGGCAAGCTGAGCAGGCGCGCATTGTCGCGACGTTGATCTTCCGCAATGTTGATGGCGATGCGCATCAAGTAGGCGGACGGGTAGCTGATCGCCTCGGGCGCATTCATCCGTTCGACCCGCAAATACGTTTCATGCAGCGCGTCGTTGGCCAGATCTTCCGAGCCCAGGCGGCGCTGCAAGTGGCGGCGAAACTGTCCGTAGCGTTCCAGGAACAGCTTGCGCAAGGTGGTCTTGAGCAATTCCGGCATGGTCAGGGCGCCCCGGCCAGCAGGTAGGGCGCGCAGTCGGCATCCGGATCGGGCCGCGGCGTCAATAAAATCGTCAGCGGCTGCGGCAAGCCCGCCGGCGGCGCGCCATCCATCAGCAGGCTGCGCAAGCGCTGCAGCACGGCGCGGTCGCGCTGTTCCACGCCGCTCGGTTCCAGCACGTGTACGGCGCGCACCTTGCCCCGCTCGTCAAGCCACAGCTGGAAAGCCAGGCGGTAGCGGCCGAAGGCGTCCGGATGCAAGCGGCACAGGGCGCGCGTGAGCGAGCGCTGCAGGATGGCCGCATACCCCTGCAACGGGGGCGCGGCGGGGACGGCCTCGGCCGGCACGGGCGCCGGCGCCACGGGGGCGTCGGCCAGCGCCAGCAAGGTAAACGCATTGCTGCCGCTGAAGCGCGCGCCCAGCTGCGTGCCTGCCAGCAAGCGCTGCAACGCTTCGGCCGGCGTGTAGTCGCCGCGCACGGGCGCTGCCACGCGACCTGCCGCCAGCTGGCTGCTGACGAGCACGGAATACCCGGTCACTTCGCCGAACGCCACCAGGGCCGCATCGAGCGGCTGGGCGGGCAAGTCGAAGCGCAGGGTCGCGTGCGCGCTGGCGTCAGCACCGTCCGCGCCCGCAGCCGGCCGCACGAATGTCATCAATGTCATGAATGTCATCAGCAAGCAGGCGGACAGGGCATTGCCCGTTGCGGCGCGGCGGTGGCTTAGTGTCATTTTCCAGGGGAATCAACGAAAAATCCTGCTCATGAAGTGTCTTGACTGCAATGTTGTCTGCAGAATGGCAAGATGGTAGCTTCATAAAATGACAACTGCATGACATGGCATCGGCCCGCATGCCGGCCTGTGTCATCGCCGCGACATATGATCTTGCTATGCTGAACGCCTGATCCACCGTTCCGGGAGCCGCCATGGCACGCCTGTTATCACTATTGCTGCTGGCCTGCGCCGCCCTGTCCGCACAGGCGGACGAGCACACCGTCGTCGTGAAGGCGGCCGCGCCGGAGAAGGGTTGCGTGGAAGTGGAAGTCAATGGCAAGCGCGCGCAATCGATGTCTTGCTTGAATGAAAAATTATTGCCAAATAGCAACGCCGTGAACCGGCAGCCGCCCGCCCTGTCCGGCGCGGAAGCGATCGTGCAGCGCCCGTCGAACCAGCTGGGCCTGTACAACCGCGCCGCCCTCGAACACCGCATGGGCAATGCCTTTGGCAAATCCGTCACGCCGCAGCGCCCGCCTCCGCCGACGCCCGCCAGCCCGCTGCTGCCGGCCCGTTGACGCTGTTGTCAACGCACAGTCCATTTGCGCTGTCAAGATTGCGCAATCGCGCCGATTGCGTATCATTCCAGGCTTGATCGCTCTGGAAACAACCATGCTGCCCACTATCGAACAACGTCTTGCCCTTGAACTTGCCGCCAAACCGGTGCAGGTTGCCGCCGCCATCGAACTGCTCGACGAAGGCGCCACCGTGCCCTTCATCGCCCGTTACCGCAAGGAAGCGACCGGCGGCCTCGACGATATCCAGCTGCGCCTGCTCGAAGAGCGCTTGCGCTACCTGCGCGAGCTGGAAGAGCGGCGCGCCGCCATCGTGGCCTCGATCACGGAACAGAACAAGATGACGCCCGAGCTGCTGGACGCCGTCATGCACGCGGAAGACAAGACGCGCCTGGAAGACTTGTATCTGCCATACAAGCAAAAGCGCCGCACGAAGGCGCAGATCGCCATCGAAGCGGGCTTGATGCCGCTGGCCGACGGCTTGCTGGACAATCCGGAACTGACGCCGGAAATGGAAGCAGGCAAGTTCCTGCGCGAAGCGTTCACGAGTGCCGACGGCAACAACCCGGGCGTGGCGGACACCAAGGCGGCCCTCGACGGCGCGCGCCAGATCCTGATGGAGCGCTTCGCCGAAGACGCAACCCTGCTGCAAACCTTGCGCGAATACGTACAGGAACACGGCATCGTCGAATCGAAAGTGGTGGAAGGCAAGCAGGACGAAGGCGAAAAATTCGCCGATTATTTCGATTACTCGGAAACCATTTCTACAGTGCCATCGCACCGCGCGCTGGCGCTGCTGCGCGGCCGCCGCGAGGGCATCCTCGACGTCACCCTGCGCCTGGATACGGAAGCGGAAAAACCGAAATGGGATGCGCCGCACAACCCGTGCGAAGGCCGCATCGCCGCCCGTTTCGGCATCAAGCAACAGGGCCGTCCGGCCGACAAATGGCTGGCCGATACGGCGCGCTGGACCTGGCGCGTGAAAAGCTTCATGCACCTGGAAACGGAACTGATGGGCGCGCTGCGCGAACGCTCGGAACTCGACGCCATCAACGTCTTCGCCACCAACCTGAAAGCGCTGCTGCTGGCCGCGCCGGCCGGCCAGCGCGCCACCATGGGCCTGGACCCTGGCTTGCGCACGGGCGTCAAGGTCGCCGTGGTCGATGCCACGGGTAAAGTGGTCGACACGGCCGTGATCTACCCGCACCAGCCAAAGAACGACTGGGATGGTTCGCTGCATACGCTGGGCCGTCTTGCCGCCAAGCACAATGTGTCCCTGATTTCCATCGGCAACGGCACCGCCTCGCGCGAGACGGACAAGCTGGCGCAGGATTTGATCAAGCAGCATCCGGAAGCGAAGATGACGAAGATCGTCGTCTCGGAAGCGGGCGCGTCGGTGTATTCGGCATCCGAGTTCGCCTCGAAAGAGTTGCCGGACATGGATGTGTCCCTGCGCGGCGCCGTCTCCATCGCGCGCCGCCTGCAAGACCCGCTGGCCGAACTGGTGAAAATCGACCCGAAATCCATCGGCGTGGGCCAATACCAGCATGACGTGAGTCAAAGCCAGCTGGCCCGTTCGCTCGATGCCGTGGTGGAAGATTGCGTGAACGCCGTCGGCGTGGACGTGAACACGGCGTCGGCGCCGCTGCTGGCGCGCGTCTCCGGCCTGTCGGCCAGCGTGGCGCAAAGCATCGTCACATACCGCGACATGAAGGGCGCGTTCACCTCGCGCGCGGCGCTGAAAGCCGTGCCGCGCCTGGGCGACAAGACCTACGAACAGGCAGCGGGCTTCCTGCGCGTGATGGGCGGCGAAAATCCGCTGGACGCCTCGGCCGTCCACCCGGAATCGTACCCGCTGGTGGAAAAAATCCTGGCCGATATCAAGAAGGATATCAAGGCCGTCATCGGCGAAACGGCCCTGCTGAAAACCCTCAGCCCCGCCAAGTACGCGGATGAAACCTTCGGCGTGCCGACCATTTCCGATATCTTGAAGGAACTGGAAAAGCCGGGCCGCGACCCGCGTCCGGAATTTACGACGGCCACCTTCAAGGAAGGCGTGGAAGAAATCCGCGACTTGCGCCCGGACATGATTCTCGAGGGCGTGGTCACCAACGTGGCCGCCTTTGGCGCCTTCGTCGACATCGGCGTGCACCAGGATGGCCTCGTGCATATCTCGGCCCTGTCGAACACCTTCGTCAAGGACCCGCACACGGTGGTCAAGGCGGGACAAGTCGTGCGCGTGAAAGTGCTGGAAGTCGATGAAAAGCGCAAGCGCATCGCGCTGACCATGCGTTTGACGGATAGCGCGCCGCAGGCGGGCAGCAAGCCGGAACAGCGTGGCGACCGCAACGACCGCCGCAGCATGGCGCAGCACCAGTCGCAGTCGCGCAACGCGCCGGAACCGGCCGGCAGCATGGCCGCCGCGTTCGCCAAGCTGCGCGGTTAAGCCCGTGGCCGCCGGGCAGGACCTTGTCATCCTGGCGGCGGACGCGGCCGGCCCGGATGCGCAGCTGCTGCTCGACGAATTGTCGGAAGCATTGCTGCGCATCAATGGCGACAGCGGCCGCTCTTCCTTCGATGCCGAGGCGGCCACGCCGCGCGGCGGCTTTTATCTTGCCCGCAACGCCGCCGGTGACCTGCTGGGCTGCGCGGCCCTGCGCCCGCTGGGCGGGCCGGACAGCGCCACGGCAGAACTCAAGCGCATGTATGCGCGCCCCGGCCAAGGTGGCGTGGGCGCGGCCCTGCTGGCCCATGTGGAAGCGCAGGCGCGCTGCTTCGGCTATGCGCGGCTGCACCTGTCCACCCGCGTGGCGAATACCCGCGCGGTGGCGTTTTATGCCAAACACGGCTATGCACCCGTCGTTGCCTGGGGCAAATACGTGGGCGCGGCACAATCGGTGTGCTTGGGCAAACAGTTATAAGCGTCAACGTGGCTGACTTGCCCGATTTATGACTTGAGCGCATACCCGTGCCGGCGTTTTCTTATAAAATGACGGCATCTATTTATTTACCCATCAGAGGCAGCTATGAGCGACGTACAAACCTGGATCAAAGAAACCGTGACGAACACGCCAGTCGTGCTGTTCATGAAGGGCACGGCCCAGTTCCCGCAGTGCGGCTTTTCCGGCCGCGCCATCCAGATCCTGAAAGCATGCGGCGTGGAAAACATCGCTACCGTCAACGTGCTGGATGACCCGGAAGTGCGCCAAGGCATCAAGGATTACTCGAACTGGCCGACCATTCCGCAGCTGTATGTCAAAGGCGAGTTCATCGGTGGTTCCGATATCATGAATGAAATGTTTGAATCGGGCGAACTGAAGTCCCTGCTCGATGCCTGATAGTCAACAGCAGCGGCCGCGCCGTATCGTCGTGGCCATCACGGGCGCCACGGGCGCCGTGTATGGCTTGCGGCTGCTGCAATTGCTCGGCGCCATCCCCGGCGTCGAGACGCATCTGGTCTTGTCGGATGCAGCCGTATTGACCCTGCACCAGGAAACGGGCGTGGGGCGCAAGGACATCGAAGCGCAGGCGCACGTGGTGCACAAGCTGCGCGATATCGGCGCAAGCATCGCCAGCGGCTCGTTTCAATCGGATGGCATGGTCGTCGCACCGTGCTCGATGAAGACCCTGGCGGCCGTGGCCCATGGCCTGTCGGATAATTTGATCACGCGGGCAGCCGATGTGGCGCTCAAGGAGCGCCGCCGCCTGATTTTGATGGTGCGCGAAACGCCGTTCAACCTGGCGCACCTGCGCAATATGACGGCCGTGACGGAAATGGGCGGCATCATCTTCCCCCCACTACCCAGCTTTTATCACCACCCGCAAAGCATTGCGGAGATGGTCGACCATACGGTCGCGCGCGTCATCGACCTGCTCGGCATCGAGCACGCCCTGGCGCCGCGATGGGGTGGTTTGAAAACCCCAGACCAGTCAGCAACAAACTAACAGACTACATCACCAACTACGCACGTCACGATGCCTGACAAAAGCGTAGCGAGCGGAAGGAAGAGGTGGCCGAGAAGCACAACCGTGCTCTAGCACGGTGAGCATCGCAGACCGCCTATGCCGACGCGCAGCAGCTTTGGTCAGGCATCCATCACCGCTTCTCAAACTGAACAGCACTGGCCTGCTTCAAATCCCTGGCTTCTTCAACCATCCTGCGGTGGGCGATCCGTTTGCGCATCACTTCCGCATGTTGCGCGGCAGTCATGGGGGGCACGGTCATCAAGTCCTTCAGCTGCGCGGTATTGCTGTAGTTACTTTTCATAAGACGGCTCAAATGCTCGGCTCCGTAGTGGATGAACTGGCTGCTTCTGATGTGATTATGCGCTGGTATTGGCCGCTGCGCCGCTGCGCGCGGGATTATTGTCAAATAATTCCGCTGCAGCGCAACATGCGAGGTCTTATTGTGCGACAAAATCATGTCTCCAGTATGACGTTGCGCAAATAAAAGGACAGGAAGAGCGCCGCCAGCGAAAGGCGGACGGCGCCGGCCGGGGATGGCCTGAATGCTTACTTTTGGTAGTTGACTCTGACCAGCATGCGAATAAATTCTCGCGCGATTTGACGATGATGTTCATCTAATCTTTGCAAATCGGCAATTAATTTCACATCGGCGGACTCAAACCGCGACAAAGCGCTGCCCGCTTCGCCATTCGGCGTGGCGCTTTCCGGGCCGCCAAAACGCAACCATTCCGCCGGAACGCCCAACCATTGGGCAATCATGCGCAATTTCTCTTGCGTCGGAATTGCTTCACCTACTAACCATTTCCTAGCTGCATGCACGGTAATCGGGCGCCCGTCGAAACGGATATTGAATTCCCGGGCCAGTCTGGTCGGGCTGTCTGGAGAATAATGGGCGTTTTTGAGAGCCAACTGAAGTCGCTGGCTGAAGCTTTCGCGTTCGTTAGAAGAATTCATAGGTGTACTATTTCATGTTGTAACATGAAAGTCAGTTTCTTGAATGACCATACAGAATGTTACATTTGAAAAGAGTATCAATTAACAATTAACACTCCGGCCGGGCTTTCCGGGTAGAAAAGTGGGCCGAATTTTCTCTTGTGATTCTGCGTGGCTTCGGGTCAAATTCGCGGCTGGCCTTGATTTTCGCACTGCAGCACGATTCAAAGCCTCGGTTTGGCATTACAACGTACGGTATCGGATAATGCCCTCCTCTACCGATGTACGCAATGCCCATGTCATACAATTTCTTGTAGACAAAGTTTTCAGAAGGGCCATTTTGTTTCCAACATGGAAACGATTCGAACAACGTGCTCAGAGTGAAACGTTGTTTTTTGATCGTGCCGGTTGGAAAGAATCTGCGCCCGAAAAATTTTACTGCCATCGCAGCGAAAAGAATGTCGCTGTTATGCCAGGAAAGCTCTTTTTGGTGTCATCTTGGCCACCAACTCTCGATCTTAAGCGCGTTTGCGCCAGAAGAATCAATTTATTTTCAGTAACTGTTGCCTTATTCGCCAAATTCCCCTGTCCAGGTCCTCTTTTTTCTTTGTTGCAGCACGGGCAGGGCACGCTACAATAGTATTGACGTTGACGTAAACGGCACTTTGCCCCCCATTACCCTGCAGCACCCATCCAGCGACCGACCACCCATGCAACCGACACCGCCCGCAGCAATGACGACCTATACCATTACCGAACTGGCGCGGGAATTCGACATCACGGCGCGCGCCATCCGCTTCTATGAAGACCAGGGCTTGCTCAGTCCGAAACGCGAAGGCGCGGGCGGGCGCAGCCGCGTCTACACGCCGCGCGACCGCACCCGATTGAAACTGACCCTGCGCGGCAAGCGCCTGGGCCTGGCGCTGTCGGAGATCAAGAGCCTGGTCGACATGTACGAGTCGCCGAAAGACACGCGCGCGCAGATGGACCGCTTCCTGGGCGTGCTTGCGCAGCACCGGCAAACCCTGGAGCAGCAGCGCATCGATATCGAAATGGCGCTGGCGGAAATCAGCGCGCATGAAGACGCTTGCGCGCACATGCTGGCGGACTTGAACCTGGATCCGGCGCAAACCAGCTAGGCAGCGATGCGGCGGCGCTGGCCGCACGCGCATCGCTTTACGTTTACGTAAACGTCACAACTGAGTATCATAGCTTCACTGACCCGGCATCCATGACCGCCACACTTATAACGACGAGGACGACATGCTCCATCTCCCAGGCTTGACCTTTGACCACGGCGAAGACATCGCCTCGCTGCGCGAAGCGATCCAACAATTTGCCGCCGCCGAAATCGCGCCTCGCGCGGCCGAGATCGACCGCACCGACCAGTTCCCCATGGACCTGTGGCGCAAGATGGGCGACATGGGCTTGCTCGGCATTACCGTCAGCGAAGAGTACGGCGGCGCCGGCATGGGTTACCTGGCGCACATCATCGCCATGGAAGAGATTTCGCGCGCCTCGGCTTCCGTCGGCCTGTCCTACGGCGCCCACTCGAACCTGTGCGTGAACCAGATCAAGCGCAACGGCACGGCCGAACAAAAGGCCAAGTACCTGCCGAAGCTGATCACGGGCGAACACATCGGCGCGCTGGCCATGTCGGAACCGAACGCGGGCTCGGACGTCGTCAGCATGAAGCTGCGCGCCGACTTCAAGGGCGACCGCTGGGTCTTGAACGGCACCAAGATGTGGATCACCAACGGCCCCGACGCGGACGTGCTGGTGGTGTACGCGAAAAACGACCTGGAAGCGGGTCCGCGCGGCATGACGGCGTTCCTGATCGAAAAGAATTTCAAGGGCTTTTCCATCGCGCAAAAGCTCGACAAGCTGGGCATGCGCGGCTCGCACACGGGCGAACTGGTGTTCCAGGATTGCGAAGTGCCGGCCGAAAACGTGCTGGGAGGCCTGGGCAAGGGCGTCAACGTGCTGATGTCGGGCCTCGACTTCGAGCGCACCGTGCTGTCCGGCGGCCCGCTGGGCATCATGCAGGCCTGCATGGACCTGGTCGTGCCTTACGTGCATGACCGCAAGCAATTCGGCCAGCCCATCGGCGAATTCCAATTAATGCAGGGCAAACTGGCCGATATGTATTCGACCATGATGGCGTGCAAGGCCTACGTGTATGCCGTGGGCCAGGCGTGCGACCGCGCCACCACGCCGGAAGCCGTGCGCCAGTTGCGCAAGGATGCGGCCGGCGCCATTCTGTATAGTGCGGAGAAGGCGACGTGGATGGCGGGCGAAGCGATCCAGGCCCTGGGCGGCAATGGCTACATCAACGAATTCCCGGCCGGCCGCCTGTGGCGCGACGCCAAGCTGTACGAAATCGGCGCCGGGACCAGCGAAATCCGCCGCATGCTGATAGGCCGCGAACTGTTTGCGGAAACCAAGTAAGCACGGGCGCGCGGCTATCGACTGGGTGAAGAGCTATTTATGCGAGCACAGCTATGACGCACATTGCCTTCCCCAAATTGCTCTCTTCCCAGATTGCATTCGATATCGCGCGCACCATCCGCGACGGCTTCGACAAGCATTACCGCCTGTTCCGCGAAACCAGCCAGCAAGCCAAGCAGTATTTCGAGCAAGGCGCCTGGGCCGCGGCACAGACGGCGGCCCGCGAACGCATCGACTTCTATGACAAGCGCGTGCAGGAATGCGTGCAGATGCTCGAAGATGAGTACGAAGAGTCGGAGTTGAGCGATGAAGTGTGGCGCGAACTCAAGCTGCACTACATCGGCATGCTGACGGAACACAAGCAGCCGGAACTGGCGGAAACCTTCTTCAATTCCGTCTGCTGCAACATCCTGCACCGCACGTATTTCAATAACGACTATATTTTCGTGCGTCCCGTCGTGTCCACGGAATACATCGAAACGCAAGACCCGGTCCCCACCTACCGCGTGTATTACCCCGGCAAGGACGGTTTGCGCCACACCCTGACGCGCATGCTGACGCACTTCCAGCTGGATTGCGCATTTGCCAACCTGGAGCGTGACGTGGCCCAGGTGGAAGCGCGGCTGCAGCAGCTGTTCGGCGGCGACAGGATCGAACCGAACCACCAGATCCAGGTCTTGACCAGTTTGTTCTACCGCAACAAGGGCGCCTATCTGGTCGGCAAGGGCATCAACGGCAACCGCGAATATCCGTTTGTCGTGCCCATCCTGCACAACCGTCACGGCAAGCTGGTGCTCGACACGGTGCTGTTCGAGCAGCAGCAGATCGCCGTGCTGTTTTCGTTTACGCGCGCGTATTTCCTGGTCGATATGGAAGTGCCGTCGGCCTACGTGCAATTTCTCCGAAGTTTGCTCCCGCGCAAGCCGCGCAGTGAGATTTATACGATACTGGGCTTGCAAAAACAGGGCAAGACGCTGTTTTACCGCGACTACCTGCAGCATCTGAAACACTCGTCGGACCACTTCGAAAGCGCGCCCGGCATCCGCGGCCTGGTGATGCTCGTGTTTGCCCTGCCGTCGTTTCCGTATGTCTTCAAGGTGATCAAGGATTTTTTCCCGCCGCCCAAGGAAACCACGCGCGCGCAAGTCCAGCAAAAGTACTTGCTGGTGAAACACCACGACCGGGTGGGCCGCATGGCCGACACGCTCGAGTATTCCAACGTGGCCTTTCCCCGCGCCCGTTTTGCCGAGGAATTGCTGGCCGAGCTGAAACAGTTCGCCCCCTCGCTGATCGAAGAAGACCACGAACAGATCATCATCCGCCACCTGTACATCGAGCGGCGCATGGTGCCGCTGAACATGTGGCTGAGCAATGCCGAGAAGGAAGGCCGCGACGACCTGGTCGAACACGCCATCGTCGAGTACGGCAACGCCATCAAGGAATTGGTGGCGGCGAATATCTTTCCGGGCGATATGCTGTATAAAAATTTTGGCGTCACGCGTCATCAACGTGTCGTTTTTTACGATTACGATGAAATCGAGTACATCACCGATTGCCAGTTCCGCGTCATTCCCCAGGCGCGCACGGAGGAAGAAGAAATGTCGGCCGAACCTTGGTATCCCATCGGCAAGCACGATGTGTTTCCCGAACAATTCGGTACCTTCCTGCTGGGCAATCCCCGTATCCGCACCTATTTCATGCAGCACCATGCCGACCTGCTGACGGCGCAATATTGGCAGGCGCGCAAACAGCGCATCGAAGACGGCCACATCGAGGACGTCTTCCCTTATCCGCAGCACCTGCGTTTTTGTATGCAGTCATCATCCCCACCCCTAACCGGAGATCCAACATGAATGATCCAGTCGTAATCGTCGGTGCCGCGCGCACCCCCATGGGCGCCTTCCAGGGCGACTTTGCCAACGTCACCGCCAGCGACCTGGGTGCCGTGGCCATCCGCGCCGCCGTGGAACGGGCCGGCGTGGCGCCGGATGCCGTGGAACACGTGTTTTTCGGCAATTGCCTGATGGCGGGCCAGGGCCAGGCGCCCGCGCGCCAAGCCTTGCGCAAGGCTGGCTTACCCGATTCCACGGGCGCCGTGACCCTGTCGAAAATGTGCGGCTCGGCCATGCAGACGACCATGTTCGCGCATGACACCTTGCTCGCCGGCAGCGCCGACGTGGTGGTGGCGGGCGGCATGGAATCGATGACCAACGCCCCTTACCTGGTACCGAAGGCGCGCGGCGGCTACCGCATCGGCCACGGCATGATCTATGACCACATGATGATGGATGGCCTGGAAGACGCCTACAGCCGCGATGAAAAGGGCAATGCCCGCTCGATGGGCACGTTTGCCGAAGAGTGCGCCAGCCAATATCACTTCACGCGCGAAGCGCAGGATGCCTTCGCCATCGAATCCGTGAAACGCGCGCAAGCGGCCACCAAGGATGGCAGTTTCGAATGGGAAATCGTGCCCGTGACCGTGTCCGGCCGCGGCGGCGACACCATCGTCAGCATCGATGAAGGCCCGCAAAAAGCCCGCCTGGAAAAAATCCCCACCTTGAAGGCGGCGTTCAAGAAGGATGGCACCATCACGGCCGCCTCGTCTTCGTCGATCAACGATGGCGCGGCAGCCCTCGTGCTGATGCGCGAATCGACGGCGAAAAAGCTCGGTTGCACCGTCATCGCGAAAATCCACGGCCACGCCACGCATGCGCAGGCGCCGAACGAATTCACCACGGCCCCCATCGGCGCGGTGAAAAAACTGTACGCCAAAACGGGCTGGAGCAGCAGCAATGTGGACTTGTTCGAGATCAATGAAGCGTTCGCGGCCGTGCCGATGGCCGCCATGCACGACCTCGACATTCCACACAGCAAGATCAACATCCACGGCGGCGCGTGCGCGCTGGGCCACCCGATCGGCGCCTCGGGCGCGCGCATCATCGTCACCCTGCTGGGCGCCCTGAAAAAAACCGGCGGCAAGCGCGGCGTGGCGGCCCTGTGCATCGGCGGCGGCGAAGCGACGGCGATGGCGATCGAACTGGTATAAGCTCTTCCTGAGCCCGGGCGCGCACCGCAGTTCACGGTGCGCGCCCTTTCATTTTATTTTCAGGGAGAAAACATATGCCTACCGCATTGATCATCGGCGCCTCGCGCGGCATCGGCCACGAAATCGTCCGTCAATACCGTCACGATGGCTGGCGTGTCATCGCCACGGCCCGCACACCGGACGCTTGCGACGCCCTCGCGCAACTGGGCGCGGAAGCGCACCAGCTGGACGTGACGGACGTGGAAGGCTGTGCCGGCCTGGGCTGGAAACTCGACGATGAAAAGCTCGACGTAGCCATCCTCAACGCGGGCGTGTACGGCCCCCGCCACGACGGTTTCCCCGCGCAAGCCGATTTCGACCTCGTCATGCACACGAACGTGCTGGCGGCCATGCGGCTGCTGCCGATCCTGGCGCCGCTGGTGGCCAACGCGAAAGGCAAGCTGGCCGTGCTGTCCTCGCACATGGGTTCCCTGAGCGAACGGGGCAATCCCACCGGTTCGCTGTACCGTGCCAGCAAGGCGGCCCTGAATTCCGTGCTGATCGACACGGCCCTCGTGCATGGCCCGCAAGGCGTCAGCTGCGTGGCTTTCCACCCGGGCTGGGTGCGCACGGACATGGGCGGCGCCGGCGCCGATATTTCCCCCGAGGAAAGCGCTGCCGGCATCCGCGCCACCCTGGCCAGCCTGCCGGCCACGGACAAGGCCGTGTTCCGCAACTACGATGGCAAGCCTATCGGCTGGTAACTCCCTGAATTCACGATAAAAACAAACGAGACGACGTCCCATGATACTCAATGAAGAACAGACCATGATCCAGGAAGCGCTGCGCAGTTTTTCGCGCGAGCGCCTGGCGCCCAACGCGGCCCGCTGGGACAAGGAACATCATTTCCCGAAAGAAGAATTGCAGGAACTGGCCGCGCTGGGCGCCTTTGGCGTGGCCGTGCCGGAAGCGCTGGGTGGCGCCGGTCTCGACTATGTGTCCCTGGCCCTGGTGCTGGAAGAAATCGCCGCCGGCGATGGCGGCACTTCGACCATCATTTCCGTCAACAATTGCCCCGTGTGCAGCATCGCCATGATGTACGCCAACGATGCGCAAAAGGAACAATGGCTGCGTCCGCTGGCGCAAGGGACCATGCTGGGTGCGTTTTGCCTGACGGAACCACACACGGGCAGCGACGCGTCCGCCCTGCGCACGACGGCCACGCGCGATGGCAATGACTACGTGATCAACGGCACCAAGCAGTTCATTACCAGCGGCAAGTATGCGGACGTGGCCATCGTCATGGCCGTCACCGACAAGGCGGCCGGCAAGCGCGGCATCAGCGCCTTCTGGGTACCGACGAACACGCCCGGCTACATCGTGGCGGGACTGGAACAGAAGATGGGCCAGCATTCGTCGGACACGGCGCAAATCCTGTTCGAGAATTGCCGCATCCCGGCGGAAAATATGATCGGCGAAGAGGGACAAGGCTACAAGATCGCCCTGTCCGGCCTGGAAGGCGGCCGCATCGGCATCGCCTCGCAAGCCGTCGGCATGGCGCGCGCCGCGTACGAAGCGGCGTTAAGTTATGCGCGCGAGCGCGAGAGTTTCGGCAAGCCCATCTATGAACACCAGGCCGTGCAATTCCGCCTGGCCGACATGGCGACGCAGATCGAAGCGGCGCGGCAACTCATACGCCACGCGGCGGCCATGAAGGATGCGGGATTGCCGTGTTTAAAAGAAGCGGCCATGGCCAAGCTGTTCGCGTCGGAAATGGCGGAAAAAGTCTGCTCGGACGCCATCCAGGTGCACGGCGGCTACGGTTATGTATCCGACTTCCCCGTCGAGCGCATCTACCGCGACGTGCGCGTGTGCCAGATTTATGAGGGGACCAGCGATATCCAGAAGATACTCATCGCCAGAGCTTTATAAGCAAGGAAAGAAGGCGCGTGAAGCGGTAAAAGTCTCGGCGCCTTGAGCAACCGTAGCGAGCAAGCTCGATATCGGCTTGAGTAACGCAGCCGTACTGAAGTACGGCGAGTAACGCCGAGTCGAGAGCGGGCTGCGCAGTAAGTTGCCCAAGGCGCCAGCCACAGACGAAAAAAAAGCCCGCGGTCGCGGGCTTTGTTCCAATGTATTACCAATGCTTTAATCGTGTCATGGACGCCAGTGCTATCTGCAAAGTGCCTCCTGATTTTCGGACTCCCATGCTATCTGCATGGTGACTCCAAGTGTAAATCGACCAACGTATCCGGAATTACAAAAATCCACTCTTTCGCACTGTCACGCCATCGACATTACACCTGTCGGTCGCCGCGCTGAGCCTGGATAGTGAGACTATTCGCAAGCGAATCTCAATCACTGAACGGAGTATAGCACAGCTTTTTGTGCAGTGCAATAATCTTTTTAAATCAAGTCCTTAGCGCCAGCGGCTTGTCTTCTTCGCCGCCACGGGCCACCCTTTCATACTCGGAAATCACTTGCGCGCCCAGCAGCAGCAAGGTGGCGCCTATTTCCAGGCTGAACATGACGACGATGGCCGTCGTCATCGAGCCATACACGATATTGACCTGCGACAAGGTGGAAAAATACCAGACCAGCACATGGCGCGCGATTTCCCACAGCAGGGCCGCCGTCACGCCGCCGATCAGCGCATGCGTGATCGACAGCCGTCCGACGGGCATGACCAGGTAGATCGAACTGAGCACGAGGATTTCCCCCGCCAGCCCCAGCAAATACAGCAACACGCCGGACACGCCTTCCAGGCCCCAGTCGTGGCGCAAGAAGCGCACGCTTTCCTCGCTCATCACCTGCAAGCTGCCCGCCACCAGGGTAATCAGCAAGATACCCACGCCCAGGCACAGGATGTAGCAGTACGGCAACACGGCGGAAATGAGGAAATGGCGGCGGCGGATGGCCACGCGGTGAATGAAAATCACGCTCATGGCGTTTTCCAGCACGGTAAACGCCAGCGAACTGAAAAACAGCATGGTCAGCAGCAAGAGCCAGCCGATCACGCCCCGATTGTTGAGGAAATGCGCCACTTCCGCCACGATGGCCTTCGATTGCCCGGGCACCAGCCATTCCAGGTAATGGCCGATTGTCTGCAGCAATTCGTCCTGCGCGATCACGTGCGACAGGGCCACCACCACCAGCATCAGCAAAGGCACGATGGACAGCAGCGAGTAATACGCGACGGCGCCCGCCAGCAGCAAGCCCTGGTTGGCGCGAAAGCCCTTCAGCACCTGCAGCACGAAGGCCAGCGGGTGGCTCAAAATGTAGGCGCTGGCGCGGCGGTTGATCATGAGCAAACCGTTCAAGGATGCCGGCATGGCCCGATGCCTTGCCGCACATGCCCCTAGCATACTGACTATCCCCGTACTGTGCCGTGCGCGAACGAACAGACTAGCTCACGGCGGCTTCCAGCAAGGTCAAGGTTTGCCGGTCCGCATCCAGGGTGGCAAGGATGCCCATCGGTATCGTGAACTGGTGGCGGATGTGGCCAAACGAATAGCCGCTGACGGCCGGCACCTTCAATGGCAGCAAATGCTGGTCCAGGGTGGCATCGAGGGTCAGCGCCGTATCGCCCTCGGCCGCCTCGCAATGCTCGAAGATGCCCAGCATCAATGCCGCCGCCTTGTTGAAGCCCACGGACAAGTCGAGCTGGCACAGCATGCGGTCGATGCGGTAGGGCACTTCATTGATTTCTTCGAGGAAAAGGATGTGTTCACGGAAATCGGCCGCATACGGCGTGCCGGCCAGCGCGCTGACCATGCACAGGTTGCCGCCCGTCAAGCGTCCCGTCGCCTGGCCGCCATGCACGGTGCGGATGGCGAAGTTCGGCTGCGTCTGCGCGCGGCGGTGGTTGTCCAGCGCCATCGGGATCGTGTAATTGTCTTGCGGCGTCATCAGCACATTGCGCAGCTGCGTCACCGTGTAATCGGACAACGTGGATGACGCCACGGGGCCGTGGAACGTCACCAGGCCCGTCTGGCGGCCGATGGCCAGGTGCAGCGCCGTGATGTCGGAATAGCCGATCAGCACTTTCGGGTTGCGCTGGATCAAGCCATAGTCGAGCAGCGCCAGCAGCGAAATGCAGCCGGAGCCGCCGCGGATGGCCCAGATCGCCTTGACGTCCGGGTCGCGGAACGCGGCGTGCAAATCGTCGAGGCGCTGCTGCACCGTGCCCGCATAGTTGCCGTGCACGGCACGGATGTTCGCGCCCAGGCTGGCGCGCAGTCCCAGCGATTCGATATTGCGCTGGGCCTTGGCGATGGACTCCTCATCCGTAAAACCGCCCGGTGCGATGATGGCGACCAGGTCGCCGTCGCGCAGGCGCGCCGGTTTGATCAATGCGTGTTGCTGTTGCATGCGTTTTCCCTTCCCTTGCGCGGCCGCCGCCCATGCCGGTGTGCCTGCCGCCCCGAGGGTAGCGGCCAGCAAGCCGCCGAAGTGGCGCCGGCTGAGATTGGTCTGACTGGACATGCGGCCCTTTCCTGGAATAAAAACGGCGACGCCAGGCGCCGCCGCACGAGGTTAGCATGCCGGCGGGATCGCCGCCGGCATGGTTGCCTTACATGAACTTGTACTTCAGCTGGAACGACAGCGAACGGCCGCGCGGGTCGGCCACGCGCGGGTCCCAGCCGGCGCCCACCACTTCATCCACGTTGTGCGCGGTGAACGGTGGATCGCGGTCGAACAAGTTCTGGATGCCCACGGTGATGGTGGTATTTTTGAAGCCCGTGTACGTGCCCGACAAGTTATACGTCGTGTAGCTGGACACGTCCGGCTTGAAGCCCGGTGGCGGCGCGCCCTTGCCGCCATTCGGCACCTGGTCCTTGTAGCCCGACGAAAAACTCTGGATCAGCAAACCGCTCCAGTCGCCGCGCGATACGCCGAAGCTGGCATTGTGTTTCCAGCGCAGGTACAGGTCGCGCGTATAAAACTTGCCGACCAGTTCCTGGTATTCCTGGCCTTGATATTCCGCAAACTTGAAACTGTCCATATACGTGCCATCCAGGGTCGCCGTCCATTTCGCGTCCCGGATCTTGCCTTCGCCGCGCAAGCCCACGTCCAGCCCGCGCACGCGGCTGCCTGCCGCGTTGATCCAACCCGCCTGCACGTACTCGATGGTGCCGTCCGGATTGCGGTGGATGTACTGGTTCAGCGCCTGGTAGTTGGTCAGCACGATTTGCGGCGTACGGTTCAGGATGCGGTCCTTGGTGTTGATGGCCCAGTAGTCGAACGAAGCGGAATAGCCCTTCACCGGTTCGATGACGATACCGACGCTGCCCTGTTTCGACGTTTCCGGTTTCAGGTTGGTATTGCCGCCCGTCTTGTAGTCAAGGCGGTCGATGGCGCAGTATTCGGGCACGCCCGGATGCTTGGCGCAGCCTTCCTGGTCGATCACGCCGTTCGGCAATTCCTGGCTCAGCGAACCAGAGTACAGCTGCTGGAAGCTTGGCGCGAGGAAACCTTTGCTGGCCGAACCACGGAACAGCAGGAAGTCCGTCGGCTGGTAGCGGAAGGCCACTTTCGGATTCGTCGTCGCGCCCACCAGGCTGTAATCATCGCGGCGGATGGCCAGCTGCATTTCCAGGTCCTTCGTGACCGGCACCAGCAATTCGGCATACACGGCCTTGACGGTACGGCTGGCATCTTTCAATGCGGCATTGCCTGGCGCCAGCAGGATCTGGATGGCGTCGACATCTTGCCCGAAGCTGTAGCCTTCGCGGCGCAAGTCAAAACCGGCTGCCATGGCCAGCGCACCGGCCGGCAGCTGGAACAACTCGCCCGAAACGGAACCATCGATCTGCGTCAGGGTTGTCTTGCCATGCTGGAAGTCGCCACGGAACTTGGTCGATTCGATCAATTGCTTGGCCGCTTTCGTCTGGCTCTGGCCGGCGCCCACCCACGGATTGATGATGCCCGTCGCCAATGCCGCGTACAGCTTGTCCGTATAGGAATAGCCATCCGTCAGCTTGGTCTTGGTGCTGCTTTCGGCGCGCGAAATGCCGGCCTTGTAATCCCACTTGCCAAAGTTACCCTCAAAGCCCACCAGCACGCGGGCATTGTCGGTCGTGTTTTCCTGCGTGCGGTTCCCCACGTCATTGGCGCGCCATTTGTAGGAAATCGGCTTGGTCTTGTCGAACGACGGGATGTAGGCCGACAGGTCCTGGTAATACGCGCCGCCGACCGGATACAGATTCTTGTTGGCGACGGTCGCCTGCACCTGCATCGGCGTCAAAATGGCCGTGGCCTTGGTGCGCGAACCGAGCACTTCGACAAACATGCGGTGGTCTGGCGCCAGCTGGAACGTACCGCGCGACAACAGATTGGCCCGTTCGACGGGGAATTGCAGCACATAGTCGGCGCCATAGTCGTAGGCGCAGGAATATTTGGTGCGCAGCGGCGAGGTCACGTCTTTCCACAGCTCCGTCTGGTACTGCGACATGCCGGCGATGCTGTCGCACTTGCCCTGGAAGCTCAACGGATTGGCTTGCAGGTATTTATTCGCGTCGCCGGGCAGCTGGAACGAGGCGCCCAGCGCCGTGCCGGCACCCGCCATCTGGTTGGCGAACGGCGTGCCCGTGGTATCGGGCGACAGGCCACGGCCCGGCTGGTAGCCGTTGACGAAGGAACGGTCGCTGCCGTTCAGGCGCTGCGCCTTGTCGACGGTCAGGCTGGCCATGATGTTGTAGCGATCGCTTTCCAGCGAGCCCGTGCCTGCCAGCAGCGAAGCGCGGCGCGTGGCGCCGCCGCCTGCCTGCGTATCGTTGGTGGAAACGGACGCTTCCACGCCGCTGTAATTGGTTTTCAGAATGAAATTGATCACGCCGCCGATGGCGTCCGTGCCGTAGATGGCCGAAGCGCCATCCTTGAGGATTTCCACACGCGAAATTGCACCCAGCGGAATGGAGTTCAGGTCGACCGACTTGCCGCTGGCGCCATGCGTGGCGATGCGGCGGCCGTTCAACAGCACCAGGGTGCTCGACGGTCCCAGGCCGCGCAGCGAGGCGAACGAGGCGCCGCCGCTGACACGGTCGGCATCGGCGCCAAACACGTTATTGCCCGAAGTCATGTTATCGGCGCCCGTGCCATTCGCCGACAGGGTGCGCACCAGTTGCTCGGTCGTCGTGATGCCCTGCTTTTCGATCTGATCAAAGGTGATGACTTGCACCGGCAGCGCGCCTTCCTTGGCGACGCGCTTAATGCTGCTGCCCGTGACTTCGACCCGTTGCATTGCTGGCGCCGCCGCTTCCTGTGCCATCACCGGTCCCACCACCCCCATCAATGCCACCAATTGCGCTAGCTTCTTCAATTTCACGGGTCTCTCCTTTATTTGGGCAATCGAAACTTGAGTTCTCAAGTCAGGCTGTTTTTTTTCACGTCGCAACTGTCTGTCTCGCAGTACATTTTTTTATGACATTTGCGCATGACTTTATTTGTTTTCATTTTCAGAGTAGCGCGATGCATCCGGGCCCAGCCAATGAAAAATGCTTTCCTAACCATAACTTTTTGGAATGAATGCCCTTTTCAGCGACATGGTCACTTGCCTGCGGGGCTAGCCCTGGTTTTATCCACGTCCAGATAGCGCCAGGACGTGAATTCTACGGGGTGGCGCCTGTAGTTTTTTAGCCACGGTTGTTGCAGGTCGGCAGAGATGGGATGCGTCAGCAACACCCACGGCGTATAAGCGTGGATCAGCTGAAACAGGTCGAAGTACAGACTGCGTCGGCGCGGCGTATCGGATAGCAGGCGCGCCTCCTCATAGCGTTTATTGTAATCGGGCAAGTTGAAGCGGGCATAGTTGGCGCGGCCAACGTTGCCGCCGTACAACAATTGCATAAAGTTATCGCCATCGGGGAAGTCGGCGATCCAGTTGGTCTCGAACATCTGCACCTTGCCCAAGCGCGAGGCCTTGATGATTTCCGTCTTCTTGTCGCTCTTAAACTCCACGCGCACGCCGATGGCGTTCAGGTTGCGGCGCCACAATTCGTCGCGCAAGCGTCCCACCGTACTCGGTTCCGTATGCATGGTGAGCAGCAAGGGCGTGCCGTCCGGCTGCGTGCGGAAACCGTCGGCGCCCGCCTTGTAGCCGAAGCGGTCCAGCAAGGCGCGCGCCAGCGCGGGATCGTAGCCGACGGGGCTGCGGTACTGCTTGTCGTAGCCGAGCACATTCGGCGGCAGCGGCGACTGGGCCGACAAGGCCAGTCCTTTTTTCAGCAGCGCGATGTCTTCGCGGCCGTTGTAGCTGAGGGCGATGGCGCGCCGCAGGGCCAGCTTGTCCTTGCTCATGCCGCCCAGCACGGGGTCGTCCATGTTCATCCACATGTAATATGTTTGCAGCACGGGAAAGCGCGTCAGCTGCAAGCCCTTGGCGGCCAATGCCGGTTTCAGCGCGCCGTTTTCCAGCACCATGTCCGTCATCGATTCCGGCACTTGCTCCAGGTAATCGAATTCGCCCTTCAAAAAACCCAGCATGCGCGATTGATATTCCTCAACGATGCGCACCTCGATGCGCTCGACCAGCGGCAAGCGCTGACCTTCCAGCGCGGTGGCGATGGCGCGCGCATCGACCGGCAAGGCGGCCAGCGCCTTGGCCTCCGTATGGAACACAGTGGCACGGAAAGTCGGGTTGGCCTGCAGCACGATCTTGTCGCTGCGCTTCCACTCCTTCACGAGGAACGGCCCCGTGCCCACGGGGTGGTTGCCGATCTGTCCTGCCGCCGGGTACGCTTCGGCCACTTCGCGCGCCACCACGGCTGTCGCCGGCATGGCCAGGTAAAACAGGAAGTTCGGATCGACGCCGTTCAGGCGGATGCGCAAGGTGTATTTGTCCATCGCCTGCAAGCCGGCGATCGGCGTGTCGTAGCTGAATTTGGTTTTCAGGGCGGCATCGCCCACCAGCTTGTCTTCCAGCAAGAACAGCCACGGCGACTTCAGGCTGGGGTCATACAGGCGCGTCAGGCTGTAGACATAATCCTGCGCCGTCACTTCGCGCGGCTGGCCCTTGAAAGCGGGATCGGGTGTGAAGAAGATGCCGGGCTGCAAGTGAAAGGTGTATGTGCGCCCGCCATCTTCCACCGTCGGCATGGCGCGCGCCGTATTGCCCTGCAGCTGCACGGGGCGCGCCAGGTAGTCATAGCGCAGCAGCGGATCAAAAATGTTTTCCATCAAGTTCAGGCTGGCCAGGTCCGAGGCCACGGCCGGGTCCAGGCCCGTCTCGCTGGTGCTCAAAAACAAGTGCAGGGTCTTGTTCGCGCGGGCCGTGCTGGGGGACGCAGCATCGGCGGCGTGGGCCGGTACGTTCAACAGCGTCAACAGGGCCAGGCCGGCGGCGCAGGCGGTTTTGCGTAAAAACATCATCAGTGATCCAGTGCAGACAAGGTAACGAACAGCGATTAGCGACAGGTATCCCCCACACTACGCGGGCAAGCTACGGGGCGCCAATGAAAACAGGCTGCCAGCTTATAACTTTTTGGCATGCGATTGCTGCATTCTTTCATCAACTCGTATCGGGCTGCCCCTATACTTTGTTTGCAGACATTTTTTACTCCCGACACACAGAACTGATCGCATATGGCACTTAATTACATCTGGTCCGGCTTTTTCCTCGTTGGCTTCCTGGCCGCAGTGCTGCAGTGGCTGTTTCTCGGCGATACCGATATCTTCAAGCGCATCATCGATGGCACCTTCGAGACGGCGCGCATGGGCGTGATGGATATCGCCCTGCCGCTGGCCGGCGTGATGACCTTGTGGCTCGGCATCATGAACATCGGCGAAAAAGCGGGCATCGTCGGCTGGCTGGCGAAAGTGATCGCGCCCTTCTTTTCGCGCATCTTCCCGGAAATTCCGAAAGACCATCCGGCCACGGGCCACATGGTGATGAATTTCTCGGCCAACCTGCTGGGCCTGGACAACGCGGCCACGCCGTTCGGTTTAAAAGCCATGGAAAGCCTGCAAACCTTGAACCCGAACAAGGAAGAGGCGACGAATGCGCAAATCATGTTCCTGGTGCTGCACACCTCGGGGCTGACCCTGATTCCGCTGGCCATCATGGCGCAGCGCTCCATCCTCGGCGCGGCCGACCCGTCCGACATCTTTATCCCCTGCATGATCGCCACCTATGTGGCCACCATGGTCGGCATCATCACGGTGTCCATCAAGCAACGCATCAACTTGCTCAACAGGGTCGTGCTGGGCTGGATGGGCGGCATGACGAGCGCCATCGTCGCCATGATCTGGTATTTCACGCAATATCTGACGAAACAGGAAATCGAGCTGGTCTCGAAGGTCGTCAGCAACCTGGTATTGATCAGCGTCATCGCCATCTTCATCATCGGCGCCCTGCGCAAGAAGGTGAACGTGTATGACGCGTTTATCGAAGGGGCGAAGGGCGGCATCCAGACGTCGATCACCGTGATTCCCTATCTGGTCGGCATGCTGGTGGCCATCAGCGTGATCCGCAACGCGGGCGTGTTCAATTTCCTGATGAGCGGCATGAACTGGTTCTTCGCCAACCTGGGCATCAATACGGACTTCGTGCCCGCCTTGCCGACGGCCATGATGAAGCCGCTCAGCGGTTCCGGCTCGAAAGCCATGATGATCGATGCCATGAATACCTACGGCGTCGACTCGTTTGTCGGCCGCCTGGCCTGCGTCTTCCAGGGCTCGGCCGACACCACCTTCTATATCGTGGCCCTGTATTTCGGTTCCGTCGGCATCCGCAAGACGCGCTATGCCATCACGGCCGGCCTGATCGCCGATCTGGCCGGCGTGATCACGGCCGTCTTCGTTGCCTACGTCTTTTTCCACTAAGGAGCACCATGTTACGTCCTGTTCTGATGGCTGCGCTGTTGGCGGGTCTGGGCCTGTCGACCGCCCACGCGCAATTGCCCGAATCCGTCAGCCTGCTGCTGCGCAGCGCGAATATCCCGGAAGACGCCATGGGCGCCATCGTCTTGCGCGGCAACACCACCGTGCTGTCGCATGGCGCCGAACGCAGCATGCAGCCCGCTTCCACCATGAAGCTGGTGACGACGGCCGTGGGCCTGGAGCAGCTCGGTCCCATCTTCCGCGGCCGCACGGAGCTGCGCACCAGTGCCGACGTCATCAATGGCGTGCTGAAGGGCGACTTGATCCTGCGCGGCGGCGCCGATACGGATTTCAATGCGGACGTGCTGGCGCACATGCTGCAAACCCTGCGCAACCAGGGCATCGTCAAAATCAAGGGCGATCTGATTCTCGACCGCCAGTTGTTCCAGCCGGCCCGGCCCGACATCGGCGCCGCGCCCTTCGACGAGTCGGCCGAGTTCCGCTACAACGTCATCCCCGATGCCTTATTGCTGAACACCAATCTGATCGATATCAACATCAGTGCGACGGAACGGCAATTGAGCTTCCAGATGCAGCCGCCGCTGGAGAATGTCAGCATCACGAGCGACATGAAACTGGTCAAGGGCAGTTGCGCCAAATGGGAAGATGGCTGGCGCCCGCCCGAATACCGGCGCGATGCAAGCGGCAAGCTGCAGGTGATACTGCATGGCACCTTCCCGCAGAATTGCAGCAAGGCCACCAGCATCAATGTGCTCGATCGCAACGATTATGCGGACAGCTTGTTCCGTGCCACCTGGAAACGCCTCGGGGGCACGATCACGGGCACGGTGCGCGAAGCACCAGGCACAGGCTTGCCGCCGACGGCCGAACCTGTCGGCACGCGCATGCTGGCCGACCACGTGGCGCGCGCCTTGCCGGAGGTCTTGCGCGATATCAACAAGACCTCCGATAACACCCTCGCCCGCACCCTGTTCCTGAGCCTGGGCAGTTTGCAAAGCGATGGCTGGCTGGGCAGCCGCCCCGTCGCCATGGCAGCGCCGGAAGATACGGCCAGCCGGGCGCGGCAAGTCATCCAGGAGTGGTTCCAGCGGCACCATATCGACACCCAGGGCATGCTGGTCGACAACGGTTCCGGCTTGTCGCGCACGGGACGCATTGCGCCTGCGCAAATGGCCGGCGTCTTGCAGGCGATGCAGCAAAGCCCGTGGGCGCCCGAGTTCCAGTCCAGCCTGCCCATCGTGGCGCTGGACGGCACCATGCGCAAGCGCCTGTTGAACAGCCCGGCCGCCGCGCGGGCCCGCATCAAGACGGGAACGTTAAAAAATGTCGTGGCCATCGCCGGCTACGTGCCCGACGCCAACAACCAGCAATGCGTGGTGGTCGCCATGATCAATAGCGACCTGGTGGGTAACGGCAATGGCCGCGCGGCCGTCGATGCGCTGATCGAGTGGGTCGCCAGGAGCGGCGCCACGCCGGCAGTCGCCGGACAATAAGGTTCCAGGCCGGAGTAGCGGGCTAGTTGCGCGACGTGCGTGCTTCGCTGGCAAAAGCCAGGCGCAGCACGTACGCGGCGACGGCGCCGATCAGCAAGACGGTCACCAGCGAACCTTCCACGCCGAAGGCGCCGCCGGTCAGCACGGCATTGCCAGCCAGTTCGCCGCGCAGCAGACCATCCGTGGCCGCATGGCCCGATACGGTCGAGGAGAATACCTGGCCGACGCAATAATTCCAGCCGACGTGCGTGCCGATACACACCCACAGCCGGCGCGTCTTCATATACAGCGCCGCCTGCAGCACGCCATACGCGACAAGCGCGATGATCGCCAGCAGCGAAAAGCCGGCATTGGGCAAATGGGCCAGGGCAAATACCAGGGATGAGATCACGATGGCAGCCTTGTTGCCCAGCGCACGTGCCGTCACGCCGAACAGGATGCCGCGAAACATCATCTCCTCGGCCATGCCAACCAGCACCAGTTCGGCCAGAGGGAGCAGCAACAAGACGCTCAGGGCGTTGACGCCGCTAAACTGATACACGCCCAGCGCAGCCAGCACACCGAAGGTCAGGGCGACCAGCCCGGCGCCGAGCAGCAATCCACGCCCCAGTTCCCCCGCCATGCCCGGTATCGCCATTTCTGCCGGCTGGCGCTTTTCGATGCGGCTCACATAGAAGCGGTAGCCAAACCACACCAGTACCGCCGCCAGCAACTGCGGCCACAGGATGCGGTAAGGCTTGTCCACCAGCTGGGAAGCGAGGCCCATCACCAGCGGTACAGCGGCAAAGGTGAGAACCATCCCAAGCACGATCTGCACCAGGGGATAGGCCATCAGGCGCGCCAAGGGGGATTTCTTCGTTGCCATGCTCAGGGTGCTGTCCATCATCGCTTTCCTCGTGGGTTGTCAGGGAGTGGCTGCTGCTTTCTTGTTTCATGTAGCGATAGTAACAGCATTTATATAAGCACTTATGTAAATATCGAAGGATGTTGTATTTTATGCACCCGTGGTGAATGAAGGAAAGCGGAAGGGGGGAACAGCAAGGAAGCGTCAGACGAAAAAAAACCCGACCATTGCTGGTCGGGTTTTTCTCTTACTGCGAATAACAAGCCTGACGATAACCTACTTTCACACTGGTTGCAGCACTATCATCGGCGCAAAGTTGTTTCACGGTCCTGTTCGGGATGGGAAGGGGTGGGACCAACTTGCTATGGTCATCAGG
>NZ_JAPUBW010000007.1:0-269125 GCF_030397735.1 Janthinobacterium sp. SUN120 | reverse complement strand
ATGCCTGATGACCATAGCAAGTTGGTCCCACCCCTTCCCATCCCGAACAGGACCGTGAAACAACTTTGCGCCGATGATAGTGCTGCAACCAGTGTGAAAGTAGGTTATCGTCAGGCTTGTTATATAAAAAAACCCCGCTAGATGCGGGGTTTTTTTTCGTCTGCAGCGTTCATCGGATCAGATGCCCCAGGTGATGCTTTCACCTTCCGCCTTGGCCGAGCGCAGCATTTCCATCAAAGGATAGGCGCGCTGCGAAAAATGCACTTTTTGTGCGCGCGCATGGGCGCCTGTTTCGCCGTCTTCCAGCGTTTCCGGCGTATGCGCATCGTGTTCGATGTCATTTTCCGGATGCAGTTTGCTTTCCGCGACTTCTTTTTCCAGCAGGGCCAGGGCATCGCCCGCTTCCGCTGGCGTGATGACGCCGCGCGTGGGGTTCTTGTGCAGGATGTCGAGGATGCGCTGGGCATGTTCCTGGTACATCAGCACTTCTGGGGAGGATTTGGATTTGAATGAGATCAACATAAGCGCTTTCTGAAACTTGTTGTTAGTGTCGAAACAATATCACGACTTGAAATGTCGCACAGGCCGTCCGATTGCCCGGATTGCACATTTGCAAGCCGGATAGGCCCATCTGTTGGACAACGTACGTATTTACAAGAGCGTGTTTACCGTGAAAACATCCGTTTTAAGCGATCGTTAAGTCTCAATCCAGTTTCACCGAGTCCATGAACGTGTCGATGGTGTCACGCGACAGCTTGCTTTCTTCACCGAGTATGATGATCTGGAAGATGTGTTTGTCCTGCGCCACAAAACGGCCGACCAGCAGGACGGGCTTGCCCTGCTGCATCCCCGTCGCTTCGACGCTCAGCGCGCTGCGTTGATGGCTGCCGGCCGCCGTGTTGCTGGCCGTCGATGCGGATTTCTCGCTGCGCACGACACCATTGATATTTTTCAACAGGGCTGTCTGCATGGCGGGCAGGGCCGTTTGTGCCTGTTCCGCACTGTCGAGCACGGCGCTGCCGATGGCGAAGGTATTGCCATCGACCTCGCTCGCCGTCATGGTCAAGCTGACTTTCTTGCCGTCGAGATCGATTTCGCGCGTCAGCACGGCCGGTTTGCCCGGAAACAGGGCCGTGAACTGGGCGTCGGGGCTGCGATAGTCGCGCCAGTCGAATTTCGGACTGCAGGCAGACAGGACGCTGGCGGCCGCGAGCGTAGCCAGAAAGAGGGCAAGTGATGTTTTTTTCATCAACAGATGGTAGCAGCGCTGCCAATCACGCGCAATCGCGCACGTGCGGGGTTCACAGCTTGCCTTATATCTCGCGCAGTACGCGCCGGTACTGGATCGCTTCGGCAACATGCGGTTGCGTGATGGCGGGGCTGCCCGCCAGGTCCGCGATGCTGCGCGACACGCGCAGCACCCGGTGGTAGGTGCGCGCCGACCAGTGCAGGCGTGTCATGGCGCCATGCAACAACTGTTCGCCATGTGGTTCCAGGCGACAATGTTGTTCGATTTCTGTGTTGCTCAGCTGCTGGTTCGCTTTTCCCTGACGTGCCAACTGCAAGGCATAGGCTGCCGCTACCCGCGCGGCGATCGCTTGCGTACTTTCGCCGGCACCTGCACGTCGCCCCAGCGCCGTCGGCGGCATGGCGGCCACTTCAATCTGCAGGTCGATACGGTCGAGCAGGGGGCCCGACAGACGATTGTGATAGCGCAATACGGTGTCTGGCGTACAGCGGCAACGACCGGAAGCGTGGCCCAGATAGCCGCACGGGCAGGGATTCATGGCGGCGATCAATTGAAAACGGGCAGGAAACTCGGCCTGGCGTGCCGCGCGTGAAATGCTGATCACGCCCGATTCCATGGGCTGGCGCAGCACGTCGAGCACCCGGCGGTGGAATTCGGCAATTTCATCAAGAAACAGCACGCCGCAGTGGGCCAGCGAGATTTCACCTGGCCGCGGCACGTTGCCGCCGCCCACCAGGGCTACGCCGGACGCCGTCTGGTGCGGGGCGCGGTAGGGCCGCCGTTTCCAATGCTCCACCTTGAAGTGGCTGCCCAGCGAATGCACGGCCGCCGATTCCAGCGCCTCGTCATCGCTCATGGGCGGCAGCACGCCGGGGAAGCGGCTGGCCAGCATGGTCTTGCCTGCGCCCGGTGGTCCCACCATCAGGACGTTGTGACCGCCCGCTGCCGCCACTTCCAGTGCGCGTCGCGCCTGCAGCTGCCCTTGCACGTCGGCAAAGTCGGGATAGGGAAAAGCGTGCGCTGCCAGCACGGGCTGGTGGCGTTGCAGGGCAGTCTGGCTGGCGTGCCTGGCAAAATGCGCGCAGACCTCGAGCAGGCTGTGGGCGGGATAGATGCAGGCATCGCTGACGAGAGCCGCCTCGTCCGCGTTCGCCTGCGGCAGGATGAAGGCGCGTGGCGTGCCTGACTGGCTGCGCTGCATGGCAAAGGTCATGGCCAGGGCGCCGCGGATGGGACGTAACTGGCCAGACAGCGACAGTTCGCCCGCGAATTCATAGTGCTGTAATTGGTCGCCCGGCAACTGGCCGGAGGCGGCCAGGATGCCCAGTGCGATGGGCAAGTCGAAGCGGCCCGATTCCTTGGGCAAGTCTGCCGGCGCCAGATTGGCCGTGATGCGCCGCGCTGGCATCTCGAAGCCGCAGTTTTGCAACGCGGCACGCACGCGGTCGCGCGACTCCTTCACTTCCGTATCCGGCAGGCCGACTATCGTAAACGAAGGCAAGCCATTGGCAAGGTGGACTTCGACACTTACCTCGGGCGCCTCCATGCCGGCCAGGGCGCGGCTTTTCAGGACGGCCAGGCTCATCAGACTCCCCTGTAGCGCGGACGCGGGCAGGATCAGTCTAGCGCTTGAAAAGGTGTGAGGCTTGAGGTATGCCAGCAAGGTCGCCGATTACGGCGCCCTGCGTGCAGCGGCTGCTTAGGCTTTTGGATCGTTCAGGCGCGTTTCCAGTTCGATCAGGCGCAATTCCAGTGCATCCAGTTTGGCACGGGTCTTGGCCAGCACTTGCGCCTGGATATCGAATTCCTCGCGCGTGACGAGATCGAGGCGGGCGAAGCCCTGGGTCATCATCGATTTCACATTTTTCTCGATATCCTTGGCCGGCGAGTTTTCGATGGCTTGATGGATCTTGCCCTGCAAGTCGTTAAAGAAGGTATTCATGTCCATGGTCAGTCCTTTTATGGTGCGGCCTGTGCATCGCACCATTGCGGTGCACAGCGGCGTTAATCTGGTGCGAAACTGGGCGCTTCATTGTGCTTCAGCAGTCCGTTGCCGCATTCCTGGCCGTGTGCAGGGTATGTATGGACGGAAATGCACCTGTCAAGGTGGCAATAGAGCTGGCACGTATTCTGCTAAAGAAGGTATGAACGCTTTGTGATCTCCAGCCAAGATTTTAAACCTCAACCGCTTTAAAAGTTCAATAAAAGGGAATCGCCATGAAGAATCTGTCCAAGAACATGACTTTAGCTGCAGCGTTGACGCTGGCCATGACCGCCTTGTGCGGTAGCGCCATGGCCCAGGATGCAGTGGCGGCGCCTGCTGCGGCCGAAGCCGTACCGGATAACGTGGTGAGCTACAACGTGGCGCTGACCAGCGACTACCGTTACCGCGGCATCTCGCAAAGCCGCCTGAACCCGGCCATCAGCGGCGGTGCCGACTATACCCATAACCCGACGGGCCTGTATGTGGGCACCTGGCTGTCGAGCATCAAATGGATCAAGGACGGCGGCGGCGATACCAACCTGGAATGGGATATCTACGGCGGCAAGCGGGGCGAGATCAGCAAGGATTTTACCTATGACGTGGGCGGCCTGTACTATTTCTACCCATCGAATGGACTGAGCACCAATGCCAACACCTTCGAGCTGTATGGCCAACTGGGCTATGGTCCCGCGTACATCAAGTACTCGCATTCGACCACCAATCTGTTCGGCGTGGCCGACAGCAAGAACAGCGGCTACCTCGACGTGGGTGCCAACGTCGAGGTGCACGACGGTTACATCTTGAATCTGCACGCCGGGCGCCAGAAGGTAGAACACAACGATTCCCTCAGCTACAGCGATTACAAGATCGGCGTGACCAAGGACTTCGGCATGGCGACCGTTGCCCTGGCGGTCGTCAAGGCCAATATCGTATCGCTGGCACCGAATGGCAAGAATCTGGCGAAATCCGGTCTCGTGCTGACCGTATCGAAAACCTTTTAAGCGAGACAGCCATGAAAATGATTACTGCAATCATTAAACCGTTCAAACTGGACGAAGTACGCGAAGCTTTGTCGGCTATCAATGTGCAAGGCATTACCGTCACGGAAGTCAAGGGTTTCGGCCGCCAGAAAGGTCACACGGAACTCTACCGTGGCGCCGAGTATGTCGTTGATTTCTTGCCAAAAACCAAGATTGAAGCGGCCGTCGATGACGCCATTGTCGACCAGGCCATCGAAGCGATCGAAGGCGCCGCGCGTACCGGTAAAATCGGTGATGGCAAGATTTTCGTCTACAACCTGGAACAGGTCATCCGCATCCGTACCGGTGAAACCGGCAACGAAGCGCTCTAAGGGGAATATTGATGCATAAAAATATAACAAAATTGCTAGCCGGGATAGCCTGTCTGTGTGCGTTTGGCGTCGCCACGCCGAGCTTTGCCGATGCGCCCGCCAAGACGGAGGCGGCCACGACCGCGGCCGTCGCCGCCCCGGCCGTGACGCCCGTGCCTGACGCAGCAGCACCGGCTGCCGCCACTCCGGCCCCGGCCGCTGCCGCGCCAGCCGCCGCGCCCGTTGCCAACAAGGGCGACACCAGTTTCATGATGATCAGCACCTTGCTGGTGATCTTGATGACGATCCCCGGCCTGGCCCTGTTCTACGGCGGCCTCGTGCGCTCGAAAAACATGCTGTCGGTGCTGATGCAAGTGTTCATGGTGTTCGCGCTGGTCATCGTGCTGTGGTGCATCTACGGTTACTCGATCGCCTTCACGGAAAAAACCGCCTTCTTCGGTGGCTTCGACCGCCTGTTCTTGAACGGCATCTGGGATCCGGCCAAGGGCACGTTTGCCGCCGCCGCCACTTTCAGCAAGGGCGTCGTCATTCCCGAGTTCGTCTTCGTCGCTTTCCAGGGCACGTTTGCCGCCATCACCTGCGCGCTGATCGTCGGCGCCTTTGCCGAGCGCGCCAAGTTTGCCGCCGTGCTGGCCTTCGTCGTGCTGTGGTTCACGTTTGCCTACCTGCCAGCGGCCCACATGATGTGGTTCTGGACTGGTCCTGACCTGATCACCAACGCCGCCACCTCGGCCAGCGAAGCCCTGAAGGCTGGCTGGATCTGGCAAAAAGGCGCGCTGGACTTCGCCGGCGGCACCGTGGTGCACATCAACGCCGCTGTCGCCGGCCTGGTGGGCGCCATCATGATCGGCAAGCGCGTCGGTTATGGCCGCGAATCGATGGCACCGCACTCGCTGACGATGACCATGATAGGCGCGTCGCTGCTGTGGGTGGGCTGGTTCGGTTTCAATGCCGGCTCCTCGCTGGAAGCGGGCGACGTGGCGGCTTTGGCTTTCGTCAATACCTTGCTGGCAACGGCCGCCGCCACCCTGTCGTGGGTGTTTGGCGAATGGATTTCCAAGGGCAAGCCTTCCATGCTCGGTGGCGCGTCCGGCGCCGTGGCCGGCCTGGTGGCGATCACCCCGGCGGCCGGCTTTGTCGGCCCGATGGGCGGCCTGGTCATCGGCTTGCTGGCCGGTGTCGTCTGCCTGTGGGGCGTGAATGGCCTGAAACGCCTGATCGGCGCCGACGATTCGCTCGACGTGTTCGGCGTGCATGGCGTGGGCGGTATCCTGGGCGCCTTGCTGACGGGTGTGTTTGCTGCACCACAACTGGGCGGCCAGGGCATCTTCGACTATGTCACCAACAAGATGTCGGCGGATCCGTACTCGATCGGCCATCAGGTGTGGGTGCAGGCGCAAGCGGTCGGCACCACTATCCTCTGGTCGGCCCTGGTTTCCCTCGTTGCCTATAAACTGGTCGACATCGTCATCGGCCTGCGCGTACCGGAAGAGGAAGAGCGCGAAGGCCTCGATATCACCAGCCACGGCGAGCAAGCGTATCATGGTTAAATAGCAATTATCTGGCATGCCAGCGCCCCGGCGCGGCATGTCCTGCTGGAAAAGGCGCCTCATTGAGGTGCCTTTTTTCGTTGTGGGAATGGAAAAGGTCTTTAAAACAAGGCTTTTGCCCCGATTTGGGGTACTTACACGGTAATATAGTCGGCAGTTCTGTGTGCTTTTTTGAATACTGCACATAATTTAAGGATGTAACTATGGTTCCCCATCTCGTCACGGCCCTGACCGGACCGCTGCTCGACCTCGAAAAAAAGATTCTGGCCGCGACGCCGGCCATTGAGCGCTGGTTTCGCATGGAGTGGCAAGAGCACACGCCGCCCTTCTATTGCTCGGTAGACTTGCGTAACGCGGGCTACAAGCTGGCGCCCGTCGATACCAATCTGTTCCCTGGCGGTTTCCACAATCTGGCGACGGAAATGCTGCCCTTGTCCGTGCAGGCGGCCATGGCCGCCATCGACAAGTATTGCCCGGACGCCCGCAACCTGCTGATCGTGCCGGAATTGCACAACACGACGCCGCAATACCTGCAAAACGTGGCGCGATTGATGCAGATCTTCCGCCAGACGGGGCTGCACGTGCGCTTCGGCTCTTGGTCGCCCGACATCACCCAGCCGACACCGTTGGCGTTGCCAGATGGCAACATGCTCGTCATCGAGCCCCTCGTGCGCCTGAACAATGGCCGCCGCCTGGGCTTGAAGGATTTCGACCCGTGCACGATTCTGCTGAATAACGACTTGTCGGACGGCATTCCCGATATCTTGCAAAATATTCATGAGCAAAGCCTGCTGCCGCCCTTGCATGCGGGCTGGGCCTTGCGCCGCAAGAGCAACCACTACACGGCCTACGATGAAGTGGTGAAGAAATTCGGCAAGATGATCGATGTCGACCCGTGGATGCTCAACCCCTTCCACGCCAAGTGCAGCGATGTGAACTTCCAGGAAGGCGAGGGCGAAGATGCGCTGGCCGCCAGCGTCGACGTGCTGCTTGCCAAGATCCGCAAGAAATACAAGGAATACGGCATCAAGGAAAAGCCGTTTGTCATCGTCAAGCCCGATGCGGGCACGTATGGCACCGGCATCATGACGGTGCGCGACGCCAGCGAAGTGCGCGACCTGTCGCGCAAGCAGCGCGACAAGATGTCCATCGTCAAGGACGGTAAAGTGGTCACCGATGTCATCATCCAGGAAGGCGTGCCCACGTTTGAAAGCATCAAGGATGCCGTGGCCGAGCCGGTCGTCTACATGATCGACCGCTACGTGGTGGGCGGTTTCTACCGCGTGCACGCGGAAAAGGGCGTGGACCAGAACCTGAACGCGCCCGGCTCGCAGTACGTGCCGCTGGCATTTGCCCAGCAGCATGCCGTGCCGGACTTGAAGGCCAAGCCGGGCACGGCCGCGCCGAACCGCTTCTATGTGTATGGCGTGGTGGCGCGCCTGGCCTTGCTGGCCGCGTCGCTGGAAATGGAGCGCACGGACCCGAATCCCGAGGTGTATTGATCCATCCCTGTGGCTTGCCGGGCGCGGTGACTACCGCGCCTGGCGATCTCGGCTAGAATCAAGCATTCCTTATCCAGGCTCCCCGATTGGACGCACCATGAAAATTGCATTCCTTGCCGACCCGCTGGCAGGCTTCAAGACTTACAAAGATTCCACCTTCGCCATGATGCGCGAGGCGGCCAAACGCGGCCACGCCGTGTACGCCTTCGAACAGAAGGACATGGCGCTGGAAGAGGGCATCGTCACGGCACGGGTACAGCATATCGAGCTGACGGGCGACGAACACGACTGGTACAAGGTCGTTTCCACCGAAGAAGTGCGCCTGTCGACCCTGGACGCCATCATCGAGCGCAAGGACCCGCCGTTCGACATGGAGTACGTGTACGGCACGTATCTGCTGGAACTGGCGGAAAAGCAGGGCGCGCACGTCTTCAACAAGCCGTCCGCCATCCGCGACAACAATGAAAAGCTGGCCATTGCCCAGTTTTCCGAATTCACTTCGCCGACCCTGGTGACGTCGAACGAAGCGCGCCTGCGCGCCTTCCACGCCAAGCACCAGGACGTCATCTTCAAGCCGCTCGACGGTATGGGTGGCACGGGCATCTTCCGCGTCAAGGCCGATGGCCTGAACCTGGGCGCCATCATCGAGACCCTGAGCGAGAACGGCGCACAGACCATCATGGCGCAGCGGTTTATTCCCGACATCGTCAAGGGCGACAAGCGCATCCTGGTCATCGGCGGCAAGCCGGTGCCGTTTTCGCTGGCGCGCATCCCGCAGGCGGGCGAAGTCCGGGGCAACCTGGCCGCCGGCGGCACGGGCGTGGCGCAGCCATTGACGGCGCGCGACCTGGAAATCGCGGAAAAGCTGGGCCCGATCCTGGCCGCGCGTGGCCTGATGCTGGTAGGATTGGACGTGATCGGCGACTATCTGACGGAAGTCAATGTCACCAGCCCGACTTGCTTCCAGGAAATCATGCAGCAGACGGGCTTTGACGTGGCGGCCATGTTTGTCGACGCCGTCGAGCATGGCGTTGCGCAAGCGCAGCAGCGCTAGAAGGTGAAATGACTATGGTAGGGATTTTGCTCATGACACATGCACCGCTGGGACAGGCTTTCATCGCCGCCTGCGCGCATGTGTTTCGGGGGCCAACGGAACGGTTTGAAGCCATCGACGTCGTCGCCGACCAGGACCTGGCGGAAGTGCAAAAGCTGGCGTCGGACGCCATCTGCCGTCTCGACGACGGCTCCGGCGTGCTGGTGATTACCGACGTGAAGGGCGGCACGCCGTCGAACTGCTGCAATAAGCTGGCCGATGCGGGGCGGGTGGAAGTCATCGCCGGCATCAGCCTGCCGATGCTGCTGCGCGCCATCACGTATCGCCGCGACACGCTCGACGTGGTGGTGGAGATGGCGCTGGCCGGTGCGCAGAGCGGCGCCGTGCGCGTCGATAACCGCATCCGCGTGGGAGAATAAGGAAGTGCATGGCCGCCGCCCTGAAGGCGGCGGTTTTTATAGGCCAAGATTGTCATCAGCGTAGTGCATTCAGGGATAGAGACCATACAAAAATGATTCAAAGAGAACTCGAAATCATCAACAAGCTGGGATTGCACGCACGCGCCTCCGCCAAATTTACCCAGCTCGCCGCCAAGTTCAAGAGCGACGTCTGGCTGACCCGCAACGCGCGCCGCATCAACGCCAAGTCCATCATGGGCGTGATGATGCTGGCCGCCGGCAAGGGCGCGAAAGTGACCCTGGAAGCCGAGGGCGATGATGAGCAGGCATGTGTCGATGCGCTCACCGCCCTGATTAATGACAGGTTTGGCGAAGGCGAGTAATGCCCGCCGAACGCAGCCGCAGCCGCATTCCGACAGGTCACCCCATGGCATCTTTCACGCTCCACGGCATCCCGGTCTCCCGCGGCATCGCCATTGGCCGCGCGCATCTGCTGGCGCCGGCCGCCCTTGACGTCAAACACTACCTGGTCGCCCAGGAACAGATCGAAGCGGAAGTCCAGCGTTTGCAAAACGCCATCGCCGCCGTCCACAAGGAGCTGCAAACCCTGTGGAACGAGCTGCCGAAGGACGCCCCCACGGAACTGGGCGCGTTCATCGACGTGCATGCGCTGATCCTGTCGGACCCGATGATCGCCGAAGCGCCGCTCGACATCATCCGTTCGCGCCACTACAACGCCGAATGGGCGCTGTTGACGCAGATTGATGAATTATCGGCGCAGTTCGACGAAATCGAAGACCCGTATTTGCGCGAACGCAAGGCCGACATCCAGCAAGTGGCCGAACGCGTGCTGAAGGTCTTGCTGGGCACGGAACAGCTGCTGCCGAAAGCGCCCGCCGACGATGAATTGCTGGCGCAGATGATCGTCGTCGCCCACGATATCTCGCCGGCCGACATGCTGCAGTTCCGCGACCGCTCCTTCATCGGCTTCATCACCGACGTGGGCGGCCAGAACTCGCACACGGCCATCGTCGCGCGCAGCCTGGATATCCCGGCCGCCGTCGGCATGTCGCAGGCGTCGATGCTGATCGAGCAGGACGACTGGCTGATCATCGACGGCGACGCGGGCGTGGTGATCGCCAACCCCAGTCCCCTGGTGCTGGAACAGTACCGCGAGCGCCAGGTGGCCATGCAGCGCGCGCGCAAGAAGCTGGGCAAGCTGAAAAAGACGCCGGCCGTCACCAGGTGCGGCACCCCGATTACCCTGCTGGCGAATATCGAACTGCCCGAGGATTGCCCGTTCGCGCTGGAATCGGGCGCCAGCGGCGTGGGCCTGTTCCGCTCCGAATTCCTGTTCATGGGCCGCGCGCACAAGATTCCCACCGAGGACGAGCAGTTCGAGGCTTACCGCAACACGGTGCAATCGATGAAGGGGCGCGTGGTGACCATCCGCACGCTCGACATCGGCGCCGACAAGCCGCTCGACCAGTCCGACCATACGGCCTTGAATCCCGCCCTGGGCTTGCGCGCCATCCGCTACTGCCTGGCCGAGCCGCAGCTGTTCCTGACGCAGCTGCGCGCCATTTTGCGCGCCTCCGCCTTCGGCAAGGTGCGCATCCTGATTCCCATGCTGGCGCATGCGTTCGAGATCGACCAGTCGCTGGCCATGATCGCGCAAGCGAAGGCCAGCCTGCGCGAGGACGGCGTCAAGTTCGACGACGAGGTCGAAGTGGGCGCCATGATCGAGATTCCCGCCGCCGCGCTGGCCCTGCCCATGTTCGTCAAGCGCATGGACTTCCTGTCGATCGGCACGAATGACCTGATCCAGTACACCTTGGCCATCGACCGCGTCGACTATGAAGTGGCGCATTTGTACAATCCGCTGCATCCGGCCGTGCTGCAACTGATCTCCATGACGATCGCCGCTGGCCACAAGGCGGGCATCGACGTGGCAGTCTGTGGCGAGATGGCGGGCGACGTGAAGCTCACGCGCTTGCTGCTGGGCATGGGGCTGCGCGAGTTTTCCATGCATCCGGCCCAGCTGTTGGCGGTCAAGCAAGAGATACTCAACAGCGATCTTGGCCTGATTGCGCCACAAATGCGCAAAATTATGCGTTCCATGGAACCAAATGTGATCGCGGAAGCTGTCCAGCAACTGCAGCTCATGTAAACTGTCACCTTATCAGCATCAGGACACCTCGCGCGCGGCAAGAGGTGCCCTGATGCTAAAGTTGCAGCACCTATCATCGCGGTGCTGCATCGACCATGGCCCGTGGGGCCGCCCCCCTTTTATAAACCGACACACATGTCATCCATTGGAATTGTTTCGCCGCAAACCATGTATTTTGCGCAACCCTTGCAGCTGCAAAGCGGAGCATCGCTGCAAGACTATATGTTGATGTATGAAACCTACGGCACCCTGAACGCCGACAAATCGAACGCGGTGCTGGTCTGCCACGCCCTGAACGCCTCGCACCACGTGGCCGGCGTCTACGCGGACGAGCCGAAAAGCACGGGCTGGTGGGACAATATGGTGGGACCGGGCAAGCCGCTCGACACCAACAAATTCTTCGTCATCGGCGTCAACAACCTGGGTTCCTGCTTCGGTTCGACGGGCCCCATGCACACCAATCCCGCCACCGGCAAGCCGTACGGCGCCTCCTTCCCCGTCGTCACGGTGGAAGACTGGGTCAGCGCACAGGCGCGCCTGGCCGATGAACTGGGCATCACGCAGTTTGCCGCCGTGATGGGCGGTTCGCTGGGCGGCATGCAGGCGTTGGCGTGGAGCATCATGTTCCCCGAGCGCCTGCGCCACTGCGTGGTGATCGCCTCGACGGCCAAGCTGTCGGCGCAAAATATCGCTTTCAACGATGTGGCGCGCCAGGCCATCCTGTCCGACCCCGATTACCATGGCGGCGACTTCTATGCCCACGGCGTGGTGCCGAAGAACGGCTTGCGCGTGGCGCGCATGGTGGGCCATATCACCTATCTGTCGAATGACGACATGGCCGAAAAATTCGGCCGCAAGCTGCGCGATGCGGCGCAGACGGGCGATTACAAGTTCGGCTTCGGCATCGACTTCGAGATCGAATCGTATTTGCGCTACCAGGGCGACAAATTCTCCGAATACTTCGACGCCAACACGTATCTGTTGATCACCAAGGCGCTCGATTATTTCGACCCGGCGCGCGCACACGGCGGCGACCTGGCCAAGGCCCTGTCGGGCACCAAGGCCAAGTTCTTCCTCGCCTCGTTTTCCACCGACTGGCGCTTCTCGCCCGAGCGCAGCCGCGAAATCGTCGAAGCGCTCGTCTGCAACCGCCGCCAGGTCACGTATGCGGAAATCGACGCGCCGCACGGCCACGACGCCTTCCTGCTGGAAGATGCGCGCTACATGAACATGGTGCGCGCCTACTATGGCCAGGTATGGAACGACATCGGGGCGGGCTTGCCCGCTCCTGCACAGCACACCGCCGTCCGCCAGGGCGCCAAGGAGACCGCATGACTTTTGACGAATTGAGCGCGCTGCGCCCCGACCTGGCCTTCATCGCCCACTGGGTGCCGGACAACGCACATGTGCTGGACGTGGGCTGCGGCGACGGCGTGATGCTGCAGTACCTGCAAAGCGACAAGGAGTGCAGCGGTTACGGCATCGAGATCGCCGACGACAAGGTATTGGCGAGTACTTTGCGCGGCGTCAATGTGATCCAGCAGGACATGGAAAAGGGCCTGGCCGTCTTTGGCGACAACAGCTTCGATACGGTGCTGTGCCTGTCGTCCCTGCAGATGATGAAGCAGGTCGAGCCGCTGCTGCGCGACATCGTGCGCGTGGGCGCCGAAGCCATCGTCTCGTTTCCCAACTTCGCCTACTGGCCGCACCGCGTGGCATTGCTGAAAGGGCGCATGCCCGTGTCGAAATCGCTGCCCTACCAGTGGTACGACACGCCCAACGTGCGCTGCGCAACCATCAACGACTTCCGCGAACTGGCCGAGGAATGCGGCCTGGAAGTGATCGAATGCGTGGCCCTGGCCGAAGGCAAGATGGTTTCCGTGCTGCCGAACCTGCGCGGCGACCTGGCCGTCTTCCGCCTGCGTAAAAAAGCGGTGCATTGATGAGCACAAGCCCGGCGCCAGGCTGGCGTTCCTATGCCAATGGCCGCATGCTGGCCGTGCTGGTGCTGGGCTTCAGTTCCGGCCTGCCCCTGTTCATCCTGCTGTACCTGTTGCAGGCATGGCTGGCCAAGTCGGGATTGAACGTGAAGGCGCTGGGGCTGTTCGCCCTGGTGCAGTTCCCGTATATCTGGAAATTCCTGTGGGCGCCCCTGATGGACCGCTACCGCATCCTGGGGCTGGGACGCCGGCGCGGCTGGATGGCGGCCACGCAGGTGGCGCTGTTCTTTTCCATCGGCGGCATGGGCATGCTCGATCCGCTCACGCAGATCGGCCTGATCGCGGCTGCTGCCGGCGGCGTGGCCTTTCTGTCTGCCAGCCAGGATATCGTCATCGACGCCTACCGGCGCGAAATTCTCAGCGATAACGAGCAGGGGCTGGGCGCCGCCGTCATCGTCAACGCGTACAAGGTGGCGGGCATGGTGCCGGGCGCGCTGTCGCTGATCCTGGCCGACCGCATGCCGTGGCAGCCCGTGTTCTGGATCACGGCCGCCTTCATGCTGCCTGGCCTCGTGTGCACCTTGTTGATCAGGGAGCCGACCGTGTATGGCTCGCCGCCGAAGACCATGCGCGAAGCGATCATCTTGCCATTCCAGGAATTCATCGCGCGCGATGGTTGGCGTAACGCAATGTGGATTCTCGCTTTCGTATTACTCTATAAAATCGGCGACAGCATGGCCACGGCGCTGGCGACGAAGTTTTACCTGGACCTGGGCTTTTCCATGACGCAGATCGGCCTGGCCGCCAACACCACGGGATTCTGGGCCAGTCTGGCCGGCGGCGTGGTGGGCGGCGTGTGGATGCTCAAGCTGGGCATCAACCGGGGCCTGTGGGTCTTCGGCGCGCTGCAGGCGGTCGCGATTCTGGGATTCGCCTGGCTGGCGCAGGTGGGGCCGAACACCATGCTATTGAGCGCCGTGATCGGTTTTGAAGCTTTCGCCAGCCTGGGCCTGGGTGCGGCCGCCTTTGTCGCGTTCCTGTCGCGCACCACGGACCCGCGCTACACGGCCACGCAATATGCGCTGTTTTCCAGCCTGAGCGCCGTGCCGCGCACCCTGATCAATGCCTCGGTGGGCTTTCTGGTCGCCGAGCTGGGCTGGTTCTCGTTTTTCATCGTGTGCTTCTTCCTGGCCTTCCCGGCCATGACGATGCTGCCTAAAATCGCTCCATGGAGGTCTGCCAATGGCACCAATATCCCTTAAACGTTACACCGTCCTGGCCAGCCTGTGCGCGGTCACGGCGCTGGCGCCCCTGTCCGTCCACGCCCAGCAGGCGACGGTACAGGATGGCATCAAGGTGCGTCCCTTGTCGACGTCGCGCATCTTTGCCGGCGGCACCGATTTCAATGCGGAATCGAAGCAGCAATATACGCAGCTGGTCAACGAAGCGAAGGAAAAAAATGCGCTGGTGCCGGACAGCGATCCGCAAGTGAAACGCCTGCGCGCCATCGCCCAGCGCATCATTCCGTTTGCCACGCGCTGGAACGATGCGGCGGCCAACTGGAACTGGCAGATCAACCTGCTCAACTCGGACGAGGTCAACGCCTTTTGCATGCCGGGCGGGCAAATCGCTTTTTACAGCGGGATCATCACCAAACTGAACCTGACCGACGATGAAGTGGCCGTCGTCATGGGCCATGAAATTTCGCACGCCTTGCGCGAACACTCGCAAGCGCAGGCCGGCAAGGGCAACCTGGCCGCCGTCGGCTCGAAGCTGGTGGGCGCCGGCCTGTCAGCCTGGCTCGGCGTCGACCCGAATCTGACCAGCACCGCCACGAACATGGCGGCCAAGGGCGTGATGCTGAAGTTCTCGCGCGACGATGAGCGCGAAGCGGACCTGATCGGCATGGACCTGGCCGCGCGCGCCGGTTTCGATCCGCGCGCCGGTGTGGTGCTGTGGCAGAAGATGGCTGCCGTGAGCGCGGGCGCGCCGCCGGAATTCCTCTCGACTCACCCGTCGGGCAAGGACCGCATCTCGCAGATGAACAGCCACATGGCGCAAGTGCTGCCCCTGTACGCGCGCAGCAAGGGCGTCAGCGTGGACGCCTTGCCGCCGTACCGCAGCAACGCCATCGCGCAGCGCTAGGATGTCTGTACGCAGTCCCGGCAACAAGCCGGCAGCAGCGCCGTTGCCCATGCGCGACGGCGTGGCGCCCAGCTACCTGTGGCTGCCGGAAGGGCAGTGGCCCGACATGCTGTCGTTTCTGCTGGAGCGCTATCCGCAGATCAGCGCCGCGCAATGGCGGGACCGCATGGCGCGCGGCGAAGTGGTCAGCGGCGACGGTGCGGTGCTGGGCCCTGGCAGCGCCTACAAGCGCGGCATGCGCATTTTTTACTACCGCGAGCTGGAGCGGGAAACGCCTATCCCCTTCCAGGAAGAGATCCTGTTCCAGGATGAACACCTGGTGGTGGTCGACAAGCCGCACTTCCTGCCCATGACGCCGGCCGGACGCTTCGTGCAGGAGACCCTGCTGACGCGCCTGAAGAAAACCCTGGACTGCGCCGACCTGACGCCGATCCACCGCCTCGACCGCGAGACGGCTGGCGTGGTGATTTTTTCGCGCCAGGTGGCCAGTCGCGGCGCCTATCAATCGCTGTTCCAGCGCCGCGAAGTGCGCAAGACGTACGAGGCGCTGGCGCCGCGCCTCGACGGCCGCGATTTTCCATTTACCTACCGCAGCCGCATGGTCGAGGGCGAGCAGTTTTTCCTCATGCGCGAGGAAGCGGGCGAGCCGAACTCGGAAACCGTCATCGACGTGATCGAGCGGCGCGGCGATTTGAACCTGTACCGGCTGCATCCGCACACGGGCCGCAAGCACCAGCTGCGCGTGCACCTGGCGTCGCTGGGCATCCCCATCGTCAACGATGCGTTTTACCCGGTCGCCCTGCCGTGCAAGGAAGACGACATGTCGCAGCCCTTGCAGCTGCTGGCGCGCGCCATCGATTTCACGGACCCGTTGAGCGGCGCGCCGCGCCGCTTTGAAAGCCGGCGCAGGCTGGGGGCTTAAACCTTGAGCGTGTAATCGATGATCAAGGGCGCGTGGTCGGAAAAACGCTCGTCCTTGTAGACGCTGACCGTGTGCGCCTGCGCCGCGATGCCGGGCGTTGCGACGTGGTAGTCGATGCGCCAGCCCACGTTCTTCGCGTAGGCTTGTCCGCGGTTGCTCCACCACGTGTACTGGTCTTCGCGCTTGTCCAGGCCGCGGTGCACGTCGACGAAGCCCACTTCGTCGAAGACGCGCGTCAGCCACGCGCGTTCTTCCGGCAGGAAGCCGGAATTCTTCTTGTTGCCCTTCCAGTTTTTCAGGTCGATTTCGTGGTGGGCGATGTTCCAGTCGCCGCAGATGACGACTTCGCGGCCCAGCGCCTTCAATTCCAGCAGGTGCGGCAGGAACAGTTCCATGAAGCGGAACTTGGCTTCCTGGCGCTCCGGGCCGGACGAACCGGACGGGCAGTACACGGAAATGACGGACAGGTTGCCAAAATCACAGCGCACATAGCGGCCTTCGGCATCGAATTCGGGGCTGCCGAAGCCGATATGCACGGCGTCCGGTTCCACCTTGCTGTATACGCCCGTGCCGGAATAGCCTTTTTTCTCGGCGTAGTGGAAATGGCCATGGTAGCCGTGCGGATTGAGGAATTCCGGCGTCATGTCGGGCAGCTGCGCCTTCAATTCCTGCACGCAGATGAAATCGGCCGTTTGCGTGCCCATCCAGTTGAAAAAGCCTTTTTTGGCGGCGGAACGGATGCCATTCAGGTTGGCGGAGATAATTTTTGGCATAGGTCGAGAGTGAAAAGGGCGCTGGACGGGGCCGGCGGGCGCGGCATGGCGATTGTCTCGCCGGTGCGCGCGGATTAAAATACAGGCACTTTTAAAAAATGAGGCTAATGTGAATAATTTACGCCAGCAGTTTATCGCGTTTTCAGTATCCAAGGGAGTCTTGCGGTTCGGCGAGTTCACCACCAAGGCCGGACGCCAGTCGCCGTACTTCTTCAATGCGGGCCTGTTCCATGACGGCGCCACCCTGGCCGAGCTGGCGCAGTTCTACGCGCAGACCCTGCTCGACTCGGGCGTCGAATTCGACATGCTGTTCGGCCCCGCCTACAAGGGCATCACCCTGGCGTCGGCCACCACCGTGGCGCTGGCCGGCAAGGGCCGCAACACCTCGTTCGCCTTCAACCGCAAGGAAGCCAAGGACCATGGCGAAGGCGGCACCATCGTCGGCGCCAAGTTGCATGGCAAAGTTGTCATCATTGACGATGTGATCTCGGCCGGCACCTCGGTGCGCGAATCGGTCGACATGATCCGTGCCGCCGGCGCCGAGCCATGCGCCGTGCTGATCGCCCTGGACCGCATGGAGCGTTCGGGTCCGGACGGCCAGCTGTCGCCAAGTTCGGCGGTGCAGGAAGTGTCGAAACAGTACGGCATTCCCGTCATCTCGATCGGCAACCTGGACGACCTGTTCGGCTACCTGAATGGCGCGGGCGCCGATCCGGAACTGTTGAAACATAAAGAGGCTGTTTCGGCATACCGCACCAAGTATGGGATTTAAGTAGTCTTGTCCAGCAGCGCCCGCAGCCGCGGGTCGCTGCAGGCGGCGCTGGCCTGCGGATGGCATTGCAATAACCGCCGCAGCAGTGCGCCGCCGATGCCGCGCCGGCGGAACGGCGGTTTCACGAACAGCATGTTCACCGTCACTTCGTTCGCGCACTTGCTGATGTCGAGCATGGCCACCTGCTGGCCGTCGATCCACGCGCACAGCGCGCTGTCCCCTTGCCAGTCTATCTGCATCATCACGCCAGCCATGGTTTGAGCGCCGCATGCAAACCCAGGGCGAACAGGCCGATAAAAAAGCATCGCTTGAATACTGGCTGCGCGATGCGCCCGCGCAGCCATTGACCGGCCAGCATGCCGGCCAGCGCCGGCAGCAGCGCATACGCCGACGCGCCGGCCGCACCGAGACTGAAGTCGCCGTGAAGGGCTAGGCTGGCCGCCAGCGCCACGGTCGACGCCGTAAACGCCAGGCCCAGCGCCTGCACCAGCGCATCGCGCGCCAGCCCCAGTCCCTGCAGATACGGCACGGCGGGGATGACGAAGACACCCGTGGCGGCCGTCACCAGTCCCGTTACCGCGCCTGCCACGGGCCCCAGCCACGCTTCGTGCCGCGTCGGCACGCGCAGCTGCAGCGAGAACAGGCCCGCCAGCGCATACAGCATCAGCGCCACGCCCAGCGCGACGATGGCCCAGGCCCCGCTGTCGGCCGGCAGCAGGGCGCCGCCCGCCAGGGTGCCCGCCATGACGCTGGCCAGCAGGGGCCACAGGCGCCGCAGCAGCGCACGCAGGCCCGGGCCTGCGGCCAACTGCCATACGTTCGTCACCATCGAGGGCACGATCAGCAGGGCGGCCGCCTGCACGGGCGGCATGACGAGGCTGAGCGTGCCCATGGCCACCGTCGGCAGCCCCAGGCCGACTACGCCCTTGACGAAGCCAGCGACGAGGAAGCTGGCGCCAACAGCCAGCAGAAATGACGTCTCCATCTTTTTCATCCCACAGTGATTTTGCGTGGATTCTGCGCGCGCTTGCGGATTTCGCCAAGGTGGATTATTTTGAGTCAGCCTCTGTAAAATACGAAGGCTGATAAGATGGCGAAAAGGAGAGCCGCCATGCGCTTTGATCTGGTCGATTTGCAGCTGTTTGTCAACGTGGTGGAGGCGGGCAGCCTGACGGCGGGCGCCGCGCGCAGTCACCTGGCGCTGGCCTCAAGCAGTGCGCGCGTGCGCGGCATGGAAGAGATGCTGGGCATGCCCTTGCTGCTGCGCGGGCGGCGCGGCGTGGAGCCGACCCCCGTGGGCCAGACCTTGCTGCATCACGCGCGCCTCGTTTTACTGCAAATGGAGAAAATGCGGGGCGAGCTTGGTGAGTTTGCGCGCGGCTTGAAAGGGCAGTTACGGCTGCTGTGCAATACGGCGGCGCTCAGCGAATTCCTGCCCGAGGCGCTGGGCGCTTTTCTCGACCGCCATCCGAATCTGACCATCGACCTGGAAGAGCGCCTCAGTTACGATATCGTCAAGGCTGTCTCGGAAGGGCTGGCCGACATGGGCATCGTGTCCGACTCGGTCGATATGCGCGGCTTGCAGACGTTTTTGTTTCGCCCCGACCGCCTGGTGGTCATCGCGGCGGCCGACGGCGTGCACCACCGCGCGTTGGGCCAGGATGGTGTCGTCGCGTTTTCCACGCTGCTGGATCACGATTTCATCGGGCTGGCCGACGACAGCGCGATGCAGCAGTACCTGGGCATGCATGCGGCGCGCCTGGGGCGTCCATTGAAGGTGCGCGTGCGCCTGCGCAGCTTCGATGCCGTGTGCCGCATGGTGGCCAGCGGCGTGGGCATCAGCGTGGTGCCGCTGGCGGCTGCCAGCCGCTGCCAGCAGACGATGGCGCTGCGCTGCCTGGAATTATCCGATCCCTGGTCGGTACGCAATCTGACGATTTGCGTGCGCCAGTTCAGTGAATTACCCCTGTATGCGCGCCAGTTGATCGATCACCTGAAGGCGTGACAGGGCATGACAGGAGCAGCGATGCGTTTTTCAGAAGACAAGATGGCCAGCCTGCGGTGCAGCGACCAGGTCGAGCGCCCCATCCACATCTGGCAGCCGCCAGGGCCGCAACAGCCACGTGCCGTGATCCTGGCGATCCACGGCGGCATGGCGCATGCGGGCGATTACGTCACGCCGGCGCTGTACTTCCGCCAGCGCGGCATCGCCACCGTCAGCTTCGACATGGTGGGCCACGATGGCCAGCGCAAGGTCGATATCCCATCGTTCGAGGCTTTCCTCGACGACGAAGAGCTGTTCCTCGCCTGGGTCAAGCAGGCGTATCCGGGTGTACCGATTTTCGTCATGGGCCACTCCATGGGAGGCCTGATCGCCACGCATATGGGGCTGCGGCGCTTTGCGGGCGACCCGGCCATCAAGGGTTTTGTCATCTCATCGCCGTATTACGTGAATGCGATTCCCGTGCCGAAGGTGCTGCAAATGCTGTCGGGCTGGCTGGCGCAGCGCTTCCCCACGATGAAGGTACCGCTGGGGAATCTGACCATGCTGCTCACGCACGACCAGACCATCACCGCGCGCCATTTCCAGGATGAGCGCGACGGCATCCGCGCCAGTGCCGCCTCGGTGCGCTTCGCCCATGCCTTGACGTCGGCGCAAAAGGAATTGGCGGGTGGCTTGTCGGGCTGGCGTTTCCCCCTGTTTGCCGTGGTGGCCGGTGACGACAAGCTGGCCGACAGCCGCGCCACGGAGAGCATGCTGCGCAGCGTGCCCGATGGCTTGCTCGACTATCACTACTATCCGGCCAATTATCACGAGAATTTCAATGAACTGAACCGCGAGGAGATCTTCGCCGCCATCCTGGCGTGGATGGAAAAACAACTGGCACCCGCTCCGCGTGAGGCGCAGGTATCGTTATAATCAGGTCAATGGATTTTACCGCCGCATGCCGGCCCGGTCCCCGCGGCGCAGGGGAATACTGAAGGAACGAACGATGCGCTTGCTGATTGCCCTGATATTCCCGTGGCTGACCTTTTTCACGATCGGCCGTCCGATCGCCGGCATCATTTGCCTGATCCTGCAAATCACCTTGATCGGCTGGCTGCCAGCGACGATCTGGGCCGTATATGCGCTGAGCCAGTTCAAGACGGACCAGAAGATCGCCGAGGCCATGCGCCGGCGTTGATGGTTTCCTAAGTCCTGCCTAAGCTGCGCTTCCTATCTTGATTCAACCGACACGAGGAGAGTGAGATGGCATCAAACAGACGCGGTACCCTGGGTTTGGCGGCGGCAATGCTGGCCGCCGGGCTGTTGCTGGGAAGTGCGGCGCAGGCGCAAACGGATAACGCACTGCCGCCCGTGCAGAAGAGCGGGGCGGTGGAGTACCTGAGCGGCGGCATCGGCCTCGACGAGTCGACGGCCATCAAGAGCGCCAGCCGGCATTGGCCCCTGAGCCTGGTGTTTTCCGTGCAGGCGGCAGGCAAGGCGGAATTTGCCTCCGACGTGAAGCTGCAGATCAGCGATGCCAAGGGGCTGTCGGTGCTGGAAACGACGGCCAGCGGACCGTTCCTGCTGGCGAAATTGCCGCCGGGCAGCTACCGCTTGCGCGCCACCCTGGCCGGCAAGACCTTGGAACGCAAGGTGCAGGTCAAGGCGGGCAGCTCGGCGCGCGTGGAGCTGGTCTGGCCGGCGGGAACGAACCAGGGCCGGCCTTGATGCCGGGCGACGGCAAGGCGGCGCCCGAGCGGGGCGTGCCGGCGCGCGGTTTGTCTGCCCATATCCTGCCCACGTCGGCGACGATGGTCGGCGTATGCATGACGGTGCTGTCGATCGGCCACCTGGCACCGCGCGGCGAGGTGCGCGTGGCGATCGACAAGCTGCTGGCCGTCGATGCCATCGTCTTTCTCGTCAGCGCCGTGCTTTCGTTCATGTCGCTGCGCCCCGGCCAGTCGCGCTTGCGCTACGAATGGTGGGGCGAACTGCTGTTCATTTGCGGCCTGGCCCTGCTGGCGCTGGGCGCCGTGGTGCTGGCCTTCGTCATCAACTGACCTTGAGTACGCGCCCTTCGGTGGCGCTTTGCAGCGCCAGTTCGATCAGGCGTATCGTCGCCGCCGCATCTTCGGCTGCCACGGGCGCCGGTGCGCCGTGGCGGATGGCGTCGGCCATGCCCTGGTAAAAGTCCTGGTAGCGGCCCGCTTGCATCTCGAGGTGTTCGAAATGGCCGTCCGGCTGCGTGCCCAGGTGCAGGGCGCCGCGCACGGGATCCACGCCCCAGCCGGGCTGGCCCGGCCTGCCGCCTGCCTTCAGGGCGTCTTCCTGCGGGTCGAGGCCAAATTTCACGAAACTGCCTTTGTCGCCATGCACGGCGAAGCGCGCCGTCGGCGCCTTCACCAGGCAACCCGCTTGCAGCACCACGCGCAGCCGGTCGTAGTACAGCACAAGGTGCATATAATCTATAGCCTGCGCGCCGTCGCGCTGCAGGGCGATATCGGCGTACAGTTTTTCCGGCTGACCGAACAGCTGCATGGCCTGGTCCAGCATGTGCGGACCCAGGTCGTACAGCAAGCCGCCGCCCGGCGCGCCGGACTCGCGCCAGCGCTGGCGGATCTCGGGACGGAAGCGGTCGAAATGCGACTCGACACTGGCGATGCGCCCCAGGGTACCCTGCGCCAGCAGCGTTTTGAGGGTCAGGAAGTCACCATCCCAGCGCCGGTTGTGATACACGCTGAGCACCAGCTTGTGCTCTTTGGCCAGCGCGATCAGGCTTTGTGCTTCAAAGCTGGAAATGGTAAAGGGCTTGTCGACCACCACGTGCTTGCCCGCCTGCAGGGCCGCTTGCACCAGGCTGAAATGCGCCTCATTGGGCGCGGCGATGACGACCAGCTCGATGGACGGATCGGCAAACAGTTGCGCGGGATCGGCATACACGGTCGCGTGCGGCCAATCCTTGTGCACGAGCTCCGGTTTGCTGGAAGCGACGGCGGCCAGTTCCAGGGCGTCGATGGTGGACAGCACGGGCGCGTGGAAGGTGGAGCCGGCAAAGCCGTAGCCGACCAGGCCGGTTTTGATCTTGTTCATGGCGTATTCACAGGTGCGTGGAAGAATCCATGATCATACCCGCAAGCGGGCGGCGGCATCGCTGCAACAATGTCGCTGCGATGCCGCCGCTACTGCATTAGTTCAGGCTCCAGACATATTGCACCTTGACGCTGGCGCTGACTGGCTTGCCGCCAGCGAGGGCCGGCTTGAACGTGCACTTGGCGATGCCGCTGCGCGCCGCCTCGTCGAGGGCCGGATGGCCGCTGCTTTTGACCACGCTCGACCCGTGGACCTTGCCGGTGGCATCGACATCGAAGGACATGTTGACCGTGCCCTCTTCCTTCGCCTGCAGCGATGCGGCCGGGTAGGTCGGTTTGCCGCAGACGCCAAAGTCGATGACGGGGCGGCGCTCCAGCACGGGTGCGCTGTCGGCGGCGACGGCCTGGCCGTAGATGCCGAGGCAGGCGCCGGCCAGTGCCAGCAGCGGTATGGCCGCTTTCCAGTTCAGGGTTTGTGGTGCAGGGCGCAGCAGTCGTGTGATACGTGACATAAGATCTCCTCCGTTGGCCGCCTGGGCCAGGTGGTGGGTTGAGAACTGGAGACGTTCCAGTTCCGAGAGTGCAAGAGCCAGACGCCGCGGTTCGCCCAGTTGTCTTGCTGCGAAATCATCTGCAATGTGTTCGCGTTCGAGGCGCACGCCGCGTGAAATCCACCAGACAGCAGGGTGGAAGAACAGCAGCGCCTCGATGGCGTTTTGCAGCAGGTTGAGCAGATAATCGTGGCGCCGGATGTGCGCCAGTTCATGCGCCAGCAGCGCGTCGAGCAGGTGCGGCGGCATGCCGGTGATCAGCGCCGCCGGCACCAGCACCATGGGGCGCCAGATGCCGGCCGTGAGGGGGCTGGCAATGTCGTCGAGCACGCGCAGGCGCACGGGCCGCGTCACGCCGGCATCTTGCGCCATGCCGGACAAGCGCGTTTGCCAGAGGGTGTGCGTGGCCTCGTCTTTGCGGGCGCTGCGTGCTATCCACAGCATGCCCAGCGCCATGCGCAGGGCCAGCATGGCGGCGCACAGCGCCCACACGCCGACGATGGCGCGCAGCAGCAGGTCCAGGTCGGGCAAGCTGTCGGGCGCCAGCAGGGCGGCCGGCAGCAAGGTGCTGGAAAACAGGACGCCCGTGGCATCGCCGCCGGCCAGGCGCAGATACAAGCCCGCCGCCGGCCAGGCCAGGCAGGCCAGCAGGGCGCCGCAGCCGACGGCATAGCGCGCCTCGGGACGCGCATTGCGCAGGACGGCCCGCGTCAGCGCCGTGGCGCAGCCGATCAGCAAGCCTTGCCACAGGAAGTGCAGCAGGGTCCAGCCCAGGGCCGGCACGAAGGCGCTCATGATTGATCGTCCTTGAGCATTTTTTCGATCTCTGCGCGTTCGGCGCGCGACACGCCCGTGCGCAGGGCCGCCAGCACCAGCGCCTTGGCCGAACCGGCAAAGGCTTTCTGCATCAATTCCTTGAGCAGGTTCGTCTGCAGGCTGTCCTGCGCCTGCGCCGGCGCATACACGTGCGAACGCTGGCTTTCGTCGCGGATCAGCAAGCCCTTGCCATGCATGATCTGCATCAGGCGCAGCACGGTGCCGTAGGTGATGGCCGGCTTGGCCAGCGCCATCGCCTCGTGCACCTGCTTGGCCGTGGCGGCGCCCAGCGGCCACAGTGCCTGCAGCAGATCGAGTTCGGCTGCCGTCGGTTTCGGGATGTCGTGCGTCTTGGCCATGCTGTTTTCCTCTTGCCTGAAATTCAATAAGGCTAGAATAATCGTTGTAGACAAAAATGTATACTTTAATTTTCAATGCCGCATAAACGCTTGTCAGGCATGCTGGAAAATATAGACAAGCTTGTTTAGAAATGAGCCGGGCAGGCAAAAAAAAGACGCCGCAGCGTCTTTTTTTTTGGGGCGTACGGAGGAGAATTATCCCGCCAGCTTGGCCTTCAGCAATTCCGTCAGCTGGGCTGGATTGGCCTTGCCTTTCGACGCTTTCATGGCCTGGCCGATCAGCGAGTTGATGGCCGCTTCCTTGCCGGCGCGGTACTGTTCCACCGACTTGGCGTTCGCCGCCAGCACTTCATCGACGATGGTTTCCAGGGCGCCCAAGTCCGAGATCTGCTTCAGGCCCTTGGCGTCGATGATGGTGTCGACCAGATTTTCGTCGTCTGACTTCGCTTCCCACATGCCGGCGAAGACTTCCTTTGCCGCCTTGTTCGAGATTGTGCCGTCTGCGATGCGCTTGAGCATGGCGGCCAGCTGCGCGGCGGAGACGGGGGCGTCGTCCAGGTCCACGCCTTCGCGGTTCAGGGTCGACGACACGTCGCCCATCAGCCAGTTGGCGGCGGCCTTGGCGTTTTCCTTGCCGGCCTTGTCGACCACGGCGACGAAGTAGGTGGCCATGGCTTTCGACTGCGTCAGCACCAGCGCGTCGTATTCCGGCAGCGCGTATTCGCTGATGAAGCGGGCGCGCATGGCGGCCGGCAGTTCCGGCATCGAGGCCTTGACCGTGTCGATCCACGCTTGCGAGATGACCAGCGGCGGCAGGTCAGGGTCCGGGAAGTAGCGGTAATCCTGCGCGTCTTCCTTGCTGCGCATTTCGCGCGTTTCCTTGCGGTCCGGATCGTACAGACGCGTCGCCTGCACGACCTTGCCGCCTTCTTCGATCAGTTCGATCTGGCGGCGCACTTCCACGTGCACGGCTTCCTCGATGAAGCGGAAGGAGTTCAGGTTCTTGATTTCGCAGCGCGTGCCGAATTCCTTCTGGCCGACGGGGCGTACGGAAACGTTGACGTCGCAGCGGAACGAGCCTTCCTGCATGTTGCCGTCGCAAACTCCCAGCCACATGACCAGCGAGTGCAGCGCCTTGGCATAGGCCACGGCTTCGGCGGCGCTGCGGATTTCCGGTTCCGAGACGATTTCCAGCAACGGCGTGCCGGCGCGGTTCAAGTCGATGCCGCTCATGCCCGCGTAGTCTTCGTGCAGCGATTTGCCCGCGTCTTCTTCCAGGTGGGCGCGCGTCAGGTTGACCGTCTTGGTGACGAATTCGCCATCCTTTTCATAGCCGAAGGTCAGGGCGCCACCGATGACGACGGGGTCTTCGAATTGGCTGATCTGGTACCCCTTGGGCGAATCGGGATAAAAATAGTTTTTGCGCGCGAAGACCGAGTGCGGCGCGACGGTGGCGCCGACGGCCAGGCCGAAGCGGATGGCGCGGTCGACGGCTTGCTTGTTCATGACCGGCAGCACGCCTGGCAGCGCCAGGTCGACGGGACTGGCTTGCGTGTTGGCTTCGGCGCCGTACTTGATCGGCGAACCGCTGAAAATTTTGGATTCGGTCGTGAGCTGAACGTGGTTCTCAAGACCGATGACGACTTCCCATTGCATAGTGTTCTCGCTTATTTTTTGGTGGCGCCGCCTGGGCGGCGCGAATTATTTCTTAAATGCCTGCCGGGCTGCGCGTATGCCAGTCCGTCACTTGCTGGAACTGGTGGGCGATATTGAGCAGCCTGGCTTCGCCAAAGTAATTGCCGATGATTTGCAGGCCGACGGGGCGCTTGGCGTTCTTTTCGCCCTCGCCGAAACCGCACGGGATCGACATGCCGGGCAGGCCGGCCAGGCTGGTCGACAGGGTGTAGATGTCGGCCAGGTAGTTCGCCACCGGGTCGTCCGTCTTGTCGCCCAGGTCCCAGGCGACGGTCGGCGCGACGGGGCCCATGATGACGTCGCAGACGGCGTTCGGGCCATTGAGCACGGCGTCGAAATCCTGCGCGATCAGGCGGCGGATCTTTTGCGCCTTCAGGTAGTAGGCGTCGTAGTAGCCGTGGCACAGCACATAGGTGCCGACCATGATGCGGCGTTGTACTTCGGGTCCGAAGCCCTGCGCGCGCGACTTCTTGTACATGTCCTGCAAGTCCTTGTACTCGGTAGCGCGGTGGCCGTAGCGCACGCCGTCGTAGCGTGACAGGTTCGACGACGCTTCGGCCGGCGCGATCATGTAATAGGCGGGAATCGACAGGGCGGTGTTAGGCAGCGAGATGTCGACCAGGGTGGCGCCCAGCTTTTCATACTGCGCCAGCGCGCCGCGCACGGCCGCTTCCACGTCCTTGGCCAGGCCTTCGCCGAAGTACTCGCGCGGCACGCCGATGCGCAAGCCCGTCAGCGGCTGGCCCAGTTCACGCGAAAAATCTTCCGCCACGCCGCCCTGTTCCGGCGACAGGCTGGTCGAGTCGCGTTCGTCGAAGCCGGCCATGGCGCTTAAGAGCAGGGCGCAGTCTTCGGCCGAGCGGGCCATCGGGCCGCCCTGGTCCAGCGACGAGGCAAAGGCGATCATGCCGAAGCGCGAGACGCGGCCATACGTCGGCTTGATGCCGGTGATGCCGCAAAACGCGGCTGGCTGGCGGATCGAGCCGCCCGTGTCGGTGCCGGTGGCGGCCGGCGTCAGGCCAGCCGCCACGGCGGCGGCCGAGCCGCCGGACGAGCCGCCCGGTACGGCCGTCTTGTCCCACGGGTTTTGCACGGCGCCGAAGGCCGAGTTCTCGTTGCCGGAGCCCATGGCGAATTCATCGCAATTGACCTTGCCCAGGGTGACCATGCCGGCCGCCTGGAATTTCTCCACCACGGTGGCGTCAAACGGGCTGGCGTAGTCGGTCAGCATTTTCGAGCCGGCCGTCGTGCGCCAGCCTTTCGTGACGAACAAATCCTTGTGCGCGATCGGCACGCCCGTCAAGGGCGTGGCCGTGCCGGCGGCGATGCGCGCGTCGGCCTCGGCAGCTTGCGCCAGGGTCAGGGCACGGTCGACGTGCAGGAAGGCGTTCGAGGTGTCCGCTTCGATGCGGTCGAGGAAATGCGTCGCCAGTGCAACGGCGGAAATTTCCTTGTTCTGCAAAAGCGTGGACAGCTGTTTGATGGATTTTGTATGCATGGCGTTTCTATTTTGATATTCGGCAAAAAGGCGGGAACAGCGCTACGGCGTGTTTACTCGATGACCTTGGGCACGAGGTACAGGCCATCCTGTACCTTCGGCGCCACGGCCTGGTAGGCATCGCGGCGGTTCTGTTCCGTGGCGATATCGTCGCGCAGGCGCAGGGCGATATTGTCCATGTGGGCGGCCAGCGGGTGGCTCAGGGGCGCCACGCCATCGGTATTGACGGCTTGCATTTGTGCCGCGAGTGCAAAAATCTTGTTCAATTGGGCCAAAGACGTGACGGCCTGGTCGTCGGCCATTTCAAGTTGGGCCAGGTGGGCGATGCGTTTTACGTCGGAGAGTGTCAGGGACATGGCGAATGGCGCGGAGTGCCGCGCATTAGTATTAAGTTGGCGTTTTGATAAAACGCGGGTATTTACTGCTATTTTGCTCACAAAAATCGAGGAATGCCGCGTAACTCGCGGCTGCAAGAGTCGCACTTTTCCATGGTTTTTGAGCAAATCGCATTCAAATTATAAGGTAGAATGGCGGGTTAATGCGTTGCCGGCGCTGATGGACTGCTGCCGCAGCATAGAAAAGATTGCGCAAGCGCCAAGCGAAACCCGGAAAAATCGCCTTTTGGATTTTCAGGGTGCCTGAAAGCGCCCGCTTTGAAACTCCCCATAAACAGCTTTTGCGCAGCTCGATGCGCTACAGGACACTCATGTTTGGTTTTTTACGCAGGTATATCTCCACCGATCTGGCCATTGACTTGGGCACGGCCAACACCCTTATTTATGTACGCGGCCTCGGTATCGTCCTGGACGAGCCATCCGTTGTCGCCATCCGCCAGGAAGGCGGTCCGAATGGCAAGAAGACCATTCAGGCAGTCGGCAAGGAAGCCAAGCAGATGCTGGGCAAGGTGCCGGGCAATATCGAAGCGATTCGTCCGATGAAAGATGGCGTGATCGCCGACTTCACCGTCACCGAACAGATGCTCAAGCAATTCATCCGCATGGTGCACGACTCGAAATTCTTCCGTCCATCGCCGCGCATCATCATTTGCGTGCCGTGCGGTTCGACCCAGGTCGAACGCCGCGCCATCCGCGAATCGGCCCTGGGTGCCGGCGCCTCGCAGGTGTACCTGATCGAAGAACCGATGGCAGCGGCCATCGGCGCGGGCTTGCCCGTGTCCGAAGCAACGGGCTCGATGGTGGTCGACATCGGCGGCGGCACCACCGAAGTGGGCATCATTTCGCTGGGCGGCATGGTCTACAAGGGTTCCGTGCGCGTTGGCGGCGACAAGTTCGATGAAGCCATCGTCAACTACATCCGCCGCAACTACGGCATGCTGATCGGCGAACAGACGGCTGAAGCCATCAAGAAGGCCATCGGTTCGGCCTTCCCTGGCTCGGAAGTGAAGGAAATGGAAGTCAAGGGCCGCAACCTGTCCGAAGGCATCCCGCGCTCGTTCACCATCTCCAGCAACGAGATCCTCGAAGCGCTGACCGACCCGCTGAACAACATCGTCTCGGCCGTGAAGAACGCGCTGGAACAGACGCCGCCGGAACTGGGTGCCGACATCGCCGAAAAAGGCATGATGCTGACGGGCGGCGGCGCACTGCTGCGCGACCTGGACCGCCTGCTGATGGAGGAAACCGGCCTGCCGGTGCTGGTGGCCGAGGACCCGCTCACCTGCGTGGTGCGCGGTTCCGGGATGGCACTGGAACGTATGGACAAGCTCGGCTCGATCTTCTCCTACGAATAATCTGACAGAAGGGCCGGAAACCATTTTCCGGCCTTTTTTTGGTTTTGGCGCCGGCGTCTGACCGGGGCCTGCACGTTGGCGCACTGCGCCTGGCCTGATTATTGGAAGTCATGGAATACAGTCCTCCGCCACTTTTCAAACAAGGCGCCTCCGCCCGCGTCAAGATGATGGTGTTCGCCGGCATTTCAATCGCCCTGCTGCTGGTCGATTCGCGCATGCACGCGCTGACGGCCGTGCGCCAGGCCGTCGGCACCGTGCTGTATCCGGTGCAGATGGCGGCCCTGGTGCCGCGCGATGTGGCGCTTGGCGTCGGCAATTACTTTTCTTCGCTGTCCGCCCTGGAAAAACAGGTGCGCGACCTGAAACACGAGCAAATCGCCTCGGCGCAGATCCTGCAGCAGGCGCAGCTCAATATCGTTGAAAACAACCACCTGCGCAAATTGATGGAAGCGCGAGAGCGCGTTCCCGTCAAGACCATGATGGCCGAAGTCCTGTATGACACGCGCGATTCGGCCACGCGCAAGATCGTGCTCGATCGCGGTATCCAGCATGGCGTCGAACTGGGCCGCCCCGTGATCGACAACCTCGGCGTGGTGGGGCAAGTCACGCGCGTGTTCCCGTTCACGTCCGAAGTGACCCTGCTGACCGATGAAGAGCAAGCCATTCCCGTGCAGCTGTTGCGCAACGGCGTGCGCAGCGTGGCCATCGGCCGCGGCAAGTCCGGCACCATGGAACTGCGCTTCACGGCCCCCAGCGCCGACATCCAGATCGGCGACATCGTCATTACCTCGGGCCTCGACGGCCTGTACCCGGCCGGCCTGGCCGTGGCGCGCGTGACCCTGGTCGAGCGCAATGCGCATGGCCCGTTCGGCCGCGTCGTGTGCCAGCCGCTGGCCGGCATCGAGCGCAACACCCAGCTGCTCATCTTGATGACGTCGCCGGACATTCCACCGCGTCCGCCCGCCGAAGAAGTCAAGACGGGCCGCAAGATCGCCGGCAAGATGGCGCCGATCAAGGACCCTGCCAAGGAGCCTGCGGCTGCCGCTGCGACACCACCTGCCGCCAATACGGCTGCAGTGCCGGCCGCGAAACCGCCTGCGAGCCCTGCGCCGAAACCGGCGGCGCCTGCCGCAACACCTGTACCAACACCTGCCGCCGTGCCACCGAAGGAAGCGACACGATGAACCGCCCGCATTACATCCTGCTGCCGGTCAGCCCCCTGTTCATCGGTTTTTCCCTGCTGTGCGCTTTTTTGCTGAACCTGCTGCCGTGGGGGCAGTTCGTCGGCGTGCCCGATTTCGTCGCCCTGGTGTTGGTCTTCTGGGGCATCCACCAGCCGCGCAAGGTCGGCATCGGCGTGGCGTTCTTCATGGGTCTGATGATGGACGTGCACGATTCGACCCTGCTGGGCGAGAATGCGCTGGCCTACACCTTGCTGTCGTATTTCGCCATCATGATGCACCGCCGCGTGCTGTGGTTCCCCATCCTGACGCAGGCGCTGCACGTGCTGCCGCTGCTGCTGCTGACGCAGGCGCTGCAATTGCTGACGCGGCTGATCGTCTCGGGCCGTTTCCCCGGCTGGCTCAATTTCATCGAGAGCTTCGTCGCCGTGGCCCTGTGGCCCTTCGTCACGTGGATCCTGCTGGCGCCGCAGCGCCGCGCCGTGGACCGTGACCACAACCGGCCGATTTGACGGGCGCCTGCAATGACTGAACTGAAAAACACCGAGCGCGAACTGCATTTTTTCCGCATGCGCCTGACCATCCTGGGCGGGCTCGTCTTCGTCTGCTTTTCGCTGCTGCTGGCGCGTTTCATCTGGCTGCAGGTGATCAAGCACGAGGATTACGCCACCAAGGCCGAGGACAACCGCATCGCCGTGGTGCCCATCGTGCCCACGCGCGGCCTGATCCTCGACCGCAACGGCGTGGTATTGGCGCGCAATTACTCGGCCTATACGCTGGAAATCACGCCATCGAAATTGAGCGCCAGTCTCGATTCCGTGATCGACGAGCTGTCGACCCTGGTGCAGATCGACATCAAGGACCGCCGCCGCTTCAAGAAGCTGCTGGAAGAGTCGAAGAATTTCGTCAGTGTGCCGCTGCGCACGCGCCTGACGGACGAGGAAGTGGCGCGCTTCACGGCGCAGCGCTTCCGCTTCCCTGGCGTCGAGGTGCAGGCGCGCCTGTTCCGCCAGTATCCGATGGGCGAAATCGCCTCGCACGTGGTGGGTTTTATCGGCCGCATCAACCGCAATGAAGCGAAGGCGCTGGAAGAGGGCGAGGACGCGGCCAACTACAACGGCACCGACCATATCGGCAAGGAAGGCCTGGAAAAAAGCTACGAGAAGCAGCTGCATGGCACCACCGGCTACGAGGAGGTGGAAGTGTCGGCCGGCGGGCGCGCCATGCGCACCCTGTCGCGCACGGCGGCCACCCCGGGCAACAACCTGATCCTGTCGATCGACATCGAACTGCAAAAAGTGGTCGAGGAAGCGTTCGGCGAATGGCGTGGCGCGGCCGTGGCCATCGACCCGGCCACGGGCGACATCCTCGCCTACGTCTCCAAGCCAGGTTATGACCCCAACCTTTTCGTCGACGGCATCGACCAGCAAAGCTGGAATGAGCTCAATACTTCGCTGGACCGGCCGATGGTCAACCGTCCCCTGTCCGGCACCTACGCGCCTGGCTCGACCTTCAAGCCCTTCATGGCGCTGGCCGCACTCGAATTGGGCAAGCGTACGCCGAGCCAGTCGATTTCCGATCCCGGTTTCTTCATTCTCGGCGGGCATACCTTCCGCGACGATAAGGTGGGCGGCCACGGCACGGTGGACATGCACAAGTCCATCGTCGTCTCGTGCAACACCTATTACTATCAGCTGGGGCGCGACATGGGCATCGACGCCATCCACGACTTCATGAAGCCGTTCGGTTTCGGCCAGTTGACGGGCATCGACCTGAATAACGAAAAGACGGGCGTGCTGCCATCGACGGAATGGAAGCGCAACCGCTTCAAGACGCCGCAGCAGAAAAAATGGGTGGGCGGCGACACGATTTCGGTGAGTAACGGCTCTGGCTACAATTCGTATACGCCGCTGCAGATCGCCCACGCGACGGCCAACCTGGCCAATAACGGCGTGGTGATGAAACCGCATCTGGTGAAGATCATCGAAGACGCCGCCACGCGCGCGCGCACCCTGACGGTGCCGAAGGAAAGCTACCGCATCGCGCTCAAGCAGGAAAACATCGACATCATCAAGCGCGCCATGGTGGGCGTGACTAGCGAGCAGGGCGGCACGGCCGCGCGCATCTTCACCGGCGTGCAGTACACGGTGGGCGGCAAGACGGGTACGGCGCAGGTGGTGGGCATCAAGAAAAACGAGAAGTACAATGCCAAGCTGCTGGCCGAACGCCTGCGCGACAACGCCCTGTTCACTGCCTTCGCGCCGGCCGACAAGCCGCGCATTGCGATTGCCATCGTGGTGGAAAACGCGGGCTTTGGCGCCGGCGTGGCCGCGCCGATCGCGCGCAAGGCACTCGACTACTACCTGCTGGGCAAGCGCCCGAGCGACAAGGAAAAGGACACCACCAAGGTGCCCAAGGAAGATGTCGACGAAGTGCGCACCTTGGAAGAAATCACGGACGAGCAAGCAGCCCCGACGGCACCTGCCAGACAATAAGGAAGCACATGCCCATTAACGAGAGGCGCTCGCTGTGGCGGCGCGCCAAACCCTATCTGGCGGTGTTCGATCCGCCGCTGATGATCATCATCCTGATGCTGCTCAGCACCAGCCTGCTGACCCTGTATTCGGCCAGCATCGGCATCCCCGGCAAGATCGAAGACCATTTGCGCAATATCCTGCTGTGCTTTTTCGTCATGTGGGTGGCGGCCAACGTCACGCCGCAGATGATGATGCGCATCGCCGTACCCGCCTATACGGTGTCGGTGATCTTGTTGGTGGCCGTGGCGCTGTTCGGCACCATCAAGCTCGGTGCGCGGCGCTGGCTGCATATCGGCGTGATCGACATCCAGCCGTCCGAATTCCTGAAGATCGCCACGCCACTGATGCTGGCCTGGTTCTTCCAGCATAATGCGGGCGCCCTGCGCTGGAAATCGTTCGTGATGGCGGCCGTGCTGTTGCTGGCGCCCGTCTATCTGATCGCGCGCCAGCCCGACCTGGGCACCGCGCTGCTGGTGGTGGCGGCCGGCTTTACCGTCATCTTCCTGGCCGGCTTGTCGTGGAAGGTGCTGGCCGGCTTGCTGATCACCTTCGTTTCCTGCCTGCCGATCGCCTGGTCGCACCTGCATGATTACCAGCGCGACCGCGTGATGATGCTGATCGACCCGACCAAGGACCCGCTGGGCAAGGGTTTCCATATTATCCAGTCCATCATCGCCATCGGTTCCGGCGGCATGACGGGCAAGGGCTGGACGCACGGCACGCAAGCCCACCTGGAATTCGTTCCGGAACGCACGACCGATTTTATTTTTGCCGTATATTCCGAGGAATTCGGCCTGGTCGGTAACTTGATCCTGATGCTGATGTATTTGCTGCTGGTGGGACGGGGGCTGATGATCGCCGCCAACGCCCCCAGTTTTTTCACTCGCCTGCTGGCAGGAGCGATCACTATGATTTTCTTTACTTACGCCTTCGTCAACATGGGCATGGTCAGCGGCATCGTGCCGGTGGTCGGCGTCCCCTTGCCATTCCTCAGCTATGGCGGCACCGCGCTGCTGACCCTGGGCGTGGCCACCGGTATCCTGATGAGCATTCAGCGCCACCGCAAGCTGGTGCAGACCTGATGCGCGCGCCTTTCGATACCTTCGCCATGCGCGGGTTGGGCCTGACGGTCTTGCTGACCCTGGCTGCCTGCGGCACGACGCCGCAAAAGCCCGCATCGAATAACGTGCCGCTGCCGTCCGGCGGCAAGGTCAAGTCCCCTGTGCGCCAGGATCCCACCTTGCCTGCGCTGCCGGCGGCCGGCTCCGGGCGTGGCGGCTACTACAAGGATGACGGCCCGGGCGACAATCCGCCGGCCAACCTGCGCGACGTGCCCGATGCGGAAGTGCGTAACGAGCCGTATTCCACGCGCTCGAACCGCCCGTATGTCGTCTTCGGCAAGACCTACACGCCGATCACCGATAACGAACCGTTCAAGCAGAAAGGCACGGGTACCTGGTATGGCAAGAAATTCCATGGCCAGCGTACCTCGTCCGGTGAAATCTACGATATGTACAAGATGACGGCGGCCCATCCCACCTTGCCGATTCCATCGTATGCGCGCGTGACGAGCATCGACAGCGGCGAACAGGTGATCGTGCGCATCAACGACCGCGGACCGTTTCACGCCACGCGCGTGATCGACGTGTCCTACACGGCGGCGCTGAAGCTGGGTTTCCTCGGCAAGGGCAGCCACCAGGTGGTCGTCGAACGGCTGCTGCCGGCCGATATCGACGCCATCCTGGCCGCCCGTGCGGCGCCCAAGCCGGTGCCGTCCGTGGTGGCCATCTCCATCGACACGCCCGTGGAAACGGGCGCCGTGGTGCAGCCGGAAGTGTCGACGCAGATGCTGCCCGTCGATGCGACGGTGGCCATGCCGGCGCCGGCGGCGCTGGCCAGCGGCTTCTATTTGCAGCTGGGCGCCTACTCGCGCGCCGACAATGCGGAATCGGGACGTTCGCGCCTGGCGCCATACGCGGCAGCCCTCGGTACCCTGGGCGTGGTGCAGGCCGGTAACCTGTTCCGCCTGTACGGCGGACCGTTCTCCAGCCGCGCCGAGGCGGCCCGCGCGGCGGCGAATTTGCCGGAATCGACAGGCATCAAGCCTATCGTCATCCAACGCTAGGCGCGCCTGACGGTGCAAAGCACCTGATAAAACCGTAGCGAGCGGCAGCGATTTTTGGCTAAGAAGCGCAGCTGTGCTGGAGCACAGCGAGCATCGCAGGCTGCAAAGTGCGACGCGCAGTAGGTTTAGTCAGGTGCTTATTTGCAGTTGCGCAGTTCCTGGTCAGGGAACTGCGTTTTGATCTTTTCCAGACGCGCGCGCGTGGCGGCGTCGAGGTCGCGGAACTGGTAAGCCATCTGCTTGCTGGCGCTGTAGCGCGGTGCCACGCGGGCGCTGTGCACGCCCTGTTTGTTGAGCGATGCCAGCTGGCTTTGCGCGCTGGTTTCCGACTTGAACACACCCAGTGAAATGCCCCAGCGCAGCGGGCTGCTTTCATTCATGATGAAGTAATTCGTCACGCCCAGCTGCTTCAATTCGCCCGCCTTGCGGTCGGCGCCTTCCTTGCTGCCCTGCGGCGGGATGTACACCATGTAGCTGGAAATCTCCTGGCCGGCCACGTTGCGGCGCGACTGGCGGTCGCCCAGGTCCAGCGACGCCACTTGCGCTTCGAAGCGGCGCCCGTCAGCCAGCAGAAAATTGCCCACTTCCGTGCAGGCATACGATAGCGGTGGCGCCGGTGCGGCCGCCGCCGGCGTCACTGCCTCTTCAGCAGCAGGCGGCGCGGCGGGCGCCATGGCCTGCTCCTGCGTCAGCAAGGTGAGTTTGGTCGCCTGCAGCTGGTTTTTCAGGCGCGCCGGCTCGCGTGTCTCCGTGCGAAAACTGCCCAGATAACCCTGGCCGATGGCCAGTACCAGCAGGTTGACGCCGGCCAGCAGCCAGAAGACGAATTTCAGCATGGGTGGTTTCCTTGTGTTCCTGCAGCCCCGGCGCGCGCGGCCGCTTGCAGGCCGAGCATGACGATATTGTCGACCAGGTGCAGCGGCACCGCCAGCGCCAGGGCCAGTGCGATGCGTGCGGCGGCGCCGCCCGACAGCAGGCAGGTGCCGGCGCCGTGCATGCGAACGGCCCGTTCGATGGCGCCCGCCTGGGCCGCCAGGCAGCCGGAGAGGATGGCGTCATCCGTGTTGTCGGCAAAGCCGGCCGGCAGCAGGGCGTCGCTGGCGATTTGCGGCAGCTGCGCCGTGTTGCGCGCCAGCGAGCTGGCCATCAGTCCCAGTCCCGGCAAGATCATCCCGCCGAGGAAAACGCCATCGGCCGTGATGGCGTCGATGGTGGTGGCGGTGCCGCAATTGGCGACGATGACGGCCTGGCCAGGCGCCAGCGCGTGCGCGCCGATGGCGGCGGCAAAACGGTCGCAGCCCAGTTGCGACGGCATGCGGTAGCCATTTTTTAGTCCCGCCAGCTGCGGCAGCGAGACAAAGTCGCGGGCAACGACCGGCAGCATGGCGCGCAGGCGCGCGCCGATGACGGCGCCTGCCACGTTCGACAGCAGTGCTTCGCCGATGGCGAGTGACGCCCACTGCGCGGCCAGGGTGTCGATCTGCGCATGTGTGACGGCGCCGCTGGCCAGCCAGCCGCCGGCGGCGCTGTCGGCGGCCACGAGTGCCCATTTGATGCGCGTATTGCCGGCGTCGATCAGCAGCAGCATGCGCTTACTCCCCCGTCAGGCGCAAGGACACGTCGCCGGACATGATGTGCTGCAAGCCATCTTCGCCGCGCAGCAGCAGCCGGCCCAGTTCATCCACGCCGGCCGCCACGCCTTGCTGCAGCAGTTGGCCATTGTCGAGGATTTTCACGTGCTGGCCTTGCCAGGCATGCAGTGCGTTCCAGCGTTCCGTGAAGGGAGAAAAGCCCGTGTCGTCGAATTCGGCCAGCACGCCGGCCAAGCGGCTCAGGAGCGCCGCCACCAGGGTATTGCGCTCCATCTGCGCCAGCCAGGGCACGGCCGAGACGCTGCGGCCGATCTGCCGTTCCAACGCGTCGGGCATCAAGAGGTTGATGCCGCAGCCGATGACGGCCCACACGCCGCCGTCTGGCGTCTGCTGCGTCTCGACGAGGATGCCGGCCAATTTATGGCCATCCTTGAGCAGGTCGTTCGGCCACTTCAATTGCACGGGCACGCCCAGCGTCGTCATGGTCTCGGCCAGCGCCACGCCGACGGCCAGCGGCAGGCCGACCAGCCGGTGCAGCGGTCCCTTGAAGCGCCAGGCCAGCGAGAACATCAGGCTGGCGTCCGGTTGTGACACCCAGGGCCGCCCTGCGCGTCCCCGTCCGGCCGTTTGCTGGCCGGCGATGCGCAGGGTGGGGCCGGCCAGGGTGGCGCAGCGCGCCAGCAGGTCGGCGTTGGTCGATCCCGTTTCGTCGACCACTTCGATGGCCACGTGGGAGGCGCCTGTGGCGCAATGGGCGGCGATGGCCGCGCTGTTCAGGTCTGAGTGCTTCGTCATGGTGGTCAGTTCAGTTGCGCGCCTTGTGCGGCGCATTCGCGAAGGCCCGGTCGTAGATGGCATTTGGCAGCGCGCGCAGCAGCTTGGCGACGACGCCCATCTGCCACGGGATCACGCGGTAGCTGTCGCCATCGGCGATGGCGCGCGCGGCACGCACGGCGAATTTTTCGGCCGGCATCAGGAAAGGCATGCGGTAGGCGTTATGGCGCGTCATCGGCGTGTCGATGTAGCCGGGCGTGATGGTGACGACCTTGATGCCCGCCGGTTTCAATTCCAGGCGCAGCGATTCGCAGTAGCTGATGACGGCCGCCTTCGAGGCGCTGTAGGCTTCGGCGCCGGGCAGGCCGCGGATGCCGGCCACGCTGCCGATGCCCACCAGGCGTCCGCTGCCCTGGCTTTTCATGGCGGCGATGAAGGGGGCGAAGGTGGCGAAGGTGGCCGTGACGTTGATGGCGATCAAACGGGCGAAGGCGTCGAGGTCTTCCGCATGTTCGGTCAAGGTGCCGTACGACACGCCGGCGCTGGCGATGACGACGTCGATGCCGCCGGCATGGGCGATGAAGTCGCCGGCCGCGCTTTTCAGGGCGGCGTGGTCGCACACATCGACGGCGTAGGCGCGGTGGCGTTCAGGGTGGGGCAGGGAGGCGATCAGTTGCTGCAGGGTGTCGCCGCGACGGGCCAGCAAGCCCAGATGGGCGCCCTGGCGCGCGTACTGCAGCGCCAGGGCGGCGCCCAGTCCGCTTGACGCGCCCGTGATGAAAACGCGATGCATCAGGCGATGCCCGGGCGCGCCAGGGAAGTGGCCATGCTTATTTCTTTTCCGCTTTGGCTTTCGCGACCAGCACGTCCATCACCGTGAGCGCCTGGGCGTTCAGCTGCTCTTCGTTCTTGGCCGACTTGCTGCCCTGGTCGGCCTGCGAAGGGGAGGTGATGTAGCGGCCATCGATGGCGATCATGGGCCAGAACGTCACGTTATAACCCTGCATCATGGCGTCCGCGCGGCGCACGCGGGCCGAGACACCCATCGAACGGTAGGTGTCGGTGAACTTCTGGCGGTCCACGCCCTGCTTGGCGACGAAGTCGAAGACGGCGTCGTCGGTGTTCAGGCGGTTGCGTTCAACGTGCATGGCGTGGAAGACGCCGGTGTGCAGCTTGTCGACCAGGCCCATGGCTTGCAGGGTGAAGAACAAGCGCTGCTGCGGCGCCACGCTGTCATCGCGCGACACGTGCACGCGCTTGAAGACGATGTTGTCGCCCTGTTTCTTGACCCAGGCCGCCAGCTGCGGTTCGAGCACGTTGCAATGGGGGCAGTAATAGGCGAAGAATTCCGTCACTTCGATTTTCTTGCCCGATTCCGTCGCCTGCGGCGCGGGCAGGGTTTCGTACTCGACGCCGTTCTTCGGCTCGGCCGGCGAGGCCGACGCCCCTATGGCGGCGGTGCACAGGGCGGCGGCGATCAGGAGGTTCTTCAGAAAACGCATGCTGGTTCCTTATTTTTGGTTGCGGACGACGGCGACATCGATGCCGTTTTCAGACAGTTTGGTGCGTGCGCGGTTCATCGCTTCGAGCTGGTTGAACGGCCCGACCCGTACGCGGTGCAGCACGCCGGCGTCGGTGCTGCGGTCGCTGATGGCCGCTTCGAAGCCGAGCAGCGCCAGTTTGCCGCGCGTGCTTTCGGCGTCCGACATGTCATGGAAGGCGCCGGCCTGCAGATAATAAATCCATTTGTCGCTGGCTGCATCGGCCTTGGCCTCTTTCGCGTCTGCCTTGGCTTGCGGCGCGGGCGCTGCTGGTGCTGCCGCCGGCGTTTTCGGCGCCGGCTTGTCCTTCAATGTACCGATCAATTCCTGCAGCGCGTCCGGCGGCGGCGCCTTCGGCTGCTGCGCGGTGGCGGGCGCGGGTGCCGGTGCGGCAGGGTGCGTCGGCGTGACGATCTCGCGCGGCTCCTTGGAGAAGTCGCGCGCCGCTTCCTTGGCCGCTTCCTTGTTGCCGTACATCGGCTTGTTCGGGTCGGCGATCTGGCCAGCCGTCGGCTCGGCCGATTTGCCGGCCTTGCCCGACTTGTCGGTGAAGGGCGAGGCGCCCTTGGTGATCACCAGGGCGACCACCACGGCGATGCCCAGGCCGATGACCAGGCCGATGATGATGCCGACCAGGGTATTGCCCTGCTGGCGCCGGGACGAAGAGAAGCGGGAAGCGTGATTCATTGACGGTTTGACCTTCGCGATTACATTTTGTTTGGCGCGGACACGCCGATCAGTGCCAGGCCGTTGCGCAGTACCTGGCGCGCGGCGATGACGAGGGCCAGGCGGGCCAACTTTACGGCTTCGTCCTCGACCAGCACTTTTTCGGCGAAGTAGAAGCTGTGCAGGTTGGCGGCCAGGTCGCGCAGGTAGAAGGCGACTTGGTGCGGTCCCAGTTCGGCTTGCGCGCGCGCCAGCATTTCAGGGTAGGCGGCCAGGGTCGCCAGCAGGGTCGCTTCGGTCGGCGCCGTCAGCGGGGAAAGGTCGACGCTGGCGACCGTGCTTGCATCGCCGCCCCAGTTTTCCAGGATGCGGCAAATGCGCGCATGCGCGTATTGCACGTAATAGACGGGGTTTTCGTCGGTGGTTTTCAGCGCCACGTCGACGTCGAAGACGAATTCCGTGTCGGCCTTGCGCGAGATCAGGAAGAAGCGCACGGCGTCGCGGCCCTTGGCGATGTCGCCGCCGCCCGACCATTCGATCAGGTCGCGCACGGTCACGTAGGAGCCGGCGCGCTTCGAAATCTTGACTTCTTCGCCATCCTTCATGACGGTGACCATCTTGTGCAGCACGTAGTCGGGGTAGCCTTGCGGGATGCCCATGTCGACCGCCTGCAGGCCGGCGCGCACGCGCGCGATGGTGCCGTGGTGGTCGCTGCCCTGGATATTGATGGCTTGCACGAAGCCGCGCTGCCATTTCACCAGGTGATATGCGACGTCCGGCACGAAATACGTGTAGGTGCCGTCCGTCTTGCGCATGACGCGGTCCTTGTCGTCGCCGAAGTCGGTGGTGCGCAGCCACAGCGCGCCATCCTGCTCATACGTGTGGCCCGCCTTGATCAGGGTTTCCACCGCGCTGTTGACCTTGCCGTCCGCGTACAGCGACGATTCCAGATAGTAATTGTCGAACTTCACGCCAAACGCCTGCAAGTCGATGTCCTGCTCGTTGCGCAGGTAGGTGACGGCGAACGGGCGGATCGAATCGATGTCTTCCACGTTGCCGTTGGCCGTCGCTGGCTGGCCATCGCTGGCCGAGACCGTCTTGCCGGCCTTGAAGTCGTTGGCGATATCGGCGATGTAGTCGCCGTTGTAGGCGGACTCAGGCCATTCGGCGTCGCCCGGCTTGAAGCCGCGCGCGCGCGCCTGCACGGAATTGGCCAGGGTCTGGATCTGCACGCCCGCGTCGTTGTAGTAGAACTCGCGCGTCACTTTGTAGCCTTGCGCGTCGAACAGCGAGGACAGGGCGTCGCCCAGGGCTGCCTGGCGGCCATGGCCCACGTGCAGCGGACCGGTCGGGTTGGCCGAGACGAATTCCAGGATGACTTGCTTGCCGGCGCCTGCCGTGCTGCGGCCATAGCTGTCGGCCTCGCTCAAGATGGTTTTCACCACGGCTTGCTTGGCGGCGGCGGAGACGCGCACGTTGATGAAGCCGGGACCGGCGATTTCCACTGCCTCGACCAGGCCCTTGCCGGCCGGATTGGCCAGCACGGCCGTCACGATGGTTTGCGCCAGTTCGCGGGGATTCTGTTTCAGCTGCTTGGCCAGTTGCATGGCGATATTGCAGGCGACGTCGCCATGCGATGCATCGCGTGGTCGCTCGAGCACTACGCTAGGCGCAAGCGAGGTGCCGGCCAGGACGGGAGCGAGGGCGGCCTGGAACAGGGCGATGATTTCTTGTTTCTGTTGGGCGAGCATGAGCAGGATGGCGGTGGAACCGCGTTAAGAATGAATAGAATGAATCAAAATGCAAAACGGACGGCCAGTACCCAAGCCGCCCAGACTGCGTTAATTATACTGGTTTGCTGCCGGGAACAATACGCCAGCCGGCAGTGTGCCCGTGCCGGCGCTTTTCACGATATTATCAGGACAGCATGCCTATGTTGGTGCATGAAAACATCAGCATGGCGCATTCTGCTTGTATATATGCAGTTTTTTGCCGCAATTTACATGTATCGCTGCAATCGCTTGGGCCAGAGGGCGCCACAAACGCTACAATCGACCCTTTATTGATGACGCGCGGCCGCGACTTTGCCACCATGCAGCCCGCCGCGCGCAGCCACACCGGATAACTATGAACAAGCGCCCCACGCTGAAATTGAAAACCAAGCCGGCGCCAGGCCAGGCTCCTGCCGCACCGAAATTGCGTCCCAGCTACCATCCCGACCTGAAACCGGTCTTGCAGCCAGGCTTCCAACCCGATTTGCGCGCCGACTCGCTGGCGTTTTGCCTGCTGGGCGCAGCCAATGCCGTGGCGCAAGTGCGCACGGGCACGGCCCTGCCGCAGGCGCTGGCCAAGGTGTTTATGCAATCGAACGCCAGCCCACAGGCGCGCGGCGCCATCCAGGACATTTCCTACCGTACCATGCGCCAGCTGGGCCGCAGCGAAACCCTGGTCGGCCTGATGACGTCGAAGGCGCCCGAGCCGCCGATGCTGGCTGCCCTGCTGTGCTGCGCGCTGTCGCTGATGTCGGCCGAGCCGGGCGAGCAGCCGTACGAAGAATTTACCGTTGTCGACCAGGCTGTCACAGTGGCCACTTCGCATCCTGATCTGGCGCATGCCAAGGGCATGGTGAATGCAGTCTTGCGCCGTTTCTTGCGCGAGCGCAAATCCTTGCTGGAAGCGGCCCTGCAGCAACCGTTGGCACAATGGAATTATCCGCAGTGGTGGATCGACTCGCTGCGCCTGGCTTACCCGCGCGATTGGCAAGCCATTCTGACGGCCGGCAATGCCGTGCCGCCCTTGACCTTGCGCGTGAATCGCCGCAAGAGCACGGTCGAAGCGTATCTGGCCGTGCTGGCGGAGGCGGGCATTGCCGCGCGCCAGGTGGGACCGTTCGCCGTGCGCCTGGACAAACCGATCGGCGTGGCGCTGATCCCCGGCTTCGAGCAGGGCGTCGTTTCCGTGCAAGATGCTGGCGCGCAATTGGCCGCGCCGCTGCTGGACTTGCAAGATGGCATGCGCGTGCTGGACGCCTGCGCCGCGCCGGGCGGCAAGACGTGCCACATCCTGGAACTGGCCGACGTGCAAGTGACGGCCATCGATGCGGACGCCAAGCGCCTGCCGCGCATCGCGGAAAACCTCGAGCGCCTGGGCCTGGATGCCACCCTGAAGGCGCAGGATGCGCAATCGAGCGCATGGTGGGACGGCCAGCAGTACGACCGCATCCTGGCCGACGTGCCGTGCACGGCCTCGGGCATCGTGCGCCGCCATCCCGACATTCGCTGGTTACGCCGCAAGGGGGATGCGTTCCAACTTGCAACACTTTCCTCCAAAATTCTGGACAACCTGTGGCAGATGCTGCGCCCCGATGGTAAATTGCTGTTCGTGACATGTTCATTGTGGCCGCAAGAATCCGAGGCACAGGCGGCGGCATTTGCGGTACGCAATAATGCGATCCGATTGACAGCGCCTGGCCAGCTGTTGCCGACTGGCAGCGCGGAGCAGGACCACGACGGTTTGTTCTATGCGCTATTCCAAAAAAATGCGGCTTGAGCGATTCGTCGAACCTTATCTTACGGACACTACCGGCACACTTGTGACAACACGACTCTTCCGACTCCTGGCCCTGCTGCTGATGCTGGCATGTACCATGCCACGCGCGCATGCCGCCGACATGGTCGAGATCACCCGTGCCTATATCGAGTCGGGCGAAGAGGGCTACAAGCTGGCCGCCACGTATTCCTTCGAGCTCAATCACGACCTCGATGATGCAGTACAGCATGGCGTGCCGCTGTATTTCACGACAGAAATCGAACTGACCCGGCCCCGCTGGTACTGGTTCGATGAAAAAGCCATCGTGGCGCGCCAGACCAGCAAGCTGTCCTATAACGTGCTGACGCGCCAGTATCATGTGTCGGGCGGCGGCTTGCAGCAAAGCTTTCCCACGCTCGATGATGCGCTGTTCCTGATCCGCCGTCCCAGCCGCTGGCTGGTGGCGCGGCGCGGCGAGCTGAAAGTGGGGCAGACGTACAACGTCACCTTGCGCATGGGCATGGACCGCGACTACCTGCCCAAGCCGATACAGGTCAATGCCTTCAATAACAGCGACTGGCGCCTGGCTTCGAATAAAAAAACCTTCTTGTATACGGCGGAGTAGTGAGTCAAGCATTGCGCTATTTGCTGGTGGTGGGCGGCGGCATTGTCAGTATCCTGCTGTTCCTGCTGGCGTCGGCTTCCGACAATTCCGGCTTTTTCGACCGCTATTACACTTGGCTGCTGGGCCTGAACGCGGCCGTCGCCGTGTCCCTGCTGGCGCTGGTGGGCATTTCCCTGGCGCGCCTGTACGCGCGCTACAAGAGCGGCAAGTTCGGCTCCAAGCTGATGACGCGCCTGGTGATGCTGTTCGCCGCCGTCGGCATCCTGCCGGGCCTGGTGATTTTCCTTGTCTCAGTGCAATTCGTCTCCCATTCCATCGAATCCTGGTTCAACGTCAAGATCGAAGCGGCGCTGGAATCGGGGATTGAGCTGGGCCGTGCCGGCCTCGATGCGGCCCTGGTCGAGCTCGACCACCGGGGCCACAAAGCCGTCGAAGAACTGGGCGCCGACCCGGTGGCCGGTCCGGCCGTGCTGACGAGCCTGCTGCGCGAAGAGGGCATGCAAAATGTCATGCTCGTCAGCGGCGACGGCGTGCTGCTGGCCAGCGCCGGGCCGCACAGCGCGGCCGACTTGCCGACGCCGCCCATGCTGGTGCAGGCGGCCTTGCCGGCCGGCTATGCCTCCGCCGAGGGCGGACTGGAGCTGCACGACGATGGCACGGAGTCGGGCGGCGGCGGTTTCCGCTCGGGCCTGCCGGCGTCGCTGGAAACGGCGGCCAGCCTGCGCCTGCGCGTGCTGGTGGCCGTGCCGGGGCCTTCCGTCTCGCCCCGCTATTTGCAACTGCTGCAATCGGTGCCGCCCAAGCTGGCGACGAATGGCGAAGTGCTGCGCGCCGCCTACAGCGAATACAAGGAACGTTTCGTCGCGCGCGTGGGACTGCGCAAGATGTACATGGAAATCCTCACCCTGACCTTGCTGCTGGCCATTTTCGGCGCCATCGGCAGCGCTTTCCTGATCGCCGGCAATTTGGCCCAGCCCCTGCTGCTGCTGGCCGAAGGCACGCGCGCCGTGGCCGAGGGCGATCTGTCGCCGCGGCCCATCGTCGCCACCAAGGATGAACTGGGCACCCTGACGCAGTCGTTCAACATCATGACGCGCCAGTTGCTCGATGCGCGCACGGCCGTGGAAAGCAACCGCGCCGCCTTGCAAAACGCCAAGGCCCACCTGGAATCGGTGCTGGCGAACATGTCGGCCGGCGTGATGGTGCTCGACGGCGACTTTAAACTGGTGACCTGCAATGAGTCGGTCGAGCGCATCCTGCAGCATTCGGGCATGAGCATGGTGGGCCAGCCGCTGGCGAATATTGCTGGAATGGAAGAGTTTGGCGGCGCCATCATCAGCGCCTTCACGGCGCAAAGCGCGCAATCGGCATCGGGCCGCAACCAGCAGCGCCTGCACTGGCAGCGCCAGATCGAGATTCCGCGCCGCCTGGGCAGCAGTGCCGACGAGCATGACATCACCTTGCTGGCGCGCGGTTCGCGCCTGCCGCTGGAGTCCGGCAGCGGCTACATCGTCGTTTTCGACGATATTTCCGACGTGATTTCCGCGCAGCGCTCGATCGCCTGGGGCGAGGTGGCGCGCCGCCTGGCGCATGAAATCAAGAATCCGCTCACGCCCATCCAGCTGTCGGCCGAGCGCCTGCAGATGAAGCTCGAAGGCAAGCTGGAGCAGCCTGATGCCGACCTGCTCAGCCGCGCCACCACCACCATCGTCAAGCAGGTCGATGCGATGAAGCGCATGGTCGACGACTTCCGCGACTATGCGCGCACGCCGCCGGCCGTGCTCACGCCGCTGCGCTTGAACGAGCTGATCGAAGAGATACTGAACCTGTACCTGCGCGGCGACGATGGCGACATCATCCACCCGCTGCTGGCGCCGAACCTGCCGATGGTGATGGGCGATCCGACCCAGTTGCGCCAGGTGATACACAACTTGCTGCAGAACGCGCAGGACGCCATGGCCGACCTGCCGCCGGACTCGCCGCATCCGCGGATTGACGTAAGGACGGAAGCAATTCATTATCGCAGTGCGGACGGCGGCGTGAATATCGCCGTGCGGCTGGCCATCAGCGACAATGGCCCTGGTTTCGCGCCAAAAATCCTGGCGCGGGCCTTCGAGCCGTATGTGACCTCGAAGGCGCGCGGCACGGGATTGGGCCTGGCGATGGTCAAGAAAATTATCGATGAACACGGCGGACGCATCGATATCGAGAACCGGGTCGACGGCAATGGCGCTTCGGTGGTCATTTTGCTGTTAAAGTTAGCTCCCGACACTCCTGCCCAGGAATTCCTGGCGTGAGGGTCTGGTTTAGTATTTAAAACACTAATAAAATCATAGTTGTCCGCCGTGTGCATCTTGTGCGCGACGGCCGGCGAAATGAGGAAGGCAAGACACGAATGGCAAACATACTCGTAGTGGATGATGAAATGGGTATCCGTGAGTTGCTCTCGGAAATTTTGGGCGACGAAGGACATGCTATCCAGCTGGCCGAAAATGCGCAGCAGGCGCGCGAAGCGCGTGCCGCCGGTGCGCCGGATCTGGTATTGCTGGATATCTGGATGCCCGACACCGATGGCGTCACCCTGCTCAAGGAATGGCAGCGCGACGGCTTGCTGACCATGCCGGTGATCATGATGTCGGGCCACGCCACCATCGATACGGCGGTCGAGGCGACGCGCATCGGCGCCATGAACTTCCTGGAGAAACCGATTGCCCTGCAAAAACTGCTGAAGGCAGTCCAGCAAGGCTTGACGCGGGCACAGGAAACCGTGCGCGCGCCGAGCGTGGCGCCGCGTCCCGTGGCGCCCGTGGTGGCCGAGGAAAGCAGCCATCCCGTACCGAGCTTTGGCGGCAGCGCGCCGCAACAGCTGATGGTGCGCCCAGGCATCGCCGTACCGGCGGTGGCCGAAGGCCATGGCTACAACCTGTCGTTCGACTTGCCGCTGCGCGAGGCACGCGACGCGTTCGAGCGCATGTATTTCGAACATCACCTGGGACGCGAAGGCGGCAGCATGACCCGCGTGGCGGAAAAAACGGGCCTCGAGCGCACCCATTTATATCGCAAGCTGAAACAGCTGGGCGTCGAACCGGGCAAGTTGGCCAAGAAAAGCCTGTGACGGCAGCCGTGCGGCGTCCGACGCCGCTGACCCTGGTCAGCGGTGGACGCGCCGCCGGGCGCGAAGCGGCCATCGCGCAAGCCTTGCCGCCTGGCCAGCCGGCCGCCGTGATCCTGGAAGGATTGGCTGACGGCAACGCCATCCTGGCGGACCTGGCCGGGCAAGTTTCTCCTCCTTCATCATTTCCATTGCAACTGTTGCGCATCGCGCCAGGTTGCCTGTGCTGCAGCGGCAATCTCGTATTGCGTGTAACATTGAATCGTCTGCTGCGCCATCCACCCGCACACTTGTTCATCAGCCTGGCCGACGCCACGCACATCGACCAATTGCGCACCTGGCTCACCGCCAGTCCCTACGATGCCCTGCTGGCGCTGCAAGCAGACATGGTGGTTTCCTGACGATTTCTTGATCGCCTTACCGCAGTCGTAGTTTGCATCTCGTTACAACTCTGTAGCCCGCAGGGTGGCATGGCCGCTTGAAATGGCGCCGTGTGAACCCCACCTCTGTTCTGACACCGCAGGAGCTTCTCCTGCTTGAGCGAAGGATGCAAAATGAACCTGATCTATAACAGCGAACAATACAGCGTCGTGGAGTTCGGCGTCGACGGCGACCTCGAAGCCCTGCGCTTTGGCGGCTATGAAATCGTCGACAAGGGGGGCAAGCGGGAAACGTTTATCGCGGGCATCCTTGCGCAACACTTCCGCCGCGACGTCACGGAGCTGATCGCCAGCGAACCCAGCATGGAAGAGATCGATGAATTTTTGGGCAGCTATGATTCCCTCATGAGCCAGCCCGTCCTGTTGCACTGACCGGATGGCTATCGCCACCATACCAATCCGTCTGACGGCATGGTATGGTGGTTGTGTTATCCAGCTGCAAACAGACCATGTGCCAACTTCTCGGAATGAATTGCAATGTCCCCACGGACATTGTCTTTAGTTTTACCGGCTTCGCCATGCGCGGCGGCCATACCGATACCCACCATGACGGCTGGGGTATCGCCTTTTTCGAAGGCGCCGGCGTGCGCCATTTCGTCGACCACCAGGCGGCCATCGCCTCGCCCGTGGCCGAACTGATCAAACGCTACCCGATCAAGTCGCGCAATGTCATCGCGCATATCCGCAAGGCGACGCAAGGCCAGGTGGCACTGGAAAATTGCCACCCCTTCGTGCGCGAACTGTGGGGCCGCTACTGGGTCTTTGCCCACAATGGCGATTTGAAGGATTTCAACCCCGTGCTGACGGGCAGTTACCGCCCCGTCGGCTGCACGGACAGCGAACGGGCTTTCTGCTACCTGCTGCAGGAACTGCACGCGCGCTTTGGCGATGCCCCGCCGGCATTGCCGCAACTGCATGCGGCCCTGGCGGAGTTGCTGCCCAGCATCGCGGCCCACGGCACTTTCAACATGATGCTGTCGAGCGGCGAGGCGCTGTTTGCCCATTGCTCGACCAGCTTGCACTATCTGGTGCGACAACATCCGTTTCCAACTGCTAAACTCTCCGATGAAGACCTGAGCGTGGACTTTTCCCAGGTGACGACACCCCAGGACCGCGTGGCCGTGATTGTTACCCAGCCGCTGACGACGAATGAGCAATGGACGGCGTTTGCGCCGGGTGAATTGAAATTATTTGTCGACGGGATGGTGCAAGACACGCCAGTCGCCTAATTTGTTGACGACAATAAACTGGATTGCTGCCAAAATACCCACAGCGCGGGCGGAATTCAGCTAAAGTATTGTCAATAGTGAACCTTGATGCGGGCGCGGCGCGGCCGGTGTCACTCGACGTGATTGATGAAGAGTTAATGATCGATATTTCCAGCAACGACATCACCCCGAAACCCTTGCGCGTGCGCGAGTTCTATCTGGGGCGACAACCTATCCTTGACCGCAATCAAGCCCTGTTTGGCTATGAGTTGCTATTCCGCAACGCTCCGGTCGGTCCCGCCAACATTACCAGCGATCTGTCCGCCACGGCCTCCGTCATCGCCCACGCTTCCCAGCTGGGCATGGAAAAGGTCATCGGCGACGCGCTTGGCTTCGTCAACGTCGATGCCGACGTGATCATGAGCGACATCTTCGTGTTCCTGCCGCGTGAAAAAGTCGTGCTGGAAATCGTCGAATCGATGCCCGTCACGCCGGAAGTGCGCGCGCGCATCAGCGAGCTGGTGGGTCATGGCTTCACTTTCGCGCTGGAAAACGTCGTGTCCGACACGGCGCAAGTGCAGGAACTGCTGCCGCTGGTGCAGTACGTCAAGATGGACATGAGCACGGTCGACCCGAAAGTGCTGGCAGCCTTGGCGCCCCGTTTCAAGCAGGAAAACAAGAAACTGGTGGCGGAAAAGGTCGAGACGCGCGAAGAATTCAAGTCGGGCCTGGACCTGGGCTTCGATTACTTCCAAGGTTATTACTTTGCCAAGCCCGCCATCATGACGGGCAAGAAACTGTCGCCGTCGCAACTGGCCGTCATGGAATTGATGACCCTGGTGACGTCGGATGCCGACAATATGGACATCGAGCGCGCCATCAAGCGCGACGTGTCGCTGGCCCTGAACTTGCTGCGCCTGGTCAATACACCTGCCGTGGGCGCGCGCCAGCGCATCGATTCGCTGAGCCAGGCCGTGACCGTGCTGGGCCGCCGCCAATTGCAGCGCTGGCTGCAAATCATGCTGTACGCGGAACCAAGCAAGCGCGGCCATAGCATGACGCCGCTGCTGATGCTGGCCACCACGCGCGGCCGCCTGCTGGAATTGCTCGCGCACAAACTGCGCCCGAACCACGCCCATTCGGCCGATATCGCCTTTACGGTCGGCATCATGTCGCTGATGGATACCCTGTTCGGCGTGCCGATGTCGGAAATCCTCGGCCAGATCGAAGTGATCGACGAAGTGGCCGAAGCGCTGCTGTCGCGCGAAGGCTTCTACGGCGACCTGCTGCGCCTGGCCGAGTGCATCGAGCGCATCGAAGACATGGAAGGCGAGATCGTGCCAACCTTGCGCGACCTGGCCATGTCGCCGGACGACCTGGTGGAGCTGGAAATGGCCGCCTACGAATGGAGCGATAACGTTGTCAGATACGCCCTGTAATTGGCATAGCTAGCCATATCAAGAACCCCGCCCGGCAGTGCCCGGCGGGGTTTTTTTACGCCGGTAGCTGCACTACGCCGCGGCGCCGGGCCAGTGCTTGTGCAGTTCGGGGTCGGTGCGCAGTTCCCACAGGGCCAGCACGACGACGGCGATACCGACGACGAGCTCGTTCCACAGGACGACGCGCTGTTCGGCCAGCCGCAGTATCCACGGCGAGGCGGCGACCCAGACGCCCACCAGCAGGTTGACGACGACGGCCCAGAAATACGTCTTGTACAGGTCGAAGGCGGCCAGGATGGCGATCACGAGGCCCGAGACAAAGGCGTTGATCATCTGCGGCGAGCCTTCGGGGTAGGAAAACGCCCAGGGCGAGACGACGAGCCACAGGCCCAGCAACAGGATCACCTGATCCTGCCAGCGTTTCAGTTTGAAATTGGTTGCCATATATCCTCCTTGCCGGTTGGGAACGGGCCGGAGCGGGCATGCAGCATGCCGGCCGGCATACTGCGTTAGTGCGCTTCGGCGCGCGATAAGTTCCGCGCGCCTTGTGCTTATATTATGGCATTACGACAGGTTCGGCGCCAGCCAGCGTTCCACGTCCTCGATGCTGACGCCACGGCGCTTGGCCATGTCTTCCACCTGGTCCATGCCGATCTTGCCGACGACGAAGTATTTCGACTCCGGGTGGGCAAAATAGAAGCCGGACACGGCCGCGCCGGGGAACATGGCATACGATTCCGTCAACTGCATGCCGATTTCCTCGGCTTGCATGACTTCGAACATCTCTTTCTTGACGGTATGCTCGGGGCAGGCAGGGTAGCCGGGCGCCGGACGGATGCCGACGTATTTCTCCGCGATCATGTCGTCGTTGCCCAGGTGCTCGTCCGGCACATAGCCCCACAAATCCTTGCGTACGCGCTCGTGCAGGTATTCGGCGAACGCTTCGGCCAGGCGGTCGGCCAGGGATTTGAGCATGATGGACGAGTAATCGTCGTGCGCATCCTCGAAGCGTTTTTCGTATTTCTCGATGCCCAGGCCGGACGTCACGGCGAACATGCCGATGTAATCCTTCACGCCCGATGCCTTCGGCGCGATGAAGTCGGCCAGGCACTGGTTCGGACGCTGCACGCCGTCGACCACGGGTTTCACGCCCTGCTGACGCATGCCGTAATACGTGAACGCCACGTTACTGCGCGTATCGTCGGTGTACACCTCGATATCGTCGTCATTGACGCTGTTGGCTGGCAGCAAGGATACGACGCCGTTGGCCGTCAGCCAGCGTCCGTCGATGAGTTTTTTCAGCAAGGCCTGGCCTTCCGCGTAGACCTTGGTGGCCGCGTCGCCCACCACTTCATCCGTCAGGATGGCGGGGAAGGGGCCGGCCAGGTCCCAGGTCTGGAAGAACGGGCCCCAGTCGATGTAGTTGGCCAGGGTGGCCAGGTCGACGTTTTTAAAGACGCGGCGGCCGATGAACTTCGGTTTCACGGGCGTGCACGGGCCGTCGAAGGGCACGAACATCTTGTTGGCGCGCGCCTGCGCCAGCGGCAAAATCGGCAGCGCCTTTTTGTTGGCGTGCTGTTCGCGGATGCGCGCGTAGTCGAGTTCGATGTCTTCCACGTATTTGTCGCGCTGTTCCGGCGTCAGCAAGGATTGCGCCACGGACACGGAACGCGAGGCGTCCGGCACGTAGATCACGGGGCCTTCGTAGTTGTGGGCGATTTTCACGGCTGTGTGGGCGCGGCTGGTGGTGGCGCCGCCGATCAGCAGGGGAATCTTCAGCATGCGGAAGTGTTCGTCGCGCTGCATTTCCTTGGCGACATAGGCCATTTCTTCCAGCGATGGCGTGATCAGGCCCGACAGGCCGATGATGTCGGCGTTTTCCACCTTGGCGCGGGCGAGGATTTCCGAGCACGGCACCATCACGCCCATGTTGACCACTTCGAAGTTATTGCATTGCAGAACGACGGTGACGATGTTCTTGCCGATGTCATGCACGTCGCCTTTCACGGTTGCCATGATGATCTTGCCTTTCGGCTTGGCGACGATGCCCGTGCGCTTTTCTTCCAGCAGCTTTTCTTCCTCGATGAACGGGATCAGATGGGCCACGGCCTGTTTCATGACGCGCGCCGATTTCACCACTTGCGGCAGGAACATCTTGCCCTGGCCAAACAGGTCGCCGACCACGTCCATGCCGGCCATCAGCGGGCCCTCGATCACGTGGATGGGACGTCCGCCATTGTGCAGCAGTTCCTGGCGCGCTTCTTCCGTGTCTTCCACGATGAATTGCGTGATGCCGTGCACCAGCGCATGCGACAGGCGCTCCTGCACCGTGCCTTCGCGCCAGGCCAGGGTTTGCGCCTCGGCCTTGCCGCCCGCCTTCAGGGTGCCGGCAAATTCGATCATGCGCTCGGTCGAGTCTTCGCGGCGGTTCAGCACCACGTCTTCCACGCGCTCGCGCAATTCCGGGTCCAGATTGTCGTACACGCCCACCATGCCGGCGTTGACGATGCCCATGGTCATGCCAGCCTTGATGGCGTGGTACAGGAATACGGTATGGATGGCTTCGCGGGCTGGATCGTTGCCGCGGAAACTGAAGGACACGTTCGACACGCCGCCCGAGATCTTCGCGTACGGCAGGTTTTCCTTGATCCAGCGCGTGGCGTTGATGAAGTCGACGGCGTAATTATTGTGCTCTTCGATGCCGGTGGCGACGGCAAAGATGTTCGGATCGAAAATGATGTCTTCCGGCGGGAAGTCCAGCGCATCGATCAATAAATGGTATGCGCGCGCGCAAATTTCGATCTTGCGCTCGAAGGTGTCGGCTTGGCCCTTCTCATCGAAGGCCATGACGATGACGGCCGCGCCGTAGCGGCGGCACAGCTTTGCCTGGCGCAGGAATTCCTCTTCGCCTTCCTTCATGGAAATCGAGTTGACGATGGCCTTGCCCTGCACGCATTTCAGGCCCGCTTCGATGACCGACCATTTCGACGAGTCGACCATGATGGGCACGCGCGAAATGTCGGGTTCCGAGGCGATCAGGTTCAGGAAGCGCGTCATGGCCGCCAGCGAATCGAGCATCGCTTCATCCATGTTGATATCGATCACTTGCGCGCCGTTTTCCACTTGCTGGCGCGCCACGGATAGCGCCTCGTCATATTGCTCGTTGAGAATCATGCGCGCGAACGCCTTCGAGCCCGTGACGTTGGTGCGCTCGCCCACGTTGACGAACAGTGACTCGTCATTGACGACGAACGGTTCCAGGCCCGCAAGGCGCAGGTCATGCGATGGGGCCGGCACGGTGCGCGGGGTGTTTTTCGACAGCAACTCGCCAATGGCGGCGATGTGTTCGGGCGTGGTACCGCAGCAGCCGCCCGCCATGTTCAGGAAGCCCGCGTCGGCAAATTCGCGCAGCAGGGCGGACGTGTCGGCTGGCAACTCGTCGAAACCCGTGTCGCTCATGGGGTTGGGCAAGCCCGCGTTCGGGTAGATGCACACGAAGGTGTCGGCGATCTTGGCCAGCTCTTCCGCGTACGGGCGCATCAGGGCGGCGCCCAGCGCGCAGTTCAGGCCGATGGTCAGCGGTTTCGCGTGGCGCACGGAATTCCAGAAGGCGGGCACGGTCTGGCCCGACAAGATGCGTCCCGACGCGTCCGTGACGGTGCCCGAAATCATCAGCGGCAGGCGCACGACATCCGGGTTTTGCTCGTAGAACAGGTCGATGGCGAACAGGGCCGCCTTGCAGTTCAAGGTATCGAAGATGGTTTCCACCAGCAATACGTCGGCGCCGCCTTCCACCAGGCCCTGCGTCTGCTGCAGGTAGGCGGCCACCAGTTGGTCGAAGGTGACGTTGCGCGCGGCCGGGTCGTTCACGTCGGGCGAGATCGACGCCGTCTTCGGCGTGGGCCCCAGGGCGCCGGCGACGAAGCGCGGCTTGTCCGGCGTGGAATATTTATCGCAGGCGGCGCGCGCCAGCTTGGCCGCCTGAACGTTCATTTCATAGGCCAGGTGGGCCATGTGGTAATCGTCTTGCGCGATCGTCGTGGCGCCGAAGGTATTCGTTTCGATCAGGTCGGCGCCGGCCGCCAGATAGCGCTCGTGGATTTCCTGGATGATGTGCGGCTGCGTCAGGGTCAGCAACTCATTATTGCCCTTGACGAACAGTTCGCGCGCGCCACTGTCGGCCGGCGCGGCGAAATCGATGAAGCGGCCGGCGGGGCCGCCGCGGTACGCTTCTTCGTCGAGCTTGTATTGCTGGATGATCGTGCCCATGGCGCCGTCGAGAATCATGATCCGCTGCGCCAGAATGGCGCGCAAGGTGGCTTCGGTCGGGGACATGGCGGGGATCACGGTATCGTTCATTTCATGCTTTCAATAGGCAAACGGGCGGCGGCGCGGCGACAAGACGTTACGAGGCGGATGCGGGTCAGCAGGATCAGCTGACGGAGAGTTGCCGGCCGGGTAGGGCAGGCAGAAGGTGGCAATCGCCTGATTTCACCGGGTCTAAAATTATACGGCATCAGACTGCTTTGGTTTTAAGCAAAAGCGGCCGTTCGCCCCACGGCAGGCCTTCTTGCAACACATCGCCTGCCGCCACGCCTGCTTCTGAAAATTACATTCCTGAAAATCTTACTCAAAACGTTAATTCTTCCAGCAAAGTTGGCAGAACGATATGGCGTCTAGGCTGTGGAAAAATTTCCACATTATTTACGCCGCATCAGCATATTTTTAATGAGTCGAATGGCAATAGCTGCAAAGGAAAGTAATTTTGATTTTAGCCAACACAGAGTGAGGGGAATAATGCTCAGAATAAAGTTTGCCAAGCAGATATTTTAATTATTATCAAAACCAATTGAATCAAAAGCATTAATAGTTGTCTTTGGGAATCGAACTAAACCATAATATTGGTTCTTCGAAATTAAATTCTCACCAAAAGTCACCAATATGTCACATTTATCTCGTGTCCTTCCCGGCATCGCGCTGCATCAACATGGTTGCCAGCCATGAAAAACCATCTGCTTGTCGCATTGTTTGTCATGCTGGGCCTGTCCGCCTGCGGCGGTGGCGGCGGTGGGGGCGGCGACACGGTGGTGGCGACCACGTCGGGTACGCCCGTGCTGCTGCCTGCCGTGACGGCCGTTTCGGCGGCGAATGTCGCCGTCGGTGGCAGCCTGGTGCTTACAGGCACGAATCTGAGTCGCGTGACGGCTTTCCAGGTGGGCGGCGTGACCGTTGCCACCAGCGCCGCCAGCGACACCAGCATCACCCTGACCATGCCGGGCGTGCCCGTATCGGGCGCCTTGAGCCTCGTCAGCGCCAGCGGCACGGCGTCCACCAGCTATAACGTCAATGTGTACCTGCCATTGAGCGTGGGCAGCGTCGCACCGGCGACGGGCGGCGTCGGTTCCAGCGTGACGATCACGGGCGGCGGCATGGGCGCCGTGACGGCGGTGCAGTTTGGCAATGGTGCGGCGGCAACGCCGCAAAGCCAGACGGCCGGCAGCGTGACGGTGCTGGTGCCTGCGGGCGCGGCGACAGGCGCGCTGACGGTGCGCGGTCCCTACAACGATGTGCTCAGCGGCGACACGTACACGGTGCTGGCCAGCGTGACGGTGACGTCGATCACCTCGGCCGTCAACAGCGGGGGCTTGTCCGTGACGGTGCAGGGCAGCAATCTCGACCAGGTCACTTCGGCGTCGGTGGGCAATACGCCGGCCGTCATCGTCAGTGCCAGTGCCAGTCAGCTGGTATTGTCTGCACCAGACTCGGCAACGGGCAACGTGATGCTGGCGGCTGCGTCGCGCATCGCCGTGAATGCGGGCACGGTGTCGGCCTTTACCCTGGGCAGCATTGATTTCGCGCAAGTACTGAATTTGAATGCCAGCAATACGGCCTTGCGCCTGACGCGCGGCAAGCCGGCCGCCGTGCGCGTGTCCGTGCTGGCCGGGCAGGCGGGCCAGTCCAGCCCGGCGGTCACCTTGAATGCGACCGCCGCCAATGGCAGCAATCTGGGCAGCATCGCGATGACGGGGCCGGCGCTCTTGCCGACGACGAAGAACGATGACAGTTTCAGCGGCAATTTCAGTGCCGTCCTGCCTGCAGGCTGGATCTTGCCCGGCGTGCGCGTGCGCGTGACGGCCGTCGGCAATGACGGCGTGCAAGTGAGCCAGGAAGCGGCGCCCGTGGTGGCCAGCCTGGCCAAGATCCGTCTGGTGCTCGTGCCCTTGAGCACCGATGATGGCGTGGCGCAACTGCCTGATGCCGAGGTGATCCGCGCCGCGCTGCTGCGCGTGTATCCGTATGCGACGGAAAATATCAGCATCACGACGCGCGCCGCACTGAGCATGCCGGGCAGCAGCACGGCCGACAGCTGGTGGAGCGATGCCCTGGGCAAGCTGGAAAACCGGCGCGCGCTGGAAGACAGCGGCGCCTACTATTATGGTTTCGTGCCGAAGATGTCCGTCACCAACGCCGCCGGCCTGGCCTACATCAACGAGCGCAGCAGCGGCAACGACTTTACGTCGGCCATCGGCCTCGATGCCCAGTCCAATAGCATCGCGGCGGTCGACCCATTCTCCAATCAATGGCCTCTGTGGCTGACTACGCTCGTGCATGAGCTGGGCCACAATCACTCGCTGCAGCACGTTCCCTGCGGCGGTCCGGCTGGCGCTGCTGTCGACTACCCATATGCGAATGGCAATCTGGGCCCGCAACCGCTGTACAACAGCAACTATGCAGGCAGCATCGGCCAGCTGAGCAAGGCAGTCTATGGCAATACGCCGATGAAGGACGTGATGAGCTATTGCAGCGGCGCCTGGTTCTCCGACTACAGCTATGCGCGGGTGCAGCAATTCCTGGAAAAACGCAGCACGCAGATTACGGGCAGCAATGTGCTGGCCGCCAGCATGGCCGTGGCCGAGAACGGCTACCTGACCATTTCCGGTCGCATCACGCCTGGCGGCGTGGCCCTGCGCCCGGCTGTTGCCTCGTCGGCGCGCATCGGCGCCGCTGCCAGCGGCCATGCTTATACCTTGCGCGTGTTGACGGCGTCCGGACAGACTATCGACTTGCCCTTCGATGGCGTCTCCGTGGCCGACCATGGCGGCAACGCCATGAGCCACTTCCGCGTCAGCTTCGCCAATCCGGGCGAAATCAGTGATGTGCAAGTGTTGGCAAATGGCAAGGCTTTGGCCAAGCTGGAACGCCCGGCGCGCCGCAGCAAGGCTGCCGCCAACGATGCCACGTTTGATGCGACGCAAAGCGGCGGCCAACTGGTGCTGGTCTGGAATGCCGAGGCGGAACCGTATGCCGCCGTCATGCACGTGGCTGCCGATGGCCGCAAGACGGTGGTCGCCAGTGACTTGACGGGTGGCAAAGCCAATGTCGACGTGAGCGCCTTGCCGGCCGGCGGCCGTTTCGAGGTCAGCCTGTCGTCGTCTCTGGGCGCACGCCTGATGAAGGTGCAGCGCCGCTAAGCTCGCGGGGCGGATGCAAAAAAGGCTTGCCGCGGCAAGCCTTTTTTTATGGCCATCGGGATGATGGCGCGGTGCAATCCGGTGAAGTCAGGCGAAGCGCTTGCCTTCGAGGGGGAAGCCCTTGATGAATTCGGCCGCAGGCAGGCGCTTGCCGCCCGGTTTTTGCAGTTCCGTCAGGCGCAGCGAGCCATTGCCGCAGGCCACGACGATGCCGTGCTGGGCGTCGGCCGCCAGCACCTGGCCCGGCGCTTCCTTGCTGTCCGCTTCGAGCACGTCGGCGGCCCAGATCTTGATGGTGGTGCCATCGACCTGGCCGCAGGCGCCGGGAAACGGATTGAAGGCGCGGATTTTCAGGCCCAGTTCCAGCGCCGGCAGGCTGAAATCGAGCGCCGCTTCTTCCTTGGCGATCTTTGCCGCATAGGTGACGCCCGCTTCCGGCTGCGGCACGGCTTCCAGCGCTTGCAGCTGCATCTTGCGCAGGGTCTCGACGATCATCTTGCCGCCCAGGGTGGCAAGCTTGTCGTGCAGGCTGGCGGTGGAATCGCCCGCTTCGATGGGCGTGCGCTCGATGGCCAGCATGGGGCCCGTATCGAGGCCTTCTTCCATCTGCATGATGGTCACGCCCGTTTCATCGTCGCCGGCTTCGATGGCGCGGTGGATGGGCGCGGCGCCGCGCCAGCGCGGCAGCAGGGAACCGTGGATATTGATGCAGGGTTTGATGTCGAGGGTGCTGCGCGGCAAGATCAAGCCGTAAGCCGCCACCACCATCACATCGTAGTCGGTGGTCAGCAGGCGCTCGTGCGCCGCTTTCGCTTCGGCGGCGCGCTGCGGATCCTTGCTGTCCATGCGCAGCGACAAGGGCTGCAGCACCTCGATGCCGTGCTGCTGTGCATATTGCTTGACGGCCGAGGCGTGCAATTGCATGCCGCGTCCGGCAGGGCGGTCGGGCTGGGTCAGCACCAGCGGAATCTCGAATCCCGCTTCGTGCAAGTCTTTCAGGGCCGTGGCGGCAAATTCAGGCGTGCCTGCGAAGATCACTTTCATATGGTTCCTTGACGTGAGGTGCGCAGGCCCGCGCCGGAGGCGCCAGGCTGGCGTGGTGTTACGGTCAGTCTTTGCGGTCAGTCTATCAGCACAGCTGCAAAAGCGGCTTAGAAACGGCGATTCTGCGCGCGCAGGCTCGCTTCGCGTTCGAGACCACGGATTTCCTTGATCATCTTGGTCTTGATGCGGTTGCGCTTGAGCGGCGACAGGTATTCGACGAATACCTTGCCCAGCAAGTGATCCATCTCATGCTGGATGCAGACGGCCAGCAAGCCATCGGCTTCCAGTTCGAACTGCTTGCCGTGGCGGTCCAGGGCGCGCACCTTGATGCGGGCCGGACGCTCGACGCCGTCGTAGACGCCAGGCACGGACAAACAGCCTTCGTCGTAGACCTGTTTTTCCTCGCTGGCCCAGGTGATTTCCGGGTTGATGAACACTTGCAGCTGGTTTTTTTCTTCGGTGATGTCGATCACCATCATCTGGATATGCTCGTCCACTTGCGACGCGGCCAGGCCGACGCCCGGGGCGTCGTACATGGTTTCAGCCATGTCGTCGATCAGGGTTTGCAGGCGCGCGTCAAATTCGGTGACGGGCTTGGCGATCGTGTGCAGGCGAGGATCGGGGTAACGCAGGATATTTAATATGGACATACGGATTCGACTGGTTAAGGTGGGCGCCGGTGCGCCGGATTATTCATGCCTGGGCCATGCGAACGATGGCAGGGCTATTTTCTGTTGGGTACGCCATGCTTGGGCGCGTATGGCACAACGGCGCGGCAGATGCGTTTGCCAGTGCGCTAATCGTTTGCTGCAAAGGGAAATTTTATCACAGACGCCCATGCTCCTGTGGATGGGGGGCCGTTTTGCACGCGCATTGCACGCATCCTTGCGCGCGTCGGTATCGCGTGCGCGCCATCGCGCTAGCATGGGAGGGCACAGTACACAGCGAGGTGGTCATGCATGCACTTGCAACGACGGCAGACACGGCCACGGAATTGGCAGGCTGGCTGCGCCTGCAGCATCTGCCCGGCGTGGGGCCGGTGGCGGCGCGCGCCTTGCTGGCCCGCTTCGGCTTGCCGCCGGAGATCTTCGCCACACCCTTCGAGACCTTGCGCGAAGCGGTGCCGGCCAGCGTGGCGCGCGCCATCGTGCAGCCGCCCAAGCCCGTGGCCAACAGCCAGCTGGAACTCACCCTGCAGTGGCTGCAGCGGCCCGGCAACGCCGTGCTGACCCTGGCCGATGCCGCGTATCCGCCCCTGCTGCTGGAAATCGCCGATCCGCCGCTGTTGTTATATGTACGGGGGCGGGCGGAACTGCTGTCGCGTCCCGGCGTGGCCATCATCGGCAGCCGCAATGCCAGCGCGCAAGGCATGCAGAATGCGGCCGCTTTCGCGCAAGCGCTGAGCATGGCGGGTCTGACCATCATTTCCGGGCTGGCGCTGGGCATCGATACGCACGCACACGAGGGCGGCTTGCGCGGCGCGGGCGCTACCGTCGCCGTGATCGGCACGGGCGCCGATCTGGTGTATCCGCGACGTAACCTTGATCTAGCGCAAAGAATTGCCGAACAGGGTTGCATCGTCAGCGAGTACGCGCTGGGCTTGCCCGCCATGCCAGCTAACTTTCCGCGCCGCAACCGCCTGATCAGCGGCCTGGCGCGCGGCGTGCTGGTGATCGAGGCGGCCGCGCAATCGGGTTCATTGATCACGGCGCGCCTGGCCGGCGAGCAGGGGCGCGATGTGTATGCCTTGCCCGGTTCCATCCATGCGACCCTGGCCAAGGGTTGCCATGCATTGATCAAGCAGGGTGCCAAGCTGGTCGAGTCGGCTGATGACGTGCTGCAAGAGTTGCAATGGCTGGGCGGCGTGCCCCAAGTGCCGCCAGCGGTGGAAGACGAAGCGCCGCTGCTGGCCGCGTTGGGCCACGATCCCCTCGATGCCGATACCCTGGCCGCGCGCAGCGGCCTGGCCATGGGCGTGCTGATGGGCGAATTGCTGGCGCTGGAGCTGGCGGGCCGGGTGGAACGCTTGCCGGGAGGACTGTTTCAACGCTGTAAATGACAGCTTGTCACTTGTGTGGCGGCCTTGCCGCACGGGGGCGCTTTGTCGGCGCGCACCCTTGTGTCGCAGCGAACTTAGCTGATAGAGTAGAGCCATGTTCGATATCCTGGTGTACCTCTACGAGACTTACTATCGCCCCGATGCCTGCCCCGAGCCGGCAGTCCTGGCGCGCAAACTGTCGGCCGTCGGTTTCGACGACGTGGAGATTTCCGAAGCGCTCGTCTGGCTGACAGACTTGAACGCCATGGCCGGCGTCGAACAAACCCTGACGGCCAGCTCCACGGGCACGCGCTTCTATGTGCAGCAGGAAAGCGACGTGCTGGGCACGGCCGCCGTCGGCTTCATCCAGTTCCTGGAAAGCGCCAAGGTGCTGTCGCCGCTGCAGCGCGAAATCGTCATCGAACGGGCGCTGGCGCTCGACGAGGCACCCGTTTCGCTGGGCAAGCTGAAAGTCATCGTGCTGATGCTGCTGTGGAGCCAGGGCAAGGAACCGGACGCCCTGATGTTCGACGATCTGTTTGTCGACGACGAAGACCTCCCGCCGCGCTTATTGCACTAATATATAGGCGTCGCTGGCGGCCGCTGTCGCTGCCTGCCTGACCCTGGCGCCGCTGCCGCGCCATCCCCATTACCATGTGCTGCACCAGCGCGCCCGCCAGCCTGTTGTGTTTGCGCTTGCGCATTCTTGCTTGCAGATAACTTGCCGAATTCTTCAATAGGCGCTTATCATTGGCCGCTTGACAAGACCACAAGTCACAAGGCCTTGCGCAGACAAAAGCGTCGGCGCCTGGCAATGCACTGTATGATGCGCATGCTGAAACTATCCTAGAGCATTTTTCGAGACTAAAAAATATGACAAAAACCCTCATCATCGCCGAGAAGCCTTCTGTCGCGAACGATATCGCGAAGACGCTTGGCGGCTTTACCAAGCACGATGAGTACTTTGAATCGGATGAATACGTCCTGTCGTCGGCGGTCGGCCACTTGCTGGAGATCGCCGTGCCGGAAGAGTTCGACGTGAAGCGCGGCAAATGGAGTTTCGCGCACTTGCCGATGATTCCACCGTATTTCGCGCTGAACCCGATCGCCAAGACGGAAGCGCGCCTCAAAGTATTAAACAAGCTGATCAAACGCAAAGACGTCACCACCCTCATCAACGCATGCGATGCGGGGCGCGAAGGCGAGCTGATTTTCCGCCTGATCGCGCAAAACGCGAAAGCCAAGCAACCGGTCAAGCGCCTGTGGCTGCAGTCGATGACGCCGGGCGCCATCCGCGACGGTTTCTCGCACCTGCGCAGCGACGAAGAAATGCTGCCGCTGGCCGATGCGGCCCGCTGCCGTTCGGAAGCCGATTGGTTGATCGGTATCAATGGCACGCGCGCCATGACGGCGTTTAATTCGAAAGAAGGCGGTTTTTATCTGACCACCGTGGGCCGCGTGCAAACGCCGACCCTGTCCATCGTGGTCGAACGCGAAGACAAGATCAAAAAATTCGTGCCGCGCGACTTCTGGGAAGTGCGCGCCGAATTCGTTTGCGCGGCCGGTATCTATGAAGGCCGCTGGCTCGATACGAAGTTCAAGAAGGACGAGAACGACCCCGAGAAGCGCGCCGAGCGCCTGTGGAGCAAGACGGCTGCCGACTCGATCGCCACCGCCTGCCGCGGCCGCCAAGGCAATGTCACGGAAGAATCGAAACCGACCACCTCGATGGCGCCGGGCCTGTTCGACCTGACCAGCCTGCAGCGCGAAGCGAACTCGCGTTTCGGCTTCTCGGCCAAGAACACCCTGGGCCTGGCCCAGGCGCTGTATGAAAAGCACAAGGTGCTGACGTATCCGCGTACCGATTCGCGCCACTTGCCGGAAGACTACATGCCGACCGTGCTGCAGGCGCTGGAAACGGTCAAGGACAACAGCAACTACCACCAGTTCGCCAAGCAGATCATCGACAAGGGCTGGGTCAAACCGAACAAGCGCATTTTCGACAACACCAAGATCTCGGATCACTTCGCGATCATCCCGACGACGATCGCGCCGAAGAACCTGTCCGAGCCGGAACAGAAGCTGTACGACCTCGTCACGCGCCGCTTCATGGCCGTGTTCTTCCCGCCTGCGGAATTCCAGGTCACCACGCGCTACACGGAAGTGTCCGGCCATCAGTTCAAGACTGAAGGCAAGGTCATGACCAATCCGGGCTGGCTCGCCATCTACGGCAAGGAAGCGTCGACGGACGCCGACAAGGAAAGCAATGGCAACGGCAACCTGGTGCCAGTGGCCAAGGGCGAGAAAGTGCAGACGGAAAGCGTCAATGCCAACGGCCTGGTGACGAAGCCGCCTGCGCGCTTCACGGAGGCGACCTTGCTGTCGGCCATGGAAGGCGCCGGCAAGCTGATCGACGACGACGAGCTGCGCGATGCGATGGCCGGCAAGGGTCTCGGTACCCCGGCGACGCGCGCGGCCACCATCGAGGGCTTGCTGACGGAGCGCTATCTGATCCGCGAAGGCCGCGAATTGATTCCGACGGCCAAGGCATCGCAGCTGATGACTTTGCTCAAAGGCCTGGGTGTCAACGAATTGACGGCGCCGGAGCTGACGGGCGAGTGGGAATACAAGCTGTCGCAGATGGAAAAAGGCAAGATTTCGCGCGAAGAATTCATGCGCGAAATCGCGCAGATGACGCAGATCATCGTCAAGCGCGCCAAGGAATACGATAATGACACCATTCCCGGCGACTATGCGACCCTGGAAACGCCCTGCCCGAATTGCAGCGGCGTGGTAAAGGAAAACTACCGTCGTTTCGCCTGCACCAAGTGCGAATTCTCGATGAGCAAGACACCGGGTTCGCGCCAGTTCGAAATTGCCGAAGTGGAACAATTGCTGAAGGACCGCACCATCGGCCCGCTGCAAGGCTTCCGCTCGAAGATGGGCCGTCCGTTCGCCGCCATCCTGCGCATCGTGCGCGATGAAGAGATCAAGAATTTCAAGCTGGAATTCGATTTCGGCCAGAACGACGAGAGCGAAGATGGCGAAGGCGTCGATTTCACGGGCCAGACGCCCGTGGGACCGTGCCCCAAGTGCAACGCCGGCGTGTACGAAATGGGCCTGGCCTATGTGTGCGAACACAGCGTGGCCAAGCCGAAGACGTGCGACTTCCGCAGCGGCCGTATCATCTTGCAGCAGGAAATCTTGCCGGAACAAATGGCAAAACTGCTCAACGATGGCAAGACGGACTTGTTGCCAGGCTTTGTTTCGCAGCGTACCCGCCGTCCGTTCAAGGCATTCCTCGTGCGCGGCAAGGATGGCAAGGTGAGCTTCGAGTTTGAAGAGCGCAAGGCCAAGCCGGGCGCCAAGACGAAGGCGGCAGCGGCCGAGGCCGAGGGCGAAGAAGGCGCGGCGCCAGCAAAGAAAACGGCCGTCAAGAAAGCGGCAGCCGTCAAAAAAGCGCCGGCCAAGAAAGCTGCGGCCGTGAAAAAGCCGGCCGCCAAGAAGGCGCCGGCGAAGAAGGCGGCAGCGGCGGAGTAATCCGGCGCCCGCCGGTCAGGCAAACAAAAGCCAGGGATTTCCCTGGCTTTTTTTACGTCCCGAGGACTCTTAGTCCAGGTAGTCCGAATACTCGCGCTGCGCGTAGTTCTGCAAGTTGGCCCACGGCTGCGCCTTGCTGACGGTGGGTTGCAGCTTGACGTCGACCCGGCGATAGAAGGTATTCGCGCGGTCGCCGCTCTCGATGATCAGCGGAATCTGTTTTTGCTCATCCCACAGGATGCGCTGGAACACGCCATTCTTTTCCACTTCGCGCCAGCGCGCGCCCGTCACGTTCGACGCCTGTTTCGACAGCGGCATGGCGGCCACCAGTTTCGGGTCCAGCAGATAAAAACTGTTTTCCCAGGAACCGTCGAAATTGACGTTTTCGTACTCGGCCTTGGGGATGGCGACGACGATCTTGTCATGCGCATCGATGTATTCCACGCGCACGGTGTTCTTTTCCAGCATCACGTGGCGCGGTATCAGCACGGGATTGAAGTGCTTGTGCTCATGCTGCGTGGCCGCGGTCGACGTTTTCAATGCCACTTTCTTGTTTTCACCGTGGCTGTGGCCCGCATGCGCATCGGTCGACGGCGCCAGCACGCGTTCGACCCACACGTGGCCGGGGCGGCGCAGCATCTTTTCTTCGTAGCGGCTTTCGCGCGTCACGCCTTCGGGCGTCAGGACGCGGCTGTAATAGGTGATGCCCAGGTCCAGGTCGGCAGGCGTGGCAGGAGCGGCTTGCGCGCTGGCGGCAAAGCCGGCGGCGAGGAGGACGGCGATCAGGGACGATTTCATGGTGTTGCCTTTACGTGCAGAGGGGCGGAGGGCATACGCCATCCGCCCCGGTGGGGTTACCGTGTTGATGTGGATCAGAAGCCGAAGGCCGCCTTCAGCAGGTCGAACACCTTGGTGTTGTCCAGGGTGCCCTTGAAGGCCTTCGCGCCGGCGCCCGTGGCGAGCAGCTTGACGTCGCCGCCGCCGTGGGTTTCGCTGGCCAGGCGCACGCCTGTTTCTTGCAGGTAGTTGTCTTTCAGGGCCGTGGCGCTGTCGACGTTGCTGCGCAGAGCAGGGCGGTTCGGGCCGTTGCCGAACACCAGGGTGGTGTAGGTATTGCCATCGGCATCCTTGCTCGGCTGGTTATCCTTGTAGCCGCGGTTGATGTCGAGGATGTGGTTGCCGCGCTTGCCGTAGCCGTTGAAGGCCAGGGTGTGGTCATGGTCGGCTGTGACGACGATCAGGGTATTTTCTAGCTTCGGATCGGTTTCCTTGATCTTGGCGATGGCCGCCTTGATGGCGTTGTCGAAGGCGATGGTGTCCGTCAGCGCGCGCTTGGCGTTGATGCCGTGCAAGGCGTGGTCGATGCGGCCGCCTTCGACCATCAGGAAGTAGCCGTTCGCATTTTTCGACAGCAAGTCGATGGCTTTCAGCGTCATTTCCGACAGGCTAGGCTGGGTCGCGCCTTCGCCCAGCGGCGGCGTGGCGGTGCGGTCCAGTTCATATTCCAGGTGGCTGCGGGTGCTGTACAGGCCGATGAATTTCTTGCCGCTCTGCGCCGCCGCCATTTCCGCCTTGTTGGCGGCCACGGTGTAGCCCTTGGCGGCAAATTCCGTCAACAGGTTGCGGCCATCGGCGCGGCCATACTTGTTGCTGGCCGACCAAGGCGTAAAGTGGTTGCGGCCGCCACCCATCAGCACGTCGACGCCGTCGCCCAGGGCAGTGTTGTAACCCGTGCCGCCCGGCACCGTTTGTGCAGCGATCGCGTATTGCGCATTGCGGTTGCAGATGTGCGAGAAAGTCGTCGCCGGCGTGGCGTGCGTCAGTTCCGTGGTGGTGATGGCGCCCACGGCCTTGCCCTTGGCTTTCGCCAGTTCCAGGATGGTCGGCGCGCTCTTGCCGCCGGCCGGGCAGTTGTCCACGCCCAGGTTGCCGTTGACGTCGCGGCTCGGTTCCTTGGCGATGGTGTCCTGCGCCATCGAGATGACTTCATTGTTCATCTTGACGCCGGTCATGTAGGCGGCCATCGATGGCGCGCTGTCCGTCGTTTGCGCATCGTTCGAGAACGTCTTGATGCGCGCCGTGCGCTCCAGCGTGTCCATCGTCAGGTTGCCGTCTTCCTGGTACTGGTAGATGCGCGCTGCCGTCACGACGGACGGGCCCATGCCGTCGCCGAGGAAGAAGATGACGTTCTTGGCGTCGGCGGCGTAGGCGCTAGCGACGCTGGCGGCCACGAGCGTGGTCAGCAAGGAGAGTTTCAGGGCCGATTTCAGTGCGGCGGGTGTCGATGCAAGTTTCATGTGCTTGTCCAATTCTTGTCTCTTGGGGATTACAGACCGCCGGCGGTCTTGACCAGGCCGAATACTTTGGTGTTTTCGATGGTGCCAAGGAAGGTTTCCGAACCCTTGCCGATGGCGCCCAGGAAGACGTCGGTGCCGCCGTGGGTTTCATTGCCGACCGCGGTGCGGATCACTGCTTCCTGGTGGTAATTATTGGCGCTGGTGACGGTTTCATCGAGGCTGGCCATGGCGGCGCGGCTCGATTGCGTGCGGTTTTCGCCATTGCCGAAGCCGATGATCGAATACGGTGCGCCGTCCAGGTCTTTCTCGACCGCGCCGGTCACGTAGTTCTTCACCACGCCCAGCACGCCAGGGTTGCCGGCAGCCGTCTTGCCCGTGCGCTTGGCGTAGCCGTTCAGCACCAGCGTGTGGTCATGGTCGGCCGTGACGACGATCAGGGTATTGGCCAGGGTCGGATCGGTCAGCTTGGCTTTTTCGATGGCGGCCTTGATGGCGTTGTCGAACGCGACGGTGTCTTGCAGCGCTTTCTTGGCGGTCGTTTCGTGCAGCGCATGGTCGATGCGGCCGCCTTCGACCATCAGGAAGTAACCCTTCTTGTTCTTGGCCAGCACGTCCATGGCCTTGGTGGTCATTTCCGCCAGGCTAGGTTCCTTCGCTGCATCGCGGTCCAGGTCGTAGCTCATGTGGCTGGACGTGAACACGCCGAACAAACGGTCCGTCTTGGCCGCATCGACGGCCTTGAAGTCGGTGGCGTTGTTTGCGACCGTGTAGCTTTTGGCTTTCAATTCGGCGATCAGGTCGCGGCCGTCGGAACGCTTGCCGCCATCCTTGAACTGCGTGAAGAATTGCGCGCCGCCACCGAGGACCACTTCCAGGCCGGTGGTGCCCAGGGCGCTGTTGTAGCCCGTGCCGCCCGGCACCAGGGCCGCGGCGATATCGTTTTCCAGGTCGCGGTGGCAGATGTGCGAGTAGGTTGCGGCCGGCGTGGCGTGCGTCACGCGCGCCGTGCTGACGACGCCGGCGGCGAAGCCCTTGGCCTTGGCCAGTTCCAGCAAGGTGGTGGCGGGCGTGCCGTTGCCGGTGCCGCATTTGTTGACCAGCTTGTTGTTATTCGCATCCGTGCCCGGATCGATGGCGACCGTGTTGGCCGACATGGAGATGACTTCATTGTTCATCTTGACGCCGGTCATGTAGGCGGCCATCGATGGCGCGCTGTCCGTCACTTGCGCGTCGTTCGAGTACGTTTTCACGAAGGCCGTTTCCGGCAGGGTGTCCATGGTCAGCGCACCCTCTTCGCCCACGGAATAGATGCGCGCGGCCGTCATGGTGGTCAGGCCCATGCCATCGCCAAGGAAGAAGATGACGTTTTTCGGCGGCGCTTCAGCCACTGCCTCTTCTTTTTTTGCGTCGCTGCCGCAGGCGGCCAGCATCAGGGTGATGGCGACGCTGCAGCCAGCGACGGAAATTTTTCTGCGTGTCATGTGGTTCATCCGGCTAGGTTTGAAAGAGCTAGCAAGATAACAATCCAATGTGACACCCTCATGACGCTGTGACACATTTTGTGACGGCACTACGCCGCCGCAGTGGCGTGGCTTTGGCGCGCGCCGTCGTTGGAAAAATACGCCGTAGCGTGTTCGTCATCGCGTGATTGCATCGATATAAGCAACAAACTATTGCGCTTTACCTGGTTTTTCTACCGCTTTGAGCAACGTAAGATGCAGTCATCCCAATCATCTTGTGAAGGCGCATCATGTTCTCCAAATCCATCAGCAGCGTTCTTGTCTCCACCCTGTTTGCCGCCGGCGCCGCCTCGGCCGCCGCCAGCGCACCCCTGACCCTGGAAGTCTTCAATCCGGGCGAAGCGGCCATCTTTCCCGTCGCTTCCGTGCTGGTCGCGGGCAAGCATGACGCCGTGTTGATCGATGCGCAATTCTCGCGCGCCGAAGCGCAAAAACTGGTGGAAAAGATCCGCGCCAGCGGCAAGAAACTGACGACCGTGTACATCAGCCACAGCGATCCCGATTTTTACTTTGGCCTCGACGTGATCAAGGCAGCGTTCCCGCAGGCGAAAATCGTTGCCACGCCGGAAACCGTCGCGGAAATCCGCCGCAAGGCTGACGCCAAGGTCGCCTACTGGGGCCCGATCCTGAAAGACAATGCGCCGTACGGCATCGTCATTCCCGACGCGCTGAAGGGCAAGCGCATCAGCCTGGAAGGCCAGTCGCTGGACATCGCCGGCCCGACGCCAGCGCGCACCTATGTGTGGATTCCATCGATCAAGGCCGTCGTCGGCGGCGTGGTGCTGTTTGGCAACTTGCACGTGTGGACGGCCGATACGCAAAGCCTGCAATCGCGCCAGGACTGGCTCAAGACCCTGGACGGCATCGCCGCCCTGAAACCCGTCACCGTCGTGCCGGGCCACTTCAAGGTCGGTTCGCCCCTGACGCCGGACAGCATCGGTTTTACGCGTGACTACCTGGTGACGTTCGAAGCGGAAACGGCCAAGGCCGCCAATTCGGCCGCCCTGATCGAAGCGATGAAACAGCATTACCCGAAGCTGGGCCTCGATGGCGCGCTGGAGACCAGCGCGAAGGTCGCCAAAGGCGAAATGAAATGGTAAGCGGCAACAAGGAGTCAAGCATGCCCACACTGCACTACATTTTCGACCCCCTGTGCGGCTGGTGCTACGGCGCCGCGCCGCTGGTCGAGGCGGCACGCGCCGTGCCCGGACTGACGCTGGCCTTCCACGCCGGCGGCATGATGACGGGCAGCAATCGCCGCCAGATCACGCCCGCCTGGCGCGGCTATGTGCTGCCGCACGACCGGCGCATCGAGCAATTGTCGGGCCAGCCGTTTGGCGATGCCTATGTCAACGGCTTGCTGAACGACACGACGGCCATGATGGATTCCGAACCGCCGATCACGGCCATCCTGGCGGCGGAAATGCTGGCTGGCAAGGGCCTGGACATGCTGCAGCGCGTGCAACGCGCCCATTACGTGGACGGCTTGCGCATCGCCGACTTGCCCGTGCTGGTGGCGCTGGCGCAAGAACTGGGCATGGACGGCGCCGCCTTCCAGGCCGCGTATGCGCAACAGGCGGGCGCCGCCGCGCAGCGGCATATCGAGGCCAGCCGCGCCTTGCTGGCGCAGGTGGGCGGCCAGGGCTTTCCTACCTTCGTGCTCGACGATGGCAGCGGCAAGCTGTCCGTGATCGATATCGGCGGTTTCCTGGGCCAGCCGGCGAAACTGCAGGCGCAACTGGGCGGCGTGTGCGATGCACACGGTTGTGCATTGTAAATATCTATCGGTTCGATAAAATCAATTAGCTTTTCCTTTGTTGTTGACCTCGTTACACTAGTTCTATTAGTCAACAACGAAGGAAAAGCAGCCATGAGCCAACAGCCGCCATTCAGTACCGCCTCGGGCATCCCCGTCGCCGACAACCAGAATTCCCTCAGCGCCGGCCCCCGTGGCCCCTTGCTGCTGCAAGACTTCCACCTGATCGAAAAACTCCAGCATTTCAACCGCGAGCGCATTCCCGAGCGCGTGGTGCACGCGAAAGGTTCGGGCGCCTACGGCACCTTTACCGTCACGCACGACATTTCACGCCATACCAAGGCCAAGCTGTTCAGTGAAGTGGGCAAGCAGACGGCCACCTTCGCGCGCTTTTCCACCGTCGGTGGCGAACGCGGCAGCGCCGACACGGAACGCGACCCGCGCGGTTTCGCCGTGCGCTTCTATACGGAAGAGGGCAACTGGGACCTCGTCGGCAACAACACGCCCATGTTCTTCATCAAGGACCCGATCAAGTTCCCCGATTTTGTCCACACGCAAAAGCGCGATCCGCAAAGCAATTTGAAATCGGCCGAAATGATGTTCGATTTCTGGAGCCATGCGCCGGAAAGCTTGCACCAGGTCACCATGCTGTTCTCGGACCGGGGCACGCCGGACGGCTACCGCCACATGGATGGCTTCGGCAGCCACACGTATAGCCTGATCAATGCCGACGGCCAGCGCGTGTATGTGAAATGGCACTTCAAGACGCGCCAGGGCATCAAGAACCTGCCTGCCGCGGAAGCGGGCCGCCTGGCCGGTGCCGACCCCGACTACGCCCAGCGCGACCTGTTCGGCGCCATCGAACGCGGCGATTTTCCCCAGTGGGAAGTCAAGCTGCAGGTGGCGACGCAGGAGCAACTCGATGCATGGGAGCAGCGCACGGGCTGGAACCCGTTCGATTTGACGAAAGTGTGGCCGCATGCGGACTTCCCGCTGCTGCCCGTGGGTATTTTCGAGTTGAACCGTAACCCGGACAATTACCACGCGGAAGTCGAGCAAGCGGCCTTTTCACCGGCCAACGCCGTGCCCGGCATGGGTTACTCGCCGGACAAGATGCTGCAAGGCCGATTGTTCGCCTACCATGACGCCCAGCTGTACCGGGTCGGCACGAACCACCAGCACTTGCCCGTGAATGCGGCCCGCTGCCCCTTCCACAACCAGCAGCGCGACGGCGGCATGGCGATCAACAATGGCGGCGCGGCGCGCAACTATGCGAACGTGGCGGCGGCAGGCACGCAGCCGCAAGGGCTGGGCCAAGGCGAGCCGGCGTTGGACCTGGCCGGCGGCGCGGCGCGCTACGATGGCCGCGGCGTGGAAGATGACTTTACGCAAGCCGGCAATCTGTTCCGCTTGATGTCGGTGCAGGCGAAGCAAAACCTGTTCGACAACCTGGCCGGTCCCTTGAGCCAGGTGCGGCCGGAAACCCTGCAGCGTCAGCTGGGCCACTTCGACCGGGCCGATGCCGCGTATGGCGCCGGCGTGCGGGCCGCCTTGCAGGCGCGCGGCGTGGCGCTGTAATTATGTGTTGCAGGCGGAACAAGCTTGTTCCGCCTGTTGTTGATACAGCACAAATTAGAGGGAGATACCAAATATTGCCGTATGGACATATTTGTCGCCCATGCGTAGACTTGTCGGTCTGATGATCGCGCCGCCTTCCTGGCAGCGTCCTGACTAGAAAGTCTTGTAATATGAATATGGCGAAGCTGTCGGTGCATGGGGACGACCCCACGCTCAAATCCATCCTCGAAGTCTTGCCCACGGATCCCGAACGGCAATGGCGCAAGGGCGAGGCGAAGGGCGCGGGCCGCGTGCATCTCGATTCCGGCTTCGAGGTGCTGATCGCGCAGGCATCCAAATCGCAAGTGTTGCCCTCGCGCATACGCAGCTACCTGGCCGAATGCCGCTCGCGCGGCGTCAGCTTCACCATGCCGCGTATCGTTGCTGAACTGCAACTGGAGCTGAATGGCGACGACACGGTCGACTCTCCGCTGGATCTGACCCTGGCCGACATGCAGCACCTGACGGAAATGGGTATCAGCCTGAGCCTGGTGACGCGTTGCGCCGAGGCTTGAGCAGCGCCTGAGAATAAAAAAATGGCCACCTTTCCAGGGTGGCCATTTTTTGTCATGGTTCGGCGATGTCGACGGTGACCATATTGTCATCGGGTTTGCGGTCGATCAGCTTGTTGTCGGGATCGATGCCCGCCTTGCCGGGACGGCTGCCCACGATGACGGTATAGCTCGCTTCGCGCGCCGTCATGCGCAGGCGTTCGCGCAGCAGCGGATGGCCGTTCGCGTCGTCGACGCCGATCTCGATCCAGTCGTGCAGGGGCGCGTCGTGTTCCTCTCCCTGTTCGCCGGCCGTCAACTTGCTCGCCTGCACTTTCACGGTGACGGCGTACTTGCCGTCGCTGCGTTTCGTGGCCGTGGCCGACAGGGCGCGGTTGTCGAACAACACGATTTTCTCGAACAGATCGTCGATCAGGTAAGCCTGCTCGGGCGGCGTGACCTGGCGCAAGCCCTGGATCAGGGCCGTCACGCTGGCATACGGCGGGCCTTTCTGGCCATGCGTCTTCAGCAACTCGCGCAGCACGCCGTTGACCTTGTCTTCGCCGATGATGTCTTGCAGCAGATACATGGCCAGGCTGCCCTTGTTGTAGTGGATGTAGGGCTGGTTTTCATTCTCGGCCAGCGGCAATTCCTTCTTGCGTTCCTCGCTGCGTCCCATCAGGTATTGATTCAGGTCATAGCGCAGGAAGCGGCGCATCTTGGCCGGCCCCGCGGTTTTCTTCATCACCATCAGGGCCGAATATTCGGCCAGGGTTTCGCTGAGCACGGTAGCGCCCCGTGTATTGCCGCCCACCAATTGATGCGCCCACCACTGGTGCGCCACTTCATGCGCCGTCACGTAGAACGGATAATCGATATCCTTGGGATTCTTGTCATCGACCCTGGCGATGAAGCCCAGCCCTTCCGAGTACGGTATCGTGTTCGGGAACGATTGCGCAAACGTGGCGTAGCGGGGGAATTCGACGATGCGCAGGATCTTGTGCTGATAGGGGCCGAAGTTTTTCGTGTAGTACTCGAGCGCTTCCTTGCTGCCGCGCACGAAGCGATCGAGGTTGTATTCATGGCCCGGGTGGTAATACACGTCGATGGCCACGTCTTGCCAGCGCTCGTGCTTGACGGCGTAGCGGGCCGACTGGAACGCGTAGAAATTCAGGATCGGCTGTTCCATCGTGTAATGGAAGTAATGGCGGCCCTTGGCGATCCAGTCGTTGTCCAGCATGCCCGGCGCGATGGCCGTCTGGCCGTCGACGGTACTGACGGTGGCGTCGAAGTTGATGCGGTCGGCGTCGTTGCTGATGTAATTGTCGGCCAGCCCCCGTGCATCGTCGCGCGGCAAGGCCCGTTCGCGCGCCGGCAAGCCGTGTTTCTTGCGGTCGCGCGGGTCCGTCAATTCCTGCTGCGGCTGGTAGCCGATGTGGGGCAGCACGGCATTCGTGAAGAAGGTGCCGTTGGCCACCACGGGCGTGTCCTGGCCCAGGCCGAGGATGCCGCGCGGCGCAAAGCGGACGTCGAAATCGAGGCCCAGGGTGGCGCCCGGCGCCAGCGGCGCGGCCAGGCGGTAGCTGTAAAAGCCCAGCTTGCCGTCATCGAGACCGGGATGCACGCGTGCGTCAAAACGCAGGCGCATGGTGGAGCTCGGGTCTTGCTGCACAAAAATATGGCTGATCGGCAGGCTGGTCTTGTTTTGCAGCACATAGCGGCCCGTGACGGCCAGGGTGCGCTGCGCCGGGTAGATGGCCACGTCGAGTTTCACGTCGGTGATTCTCGGCTGTGGCGTGGCGGCAAACTTGCGGTACTGGCGCTCGACTGTGGCGCGGTCCGCATCGCGGGCGAATTCGGACTTGTAATCGTTGGCCACGTGGTAGACGTAGAACAGCACCGCGCCGGCGCCGACGAAGATCAGGGCGCCGCCGGCAAAGCTGGCCAGCACACCCTGCGTCAGGCCGTGGCGCGCCAGGCGCAGGCGGATGCGCCAGCTGTCCTGCGCGCCGCGGGGCCAGAACAGCAGCGACAGCACCGTCAGCATGACGGCCGCGCCGCTCCAGTACAGCAAGTACCAGCGTTCGCGCAACAGATAGTGGCCGGCGCCGTTCATGGCCGAATACACGAAGTCCGGCGTGTTGCCGTACAGTAGCAGCGGATCGCCCAGGCCCAGCGAGGAAAAGCTGATGCTGGCGATGTGGTACAGGATCATGGCGAAATACGCCAAATACTTGTGATTGATCAACACCTGCAAAAAGATGGCCAGCACGGCGATCAGCGCGTAGGACGGCAGGTGCGACAGGAACAGCGATTCCAGGTACAGGCCGGGGTCGAGGCGGTAATAACCCTTGAAGACCTGGATCGACATGCCGCACAGCATGATTACCAGGCTCAGCAAGGCCTGCAGGCCGATCAGCGCAAACAGCTTCGACAGCAGAGGCAGCCAGTTCGGCACGGGCAGGGCGTCGAGCATCAAGTGCGTGCCCGCTTCGCGTTCGCGCCACACCAGTTCGCCCGCATAGAAGGTGGTAATGATCAGCATGAACAGGGCGAACGAGGCGCTGACCATGTCCAGCACCCTTTCCGTCACGGGATAGGTATTCGTGCCATAGATGGAGCCCATGTCGAGCGCGCCGCCATACATGGTCAGCACGCCGGCCAGCACGATGACGACAAAATAGATGTTCTTGATGGTTTCGCGCAAGTTCAGCCAGCTCATCTTGAGGAGCAGGGCGGCCAGGTTGCGCTGCGCGAAGTCCGGTGTTTCCTGCGTGGACAGCGAAGCGTTCGACAGGCGCAGCGGCACGTCGCCCTCGCTGCGGCGCTTGCCGGCGCCCGCATCCGTCGTGGCGTGGAACTGGAAGCGCCAGTAGCCGAGCAGCAATGCCACCAGGGCGAAGCCGGACCAGATGGCGCGGTTCAGCAAATACACGCCTTCCAGGGTCACCAGGCGCGTGTTGCGCTCCGCGTTCGGCCAGTATTCCGTCAGGCGTATCAGCGCCGTGGTGCCGAAGGGGTCGATCAGGGCGGCCAGGGTCTTGTAGTCGAGGTCGCGCGCGAGGGACGGGGCCACCAGGTAGCCGATCAGCATGACCACCGAGCTGATGTAGACGGGCAGCATGCGCCGCGTCAGGGCCGCGATGACGAAGAAGATGGCGCCAAAGATGAACAGGTTCGGCAGCAGGGTAAACACATACGGCATCAGGTAGGCCAGCGCCCGTTGCGGCCCCAGCCGTTCCGGGTCGATGCCGGGCAGCCAGGCGCCCAGCCAGGCACCGATGACGATGCTGGAAAACACGACAGCCAGCACCAGCCAGGCGCCGAGGAAGCGGCCGAACACGTACTGGTATTTCCGGATCGGCGCGCTGAAGAAGAAATGCTGCATGCCGTATTCGAAATCCTGCTGCACCGAACGGCCCATCATGGCGGCCACCACGACGGCGCCGAAACAGCCCAGCAGGCTGCAGGTAAACGCCAGCGAGCGGGGCGCGTTGATCAGGAACTTGCCGCCGAAACTGATGCTCGCTTCCTTGAAGACGCCGCCGGCGGCGGCCATCCACAGCATGGCCAGCGCCAGGAACATGGCGAAATACACCCAGGTGGACAGCAGCTTGAGCCGCTGTCGCGCTTCAAAGCGGGCGATGGCAAACATGGCGCGCCCCTCAGTCGCACTGCGGGGCGACGCGGTGGCGCCCGGCAATGGTGGCGAAGTACAGGTCTTCCAGGTCGCCGATGGCTTCCTCGAAGCCGTCGCCCGGGTCGTCGTCGCTGTAGACGTGGATCAAGGTACGGCCCGACAGCAAGCGCGTGGAAATGACGGCGTGGCGCTGCTGGAAGCTGGCCAGCTCTTTCTTCTCGACGAAGCGCGCCCAGATCTTGCAGCTGACTTCGTCGATCAGTTCCTGGGTCTTGCCGCAAAGCAGCAAATGGCCCTTGTTGATGATGGCCATGTTGGCGCACAGGTCGGCCACGTCGGACACGATGTGGGTCGACAGGATCACCGTCTTGTCTTCGCCGATGTCGGACAGCAAGTTATGGAAGCGGACTCTTTCCTGCGGGTCGAGGCCGGCCGTCGGCTCGTCGACGATGATCAGTTTCGGGTCGCCCAGCAGGGCTTGCGCGATGCCGAAGCGCTGGCGCATGCCGCCGGAAAAGCTGCCCAGGCGCTGGTGGCGCACGTCGAACAGGTTGGTTTGCTGCAACAGGCCATCGACGACCTCGCGCCGGCGCGCCCGCTGCGACAGGCCTTTCAAGGTGGCGAAGTGGTCGAGCAGCTCGTAGGCCGTCACTTTCGGGTACAGGCCGAAGTCTTGCGGCAGATAGCCGAGCATGCGGCGGATCTCGTCCTTGTCGTCGAGCACGTCGTAGTCGCCGAAGAAAATGGAGCCGGAATCGCATTCCTGCAAGGTGGCCAGGGTGCGCATCAGGGTCGACTTGCCGGCGCCATTCGGGCCCAGCAAGCCAAACATCCCGGGCGGTATCGTCAGCGACACGTTATCCAGCGCCACCACGCCATTCGCGTAGGTCTTCGACAATTTGCGAATCTGCAATTCCATACAACTCCTAACTCATGCGTTGCAGCCCGATGGTGCAGGGCTTCTGTATGCTGGCATTGTATTGAATTTAAGACGTACTGGGCAGTTGCATGCGATACACGGCATTTTCGCGTGACCAGAGTGCAATTGGGCGGGGTGGACGGCGCGCCCGTATGGGGCTTCCGTGGGGGCCTGTTTCGCCCCGCTGGCGCGCCGCGTGACTATCAATTACGGAATAGCACCGATTCACGGTTAAACCACCAGCGGCACAGCATCAGCAGGGCGCCTGCGATTACCGTGGTCGAGGCGAGGATCACGCCGAACATGCGGTAATCCATGGTGCCCTTGACCAATTCCTTCATGGCCAGCGACACGTTGGTCAGCGGCACCATGGCCCACATCCAGTTCAGTTCGACGCCGGGCAGCATGGCCGCTACCGTGGGCAGGATGACGAACAGCATCAATGGCGTGATCATGCCGGCCGCTTCCTTGTAGCTTTTCGCGTAGATCGAGATCGACAGCAGCAGCGAGGCAAAGATGGCGGCCGTGGGCACCAGCATCAGGGTCACCATGGCCAGGTCGGGCAAGCCGATGCTGCGCACCATCACGGCCATGTTGCCTTCCAGCGAACTGCCGAAGATGGCCAGCAGGGCGCCCATGCTGCCCACCATCAGCACGGCCGAGGTCATGCCCACCGTAAACAGCACGAAGAACTTGGCCAGCACGATGGCGCTGCGCGGCACGGGTGCCAGCAGCAGGGTTTCCAGCGTGCCCCGCTCCTTTTCGCCGGCGCCCAGGTCGATGGCCGGATACATGGCCGCCGTCAGGCACACCATCAGCAGCAGATAGGGCAGCATGCCGCCGACGATGGCGCCCATCTGCTCGCGCTCGTTGGCCGTCGACTGTTTGTCGAGCACGATGGGGTGCAGGGCAAAAGCCAGCTGGGCCGGGCTCAGGTTCAGGGCCGACAGCGCGCTTTCGCGCAGGCTGGCGTTGTACGCCTCGACGATCTCGCGCACCCGCTGCTGGGTCACGTCGACCGTGCTGGCGCTGTTGTAGTGCAGCACTACCTTCGTTTGCTGCTGTTGCTGCAGCGATGCTTCAAAATGCGGCGGAATGACGACGGCGAACTTGATGGTGTCGTCGCCGATGGCGCGGCGGATGTCGCCCTCGCTGGCCAGCGGCACTTCGCGCAGGTTGTGCTGTTGGGCAAAACGCCCGCTCAAGCCCGGCGAATGGTCCTTGCCGAACAGGGCGTAGCGCATTTCCGCCGTCTTCGCGTTCTTGAACATATTGCTTGAGACATAAGCGAAGCCGCCAAAGATCAGCGGCATGGCAAAGATGGGGATGAGGATGGTGAAGATCAGCGTCTTGCGGTCGCGCGTGAGTTCCAGCAACTCTTTCACATAAATGGTCCACATGGCTCAGGCTCCCTGGTTGATGACGCTGACAAAGGCGTCGTACAGATCGGCACTGCCGCCCAGGTGGCGCAGTTCGCTGACCGTGCCATTGAAGGCGGTGGTGCCGCGGTTGATGATGCAGACGCGGTCGCACAGCTTTTCCACCTCGTGCAGGTGGTGCGTGGAAAAGATCAGCGGCACGCGCAGCGCCTTGTAGCTGGCGATGAAGTCGAGCAAGATCTTGGCCGACATCACGTCCAGGCCCGTCGTCGGTTCGTCGAGGATCACCACCTGCGGTTCGTGCACGACGGTGCGGGCGATCGCGCACTTCTGTTTCATGCCCGTCGACAATTGATCGGCCCGCTTACCGCCGTATTCCTCCATTTGCAGCAGTGAAAACAGTTCGTCGCAGCGGCGTTTCAGCTTGTCGGCCGGCATGCCATGCAGGCGGCCGAAATACTCCACGTTCTCGCGCGCCGTCAGGCGGCCATACAAGCCTGTCGAGCCGGACAGGAAGCCGATGCTCTGGCGCGCCACCAGCGGCTGGCGCAGCACGTCGACGCCGTTGACGAGGGCGCTGCCCGCGTCCGCCTGCAAGGCCGTCGACAGCAGGCGCAGGGTGGTGGTCTTGCCGGCGCCATTCGGGCCCAGCAGGCCCAGCACTTCGCCGGGGGCGCAGCTGAAACTGACATCGCGCACGGCGTGAAACCAGCCCTCGTGTTCGCGCGGATCGCTGACGTGCACGGCCTTGCCCTTGTGGGGCGGCATGCGGAAACGTTTTGCCAGGTGCTTGACCTCAATCATGTGCTTCATCCATTTAACGGTGAAGAATGAGAGTAGCATGCAAAAAATGTAACTTGCAAGGTGGAAATATCGTTTGGTCTATTGAAAAAAACAGCATCTTCATGCAAGCTGGCCCGGTGGGCGCCGGCGGACGGCGCGGGAGAGCGCAATGCAAACGATCGATCAGGCGATGCAGGACAAGGTACTGGCCGTGGCGCGCGCCGGCATGACCAGTGCCGAAGCCATCGGTTTCTTCCGCGTCAGCCTGGGGCTGTACTACCTGGCGGGCCTGATGACGGAGGAAACCCTCGATTTCAAGCAGATCGACGCGAAATACAACCGTTTTATCTACCACTCGATCGGTGGCGGGCACAGCATCGCCAGCGTGCTGCAATTCATGAGCGGCGAGAAAGTCTTGCGCGTGCTGCAAGCGGAGCGTTTTCGCGCCGCGTTTGCCGAACATTGCCCGGACATCCCCGTCGACAGCATTTCTTTCCTGATCTCACTGAATCTGGGCGTGGCGAAAAGCCTGTCCGGCCTGGACGCCGTCGGCCCCGTGGTGGACTGGATCGAGCGGGAAAAAGCGCGCACAAGTCAATAAAGCCCCGTTCACCCTGCGCGCGGCGTGGGTACGGCAGGCCCTGATCGTCCTATAATCCATGTTTTCCCTTACATGAATAGCCACGATGACCGCGAACCGCCACTTTGACCCCCTGGATCGTTTGATTGTTGGCGCCGACAAGGCCCTGCGCGTCATGGCGGGCGTGGCTTCGGCCTCGCGCCCCACGCCGGCCGCGCATGCGCCCGATGCGGAACTGAGCCCGGCCGAACAGCGCCACAGCGCCGGCTTGATGCGCGTCAATCATGTGGGCGAAGTGTGCGCGCAAGCCTTGTACAACTCGCAGGCGCGCTATGCGCACAGCCCGGCCATCCGCGCCCAGTTCGACGAAGCGGGACGCGAAGAGGAAGACCATCTGGCCTGGACGGCGCAGCGCCTGACGGAGCTGGGCTCGCGTCTGAGCCTGCTCAATCCCCTGTGGTATGCGGGTTCGTTTGCGCTGGGCACCATCGCCGCGCGCATGGGCGACGGCCGCAGCCTGGGTTTCGTGGTGGAAACGGAACGCCAGGTGGAAGCGCACCTGGCCAGCCACTTGCAGGAATTGCCGCCGCAGGACGCCAAGTCGCGCGCCATTGTGAAACAGATGGCCATCGATGAAGTGGAACACGGCGCCGCCGCCCAGCGACTGGGCGCCATCGACACCCCGGCGCCCGTGAAGGCGTTGATGGGCATCATGGGCAAAGTGATGACAAAAACCGCGTATTACATTTAAAACAAAGGCGCTCTGAAGAGCGCCTTTTTTATGCATGCCTGAGCCGTGAAACGCCTGACAAAACCGTAGCGAGCGGAAGGGAGAGGTGGTCGAGAAGCGCAACCGTGCTGGAGCACGGTGAGCATCGCAGGCCGCCTATACCGACGCGCAGTAGGTTTGGTCAGGCGCTTTCTTCGATGATCTCGAAGGAATGCGTGATCTCCGCCGTCTTGGCCAGCATGATCGACGCCGAGCAATATTTATCATGCGACAAGGCCACGGCCCGTTCGACGGCGGTGGGTTTCAGGGCCTTGCCGCGCACGGTGAAGTGGAAGTGGATCTTGGTAAATACTTTCGGATCGGTGTCGGCGCGGTCGGCCTTCAGGGTGACTTCGCAGCCACTGACGGCTTCGCGCCCTCGTTTCAGGATCAGCACCACGTCATAGGCGGTGCAGCCGCCGGTGCCCAGCAAGACCATTTCCATGGGGCGCGGCGCCAGGTTGTGGCCGCCGCCGTCGGGCGCGCCATCCATGGTCACCAGGTGGCCGGAACCCGTTTCTGCCCGAAAACTCATGCCCGACGGGCCATTCCAGCTGACTTTGCATTCCATCGTACTCTCCGAAAATTGTAAGCGTTTTGTATTGTAATAGAGGAATGCCCATCCATGTGCCGCCCGCCGGGCCGCAGCCGGCCTCGATTGCAGCTTGACGCGGCAAGGCAAAGCCGCTTATACTTGTCGGCTTTCCGTTCGCTCAGGAAAAGTAAATAAGGCAGAGTCCGCATAGCAGCATCGGCGGAACCACCATTTGAGCGTGTAATCTATTAGGAAGTCAACATGAAAACATTTTCCGCTAAAGGACATGAAGTCCAGCGCGATTGGTTCGTGGTTGACGCGACGGACAAAGTCCTCGGACGTGTTGCCAGCGAAGTGGCACTCCGACTGCGCGGCAAACACAAACCAGAATTTACTCCTCACGTCGATACCGGCGACTTCATCGTCGTCATCAACGCAGGCAAACTGCGTGTGACCGGTACCAAAGCTACTGAGAAAATTTACTACCGTCACTCTGGCTATCCAGGCGGCATCTACGAAACCAACTTCCAGAAAATGCAACAGCGTTTTCCAGGTCGCGCGCTTGAGAAAGCGGTCAAAGGCATGCTGCCTAAAGGCCCACTCGGCTACGCAATGATCAAGAAGCTGAAAGTGTACGCGGAAGGTTCCCATCCGCACGCTGCTCAGCAACCTAAAGCACTTGTTCTCTAAGGAACTGACATGATCGGTAATTACAATTATGGAACCGGCCGTCGCAAAAGTGCAGTGGCTCGGGTTTTTATCAAAGTTGGCACAGGCTTGATCGTTGTTAACGGCAAACCAGCAAACGAATACTTTTCGCGCGAAACGGGTCTGATGGTCATCCGTCAACCACTGGAACTGACCGGCAATGTTGAGCGTTTCGACATCAAAGTCAACGTCCATGGCGGCGGTGAGTCGGGCCAGGCTGGTGCAGTTCGTCACGGCATCACCCGCGCTCTGATCGACTACGATGCAGCGTTGAAACCGGAACTGGCGAAAGCCGGCTTCGTTACCCGCGATGCACGTGAAGTCGAGCGTAAAAAAGTTGGTCTGCGCAAAGCACGTCGCGCAAAGCAATTCTCGAAGCGTTAATTTCTACGCTACAGCACCTTCCGGGGTGCTGGTCGAAAAGCCGCTGGACTTCGGTCTCGCGGCTTTTTTGCATTTCAGCGTGACTCGGCGTTGCGCTGTAAAATACGCGGAAATCCCGTGGGGACTGTCTCCCCTCCATCTCTATGCAATATATACACAAGGAAAGAACATGATCAAAGTTGGCATCGTCGGCGGCACTGGATACACGGGCGTGGAATTGCTGCGTTTGCTCGCTACCCATCCAGATGTCGAGTTGACGGCGATTACTTCGCGCAAGGAAGATGGCTTGCCCGTTGCTGACATGTATCCTTCCCTGCGTGGCCACGTGAAACTGGCGTTTTCCTCGCCCGATAAAGCCAACCTGGAGCAGTGCGACGTGGTCTTCTTTGCCACCCCGCACGGTGTTGCGATGGCGCAAGCTCCAGCGCTGCTGGCCGCCGGCGTGAAGGTCATCGACCTGGCTGCCGACTTCCGCCTGAAAGACCAGGCCAAGTTCGAGCAGTGGTACAAGATTCCCCACACGGCGCCGGAGCTGATCGAACAGGCCGTGTACGGCTTGCCGGAACTGAACCGCGAAGACATCAAGCAAGCGAAGCTGATCGCCAACCCCGGTTGCTACCCGACCACCATGCAGCTGGGCTTTTACCCGCTGCTCAAGGCAGGCCTGGTCAATGCGGGCGGCTTGATCGCCGACTGCAAGTCGGGCGTGTCCGGCGCCGGCCGCAAGGCGGAAATCGGCATCCTGTTCTCGGAGGCAAGCGACAGCTTCAAGGCCTACGGCGTGGCCGGCCACCGCCACCTGCCGGAAACGACGGCGCAATTGCAGCGTTTCACGGACGAGAAAGTGGCGCTGACCTTCACGCCGCACCTGGTGCCGATGATCCGCGGCATGCATTCGACCCTGTACGCGCAGCTGAACAAGGATGTCAGCAATGAAGAATTGCAATCCTTGTTCGAAGAGCAATACAAGGATGAGCCTTTCGTCGACGTGATGCCGTTCGGCTCGCACCCGGAAACCCGCTCCACGCGCGGCTCGAACATGCTGCGCCTGGCCTTGCACCGTCCCGAAGGCGGCAATACCGTCGTCGTGCTGGTGGTGCAGGACAACCTGGTCAAGGGTGCAGCGGGCCAGGCCGTGCAATGCATGAACTTGATGTTTGGCCTGAAAGAAACGGCCGGTTTGCAACATATCGCCGTGATGCCTTAAATATAGGCACAGGCGTTTGCGCAGGTCTGGCGCCTTTTTGCCGGACCTGTGATAAATTGGACTGCCACGTACCCCGACAGGATGACGTTCATGTTCGAGCGCAACGCGAAAAACCCCATCGATACCCTGATCGGCGCTTCCACGCGGATCGAGGGCGACTTGCTGTTTTGCGGCGGTCTGCGCATCGACGGCCATGTGCGCGGCAACGTCACGGGCGAGCCGGGCGACCCCACCTATGTGGTGCTGGGCGAGGCGGGCCGCATTGATGGCGAGGTGCGCTGCTCGAGCCTGGTCGTCAGCGGCGAGATCAACGGCCCCGTGTATGTGTCCGAAATGCTTGAAATCCAGCCAAAAGCCCGCATTGTAGGAGAGGTCTATTACAAGGTGCTGGAAATGCACAGCGGCGCGCAAGTCCAGGGCAAGCTCAGCCGCCACGACAGCGCCGACCCCGTGCTGCACCTGGCCGTGTCGGAAATGTGAGCAGGAACAACACCCGCCAGCCGCGCCAGCGGCGGCCGCAGCGTGACTTGCGCCAACAGTCTATAATGAGGCTATGTTTTCTGAGGAGTCTGAAATGAATGCAGTCGCTGAAATGCAAGATGTGATCCCTTCGCCTATCATCTTTACCGATAGCGCCGCCGAAAAAGTCGCGCAACTGATCGAGGAAGAAGGCAATCCCGACCTGAAATTGCGCGTGTTCGTGCAGGGTGGCGGCTGTTCCGGCTTCCAGTACGGCTTCACCTTCGACGAAATCGTCAACGAAGATGACACCACCATGGTCAAGAACGGCGTCCAGCTGTTGATCGATTCCATGAGCTACCAGTACCTGGTCGGCGCGGAAATCGACTACAAGGATGACCTGGAAGGCGCGCAGTTCGTGATCAAGAATCCGACAGCGACGTCCACCTGCGGTTGCGGTTCGTCTTTCTCGGTATAAGCACACCCGAGAAAACGCCCATGGCGGCGTTGCATTGCCTCGCCGTACTATTTGTACTGTCTTCGGCAATGCGCCTTGCCCTGAACGTTTTTCAGGCGCGCCGGTTTACAGGCGCAGCGTAAAAATAGCGGATCATCGATCCGCTATTTGTGTTTCTGAAACACTTGTTCTTGATCAATGCGGTATCAACGCGGGTATAGCGCGCCCAGTACCCGCAAGCCCTGCGCACCCGTTACCGCCGGCAAGTTGCCAGGCTTGCGCTGCGTAAAGCGCCAGGCCAGCCACGCAAAGGCCAGCGCCTCGACCTGGCTGGGCGCCACGCCCAATGCTTGCGTGGACTCCACCGCCATGCCCGGCAATTCGGCGGCCAGCGCCGCCATCAGGCTGGCGTTCTGCGCCCCCCCGCCGCACACATACACGGTTTCCGCCTGCGCCCCGTCGCGCAGGATGGCGCGCGCCAGGCTGGCGGCCGTCAGCTGGGTCAGCGTCGCCTGCACGTCGGTGGGCAGGGCGGTGGGGTAATTGGCCAGCTTGGCGCTCAGCCAGTCGGCATGGAACAGGTCGCGGCCCGTGCTTTTCGGCGCCGGCAAGTCAAAATAGGGCTCGTCGAGCAAATCCGCCAGCAGGGCGGGGATGAGCTGGCCCGTGGCGGCCCAGGCGCCGTTGGCGTCGTAGGGCTGGCCCAGGTGCCGCAAGACCCAGCCATCCATCAGCGCATTGCCGGGGCCCGTGTCGTAGCCCGTCACCGTGCCATCCGCATGCAGCACGCTGATATTGCTGATGCCGCCGATATTGGCCAGCACGCGCGTGTGGCCCGGCAGATTGAAGATGGCCTGGTGAAAGGCCGGCACCAGCGGCGCACCCTGGCCGCCGGCCGCCACGTCGCGGCTGCGCAAGTCCGCGATGACGTCGATGCCCGTCAATTCGGCCAGCAGGGCCGGATTGTTCAACTGGCGCGTAAAACCCAGCTCCGGGCGGTGGCGGATGGTCTGGCCATGCGCGCCGATGGCGGCGATGGCGTCCGCGACGATGCCCGCGTTGCTTAAAAGCATGGCGACGCAATTGGCGTAATGGCGCACGAGTTGATTGGCCGCCAGTGCTTCGCGTTCGATTTCATTCTGGCCGGCACTTTGCAAGGCCATCAGGTCGGCGCGCAGGCTGGCGGGGAAGGGAATGTACGCATCGCCCAGGCTGCGCGTGCCCTCGTCGGAAAAGTCGACCAGCGCGCCGTCGACGCCATCGAGGCTGGTACCCGACATTAAACCGATATACAGCATGGGGTTTTCCTTGAATACGTAAGTGGTGAGGTGCATTGTGCCGCATTTGTGCCGCACGCAAAAGCGCGCAGGAAAAACAAAAGCGCGCGGGAAAAAACAAAGGCACCGGCCATTTGCATGGGCGGTGCCTTTATTGTTGCCCGAAGGCAGTGTTGCTTAACGCGACGCCAGGGCCGTGTCGTTCGGACGCAGCAGGGTGAAGCGGTGCATCATGTCGGCCGACACCATGCGGAAGCGGCTCAGCTCGGCGGCCGTCAATGGCGCCTGGGCTTGCACATTCAGCTTGCTTGGGTCTTGCGCCACGCCGCCAACGCGGAATTCATAGTGCAAATGGGCGCCCGTGGACCAGCCGGTGGTGCCGACGTAGCCGATCACATCGCCCTGGCTCACTTTTTGACCTTTTTTCAGGCCCGAAGCGAAACGGCTCATGTGCGCATAGGCGGTCGTGTAGTTGGCCCAATGTTTCAGGACAACAACATTGCCGTAGCCGTTTTGGCTGCCGACGGAATCGACCACGCCGTCGCCCGAAGCGCGGATAGGCGTGCCCGTTGCTGCAGCGAAATCGATGCCTTTGTGCGCTTTCCAGTTGCCGGAAATCGGGTGCACGCGCATGGAGAAGCCGGACGAGATGCGGGAGAATTCGAGGGGGGATTTCAGGAAGGCTTTTTTGAGGGACTTGCCGTCGAAACTGTAGTAACCGCCGCCTTGCTTGCTGGCTGGGTCTTCGAACCAAACGGACTGGTAAGTCGTGCCGCGGTTGGTGAATTCACCGGCCAGGATGCGGCCCGCTCGGACAAATTCGCCATCTTGCCAGAATGTTTCATAGACAACATTGAACGAGTCGCCGCGTTTCAGGTCGGAGCGGAAGTCGATATTGGTGGAGAACATTTCCACGATTTGCGCGGAAATCGAGTCTGGCAGGCGGGTGCCGTCCAGGCTGGAGTCGGTGGCGGCGAACAGGGTGGAGGTAATCTTGCGCGCGTGCATTTCAACGCGGCGTTCCAGCTGGGCTGCCACTTCCGTGGCCACGAACTTGTCGCCCTTGCGGGTGATCAGGATATTCTTGACCGATTTGTCCGTGCCGTCGACGAGGGTGGCGCGCATCCAGTTGAGGTCGCCGTTTTCGGACGTTTGCGCTTGCACGCGCTTGCCCGATTTCAGCAACATCACGCCGCGCGCGATCTTGTCGGTTTTGATGAAATTGGCGGCCACCGGATCATCCACGCCGAGACGGGTCAGCAGGGTGGCGAGGGTATCGCCGGCGCGGACTTTTTCTTCGTGGGTGAAATTCTGGTCTACCTGTTCCATCGCGGAAATTTGCGAGGCGAGATCAGGCATTTCCAGGTTTTGGGCGATGGACGTCACCGGCAGATCGGATGCGTCGGGCGCCATGGGCGACACAGCGACCGCGCCGAAGGCGGCCACGGCGAGCAGCACTGCGGAGGCACCGATAATGCGTGCCTTGCGTGTCGTCGTCAGCTGTGTGTACAAGCGTGAGCCTGTGATTTTATGTATAGGGTTCATGCAATCAGTTAAAATTTGCCCTTGAACGATTCGTGAACTAGTGCTCTTTGTTATTGTTATTTTGGTTCGTTTTCATACGGCAAGATTGATGGGATCGAGCATTATAGCAAACTCCGCAAACCTACTACCATTTTGAGATCTACAGTCAAATTTTATGGAAATCAACACCACCGCATCGCCTACAAAGGCTAACGCCGCTCAGACCGCGCTTCCGCTGTCGGACAGAGTACAAGAAGCCCTCGCGATTACCAAGCGTGGCGTCGACGAACTCTTGATCGAAAGCGAATTTGCGCAAAAATTAGCACGCTCCGAGAAAACCGGTGTTCCACTGCGCATCAAACTGGGCCTGGACCCGACCGCACCCGACTTGCATCTGGGTCATACTGTCGTCCTGAACAAGATGCGCCAGCTGCAAAACCTCGGCCATCAAGTCATTTTCCTCATCGGCGACTTCACGTCCATGATCGGCGACCCGTCGGGCCGCAACGTCACGCGTCCGCCCCTGACCAAGGAACAGATCGAGATTAACGCGATGACGTATTTCGCGCAAGCATCTTTAGTGTTGGACGCCAGCAAGACCGAAATCCGCTATAACTCCGAGTGGTGCGATCCGCTGGGCGCGCGCGGCATCATCCAGCTCGCTTCCCACTACACGGTGGCGCGCATGATCGAGCGCGACGACTTCACCAAGCGCTTCCAGGGCGGCATTCCTATTTCCGTACACGAATTCCTGTACCCGCTGATGCAGGGCTACGACTCGGTGGCCCTGAAATCGGACCTGGAACTGGGCGGCACGGACCAGAAGTTCAACCTGCTGGTGGGCCGCGAACTGCAAAAGCAGTACGGACAGGAGCAGCAGTGTATTTTGACCATGCCTCTGCTGGAAGGTTTGGACGGCGTGGAAAAAATGTCCAAGTCGAAGAATAACTACATCGGCATCACGGAACCGGGCAATACCATGTTCGCCAAGCTGATGAGCATTTCCGACGTCATGATGTGGCGCTACTACGAGCTGCTGTCGTGGCGCTCGATCGCCGAACTGGCGCAGCTGAAGCGCGAAGTCGAGGAAGGCCGCAATCCGCGCGATGCCAAGGTTGCACTGGCGCAAGAAATCGTCGCCCGCTTCCACTCGCAGCAGGCGGCGGAAGATGCGCTGGCCGACTTCGTCAACCGCTCGAAGGGCGGCATCCCCGACGATATCCCGGAAGTGACCTTGGCCGGCGCGCCGCTGGGCATTCCGCAGCTGCTGAAACAGGCGGGCCTGTGCCCGTCGACGTCGGAAGCCATGCGCAAGATCGACCAGGGCGGCGTGCGCATCGACGGCACCGTCATCAGCGACAAGGGCTTGCAAGTGGCAGCCGGTCAGTTCGTGTTGCAAGTTGGCAAGCGCAGCTTTGCGCGCGTCACCTTGACGGCATGATCGCGCTGCTGCAGCGCGTCACGCAGGCAAAGGTCGACGTTGCCGGCGCCACCATCGGCGCCATCGACGCCGGCCTGATGGTGCTGGTGTGCGCGGAGCGGGGCGATACGGAGAAGGAAGCGGACGCCCTGCTGGCTAAGTTGCTCGGCTATCGCGTGTTTGCCGACGAGGCGGGCAAGATGAACCGCAGCGTGACGGACGTGGCCGGCGGCTTGCTGCTGGTGCCGCAGTTCACCTTGGCGGCCGACACCAAGTCCGGCACGCGCCCGTCGTTTACGCCGGCCGCCGCGCCGCAGGACGGCTTGCGCCTGTTCACGCATTTCGTGGACCAGGCGCGCAGCCGCCATGCGACTGTGCAGACGGGACAGTTTGGCGCCGACATGCAGGTGTCGCTGACGAATGACGGCCCCGTCACGTTCTGGCTGCAAGTGAACGCCAAACAATAACTAAAAGAGGAGCAAGCGATGAAATTGTGGAGCGAGACGTTTCGTGATGGCGGCCTGATGCCGGCCGACCATGCCTTTGCCGAGATCGATCCGGCCAGCCGCGTGCGCCTCGCCGGCAACCGCAATCCCCATCTGGCCTGGGACGAGGTGCCGAACGGCACCGAGTCGCTGGCCCTGTTCTGCATCGACCCCGATGCGCCGCAAGACGCCAGCCTGGTCAATGTTGAAGGCCAGGCCCTGCCGCTGACGGCGCCGCGCGGCGACTTTTATCACTGGAGCTTGCTCGACTTGCCGCCTGCCATGCGGGTTATTGCCGCCGGAGAATTTTCCAGCGGCATCACGCCGCGCGGCAAGCCTGCCGGTATTGGGCTGCGTCAGGGCTTGAACGACTACACGGGCTGGTTTGCCGCCGACCCGGACATGGCCGGCGACTATTACGGCTACGATGGCCCGTGCCCGCCGTGGAATGACGAGCGCATCCACCACTACATTTTCCGCCTGTATGCGCTCGACGTGCCGCAGCTGACCTTGCCCGAGCGTTTTACGGGGCAGCAAGCCCACGCCGCCCTGTACGGCCACATCCTCGACGAAGCCCAGCTCGTCGTTGCCTATTCGCTCAACCCCGAATTGGCACTTACCCTGAAGAAATAACGCATGAGCACCACGATTTTACTGATACGCCATGGCGAAACGGCCTGGAATGCGGGCCGCCGCCTGCAAGGCCATATCGACATCGCCCTGAACGAGGCGGGCCTGGCGCAAGCGGGGGCGCTGGGGCAGGCGCTGGCGGACGAACCGCTGGCCGCCATCATCGCCAGCGACTTGCAACGCGCGCAGCAGACGGCGCAAGCCGTGGCCGACGTGAAAGATTTACCCGTGCAAACGGATCCCTTGCTGCGCGAGCGCTGCTACGGCGCTTTCGAAGGCTTGCTGTATGCGGACATCGCCGCGCGCTATCCGCACGAGTATGCGCAGTGGCAATCGCGCCAGATCGACGCCGTGATGCCGTCGGGCGAGCGCCAGGCCGAAAGCTTCCGCCAGTTCTATGCGCGCGCAAATGGCGCCATCGCCCGCTGGGCCGGGCAATATGACGGCCAGACGATCGCCATCGTGGCCCACGGCGGCGTGCTCGAGTGCGCCTACCGTGAGGCGGTCGGCATGACGCTCGACAGTCCGCGCGACTTCCAGGTCAAAAATGCCAGCGTCAACCGTTTTTCTTACGCGGACGGCAAACTGCATTTAGTGCACTGGGGAAATATCGAACACCTGAGCGCGCCCGCGATGGACGAGCTGGGCTAAGCGGCCCCTCTTCACTCTGACGCACTGAGCAAAAAAATAGTGCTTATTAATTAGGCAGGGAATCGGTTAAAATAGCAGGTTCCTCCGTCCATTCCAGGTTCTTCAGTGCAAATCGGCCCTCACATTCTGCGCAACAACGTTTTCGTCGCTCCCATGGCGGGCGTGACGGATCGGCCTTTCCGCCAGTTGTGCAAGCAGTTGGGCGCCGGTTACGCTGTGTCGGAGATGGCGGCGTCGAATCCGCGCCTGTGGGCGACGGAAAAAAGCTCGCGCCGCACGGACCATGCGGGCGAAATGGAGCCGAAGGCCGTGCAGATCGCCGGCGCCGATCCGCAAGACCTGGCCGACTGCGCCAAGTTCAACGTGGACCGGGGCGCGCAGATCATCGACATCAACATGGGTTGCCCCGTCAAAAAGGTGTGCAACAGCTGGTGCGGTTCGGCCTTGCTGCAAAACGAAAGCCTGGTCGAAAAGATCTTGCACGCCGTCGTCAACGCCGTCGACGTGCCCGTCACCTTGAAATTTCGCACGGGCTGGAACCGCGAAAACAAGAATGCCCTGAAAATCGCCCGCATCGCCGAGCAAGCCGGCATCCAGATGCTGACCTTGCACGGCCGCACGCGCGCCGATGGCTACAAGGGCGATGCCGAATATGAAACTATTGCCGCCGTGAAAGCATCGGTGGGCATTCCCGTGGTGGCCAACGGCGACATTACCAGTCCTGAGAAGGCCCGCTTTGTGCTGGATCAAACTGGCGCCGATGCCGTCATGATCGGCCGCGCGGCGCAGGGGCGGCCGTGGATTTGCCGCGAGATCGACCACTTTTTGCGCACCGGCACCTTGTTGCCGGCGCCTTACGTGGATGAAGTCCGCACCCTGATGGATGAGCATTTGCGCGCCCATTACGCGTTTTATGGCGAATTCCTCGGCGTGCGCACGGCGCGCAAGCACATCGGCTGGTATGTCAAGGATCTGGAAGGCGGCGAAGCGTTCCGGCAGCAAATGAACTTGCTGGAGTCGACGGAAGCCCAGTTGCTGGCCGTCGATCAATTTTTTGAGTCGCAATGGAAATTTGGCGAACGGTTACAATACCGCCTCTCCGAATCCAGTGAAAGTGGCCTGATCGATGTGATCGAACCTGTGGCCACGGCAGCATGAGCAGATAGCAGCAAGCAGCATAAATCAGTGACCAGCAGTACAAGGGCGAGCGCCTATATACAGAGCGTCATGCAATATTAATTACAACACCGAGGCAAGAGGGCAGCACGCGGACCGCATGAGCGACGCGGCACCGGATAGCCAGGTGTTCAGCCGGTTGAAGCATACAAATGAGTAAAGAAAGCATTCAGGAAGTCGTACAGAAAAGTCTAGAAGATTACTTCAATGACCTGGGCGAACAGCAAGCATCGAATATCTATGACATGGTCGTGCTGACCGTGGAAAAGCCCATCCTGGAAGTCGTGATGACACGCGCCGATGGCAACCAGTCGCACGCCGCGCAGATGCTGGGCATCAACCGCAATACCCTGCGCAAGAAATTGCAGGAGCACGGTTTGCTGTAATGCCGGCATGCAAGTGACGCCAAGATTTGAATCCGCCGCCGCCTCAGCCAGACGACTGAGCGGCGCCATTCGCCAAGAACACTTAACCACCTAGCCACAGCCATGATCAAACAAGCTCTCCTCTCCGTTTCCGACAAGACCGGCGTTCTCGAATTCGCCCGCGCCCTGTCCGCCCTCGGCGTCAACCTCCTGTCCACGGGCGGTACCGCAAAATTGCTGGCAGACAACGGTGTTCCCGTCACGGAAGTTGCCGATTACACGGGTTTCCCGGAGATGCTCGATGGCCGTGTGAAGACCCTGCACCCGAAAGTGCACGGCGGTATCCTGGCGCGCCGCGATTTCCCTGAGCACATGTCGAAGCTGGTCGAGCACGACATGCCGACCATCGACATGGTGGTGGTCAACCTGTACCCGTTCCAGGGCACGGTCGCCAAGGCCGATTGCACCCTGGAAGACGCTATCGAGAACATCGATATCGGCGGCCCGACCATGCTGCGTTCGGCGGCCAAGAACCACAAGGACGTGGTCGTCATCTGCGACCCGAGCGACTACGACGCCGTGCTGGCGGAAATGCGCTCGGCCGACGGCAAGGCCGGCGACGTCAGCTACGACACCAAGTTCATGCTGGCGAAAAAAGTCTTTGCGCACACGGCGCAATACGATGGCGCCATCACCAATTACCTGACCAGCCTGGGCCCGACGAAAGTGCACGCCGAGCGCGGCGCCTACCCGCAAATCCTCAACGTTGCATTTGAGAAAGTGCAAGACATGCGCTACGGTGAAAACCCGCACCAGAGCGCCGCCTTCTACCGCGACCTGGTCACCACCGATGGCGCGCTGGCCAACTACCGCCAGCTGCAAGGCAAGGAATTGTCGTACAACAACATCGCCGATGCGGATGCGGCCTGGGAATGCGTGAAGAGCATGGGCGGCTTCGAGCAAAGCGCCGCTTGCGTCATCGTCAAGCACGCGAACCCATGCGGCGTAGCGCTGGGCAAGAATGCGGCGGAAGCGTATGCGCGCGCCCTGCAGACGGACCCGACCTCGGCATTCGGCGGCATCATCGCGTTTAATACCGAACTCGACGGCGCCACCGCCGGCGAAATCGCCAAGCTGTTCGTCGAAGTGCTGATCGCCCCATCGTTCTCCGCCGAAGCGAAACAGATTCTGTCGAGCAAGCAAAACGTGCGCATGCTGGAAATCCCGCTGGGCGGCGGCGTGCACGCCATGGACTTCAAGCGCGTCGGTGGCGGCTTGCTGGTGCAGTCGCCGGACGCGAAAAACGTCGGTATCGGCGACTTGCGCGTGGTCAGCAAGCTGCAGCCAACGCCGCAACAACTGGCCGACCTGATGTTCGCCTGGAAAGTGGCGAAATTCGTCAAGTCGAACGCCATCGTCTTCTGCGGCAATAACATGACCCTGGGCGTGGGCGCAGGCCAGATGAGCCGTATCGACTCGGCCCGTATCGCGTCCATCAAGGCGCAAAACGCTGGCCTGTCGCTGACGGGCTCCGTGGTGGCGTCGGACGCCTTCTTCCCGTTCCGTGACGGCCTCGACGTCGTCGTCGACGCGGGCGCGACCTGCGTCATCCACCCGGGCGGCTCCATGCGCGACCAGGAAGTGATCGATGCGGCGGACGAGCGCGGCGTTGTCATGTTGTATACCGGAACCCGTCACTTCCGTCATTGATCTGGAACAGGCCGGGATTCAATACCCCGGCTGGCAGTAACTCAGCGGCAGGCACCGGTTATTCACCGGTGCCTGCCGTATTCATTATAGAATCTGGCGATGATTATTCTTGGCATCGATCCTGGCCTGCGCACGACCGGCTTTGGGGTCATTGAAAAACACGGCAACAAGCTGCGCTATATCGCTTCGGGTACCGTCAAGACGGGTTCCGAAGGGGAATTGCCGCCGCGCCTGAAGGTCATCCTGCAAGGCGTGGGCGAAATCGTCGGCACCTACCAGCCCGATTGCGCGGCCATCGAAAAAGTGTTTGTCAACGTCAATCCCCAATCGACCCTGCTGCTGGGCCAGGCGCGTGGCGCGGCCATCTGCGCGCTCGTCAACGCCGACCTGTCGGTGGCCGAATACACGGCGCTGCAAGTGAAGCAGGCCGTCACGGGCCACGGCAAGGCGGCCAAGGAGCAGGTGCAGGACATGGTTTCCCGCTTGTTGTCACTGCCGGGCTTGCCGGGCACGGATGCGGCCGATGCCCTGGGCGTGGCCATTTGCCATGCCAACAGCATCGATGCGCTGGCCATGCTGGGCGCGCTGGCGCCCCAGCTGCAGGGGCTGCGCATGAAGCGCGGCCGTTTAGTGGGATAGCTGCATGGCCCTCATATATATACACAACATTAGGAACACGCGATGATAGGCCGTCTCTCCGGTATTTTGCTTGAAAAGAATCCGCCACAATTGCTGGTCGATTGCCAGGGCGTCGGCTATGAAGTCGACGTGCCGATGAGCACTTTTTATAACTTGCCCCACGTGGGTGAAAAAGTCGTGCTGTTCACGCACCAGGCCATCCGCGAAGATGCGCATTTGCTGTTTGGCTTTGGCAATGCGGCCGAGCGTGCCGTATTTCGCCAGCTGATCAAGATCACGGGCGTGGGCGCGCGCATGGCCCTGTCGATACTGTCCGGCATGACGATTGCCGACCTGGCCCAAGCCATTACCCTGCAGGATTCCGGCCGCCTCGTGAAAGTGCCGGGTATCGGCAAGAAGACGGCCGAACGTTTATTACTGGAATTGAAGGGCAAGATCGGTGCGGATCTCGGTCCGCTGGGCGCGCATGCGGCGCCGGATGCCCAATCGGATATCCTCAACGCGCTGGTGGCGCTCGGCTATTCGGACAAGGAAGCGCTGGCGGCCGTGAAGAACGTGCCGGCCGGCAGCGGCGTGTCCGACGGCATCAAACTGGCGCTGAAAGCGCTGTCGAAAGGCTGATAGGGCATGAGCATCCAGACCGACAGCTTCACGGAACAGCGCATCATCGATGCGGCGCCCATTTCGCACAACGAAGAGGCGATCGAACGGGCCTTGCGCCCGAAGCAACTCGATGAATATGTGGGGCAGGAAAAGATCCGCGACCAGCTGGAAATTTTTATTACGGCCGCACGCCAGCGCAAGGAAGCGCTCGACCACACTTTATTGTTCGGCCCGCCTGGCCTGGGCAAGACGACCCTGGCGCACATCATCGCGCGCGAAATGGGTGTCAACCTGCGCCAGACCTCCGGCCCCGTGCTGGAGCGTCCGGGCGACCTGGCGGCGATCCTGACGAACCTGGAAGCGAACGATGTCCTGTTCATCGATGAAATCCACCGCCTGTCGCCCGTCGTGGAAGAGATTTTGTATCCGGCGCTTGAGGATTATCAAATCGATATCATGATCGGCGAAGGCCCGGCCGCCCGTTCCGTAAAACTCGATCTGCAACCGTTTACATTAGTGGGCGCCACCACGCGCGCCGGCATGCTGACCAATCCGCTGCGCGACCGCTTCGGCATCGTTGCCCGCCTGGAGTTCTACAACACGGGCGAATTGACGAAGATCGTCACGCGCAGCGCCGCCTTGCTGAAGGCGCCCATCGATCCGGAAGGCGCGCATGAAATCGCCCAGCGCGCGCGCGGCACGCCCCGCATCGCCAACCGCCTGCTGCGCCGCGTGCGCGATTTCGCGGAAGTCAAAAGCAATGGCGAGATCACCAAGGTGGTGGCCGACCGCGCGCTGGCCATGCTCGACGTCGATTCCGCCGGCTTTGATGTGATGGACCGCAAGCTGCTCGAAGCCGTGCTGTTCAAGTTCGGCGGCGGCCCCGTCGGCATCGGCAACCTGGCGGCGGCCATCGGCGAAGCGGCCGATACCATCGAAGATGTGCTGGAACCGTACCTGATACAGCAAGGTTTCTTGCAGCGCACGCCCCGTGGCCGTGTCGCCACGCCGGCCGCGTACCTGCACTTCGGCGTCAGTGCGCCGCGCATGGGTCCCGGCGGCGAAGCGTGGGAATTGTGATGGCGGAAGGCAGCCAACAGACTGCGCCGGGCATGCAGATCTGGATCGACGCCGATGCCTGTCCCGTCGTCATCAAGGAAATTTTGTACAGAGTCGCCGACCGCCTGGAGTTGCCGCTCACCCTGGTGGCCAACCAGGGCTTGCGCGTGCCGCCTTCGCGTTTCATCCGCACCGTGCAAGTGCCGTCCGGCGCCGACGTGGCCGACCAGGAAATCGTGCGCCTGCTCAATCCCGGCGACCTCGTCATCACGGGCGACATCCCGCTGGCCGCCGACGTGCTGACGAAGGGCGGTTTTGCGCTGAACCCGCGTGGCGAGTTTTACACGAAGGATAATATCGCCCAGCAACTGACGATGCGCGCCTTCATGGAAGAATTGCGCAGCGGCGGCGTCGACACGGGCGGCCCGGCCGCCTTCAGCCAGTCGGACCGGCAACAGTTCGCCAATAGCCTGGACCGGCATTTGAGCAAGCATCACCGCAAGCCGGCGTAAAGCGGCAGGCGAAAAAAAACCGGCGCAAGCCGGTTTTTTTAAAGCCAGTTTGATCTAGCGCACAACTTTTCTCGTACCCACCACTTCCACCGTCACGCGGCGGTTCTTGGCGCGCCCGGCGGCGCTCGTGTTGTCGGCCACGGGCTGCGTTTCTCCCTTGCCTTCCGTGTAGACGCGGTTCGTTTCCACGCCTTGCGCCACCAGGTAAGCCTTGACGGCTTCGGCGCGGCGCTGCGACAGTTTCTGGTTGTAGGCATCCGGACCGACGGCATCCGTATGGCCTACCGTGACGATGACTTCCAGGTCCATGCCGTTCAACTGGCCCAGCAACTGGTCCAACGCCGCCTTGCCTTGCGGCTTGAGCGTCGATTGATCGAAATCAAACAATGCCTCCGAAGCAAACGACACTTTTTCCGCTACCGGTGTTGGCGCCGGCGCGGCCACGATGACAGGCGCCGGCATGGCGACGACAGGGGCGACTTCGGGCGCCGGCTGGTAGGCGGGCGTGGCGCTGGCCGGGCGGCCCAGTTTATACACGAGGCTGATGGAATACAGGTCCGCATCGCCGCGGTTGCCCACGGCGTCGTTCAAGCGATAGCGCTCGACTTCGCCGCGCAGGGCCAGCGCTTCGCTGAACTTGTATTCCAGGCCCAGGCCCAGCTTGGCGTTGAGCTTGCGCTCGCTGGCATGCGTATTGGCCGAACCCAGCAGGCGGTTGCCGCTGAACTCCGTATTCGTCTTGGTGTAGTGCATGCCGACCCGGCCCAGCAGGGATAGGCGCTGCGACAGCGGCAGCTGGCCCAGCAAGTCCAGGTTCACGCCGCGAAAGCCCGCTTGCCCGTTCAGCACGCCGTTGTCGCTGGTGGTCGACTGGAAATCGAACTTGCCCAGGTCAAAGTAGCCCGCTTCCACGGCGACATACTGGTTCAGTTGCCGGCCGACAAACAATTTATAGCCCGTGTCGCGCTGGTCCTTGGAAAAACCGGTGACGGTTTCGCCGTTGGCGGCCAGGCTGGCGCGCAGGCGCGGTTCGTCGATGGTGGCGCGCGACTGGCCCACGCCCGCGCCGAGGTACCAGGCGCTGTTGGCCCAGTCCGGGTTGATGAAAGTGTTGTCCTGCGCCTGCGCCGATTGCGCCGCCAGCAAGGCGCCGGCCATCACGCTCAGGGCGCCCAGTGTGTGTGCGATAGTCATGGTCATGTCCCGGTTATTTGGTGATCTGGTTGTTGCGCAGGGTAACGGCGGCAGCCGTCAGCACGCGGCCGTTGAGCAGGGTCGTGTTGTCGCCCACCGTGATGGCGGCCGACTGGCCCAGGATATTGCCCTTGAAGACGCTGTTAGCGGCCAGGGTGGTCGGGCCGACGGGCAGCCAGCTGACGTTGTCGGCCGTGGCGCCATTGTTCAGGGCAACCACCGAATTGACGGTCGAATTCAAGGTCAGCGCCGTGCGGAAGATATACACGCCGGGACCGTTCAGGGTCAGCGTACCCGTGATGCTGATGGCGCCCGCATAGCAATACACGCCGGGGCCGAAGGTCTGGCCACCCAGGTCGATGCCGCCGGCAAAGCTGACGTCGCAAGTGCGGCTGTTGCCGTCCGTGATCGCCGCTTGCAAATCCGTCATGGCGCCGGCCAGGATGGCGCCCGATTTGTAGTTGGTAAAACCTGCCGCCTGGGTCGGATCGACCGTTTGCGAAGGCGCGCCGACGTCGCCCGTGATCAAGGTGGTGCCGCCCGAATTATTCGTGATCGAAGTGCCGGCCAGCACGCCGAATGGCGCCGCGCGGCCCAGGATGATCGGGTTCAGGACGGGCGGGATGGCGACGGCGGTGACGGTCAGCAGCGCGCTGCCCGACTGGCCGCCGGCCGTGGCCGTGATATTGCTGGTGCCGACGGCGATGCCCGTGGCGACGCCCGTGTTCAATACCGTGGCATTGGCGACGGTGCCCGAGGTCCAGGCGGCGCTATTGGTGATGATGGCGTTCGAGCTGTCCGAATACGTTGCCGTGGCAATGAATTGTTGCTGGGTGCCGACCGCGATGCTGGCGGTGGCCGGCGTGACGGCGATGCTGACGATGGTGGCAGCAGGCACGGTGACGGTGGTGCTGGCCGTCTTGCCGTTGAAGCTGGCATTCATGACGCTGCTACCAAAGGCAACGCCGGTGACGAGGCCATTGCTGGCGACACTGGCGAAAGCGGGCGTGGCGGCAACGAAGCTGCTGCCGGCCGTGACGTCGGCGGTGCTGCCATCCGAATACGTGGCGAGGACGGCCAGCTGGCGCGTCGCGGCGACGGGGATGATGGGGTTTTGCGGCGTGACGGCAATAGCCAGCAAGGTCGCTGGCGTGACGGTCAGCACGGTGCTGGCGCTCTTGCCGCCAAATGCGGCAGCGATAGCCGAGGTGCCGGCAGCAATGCCGGTGCTCAAGCCCGTGGCGGCATTGACGGTGGCGCTGGCCGGCGTGGCCGACGTCCAGGCCGCCTTGGCGCTGACGTCTTGCGCCGAGCCGTCGCTGTACGTGGCGATGGCCGTGAATTGCTGGCCCGCACCGATGGCGACGGTGGCCGTGGCGGGCGTGACTGCCAGGCTGGACAGGGTGGCGCCCGGCAAGCCGAGGATGGGATCGCGCCCCTGGTCGCCGCCGCCGCAGCCGGCGAGGGCGGTCATGGCCAACAAACCTGCCGAGACGAGCAGCGGGGTCAGATATCGCTTGAAGAGATTCATATAGTTCCTTTGTGCATGGCAGTCATTGCCGGGCATCCGCGGATGGGGTCATCCGGCAGAGCCATGCCGCCTTTCGCTACAGGGCGATGGCGTCACAGGCATGCACTATTTCATTTAGGAAACTTCAAGTATGTTCGGTGGCGCGCATAGCTTGCCCGCACGTGGAAATACGCCAGAATGGGAGGAATTTGGCCTGGAAAACAACAGGTTTGCCGCAGGGGGGCGCAAAAAAGCCGACGCAGGGCCGGCTTCATCAGGACAGGGCGTGCGTTGATTACTCTTCGCGCACCCACGTTTGCGAGCGGCCAAACATCGGCACGCCGACATAGCCGCGCACTTGCAGCTTGGTGCCGCCTTCGATCAGCTCGGCCTTGCTCTTGTAGACCTTGCCGCTGGCCGGGTCCGTGATTTCGCCGCCCGTCCATTCCTTGCCGTCATATTTCAGGCCGGACAGGATCACCAGGCCGATGATGGGCTGGTCCTTGTTGGCGCCCGTGCACTTGTCGCACTTGGGATTTTGCTCTTCATTCGGGCCGCGGAACAGCTTTTCGATCTTGCCTTGCAAGACGCCATTGCTTTCCGTGATGACGACGAGGGATTTCGGCTTGCCGCTGGCGTCGTCGATGGTTTTCCACGTGCCGACAGGGGTGTAGTTGCCGTCGCGCGCGGCGGCGCTGCCGGCGATGGCCAGGGCGGCCATCATGATGCTTGCTGTGACGCTTGCTTTGAAAATTTTATGCATTGCTAGTCTCCAATGGTTTTTTTGATCGGGTCACGAACAGTGTATATACCAAGGCAAGACCAGCCATCCTGCGCGGCGTCACGGATGACGCCGCGCAATCTTTCCAAACTTGCCTTATGCGCTGGCTAGTTTAGCAAACTGTTCGCGCAGTTTTTCAATTGTCGCCGAAAAACTGAGCAAACGCTCGTTTTCTTGCGCAACGATGGCGGCAGGGGCGCGCGCGACGAAACTTTCATTGCCCAACTTGCTGTTGACCTTGGCAATTTCCGCTTCGATGCGGGCGATTTCCTTGCCCAGGCGCTCGCGTTCGGCGGCCACGTCGATTTCCACTTTCAGCATCAGCTTGGTGGTGCCGACGATGGCGACGGCCGCTGGCGAGTCCGGCAACGCATCGACGATCTGCACTTCGGCCAGCTTGCCCAGCGACTGGATGTACGGCGCGTACGACGCCAGCGCTTCTTTCTCGCTGGCATTGCCTGCCTCGACGATCAGCGGCACGCGCACGGATGGCGAGATCTGCATTTCGCCGCGCAGGTTGCGCGTCGCGTCCGTCAAGGCTTTCAGCTGCTGCATCCACGCTTCGGCCGACTCGTCGATCTTGTCGGTGTTGGCGATCGGATACGGCTGCATCATGATCGAATCGCCCTCTGGCTTAAGCGTCTTGCCGGCCAGTGGCGCCACTGTCTGCCACAGGGCTTCCGTGACGAAGGGGATGATCGGATGGGCCAGGCGCAGCACCACTTCCAGCACGCGCAGCAGGGTGTGGCGGGTGGCGCGCTGCTGGCCTTCCGTACCTTGCTGTACTTGCACCTTGGCGACTTCCAGGTACCAGTCGCAATACTCGTCCCACACGAATTTGTAGATCGATGCGGCGATATTGTCGAAACGGAAGTCTTCGAAGCCCTTGGCCACGTCCAGTTCGGCCTTTTGCAGCAGGGAAATAATCCACTTGTCCGCTTGCGACAGATCAACATCATTTGCCGTGCAATCCTTGCCTTCCGTGTTCATCATGACGAAACGAGTGGCGTTCCACATCTTGTTGCAGAAGTTGCGGTAGCCTTCGCAGCGGCCCAGGTCGAAATTGATGTTGCGGCCCAGCGAGGCATAGCTGGCCATGGTGAAGCGCACGGCGTCCGTGCCGTAGGCCGAAATGCCTTCCGGGAATTCCTTGCGCGTGGCCTTGGTGATCTTTTCCGCGTCGCGCGGGTTCATCAGACCCGTGGTGCGCTTGACGATCAAGCCTTCCAGGTCGATGCCGTCGATCAAGTCGATCGGGTCCAGCGTGTTGCCCTTCGACTTGGACATCTTCTGCCCCGTCGAATCGCGCACGAGGCCGTGCACGTAGACGGTTTCAAACGGCACTTTGCCCGTGAAGTGCGCCGTCATCATGACCATGCGCGCAACCCAGAAGAAGATGATGTCGAAACCCGTCACCAGCACGGACGACGGCAGGAAGGCCTTCATGTCCGGGGTTTCTTCAGGCCAACCCATGGTCGAGAACGGCACCAGCGCCGACGAGAACCACGTGTCGAGCACGTCGTCGTCGCGCTTCAAGGGGCCCGTGCTGCCGGCGGCCAGCGCCTTGGCTTCCGCTTCGGCTTGCGTTTTCGCAACAAAGATATTGCCGGCGTCGTCGTACCACGCCGGGATTTGATGGCCCCACCACAGTTGGCGCGAGATGCACCAGTCCTGGATGTTGTTGAGCCACTGGTTGTAGGTGGTGCTCCAGTTTTCCGGCACGAACTTGATTTCGCCGTTGGCAACCTTGTCCAGCGCCGTTTCCGCGATCGACTTGCCGGGGAAGAAAGTGCCTTCCGGGGCCGGCTTGCTCATGGCGACAAACCACTGGTCCGTCAGCATCGGCTCGATGACGACGCCCGTGCGGTCGCCGCGCGGCACCATCAGTTTATGGGGCTTGACTTGCTCCAGCAAGCCTTGCGCGTCCAGGTCGGCGACGATCTGCTTGCGCGCGGCGAAGCGGTCCATGCCGCGGTAGGCCTCGGGCGCATCGTCCGTGATCTTCGCGTCCAGGGTCAGGATGACGATTTGCGCCAGCTTGTGGCGTTGGCCGACGGCGTAATCGTTCATGTCGTGCGCAGGCGTAATCTTCACGCAGCCCGTGCCGAATTCCTTGTCGACGTATTCGTCGGCGATGATGGGGATTTCGCGGTCCGTCAGCGGCAGTTTCAGCATCTTGCCCACCAGCGCCGTGTAGCGCTCGTCCGTCGGATCGACGGCCACGGCCACGTCGCCCAGCATGGTTTCAGGACGGGTCGTGGCCACCGTCAGGAAGCCGCTGCCGTCAGCCAGCGGGTATTTGATGTACCACATGGAACCGTCTTCTTCCTCGGAAGCCACTTCCAGGTCCGAGACAGCCGTGCCCAGCACGGGGTCCCAGTTGACGAGGCGCTTGCCGCGGTAGATCAAGCCTTGTTCGAACAGGCGCACGAAGACGTCGGTGACGACTTTCGAGCGCGGTTCATCCATCGTGAAGTATTCGCGCTGCCAGTCGGCCGAGGCGCCCAGGCGGCGCATCTGGCCGGTGATGATGGAACCGGATTTTTCTTTCCATTCCCACACTTTTTCCACGAATTTCTCGCGGCCCAGGTCATGACGCGAAATCTTTTGCGCGTCCAGTTGGCGTTGCACGACGATTTGCGTGGCGATGCCCGCGTGGTCGGTGCCGGGAATCCAGGCCGTGTTGTGGCCCAGCATGCGGTGGTAGCGGGTCAGGCCATCCATGATGGTCTGGTTGAACGCATGGCCCATGTGCAGGGTGCCGGTGACGTTCGGCGGCGGCAACTGGATGCTGAAGGAAGGTTTTCCGGCATCGAGGGTGGCGGTGAAGTAACCGCGCTGTTCCCACTCGGTGCGCCAGAATTGTTCAATGTCGGCGGGCTCGAAAGACTTGGCTAATTCCATGATTTGGCGTGTGATTGGCAAAAGGAACCATTATAAGGGGTGCATAAAGCATGCGCAGCAAATAGCGGCCCTGGATGGGCCGAAAAGCCGCGCACGATTGAGCAATATTGCTTCATTGTATTTTTTCTAAGCTATCATATTTGCAACATTACTTGAAAGCCCAGACTATCATGAAAAAAATGTGGCAATTGGCCGTGCTCGGGTTCGGATTGGCTGCCGGTGGCGCATGCGCCGGCGTTCCGGAGGGGATGGCGGCTTTCCAGGCCGGGCGCTGCAGCGAGGCCGTGAGGCAATTGAGCGGACCGGCGCAAGGTGGCGATGTCGAGGCGCAAAAAGCCCTCGCCGATATCTATCAGGGCGAGCAAGGATGCCGGGACGTGGCGCGCAGCGAGGCCGAAGCCGAGCGCTGGTATTTGCTGGCGGCCAAGGGGGGCGATCGCGCCGCGCAGAAGGCGCTGGTTTTCATGTATGCATACGCGCCGGGCCGCATGCGCAATCCCGCGCGCGCGCGGCCCTGGCTGGGCGTCATGGCCGCGCAGGGTGACGGCAAGCCGCTGCAGGAACTGGCGCAAATGCATGAACGGGGTGAAGGGGGGCCGGTCGACAGGGTGCTGTCGTACGCGCTCAACCTGCTGGCGCAGCAAGACAAGGAGTGGAGCGGCGCGGCCGCGATGGAGAAGTCCCTGCCGGCGCAGCGTGACAGGATGTCGCCGGACCAGGTCGATGAAGCCGTGCGCCTGGCTGCCGGCTGGAAGCGGGGCGCGCCCTTACCGGCGACGTCGCTGACGGGACAGCGTTCGCCGCAGGACTGGTACCGCCGCGCCGCCGAGGGCGGCGACATGGAAGCCGCCTACCAGTTGGGCTTGCTGTGCTGGAAAGGCACGGGCGGCCTGGATGAACCGCAGGCCGCCCGCTGGCTGCGCAAGGCCGCCGAAAGCGGCAGTGCCAAGGCCCAGTTGCAGCTGGCTGTTCTGTATGGAGAGGAGGCGGGCGTGCCGCAGGACTATGTGCTCGCTTCCATGCTGAGCCAGTTGGCGGCGGCGGGCGGCGCGGCGGAGGCCGGCGACGTCGTGGCCCGCTGGGCAAAGAAATTGAATGCGGCGCAACACGCCGAGGCGGATCAGCTGGCGCGGGCATGGAAGGTGGGCATGCCATTGCCGCAGGTCTCCGTGCACGGCATGGAACGCCTGATCAATTATGTGCACGAGGCACGCAACAAGCTGCCGCCGACGCCAGAGGTGACGGCGCTGTTCAAGGCTGCCAGAGAGGGCGATGAAGCGGCCTTCGGCAAGCTGCTTGCCGGTGTCGCCGAGCCGGGCAACTATGCGATCGACAGGCTTCCCTTGCTGAACTATTTGATCTTGCCCCCATCCGGCATGTTCAAAGCCGAAGCGGCATGGCTGAAGGCGCAAACGTGGCGGGACGACGATCAGGAGCGACTGGCGCAGGCGTCGGAGCCGGCCCGCCGCCAGGCGCTGCGTGAGCGGCACGCCGCGCTGTTGCCCACCAAGCTGCGCATGATGACGCTGCTGTTGCAACGCGGCGTGCCGCTCGGCGAAGGCGATACGCTGTACCACGCCGCGCCCCTGCATCTGGCTGCCCTGTATGGCAATGCCGCGATGGTGCGCCTGTTGCTGGCCCATGGCGCCGATGCGCGGCAATACGGCGGCGAAAACCAAACGATGGCGCCGCTGGAATACGCCTTGCAGCAGGAGGATGCGGGCATCTTGCCGGAATTGATCGACGCGAATGAACGGACGGCCAGCATGATCGCCTTGCTCGACGCAGGCGCGGGCCGGCCATATTTGCTGGTGGATCAGTATCTGGCAGAGAAAAAAGCCAAGAAAGGCGGGGCTGCGCAGCCAGCCGAACGGCCGCTGGCCGATTCGTTGACATGGGGGCGCTTGCTGCGCCTGACGCGCGGTACTGAAGTGCTCGACAAAATGCTGGCCACCGGCACCACGCCGAATATTGATGAGCAGGACAAGTCGCTGTACGCCTTTGCCGCCGAAGCGGGCAACGCCGGCGTGCTCGATTGGCTCAAGCAGCGCGTGCCCCGGCATGACGCGAAGGGCAAGGACCGCTGGCTCGATGCCGCGATGCGCGCCATGTACAACCATCAACCGGCGTCCGAAGACGTGCTGCGCCAACTGGTGGTGCCCGGCATGCCATGGCAGCAAGTCGGCCCCGCCGCCGAAGAGTCTTACAAGGGACAGGGGGCGGCGCTCGATTCGCGGCGCCTGGAAAAGGAGACGCTGCTGTGGCATGCCGTGCGCAGCCAGCGGCCAGACTGGGTCACCCGCCTGGCCGCGATGGGCGCGCCCGTCGTCAGCGACGGCTATCTTCCGCCCTTGCTGGCGGCCGTCGAAAATGGCGACGCGGCGATGGTCAAGCTGCTGCTGGGCCTGGGCGCCGATCCGCAAGCCGGGGGGATTTCCGTGTTGAAGATGGCGCAGCAACGGGCGTCGACGTCGGAAAACAAAGCCGTGCTGGCCGCGTTGCGGGCGGCTGCCGCGGCGCGCTAGCATCCGGCAGCCGCACCGCTGCACAGGGCAAGGACAAGGCCGCCAGCCTGCCGCCGCAATAGCGTTAGCCTGGCCGGCATGCGCCGCCTTGCGCGGCGACATCGCTGTGTTTTGGCGGCCTGGCGAGTCGTTTTACTGCAACAGAACGGGGATCAAGGCGCTGCCGATGCTATAATGCCGGCCTCGGCGCCTCCTGCCTCATCCTTGCGGACGGCGCCTGCAGACGCGGTTGTATCAACGTTTCATATCCAACACGCGCCCGCGTCTCAAGGCCAGCGCATCCGCGATGCCAGCCACCTTCAGCGCGTCCCCTTCGGGCCGGGCGCCTGAGCCACGCGCACCGCCAGCGGTGCACCATTCACGGCGGAATACCGCGCGCCATCGTCTTTATCGGCCGCGCCGCCACAGCTTAGCCAGGAATGTTGTTATCTGGCCCGTCGTCTTTCGATACGGCATGTAACTACGGCGCGCCTTGACGCCTGTGGCCGCGCCATGGCCGCGCGCTTTCCTGGTTTTGCCTTTACAAGGAAACCAGCATGAAAAAACTCTCGATCAGTGTCGGCCTCGTTTCGACCATCGCCACCCTGGGCGTCTTGCCTGCCGCCCACGCCCAGTCGTCTGCCGGCCCGTCGTCAGTCATCCCGTCGTCAGTCACCATCTATGGCTTGATGGATGCGGGCCTGGTGCAGGAAGGCGGCGTCAGCAAGCTCACCAGCGGCGTATCGGCCGGCTCGCGCCTGGGCTTGCGCGGCACGGAATCCCTGGGCAATGGCTTGCACGCCGTGTTCACCCTGGAAGCAGGCGTCCTGAGCGACTCGGGCCGCTCCGACCAGGCGGGGCAATTGTTCGGCCGCCAGGCATTTGTCGGCATCGACAGCCCGCTGGGCATGTTGACCGTGGGCCGCCAGTACAACCTGCAAAGCCAGGCGCTGACCGACGTGGCCGACCCGTTCGAGGGCGGCCTGGCCGGCGCGGCGACCAACCTGGCCGGCTATTCGGCCACGCGCATCGACAATACCGTGCGCTACACCTCGCCGGAATGGCGCGGCGTGACGGGCACCGTCATGTATGGTGCCGGCGAGCACACGGGGATTGCGGCAGATCAACGTTCGCTGGGCCTGGCATTGGGTTATGTCAACGGTCCCCTGACCTTGCGCCTGGCGCGCCAGAGCCGTGCCGGCGAGCCGGGCAAGGCCGACGTGAATAACACCATTCTGGCCGGTAATTACAACTTTGGCGTGGCCACGGCGTTTGCCGGCTATGGCCGCAACACGGGCGATGGCAGTAGCATGTTCTTTGCGGAAAATCCGTACGGCGCAGCGCAGGCGCCGGCCCAGTCCACCGACAGCCGCGACGCCATCGTCGGCGTCTCCGTGCCGCTCGGCGCGACGACACTGCTGGCCTCGTATGTGCGCAAGGATGACCGCGATGCGGCCAACCGCGACGCGCAGCAGCTGGCCATTGGCGCCACGTACGCCTTGTCCAAGCGCAGCAAGGTGTATGTTGCCTACGCGCATATCCGCAACCGCAACGACGCCGCCTACATGGTGGGCAATGCAACGGAAGTGGGCAGCGGCAACCGCGCCTTCAACATCGGTCTGCGCCACGCGTTTTAAGCGGGCAGCATGTTGCCTTCGAGCAGCAATGTTTCGAAAGCGGCGGCGGCCAGGGGGCGGCTGAACAAATAGCCCTGCATCTGGTCGCAGCCGTGCTGGCGCAGGAAGTCCAGCTGCTGCGCCGTTTCCACGCCTTCGGCGATCACTTTCAGGCGCAGGCTGTGCGCCAGCGAAATGATGGCGCGCACGATGGCCGCGTCGTCCATGCTGTGCGTGATGTCGCTGACGAAGGTTTTGTCGATTTTCAATACGTCGATGGGGAAGTGGCGCAGGTAGGCCAGGCTGGAGTAGCCGGTGCCGAAGTCATCGATGGACAGTTGCACGCCCAGTCCCTTCAGCTTGGCCATGATGACCGTGGCTTGTTCCACGTCATGCATGACCATGCTTTCCGTCAATTCCAGTTCCAGGTGGGCCGCGGCGAGTCCCGTGTCCGCCAGCGCCTGCGCCACCGCGTGCAGCAGGTTCTTTTGCTTGAATTGCCTCGCCGACAGATTGACGGCCAGGCGCAGCGGGCCATGGCCGGCCAGCTGCCAGGCACGCGCCTGGGCGCATGCCGTGCGCAGCACCCAGTCGCCGATGGGCGTGATCAAGCCCATTTCCTCGGCCAGGCCGATGAAGCTGGCCGGCGGAATCCGTCCCAGCTGCGGGTGGGTCCAGCGCAGCAGCGCTTCCATGCCCACCACCGTGCCGCTGGCCAGGTCCAGCTGGGGCTGGTATTCGAGGTGGAATTGCCCCCGCTCCAGGGCGTGGCGCAACTCGCTCTCCAGTCCCAGCCGTTCCAGGGTGCCCGTATTCATGCTCGCGGCATAGAATTGCCAGTGACCCCGTCCCTGTTCCTTCGCGCGGTACATGGCGATGTCGGCGTGCTTGATCAGCGTGTCGGCATCGTCGCCATCGTCGGGATACACGGCCACGCCCATACAGCAGCTGAGGAAAAATTCATATTCGCCCAGTTGCAGCGGTTGCGTCACGGCGTCCTGGATGCGCTGCAGGATGGCCACGCCCGGTTCGCCATTGCCGTGCTGGGGCAACAGCAGCACGAATTCGTCGCCGCCCAGGCGCGCCACGGTGTCGACTTCGCGCGTCGCGTCGCGCAGGCGCTCGGCCACGCTTTTCAGCACCAGGTCGCCCGCATCGTGGCCCAGGGTATCGTTGACGAATTTAAAGCGGTCGAGGTCGATGAAAACCACCCACAGGGGCAGGCCGCTGCGCCGCGTCACGGCCATCGCCTGCTCCAGCCGTTCGCGCAGCAGGGCCCGGTTGGCCAGGCCCGTCAGGATATCGTGCCTGGCCTGAAATTCCAGTTCCTGTTCGAAACGCATGACGGTGCTGATGTCGTATTGCGCTACGACAAAGTGGCTGACGGGGCCATCGCCATCGTCGCGCACGGGAGCGACGAACAGCTCGCTCCAGTAGCAGCTGCCATCCTTGCGGAAATTGCGCACGATGGCCTTGCCTTCGCGCTGTTCGCGCAGGGCTGCCGTAATGGCGTGCATGTCTTGCCGCCCTTGCTCCGGACCTTGCAAGTCTTCCAGGCGCTGGCCGATGACTTCGCCGGCCGCATAGCCGGTGATGCGTTCGAAGGCGGGGTTGACGTATTCGATCAGGTAGCCGGGCGCGTCGGCGCTGCACAGGATGATGGCATTGGCCGACACTTCGATGATGCGCTCGCGCAGCCGCAGCGACTTTTCATTGTGCATGCGCGCGGCGATGTCTTCGGACAGGCGCAAATTGGCAAACTGCAGCGCCGCCGTGCGTTCGCCCGTGATGCGGGCAATCACGGAATTGCGCGACACCAGCTGATACACATACGCGGCCGCCAGCAGGCTCGACAGCAGACCGCCCAGCAGCACGTACAGCGAGCCGCGGTGGTTGGCGTCCAGACCCATGCCTTTGGCCGGCAGCAGGGCGGCGCCCAGGGTGTGCGCGCTGGCGTGGTACTGCAGCAGCAGCCGGGTGCTTTCCGACTCGATCTGGCGCGCCGAGGCGTAGCACAGGGCCGTCAGGCACAGTCCGAACGCCAGGGTGAGCAGGGCCGAAGTGGAAACGGAAATGGAGATGCGCTTGAAGAATGATTGCATGGTGACGTCCCGTGGCAGCGCCGGTGCCGATCCATGATCAGGCAGGCCGGGCAGTGACTGACTGTAGGGCGGGCGGCGAAATACCGTCCGTTCGCTACCGAACGGACGGCCATGCCGGCAAGAAATATAGTCGGGGCACCGTGCCAGCGCTGTGTTACGCTGCACCACATGGCGGCCCTCGTTCGGACGCCTTTCATCGATCCCCTAGCTGACGACTGGAAACCAGGAAACCTGCCCATGTCGAGTCCGCATGCCCAGCTGCACAACCCGAATCAAAACCATTTGCTCGCCGCCATGCTCGACGCCGATTTCGCGCGCCTGGCCCCGTACCTGGAGCAAGTGTCGATGCTGCTCGGCGACGTGATCTACGATTCGGGCGACAAGCTGCAGCATGTGTATTTCCCCACCACGGCCATCGTTTCCATTCATTACCTGCTGGAAAATGGCGGTTCGTCGGAAATTGCCGGTGTCGGCAATGAAGGCGTCGTGGGCGTGTCGCTGTTTATGGGCGGCAACTCGACGCCGAGCCGCGCCGTCGTGCAGACGGGCGGCGTCGGCTACCGGCTGAAGGCGCATTTGCTGATGGAAGAGTTCGACCGCGCGGGGCCCGTCATGCGCTTGCTGCTGCGGTATACGCAGGCGCTGATCACGCAAATGTCGCAGACGGCCGTGTGCAACCGCCACCATACGGTGGAGCAGCAGCTGTGCCGCTGGCTGCTGCTGACCATGGACCGCTTGCCGAACCGCGAGCTGACGATGACGCAGGAGTTGATCGCCAACATGCTGGGCGTGCGCCGCGAAGGCGTGACGGAAGCGGCCGGGCGCCTGCAGCAGCGCGGCTTCATCAGCTACCGGCGCGGCCATATTTCCGTGCTGGACCGCGCCGGCCTCGAAGGCCATGTGTGCGAATGCTATGGCGTGGTCAAAAAGGAATTTGCGCGCCTGCTGTCGGACGTGCGCCAGCGCCAGTCTTCCTGAAGACCGCACTGCCTCGTATTCTTATCGTTGTCATAGCCCGGGCTACCTCATGCAATCTGTCGAAAACATTCCCCCGCGCGCACCGTCGCGCTGGCCCATGGCGCTGGCGTTTTCCTTCAGCGCCGTCGCGCTGCTGGCCGTCGGCGTGCTGGCCTGGCGCGCGCCGTTCGAGACGGCCTGCGTCATCGACGCGCTGGTCTTCTTGCTGCTGATGCTGCTCGTGGCGCTGTACCGGCGCACGGTGGCGGCCAGCCTGCCGCGCCAGCTGCTCAAGGCGGGCGCCTTGCAGGATGCGATCTTCAACAGTGCCAATTTCTCGTGCATCGCCACCGATGCGCAGGGCGTGATCCAGATTTTCAATGTGGGCGCCGAACGCATGCTCGGTTATGCGGCGAGCGACGTGGTCGACAAGCTGACGCCGGCCGGTATTTCCGATGCGCAAGAAATTGTCGCGCGCGCGGCCGCCCTCAGCGCCGAACTCGACACCGTCATCACGCCGGGCGTGGAAGCGCTCGTCTTCAAGGCCACGCGCGGCATCGAAGACATCTATGAACTGACCTACATCCGCAACGATGGCAGCCGCTTCCCCGCCATCGTTTCCGTGACGGCCTTGCGCGATGCGCAGAGCAAGGTCATCGGCTACTTGCTGATCGGCACCGACAATACGGCACGCAAGCAGGTCGAGGCGGAACAGGCGTTGCTGGATCAGCGCCTGCGCGAACAGCAGGCGTACACGCGCTCGCTGGTCGAAACCAACAATGCCGAACTGAAGAAGGCGCGCCTGGTGGCGGAAAAGGCCAACCGCGCCAAGTCCGAATTCCTGTCGAGCATGAGCCACGAATTGCGCACGCCGCTGAATGCCGTGCTGGGCTTTGCGCAGCTGATGGCGTCCGACGTGCCGCCGCCCACCGTGCCGCAGCAGCGCTCGATCGAACAGATCCTCAAGGGTGGCTGGTATCTCTTGCGTTTGATCAATGAAATCCTCGACCTGGCCATGATCGAATCGGGCAAGGTGACGTTGTCGCAGGAAGCGATGTCGCTGCTCGACGTGCTGCAGGATTGCCAGGCGATGATCGCGCCGCAGGCGGAAAAACGGGGCATCAGCCTGCATTTCCCCCGCTGCGGCGAAGCCTACTTCGTGCATGCGGACCGCACGCGCGTGAAACAGGTGATGATCAACCTGTTGTCGAACGCCATCAAATACAACCAGGGCGGCGGTTCCGTCACCGTCGACTGCAGCCAGCGCGGCGCCAAGGTGCGCGTCAGCGTGCGCGACAGCGGCGCCGGCCTCGATGCGGGGCAGGTGGCGCAGCTGTTCCAGCCCTTCAACCGCCTGGGACAGGAAAACAGCACGGAAGAGGGCACGGGCATCGGCCTCGTCGTCACCAAGCAGCTGATTGAATTGATGGGCGGCACCATCGGCGTCGACAGCACCGTCGGCGTGGGCACCACCTTCTGGTTCGAGCTGGCCGCCAGCAATGCGCCGGCACTGATGCTGGGCGACGGCGACGCGCTGCCGCAGGCGCAGGAAGCGCAGGAAAGCCAGCGCACCTTGCTGTACGTGGAAGACAATCCCGCCAACCTGGCGCTGGTGGAGCAATTGATCGCCCGCCGCAGCGACTTGAAGCTGCTCACGGCCATCGATGCGCACCTGGGCATCGACCTGGCGCGCACGTATCAGCCGGATGTGATCTTGATGGATATCAACCTGCCCGGCATCAGCGGCTATGGCGCCCTGCATATCCTGCACGACGATCCGCTCACGAAACATATTCCCGTGATGGCCCTGTCGGCCAACGCCGTGCCGCGCGACATCGAGAAGGGCCTGGAAGCGGGTTTCTTCCGCTACCTGACCAAGCCGATCAAGGTCGTCGAATTCATGGATGCGCTCGACGTGGCCCTGCACCATGCGGCCGCGCACGGCCTGGCCGACGACACTCATGCAGTACGCTAATTCAGCATTTATTTTTAGGAATACCGCCATGCTTCAAGCCACCGAGATCCTGAACGCCAGCATCCTCATCGTCGATGACCAGGAGGCCAACGTCATGCTGCTGGAACAGGTGCTGCGCAATGCCGGCTATACGCGCATCACCTCCACCATGGACCCGCAAGCCGTGCGCGCGCTGCACCAGCAGCACCGCTACGACCTGATCCTGCTCGACTTGCAGATGCCGGAAATGGATGGTTTTGAAGTCATGGAAGGCTTGCGCGACCTGGAGGCGGGCAGCTATCTGCCCGTGCTGGTGATCACGGCCCAGCCTGGCCACAAGCTGCGCGCGCTGCAGGCGGGCGCCAAGGATTTCGTCAGCAAGCCCTTCGACCTGGTGGAAGTCAAGACGCGCATCCACAACATGCTGGAAGTGCGATTGCTGTACCAAAAGCTGGCCGAATACAACAAGTCGCTGGAACAGATGGTGGAAGTGCGCACGGCGGAGCTGCGCGAAAGCGAAGCGCGCTTCCAGCGCTTCACGGAACTGTCGTCCGACTGGTACTGGGAACAGGATGCGCAGGGCAACTTGACGCGCTTTTCCGGCCCCGTGGCTGAAATGCTGGGCATCGGCAGCGAGGAAGAGCCGCAGCGCTGGAACGCGGCCGAACGCGCCTTGCTCGACGCCAAGATTGCCGCGCGGGAACCGTTTCTCGACTTTATCTACAGCCGCGCCAACCTCGACGGCAGCACGCAATACCTGCAGGTGAGCGGCGAACCGATGTTCGACACGGGCAGCCGTTTCATCGGCTACCGCGGCATCGGCCTCGATGTCACGGAGCGCCATCGCAGTGCCTGATTTATACTGGGCGCCATCGATACAGACCAGGAAAAATCATGACCGACAAATCTCCCTCCTACTGGTTCCCCGCCAAGACCTATGGCTGGGGCTGGGGCTTGCCCATCACCTGGCAAGGCTGGCTGGTGTTCCTGGCCGCGCTGGCGCTGTTCGCCTGCGGCGCCTTCCTGTTCCCCCCGCAAACCATGCTGGTCGGCTACATCGTCTATGAAGTGGCCATCGTTGCCGTGCTCATTTTCATCTGCCAGCTGAAGGGCGAACCGACCAGCTGGCGCTGGGGCAAGAAGAAATAAGCGCGATGGCGTCTGTTGCAATGCAGCAGATGCGCAAAGACGACACCTGCAAGAAATCATCTGGCCACGCGGCGTGAACCGCGTATAATTGGCTCGCTGCCGCAAGGCGGCAAACGCTAGGGGTCCTGCCTTTCGCTGTGGAAACACAGTGCAAGCGCGGGTGAGAAATACCCTCCGAACCTGATCTGGATAATGCCAGCGAAGGGAAGCTTTAGGATGACTGCACCCCGCTTTTCCGCGTGCGCAATTCCGAACCTCCTTAGCTGGCTCCAGGCTTAAAAATAGTCTAGCCAAGGAGCCAAAATGAACGCCAACCCGAAATTCCTCTCCGCCACCGCCACGGTCGACGAAGCCGCCATCGCGCCGTTGCCCAATTCGCGCAAGATTTACGTGCAAGGCAGCCGCCCCGATATCCGCGTGCCCATGCGCGAGATCAGCCAGTCCGACACGGAAGCGTCGTTCGGCGGCGAAAAGAATCCGCCGATCTACGTCTACGACACCTCCGGCCCCTACACGGATCCGGACGTGAACATCGATATCCGCTCCGGCCTCGATACGCCGCGCCTGCCATGGATCATGGAGCGTGCCGACACGGAAGAATTGCCCGGTCCCACTTCCGATTACGGCATCGCCCGCCTGGCGGACCCCAAGCTGGCCGAGCTGCGTTTCAATTTGCACCGCAAGCCGCGCCGCGCCATCGCCGGCAAGAACGTGACGCAGATGCATTACGCGCGCCAAGGCATCATCACGCCGGAAATGGAATTCGTTGCCATCCGCGAAAACATGCGCCGCCAGGAGTATTTGCGCGAACTCAAGGCTTCCGGCCCCATGGGCGAGCGCCTGGCCGACCTGATGGGCCGCCAGCATCCGGGCCAGTCCTTCGGCGCCAGCATCCCGGTCGAAATCACGCCGGAATTCGTGCGCGAGGAAATCGCCCGCGGCCGCGCCATCATCCCCGCCAATATCAATCACCCGGAAGTCGAACCGATGATTATCGGCCGCAATTTCCTGGTGAAAATCAATGCGAATATCGGCAATTCCGCCGTGACGTCTTCCATCGGCGAGGAAGTGGAAAAGATGACCTGGGCCATCCGCTGGGGCGGCGATAACGTGATGGACCTGTCCACAGGTAAACATATCCACGAGACGCGCGAATGGATCGTGCGCAACAGCCCCGTCCCCATCGGCACCGTGCCCATCTACCAGGCGCTGGAAAAGGTCAATGGCAAGGCGGAAGATCTGACGTGGGAAATCTTCCGCGACACCCTGATCGAGCAGGCCGAACAGGGCGTCGATTATTTCACCATCCATGCGGGCGTGCTGCTGCGCTATGTGCCGATGACGGCCAAGCGCCTGACGGGCATCGTTTCGCGCGGCGGCTCCATCATGGCGAAATGGTGTCTGGCGCACCACCAGGAATCGTTCCTCTACACGCATTTCGAAGAGATCTGCGAAATCATGAAGGCGTATGACGTGTCGTTCTCGCTGGGCGACGGCTTGCGCCCCGGCTCCATCTACGACGCCAATGACGAGGCGCAGCTGGGCGAATTGAAAACCCTGGGCGAGCTGACGCAAGTTGCCTGGAAGCACGACGTGCAAGTGATGATCGAAGGTCCGGGCCACGTGCCCATGCAATTGATCAAGGAAAACATGGACTTGCAGCTGGAACAGTGCGGCGAGGCGCCGTTCTACACCTTGGGGCCGCTGACGACGGATATCGCGCCCGGCTACGACCACATCACCTCGGGCATCGGTGCAGCCATGATCGGCTGGTATGGCACGGCCATGCTGTGCTACGTGACGCCGAAGGAACACCTGGGCCTGCCCAACAAGGCGGACGTCAAGGACGGCATCATCACGTACAAGATCGCGGCGCACGCGGCCGACCTGGCGAAAGGCCATCCGGGCGCGCAAATCCGCGACAACGCACTGTCGAAAGCCCGCTTCGAATTCCGCTGGGACGACCAGTTCAATATCGGCCTGGACCCGGACAAGGCGCGCGAATTCCACGATGAAACCTTGCCCAAGGATTCGGCCAAGGTGGCGCATTTCTGCTCCATGTGCGGCCCGCATTTCTGCTCGATGAAGATCACGCAGGAAGTGCGCGAATACGCGGCCGGCATGGGCATCGCGGAAGACAAGGCGCTCAAGCAGGGCATGGAAATCAAGGCCATCGAATTCATCAAGAACGGCGCCGAGCTGTACCGCAAGGTCTGAAGGAGGGCGTGATGACTGCATTGATCGACATCACGCTCAACGGCGCGCCGCACCAGGTGCCGCTGGGGCAAACCCTGGACCAATTGATCGCCGCGCTGTCGCTGGAAAACCAGGCGCTGGCGTTGGCCGTCAACCGCAACGTCGTGCCGCGCAAGGCGTGGCACGACCGGGTCCTGGAAATTCAAGACCAGGTGGAAATCGTACGCGCGATTGGCGGCGGTTAAGTTGAGAATAGACAAGGAAACGCACATGAATACCGCAACAAACAACGATCTGCTGACCATCGCAGGCAAACAGTACCAATCGCGCCTGCTGGTGGGCAGCGGCAAGTACAAGGATTTGCCGCAGACGCGCGAAGCGACGGACGCGGCCGAGGCGCAGATCATCACGGTGGCGATCCGCAGGGTAAATATCGGGCAAGATCCGAACGCGCCCAGCCTGCTCGATTTCGTGCCGCCCGACCAGTACACGATCTTGCCGAACACGGCCGGCTGCTACAACGCCAAGGATGCCGTGTACACCCTGCAACTGGCGCGGGAACTCCTGGGCGGGCGCAATCTGGTGAAACTGGAAGTGCTGGGCGATGAAAAGACGCTGTTTCCGCACATGCCGGAAACCCTGGTCGCGGCCGAAGCGCTGGTCAAGGATGGCTTCGACGTGATGGTGTATTGCAGCGACGACCCCATCCAGGCGAAGATTCTGGAAGACATCGGCTGCGTGGCCGTCATGCCGCTGGCGTCCCTGATCGGTTCGGGCATGGGCATCTTGAATCCGTGGAACTTGTCCTTGATCATCGACCAGGCGAAAGTGCCCGTACTCGTCGATGCGGGCGTGGGCACGGCGTCGGACGCGGCCATCGCCATGGAACTCGGTTGCGATGGCGTGCTGATGAATACGGCGATTGCCGGCGCGCGCGACCCCGTGCGCATGGCGCATGCGATGAAGCTGGCCGTGCGGGCCGGGCGCGAAGCATTTTTGGCGGGCCGCATGCCGCGCAAGTTCGCCGCCTCGCCTTCGTCGCCGATGGCGGGCCGGCTGGCGTGATGGCGCGACGGCGTCCCACCGTGCTCGTGTTTGCCGGTGCCGACCCGTCGGGCGGCGCCGGCATCGCCGCCGATATTCTAGCGATCGCGGCGCAGGGCGCGCATGCCTTGCCCGTCATCACGGCGCTGACGGTGCAGGACAACGACCGCGTGTTTGCTGTCGAGCCCGTGGCGCCGGAATTGCTGCGCCGCCAGACGCAGGCGCTGATCGCCAAGGTCGCCATCGATGCCGTGAAAATCGGCATCCCCGGCAGCGCGGCGAATGCGGCCGTCATCGCGCAACTGATCGCCCAATTGCGGCTGTCCCGCCCAAGCTTGCCTGTCGTGCTCGATCCCGTGCTGGCCAGCGGCCATGGCGACGTGCTCAGCCGGGACGACGCCGTGCTGGCGCTGGCGCCCTTGCTGCCCGTGACTACCGTCATCGTACCGAACGGGCCGGAAGCGCTGGCCCTCGGCGGCGAAGACAACTTGCGCGCGCAAGGCTGTGGACACGTGCTGGTGACGGGCGGCCACGGCGACGGCGAGGAGATCGTCAACCGCTGGCTGGACGGTGACGGGCGCGCGCGCGAGTGGCGCTGGCCGCGCCTGCCCGGAGAGTTTCATGGCAGCGGTTGCACGTTGGCGTCGGCCATCGCGGCCCGCCTGGCATTGGGCCAGCCGCTGGCGCAAGCGCTTGACCGGGCGCAAGCCTATTGCCATGCGGCCCTGGCCGGCGCGTATGCGATTGCGCCAGGTCAACTCATGCCGCAACGATTCATTGAATAAGGAAAACATCATGCGTGGACTGTATCTGGTCACCCCGAACTGGGATGACACCGACCGCCTGCTCGATATCACGGAGCAGGCTTTGCATGGCGGCGTGGCGCTGCTGCAATACCGCCACAAGAGCGCCGACGCGGAGCAGCGGCGCGAACAGGCGGGCGCCTTGCTGATCCTGGCCCGCAAGTATGGCGTGCCTTTCATCGTCAATGATTTTCTCGAGCTGTGCGAAGAGCTGGACGCGGATGGCGTGCACGTGGGCGGCACGGACGCGTCCGTCGCGCAGGTGCGCGCGCGCCTGGGCAAGGACAAGATCGTCGGCGCTTCGTGCTATGGCGACATGGCCCTGGCGCGCACGGCAGCAGAGGGCGGCGCCAGCTACGTGGCCTTCGGCGGCTTTTATCCATCGCTGGTGAAAAAGTATCCGGTGACGACGCCCCTGGATATCGTGCTGCAGGCGAAACGCGAAATCGCCTTGCCCTGCGTGGTGATCGGCGGCATGACGCCGGAGAACGCGGCGCCGCTGGTGGCGCGCGGGGCCGACATGGTGGCGGCGATCAGCAGCGTATTTGGGAAGGGATCTCAGGCGGACGATGTGGATATTGCAGTGCAGCAATTCAATCTGCTGTTTGCGCAGGCCGGGGAGGCGTGAGGGGGCGGATTTGGCGGATAATCGGCATATAATAAGGGCATCATTCATTACCGAGGTCCCTTTACCCATGAGTCAGCCAGCCGCCGCGAAACGCCTTATCCTGATCGTTGACGATGACCAGCTCCTGTTGGAATTCCTTGGCGAAGTCCTGCGCCATGCCGGCTACGAGACGGCCCTGGCCCATTCGGCCGAAGTGGCGCTGCAGCTGATCGCCCAGCGCGAGCCTGACCTGGCCTTGCTCGACATCCACATGCCGGGCATGTCCGGCCTGGAACTGGCCAAGCGCCTGCACGGCGAAACGGCCGTGCCATTCATGTTCCTGTCCGGCAGCGGCGACAGCGAATCGGGCAAGCAGGCGGCCGCCTACGGCGCCGTCGGCTATGTCGTCAAACCCGTCGACGAAGGCCGCTTGATGCCGGCGTTCGAAGCGGGCCTGGCGCGCGCCGATGAAATCCGCCAGCTGCGCCGCACCGAGCTGAACCTGAACGCGGCCCTGGCCGCCGGCCGGGAAACGAGCCTGGCCGTCGGTTTGCTGATGGGCAAGTTCCAGACGGACCGCAACACGGCGTTCGAAGTGTTGCGCGACCACGCCCGCTCCAGCCGCCGCAAGATCAATGAAATCGCCAGCCAGCTGCTGCTGGCCGAGGAAACCCTGAACGGCTTGCACGGCGCGTTTTTGAACCGGGCGAAAACCAAGTAAGAGTTTCAAGTAAGTGTTTCAAGTAAGCGTTGCACCGGCGCCGGCGTGGCACGTCGGCGCCTGCCTTGTTATGATGTGACGATACGGCGCGCTGGCGCGCCTGGTTCAACCATACACAGGACACACATGAAAACCAAAGCAGCGATTGCATGGAAGGCGGGCGCGCCTTTGACCATCGAGGAAGTCGATCTGGCCGGCCCGCGCGAGGGCGAGGTACTGGTCGAGATCAAGGCCACCGGCATTTGCCACACCGATTACTACACCCTGTCGGGCGCCGATCCGGAAGGCATCTTCCCATCCATCCTCGGCCATGAAGGCGCGGGCATCGTCGTCGACGTGGGTCCTGGCGTGAAAAGCCTGAAGAAGGATGACCACGTCATCCCCCTGTACACGCCGGAATGCCGCCAGTGCAAATTCTGCCTGTCGCAAAAGACCAACCTGTGCCAGTCGATCCGCTCGACCCAGGGCCGCGGCCTGATGCCGGACGCGACGTCGCGCTTTTCCATCGACGGCAAGCCCATCTTCCACTACATGGGCACGTCCACCTTCTCGAACTACATCGTCGTGCCGGAAATCGCCCTGGCGAAGATCCGCGAAGACGCGCCTTTCGATAAAGTCTGCTACATCGGCTGCGGCGTGACGACGGGCGTGGGCGCCGTGTTGTTTACGGCCAAGGTCGAGGCGGGCGCCAACGTGGTCGTGTTCGGCCTGGGCGGCATCGGCTTGAACGTGATCCAGGCGGCCAAGATGGTGGGCGCCGACAAAATCATCGGCGTGGACATCAACCCGGCGCGCCAGGCCATCGCGCGCAAGTTCGGCATGACGCATTTCGTCAACGCCAACGAGGTGGAAAACGTTGTGGACACCATCGTGCAGCTGACGGACGGCGGCGCCGACTATTCGTTCGAATGCATCGGCAACACCACCACCATGCGCCAGTCGCTCGAGTGCTGCCACAAGGGCTGGGGCCAGTCCATCATCATCGGCGTGGCGGCGGCCGGCCAGGAAATTTCCACGCGTCCGTTCCAGCTGGTGACGGGGCGCGTGTGGAAAGGTTCCGCCTTCGGCGGCGCGCGCGGTCGCACGGACGTGCCGAAGATCGTCGACTGGTACATGGAAGGCAAGCTCAATATCGATGATTTGATCACACACAGGCTGAAGCTCGATGATATCAATCAAGGTTTCGACTTGATGAAGAGCGGCGAATCGATCCGCTCCGTCGTGCTGTATTAATGAATTGACATACGCCGTACCACGGCGTTTTTGCGGAGGCTGCGGCCTCCGTTTTTTTTGGCTATGTCACCGTCAAATGTGGGAATGCTCCCAGTGTTGCTTTTAATAACGTTTCTGGTGAGCGGATGCGCCTGGCGTCGAGTATCCAGCGCCAGCCCAGGTAATTCGGCAGGTAGCGCGTCGCCACGCCGCGAAAGGGCCGCAGCCAGTCCCGCAGACGGCTGTGATACGCATTGACGTTCTGCACATGCGCGGCGCCTTGCACACGGATGCCGGCGCGCAAGTTGACGGCCTGGTGGCTGATGCCCGCTTCCCTGGCAAACGCCCGGTAGGCGGCATGGCCATCCGTTACCAGCAGGACATCCTTATCGATGACAGGTAACAGACAGCGGTGCAGCTGTGCCTTCGTCAACGCCCCTTTGCCCGTGACGAAATCGAGGGTCTGGCCTGTGCGGTCGCGCGCCACCAGGATACAGACCTGCTCATCGGAAATGCCGCGCTGGCGGGCATGGCCGCCCCGGCGGCGGGCCGGACGCGTCATCTGCCTCGATCCCTTTTCCGATTCCAGCACATATAACTCGTCCGCCTCGGCAATGCCATGCAGGCCATGCGGCCGATCCGTCCTGGCGACGCGGAGAAAACGGTGGCGCCAGCGAAACGTGGTGTTGCGGTGCAATCCCAGCTGCTGAGCGGCCTGGCGTACCGACCTCGAATCGAGCAGGCAATCGGCATAGGCGATCCATAGGGCCTTGTGACGCAAGCGGGACAGCGGCGTGCCCGTCAAGGCATTGAAGGTGCGCCCGCACGGTACACAACGGTAGCGCTGCAAACCATGCGCATGGCCATGCCGGTGCAGCTGATGCGAGTGGCAGGCGGGACAGGCCAGGCGCGGCTGCGCCACGCTTTCCAGCAGCGCGACGGTCGCGTCATGTGGCGCGTTGCCACGCAGCAAGGTTATGCCTGCCTGCCGCTGGCGCCGGTTCAGGTAAGCAAACTGTGCGATAAAGCTGATCCAGTCGGCTGGCTGCATGATCTACTCCCTGCGTGGTGAATATGCAGAGTCAGACAGCGCAGCCAACGGAAGATTCCGGCATTTCCCCTACTTGCCGATGACAGAGCCTTTTTTTTTGCCCGGCATGCCATCCATCGTCCGTGTTTGCCATCCAGGCAGGTCTTTTTGCAGCCTGTCGCACGGCGCTGGAGGCCAGGTCCGCTTGCCGCTACAGTCAACGCTCCACTACTTTTGCGACGAGGCAGCCATGACCACTTCCCATCGTTTGATCCTCAGCCTGGCCGGTATCCTGCTTGGCGGCAGCGCGCTGGCCGTGCAGCCGCCGCAACCGCCCGCGCCACCGGCCCCGCCGGCCGCACCCAGCGTGCAGGTCAGCCGTTCGCTCGACAAGGGCGAAAGCTATGCGCTGGTCGATGGCACCAGGGATAGCGAGGGCGTCATCGTCATCGACAGCGATATTCACTCGGAGCAGGTGGAAAAACTCAAGCGCTCGATCAAGGGGCCGTTCCTGTGGTTCCGCGACCAGGGGCAGGCCTATGTGCTGCAGGATGCGGCCTTGCTGGGCAAGGTGCGCACGGCATGGGAACCCTCGAAACAGCTGGGCAAGGAGATGAGCGCGCTTGGCGATCAAATGGGCGCGCACGGCAAGGCCATGGGGGAAATGGGCCGCAAGATGGGCGCCCGCAGCCTGGAAAAAGGCAGCGCGCGCGAATCGGAACAGCTGCGCTTGCTGGGCCGCCAGCAGCAGGAGCTGGGCCGCAAGCTCGGCGACGCCTCGCGCCGCCAGGCGCTGGCGACGAGCGACACGGCGCGCCGCGCGGCCGAGCGCGACGTGGAAGGCCTGCAGCAGCAGATGGAAGATGCGCAGGACAAGATGGAAGAGATCAACGACCGCATCGCCGACGTACACGAGCGCGAGGCCGAGAAAATGGAGCAGATGTCGCGCCAGATGGAGCAGCGCGGCAAGCCGATGGAAGCGCTGGGCAAGCAAATGGGCGACCTGGGCCGCCAGCAGGAAAAAGTCGTCAAGATCGCGGACAAGACCACGCGCCAGGTGATCGCCCAGGCGCTTAGCGAGGGCAAGGCCAAGCTGGTGCGCTGAAGGAGGTGCTCAATTAGCAGGCCAGTGGCTTGCGCATCAGGCAGCGCAGCGTCGGATCGTGTCCGTCCTGCGCTTCGTGCGCCAGCTTGAGCGCGTGGCCTGCGCCCAGCGCCGCAGCCCCGATTTCGCTGAAACCATGGCGCGCATAGTAGGGTGCGTTCCATGGCAGGTGGCGATACGTGCTGAGCGTCAGGCAGGCGCAGCCCAGCGCCTGGGCATGTGCCGCTGCCGCGTCGAGCAAGCGCGCGCCCACGCCCTGCCGTTGATGCGGCAGGGCAACGGACAATTCCACGATGAACAGTTGCCCGTCGAGCGGTTCGGCGGCCAGGAAGCCTGCTGGCGCGGCGTGCCCATCGGCGGCCACCCATACGCCGCCCTCGCGCTGCAGCGCCTGTAAGGTGCTCAATGGTAAGGGTTCTCCCTGCGCCAGCCACGCCAGTCCGGGGCCGGCCTGCGCAAACAGGGCCGCGGCGCTGCGCTCGACCTGGGCCAGCAGGGGCAGGTCGGCGCTGCTGGCTGTGCGGATGGCGTACTTCACGGCGTATGCCACGCGGCGGCCACGGCGCGGTATTGCGCCGGCAACTGCCTGGCGTCGTCCTCGCTGGCATATGCGTCATCCTGCACCGTGTCCCAGCGCGCGTCGCAGCTGAAACGGTAGACTTGCGCTTCGTCCCCGTAGCGGCATACGGCCAGGCCGTGGATGGCGATGGGGGCGGCGCCATCTTCAGCGGCAACATGGCCGAAAGGCAAGTCGGACCAGGCCCAGGCCAGTACGCGGGCGCCGTCGAGGTGGCTGGGAGGTGTCATGGGCGTTGTTTCCATCGGCTGTGCAGTGATGCCGATTGTAGCGCGCACGCGGCGAATCCGGCGCGACCGCTGGACAAATGCACAGTATTTTTAGCCATGCCGGTATAATCACGGCATGCAAAATCTTCTTCACAACCTCAATCCCGAACAATTGGCTGCCGTCACCTTGCCGGCGCAGCATGCGCTGATCCTGGCAGGCGCCGGTTCGGGCAAGACCCGCGTGCTGACCACCCGCATCGCGTGGCTGATCCAGACCCAGCAGGTATCGCCGCCCGGCATCCTGGCCGTGACGTTTACCAACAAAGCCGCCAAGGAAATGCTCACGCGCCTGTCGGCCATGCTGCCGATCAATACACGGGGCATGTGGATCGGCACCTTCCACGGCCTGTGCAACCGCTTGCTGCGCACGCACTACCGCGACGCGGCCTTGCCGCAAACGTTCCAGATCCTCGATTCGCAGGATCAATTGTCGGTGATCAAGCGCTTGTTGAAGGCGAACAATATCGATGATGAAAAATTCCCGCCGAAGACGGTGATGTATTTCATCAACAACGCCAAGGACCAGGGCTTGCGCGCCACGGATGTGGAAGCGTACGACGCGCACGAGCGCAAGATGGTCGAGCTGTACCAGCTGTACGACGACCAGTGCCAGCGCGAAGGCGTCGTCGATTTTGCCGAATTGCTGCTGCGCACGTATGAATTGCTCAGCCGCAACCAGCCCTTGCGCGAACACTACCAGGCGCGCTTCCGCCATATTTTGGTGGACGAGTTCCAGGATACGAACAACCTGCAATACAACTGGCTCAAATTGCTGGCCGGCCACGGCAGCCGCGATGGCGGCGCCCTGTTTGCCGTCGGCGACGATGACCAGAGCATCTATGCGTTCCGCGGCGCCAACGTGGGCAATATGAGCGCCTTCGAGCACGAGTTCCAGGTGAAGAACTTGATCAAGCTGGAGCAGAACTACCGCTCGCACGGCCACATCCTCGACAGCGCCAACGTATTGATCGCGAACAATAGCAAGCGCCTGGGCAAGAATCTGCGCACGGACGCGGGCCATGGCGAGCAGGTGCGCGTGTATGAAGCCAGTTCAGACTTGCAGGAAGCGCAATGGATCATCGAAGAGGCGAAAAGCCTGATCGCCGATGGCGCGTCGCGCAGTGAAATCGCCATCTTGTACCGCTCGAATGCGCAGTCGCGCGTGATCGAACACGCGCTGTTCTCGGCCGCGATTCCATATCACGTGTATGGCGGCCAGCGCTACTTCCAGCGCGCCGAGGTCAAGCACGCAATTGCCTATCTGCAATTGATGGACAATCCGCACAACGATTCGGCCTTCTTGCGCGTGGTCAATTTCCCCACGCGGGGCATCGGCATGCGCTCGATCGAGCAATTGCAGGCCGCGTCGGAACAGTACGGTATTTCGCTGTATGCGGCCGTGCCGTATGTGGCCGGCAAGGCGGGCAGCGTGCTGGCCGGCTTCGTCAAGCTGATCGAAGGCGTGCGTTTCGAAACGCAGCAATTGTCCTTGCCGGAAATGGTCAGAGTGGTGCTGGAAGCGAGTACCTTGCTGCAACATTATCAGAATGAAAAGGAAGGCGCCGACCGCATCGAGAACCTGGAGCAGATGGTCAGCGCGGCCAGCCAGTTCATTTCCGAAGAAGGTTTTGGCCAGGGCGCACCGGCGCATTTGGGGCCAGCCGCCCAGGCGCAGTCGGGCGCGCCCGTCGTGAACCAGGATGGCATCGAAATCCTGGACGCGGACGCGCCGTTGCCGGCCGTGATGTCGCCGCTCTCCGCCTTCCTGTCGCACGCGTCGCTGGAAGCGGGCGATAACCAGGCGCAGGCGGGCCAGGATGCGCTGCAGATGATGACGGTACACTCGGCCAAGGGCCTGGAATTCGACAACGTGTTCATTACCGGCCTGGAAGAGGGCCTGTTCCCGCACGAAAGCAGCTCGAAGGAAGACAACGGCGTGGAAGAGGAACGCCGGCTGATGTACGTGGCCATCACGCGCGCGCGCAAGCGCTTATATATGAGCTTTTCGCAGACGCGCATGCTGCACGGCCAGACGCGCTACAACATGAAGTCGCGCTTCTTCGACGAATTGCCGGAAGAATCGCTGAAATGGCTGTCGCCGAAGGTGCAGGCGAACTGGTTCGGCAACCGCAAGTCGGCCTGGGACGAGGCGCCGAAGCTGGCCAGCCTGGGTTCGGACAATGCGATTGCGCAAAAGATCGCGCAAAAAGCCACGGGCGGCGGCTGGCGCATCGGCGAATCCGTGGCGCACGCCAAGTTCGGCGAGGGCGTGATCGTCAATATCGAAGGCGGCGGCGGCAATGCGCGCGCGCAAATCAACTTCGGCCAGCACGGCATGAAGGTGCTCGACCTCGGCATCGCCAAATTGGAACGCCTGGGCCGCTAGTTTGCTGAGTAGCAATAAAAAAGGGCAGCCTGCGCAGGCTGCCCTTTTTTCATGCGGCGTGAAAATCAGTCGTTCGGCTTGTCCAGCGACACCGTCTTGCTCTCATCGACGGGCAAGCCGAAGATCTGGCGGTAGGCGGCGTAGAACGAGCAATGCATGATGATGGTCAAGATCATCGACAGCGGCATCATCAGTTGCATCATCAGCGGTGTGCGGCCAAAGATGACGGCCAGCAACTGGCTGGTGACGACGCTGATGGCGAACCAGGTGGCGGCGAAGACGATGAAGGCCGACAGCGAGCGCCAGACGGCGAAAAAGCTGAAAAACAGCGCCTTGCCCAGCCCGGTTTGTTTCCAGTAGATCAGCGGTGCGGCAAAGCAGAAGGCCATGGCGGCCGGCACGTACAGTACGATGGCCAGCAGGATGCCGAGACCCAGGCGCGATTCGGGGATGGCGGTGCGCGCCGCTTCTTCCGTCAATTGCCCCGTGACCAGTTGCCACAGCAAGCCGTCGTCCACCAAAGTCGAGGCGCCGATGGCTACGATGGCCATCAGGATGTACAGCACGCCCAGGCCGAACAGGGAAGGAAAGGCCGGCTTGCGGAAGCCCGAGATCAACAGGCTGGGCAAGACGCGCTTGCCCTGGTCGATGTTCAGGCAGCCTTGCACGAAGGCGACGGAAAACACGGGGACGAGGATGACGGGCAGCATCTGGCCGAGCACGGGCACGATGCTGACGGCCAGCATGCAGAACATATAGCCGAGAAACAGCATCGACATACCGCCAGGTTGCTTGCGAAACAGGGCGAAGCCTTGTTTCACCCATTGCCAACCTGTACTTGCAGGTAATTTTTCCATGTTTAAAACAGTTCCGGAGCAGGTGTGGCGATACGTTCGCGCAGAATGCGTTCGAAATGCGTGGGATCGTGCGGGGTCAGCATTTCCGCTTCGCGCGGCTGGTAATAATCGTACAGGCGCGACAGCCAGAAGCGCAGCGCGGCGGCGCGCAGCATCGGTTGCCATGCAGTCTGTTCTTCATGCGTAAACGGACGCACGGCCCGGTAGGCGTCGAGCAGGGCGCGCACGCGCACCGTGTCGAGCACGCCCGTGGCCAAGTCCACGCACCAGTCGTTGACGGTGACGGCCACGTCGAACAGCCAGGTGTCGCAGCCGGCAAAGTAAAAGTCGAAAAAGCCCGTCAGTTGTTCGCCGTCAAACATGACATTGTTGCGGAACAAGTCGGCATGCACGGGACCGCGCGGGATGGCTTTATAGGTATCGCAGGCAGCAAAGGCGTCCTGGAAGTGGATTTCCGCGCGCAGCAAATGCGCCCTGGCATCGTCGAGGTGGTGCAGGACGAGGGGCGTGGTGGTGTTCCACCAGTCCAGGCCCCGCAGATTCGGCTGTTGCAGGGGGAAATCCTGCGCCGCCAGGTGCATCTTCGCCAGCATGGCGCCCACGGCCGCGCAATGCACGGCTTGCGGCGCCATCTGCGAGCTGCCGTCGAGTTTGCTGACGATGGCGGCCGGCTTGCCTTGCAAGGCCGTCACCAGTTCGCCGTCCGCATTGGCGATCGGCGCCGGCACCAGTACGCCCCGGTCCGCCAAATGGCGCATCAGCTGCAGATAGAACGGCAATTGCTCGAAGCTGAGGTTTTCAAAGATCGTCAGCACATACTCGCCGCGCTCCGTGCTCAGGAAGAAATTGCTGTTCTCGATGCCGGACGCGATGCCCTTGAGCGCCAGAGGTTTGCCGAGTGGAAATTGCGTGATCCACTGGCCGATATCGTCCAGGTGTAGCGCGGTAAAAACTGCCATGGGAAAGAGAGGAATGGTCTAAAAGGTCAAAAAAAGCCGGCTGCCCCGCAGGTGGCCGGGGCAGGGCAGAAGAGAGTGGCTGCTTACTTCGCTGGTGCGGGCGGCGCTGGCGCGTCCGCGGCCTCTTCGTCGCGTTGTTTCTGTTTCTTCTTGCCCAGATCAAATTCCAGCACTTTCCATTGCGGGCCGCGCAGGGCGCCGCTGTGGGCCTGGTCGCCGCCGGCGGCCGGCTTCATGTAATAGGTGCTGCCGCCGCTCGTCACTTTCACTTCGGACGTCACGCCCGCTTCGCGTTTTTCGGTAATCTGCTGCTTGGCCGCGGCCGGCGCCACGGTGATGGGCGCTTCGCCCATTTCCTCGATGCGTTCCAGTTGTGGCGGCGCGTCGCTCGGTTTGGCCGGCGTCTGGGCGCTGGCGATGGCCGAACATGCCAGCAGGGGCAGGGCGAGGAATGTCCAGAGTGTCGATGTACGCATCATGATGGGTTCGCTTCCATGTGAGGGACTGCAGCGTGTGCAGTAGTGTAATGCCGTCAATTTATCTATAAGGCATTGTAACAAACTGGTAGGCAATGCTGTTTAATACGGCTGATTAATGTGCCGAAATGGCCGGCAGTGGCGGCCCGCGCGCCCGCACGGGGCCGCCAGGGTGGCAAAAACGCCGGAAGCGGCAGGCGTTGCGGCCGGTGGCGCGGCCCTAAACTCTGCGATAATTGGGCGATATTCCGCCCGCCCGCCGCTGTTCCTTCCCGGCTGGCGCGGCTCACCTTATTTTATTGGCATTATGCAAAACACCCTGCTGTTAGTCGACGGTTCCAGTTACCTCTATCGTGCCTTCCATGCGCTGCCCGACCTGCGCAGCCCGGACGGTTATCCCACGGGCGCCATGCACGGCATGGTCAATATGCTGCGCCGCCTGCGCGCCGACTACCCGGCCGCCTATATCGCCTGCGTTTTCGATGCCAAAGGCAAAACTTTCCGTGATGACATGTATCCGGAATACAAGGCCACGCGCGCCTCGATGCCGGACGACCTGCGCCTGCAGATCGAACCCATCCACGAAGCCGTGCGCGCCATGGGCTGGCCGATATTGATGGTCGACGGCGTGGAAGCGGACGACGTGATCGGCACCCTGGCCGTGCAGGCGGCGGCCGCCGGCATGGACGTGGTGGTGTCGACGGGCGACAAGGACCTGGCGCAGCTGGTCAACAGCCAGGTGACCCTGATCAATACCATGAGCAATGAAAAGCTCGATGAAGCGGCCGTGCTGGTCAAGTTCGGCGTGCCGCCGAACCGCATCATCGATTACTTGTCGCTGATCGGCGATACGGTCGACAACGTGCCGGGCGTATCGAAGTGCGGCCCGAAGACGGCCGTCAAATGGCTGACCTTGTACGACAGCCTGGAAGGCGTGATGGAAAACGCGGCCAAGGTGGGCGGCGCCGTGGGTGAAAACCTGCGTACGGCCCTGCCATGGCTGCCGCAGGCGCGCGCCTTGATCACCGTCAAGACCGATTGCGACTTGTCCGAACATATGACGACCATCGCCGATTCGCTGGTGGCGAAACACGAAGACAAGGAAGCGCTGCTGGCCTTCTTCCAGCGCTACGGCTTCAAGGCCCTGCTGCGCGAACTGGGCGCCACGCCGCCGCCGATGTCGCCCGTTGGCGCACCGGCAACTGGCGGCGCTGCCGCCAACACGACGGGCGACATGTTTGCCGATGCCGCTCCGGCCGTGGAAGCCGTGTATGAAACCGTGCTGACGGACGAGCAGCTGGACAAATGGATCGCCCTGATCGATGCGGCGGCTTTGACGGCCGTCGATACGGAAACCACGTCGCTGGAACCGATGACGGCGCAAATGGTCGGCATTTCCCTCTCCGTGGCAGAGCACGCCGCCTGCTATATCCCGCTGGCCCACGATTACGCGGGCGCGCCGGAACAGTTGACGCGCGAACACGTGCTGGCGAAACTGCGTCCATGGCTGGAAGATGCGAACAAGCCCAAGCTGGGCCAGAACCTCAAGTATGACAGCCACATCTTCGCCAACCACGGCGTGACGTTGCGCGGCATCGCCCACGATACCTTGCTCGAATCGTATGTGTTCGAATCGCACAAGAAGCACGACATGGACAGCCTGGCCCTGCGCCACCTGAATTACACGACCATCCCGTTCGAGGACGTGTGCGGCAAGGGCGCCAAGCAGATTACGTTCAACCAGGTGGAAGTGGAGCAGGCGGCGAAATACGCGGCCGAGGATGCGGACGTCACCTTGCGCTTGCACAATGCCATGTGGGGCAATGTGGCGAATGATGAGAAGCTGACCTTCATCTATGAAAAGATCGAGATGCCGACGGCCGTGGTCTTGCAAAAGATCGAGCGCAACGGCGTGCTGATCGACGATGAATTGCTCAACATCCAGTCGGCCGAGCTGGCCGTCAAGATTCTCGAACTGGAAAAGAAGGCGTATGAGCTGGCCGAGCAGCCGTTTAATTTAGGCTCGCCCAAGCAGATCGGTGAAATTTTCTTTGAGAAATTGAAACTGCCGGTGGTCAAGAAGACGCCGACGGGCGCGCCGTCGACGGATGAGGAAGTGCTGCAAAAGCTGGCCGAGGATTATCCGCTGCCCAAAGTGCTGCTCGAATACCGCGGCATGGCCAAGCTGAAATCGACCTATACGGACAAATTGCCGAAGATGATCAACGTCACGACGGGGCGCGTGCACACGAACTATGCGCAAGCCGTGGCCGTGACGGGCCGCCTGGCGTCGAATGACCCGAACTTGCAGAATATTCCCATCCGCAGCGCGGAAGGCCGCCGCATCCGCGAAGCCTTCATTGCGCCGCCGGGCAGCCACATCGTCTCGGCCGACTATTCGCAGATCGAATTGCGCATCATGGCGCATATCTCGGGCGATGAAGCCATGCTGCGCGCGTTTGCCGACGGTATCGACATTCACCGCGCCACGGCCGCCGAAATCTTTGGCGTGCCGGCAGCGGAAGTGCAGAGCGAACAGCGCCGCTACGCCAAGGTCATCAACTTTGGTTTGATCTACGGCATGAGCGCATTCGGCCTGGCCGGTAATCTGGGCGTGGACCGCACGGCCGCGCAAAGCTATATCGACCGCTACTTTGCCCGTTTTTCCGGCGTGAAACAGTACATGGAAGACACGCGCCAGCAAGCGAAGGCGCGCGGCTACGTGGAAACCGTGTTCGGCCGCCGTTTGTGGTTGCCGGAAATCAATTCGCCGAATGGCCCCCGCCGCCAGGGCGCGGAACGGGCGGCGATCAACGCGCCCATGCAAGGCACGGCGGCCGACCTGATCAAGCTGGCCATGATCGCCGTGCAAGGCTGGCTGGAAACGGACAACTTGCAGACGAAGATGATCATGCAGGTGCACGATGAACTGGTGCTGGAAGTGCCGGACGCCGAGCTGGAATTGGTCAAGCGCAAGCTGCCGGAACTGATGGCGGGCGTGGCCGCGCTGAAAGTACCGCTGACGGCCGAAGTGGGAATTGGTAAAAACTGGGACGAAGCGCATTAATTAAACACAACATTTTCAGGAGAAACGCATGAGCGACATGATCACCGATTGTGAAAGTTTGCTGGGCCAGAGCAGCTTGTCCGGGCCGGATGGCCGGCGTGGTTTCCTGAAGGTGGCGCTGGGCACGGGTTTTGCGGTGGCCGTGCTGCCCGTTGCGGCGCAAAACGTCGTCAAGACGGATTCCGCCGGACTCGTCACGGGAAGCATGTCGGTGATGGTCGATGGCCAGGCCGTGCCCGTGTATGCGGCCCAGCCGGAAGGCAAGACGGGTTTGCCCGTGGTATTGGTCATTTCGGAAATCTTTGGCGTGCATGAACATATCGCCGACATGGCGCGCCGCTTCGCCAAGCAGGGCTATCTGGCGCTGGCGCCCGACCTGTTCGTGCGCCAGGGCGATGCCACCAAGGTGGCCAGCATTGCCGATTTAATGAAAGGCATCATCGCCAAGACGCCGGACGCGCAAGTGATGGCGGACCTCGATGCGGTTGTTGCATGGGCGAAACAGAATGGCGGCGACACGAGCCGTTTGGGCATCACGGGCTTTTGCTGGGGCGGGCGCATCACGTGGCTGTACGCGGCGCACAATCCGGCCGTCAAGGCGGGCGTGGCCTGGTATGGCCGCCTCGTTGGCGAACCGACTGCCTTGCAGCCGAGCAACCCCATCGATATCGCCGCCAGCCTGAAAGTCCCCGTGCTGGGCTTGTATGGCGGCAAGGATACGGGCATCAGCCAGGAATCGATCGGCAAGATGAAGGATGCGCTGGCCAAGGGCGGCAACCAATCCGAGTTTGTCGTGTATCCCGATGCGGGCCACGCCTTCAACGCCGATTACCGTCCCAGCTATGTGGCGGCCGATGCAAAAGACGGTTATGCGCGTTGCCTGGCCTGGTTCAAAAAGCATGGCGTGGCGTGATGCCGCAACAGAAAAATACCGTATTTCCCAGAAATTGACGCGCAAGCCGCACCGGGCTGTAAAATGCCCGGTGCGCGCCAATGCAGTACAATTGCATCTTCATCGCGCGACGCTGCCGCCAGACGCGCAAAAAATTAAACAATAGATAACAACGCATTCATCAGGCCAGACGCCAGCATCGCGGGCGCCAGTGACCCGGCGCCATTTTGAGGTAAGAAAATCATCGATCCCGTCCTTATATCCATTTTGCTCGCGACCACGATCGCGGGCGTGTTCAGCATTACCGCGGCGGCGATCTTTTCGTTTGCATTCCTCTCCAAAGTGGTCGAGCGCATGGTCAGCTTGTCCGTCGGCATCATGTTGTCGACGTCCCTGCTGCACGCCTTGCCCGAAGCGTTCGAATCGCAGGCGGATCCGCGCAGCCTGTTCGCCACCCTGCTGGCGGGCTTGCTGGCCTTTTTCATGCTGGAAAAATTCGCGATTTTGCGCCATTCGCACCACCACGAAGGCGACGGTCACCACCACGCGCACGGCCACGACAAGCACGAAGCGGGCAAGTCCGGCTGGATGATTTTGGTGGGCGACGGCATGCACAACTTTACGGACGGCATCTTGATCGCCGCCGCCTTCCTGGCCGACCCGAAGCTGGGCCTGGTGACGGGTCTGGCCATCATCGCGCATGAAATCCCGCAGGAAATCGGCGACTTCATCGTGCTGCTCAACGCGGGTTTCTCGCGCCTGCGCGCCTACATCTTCAATCTGCTGTGCAGCCTGATGGCGGTGGCGGGCGGCTTGCTCGGCTATTTCACCCTGGACCGCGCCAGCAACCTGATTCCTTACGTGCTCGTGTTTGCCTCGTCCGGCTTCATCTACATCGCCTTGAGCGACCTGATGCCGCAGATGCAGCGCCGCGCCACCTTGCGCGAAACCATCCCGCAAGTGCTGCTGATCGCGCTGGGCGTGTGCATCGTGCTGTTTTTGACGCATAAGCGCCACGGCGGTTGATGTCCGGCACTGCCGGCGCAGTGCTACCTATGCTATATTGCCTTTCTGACTAACTTGCACAGAAAGGAGGAAAATATCATGGAAGAAAACTTGTTGCTCGCCGTATGGCGCGCACGCTCTTTAAGCGCATTTGCCAGCTCTTGCCCACGTTCTATCGCGCTGCGATAACCTGGCCAGAGCAAAGTTACCCTCCCAGACGAGTCCTTTCCTGGTACTCCGTTGTCGTTAGCGCTCCTGTTAACGCGGATGCTTGCATCCCGAACAAAGACAAGAGCCATGACTACCCTGATCTCGACACAAGCTTTACAACTGGATACCCACGACGGTTTCCTCTTCAACGAACTCGCCTTTACCTTGCGCCAGGGCGACCGCATCGGCCTGATCGGCCACAATGGCTGCGGCAAATCCACCTTGCTGGGCTTGCTCAGCGGCACCCGCGAAGCGACATCCGGCACCATCCATTATTCTCGTGCCTGCCGCTTGCAGCACGTGGAGCAGCACTTGCCGCCGGAACTTGCCAAGCTGAGCCTGTACGACGCCTTGCTGGCACCCGTGCTGGAGCAGCCGGAACTGCATTGGCGCGTCGACAGCCTCTTGGCCGAACTGGGCTTTGATGTTGATACGGCGCAAGTGCCCGTGCATTCCCTGTCCGGCGGCCAGCACACGCGACTGCTGCTGGGGCGTGCCCTGCTGCAAGAGCCGAACGTGCTGCTGCTCGATGAGCCGAGCAATCACCTGGACTTGCCGTCGCTGCTGTGGCTGGAGCAATTCCTGCTGGCCTGGCGCGGCGCCTTCATCCTCGTCTCGCACGACCAGCGATTGCTCGACAACGTGGCCACGCGCAGCTGGATCTTGCGCGATAGCCGTCTCTACGATTTCGACTTGCCGTGCGGCCCCGCGCTGGCGGCGCTGGCCGAGGCCGATATTGCCGCCGCCGCCCGCCATGCGGCCGAACAGAAGGAAATCGACCGCCTGTCGGCCAGCAGCGCCCGCCTGGCCCTGTGGGGCCGCACCTATGACAATGAAGACCTGGCGCGCAAGGCCAAGACCATGCAGCGGCGCATTGACAAGTTAAAGGATGAGCAATCGTTCGTCAGCGATGGCGCGCCGTGGCGCTTGAGTCTGCGCGGCAAGGCGCTGGCGGCCGACCAGCTGCTGGCGCTGGACGGACTGGACGTGCGCGCCGTGCCTACGTCTCCCGTGCTGTTCCAGGTCGGCCAGCTGTGGCTGAAACCGGGCGACCGCATCGCCTTGCTGGGCGCCAACGGCAGCGGCAAGTCGTCGCTGCTGCGCCTGTGCTGGCAAGCGATCCAGGCACAGGAGGAACGTGCGGACTTGCGCTACCACAAGGCGGCAAACATCGGCTATTACGACCAGTCGCTCAAGCAACTGGCCGATACGGCCGACCTGTCCGACGCCCTGTACCCGTTCGCCGTGCAAAACGAGGCTGCGCGCAGCCAGGTGGCGCGCAAGCAGGCGTTGATAGCGGCCGGTTTTCCGTATGCGCGCCATGGCCAGACGGTGGCCACCCTGAGCGGCGGCGAGCGGGCGCGGCTGCTGTTCCTGGGACTGTCGCTGGCCAGCTATCATTTATTGCTGCTGGACGAGCCCAGCAACCACCTGGACATGCAGGGCAAGGGGGAGTTGGGGCAAGCGCTGCGCGGCTTTGCGGGCGGCTGCCTGCTGGTGTCGCACGACCGCGACCTGATTGAGACGGCGTGCAACCGCTACTGGGTGGTGGCCGACGGCGGGCTGGAAGAGTGGCCCGATGCAGCCAGCGCGTATGCACGGCTGAGTCTTGAGGATGGGCAAGCGCCGGGGTCCGCGCCGCGCGTGGAAACGGCTGCGCTTGCGCCAGCGCAAACCGACGTCGACGTGCAGCTGGAACGTTTGTGCGAACTGGAACAATTGCTGGCGGAAGACCTGGCAAGAAAACCGCGCCACCAGAAGCCGGCCAGCCAGCAGGCGTGGCACGAGGAGATCGCGTACCTGAACCGCGCCTTGGGCATCATGCCCTAGTACGGTGCCGGCGCCCGTGGCAGCTTGCCGACGATGGCGTCCACGGGCGGCGGTGGCGCGTTGCAACTGGTGCAGGCCTGCGGCCAGGGCGGGTTCGCCCTGGCCCGCATCAGGACCGCGTTTGCGCCAGGCGCCGCAGTTCAAGCAGTGCGTTGCCGTATTCGGCGTACATCACCATGCCGGTGGCAACCGTCTTTTCAAAAAACTCCCTGGCTTTGAGGCGGTCCTGCTTCAACAGATAGTATTGGCCGACATTAAAATACGCTTCGCACAAGGACAGCAGGCGCTCATCCCCCGTCATTGTGTCGGCTGCCGCCAGCACTTGTTCCGGCGTCGATATGCCGGTGAACAGGCCGTAGGCGGGGCGCGGCCAAGCGCCTTTGGCGTCGGCGTTCAATTCCTGCCTGAGCGCGTCCGGCAAGGCGAGCCCGGCAGAACCCAGCGTCCACAGATACCACAGCCTGGCATACGGCTGTGCCTCCATGTTTGCCGCCGAGATGGCCAGCGGTTCCAGGTCGTCGAGCGCGCGCCGGTATTGGCCCATCTGGTAATAAGTCTGGCCGCGCTGGTAAGCGACTTCGTAGGCATCGTAGCCCAGCAGCCGCGCCTGTTCCAGCTGTTCGATGGCGGACTGGAATTGTCCGCGCTGCACCTGGATCGATGCCAGCGTCATATGGTAGACAGCCGTCGACGGTCGCAGCGCCAGCGCCTGCGTCACGTCGGCCCATGCCAGTTCCGCTTGCTGCAGATCCGCATGGGACGAGCCGCGCAACCAATAGGCTTCGGCCAGTTGCTGCTTGTCTTCCGGCTTGCGTGCGATGGTCGCGCTGTGATCAGCGATCTCTTTTTCCACGCTGCTGCGCATGCGCTGGCCCGGCGTATTGGCCGCGGTGCCCGGTTTGTTGCTGTTGATCCACATTTCCGGAACGCTGAAGGAACCGCCCATCATCTTGCTGATGTGTTGCAGTTGCGCAAAGAATTTGTCCAAGTCGCGCGCCGGCACCGAATCGCCGAGGAAAGTGAGTTCCAGCGCGATGCGCGCCACATTGCCGCGAAATTGCTGGGACTGTTTGTAAGTGAAGAAATCGCCGTCGTAGCGCGTGGTGGTGGGGTCGAGCAAACCGCTGACATTGTCAGGCAGGTTGATCTGAAAGGTGTAGGTCAGCGTCTTGCCCGTGCCTGGCAAGACAAACGGGACGCCGCGCGCGGCCTCGTCCTTGATATGCATTGCTTGAATGAAATTCACCGGCATGAATGCGAAGATCCAGCCTTTGCCCAAGGCGGTCGCGGCATGCTCGATCGTGTAGCGGTCGACCATCGTGATGTGCGCGCCGGGCCGGTAGTCGGCCAATTCTGCGGTACCAAGGCGTTGCGCGCCCGGATAGCGCGCCTGGGTCATGGCCTGGTCCGCCTGCGCATAGCCGGCCATGCGCGTCGCTGCGCCTTCCTGCACCTTGTCCGCCAGCATGCCATCGTAGCTGTTGCGTTTTTCAAGCAGCACTGGCTGGTCGAATGCCCTGACGGTCATGGTTTCCTTCAGTTCATACGCGGCCAATGGTTTTTGCGCGGCGGCAGGCAGGCTGAATGCCAGGCATAAGCTGGCCAGTACGCTCAAGGCGGATCGTTGCATGAATCATTCCTGATGATGATAGAGTTCGGCGATATGGCGCCGTACGGCGCCGCGTCACCGGCTTATGCCAGGCCAGTCGCCACGGGCCGCGCCGGGTCGGCGCACCATTCGCTCCACGAGCCCGGATACAGGGCCGCGCCAGGCAAGCCGGCCACTTCCAGTGCCAGCAAGTTGTGGCAAGCCGTCACGCCGGAGCCGCATTGCAGGATGGCCGCTTGCGGTGCATCAAACAATGCGCTGAAATCGCGCCGCAGTTCCTCGGCACTTTTAAAGCGGCCATCCGCTTGTAAATTATCCTTGAAGAAACGGTTTTTCGCGCCGGGGATGTGGCCGCCCACGGGATCGATGGTTTCATTCTCGCCCCGGTAACGGTCGGGGGCGCGCGCGTCAATCACGGTCAGGGCCCGGGTGTCCAGGTTGGCGATGACGTCTTGCACGGTTACCGTGCGCGTCAGGCTGGCTTTTTCCGTGAGCTTGCCGGCAGGGCGGGGCGCCACGGGCGTGACCAGCGGCAAGCCTTGTGCCTGCCAGGCGGCCAGGCCGCCGTCGAGCACGGCCACGGCTGGATGGCCGACCCAGCGCAGCAGCCACCACAAACGGGCGGCGAACATGCCGCCTTGCCCGTCATAGGCGACCACTTGCGTGTCGTCATCGATGCCCCAGTCGCGCAGGGTGGCCAGCAGGGCGTTGCGGTCGGGCAAGGGATGCCGGCCCGTGAAGGCGGGGCCGCGCGCCGTCTTGGGGCCGGACAGGGCCGTGTCGATATCGGCGAACTGGGCGTTCTGGATGTGGCCGGCGGCAAACGCGTCGCTGCCGGCCGTCGGGTTGAGCAAGTCGTGGCGGCAATCGAGGATGACCCAGTTGCTGTCATTCACGTGGCTGGACAAATCATTGCTGTTGATCAAGGTCGTATACAAGGTCATGACTCCTTACACTTCGCTGGCGATGGGATCCGTGCGCGCGATCGCCGCGCCACGGGCCGTGTTGCGGGTATTGTAATAGGTTGCCGCGATGCCGGAAGCGAGAATGATGCCGATGCCGGCCCAGCCATGCCAGTCGAACAAATCGCCAAAGATGACCACGCCCCAGAAGCTGGAAAAGACGATGCCCGTGTACTGCAGATTGGCCACCACGAGGGTCTTGCCCAGGCGATAGGCGCGCGTCATGGCCATCTGCGCCATGGTGGCGCACAGGCCGATGGCGGCCAGCAAGCCGATGCCATAGCCGCTCGTGTGCGCATGCCAGACGACGGGGCCGCCGCCGGCGCTGGCCACGTGGCCGATCACGCCGGCGAGGAAATTGACGACCGAGAAATAGAATACGACCCGGTATTCGGGTTCGCCCAGCAAGCCCAGCTTGCGCACTTGCAGGTAGGCGAGGGCCGACAACATGCCGGAAATCAAGGCCGTGATGGCGCCAGCAGCCTGGTCCGTTTCGAACACGGGTTGCAGCAGCAGGGTCACGCCGACAAAGCTCATGGCGATCGCCGCCACCAGCGGCCACTCGACCTGCTGCGTCGCCTTCCACCAGCCGCCCGCCAGCAGGATCACGGCGATCCAGATGGGCGCCATGTAATTGAGCGTCATGGCCGTGGCCAGCGGCAGGATGGCGATCGCATAAAACCACAGCCACAGGGCGATCACGCCCACGATGCCGCGCCACAGATGCTGGCCCGGCATCGTGGTCTTAAAGCTGCCGCCCTGGTACAAAATCGTGCAGCTCATGACGGTCATGCCGATGATGCCGCGGTACATGACGATTTCAGACGTCGAATACATGTCCGACGCCAATTTGACGCACACGCCCATGATGGCAAACATGAAACTTGCAAACAGCATCCAAAGAGATTGCATCTGATTCCTGAAAAACGCGGGGATAAAAAAAGGCCGCACGAGGCGGCCCTTGAGGGATTACAGTTCGATATTGTTGCGGTACCACTCGTGGAAATGCTGCATGCCATCTTCCATCGGCGATTGGTAAGGACCCACTTCGCTCACGCCGCGCGCCATCAGGGTCTTGCGGCCCGCATCCATGCGCTGGGCGATTTCATCATCCTCGACGCAGGTTTCCATGTAGGCAGCCCGTTCCGCTTCGACGAAGTCGCGCTCGAACAACACAATTTCTTCTGGGTAATAGAACTCCACCACGTTGCGCGTCTTTTGCGGGCCGTCGGGCCACAGGGTCGAGACGACCAGCACGTGCGGATACCATTCCACCATGATGTTCGGATACAGGGTCAGCCAGATGGCGCCATACGGCGGCGCTTCGCCGCCGCGGAATTGCAGCACCTGCTCCTGCCATTTCTTGTAGGCAGGCGAACCGGCTTGCTGCAAGCCGCGGTGCACGCCCACCGTCTGCACGCTGTAATCCTTGCCGAATTCCCAGCGCAGGTCGTCGCAGCTGACGAAGCTGCCCAGGCCCGGGTGGAACGGTTCGACGTGATAGTCTTCCAGATAGACTTCGATGAAAGTCTTCCAGTTGTAGTCGCACTCGTGGATTTCCACGTGGTCGAACATGTAGCCGGAAAAATCGAGGTCTTTCGAGACGGACAAATCTTTCAATTTTTCCATCACGTTGTAGCCGTTTTGCTCGAACAGCAAGCCATTCCAGCTTTGCAGCGGCGTTTTCGACAGGTTCAGGCACGGCGTCTCGGGGAAATGCGGCGCACCGATCAGTTCACCCTTGAGGTCGTAGGTCCAGCGGTGCAGCGGGCAGACGATATGGTTCGCATTGCCGCGGCCATTGAACATCAGCGCCTGCCGGTGGCGGCACACGTTGGACAGCACTTCGATGCCATTGGCGTTGCGCACGAGCATGCGCCCTTCGTTCTCAGACGCCAGGGTCGCAAAATCGCCGGTTTCCGGCACCATCAGCTCATGCCCGACATAGCGCGGGCCGGCTTGGAACAATTGCTGCATTTCACGCTGCAACAGCGTTTCGTCAAAATAGACGTGGACCGGAAGTTGCGCGTTTGAGCGCGCCAGCTTGGCGTGAGTAGCCAGATCGGACATCCCAACCCCCCATAAATGTACAACGGTCAGCAGTGCCCCAGGCCATTCCCTGGGCAACCGCTACAGAGAGAAAGAATCCGCAAAGACCTGAATTCAAATTTGTTGAAACGGTATTTCGGACAGAACCGGCGATTATAGCGCGGATCGGCCTCGGCATTATCAAAACCCCCCGGCAAATAGGCTTTTAATGAGAAACATTGTCATTTGGCGCGCAATTTCCGGCGCAGAGGGGCGATTCGGCTAAAATCTACTGACAAGCTGGCAACGCTATTGACTTTGAGCGCGTCGATTGCGCTTTAGTTTTCACTTAATAGTGTGGTTTGTTCTAAAATAACGCTTCTATGCTGGCCGGGAATCCCCGGCGTCTCCCTACAAGCCCCTCGTGCCACGAAGAGATCTGAGTCTATGTCGAAGAAATTAACTGCCGCTGCCGCAGTGCCGGCCTCGTTTGAAGAGGCAATGGCGGAACTGGCGCAGCTGGTAACGCAAATGGAAGCGGGCCAGTTGCCGCTGGAAGCATCGGTCGCGGCGTATCAGCGCGGCTCGGAACTGGTCAAGTATTGCGCGACCCAGCTCGACAGTGTCGAAGCGCAGGTGAAAGTACTCGAAGGCGACATGTTGAAACCGTTCACGGATGCCGGCGAGGCCGCCCAATGATGGCCAGCATGCAACAAGACGGCGTGACCTTCGGCGACTGGATGCAAAGCACCCAGTCCGGCGTGGAAGGCCGGCTCGACCAGTTCCTGCCGGCGGCGGACGCCGTGCCGCACAAGCTGCACGCTGCCATGCGCTATGCGCTGCTGGGCGGCGGCAAGCGCGTGCGCCCGCTGCTGGTGATGGCGGCTGGAGAACTGTTTGATGCCGATCAAGATACCCTCGCGCGCGCTGCTTGCGCGCTGGAAATGATTCACGTGTATTCGCTCGTGCATGACGACATGCCCTGCATGGATGACGATGCCTTGCGCCGTGGCAAACCCACCGTGCACATCGCCTATGACGAGGCGACGGCCCTGCTGGTCGGTGACGCGCTGCAATCGCAGGCGTTCATGCTGCTGGCCGACGGCGCGGCCATTCCTCCCGCGCGGCAGATGGCCATGATCAAGCTGCTGGCGCACGCCTCCGGTTCTGCCGGCATGTGCGGCGGCCAGGCGATCGACCTCGACAGTGTCGGCCTGGCCTTGACCTTGCCGCAGCTGGAACAGATGCATCAACTCAAGACGGGCGCCTTGCTGCGCGCGGCCGTGATTCTCGGCGCGCTGGCCGGCAAGGACTTGACGGCGGACGAGATGACGGCGCTGAACGCGTATGCGCGCGCCGTGGGCCTGGCGTTCCAGGTGGTCGACGACGTGCTTGACGCAACGGCCGATTCGGCCACCCTGGGCAAGACGGCAGGCAAGGATGCGGCCGCCAACAAGCCCACCTACGTATCGATACTGGGGCTGGAACCATCGAAAGCCCTGGCAGAACAATTGCGGTGCGACGCCCATGCGGCGCTGGCGCCATTCGGGGACAAGGCACGCCGTTTGCGCGAGCTGGCGGACCTGGTCGTGCAGCGGAAGGCATAAATGAAACTGTTAGAAACCATCAATGAACCAGCGCAAGTGCGCAAGCTGGCCCGCTCGCAACTGGTGCCGCTGGCCCAGGAATTGCGCAGCTTCCTGCTCGATTCCGTTTCCAAGACGGGCGGCCACCTGTCGTCCAACCTGGGCACGGTCGAGCTGACCGTCGCGCTGCATTACGTCTTCAACACGCCGCACGACCGCATCGTCTGGGACGTGGGCCACCAGACCTATTCGCACAAGATCCTCACGGGTCGCCGCGAGCGCATGCACACCCTGCGCCAGAAAGACGGCATTTCCGGCTTCCCGAAGCGCGACGAGAGCGAATACGACACCTTCGGCACGGCGCACTCGTCGACGTCCATTTCCGCCGCGCTGGGCATGGCGCAAGCGGCCAAGATCAAGGGCGACCCGCTGCACGCAATCGCCGTGATCGGTGACGGCTCGATGACGGCCGGCATGGCTTTCGAGGCGATGAACAATGCGGGCGTGCAGGAAGACGTCAACCTGCTGGTGATCCTGAACGACAACGACATGTCGATCTCGCCGCCCGTGGGCGCGCTGAACCGCCACCTGGCGCGATTGATGTCGGGCCAGTTCTATGCGGCCGCGAAAAACGTCGGCAAGTCCGTCTTGCCCGGCCCCGTGCTGGAACTGGCGAAGCGCTTTGAAGAGCATGCCAAGGGCATGGTCGTGCCCGCCACCATGTTCGAGGAATTCGGTTTCAATTACATCGGCCCCATCGACGGCCACGACCTCGATTCGCTGATCCCGACCTTGCAAAATATCAAGCAATTGAAGGGTCCGCAATTCCTGCACGTGGTGACCAAGAAGGGGCAGGGCTACAAGCTGGCCGAAGCGGAACCGATTTTGTACCACGGCACGGGCAAGTTCAACCCGGCCGAAGGCATCAAGCCGGCCACGGCGCCCGCCAAGATGACGTACACGGAAGTGTTCGGCAACTGGCTGTGCGACATGGCCGCGCACGACAAGCGCCTGGTGGGCATCACGCCGGCCATGCGCGAAGGCTCGGGCATGGTCAAGTTCGAACAGAAGTTTCCGACCCGCTACTTCGACGTCGGCATTGCCGAGCAGCATTCCGTGACGTTCGGCGCGGGCCTGGCTTGCGAAGGCTTGAAACCCGTCGTGGCCATCTATTCGACCTTCCTGCAGCGCGCCTACGACCAGCTGATCCATGACGTGGCCCTGCAAAACCTGGACGTGACGTTCGCGCTGGACCGCGCCGGCCTGGTGGGCGCCGACGGCGCCACGCACGCGGGCAACTACGACATGGCGTTCCTGCGCTGCATCCCGAACATGGTCATCATGGCCGCGTCGGATGAAAACGAATGCCGCCAAATGCTGACCACGGGCTACCACTACCCTGGCCCGGCCGCCATCCGCTATCCGCGCGGCGCCGGCGCGGGCGCGGCCATCGTGCCGGAACTGACCAGCATCGAGATCGGCAAGGGTGAGATCAAGCGCCAGGGCCAGCGCATCGCCATCCTCGCCTTCGGCTCGATGGTGGCGACTAGCGTGGCAGCGGGCGAGAAGCTCGACGCGACGGTGGCCAATATGCGCTTCGTCAAGCCGCTCGACGTGGCACTGGTGAAACAGCTGGCTGCCGAGCACGATTACCTAGTGACGGTGGAAGAGGGCTGCATCATGGGCGGCGCCGGCTCGGCCGTGGCCGAGGCCCTGGCGGCGGAGGGCATCGTCAAGCCTATCCTGATGCTGGGCTTGCCCGACACCTTCATCGACCATGGCGACCCCGTGCAATTGCTGAAAAGCGTCGGCCTGGACGCCAGCGGCATCGCTGCGTCGATCGAACAGCGCTTTGGCGGCACGCAGCCGCCGCGCCTGGCAGCCGTCAGCTAAGCTGGCTTGCCTACAGAAAAGCGACACCGCGGTGTCGCTTTTTTTTTCGCTCTCGGGGATTTTACGCTGCACTGCAACATTTTTCGCCCGGGAATGCTACGATGACGCTTTGATACCCTTTCAAAGTCCAACTTGTATCTCAGGAAACTTCACCGCCGTTCGCGCGCACTGGCCGGCCGCTGGCTGACGGGCGTGCACGCCTATACCGACACCCTGGCGCAGCGCCGTCCCCTGTGGATGGTCAGCCTGGCCATCGATGAAACGAATCTGTCCGAAGGCTTGCGGGCCGCGTGCGCCTCGAGCGCCATGCTGCTGCTGGGCCTGCTGTTCGACCATCCCGATTTTTCCTGGGCCGCCATCGGCGCCTTCTGGACCTGCCTGGCCGACGCGGCCGGCACGCGGCGCATGCGCTTCGTCTCGATGGTGGGCTTCGGCTTGCTGTCGACGGTGGCCGGCGGCCTGACGGCGCTGGCGGCCGGCCATGGCGTGGCGACGGCCGCCATCGCCGTGCTGCTGTTTTCCTGGGCCGGCGCGCTGGCGCGCATCTGGGGCGCGGCCACGGCGCAAGTGGCCATCCTGGCCGCCACGGCCTGCGTGGTGATGGTCACGCATCCGCTGGCATCGATGACGCAGACGGCGCCTTTCCTGGGCCTGTACATGTTCGGCTGCCTGTTCGCCACCGTGCTCAGTTTTACCGTCTGGCGCATCCACCCGTTCGGCCCGAGCCGGCGCGCCATCCGCGCCGCGTATTCGCGCCTGGCCGGCATCGCGCGCGACAATGCGCGCTTCCTCGCACATGATGCGGCGCAGGCGGACGTTGCCGCGCATGGCGCCAGCTACCGTTCGCAGGCGCGCGCCGCGCTGGAAGCGGCGCGCGTGGCGCTGGCCGCCGTACCGCCCGCGCGCGCCGGCCGCAGCGCCCTGTACGACAACCTGCTGCTGGCGCTCAGCGACGCCGAGCGCATCTTCGCCTATCTGATCGCCGTCACGCATACGTGCGAGCGCGAGCAGCAGCGCCTGCGCCAGGACCCGCGCGCGCGGCGCAGCCTGGAAGTGATGGCCGTGCTGCTGCGCCGCCTGGGGCAAGCCGTGCAGCGCCAGCCGGAAACGCCGCCCCTGGAATTGCAGCGCCGCCTGGCTGGCTGCGGACGGCGCCTGGAAGCGGCGCTGGGCGCCTTGCTGCCGCTGCGCCTGAACGTGGACTTCATGGAGCTGGGCTTGCCGCGCGCGGCGCAGCTGCCGTGGCGCGAAGCGGCCTTCCTGGCGCTGGGGCAGGCGTGGCAGACGGCGAAAGTCAACGCCACGCCGCAGTCGCTGAGCTGGCGCCATGCGGCGCGCGTGTCGCTGGCGACGACGGCCGGCTTCCTGCTGGTCGAGGCGCTGCACATTCCGTTCGGCTACTGGGCCACCATGGCGACCTTATTGATACTGCAGCCGTCCGTGTCGACCACCTGGCCGCGCGGCATCGAGCGGGTGGCGGGCAGCGTGCTGGGCGCCGTGCTGGCCGTGCTGATCGGCCTGGTCATTTACACGCCGCTGGGCATCTCGCTGGTGGTGTTTCCCCTGATCGTCGCCACCATGGCCTTGCGCCGCGTCAGCTACAGCCTGCATGTGCTGTTCATGACGCCCGCCTTCGTGCTGGTGGCCGACTATGCGGCGCCGGCCAGCGAGATGGTGTATGCGATGAGTCGCCTGGGCAACAATGTGCTGGGCTGCGTGCTGGCCTTGCTGGCCACGTTTTTCCTGTGGCCCGACCGCGAGGCGGACGACCTGGACCAGCGCCTGGCCAAGGCTGTGTCGGCCAACCTGAAATACCTGCTGGCCGTGCTGGCGGCGGGCGGCAAATGGGACAGCGCCATCGCGCGCCTGCGCCGCGAGGCGGGGCTGGCCAGCAATAACGCGGAACAGGTCTTGCAGCGCTTGCGCATCGAGCGCCGCCTGGACCGCAGCAGCGGCGTGGGCCTGGCGGCGCTGCGCACCTTGCCGCTGCTGCGCCGCGTGGCGGGCAGCACGGCGCGCATCAGCCTGAGTCCCCAGGCCGAGCCGGCGCCGCCCGCACTGCAGCAGTGGATTGCCGGCGTCAGCGGGGAAATCGACGCCTTGCTGCGCGGCGCCGCCGACGCCAGCGCGCCTGGTCCGTGCATTGCCGACAGCCTGACGCCGCTGCAGGCCGATGCCGTGGCGCAGGTGCAGTTGCTGCGCGGCTTGCTGCGCGAACATGTGCAGGCGCAGGCGGAGCAAACGCCGGGAAAATTGACGCAGATCGCCGAATAGACAAGCCCTGTCCCCTTTCGCTGTGCTGTTGCCATGTTGCTGGTTATCATTGCTCGAAGCCAGCGTACAAAAGAGGAATGAGCGACGTGTATAGATTTACAGCAGGAAAGACCGGATGGGTGGCCGCAGCGCTGCTGGCCATGACAGTGGGATTGCCTGCAGGAGGGGATGCGGCGGCGCGCGAAGCCACTACCACCGTTTGCGCCACGCCGGCGGGCTGGAATGCAGCCTGTCTGCGCCAGGCGTATGCCCGTCCCATTGCCGACTGGCCCCGTCCGCACCTGCCCGTTGGCGTGGCCGCCGCGGAAATGGCGCCCGTCTCGGCCATACCTGTGCCGCCCGTGGCACCGGCCGTCGCGGCGCTGGGGCAGCGCTTGTTCAATGACCCGCGCTTGTCGCGTGCGAACGCGGTGGCCTGCATCAGCTGCCACAGTCCCGCCCACAGCTTTGCCGACAGCAAGCGCGCCTCCGTCGGCCACGAAGGCCGCCTGGGCCAGCGCAATGCGCCGGGCCTGCTGGGTGTGGGCCAGATCAAGTCGCTGTTCTGGGATGGCCGCGCCGCCACCCTGGAAGAGCAGGCGCTGGGGCCCTTGCAGCATCCGGACGAGATGGCCATGGACGTGCCGGCCCTGGCGGCCAAGCTGTCCGCGCTCGATGACTATCCGGCGCAATTCGACGCCGCCTTCGGCCGGGGCGCCGGCGTGACCTTGCCGCGCATCCTGACGGCGCTGGCCGACTACCAGCGCATTTTGTTGCCGCCTGTCACCCGTTTCGATACCTTCCTGGAAGGCCGGCGCGCGGACTTGAACGACCGCGAGCTGCTGGGCCTGCACCTGTTCCGCACCAAGGCGCGCTGCATGACTTGCCACAGCGGCGCCTTGCTGACGGACCAGCAATTCCACAACCTGGGATTGACGTATTACGGGCGCAATAAATACGAAGACCTGGGACGCTACCTGGTGACGGGCAAGGATGAGGACGTTGGCAAGTTCCGCACGCCCGGTTTGCGCGGCGTGGCGCAATCGGGGCCGTGGATGCACAACGGCCTGTTCCCGCAGATGGTGGGTTTGCTGAACATGTACAACGCGGGCATGTCGCGCCCCGTGCCGCAGAATGCGCAGCAGGCGGCCGATCCGAAGTTTCCCGTCACGTCGCCCCTGCTGCAGCGCTTGCAGCTGACGTCCGATGAAATCATTGCGTTGAAGAGTTTTCTGGAAGTGCTGTAGCCGCTCGGCCGGCTGCGCCCGCAGCCGGCCTTTACCTGCTTGCGGCGCCGATATTGTATAGACGTTTGGCGCCTCCCAATCTCTCCAAATTCCACATTCGATGGGCTTTCCCGATATATTTTCCAAAGTGGAAATTTATCGAAAGGAAACGTTGACTCTAAAATAAGTGCGGTCTATATTCGATTTTGTAGCAAGCAAAGATGAAATTTCTTACGACTGGTCTGACGCGATTGCCTGAGGCAATCGCCAACATGGAGAGTAGTAAATGAAAAAGATTGCAGCATTTATTTTTACCCTGGGATTGAGTGCTTCCTATGCCTACGCTTCGGATATCGGCTGCTCTGCCTGCGAGGAAGAATGGCGGGAATGCACGATGCAAAATGGCGAGAGGTCTCCATTTTGCATCGGCAGTTACAAAGCCTGCCTGAAAGTCTGCGAAATCGGTGCCTGATACCCGTGCGTTGCAAGGCGGGCGGCAAGCGCATGCTGCGTCGTCCGCCATCGATCATTTTCGCCTCTGACAATACTTATGATGCAGAAAAAAATTAAAACCATCGCCATGTATGGCGTGATATTGGCCGCCGGCCTGGGCAGCGGTTATGGCCTGTCTTTATTGCCTGGTTTATTCAAATCGACTTACACGGAAGGCAATTACGCCGCGTATTTCCCGAATGCCCAGGCGAAGGTGGTGTTGTACGGCACGGACTGGTGCGGCTATTGCGCCAAGACGCGCGCGTACTTCAAGGAAAACAAGATCGACTTTGTCGATCTCGATATCGAAAAATCGCCGGAAGCGAGAAAAGCCCATGAAGAACTCGGCGGCGGCGGCGTGCCCGTGGTGTTGATCGGCAACCGCAAGATCCAGGGTTTCAATACGGGCGCGCTGGAAGCGGCGCTGAAGAAAATCTGACGTTTCAACGTATTCACCTGAAAGGCTGACCATGTCCAAAAAGATTGCCGCTTTTCTGTTTGCCGTCGGCGCCGCCCTGTCCTTCAGCGCCCAGGCATTTGGCCCTGACTGCACCTTTGTCTGCGAACGCAACCTGCTCGATTGCGTGGAATTCGGCCAGCCGGCCTGCATGGAGAATTATCAGGCTTGCCAGAAGGAATGCCTGCGCCCGCCACGTAATTGACGCGCGGAGGTCATACCCGTTTATGGATGGCGCGTAAGAGACGGCGCGCCATGGATGTTGCCCCTCGTCTGACATTTCTGCAAAGGAGTACCGATGTTTAAAAAACTGGGTTTCTTTTTGTTTGCCATGGGCGTCAGCGCCTCGTATGCGATCGCCGGCGGCGGCGATCCGGAATGCTACTCGCAGTGTAACGCCGAGCTGGAACAGTGCATGACCAGCCAGCCGGGGTCGCCAGGCGCGTGCAGAAGGATGCAACAGATTTGCTACGCCAGCTGCGATCCGATCTTGCCATAAATGAGGATGGCCGGTCGCCAGCATCCTGGCTGGGCCGGCTGCATCACCTCAACCGTCCTGCAGTCCCTCATTCCCGAAAAGGAGTGCTTATGTTCAAAAAGCTGGGTTTCTTTTTGTTTGCCATGGGCGTTAGCGCTTCGTATGCGATCGCCGGCGACGAGCCGGAATGCTATTCGCAATGCGATGAAGGGCTGGACCAGTGCATGACCGACCATCCAAGGTCGCCAGGCGCCTGCACCAAGATTCATCAGATGTGCTACAACAGCTGCGCGCAAGAGTAACATTCAATAAAGTTTGCCGGCTGGCCAGTATGCTGGCCAGGCCGGCGTAGGCGGCTTATCCCCGCGTGCGGTCATGCCGCCACAGCACGTCGCTGCCGCCGGCAAAGCGGTTCAGCACGCGCGACAGCACGAACAGCAGGTCCGACAGGCGGTTCACGTACTGGCGCGGATGTTCGTGCAGCGGTTCCGCATTGGCCAGCGCGACGATGCTGCGCTCGGCGCGGCGGCACACGGTGCGGCACACATGCGCCAGCGAGGCGGCGCGCGAACCGGCCGGCAGGATGAATTCACTCAAGGCCGGCAAGTCCGCATTGTATTTCGCCAGCAGGTCGTCGAGGCGCAGCACGTGCTCTTCCTTGATCAGCTGGTAGCCGGGGATGCAGATTTCTCCGCCCAGGTCGAACAGATCGTGCTGGATGGCCACCAGTTCGCCGCGCAAGGCGTCGGGCATGGCTTCGCACAGCAGCAATCCCAGATTCGAATTGAGTTCGTCCACGTCGCCCATGGCATGGATGCGGACACTGTCCTTGCTGGTGCGGCTGCCGTCGCCCAGGCCGGTGCTGCCATTGTCGCCCGTGCGCGTGGCGATTTTCGAAAGTCGGTTGCCCATGATGTCGATCCTGTAAAGAAGAATGGGGGCAGCATACGACACCGCGCACCGCCTGGCCCCGGATTTGCCCGCAAATAGGACAAAAAATGCGCTGTGCGCCGCTTTTGTGCTTACAATCGTTGCACGCCCATGCACTTTTGCTCACATCCTATGCTCAATGCCGCCCCTGAATCCGGATTGACCGCCGCGCGCCAGCAAGCCGTCGTCGCGGCCCTGCTGACCGTGCTGCCGGCCCGCTGCGTGCTGTCCGACGCCGAAGATACGCGCCCGTACGAATGCGATGGCCTGGCCGCCTACCGCCAGCTGCCGATGGTGGTGACGTTGCCGGATACGGAAGAACAGGTCATCGCCATCCTCGGCGTCTGCCGCGCGTTGAAGGTGCCGATCGTGCCGCGCGGCGCGGGCACGGGCCTGTCGGGCGGCGCCTTGCCCATCGCTGATGGCGTGGTGCTGTCGACGGCGCGTTTGAACCGCATCGTGCGCCTTGACGCGTATGCGCGCACGGCCGTGGTGCAGCCGGGTGTGCGCAACCTGGCCATTTCCGAAGCGGCGGCGCAACATGCCTTGTACTACGCGCCCGACCCGTCCTCGCAAATCGCCTGCAGCATCGGCGGCAACGTGGCGGAAAACTCGGGCGGCGTGCATTGTCTGAAATACGGCTTGACCGTGCACAATGTGCTGCGCGTGCGGGTTGTTACCATTGACGGTGACGTGCTGGAACTGGGCGGCGAATGCCTCGATTCGCCCGGCCTCGACTTGCTGGCCGTCTTCATCGGCTCCGAAGGCATGCTGGGCATCGTCACGGAAGTGACGGTCAAGCTGATCCCGAAGCCGGCCACGGCGAGGGTCATCATGGCGTCCTTTGACGACGTCGTCACGGGCGGCAATGCCGTGGCCAACGTGATCGCGGCCGGCATCATCCCGGCCGGCCTGGAAATGATGGACCGGACGTCGTCGCGCATGGTTGAACCGTTCGTCAAGGCCGGCTACGACATCGACGCGGCCGCCATCTTGCTGTGCGAAGCGGATGGCACGCACGAGGAAGTGGAAGAGGAAATCGCCCGCATGACGGCCGTGCTGGAAGGGGCGGGCGCCAGCGCCATCGCCGTGTCGCAGTCGGAAGCGGAGCGCATGAAATTCTGGTCCGGCCGCAAGAACGCCTTTCCCGCAGCGGGGCGCATCTCGCCCGACTACTACTGCATGGACGGCACCATCCCGCGCAAGCGCCTGGCCGAAGTCCTGACGGGCATCGCCGGCATGGAAACGACGCATGGCTTGCGCTGCGCCAACGTGTTCCACGCGGGCGACGGCAATTTGCACCCCTTGATCCTGTTCGATGCCAACATGCCCGGCGAATTCGAGCGCGCCGAAGCGTTTGGCGCGGACATCCTGGCCCTGTGCGTGGCCGTGGGCGGCACCATCACGGGCGAACATGGCGTGGGCATGGAAAAGATCAATTCCATGTGCGTGCAATTTACGCGCGCCGAACTCGATGCCTTCTTTGCCGTCAAGCGCGCCTTCGATCCCCACGCCTTGCTGAACCCGGACAAGGCGATTCCCACCTTGAACCGCTGCGCCGAATTCGGCAAGATGCATGTGATGGCGGGACGCCTGCCGTTCGCCAATCTGCCCCGTTTTTAATTTTCCGGAGACTCTTTTGCAAGCGATAGCGGAACAATTCAGGCAGCAGATCCTGGCGGCCAGCGCGGCGGGCCGCCCCTTGCGCCTGCGCGGCGGCGGCACGAAGGACTGGTATGGCCAGCAGCTGGCCGGCGAGGTGCTCGATACGCGCGCGTACGCGGGCATCATCGACTATGAACCGACGGAGCTGGTGATCACGGCCCGCTGCGGCACGCCGCTTGCCGAGATCGAGGCGGCGCTGGCCGCGCGCAACCAGATGCTGGCCTTCGAGCCGCCCCATTTCGGGCCGGGCGCCACGGTGGGCGGCGTCGTCGCCAGCGCCCTGTCCGGCCCGCGCCGGGCCAGCGCGGGAGCCTTGCGCGACTTTGTGCTGGGCGCCGTGCTGATGGATGGCCACGGCCAGCGCCTGGCCTTCGGCGGGCAAGTGATGAAGAACGTGGCCGGCTACGATGTCTCGCGCCTGCTGGCGGGGTCCCTGGGTACCTTGGGCCTGATCCTGGAAGTGTCGCTGAAAGTGCTGCCCTTGCCGCTGCGCGAAGCGACCTTGCGCCTGGAATGCGCGGAAATTGCCGCCTTGCGCATGCTCAATGAATGGGCGGGCAAGCCGCTGCCCATTTCCGCCAGTTGCTGGCATGACGGCGTCTTGAGCGTGCGCCTGTCCGGCGCCGAGGCGGCCGTGTCGGCGGCCCTGCAATCCTTGAAAGGCGGGCTGCTGGCAGCCGAAGACGCGGCCGCCTTCTGGCTGTCCGTGCGCGAGCAGACGCACGATTTCTTTGCCGGCCCGGGCAGCCTGTGGCGCCTGTCGCTGCCGCCGCACGCCAGCGCCGTGATTTTAAAGGGGCGCCAGCTGATCGAATGGGGCGGGGCGCAGCGCTGGCTCAAGCTCGACGGCGACGCCGATGCGGCAGGCAGTCAGCACATCCGCCAGGCCGTGGCCGCGCTTGGGGGCCACGCCACCCTGTTCCGCGGCGGCGACAAGGCCGTGGGCGTGTTTCATCCGCTGGCGCCGGCCATTGAAAAAATCCACCAGCGCCTGCGGCACGCTTTCGACCCGGCCGGCATCTTCAACCCGCACAGAATGACTTGAGCGCATGCAAACCAATCTCGCCGATTTCATCAAGAATACGCCGGCAGGCGACGAAGCCGAAGCCATCCTGCGCGCCTGCGTGCATTGCGGCTTTTGCACGGCCACCTGTCCCACCTACCAGTTGCTGGGCGATGAACTCGATGGCCCCCGTGGACGCATCTACCTGATCAAGCAAGTGCTCGAAGGCGCGCCCGTCACGGCCAAGACGCAGACGCATCTGGACCGCTGTCTGACCTGCCGCAACTGCGAGTCGACCTGTCCGTCCGGGGTGCAGTACGGGCGCCTGGTCGACATCGGCCGCAACGTCGTCGAACAGCGGGTGCAGCGCCCCTTGCGCGAACGGGCGCTGCGCTTCGCCCTGAAGGAAGCCTTGCCGCGCCGCTGGCTGTTTACGCCCGTGTACAAGGCGGGGCAGGCGCTGCGGCCCTTGCTGTCGAAAGGCTTGCAGGACAAGCTGCGTCCCGGAGAAAAGGCCGGGGCATGGCCCGCGCGCCGGCATGCGCGCACCATGCTGCTGCTCGACGGCTGCGTGCAGCCGGCCATGTCGCCGAACATCAACGCGGCCACGGCGCGCGTGCTCGACGCCCTCGGCGTGCAGCTGATCGTCGCGACCAAGGCGGGCTGCTGCGGCGCGCTGCGCCATCACTTGAACGACCAGGAAGCGGCGCTGGACGACATGCGCCGCAATATCGACGCCTGGTGGCCCTACGTAGATTGCGTGGACAGCGCGGAAGCCATCGTCATGACGGCCTCCGGCTGCGGCGCCACGGTGAAGGAATATGGCCATCTGCTGGCGCACGACGCCCGCTATGCGGACAAGGCGCGGCGCATCGCAGAATTGACGCGCGACTTGTCCGAGATCATGCCCGCGTTCGAGGCGGAGCTGGTGGCGCTGCTGCAAGGGCGCATCGGCAAAAGAGTGGCGTACCACCCGCCGTGCACCCTGCAGCACGGCCAGCAGGTGCGCGGCAAGGTGGAGCAGGTGCTGCGCGCTGTCGGCGTCGACGTGCGCCTGTGCGCCGACAGCCATCTGTGCTGCGGTTCGGCGGGCACGTATTCGATCCTGCAGCCGGCACTGTCGCAACAGTTGCGCGACAACAAGGTGGTGAACCTGGAAGCGTGCGAGCCGGAGATGATCGTGTCGGCGAATATCGGCTGCCTGAGCCACCTGCAGTCGGGCACGGAGACGCCCGTGCGGCACTGGATCGAATTGATCGACTCCGCCTTGACCCCGGTCAAATAGGCACTTCGCTGTATTGGGCGATGCGCCACTGCGGCGCCGGGATGAAATTGTTCGCCCACTCCAGCACGGCGTCGGCCGGCATGGGCCGGGCGATGCCGTAGCCTTGCGCCAGGTCGCAGCCCAGCTGGATCAATCGCGCGCCATGCTCGACGCTTTCCACGCCTTCGGCGATCACCGTCAAGCTGAAGGAGCGGGCCAGGCCGATGACGGCGCGCACCAGGTGCAGGTCGTCGCGGTCGTTGAGCATGTTGCGCACGAAGCTCTGGTCGATCTTGACGATATTCGCCGGCAGGCGTTTCAGGTATGACATCGAGGAGTAGCCGGTGCCAAAATCGTCGAGCGCAAACGTGATGCCCAGCGCCTGGCAGGCGCGGATGATGCGGCGCACGTCTTCGATGTCGTGCAGGGCCGACGATTCGAGGATTTCCAGTTCCAGCATGCTGGCGCGCACGCCGGGAAATTCGCCGAGGATGGTTTCCAGGCGCGAGACGAAGTCCGGTTGCTGGAAGTGGCGCGCCGCGATATTCACGCTGACGACCCAGTGCTTGCCGCAAGCGACCCAGCGCTGCATCTGCCACAGGGCCTGGCGCAGCACCCATTCGCCGATGTCGATGATCAAATCCGTCTGTTCCACCAGCGGCAGGAATTGCGCGGGCGCCAGCACGCCGCGGCGCGGGTGCTGCCAGCGCAGCAGCGCTTCCATGCCCACCACCGTGCCGGCGCGCATGTTCACCTTGGGCTGGTAGTACAGCCGCAGTTCGCCATTGATCAGGGCCTGGCGCACTTCCGTGCGCTGGTTGTGGTGGGTGCGCACTTCTTCATCGAGGTTGGTGTCGAAGAAGTGGTACTGGTTGCGCCCCGTCAGTTTCGCCTGGTAGACGGCGTGGTCGGCGTGGCGCAGCAGGCTTTCCGTATTCAAGTCCTTGCCCGCGTAGACGGCGATGCCGACGCTGGCCGTCACGTGCAGCGCCTGCTGGTCGCCCTGGTAGGGGCGGCTCAGTTCCTGCAGCAATTGCGTGATGTTCTGTTCGATGCTGGCGATGCTGGCCTGGCCGCACAGCAGCAGGACGAATTCATCGCCGCCCAGGCGCGCCGCGTAGTGGATCTGGCCCGTAAAGCCGTGCAGGCGGCCGGCCACCTGCTTGAGGATTTCATCGCCCGCTTCGGCGCCGTAGCGGTCGTTGATGGCCTGGAAATGGTCGAGGTCGAACAGGCAGACGGCCAGCAGGCGCTGGCGTTCGCGCGCCAGGAACAGCTCCTGTTCGAAGCGGGCGGCCAGCGCGGCGCGGTTGGGCAATCCCGTCAGCACGTCATTGTAGTTTTGCCATGACAGCTTTTGCAGCGCCTGCTGCATGTGCACGGTTTCGTTCAACTGTTCGCCCAGCTGGCGCTGGCTGGTCTTCAGCGAGGTCAGCAATTCTTCGATATCGCCGGCCATGCCGTTGAACGACTGCGACACGGCTTGCGCTTCGGGCGTGGTGCCGGCCGCCAGGCGCACGGCGAAGTTGCCATCGCGGAAGCGGTCCGTCGCCTGCACGAGCCGCGCCAGCAGCTTGCGGTGCGACGCCAGGATCAAGCCCAGCAGGAGGAAGACGAGGACGATATTGATGGTGCTGAGGACGGCTTGCCCGCGCACCCGTTGCCACACCTGCGCCAGGGGCAGGCCGGGCGTGTAATGCACGTCGAGGATGCCGTCGCCGCCATCCGGCAGCGCCACCGTCAGGCGGCTGCGGATGGCTGCCATGCCCGCCAGGCGTGCAAACCACGCCGGCACGCCGTCGGCCAGCGTGTCGGTCAGCTTGTTGTCGGCCAGCACTTCGACATGCGCGCCAGCCGTATCCCAGCGCATGGCGGCGAGGCTGCGGTTCAGCGGCAGGGCGCTGCGCAGCACTTGCCGCACGCTGTCGTGCATCGCATGCCGGTCCGTATGCACGGCCAGCGGCAGCACGCTATTGGCCAGGAACAGGTCGAGTTGCCGGGCCTCGCTCTGGTAGCGGGCATTGGCCAGCGCCGTTTCCGTCCCGAGCAGGGCGTGATAGCGAAAGGCGGAAACGGCGAGTATCAGGAAGGTAATAGGGATGAAGAGGCGGGAATAACTGCCCATCCGCATCCATGAAGATAATATTTTCCCAAAGACTGGCATCGTTTTATGATCGATATCTGCGAATAATTATGTAAACATTATCACCGATATTTGCTATTTGAAACACAATATTGATATCAAGCATGAAATAAATACAGTTTTATTGATTTCGCATGATTGTTGTCTTAAGTCAAAGTATTGCGCTTCTACTCTTGTAGCAATTGCCGTATGTCGGCCGCCAGGCTGGCCGGCTTGCTGGCCGTCGCATAGCGGCGAAATACGCTGCCATCCTTGCGCACCAAAAACTTGGTGAAATTCCATTTGATCGATTGCGTGCCCAATATGCCGGGCGCCGCCTGTTTTAATTGGGCAAAGACGGGATGGGTATGCGGGCCATTCACGTCGACCTTGGCAAACAGGGGAAAGGTGACGCCGAAGTTTTTTTCGCAAAAGGCGCCAATTTCCTCGTTCGAACCCGGTTCCTGCTGGCGGAATTGATTGCAGGGAAAACCCAGCACGACCAGTCCCTGGTCGTGGAATTCGCGGTACAGCGTTTCGAGCCCCTGGTATTGCGGCGTGAAGCCGCAGGCGCTGGCCGTATTGACGATCAGCAGTACCTTGCCCTTGTAGCGCGCCAGGTCGATCGGCGTGCCGTCCAGTGCCTCTGCCTGGAAATCGTGGATGTTGGTCATGTCAGAGTAGTCCCAGTTTGGTGGCGCCCGCCTGCGGGGCCGGTTCCGGCGCCGCTGCGCCCTTGAGCTTGATCGTCAGGCGCAGGTCGTTGACGGAATCCGCATTGCGTAGCGCGTCTTCATAGCTGATGGCGCCCGCCTCGTGCAGGTCGAACAGGGCCTGGTCGAAAGTCTGCATGCCATGCTCGCGCGATTTTTTCATCAATTCCTTGATCTCGTGCACCTGGCCCTTGAAGATCAGGTCGCTCATCAGCGGCGAATTGAGCAGGATTTCCAGCGCCGCCTGGCGCCCGCCGCTATCCTTGTTGGGGATCAGCCGCTGCGAAATCATGCCCTTCAAATTCAGCGACAGGTCCATCAGCAACTGCTGGCGCCGCTCTTCGGGGAAGAAATTGATGATGCGGTCCAGCGCCTGGTTGGCGTTGTTCGCGTGCAAGGTCGCCAGGCACAGATGGCCCGTCTCGGCAAACGCGATGGCGTGGTCCATCGTGTCGCGGTCGCGGATTTCGCCGATCTGTATCACGTCGGGCGCCTGGCGCAGGGTGTTTTTCAGGGCCGTGGCCCAGTCGTCCGTATCGACGCCCACTTCGCGCTGGGTGACGATACAGTTGCCATGCGGATGGATGAATTCCACGGGGTCTTCGATGGTGATAATGTGGCCGTGGCTGTGGGCGTTGCGGTGGCCCACCATGGCCGCCAGGGTGGTCGACTTGCCGCAGCCCGTGGCGCCCACCATGATGACGAGGCCCCGCTTGCTCATCACGATGTCTTGCAGGATGGCGGGCAAACCCAGCCCATCGAGCGTGGGGATGGCGGTATTGATCAATCGCAAGACCATGCTTGCCTGGCCCATCTGCACGAAGGCGGATACGCGGAAACGCCCGAGTCCCTCCGGGCTGATGGCGAAATTGGCTTCGCGGCTGGACTCGAACTCGGCCGCCTGGCGCTCGTTCATGACGGCGCGCACGTAGCCGGCCGCCTGGGCCGCGTCAAGCGCGCCGCCAGCCAGCGGCGTCAGCTTGCCGTCGAGCTTGATGGCGGCGGGAAAGCCGGCCGTGATGAACAGGTCGGAGCCGCCCCGTGCGCGCATCTGCGCCAGCAGCGCATGCATGGCGCCATAGTGTTCGTGCGTCGTCTGCATGGCTTATCCGGGGAAGTTTTCAGGGGACTTGGCGGCCGAGCGGGCCGTTTCCGCCGAGATCGTGCCGCGCCGCACCAAGTCGGTGAGGCACTGGTCCAGGGTTTGCATGCCCACGTTGCTGCCCGTCTGGATGGCCGAATACATTTGCGCCACTTTCGCTTCGCGGATCAGGTTGCGCACGGCAGGCGTGGCCAGCATGATTTCATGCGCGGCCACGCGGCCCGCGCCGTCCTTGGTTTTCAGCAAGTTTTGCGAGATGACGGCTTGCAAGGATTCGGACAGCATGGCGCGCACCATTTCCTTTTCCTCGGCAGGGAAGACGTCGATGATGCGGTCGATCGATTTCGCCGCCGACGAGGTGTGCAGGGTGCCGAACACGAGGTGGCCCGTCTCGGCCGCCGTCAGCGCCAGGCGGATGGTTTCCAGGTCGCGCAATTCGCCCACCAAAATCACGTCCGGGTCTTCGCGCAGGGCCGAGCGCAGCGCATTGCTGAACGAATGCGTGTGCGAGCCCACTTCGCGCTGGTTGATCAGGCATTTCTTCGGTTCATGCACGAACTCGATCGGGTCTTCGATGGTCAATATATGGTGGTTCAGGCGCTCGTTGACGTGGTTCACCATGGCCGCCAGGGTGGTCGACTTGCCGGAACCCGTCGGGCCCGTCACCAGCACGAGTCCCCGCGGACGCATGGCCAGCTCGCCGAAGATGCGCGGCGCATTGAGTTCTTCCAGCGTCAGCACCTTGGAGGGAATCGTGCGCAGCACGGCCGAGGCACCCCGTTCCTGGTTGTAGGCGTTGACGCGGAAGCGCGCCAGGCCGGGAATCTCGAACGAGAAATCGCATTCCAGCGCTTCTTCATACGCCTTGCGCTGGCTGTCGTTCATGATGTCGTAGATCATGCTGTGCACTTCCTTGTGCTCGAGCGGCGCCACGTTCAGGCGGCGCACGTCGCCATTGACCCGTATCATCGGCGGCAGGCCGGAAGACAGGTGCAGGTCGGAAGCCTTGTTGCTGACGGAGAAAGCGAGTAGTTCGGAGATGTCCATTTATAATCCCTGTGCCTGCATTGATGGGCTGGCGCACTGTGCCGCCGCCCCTATACACTAGAAAATGATTATGTCCACAATCGAACAGAACTTGCAAGCCGTGCGCGACAGTATTGCGCAGGCCGCCTTGGAGGCGCAGCGCGCCCCTGGTGACGTGACCCTGCTGGCCGTGTCGAAAACCTTCGGCGCGGACGCCGTGCTGGCAGCCATGCGCGCGGGCCAGGCGGCGTTTGGCGAAAATTACCTGCAGGAAGCGCTCGACAAGATTAGTGCCGTCAAGCTTGCGCTGCCGCAAGGCGCACCCGTCTGGCATTTCATCGGCCCCATCCAGAGCAACAAGACGCGCCCCATCGCCGAACATTTCGACTGGGTGCATACGGTGGAACGGGAAAAGATCGCCGCCCGCCTGTCCGAACAGCGCCCGGCCGGCTTGCCGGACCTGAATATCTGCCTGCAAGTCAATATCAGCGGCGAAGCCAGCAAAAGCGGCGTGACGCCGGCTGACTTGCCGGCGCTGGCGCATGCCGTGGCGCAATTGCCCCGTTTGCGCTTGCGCGGCCTGATGGCCATTCCCGAGCCGGAAACGGATGTCAACCTGCAGCGCGCCGCCTTTGCGCAATTGCGCGCGCTGTACGACCAATTGAAGGCGGACGGCCTGGCGCTCGATACCTTGTCGATGGGCATGTCGGCCGACTTGCGCGCCGCCGTGCTGGAAGGCGCCACCATCGTGCGCGTGGGCAGCGCCATTTTCGGTTCCCGCAATTACTCTTAACTGATTGATAGAAAGCATAGCCATGACGACAGAATTGAATATCGCCTTTGTGGGCGGCGGAAACATGGCGGCGGCCCTGATCGCCGGCCTGGCGGGTAAATTGACCCTGGGCGGCAACATCCACGTGATCGACCCGCATGCGCCCGCGCTGGAAAAACTGCAGGCGCAATTCGGCGTGACGACGGCTTCCGCCGCCGGCGACGCGCTGCGCGGCGTGGACGTGATCGTGCTGGCCGTGAAACCGCAAAGCATGCGCGACGTGGCGGCGCAGTTGCTGCCCTTCCTCGACGGAAACAAGGCGCCATTGATCCTGTCGATCGCGGCCGGCATCCGCGCGGCCGACCTGTCGCGCTGGCTCGGCGATTACCGCGCCATCGTGCGCTGCATGCCGAACACGCCAGCCCTGATCGGCATGGGCATCACGGGCATGGTGGCCAGCAGCGGCGTCAGCGATGAGCAAAAGAAGACGGCGGACGCCATCCTGCGTGCCGTCGGCCAGACCGTCTGGCTCGATGATGAAGCGAAGATCGACCCTGTGACGGCCGTGTCCGGCAGCGGTCCCGCCTATGTGTTTTACTTTATCGAAGCGATGCAGCAGGCGGCCGCCGAGCTGGGCCTGACGCCGGAGCAGGGCACGCAGCTGGCGATTGCCACCTTTACGGGCGCGGCGCAACTGGCGGCGAACTCCAGCGAACCCGTGTCCTTGCTGCGCGAGCGGGTCACGTCGAAGGGCGGCACGACGTATGCGGCGCTCACCAGCATGGAAGAGAGCGGCGTGAAGGCGGCCATCGTCAAGGGCATCAAGGCGGCCGCGCAGCGGGGGCGCGAGATGGGTGATGAGCTGTCGAAGTAATTAGATCACCTTGACGGCGCGGCCGATGTATAAAACCGGTCCCGTCGGCCGGCCTGTGGGCGAGCCCGTTACCGGTTCCAGGGTGATTTCAAACAGTTGCTCCGGCTGCAGCGGCGGCAGCTTGTCCAATGTCAACTTGAGGCTTTGTCCCGGCTTGACCAGGCCCAGCGAGACGGGTGCGCCCCAGTCCTTGCCCTTGGTCCAGAATTGCAGGGCCTTTTGCTGCGGCACGCTGGTCGGTCCCAGCGGGATCAGGCTCAGGTCGCGGTTCTTGCCGCCGCGTCCGCCCGCCTGCACGATCCAGCCCGGCGATTTATCCTGCGGCGCCACCAGCACCACCAGGTAGCCGGGTCCGCTGGGTGTTTGCAGTTGCACGCTGACCAGCACGGCCAGCGCGGCCGTGGCCGCCAAGCCGCCGCCCGCCAGCACTCTCCAGAAGGCCAGGCTGTTCCACCACGCTTGCCAGCCGCCCGCCTGCCGCACGGCTGAAGGCGTCAACAGGCTGGCGCTGATGCGCGGCCACAGTTGCGCGGAGGGCGTTTCGGGCGGCGCCAGGGTCGTCAAGGGCAGCAGACGCCGTTCCCAGGCTTCGACGGCGTCGCGCAAGGCTGCGTCGCGCGGCAAGCGCTGTTCCACTTCCGCCCGTTCGGCCAGTTCCAATGTGCCCAGCACGTATTCGCTGGCCAGCCTGTGCAATTCCTCGTCGCCGTTGATCATCCCATGCACTCCCGCAAGGCGGCCAGGCCCCGCTTGACCCAGGCCTTGACGGTGCCCAGCGGCGCTTGCAGGCGCTGCGCGATTTCGCTGTGGGAACAGCCATCGACATAGGCGTACAGGATGCTGTTGCGCTTCGATTCATCCAGGTGGCCCAGGCAATCGTGCAGCTTGCCCAGGTTCGCCTGGTCGGCATAGGCTTCGCCCGCATCGTGGCTGTGGCGTTCGTGCAGCAGGGTTTCCACGGTATCCTCGTCGGCCGGTACTTCATGGGCGCGGGCGCGGGCCACGTCCAGCGCCTGGTGCCGCACCACCACATAGATCCAGCCCTTGCCGCTGCCGCGCGTGGCGTCGAAACTGCCGGCGCGGCGCCAGATATTCAGGAAGGCGTCGTGCAGCACGTCTTCGGCCAGGGCCCGCTGGCGCACGATGCGCAGGGCCACGCCCAGCAGGTAGCGGCTTTCCTGCTGGTACAGGCCGTGCAATGCCTGCTGCTCGCCCCTGGCGCAGGCGCGCAGGGCGGCATCGTAATCGAACGGAGTGGCTAGCGTTGGCAAGGTCGGCGCAATCGTCAATAGTAAACGGTTAGCAAGTTTTCAAGGCCGAGTATAGGCTAGAAACCCGCTTGCCAACCGTCGCTTTCACTGATTTAGGCGGCCTTCCAGAAAATGTAGTCGGCTTGATAGGGCACCCATTGCTTGGCGCCGATGCTTTCCATGCCGCAGGGGCTGCTTGGCGCCACGCCGCCGCTGGTGGCCACGCGCTGGATGTAGCTGACGCCCTGCATGGCGCCGCTGCCCGTGGCCGGATTGGCCTTCACCAGCTGGTACGGGATATTTCCCGCGCCGGCCGGCGCCACGGCCACTTGCGTCGCCGTCACTTTCGAGCCGTCCAGGTTGGCCCAGGTGGCCGGTGGACCGACATACGTGCCCACTTGCATGCCGCTGCGGTCGTTCAAGGCCGCGTCCGGTCCCACGAAAACCCATTCATGGCCCGTCATGTCTTTCTTGGCCTTGCATTCGTAGGCGATCTTGCCTACGCCCACGGTCTGCATGGCCACCTGGTGGCCATCGGGCACCTTGACGGCGTTCGGTAATTGTTCTTGCGAATAGCGCGCGCTCATGGGAGCGCAAGCGCTCAGCAGCAGGGCGGCGCCCAGCACAGCGAGGGCGGGAACGGCGTGGCGTGGGGCGGTGAAGGCAAGCATGGCGAACTCCTGGTAGTTGGCTCAACCGGCTGGTTGATACCATTACTACGCATGGGTCTGCCATTTGGATGCAGCCGGGTCAAAAATATTTTATGACGGCGTTTCTTTCTTGCTGAAACGCTGCGCCAGCGCCAGCAGGACGGGCATGGCGGTGGCGGCGTGCTTGAGCAGCGCGCCGCTGGCCCGCAGCAGCGGCAGGATGCGGCGCGGACGCACCAATGCCAGGCCCAGCACGGCGCCGCCCACCATCAGGGGAATTTTGAAACGCGTGGCCAGGGTGTGGCGCAGATTGCCGCCCGTCAGCGGTTCCAGCAACTGGCGCGTCTGCACGCCCAGGGCCAGGCGCTGCAGCGCGCATTCGGCCAGCAGCGCGTCGCGCCGCTGCGCCAGGCTGGCGGCCGTGTGGACGCTGGACAATTTGGTGGGGTGCGTGGTCATGGCCGCTCCGATCCCCGGCGCGCCAGCAATTGCAGCTCGTCCAGGTCTTTGTTCAGTTCGGAAAGTGTAAAAGAAAGCAGTTTCGGCTTGCTGCGGAAACTGGCGCGCACGCCCAGCAGGGTGGCAATGGCGGCGACGATGAAGACGGCGGCCGTGATGGCGATGGCGGCGATGCGGTGCGTATCCCAGAACAGCACGATGGCGAGGAACACGATCAAGACCAGGCCGACGAACAGGCACAGCAGTGCCAGCATGGCCAGCGCCAGATAGGACAGGAAGCGCAGCGACTCTTCTTCCATTTCCACGGCCGCCAGGGCCAGACGGGTCTGGACGATGGCGGCGAGGGTCGCTGCGACTTGGGCGACATGGTGCACGATAGCCATATGCTGCCTTTCGCGTCAGGTGACGGCCTGCGCCGTCGGTACCGCGTCGTTACAATCTAGCGGCGCGACGAGGAAAGCAGCAGACCGAACAGCACGCCGACGACGGCGCCCGCGCCCACGGCTTTCCAGGGATTGTCCTGCACGTATTCGTCGGTGGCCTTGGCCGCCTTCTTGGTCCGTTCGAGCAAGTCTTCTTCCAGCTTGATCAAGTCTTTCTTGGCCGTTTCCAGGGTGGCGATGAACTTGTCCTTGACGGCTTTGACATTCTCACCCGTCTGATCCTTGGCGCCATCGAGCCAGCCTTCTGCTTCATCGATGACGGTCTTCAAGTCGCCGACCAGTTTGTCGCGAGCCTTGTCGGCGTCGGCGAGGATGCTGTCGCTGCTGGATTTTCCGGTATGTATCGAGCTCATGTATTACCTCATGGAAGTGAAACTGCACAGTGAAATACCAGTGTAGGCAGCTGCGGCCAGGCTTGTCTTGCGCCGCCTCAAGGGCTGCCGCGGCGCAAGGGTCATTGCTTAACGGAAAGCAAAGTCCAGTACCACGCCCGCAAATACCGCCGCTCCTAGCCAGTTATTATGCCGGAATGCCGCAAAACACGGCATACGCTCGCGTGCGCGGATCAAGGTGTAGTGATAAACGGCGCAGCCGGCCGCCACCAGCAAGCCCGCGACGAACCAGTAACGCAAGCCCAGATACCAGCCGCATGCCAGCCACAGCAGCAGGAAAACGGCATAGCAGGCCATGACGATGGCCACGTCGTAGCGGCCGAAGGTGATGGCCGAGGTCTTGATGCCGATTTTCAAGTCATCGTCGCGGTCGACCATCGCGTATTCCGTATCGTAGGCCACGGCCCAGAAGACATTGCCCAGCAGCAGCAGCCAGGCGACGGCGGGCACGGCATCCGTGATGGCGGCAAAGCCCATGGGAATGCCGAAGCCGAAGGCGATGCCGAGATACGCTTGCGGAATCGCAAAGAATCGCTTGAAATAGGGATAGGTGCCGGCGATGATGACGGCGGCCACGGACAGCTGCTTGGTCAGCGCGTTGAGGGGCAGGATCAGGCAAAAGGCCAGCACGGTCAGCACGCCTGCCACGGCCAGCGCTTCCTTGCCGCTGATGCGTCCGCTGGTGATGGGGCGCTCGGCCGTGCGCTTGACGAATTTGTCGATATCCTGGTCGGCGTAGTCATTGATGGCGCAGCCTGCCGAGCGCATCAGGAAAGTGCCGAGGGTAAAGATGAGCAGCAGCCGCCAGTCCGGCACGCCCTGCTGCGCCAGCCACAGCGCGCACAGGGTAGGCCACAGCAGCAATACGGTACCGATAGGCTTGTCCAGCCGTATCAGGCGGAAATACAGCGCCAGCTTGTTCATGGAAGACTCGATCTTGTTGAAGAGAAAGGTCGATTATCGCAAATAGTATGTAAATGTACTATTTTGCGCCTGGGGCGCTAGTCTTCATCCTCGCACAGCGGCGTAATGCCGGGCAAGTTGCAGCTGGCGATGGCCGCGCACAGGGCGTCGATGGCGGCCTTGCGCGTGAAACTCTTGCGCCACAGCATGACCACGCGGCGCGAGGGCACGGGGGCGGCGAAGGGCCGGTATTCGAGCATGCCGTCGGTGGCGTGCATATTGGCGACGGAGGCGCGCGGCAAGACCGTCAGGCCGATGCCGCTGGCCACCATGTGGCGGATGGTTTCCAGCGAGGAACCCTCAAACGTGCGCTGCATGCCATTGCCGGGCGAGGAAAAACGCGCCATTTCGGGGCACACTTCCAGCACCTGGTCGCGGAAACAGTGGCCATTGCCCAGCAGCAGCATGGTTTCCGATTTCAAGTCTTGCGCGGCGATTTTCTCGCGCGCCGTCCATGGATGCTGGCGCGGCATGGCGACGACGAACGGTTCGTCATACAGTTCCTGCATGGCCATGCCGTGTTCGGGCAGGGGCAGGGCCATGATGGCCACGTCCAGTTCGCCCTGGCGCAGCAATTCGAGCAGGCGAACCGTGAAGTTTTCCTGCAAGATCAAGGGCATCTGCGGTACCTGGTCTATCATGGCCTTGACCAGGGGCGGCAGCAGGTAGGGGCCGATCGTGTAGATCACGCCCAGGCGCAGGGGGCCGGCCAGCGGGTCCTTGTTTTGCTTGGCGAGTTCCTTGATGGCGGCCGTCTGTTCCAGCACGCGCTCGGCTTGCGCAATGATTTGCGCGCCAAGTGGCGTGACGGAGATTTCCGCGCCGCCCCGTTCGAACAGGACCACGCCCAATTCGTCTTCGAGTTTCTTGATGGCCACTGACAGGGTGGGCTGGGCAACGAAGCAGGCTTCGGCGGCGTGGCCGAAGTGCTTCGCTCGCGCGACTGCAACGATATATTTCAGTTCAGTCAGTGTCATAGGTTGATTGAAACACAGGAAGTACTTACTTGCAATGAATGAAAGGTGGCGCAAACGTGAAACTGTGGCGCCGATGGCGTATTGTAGCGGATCGCCCCCTATAATGCGGGACCGGGCGTCGAAGGGAGATGGCGATGGAATTGCGGATGCAGGCGCTGGAAGCGGCGATCAATTACTGGCGTGCCAGGCAACCGGCGCGCGGCAACGAATATGCGCTGTCGCCGCCCGTCAGCCGCCTGGCCGGCGTGTATGCGCTGATGATTTATTACCGGCAAGATCGCATCGCCGAAGAGACCCTGGAACCGGCCGTCGTGGCCCTGATCGATGCCTGGCGCCGGGATGCCGGCGGCATCCAAGGCGATAGCCACGCCTGAGTGCGACCATGGCGTGACCCCATTTAACCCAACCAGAGATATCCATGCCTGATTTTGAAAACAAACTGTGCGGCCGCGACGAATTGCGCGCCCGCGCCGCGGCCCTGCCGAAGCCGGTGGTGGTGACGAACGGCGTGTTCGACATTTTGCACCGCGGCCACGTGACCTACCTGGCGCAGGCGCGCGCACTGGGCGCCTCGCTGATCGTTGCCGTGAATACCGATGCCTCGGTGAAACGCCTGGGCAAGGGCGATGACCGTCCCCTGAACAGCTGCGAAGACCGCATGGCCGTGCTGGCCGCGCTGGAAGCGGTGAGCCTGGTCGTGCCGTTCTCGGAAGACAGCGCCCTGGAAGTGGTGCAGGATATCGAGCCGGAAATCTATGCCAAGGGCGGCGATTATGACATGGCGGCCATTCCCGAAGGCAAGGCCGTGCTGGCGTATGGCGGCCAGGCCGTGGCCATCGATTTCGAGCATGACCGCTCGACCACCAAGCTGTTGACGAAAGTGCGGACGCAGCAAGGCTGAGGAAGCTCGTCAATGTTTCCATACAGATAAAAAGACGTTACTATGAGAACTGCCAGGGCTGCGACTTTGTTTCGACAGCCCCAGCACGTTACACCGTCTGAATGCATTGCTAGTCATAGAAAATAAATGGATCATAAAACTTCTGGGGATTGGCCACTGCCTTCCGGCGCCTGGCACGTGGATGACGAGGGCGCGTGGACCATGCAGCGCAGCGCGGATGGTCAGAACGTCTCGCCCTTGGTGAGCCATGCCGATATCGGCAAGCTGATGCTCGCGCGGCGCCTGCCCGCAGCCGCCGGTGCGCCCGTGCGCCAGTTTCCGCCTGAATTTGCGTTCGACCCCGCCTCGGGCGCGGCCTTGCAAGTGCCGCCTGCTACCTCCGCCACGCCGCCCTGGGTGCCGCCCTACGGCGCATCTCCCGTCAGCGACGTGCCGCCAACGGGCCCGTCCGGCTTGCGCCAGGCCAGCGCGCCCCTGAAACTGGCTGACCAGCGCGCGCGCGAAGAGCATGCGCAGGCGGACGTTTCGCTGCCGATGCCGCCGCCCGGCGAATACGAATTCTTTTCCGCCCAGTTCGGCACCAGCGCGCCCGCGCTGCTGGCGCTCGACCCGCGCAAGGCCGTCTTGCACGCCTGGCTGCCCGCCTCGAAACGTTGGCTGGCGCTGGACCCCGACTATGGCAGCTTGCTGGCCGAATCGGACCTGGCCCACGGCGCCTGGCGCGCCGAGCTGGTGCCGGAGTTCAATAGCGTGCTGGTCTTGCCGACCAGCCATGGCCTGGCCTGCATCCGTCCCGACGTGCCGTCGCTGACCTACGTGGTCGAGCACGTGGGCGGCGCGCCGTGCGCAGCCGCGCCCGTCTGGTTCCAGAACCGGTTGTGGGCACCGCTGCGCGACGACGATGGCCGCCTCCGCTTCGTCAACCTTGATGCGCAACAAAAGCCGGGCAGCGACGTGCTGCTCGACGGCCTGTTTGACCTGGGCACCGTCAGCGCGCCCGTCGCCTACAACCGCATGGCCGTGTGGCCCTGCGCCAACGGCCAGCTGCGCCTGCAATTGCAGCCGGACGGCAACGTGGCCGCCTCGTTCACCCCCTGGCCAGAAGGACTGGTGCCGCATTTCGAGTTCGGCAGCCCCTACGTGTCGCGCGACGGCGGCTTGTGGCAGCTGTGCTTCGAGCGCAGCCGCGGCACCTATGTCTACGTGAAACTGGGCGCGCAGTCCGAACGGGCTGACGCGCTGGCGCCGCGCCTGTGCTCGGGCAGCTTCAATTACCGCTTCGCCACCAAGCTGAAAACGGCGCCGTGGGAAGAGCCGGAACACGGCGACGACGGCGGCAAGAACCAGGCCGTCATGCCGCTGCTGGAATCTAGCGTTGGCAACAGCGTCTTCGGCGTGAAGTTTGCCACCAGCGCCGGCCTGTCGAGCGTGCTGCGCTCGAACGATCGCCTGGCGGCGCAGCTGGTGCAGGACGACGAATTGCGCGAAAACGTGTTCCATACCTTTGCCGTCAGCGAACCGTGGCGCGTGCGCCTGTTTGTGCATGAAGGTACGCTGTGGGCTTACCACCCGCTGCTGTCGCGTATCGATGGCTGGGCCTTGCAGGCATGAAAGCGCGCGTCCTGATCGCGGCCGGCGCCGCCTTTCTCGCCTTCGCCAGCGCCAGTGTGCAGGCCGCCGGCATCCAGCAAGCGTTCCTCGTGCAAAATTCGGGCTGGATGGAGCCGTTTTACACGGATGAGCACTCGCAACTGAAAGCCCTGGTGGGCGCCGTGGCGCAGGCCGCTACAAACCCGTCCGATAAAGTGTATACCCTGGCCTTCAGCCAGAGCAGCGGCGCGCACGTGTCGCCGTCGCTGCTGGGGCAAGGGCAGGGCGGCGCCGGCGTGGCGGGCCAGCTGGCCAGCCTGGGCCTGGCGCGCAAGGGCGCCGGCGGCGCGCTGGCCGACACGGATTTCCAGGAAGCCGTGACAAAAACCATCACGGGCCCGTTCCAGTCCGCGTCCGGCATCGTGTGGATCTTTACCAATAACAAGAACAGCCCGAACAACGACAGCCAGACGGCCGAGCGCAACCGCGACTTTTACCGCCTGCTGCACCTGGAACCGTCGATCACCAAGACGGTGGTGTTTCCGCTGCGCATGCCCGTGCAGGGCAAGCTGTACAGCGCCAAGGGCTTGATGGTGTATGCGCTCGCGTATGGCCAGCCGGCGTCGGAGGCCTTGAACCGCATCCTGGCCGAAGGGCGGCTGTCGCAAGTGCTGACGCGTCCGCCCGCGCGATTGAAACCGGTGGACCAGGATGCCGTGCGCATCGTGCCGCAATCCGTCAAGAACAGCGCCAACGTGCACGCCAGCCTGGGCCGCGACGGGCGCACCATCGTGCTCGACGTCGATGCGGCGGACCTGGTGCCGCAAGTGGTGCTGCAGGCATCCTTGCAAAACATGTTTTTCCCGTACGTGATCGACAGCGCCAAAGTGCATGCCAGCCTGGCCGGGCAGAACGCGCCCTTGCACGTTGCGCCAGATCAAATCCGCCAGCTGCAGCCGGGCGCCAGCCAGTCCGTGCAAGTGCAGTTCGCGCTGCCGATGGCGCAGATCCCGTCGCCGTGGTCGGCGCAGGCGATCGCCGCCATGGGCAAGCAGGTGCTGCTGCCCATGCAGGCGCAGGTGGGCCTGTCGGAACAGCGGCTGGCGCTGGCGTCCAGTTTCGGCAAGGATTTGCAGGAATTGTTCCCTGGCGACCCGATTTCCGGCATGTTTACGCCGCCCGACAGCGTGCGCGCGTCGCAGGCGACGATACCGCTGCTGGTGCGCATCCAGTATCCGCTGCTGCCCGTGCTGGTGATCCTCGGCGGCGTGCTGGCGCTCGTGCTGGGCTTGCTGGCGCTGGGCCTGGTCGGCACGCGCGCCACGCGCTACAAGGTGACGGCCGACGGCGTGCAGCGGCAAGTGTTACTAAAACCATTTAAAAGCGTGCAGATCCGCGACGATGACGGCCGCGACATTGGCGAACTCAAGCGTGGCCTGGGCAAGCCGGCCGTCGTGCGCGTGGCCGAAGGCCATACCTTGACCCTGGCCTGAACACAGATTCCTTAAAAATTCCTTCCATTCAATAGAGGCATACCATGGCGCAAGACACTCCAAAAGACAACGCAGGTTTCACCTTGCCGGCCCCGGTAACGGCCCCGGCGTCGGCGCCGCCCGCCGCGGACGCTGCCGCTGCGGCCAGCGCCGCCACCGCAACGACCGAAGCTGCGCCCGCGTTTGACGCTGCCGGCACGACCGATACCTCGTCGCGCGACACCCTGGTCGGCGGCGTGGTGCTGTTGCTGCTGTTCATCGCCTTTTTCTTTGCCAAGAATGCCTATGCGAATGGCCTGGTGGCCAAGCGCGTGCCGCCGAACAAGGCCAATGCCTCGGGCTGGTGGCTGTTCATCTTCCTGGCCAGCCTGGCGACGGGCGTCGTGCTGGCTGCCGTGAATGCGCATAAATTCCTTGCGCCACTGTTCATGGGCCCGCTGGTGCTGGTGGGCCTCGTTGCACTCTTGTTGACCTTTACTTCCAGCCGCCGCTAAGAACACGCCGTTGCACGCATCATCGAAGGAATCACCATGGCAGAGAACCTGAACCAAACCATCACCGGCGGCGCCAGCGAGCGCAAGCAGGACAAGATCATCGAACTGCGCCCGACCCTGTTCATCGGCATCGGCGGCACGGGCATGCAAGTGCTGATGCGCGTGCGCCGGCGCATCCTCAATACCCTGTGGGGCGGCGCGGGCAACCGCACGCGCATCGAGGGCTTGGCGGACTTTCCCATCGCGCAATTCATCCATTTCGACCTCGACAATGGCGCCGTGATCGAAAGCGGCGAGTCGCAGGCGAAGGACTTGCAGTTCGACCAGGTGAAGTTCACGGATGACGACAAGGTGGTCGAATCGTTCGACATGGACAAATACAGCCGTGATGAAGATTCTCTGGAGAAATATCCGCACATCAAGGAATGGCTGCCTTTGACGCCGCAGCGCATCCGCGAATTGCGTTTCGACATGAGCAGCGGCGCCGGCCAGATCCGCGCCGTGTCGCGCCTGTATTTCTTCGACAAGTACGCGAAGATCCGCGACAAGATCCGTCTGAAATTGAAAGCCCTGAAGGCGGGCCTGTCGCACGAGCGTCAGCTGGCCGAGCTGGGTTTGCGCATGGAAACGAACCGTTTCCGCATCGTCATCGTCGGTTCCGTTGCAGGCGGCACGGGTTCCGGCTCCTTCCTGGACATGGGCTTGCTGGCGCGCTGGCTGGCGCGCAGCGAAGTGGGCGCGGCCGACGTGGAGCTGATGCTGTTCTTGCCGACCGGCTACACCAAGGCCAACAAGGACCGGGTCGAAGCCAACGGCTACGCGGCGCTGATGGAGCTGGAATCGGCGATGATGGGCAACAAGGGCTATGTGGGCCGCTGGGATGCGTATGACCGTCCGGAACTGACGCGCGAACCGTACAGTGAGGTTTACCTGATCGATTCGGGCAACCTTGCCCAGCAGCACACCAAGGATGTCAGCGACGTCTACCACATGGTGGCCGATTCGCTGTTCGAGGATTTCGCCTCGGCCGACTTCGCGCGCGCCAAGCGTTCGATCGCCGTCAACCAGGCGCAGCACAAGAATTCGCTGTACAACGCGCCCGTGCCGCAAGACCGCTTCGGCGACATGCGCCTGTATTTCTCGAAGCGCTTTTCCTCGTTCGGCATGGCCGTGCTCGATACGCGCCAGGAAGCGGCGCGCGACGAGCGGGCTCACCGCTGGGCCGGCGCCATGCTGCAAGCGTTCTTTGGCGTGGGCGGCACGGATGCGGGCGCCAACCGGGCCACGGATACGCAACGCGATAATTTCCTCGCCGCCAATATGTTCCTGAAGGGCACGCCGTTCAGCGATTTCCCCGAGTTTTCCGACAAGAGCATCGAACTGAAGCGCTCCAGCGGCGACTTCATCGATTTCCGCGTCGTCGACGAATTGCTGGAAGACCGCCACGGCCACTTGCTGGCCGGCGTGGAAAACCGCGTCAATACGCGCATCAACGATATCCGCACGGGTTTCGACCGCAGCGAATGGCCGGCGCAAGTGCGCGACGCCATGAAGCATTTGGAACGCGACGCCGTGCGCGACCAGGATTCCACGGCCGACACGACGGAAGACCGCATCAGCAAGCGGCGCCGCGAAGTGCTGGAAGACGTCAAGAAAGTCGTGCGCGACCAGCTGTATGGCTATCTTGATAATAAAGAATTCGGCGGTCTGGAATACGTGCTGTCGCTGGTGGAACAGATCAAGGACCGCATCGAGGCGCCGGGCAGCGGCTTGACGGCGCAGATCGGCAACAATGCCGAGCGCTACCGTGAAATCAAGGAAGCCGTGCGCTCGCGCGAATACGAGCGCCTGTTGAACAACCTGGAACAGACGCGCAGCACCTTCGGCTTCCTCAGCAATGGCGAAAAGCAGGCGGGCGTGGTGATGGATCATTTGCGCACGGAAATGGCGAATGCGCTGAAATTCCATCTGCGCGCCAAGGCGGCGGACGAGTCCGTCCTCCTGCTGGGCGAGCTGTCGCGCTGGCTGGGCAACCGGGTCGGCGTCGATGCGCAAGGCCGCGCCCAGTGGAATGGCCTGGTGGGCGAGCTGCAATCGGGCCGCGAAGGCGTGCTGGCCATGCTGACGGAGTTGAAAACGGCCAATACCATCCTGCAAAAGGACCTGGACAAGGAACACGCGACCCTGATCGTCATTCCCGTCACGGAAAAAGACATCGCGCTGCCGTCGGCGGCCACCTTGCGCCAGTGGGCCGATGAAGCGTTCAAGGACATGGGCGGCTCGAAAGCGCTGTTCCCCATGTTGGGCGAACCGGCGCAACGGGCCTTGATCCTGGCCAAGGTTACGCGCATGGCGGAAAACATGATCGCTACTGCGGGCCTGGCGGAAGGGGCGACGAGCACGCCCGACCCGTTGTTCGAAGCGCTGGAACAGATGGATGTGTCCGAACGTCTGGACCGCTTCCGCAAGCTGCTGGCCTGCTCCATGCCGTGGATCGACGCCAACATGGCGGGCGACTTCACGGTCGTGTCGGACCAGTTCAAGTGCGTGATCGGCGTGGCCAATGCGGCCGCCTTCAAGGCGAAGTTCGGCGCCGAGCTCGAATCGTGCGTGCCGACCCAGGTGGGCATCACGGTGAGCCAGCTGGAAATCGTCGAAACGGGCATCCGCGGGCGCGCCGTCTGCTATTGCGAACTGGCTGGCGTGCCGATGACGGTGTTGCGCGGCCTGGAAGGCTGGCGCACCAGTTACCGCAAGGAAGGCGACAACGACAAGGCGCCGACCCACACGCATATTGATCCAACGCAATTCACGCACCCGATCGCGCCGAACACGGACGAGATGAAGCGCCTGGCGGAAGACTTCGGCGAATTCCTGCAAGCGATCATGCTGGGCGTGCTGACGCGCCACACGGGCCGCGTCGTGCCGCCGGGCCAGTACCAGTTTGCCGTCGAGCCGGGCGACTTGCGCCGCATCGGCAACGAACGGGCCATCCGCCAGAACGGCATGCCCGCCTCGTACGAGAAAAATATCGCCTTGCGCATCGAAGAAAAATTGACGGCGCTTGACGCCGTGCAGACGGCGGCCATGGCGGCGCTGGCAAAATACTACGAGCGGGGCGTGTATGCGCCCAAGCTGGTGGCGCAGGCCGATGGCTCGCAGCTGCCCTACATCGGCTTTGGCAGCGCCATTTCCGCCGAAGTGGGCACGCGCCTGCGCGAGTCGGCGCGCCGCAAGGGCATGGCCAGCGACGAGCTCGACCGCACGGTGCAAGCCTTGCTGGGCCGGCTGAAGGAGTGGGCCAACGTCATCGGCGATTCCGACGGCGATGCCTACGACTGGGAAGTGCGCGAGCCGGAAGCGGACGGCCAGCCGCGCCTGAAGTATGCGATCAAGCCGGAAATGCTGGAAGCGGGGCGCCTGGAGCAATTGCTGCGTCCGGCCGGCGCGGCGGCTGCCCCGGCGGCGGCCGCGTTCGGCATGGCGCCGCCACCACTGGGCGGCATGCCGCCGCCGCTGGTGGAATACCAGTACTTCCTGGGCATCAACGGCCAGCAGCAGGGACCGTTCACGGCCCAGCAGATCGTGCAGTACGTGCAGGCGGGACAAGTGGTGCCAGCCACGACCAAGGTGTGGCGCGCCGGTTTGCCGGCCTGGGCCGACCTGGCCCAGTTCCCCGAACTGGCGCCCTTGTTCCTCGGCGCGCCGCCACCGTTGATGCCGCCGCCCTTGTGAACGCTGGAATGACGTTGGAATGAAGGATTAGTTTTGGATATCTGCAACAAATGCAAGACGGGCCTGTGGACCGTTGTCAGCCATTGCCCGTACTGCGGTCACGCCATGGCGGGCGCTGCCAAGCCAGCCGCGGCCGTGCCGCCGCCGCTGCCCGTCCCTGCGCCTGCGCCGGTAGCGCCGCCACCTGCGCCCAAGCCGCCGCCCGTGCCGGTGACGCCTGCGCCTGCGCCGAAAGCGCCGCCGAAGCCGGCGCCAGTACCGCCAGCCAAGCCGGTGCCGCCGCAAGCGGCGCCGAAGCCCGTGCCCGCGCCTGTGCTTCCACCGGCGCCTGCCCCGGCAACACCGGTACCGCCGGTACCGCCGCCACCGCTGCGCAAGTGGCTGCGCTGGCTGGGCGCTGCCGCTGTGCTGGCGGCCGTCATCGTCTACATGAATGGCAAGCCGGGCGGCAAGAATGAATCGGCTTGCAACGACGCCATCGACAGCGGCTTGAAGCTGGTGGCAAATGGCAGCCTGGACGGCGCCCGGCAAAAGTTGGCGACGGCGAAGAATGTGTGCACGGGCAAGTCCAGCGCCAAGGCGGACGATTTGCAGGCGGCGATCGGCAAGGCCGGCGCCGCATCGGGCAGTTGCCAGCGGGGCGTGCGCGCCATCGAACGCCATATTGATGGCCATCAATTGCAAAGCGCGGCCAGGGGCATCGCCGCGCTCGACGCCGATTGCGCGGGCGCTGCCAGCGTGGATTCCCTGCGCAAGCAGCTGGCGCGCCAGCAAGCGGCAGCCGCGTCCGTGCTGGTGGGCGTGCGCCAGGCGCTGGACGGCAAGGATGCGACGGCGGCCGGCAATGGCATCGCCAGGCTGGAAGCCATCGACCGCGAAGCGGTGGAATTGCCGCAGTTGAGGGCCGATGTGCAGGCGCTGTCGGCGCCCGCGTCCATCGCTGCACCGGTCCCGGCGCCGGTGGAAACGGCACCGGCCCGCGTCGTGCCCACGGAACCGGCGCCCGCGCGCGCGGTCGAACGATCAGCGGTGGCCGAACGCCGCCCGCAGGAAACGGCGCCCGTCGACAGCGGCGCGGCCATGCGCAGCGAGATGGCGCAAGCGTTCTTGCGCGATGCCGAGCGTTCTTTGCTGGAAGGTAAGTTCGATGCGGCCAAGACGTATCTGGAAAGCGCGCGCCGCGTCGATCCGGGCAATGCGCGCATCGACAATCTGTCGCGCCGCATCCGCGAGCGCGAACGGCAAGTGTTGCAGACGGAAACAACGATCAATTAGTCATCTGGAGAGTCACAATGCTGAATCACACCACCTTGCGGACGGCCGCTGCGCTGACCATCGCGGCCATGCTGGCCGGCTGCGCCACGGCGCCGATGAGCCCGAACGGCGTGCGGCAGGACAGTTCCTATCCGCAAGGTGGCGCCCAGGCGGCCACGGATGAGGACCCGTGCAGCGTGGGCGCGACGGCCGCGGCCGGCGCGGCCGTGGGTGCATTGCTGGGTGCGCTGGCGGGCGGCAAGAATGGCGCGCTGAAGGGGGCCGCCATCGGCGGCGGCCTGGCGGCGGCCGGTTGCCTGGCCATCAATGTCAATTCGCGCCAGACCAAGACGGCGGCGCAGGCGGACCGCGATTACATCCGCACGCGCGGCGCGCTGCCGCGCGAGCCGCAAGTGGTGTCGTACACGCCGCAACTGAGCGCGTCGACCGTCAAGCGCGGCCAGCCGTTCAAGGTCAATTCCGTGGTGGAGCTGGTCAATGGCAGCGCGCAAAGCGTCAACGACGTGCGCGAAGAGCTGGTGGTGCTCGATCCGCAAGGTCAGCCGTTCAAGTCCGGTTCGAAAGCCTTGGCCAGCAGCAACAAGTCGGGCGGGCGTTTTGAAAACTCGTTCGAGCTGACCTTGCCGGCCGGCGTGTCGCAAGGCGTGTATGGCGTCAAGACGAATTTGTATGTGAACGGCAAGCTGGCCGCCACGCGCGACCTGCGCACGCAGCTGGTGATGCTGGACGACAATAGCGGCGCGGCGCAGCAATTGGCGCAGCGGTAAAGGGAGATTGCAGGAGTCTCAACATCTCATCCAGTCGTAGCGAGCGGCGATGATTTGTGGCCGAGAAGCGCAGCGCTACTTTAGTAGCGCGAGCATCGTCGGCCGCAAAGTGCGCCGCGCAGTAGACTGGGTGAGGTGTCAGCTACGCGCCGCCGGCGTATCCGTGCTGGCGCCACGCTTCATACACGACGACGGCCACCGTATTCGACAGATTCAAGCTGCGGTTGTCTGGGCGCATCGGCAGGCGGATGCGTTGCTCGGCCGGAAAGCCGTCGCGCAGGGCCGGGTCCAGGCCTTTTGTTTCCGAACCGAACACGAACACGTCGCCGGGCAGGAAGGCCACGTCGCCGAACGGGCGCGAGCCGCGCGTCGTCATGGCGAACATGCGGGCCGGGTCGGGCTGGGTGTCGGCCAGGAACGCTGCCCAGTTCTTGTGCACCTTCATGTTGGCGTAATCGTGGTAATCGAGGCCGGCGCGCTTCATCTTGGAATCGTCGAGCGGAAAGCCCAGCGGTTCGACCAGGTGCAGCTGCGCGCCCGTGTTCGCGCACAGGCGGATGACGTTGCCCGTATTGGGCGGGATTTCAGGTTCTACCAAAACAACGTGAAACAAAATGCTCTCCTCATATATATAGCGAATCTGATGCGGTTCTAGTGCGGCGGCGTGCGCGCCACGACCAGAATGCTGACCCTGGCCGCCCCTGCGCTCTTGCAGGCGGTGGCCAGCGCGTGAACGGTATGGCCGCTGCTCATCACGTCGTCGACGATGCCCACATGGCATCCTTGCAACAAGGCCCCATGTTCGGGCGCGATGGCAAACGCGTGCGCCAGGTTGGCTTGCCGTTCCTGCGGCGCCACGCCGCTTTGCGCCCGGGTTTCGCGCACGCGCAGCGCCAGGCGCGGCTGTAAAGGCACGTCCAGCAGGCGCGCCAGCGGACGGGCAACTTCCAGCGCCTGGTTAAAACCCCGTTCGGCCAGCCGGGCCGGGCCCAGCGGTACGGGGCACAGCAGTTGCGGCGCTTCCCACGCTTGCTGTTGCTGAATGGCAACATACAGCAGTTCTGCCAACAGGGGCGCCAGCGCCAGGCGCGCGCCGAATTTCAGCTGCAGCAGCAACTGGTCGACGGGCGCCGCATAATCAAACGCCGTGACGGTGGCGTCATACGCGGGCCGCTGGCGCAAACAGCGTCCGCACAGCAGCGCCGCATCGTCGAGCGGATTGGCGCACTGGCGGCAGCGGGGGCGTCCTTGCGTCAGATATTGGGCGCGGCAGGGCGAACACAGTACTTCCGGGCAGCCCATGCCGCACAGCGCGCATTGCGCCGGCAGCACCGTGGCGCCCAGCCACAGGCGCAGCGCCTGCCAGGCGGCGTCAAGGCGGTGCCGGGTGGCGGTCCGCATCGCGATGGCGTCGTTCCATGTACACTGCCGACATTATCTCACCTCACCCGATTCAACATGCCAGTTCCCACCAGTCCGCCCAAAATGAGTGCGCCCATCGATGCGGTGCAAGTACGCGATTTCTTTTCCCGTCCGGCGCGCGTCGCGCCGTCGGACTTCCTGCGCCGCGAAGTGTCGGCACGCATGCACGAGCGCCTGGAGCTGGTGAAAATCACGCCGCACCGTGTGCTCGACGCGGGCTGCGGCCCCGGCGCGGATTTGGCGCAGTTGCAAAAGGATTATCCCGCAGCGCAGATTATCGGTCTCGATGCAGCGCAAGCGATGATGCAGGCGGCGCGCGCGCCCGCGTCGAAACTGGCCAGCCTGAACCAGTTCCTCAGCAAACTCTTGCCGGCCAAGGCGGGCGTGGATTTATTGTGCGGCGACCTGGGCGACCTGCCGCTGGCGCAGGGCAGCATCGACCTCGTGTGGTCCAATCTGGCGCTGCACTGGCATGCCCAGCCCGACCGCGTGTTTGCCGAATGGCGGCGCGCGCTGCGCCTCGATGGCTTGCTGATGTTTTCCTGTTTCGGCCCCGACACCTTCCGCGAAGTGCGCGACGCCTTCGCCGAGGCGGACTTGTACCCGCACGCCTTGCCCTTTGTCGACATGCACGACTTTGGCGACATGCTCGTCGAGACGGGCTTTTCCACGCCCGTGCTGGACATGGAAATCATCACCGTCACCTACGACACGGCGGAAAAACTGCTGGCGGACGTGCGCGCCTTCGGCGGCAACCCGCTGACCACGCGCCGGCGCGGCCTGATGGGCAAGGCGGCCTGGCAGCGCATGCTCGATGCGCTGGAAAAGAGGCGCCGTCCCGATGGCAAGCTGGGCCTGAGTTTCGAGGTGATCTATGGCCACGCCTTCCGTCCCGCACCGCGCGTGACGCGCAATGGCGAAGCCATCATCCGTTTCGACCTGCCCAGAAAACCCAAATAAAAGACCAAAGAAACCGACACTTGGTCGCCATCCGCGCATGGATGTTGCAGCAACCGTTGCAAAGCGCGCGGCGGCCGGGAGAAGGGCGCGCACAAAGCCGATTATTGCTTGATGGATTCAAGTTTACTTGATTATAATCGTTGATTGTTTGTCAGCTTGTTAAGTAGAAAAAACAAGGGCTGCATACAAAATAAAAAAAACAAAGCAAGACTAATTCGAAGTTACTGCATTAGTATAGTAACCATCTTCCACACGAGGCCATTTCAGTGTGGGGAAGAAAAACAGGGTTCCAGCATGGTTGCGCGCCGCCGTTTTTGCTGCCGCAGCCAGCATGGAATTCGCTGGTGCTTGACGCACATGGCCGCATTCCGGCCGTGTTGCTTTCATGGAGGAGCGGCAGCGGTCCAGTACGGAGAAGTCCGCAGCCGTTTAAAATATCATTATTTTTGGGTGGTTGGGGAAAACATGACACATGCAAAGCGACTTCAATCGTTGCTGCTCGGGCTGTCTTTGACAGCGTTTGGCATCGGGCGATGGGCCACGGCGGCACCGGCTGCCAGCACCTATCCCGGCACCGGCGGTCCCGTGCCGTTCGAAATGAATCTGCAACCGCCGGCGACACAGATCGCCCATGAAATCTACGATTTGCACACCCTGATGATGATCATCTGCCTGGTGATCTTCGTGGCCGTGTTCGGCGTCATGTTTTATTCCATCTTCAAGCACCGCAAGTCCCTGGGTCACAAACCGGCCACTTTCCACGAAAGCACCACCGTCGAGATCGCCTGGACCGTCGTGCCTTTCCTGATCGTCATCGGCATGGCCCTGCCTGCCACGCGCACCGTTGTCGGCATGAAGGACACGTCGAACGCCGACATCACCATCAAGGCCACCGGCATGCAGTGGAAATGGGGCTATGACTACCTGAAAGGCGAGGGCGAAGGCATTTCCTTCCTCTCCAACCTGGCCACGCCGCGCTCGCAAGTGGGTGCGCCGGGCGCGCCGCCGACGGAAAAACGGGGCGAAAACTACCTGATCGAAGTCGACAATGAAGTCGTCGTGCCGGTCAACAAGAAGATCCGCGTAGTGCTGACAGCCAACGACGTCATCCACGCCTGGTCCGTGCCTGCCTTTGGCGTCAAGCAAGATGCGATTCCCGGTTTCGTGCGCGACACCTGGTTCAAGGCCGACCATATCGGCACCTTCCGCGGCAATTGCGCCGAGCTGTGCGGCAAGGAACACGCGTTCATGCCCATCGTCGTCAAGGTCGTTTCGGCAGATGATTACAAGGCCTGGGTTGATGTAAAACAAAAGGAAATGGCCGCATTGGCTGATGATCCAAGCAAGGTGTGGACCATCGACGAATTGAAGGTCAAGGGCGAGAAAGTGTATGCGGCCAACTGCGTGGTCTGCCACCAGGCGACAGGCAAGGGCGTGCCCGGTGCGTTTGCGCCGCTGGATGGCTCGGCCGTGGTGAACGGTCCGAAAGCGGATCAGATCCACGTCTTGCTGAACGGGCAAAAGAGCGGCAAGTATCCCGCTGAAATGCCAGCATGGAAACAGCTGTCCGACACGGAAATTGCCGCAGTGATCACTTACACGCGCAATACCTGGTCGAACAAGGCCGCAGAGAACATCGTTCAACCAGCCGAAGTCGTGGCTGCACGCAAGTAATTAGGAGCCGCAGATGAGTACTAGCACGAGCACGAGTACCTTGGACCACGCCGATCACGACCATGCCCACGACCACCCGACCGGTTACCGCCGCTGGCTGTTTGCCACCAACCACAAGGATATCGGTACCTTGTACCTGTGGTTTTCGTTCATCATGCTGCTGTCGGGCGGCGTGCTGGCCCTGATGATCCGTACGGAACTGTTTCATCCAGGCTTGCAATTTTTCCACCCAGAATTTTTTAATCAACTGACCACCATGCACGGCCTGGTGATGGTGTTTGGCGCCATCATGCCGGCCTTCGTCGGCTACGCCAACTGGATGATCCCGCTGCAAGTGGGCGCATCCGACATGGCGTTTGCCCGCATGAACAACTTCTCGTTCTGGCTGCTGCCGCCGGCCGCGCTGCTGCTGGCCACGTCCTTCCTCGTGCCGGGCGGCGCCACGGCCGCCGGCTGGACCCTGTATGCGCCGCTGTCGACGCAGATGGGCCCTGGCATGGACATGGCCATTTTTGCCATGCATCTGATGGGCGCCTCGTCCATCATGGGTTCGATCAACATCATCGTCACCATCCTGAACATGCGCGCTCCTGGCATGACCCTGATGAAAATGCCGATGTTCTGCTGGACCTGGCTGATTACCGCGTATCTGTTGATCGCCGTCATGCCGGTGCTGGCTGGCGCCATTACCATGACCCTGACGGACCGCCATTTCGGCACGTCCTTCTTTAACGCGGCAGGCGGCGGCGATCCCGTCATGTACCAGCACATCTTCTGGTTCTTCGGCCATCCCGAGGTCTACATCATGATCTTGCCGGCTTTCGGCATCGTCTCGCAGATCCTGCCCGCGTTTGCCCGCAAGCCCCTGTTCGGCTACGCGTCGATGGTGTACGCCACGGCTTCCATCGCGATCCTGTCCTTCATCGTCTGGGCGCACCACATGTTTACTACCGGCATGCCGGTGACGAGCCAGCTGTTCTTCATGTACGCGACCATGCTGATCGCCGTGCCGACGGGCGTGAAAGTGTTCAACTGGATCGCCACGATGTGGAAGGGTTCGATGACGTTCGAGACGCCGATGCTGTTCTCGGTGGGCTTCATCTTCGTGTTTACCATGGGCGGCTTCACGGGCCTGATCCTGGCCGTGACGCCGATCGACATCCAGCTGCAGGATACCTATTATGTGGTGGCGCATTTCCACTACGTGCTGGTGGCCGGTTCGCTGTTTGCCCTGTTTGCCGGCTTCTACTACTGGTCGCCGAAATGGACGGGCCATATGTACAACGAGACGCGCGGCAAGATCCACTTCTGGCTGTCCTTGATCACGTTCAACGTGACCTTCTTCCCGATGCACTTCCTGGGCCTGGCCGGCATGCCGCGCCGCTACGCCGACTATCCGGCGCAGTTCACCGACTTCAACATGATCGCCTCGATCGGCGGCTTCGGTTTTGGCCTGATGCAGGTGTACTTCCTGTTCTTCGTTGTCTTGCCGACCATCCGCGGCGGCAAGGCTGCACCGGCGAAACCATGGGAAGGCGCGGAAGGCCTGGAATGGACCGTGCCGAGCCCGGCGCCTTTCCACACGTTTGAAACGCCGCCGACCGTCAAGTAGTCATCGTCAAGTAGTAATCCGCAAATAATGCCAGTGTCACGGGCCGGCGCCTGCCGGCCCCTTTGAATAGAGTGCCTGCCATGACCGAAGTGAAAACTGAGCGCAAGAAACCGAACAACCTGCGTACGGGACTGATACTGGGGGTCCTGGCGGCCTTCTTCTTCCTGTCCGTCTTCGCCAAGCGGCTGTGGCTGTCGTGACGACGCCCCACCAACAGGAAACACGCGGCCTGAACCGCAAGATGCTGGGCAAGCTGCTCGTCATTGCCGTGCTGATGTTTGGCTTCGGCTATGCCCTGATTCCCGTCTACAAGCAGATTTGCGAAGTGATGGGCATCAACGTGCTGACGCAAAAAGATGGCACGGTGGCGTACGACAACAATACGCAAGTCGACACGACGCGCAGCATCACCGTCGAGTTCGATGGCAATGCGCAGGGGCCATGGCGCTTCCGCCCGACCGTGTCGAGCATGCAAGTGCATCCGGGCGAACTGGTGACCGTCATGTATGAAGTGGTCAACACGCAAGACCGCGTCGTCAATGCGCAAGCCATCCCCAGTTACGCGCCGCAGAGCGCCACGCCGCATTTCAAGAAGGTCGAGTGTTTCTGCTTCAAGCAGCAGACCTTGAAGCCGAAGGAAGCGCGGCAGATGCCGGTGGTGTTCTTCCTCGATCCGGCCCTGCCGAAAGAGGTCAAGACCATCACCCTGTCGTACACGTTTTTCGAGATTGCCGGTCTGAGCCAGGCTCAGACGCCGGCCGTCCAATAGGAGAGTGCCATGGGCGAATCCGCCAAACCGGAAAAAGCGTCGTTCCTGTATTCGCTGCGGGCCGTCGTGTGGTCATTCACGGGTCTGCGCCGCAAGAGCGATTTCGACACGGATTCGGCCAAGCTCAATCCCGTGCACATCGTCATCGCCGGCTTCCTGGTGGTGGCTTGCCTGATCGGCATCTTGATTTCAATTGTTAAATTCGTCGTTTTATAAATTATAAAAAACCACCCTATAAGTTTTTGAGGAGATGATGATGAGTTCCAACCACGCCGCCGTACCCTATTATTTCGTGCCCGGCCCGTCGCGCTGGCCCATGCTGGGCGGCGCCAGCCTGTTGCTGACCATGATCGGCGCCTCGGCCTGGGTCAACGACGTCTCCTGGGGCCCGTACGTCAACTACCTGGGCATCGCCGGCATCCTGCTGGTGCTGTATTTCTGGTTCGGCGACGCCATCAGCGAATCGGAGCAGGGCTTGTACAGCGAGCGCATCGATCACTCCTTCCGCTGGAGCATGAGCTGGTTCATCTTTTCGGAAGTCATGTTCTTCGCCGCCTTCTTCGGCGCCCTGTTCTATGCGCGCAGTATTTCCATGCCGTGGCTGGCCGACCTCGACCACAAGGTGATCTGGCCTGATTTCGCCGCCCACTGGGGCAATACGGGCCCGGCCGGCACGGTGCAGGAATTCACCACCATGACGCCGTTCTGGATTCCAACCATCAATACGGCCTTGCTGCTGACGTCGGGTGTCACCCTGACCATCTCGCACCACGCGCTGCGCGCCGGCCACCGCGCCATGACGGCCCTGTTCCTGTTTGCCACCATCGTGCTGGGCGCCATCTTCATGGGCTTCCAGGTGTATGAATACATCCACGCTTACAGCGAACTGAACTTGAAATTGACGTCGGGCATCTACGGCGCCACCTTCTTCATGCTGACGGGTTTCCACGGCTTCCACGTGACCCTGGGCGCCATCATGCTGTCCGTCATCCTGTACCGCGTATTGAAAGGCCACTTCACGCCCGAGCACCACTTCGGCTTCGAAGGTGCCGCCTGGTACTGGCACTTTGTCGACGTCGTCTGGCTGGGCCTGTACGTGGTCGTGTATTGGTTATAATGGCGGGGCAGGGCGCGCGTGGTTGTTAGGCGCGCCGGCACCATAAAAAAAGCCGTACCGGGACATCCTGGGTACGGCTTTTTTCTTAGTGTGAAGAATTTGCCAATCAGGCAAGAAAAGACTTACAACGCCTAACAAAACCGTAGCGAGCGGAAGGAAGTTGTGGTCGAGAAGCGCAACTGTACGAAGGTACAGTGAGCATCGCAGGCCGCAAATTACGACGCGCAGTAGGTTTTGATAGGCGTTCTTAATGTATGCCCGTCGGCTGGATGTAGCCGAGCTTGTGCGCCAGCAGGATCAGCAAAAACAGGGTGATCGACAAGCCCACGCGCAGGGCCAGCGCCTGCACGGTGCGGTTGCTCTTGCCCTTGTCGCGCATGAGGAAGAACAGGGCCGAGCCCAGGCTGCCCAGGATCAGGATGAAGGCAATGGCAACGAGGATTTTCATGGATGGTAGCGCCAAGCTTGAGGAGGTTTCATTGTAATGCGTATCCGCTTCCATTTTAGATGGATTCCATTTGTTGTAATGCTGCTACTGGTGGCGCTGGGCGTATCCCTGGCGCAATGGCAGCAGCGCCGTGGCGATGAGAAGGTCGCCCGCGCCGCCCGCCTGGAAGCGGGCAATGTGGCCGCGCCGCTGTCCTTGACGGCCGCGCCCCTGTTGCCGGCCGACGCGCAAGCGATCGAATACCGCAGGGTTACCGTCACGGGCCATTTTCTTCCCGCCTGGACGGTGTACCTGGACAACCGCCCCTACAAGGGGCAAGCGGGCTTTCACGTGCTCACGCCGTTCCAGATCGACGGTTCCACCATGCACGTGCTGGTGGCGCAGGGCTGGTTGCCGCGCAACAATGCCGAGCGCACGCGCATCCCCGACTACGCCACGCCCACGGGCACCGTCACCATTTCCGGCATCGCGCGCCTGAATGCGGGCCATGTGATGGAGCTGGGCACGGCGCCGGCCCTGGCGCCGCACGCCATCGTGCAAAATGCCGATATCGCCCAGCTGGCGCAAGCCAGCGGCCTGGCCTTGCAACCTTTTATCCTTGAACAAACAGCTGATCCAGTCGATTCGGCAGCCACGACGCCAGCGTCCAGCCAGCTTCCCGTGCGCGACTGGCCGGCGCCGGACCTGGGCGCCGACAAGCACCGCGGCTATGCATTCCAGTGGTATGCACTGGCACTGATGGCTTTTCTATTTTTTGTCTTTACAGGATTTCGACGTGCAAACAAACAGCCCTGACGCAACGCAAGACAGCAGCAATAAACAGGTACAAGGACGGTGGAAACTGCTGGCTGTGGTGGCCGTATGCGCCTTTCCCATCATTGCTTCGTATTTCACGTATTACATCATCAAGCCCACGGGCCGCAACAATTACGGCGCCCTGATCGACCCCCGTCTGCATCCGATACCGGAAGCCCAGCTGCAGGTGGCGGAACTGGACGGCAAGGCCGCGCCGCTGGCCCAGTTCAAGGGCAAGTGGGTACTGCTGCAAACGGGACCGTCCGATTGCCAGGAAACATGCAAGAAGCAATTGTTTGACATGCAACAACTGCGCCTCATGCAGGGCAAGGAACGCGAACGTCTGGAACGGGTCTGGCTGGTGACGGATGCGCAGCCGCTCGACACCCTCGTGATGCGCGAATTCGACGGCACCAGCATGCTGCGCGTCAATAGCGACGCGCTGAAAGCCTGGTTGCCCGTGGAAGCGGGCGGCAAGACGAGCGACCATCTGTATTTGATCGACCCGCTGGGCAATCTGATGATGCGCTTCCCGAAAGATGCGGACCCGAACAAGATCAAGAAAGACATCGCCAAGCTGCTCAAAGCTTCGGCGATCGGTTGAGGGGAACGCATGCCGACGATGCATCTCTCCGCGCTGGCCCAGCTGGGCTTGACTGGTCTGCTGGTGGCGCTGCTGCCGCTGACCATGGTCTGGGTGTCCGCGGACGCCAACAAGTACCGCAAGCTCGTATGGATCGCCGTCTTCCTGACGGTCGACCTGATCATGTTCGGCGGTTTTACGCGCCTGTCCGATTCCGGCCTCGGCTGCCCTGACTGGCCTGGCTGTTATGGTTCTGCTAATCCTTTCCTCGCGCACGAGCACATCGTGGCGGCGGAAACCCTGATGCCGACGGGCCCCGTGACGGTCGTGAAAGCGTGGATCGAAATGACGCACCGCTACCTGGCCATGGCCATTGGCGTGCTGATTGTGGCGATGATGGTGCAGTCGTGGCGCCAGTGGAAGAAAAGCAAGCGGCAGGAATTCGCTCCCGCGCTGCCGACGGCGCTGTTCCTGTTCGTCTGCCTGCAGGGCGCGTTCGGCGCCTGGACCGTCACCCTGAAGCTGCAGCCGGTGATCGTCACCATCCACTTGCTGCTGGGCATGGGCTTGCTGGCCATGCTGACGTGGCTGGGCGGACGCCAGGACCATGCCGTGGCGCCTATCAAGCGGGCCGATGCGGACGCGTCCGTGCTGCGCCCCGTGCGCGCGCTGGCCGTCATGTCGCTCGTGCTGCTCACCGTGCAGATCGCGCTGGGCGGCTGGGTGAGCACCAACTACGCCACCCTGGCGTGCACGGATTTCCCCCTGTGCGGCGGCAAGGTGATTCCGGAAATGGATTTCGAGCATGGTTTCCATTTGTGGCGCGAACTGGGCAAGACGGCCGCCGGCCATTACTTGCCGTTTTCCGCGCTGACGGCCATCCACTGGGTGCACCGCAATTTCGCCTTCATCGTGCTGGCCGGCATCGGCTATACCGTGTTTCGCGCGTGGAAACTGCCGTCCTTGCGCGGCACGGCCCGCTGGGTGGCGCTGGTGCTGGCCCTGCAGGCGGCCACGGGCCTGGCGACCATCTACCTGAGCTGGCCGCTGTCGATTGCCGTCATGCATAACGGCGGGGCGGCGCTGCTCGTGTTATTGCTGACCATGTTAAACTACAAGGCTAAATTCCAACTCGATGTAGCGCGGACACCTGCTTCCGCCGCCGCGCCAGTGCCCTCGGCACCAGCCAGTCCTTCCCGTACCGCATAAATGACTACTCAGACCATCAGCCGTAAACCTTCCCCCCGCATCGCCCAGTATTGGGCGCTGACCAAGCCCCGCGTGACGCAACTGGCCGTGTTTTGCGCCGTCATCGGCATGTTCCTGGCCAGCGAAGAGTTGCCCGACTGGCATGCGGTGGTGTTCGGCACCATCGGCATCTGGCTGCTGGCCGGCGCCGCGTTTGCCGTCAATTGCCTGGCCGAGCGCGAAATCGATGCGCGCATGGCCCGCACGGCGCGCCGCCCTATGGCCATGGGCGACATCACGGTGAAACAGACGGTGGTGTTCGCGCTGGTGATCGGCGGCCTGGGCATGGCGATCCTGTACCACCTCGTCAATCCGCTGACCATGTGGCTGACCTTTGTCACCTTTGTCGGCTATGCCTTGATCTATACCATGGTGCTCAAACCGGCCACGCCGCAAAATATCGTCATCGGCGGCCTGTCCGGCGCCATGCCGCCTGCGCTGGGCTGGGCGGCCGTCGCCAACGACGTGCCGATGCAGGCCTGGCTGCTGGTCCTGATCATTTTCGTCTGGACGCCGCCGCACTTCTGGGCGCTGGCCATGTACCGCCGCGACGATTACGCGCGCTCGGGCTTGCCCATGCTGCCCGTCACGCACGGCTTGAAGTTTACGCAATTCCACGTCTGGCTGTACTCGATCGCGCTGGCCGCCACCACCTTGCTGCCGTATGCCGTGCGCATGAGCGGGCTGATCTACCTGGCTTCTGCCGTGGTGCTCAACGCCGGCTTCCTGTATTACGCGTGGAAGATGTACCGCCACTACACGGACTTGATCGCACGCAAGGCCTTTACGTTTTCCATCATCTACCTGGCCTTGCTGTTCGCGGCTTTGCTGGTCGACCACTACATTCCCCTCGGAACATGAAAAAAACCCTGACACTGTTGCTGGCGGCCGCACTGGTCGCCGTCCTGGCCGGCTGCGGCAAGCCGGCCGCGCCCAAGCTGGCCTTCAAGAACACGGACGTGACGGGCCTCGGCTATGCGCGCGAGTTCGCGCTGACGGACCACACGGGCCACCCGCGCACCCTGGCCGACTACAAGGGCAAGCTGGTACTGATGTTCTTCGGCTACACGCAATGCCCGGACGTCTGCCCCACCACCATGGCTGACATGGCACAGGTGATGCAGGAAATGGGGCCGCAGGCGGGGCAGGTGCAAGTGCTGTTCGTCACCGTCGACCCCGAGCGCGACACGCAGCAATTGCTGGCGCAGTACGTGCCCGCCTTCGACAAGCGTTTCGTCGGCCTGTATGGCGATGCGGCCGCGACGGCCAAGGTGGCCAAGGAATTCAAGGTGTATTACGCCAAGGTCGAGGGCGAGACGGACGAAAGCTACACGGTCGACCACACGGCCGGCACCTATGTCTTCGACCGCGAAGGCAAGATCCGCCTGTTCGTGCGCCACGGCGAAAAGCCGGCCGCCATCGCGCACGATCTTAAACTTCTGCTATCCTGACCTGGTCGCGCCCCCAGGCGCCATCTTCAGGATACGCAGTACATGGATAAACGTTTCGAGCCCCACGCCCGTCTGGCAGCCATCATCTTTTTGTTGATCGGCTGCTTTTTCGTCTTGCGGCCCTTCCTCGCCGCCATGCTGTTTGCCGCCTGCGTGGGCATTTCCAGCTGGCCCCTGTATCTGCTCCTGCTCGAACGCCTGAAAGGCCGGCGCAACTGGGCCGCCGCCATCATGACCCTGTCCCTGATCCTGGTCATCGTGCTGCCGCTGGCCCTCGTCACCTACAACCTGGCCGACAATGTGTCGCGCATCTATGAACAGCTGCGCGCCGCGCTGGAATCGGGCGGCCTGCATCCGCCGGCCTGGCTGGCCAGCATTCCCGTGGTGGGCGAAACCATCGACGGCTATGTGCAGCGCCTGCTGGCTGACCGTGAGGAATTATTGAATTTGGGTAAGACCATGCTGGAACCGGCGCGCCACTTCCTCGCTTCCGGCGGCATCCTGCTGGGCACGGGCCTGGCGCAGACCAGCCTGGCCGTGTTCGTCAGCTTCTTCCTCTACCGCGACGGCCAGCAGCTGAGCCGCGCCCTGATGACGGGCGCAGGCCGCATCATCGGCGACAGCGCGCCCGGCGTGGGCCTGACCATCAGCCGCACCGTGCGCGGCGTCATGTACGGCTTGCTGGGCACGGCGCTGGCGCAAGCGCTGGTGGCGGTGGTGGGGTTTTTGATCGCCGGCGTGCCGGCCGTGGCGCTGCTGGGCGTGGCCACCTTCATCTTTTCGCTGATTCCCGTGGGCCCGCCCCTGATCTGGGGCGGCGCCGCCATCTGGCTGTTTACCGACGGGCAGACGGGCTGGGGCATCTTCATGCTGGTGTGGGGCGCGCTGCTGATCAGCGGCGTGGACAACGTGGTCAAACCCATGTTGATCAGCCGCGGCAGCAGCTTGCCGTTCCTGCTGGTGCTGCTGGGCGTGCTGGGCGGCGTGCTGGCCTTCGGCTTCGTCGGCATCTTTATCGGCCCGACCCTGTTGGCGGTACTGTACAGCTTGCTGCAAACGTGGACGGTGGGCGAAACCACCGTGCCGCAGGGTAAAGATACGCTTACCTTGAAGAAAGATTAATCGCGCAAGTCCGCATCGAGGTCGCGTTCCTGTTTCGGGATCACCTTGATCAGCACGATGCGGGGCCCGTTCATCTTCTTGACGACGATGTCGAAGTCGACGAAGGTGATGCGCTGGCCCTGCTTGGGGATGTCGCCCAGCTTGACCATGATCAAGCCGCCCACCGATTCCACGTCGTCCAGCCCCAGTTCCTCGTTTTCGATATCGATGCCGAGGATGCGTTCGAGCGAAAAGATGGGCAGGCTGGCCTTGCCGATCAGGGTGCCGTCGCTCTGCTTGAGCCAGTCGTTTTCATTGCGGCGGAATTCATCGCGGATTTCGCCGACCATGGCGCCGAGCAAGTTATCCAGGGTGATGAACCCCAGCGGGCGCTTGCCCTTTTCGCCGATCAGGGCGAAGTGGGGCGCGCCGTCGCGAAAGCGCCGGAACAGTTCCAGCGCCGGCGTGCGCGCGGAAATGACGTCGACGGGACGCAGGAAGGGCGTGAGCGAGGTGATCGGCTTGCCCGCCTGCTGGGCAAAGAACAGGTCCTTCAGGTGCACCACGCCCAGCACGTCGTCTTCATTCGTGTCGAAATACGGGTAGCGGCTGAAGCGGTTGCGCAGCACCGTGTCGAGGTTTTCTTCCAGCGTGTTGGACGCGTGCAGGGCGATCACTTCATTGATCGGGCGCATCAGGTCCGACACCGTCATTTGTTCGAAATCAAGCGACTGCGCCAGGATGTTGCGTTCGTCGCGCGTAAATTTCTCGCCCGGCTGGCTGGTGCGCAGGATCAGTTTCAGTTCTTCGGACGAATAATGGGCGTCGTGGCCGCCCTTGCCGGACAGGCCCGCCAGGCGCAGCACCCAGTTGGCGCTGGCGTTGAGCAGGTAGATGGCCGGGTACATGGTCCAGTAGAAGCCGTACAGGGGAATCGCGCTCCACAGGCCGACGGCTTCCGGGTTGCGGATGGCCATCGATTTGGGCGCCAGCTCGCCTACGACGATGTGCAGGAAGGAAATCACGCTGAAGGCGACGACGAAGGACACGCCGTGGATCAGCTCTTGCGAGGTGACGCCGATGGTGCCGAACAGGGGCTCGAGCAAGCCGGCGAAGGCCGGTTCGCCGACCCAGCCCAGGCCCAGCGACGCGAGGGTGATGCCCAGCTGGCAGGCGGACAGGTAGGCGTCCAGCTGGCCATGCACCTTGGCCAGGATGCGGCCCCGCAGCCCCTGTGTCTTGGCGATGGCGCGGATGCGCGTGCGCCGCAAGGTGACGATGCCAAACTCGGCGGCAACAAAAAAACCGTTCAGCGCGACCAGGAAGAGGGCGAGCAGGACTAGCAAGACATTGTGCATGGGGGCGCTGAAGATGGGCTGTAAAAACGACATCTTAAACGACGAAGGGCGCCATAGCCTAATTTAGCCGCGCTCGCCGCCCGTGCGGGCGGGCGGGCGCGGCAGGTTTTTCACGCTCGTTCAGCCTTTGGCCGCCGTTTGCGGCCCGCCGCGCATGGCAAACACCATGACGGCCGAGACGATGGCGGGGATGGCGACGACGAGGAAAATCGTGCTGTTGGGCCAGTTCAGGCGGATCAGCTCGCCACCGAGCACGGGGCCGATGATGGAGCCGATGCGGCCCACGCCCAGGCTCCAGCCGATGCCCGTCGAGCGCAGGGTGGTTGGATAGTAGCTGGCCGCCAGGGCGTTGACGGCAGGCTGGCCGCCCACCACGCAAAAGCCGGCGATGAAGATCGTGATGAACAGGAAGGCCAGCGACACGTCCGGGCGGCCGATCAGGGCAATGGCGACTGCGGCGACGAGGAAGCAGGGCAGCAGGATGCGGCGGAAGCTGGAGCGGTCGATCAGCTGGCCCATGACGAGGGTGCCGATGGTGCCGCCCACTTGCAGGGCCGTGCCGGCCAGCACGGCGTTGGCCGTCGACAGTCCCGCTTCCTTGGCAATCGTCGGCAGCCAGTTCGACAGGAAATACAAGTTCAGCAAGTTCATGAAGTTGATGACCCACAACAAAATCGTCATCTTCGCGCGGCCGCCCGTAAACAATTGCAGCACGGGCGCGCCCTTGTGTTCCTTTTCATGCACGACGTATTGCGTCTCGGCCGTGATGCTGACCGTCGGATCGATGCGCTTGAGCCACTTGGCGACTTTATCCAGCTTGCGTTTCTTCAATACCAGGAATTGCATCGATTCCGGCAGCAGGAAGAACATCAGCACGCCGATGACCAGCGGCACGACGCCGCCCACGTAAAACACGGATTGCCAGCCGAATGCGGGAATCAGCGCGGCGGACAATAAACCGCCCAGCACGGCGCCCAGGGTAAAGCCGCACGAGACGAGCATCATCAGGGTGACTTTCTTGCGCAGGGGGCTGTATTCGCCGGCCAGCGCCATGGCGTTCGGCATCACGGCGCCCAGGCCCAGGCCCGTGATGAAACGGATCAGCTGCAATTGTTCGATGGTGGTGGCCAGCGGCGTGACGAGCATGCACAGCGAAAAGAAGATGGTCGAGCCGATCAGCACGGGACGGCGGCCGAACTTGTCGGCCGTGATGCTGAAGACGAGCGAGCCGACCAGCATGCCCAGCAAGCCCGCGCCGAACACGGGGCCCAGGTTGGCCTTGCTCACGTGCCAGTCGGCAATGATGGCGGGCGCCACATAGCCCATCGCCTGCACGTCGAAGCCATCCATGATGACGCACAGCCCGCACAGGATCAGCATGCCGATCTGGAAGGAACCGATCTTGTTGTTATTGATGAGATCGGGAATATCGATCGTCTTGCCTGCCGTGGACATGGTGCCGCTCCTGTTTTTTATGGTGGTCGCGCCTTTCCGGCGAGGGAGGGGCGCGTGTTTGTCTCAGGCTTCATTACAATCGCTTTTGATTAATTATTCAAACGTTATTTTCGAATGGATTTATCAGGTTTCCTTGTGAATCTTCGGCTGGCCCTGGATGGCCGCCAGGATCACGTCGAGGGCAGGATGCATGATCTTGCGCTCGTTGGAAATGACGTAAAACTGCTCGCGCAGGGACGAGGCGTCGCCGACCAGCACGGCGCCGAATTGTTCCTCGATATCGGCCGCCAGGCTGGCGGAGGCGAAGAACAGGCCCAGGCCCTTGCGGCCGAATGCGTTGAGCATGGCGTTGTCCTCGAATTCGCCCACCACGTCGGGGCGCACGCCTTGCTGCACCATCCATTCGTCGATGCGCCCGCGCAAGGCGTTGTTGCGCGCGGGCAGTAAAAAGGGGGCGCCGTGCAGGCTGTGCGGGAAATTGTCGCGGTACTGGGCGGCCAGCGCGGGGATGCCGAACAGCTTCATGGCGCTCTCGCCCCACAGGTGGCTGGACACGCGCAGGCTGGCGCCGGCCGGCACGGCGCGGTCCGTCAACACCAGGTCCAGCTTGTGCAGGGCCAGGTCGGCCAGCAGGGATTCGAATTCATCTTCCAGGCACACCAGCTTGACGGGCTTGTCCAGGCTGCGCGTGGCGTCGAGCATGCGGTACGCCATCAGTTTCGGCAAGGAATCGGAAATGCCCACCGTCAGGCGCATCTTTTCCGCGTCGGTGTCGGCCAGCGCTTCCTGCATCTGCTCGCCCAGCAGGAAAATCTGGTCCGCGTAGCCGAGCGCCAGCCGGCCCGCTTCCGTCGGCACCAGGCGCCGCCCCTGCGGCTGCAGCAGCGACTTGCCCAGTTCCTTTTCCAGCAGGGCCAGCTGGGTGCTGATGGTTTGCACGGCCAGTCCCAGCCGTTCAGCCGCGCGCGTCACGCCGCCTTCCTTGGCGACCACCCAAAAGAAGTACAAATGGCGGTAATTGAAACCGGTGGTTTTCATTGCTGCATCCTCTATCTTCTGTTTTTACGAAGTAATACTTCCATTATCTTCTATTTTTAAATGTGTCACACGTCCCTATACTACGTTCCATTGAATTTGGATAAAGGGGAACTATCGATGAAACATTTCAGAGTGTCATTTCTAGTGACATTTATCTGCCTGGGCATTTCCGCCTGGTGGGGTTACACGCACGGCGGCGTGCAGACGATGCTGGCGGCGCTCGGTATCGCGGTGATCCTGGGCGTGATGGAAGTCTCGCTGTCGTTCGACAACGCGGTGGTCAACGCCTCGGTGCTGAAGAACTGGGACAAGTTCTGGCAGGGCTTGTTCCTGGGCGTCGGCATCATCATCGCCGTCTTTGGCATGCGTCTGGTGTTCCCGCTGGTCATCGTGGCGCAAGCGGCCGACCTGGGCTTGATGGAAGTATGGAATCTGGCACTGAGCAATCCTGAACAGTACTCGATGCACCTGACGAATCACCATGCGGAAGTGGCGGCCTTCGGCGGCATCTTCCTGCTGCTGGTGTTCCTGAACTTCCTGCTGGACTCGGAGAAGGAAACGCACTGGCTGGGCCGTATTGAAGAAAAACTGGGCGCGCTGGGCAAGATTTCGTCGATTTCCGTGATGATCGCGCTGGGCACCCTGATGGCCAGCCTGTCGATGATCGAAGAAGGCCAGAAACTGGTAGTGCTGACGGCCGGTCTGTGGGGTATTTTGACCTACGTGGGCGTCGATGTGGTCAGCGGCTTGCTGGAAGGCGATAACGGCGACGGCAACGTGGGCGACATCGTCAAGCGCGGCGGCATTGGCGGCTTCCTGTACCTGGAAGTGCTCGACGCCTCGTTCAGCTTTGACGGCGTGATCGGCGCGTTTGCCATCACCAAGGATGTCGTGATCATCATGCTGGGCCTGGCTATCGGCGCGATGTTCGTGCGTTCGATGACGGTGTTCCTGGTGCGCAAGGGCACGCTCGACGAGTTCGTTTATCTGGAGCACGGCGCGCACTATGCGATCGGTATCCTGGCCGTGATCATGTTGGTCAGCATGAAGTTCCACATTCCCGAGATCTTCACGGGTCTGATCGGCGTGGCCTTCATCCTCGCCTCGCTGTGGTCGTCGATCCGCTACAAGCGCAGGATGGCCCTCGAAGAAGGCCGGACGGAAGCGCTGGAAGCGGTCAAGGCAGTGTAAAGAATGCGCGACAAACGACTACACCCGTTTGTCGGCAAGTTGTAGCAAGCGTCGCCGCCGGCCTGGGGAGTCAGGCCGGTGGAGGACGCCAGGTGTTTGGTCTTACACAACCCACATAGGAGTAATACATCATGGCAATCAGTCTGCAAAAAGGCGGCAACGTCAACCTGAGCAAGGAAGCCCCCGGCATTTCGAAGATGATCATCGGCCTGGGCTGGGATGCCCGCGCCACCGATGGCGCCGCGTTCGACATCGACGGTTCCGTGTTCCTGCTGAAGGCCGACGGCAAGGTTCGCGCCGACGTCGACATGATTTTCTACAACAACCTGAAATCGAGCGACGGCTCCGTTACCCACTCGGGCGACAACACCACCGGCGCCGGCGATGGCGACGATGAAACCGTCGTCGTCGACCTGGCCACGGTGCCGGCCGAGATCGACAAGATCGCCGTCTGCGTGACGATTCACGATGCCGAAGCGCGCAAGCAAAACTTTGGTATGGTATCGAAGGCGTACGTGCGTTGCGTGAATGCCAACGGCAACACGGAAATCGCCCGCTTCGACCTGTCGGAAGACGGTTCGGCGGAAACGGCCATGGTCTTCGGCGAAATCTACCGCAATGGCGGCGATTGGAAATTCAAGGCCATCGGACAGGGTTACAAGGGCGGTTTAGGTCCACTGGCTGCCTCGTTCGGCGTCGGCGTGTAAGTCGTCAATAGTAAATAGTACAGGCGGTCCGCGCTGCGGGCCGCCCCCATCATTACCTAGTTGAGGAAGGAACAGTCAGATGCCAGTTTTTACTATTACCGGGGACGTCGACCCGTTCCTGCATGTGTCGCTTGCCAAGGGCGAGAAGATTTATTGCGAATCCAATGCGATGGTGATGATGGAAACCAATCTTGAGCTGAAAGGCAAGATGACGGGCGGCATAGGCGCCGCGCTGATGCGCACCTTTGCCAACGGGGAATCGTTCTTTCAGCAGCATATCGAGGCCATGCGGGGCGACGGCGATTGTCTGCTGTCGCCCACCTTGCCCGGCGCGATGCGGGTGCTCGAGGTTGGCGCCCAGCAATACATGATCAGCGACGGCGCCTTCGTGGCGGCCACGTCTGGCGTGGAATTGAAGGTGCGCACGCAAAGCCTTGGCAATGCGCTGTTTGCCCAGAGCGGTGGTTTTTTCATCACCGAGACGGCAGGCAGCGGCCAGTTGGCGGTATCCGGTTTTGGCGCGATGTCGATACTCGAAGTGACGCCTGGCAAGGACGTGGTGATCGATAACTCGCACGTCGTGTGCTGGGACAACCGCCTGCAATACGAAATTTCCATGACGACCGGCAGCAGCGGCGGCTTTCTGGGTAACCTGATCAACAGCCAGACCAGCGGCGAGGGCATGGTGCTGAAGTTTTCAGGCACGGGAAAAATCCTCGTGTGCTCGCGCAACCGCGCAGCCTTCCTCGCCTGGACCCAAAGCAAGCCGGCGTAATCAAGCAGTAACCAACCAAACAGGAGCTATGCGTATGTCTGTCAATTTGAGCAAGGGCCAGAAGATTTCTCTGGACAAAGAAGCTGGTACCACCCTGACCCGTATCACCATGGGCCTGGGCTGGGATGCGGCCAAGACCAAGGGTTTCCTCGGTTTCGGTTCGAAGACGGAAGCCGTCGACCTGGACGCCTCGTGCGTCATGTTCGACGACAACAAGAGCATGTCCGACATCGTCTGGTTCCGCCAGCTGAAAAGCAAGGACGGCAGCATCGTCCACACGGGCGACAACCGCACGGGCGCGGGCGATGGCGACGACGAACAGATCAATGTCGATCTGTCGAAAGTGCCGGCGCACGTGAAGAGCCTCGTCTTCACCGTCAACAGCTTTACTGGCCAGAACTTCTCGCAGGTGGAAAACGCCTATTGCCGCATCTTGAATGCCAGCAATAACCAGGAAGTCGCGCGTTTCAACCTGTCTGTGCAAGGTTCCCACACGGCACAGATCATGGCCAAGCTGTACCGCCATAACGGCGAATGGAAGATGCACGCCATCGGAGAAAACGGCAACGGTCGCACCTTTGACGACTTGATGCCCCAGATATCCGTGCATCTATAAGGAGCAGTACGCAGCGGGCGGGGGACGGACCGGATACCGGCCCTCGTCCGCTGCTCTATATTGAAGGAGAGTATGTCGTGATGCGATTGCTGATAGCCTTGCTACTTCCGTGTCTCACGTTTTTCATGCTGGGGCGCCCGCTGGCCGGTGCCGCCGCCTTGATCTTGCAGTGCACTGTGATCGGCTGGGCGCCGGCGGCCCTGTGGGCCCTGTACACGGTGAACCAGCATAAAACGGAGCAGGAACTGGAAGGCGCGTTAAGCCGCAGCTACATGCGCAGGCGTAGTCGGTTGATCTAAATCAACCGGGCGCCAGGTATCCTTGCGCTAAGGCCCGCACGAGCGATCGTGCGGGCTTTTTTGTGCGCGCTCACTTCTTGCAGCGGATCGGCACGTTCACGGAATTGCCGTCCGAACTCAGGTTGCGGTACTGCAAATCTTCGCTTTCGATGGCGAAGCGGGGCACGGCGTGGACATAGCGCTGCTTGCAGACGGTGTCGTCATTGATCAGCTGGCCCGCCAGCATGTAGTCGCACAGGGCGAAGCGCGATTCCTCGTCGTCGAGGATCAGCACGCGCGCGGCGCTGTACAGGGCCGATTGCAACACTTCCGGGCTGCAATTTTCCGGGCCCGTCAGCTTCAGATGGGTTTTCGTCTGCGTGGCCAGCCGTTGTAGCTTGACGAGGGCGGCGCGCTCTTCCTTGCGGGCACTGTCGACGTGCACGTCTTCGCTGGCCAGGCGCAGCGCCAGCGAGGCGATCTGGTCGATGGAAATGTGCCAGGCAAAGCCTTCCAGCCGCGTGCGGATCTGGCCCGGCAAGGGATCGGCCGCATCGACTTCGCAGCGGTACTGGCCCAGGTGGGGGCGGCACAGCACGGGGATGGCAAAGGCCGAGGTGCGCTTGCTCTTGACGAATTTCTGGCTCAGGTCGCCAAAGTTTTCATGCGTGATGGTATCGAAGCGGGCTTGGCCAAAGCCCATCTTGACGAGGTTTTCCTTGCGCTGGCGCGAGAACAGGGCGTCGACGGCATCGTAGATATTCTTGTTGAAGATGCGGTCCAGCGGCTGGCGCTCGTCCGACATCTTTTCAAACACGGCGCTGGAATTGGGCGCGTTGGCATCGATGGAAATGAGGATGAAGGGCTTGCTGTTCAGGCGCGGCGGCACGACGGCCATGTCGTTGCCGTACAGTTGCGTCAGGGCCACGTCCCACAGGGTTTCCACGCCCAGGTTGTCGGCCGCGCCGCCATCGAACAGATGCACGTAGGACGGCGATTCGCGCGACTCGGAACCGAGCTCCGGCACGAAACTGTTTTTCGGACGGAAACGCTCGAAGGTGACGGAATCGAACACGCCGGGAAAGGCGGCCGAGGTGGCCACGGCCGTGGCCAGGCGGATATCCTGGATCGGCGAATGCAGGGTGCTGTAGAAATACTCATAGGAAAACACCACGCGCTTGCCGCCATCCGTGGCGTCCGTTGCGTTGGCCAGGAAGATGGGGCCGCCGTGCGGCAAGTCCTGGTAGGTTTTCTTGTCGTACAGCACATCGTCCAGTACATCGGACAGGAACGAGGTGCGCGTCTTGTTCGTCAACAACATCGTCGTCAGGTTGGCGGGTTTCAAGATGGTCTGGCCAAAGAAATCCGTTTTCAGCTTGCTGCGCAGCAAGGGCCAGTCCGTCTGCTTGCCATGCAGCGCATAGTAGCCGCCCGCGATGGCGCCGCCCGAGACGCCGGAAATGGCCGAGGCGCCGCTGACGAGGCCGAACTGCTCCAGCTGTTCCAGCGAGGCGGCCGAGAAATTGGCTGCGCGGCTGCCTCCGCCGGAGAGGGCGATGCCGATGAAGTGGTCGTTGGGCATGGGATTCTGGATGCGCGCCTTGGGCGCGTCGATGCGCAGGCGCGGGGTTTCCTGCACGGCAAACGTGCGGTTTTCGACGCCGCTGTTGGGGCGCAGGGCGAGTACCGTGCAGCCGCTCAGCAGCGCAACGAGGATAAATGGGGCGAACAAACGTGGATGCATGCGTGATCTGTGCGTAGTCAGGGGTTGGGATACGGACGGAAACGTGTGCGATTCTAGCAAACCCGGCAACAATCACCTATTCAGCTGATAAGCGGACAGGGCAGCGCTGCTGCGCGCCCAGGCATGGCCCGTGCGCCAGCACGCCCAGTGCCAGCGGCCACAAGCCATCGTCATTGATATGCATCAATGGTGGAGCGTCCGCTGGCAGCAGGACCGCCGGAGCGCTTCTTGGTGGCGTAACTTAATGCCGCAGCATCACGCCGATGGCGATGCAGGCCACGATCGCCAGGCTCATGGCGAGGCTGTAGGCGACCATCAGCAGCAGCCAGCGGCAGACGGTGGCGAGTTTGCCGCTTGGATACACGCGCCACATGGCCCAGGGCAGGTAGGCCAGCAGCCAGGCGCCGAGCACGAGGCGGACCAGGTCGACGGGGATGAGGATCATCAGCGCCATCGTGATGAAGGCGAAGGCATTCGTATGCAGGGCGAACAGGAAATGCTCGCCATAGCGCCGTCCGCTGCCCAGGTAGAGGATTTTCAGGAACAGGGCGAACAGCGGCATCAGGCAAAACATGGCGTACGGCGCGTAATGGAAAAAGCTTTCCACCACGAGTTTTTGTTTCTCGGCCGTGGGCAGTTGTTCAAAGTCTTGCCATTGGCGCGGCAGGGTGGGCGTCTGGCCCAAAATGCTGACCTGCATGGTCGACGTCTGGTTTTCCGGAGTTTGGCGGGGGCCATGGGCGCCTACCTGGGCTTGCTGGTCGTGGACGGTGAGGAACACGTCGGGACTGCTGAACTTGAGGATGGCAAAGAACAGGATGCTGAAGGTCAGGTAGACGCGCAGCGGCTCGACGTAGCGCACGCGGCGTCCCGCGAGGTATTCGTTGCTGAGTGCGCCAGGGCGGAACAGCAGCAGGGCCAGGGTACGCCAGAGCTTGCCTTCGAGCGCCACATAATGGGCGACAAATTCATGCAGGAATTCGCGCGCGCTGGGCATGTGCACGGCCGTTGTCTGGCCACAGGCGCTGCAGAAGTTGCCTGGCGCATCGGTATGGCAGTTATGGCAGGTGCTGGCGGGATGCGTGCTGGATGACACTGTTTTCAAGATGGACTCTTTCCATGGCCGAAAGGTAAAGATGATCGCTCAAGGGCGCAGCATATGATGAAGGAAAACAATGATAAAAGCGCATTTTTTCGCGTTCTAGTTGCTTCCGAGATACAAAATCCTGCACCGTTCAGGCGCCACGGAAGGCGGCCAGCAGGCGCTGTTCACCGGCCGGCGTGAGGTGCAGGGCGCGGCTGTCGAGTTCGCGCTCGGCCCAGCGCTGGCGCAGGGCCAGCTGCAGCAGGGCCGCCCCCAGCGCGCCGCCCAGGTGGGCGCGCCGTTCGCTCCAGTCCAGGCAGGCACAGGCGAAGCGGCGGCGCTGGCGCTGCAATTGCGGCACGTCGATGCCCAGGGCCGCCATGCCAGCCGCGCCCGCTTCCGACAAACGATATTCTCCGCCTTCGTCCAGCAGCCAGCCTTGCGTGTGCAGCTGGTCATGCAGGGCGACGGCCACCGTGCCGGCCATGTGGTCGTAGCAGGTGCGTGCATGGCGCAGGCGGTCTGGCGTGGTGGGCGTAAACGGCGTCGCCGCTACGCCGGCCACCACCAGCAGCGCTTCGAGGGCCTGGCCCACCTCCATGCTGGCCAGGCGGTAGTAGCGGTGCTTGCCCTGCGCCAGCATCGACAGCAAGCCATCGTCGCGCAACCGGCTCAGATGCGCGCTGGCCGTCGAAGCGCCCACCTCGGCCAGCGCCGCCAATTCCGTGGCCGTGCGCGCATGGCCGTCGAGCAGGCTGCACAGCATGCGCGCGCGGGCCGGTTCGGCGATGGCGCCGGCCAGTTGCGCCAGTCCCATGTCGGCCGTGCGGGCTTGATGCTTGTCATCCATGATTCGTTCGCTAGCGAAGTGTTGTGGTGGAAGGGCCAGCATACTCTGCTCCCTACCTCACTGCAATGGAAGCCGCATGCCGCTCACCGATTCTGTTACCGACCCCGCCGACCCTTTCTCTGCCGTCACCCACGCGGCGCCGTACGATTACTATCGCCGCCTGGCGGACGGCCCGCCGCTGCGATTCGATGCGCAGCTCGACTGCTGGCTGGCGACGGGCGCGGCCGGCGTGCGGGCCGTGCTGGCGCATCCCGCCTGCCGCGTGCGGCCAGCGGACCTGGGCGTGCCGCACAACCTGGCGGGCACGCCGTGCGGCGCGATCTTTGCCGAACTGGTGCGTATGAACGATGGCGAACGGCATGCCTTGCCAAAACAGGTGCTGGCGCGCGCGCTGGGCCAGGTGGATATGGCGCGCTTGCAGGGGCGGGCGCTGCACCTTGCCGGCGACCGCGTGCCCGGCAGCGCCGCGCAGCTGAACGACGCGATTTTTGAGCTGCCCCTGTTCGCCATGGCGGACTTGCTGGGCTTTGCGCCAGCGCAATGGCCGGCGCTGGCCGCCTGGACGCGTTCGTTTGTCGCCTGCCTGTCGCCGCTGAGCAATGCCGAGCAACTGGCCGGTGCGCACGTGGCGGCCGAGGCCTTGCTGCAAAGTTTTGGCCGTCTGCTGCGCGCGGGCGACGTGAGACCCGGCAGCATGCTGGCCGCCATCGTGGCCGAGGCGGATGCCTTGGGTTGGCAAGCGTCGGGCGGCGTGCTGGCCAACCTTGTGGGCTTGCTGTCGCAGACGTGCGACGCCACGGCCGGCTTGCTGGGCAATGCCATCGTGGCCTTGCGCGCGCAGTCGGATTTGCTGCCGCAACTGCGCGCCACGCCCGAGCTGTGGCCGGCCATGCTGCGCGAAGTCAGCCTGCGCGATCCCGCCATCCACAACACGCGCCGCTACACGGCGGAAGACGCGGAGTTCAATGGCGTGCGCGTGCCGGCCGGGCAGATGATCCTCGTCGTGCTGGCCAGCGCTGGCCAGGCGGAGTCGGGCTTCGGCCATGGCCGCCACGCGTGTCCGGGCCAGGCCATCGCGCTCGCCATCGCCACGGCTTGCCTGCAGGCGTGGGCCGGGGCATGGGAAAGCTTGCCGCTGGCGTGGCGTTATCTGCCGTCGCTGAACGCGCGCATCCCCGTGTTTGCGCAAGGAGAAAACGCATGATTGCCGTGATTTTCGAGGTCTGGCCCAGCGCCGCAGGACGCCAGCAGTACCTGGACCTGGCGGCGTCCCTGCGGCCCCTGCTCGATGAGGTGGACGGTTTCATTTCCATCGAGCGCTTCAGCAGCCTGAGCGAGCCAGGAAAACTGCTCTCGCTATCGTTCTTTCGCGACGAGGCGGCGCTGGCGCAGTGGCGGCAGCTGGAAGCGCACCGCGCGGCGCAATCGGCCGGCCGGCACGGCGTGTTCGACGATTACCGGCTGCGCATTGCCGCCGTCGTGCGCGATTACGGCATGCTGGAGCGGCAGCAGGCGCCCGAAGACAGCCAGCGGCGCCACGATGCCTAGCCATCAGCGGGGCAGCGCGCCCTGCGTGATTTTCACCTTGACCCGGTAGGTGGGCTCGGCCGCATTCAGGGCCGGCGGCGTGGCCGGGTCGACGTCGAGCAGGGTGAACGTCAGGTGGTTGACGGTGACGGAACTGGCGGCGCCGGGCATGGAATCGGACAGGACGATGTCGGTCGTGCCCGCGCTGTTGAGCAAACTGAAACTGTAGCTGACGTAGCCTTTCCACACGCACACGGCGCCCTTGCGGCAGCGGCTGTCGTTGACGCGTTCGAGTTTCAGGGTATCGGTGGCCGTGATGGTCACCTGTTCGCCCGGCGAAAGCACGTGGGTGACGCTGCGCGGCGTGTTTTCCGCGTCGCCGGCGCTGCCGGCCGCGCCGCAGCCCGCCAGCATGGCCAGGCAGGCGAAGAAAAGGGGAAGCAGCACGGTGCGGTAAGAGCGGTTCAGAGTAGACATGTTTTTCCTTTCAGGTGGTGCGTCCCCGGCGTGCTTGTTCACGCGTGGGATAAAATGATAGTAACAAAATGATATTTTTCCGGCGCACTATTGGCGTGCTGCCGATGAATTGAGGCGCGAGCCACGCGGCGCGCCGATTACTGCGTAGAATGGCTGTTTTGAAAATCAGGAAACAACCATGAAAAAAACCGACCTGGCCAAAAGCGATGCCAAGAAACTGATGGGAAAGATGAATGTTCCCGGCGCCGGTGCATTCGGTAAGGAAGCGGTGGTCGTCGACCGCCGCGAACAGCGCAAGCGCGACCAGGCCCTGGGCCTGGTGCCATTCGCCGTCAAGCTGAACAGCGATCTGGTCTTGCAATTGCAGACCCTGGCCAAGGAGCGCGGCGCGGATCTGAATGAAGTCGTTGCTGAATTGATCAGCAAGGGCCTGGCTGCAGCTTAACTGGCTGCCATGTTTATCTGTTGATAAACATCAAGTAGTAAAACTAAAAGGCGCCTTGCGGCGCCTTTTACATTGCGGCATTGCTTGCGATTACACGTAGGCCGCCAGGGCGCCCTTCATTTTTTTCAGGGCCGCCACTTCGATCTGGCGGATGCGCTCGGCCGATACGCCGAACTCTTCCGCCAGCGCGTGCAGGGTGGCGCCGGAACCGTCGTCGTTGGCCAGCCAGCGCGCTTCGATGATGCGGCGCGAACGGGCGTCCAGCTTGGACAGGGCCGTTTCCAGGCCTTCCGATTGCAGGCGCGTCACTTGTTCCGCTTCCAGCACCTTGGTCGGCTCGCTTTGCTCCGACGACAGGTAGGCGATCGGCGAAAACTTGTCGTCTTCATCGTCGGTCGGCGATTCCAGCGCGATGTCGCGGCCGCTCAAGCGCGTTTCCATCTCGATCACTTCTTCGCGTTTCACGTCGAGCAGCTTGGCCAGCGCATCGATCTGCTTCGGCGTCATCGCATCCAGGCCCGTCTTGTGGCTGCGCAGGTTGAAGAACAGCTTGCGCTGCGCCTTCGTCGTCGCGACCTTGACCAGGCGCCAGTTTTTCAGGATGTACTCATGCATCTCGGCTTTCACCCAGTGCATGGCGTACGACACCAGGCGCACGCCCTGGTCCGGATCGAAACGTTTCACGGCTTTCATCAAGCCGATATTGCCTTCCTGAATCAGGTCGGCGTGCGGCAAGCCATAGCCCAGGTAGCCGCGGGCAATCGAGACCACCAGGCGCAGGTGCGATAGCACCAGTTCTTGCGCGGCGGCCAGGTCATTTTTTTCGCGCAGGCGTGTCGCCAGCGAAATTTCTTCGTCGTGGGTCAACATGGGCAGGCGGTTCACGGCCGAAATATAGGCGTCGATATTGCCCAGATTGCCAGTGAACCCGAGGCCCAGCGCATTACTTTTGGTCGGAACCAATGCGGACGTTGCGGACATCATAGTCATGTTTTCTCCCTCGTAGTCTTGCTTTGTTCCAGTTGGCCACGTCACGCGACGTGGCAGCTTGTATCGTCGTTTTTGCGTATTCGGTCTTGCACTTTGCAGATCGCGGCACCATCTTGATCTGGCGTCCATGGCGGTTCTGCTGTTGGTATGTCCCTATATTAGCACTCTCTGCTTGAGAGTGCCAATCAGCACATTTAATCGATCTGATAGCCTAAATGCTATGGCGAATGAATGCCTGATAAATATGTCTGAATGGCGATCTGAACAGCGCTGCAGGCCGCTTCACGACAACGTAGCCAGTCTACGGCCTCTGGCTGAAGCGAACCTTAAGAATACTTGCTTAATATCAAGATAACAGCAGTATGGGGAGGGCGCATGGCGGCACCGGAGGCGCCGCCATGGGAAAGAAGATCAGTTCAGGCGCGCCAGGTGGCGCTGCACGCACAGGAAGGCGCCGATCAGGCCCAGGCCGGCGCTGACGGCCAGCAAGCCGGCCATCGGCAGCGGCGCCAGCGGCACCAGCTGGAATTCGGACGCGTACAAACGGGCAAACTCGGCAATCGCCGTGTTCAGCGGCTGCAAGGCCAGCGCCACGGCGCCCAGGGCCAGCGCACCGGCGCACAAGCCCAGCAGGGCGCCCGTGTAATAGAAGGGGCGATGGATGAAGGTGTCCGTCGCGCCGATCAATTTCGAGATGCTGATTTCATCGCGCTGCTGCATCACTTGCAGGCGGATGGTATTGAAGACGACGGCGATCACGGCCACGCCCAGGGTAATGGCCAGCAGCAACAGCACCAGGCGCAGCACGCCCAGCAGGGCCGCCAGGCGCTTGACCCAGGCCGAATCGACTTGCGCCGATTCCACGCCGGGCAAGTGGCGCAGCTGTTCCGCCACGGCATCGACATCCTGCGCTTCGCTGGCGCTGCTGAAGGCGTCGAGTTTCAGCACATAGCTGTCGGGCAAGGGATTGTCGCCCAGGGTGCTCAGTACATCGGCCAGGCCATTCTTGTTTTTCAGCGAGTCCAGCGCCTGTTCGCGCGGGATGAAGACGATCTTCGCTTTTTGCTCGCCGACAATCTTGCGCATGGCGCCCGCCAGGCCCACGGCTTGCTCGCGCGGCGTGTCGATCTTCAGGAAGACGCTGATTTCCGGGTCGACCGACATCTGTTCCGACATGGGGCGGACATTGTCGAGCATGGTCAAGCCGGCGAACGGCAGCGACAGGGCGATGGCGACGACGAGCACGTTCAATAAGAAGCCGCCCGGCGACTTGCGCAAGTGGATCAGCGCCGAACCGAGGGCGAAGCGATGTTGACGGAACCAGCCTCTCATGCCTGTTCTCCCGCGTCATCTCCGGCGCCGGGGGCGAAATCGGGATCGGGCGGCGCGAACACGGGCGCCTGCGTGGCCTTGTCGATGGCCACCAGTTGGCCGTTTTTCAGGTGGATCACGCGGGCGGCGGCGTCGAGCATCTGTTCGTCATGGCTGGAAATGAGGCAAGTCACGCCCACGGAGTGGAATGCTTTCAGGGCGTCGAGCACCTTGTTGGCGCTGGCGCGGTCCAGGTTGGCCGTCGGTTCGTCGGCCAGGATGATCTGCGGCCGGTTGACGATGGCGCGCGCGATCGACACGCGCTGCTGCTCGCCGCCCGACAGCGACAGGGGACGCGCCATGGCGCGGTCCAGCAAGCCGACTTTATCGAGCGCGGCGCGCGCGCGCTGTTCGGCGGCCGTCTTGTGGGCGCCGACGACGAGCAGCGGCAGCATGACGTTGGCCAGGATGGAGCGGTCGTTGAGCAATTTTTGCTGCTGGAAGATCAGGCCCATGTTGCGGCGCAGGAAGGGCACGCCGGCCGGCTTGATCTTCGCCATGTCCTGGCCATTGACGATCAGCTTGCCCGACGTGGGGCGTTCCATGGCGGCGATCATTTTCAGCAAGGTGGATTTGCCGGCGCCGGACGGGCCCGCTAAAAACACCAGCTCGCCTTTGGCAATATTGAGGGAAATATCGCTGAGCGCCACGGCGTCGGCGGAGTATTGCTTGGAGACGTGCTGAAATTCAATCATGTATAGGCTTATCCTAGCAGCGCTTCGACAAATTCGGCAGCCACGAAAGGCTGCAAGTCTTCAATTTTCTCACCGATGCCGATGAAATACACGGGCACGGGACGCACGCGGGCGATCGCCGCCAGCACGCCGCCCTTGGCGGTACCGTCCAGCTTGGTAATCACCAGGCCGCTCAGCTGCAGGGCATCGTCGAAGGCCTTCACTTGCGTGAGGGCATTCTGGCCCGTGTTGCCGTCGATCACGAGCAGGGTTTCATGCGGCGCGCCATCCATGCCCTTGCCGATCACGCGCTTGATTTTCTTCAATTCTTCCATCAGGTGCAACTGCGTCGGCAAGCGGCCCGCCGTGTCGACCATCACCACGTCGATGCCGCGCGCCTTCGCCGATTGCACGGAGTCGTAGGCCACGGCGGCCGGATCGCCCGATTCCTGCGAAATCACGGTGACGTTGTTGCGTTCGCCCCAGACCATCAACTGTTCGCGCGCGGCGGCGCGGAAGGTGTCGCCCGCGGCCAGCAGCACGGACTGGTTATTCGACTGCATGTGCTTGGCCAGCTTGCCGATGGTGGTCGTCTTGCCGGCGCCATTCACGCCGGAAATCATCATCACCAGCGGCTTGTGGCGGCCCAGCTCGAAGCGCTTTTCCAGCGGCGAGAGCAGGTCGATCAGCAGCACTTTCAGGGCGGCCTTGACGGCGGCCGCGTCGAGCAGCTTGTCTTCCTTGACCTTTTTCTTCAATTCCGTGAGCAGGAATTCCGTGGCGTCGATGCCGGCGTCCGACATCAGCAGCGCCGCTTCCAGCTCTTCGTACAGGGCGTCGTCGATCTTCGCGCCGACGAACAGCACGGACAGGGTGTTCGAGGTTTTCGACAGGCCGGCCTTCAGGCGCGTCATCCACGATTTTTTCTCGGGTTCGGCTGCGACGATCACGGGCACGAGCTCGGCCGGTGCGCCGCTCAGGGGCGTGGCGGCAGGCTGCGGTGCAGGCGGCGTGGCGGCGGGAAGGACGAGGGGCTCGGCTGGTGCAGCCTCGGGAGCGATGGGTTTTTTCTTGAAGAAACTAAACATGGATGTGTGGTGGCGGGTGCTGACCTAAGGCCCGGCGGCGCCGGACACTGTGTTACGGGCTATTCTACCAGAGCGCGCCCGGCCCTTCATGCTTTACTGTTCGATTGGCAACATTGCGCCGCTATCCACGGAGATCGCCGCAGTTGCCGCGCTTTTCCGCCGGTTCAGTGGGTTTGCAGGGCCAGCGCCTGATGGCGGCGGCGCCAGTCGGCGATGCTTTCGTCGACTTGCCGCAAGTCCAGCACATGCAAGAAGGGTGGCGGCTGCCTGGTCAGCACGGGACTGCGTCCCCCTGCCCACAATTCCATGCTTGGCGGCAAGCTTGCATGCAGCTGCTGCAGGCTGTCGCGCGTCTGCCGTTGCTTGCTGGCGCTGGAAAACGATAGCGCGACGATGTCGGCCCGCTGCGCGCGGGCGGCCGCGACGATGTCCGTCAGCGGCGTTTCCACGCCCAGCGACATGCAATGGGCGCCTGCCGCCGCGCACAGCGCTTCAGCCATCAGCAGCCCCAGGCCGTGACGCTCCTGCGGCAAGGTGCTGAGGACGATGCGCGGCGAGCGCATGGACGGGCTGCTTGCTTGCGGCAGGGAAAAGATGGCGTGCCGCATCACCGTTTGCAAGGTTTCGCTATACAGATGCTCTTCGTACACGGCCAGTTCGCCGCAAGCCCACGCTTCGCCCACCATGCCGGTGAGGGGGGCGATGACGTCGATGGTGAACGCTTTCAAGCCCAGCACGGCCAGCGCCTGGCGCAGGGCGTCGCCCAGTTCCGCCATCTGGTGGCTGCGGCACAGGGCCAGGTAGTGTTCAAGCTGGGGCGCCGGCGCGGGCGGCGGCGTGCTGCCGGCGCTGGCCAGCTGCTGCAGTTGCGCAGTGCTGTGCTGCATGATTTTTCCCGGACGAAATCCGAGGTCCAGCAGGCGTTTGACCATGCGCAACTTTTGCACTTGCTCGGCCGGGTAGCTGCGCTCGCCAAAGGCGTCGCGCCGCGGCTGGGGGAAGTCGTAGCGGCGCTCCCACACGCGCAAGGTTTCCTTGGCCAGCCCGGTGTCGCGTTCGACATCGCCGATGCTGAAGGCAGGAGATAGTTGCAGGTCAGTATCCATACCAGTGGGGTTGCTCGCATGCCGAAAAGAACGTTACTGGCATTCTACGCCTTCCGCCGCCCCGTACCAAATAGCTGAATCCGATTGGATATTGCTCGCGTATAAGTTTGTGAACGACAACAGGTGCTCATTGACATAGATCAATATTTGACTGACTATCGATGCAGCTTGTTTTGTCCAGGACAAACATAACACGGGTGCACTCATGAAAATTGCCGTCGTCGGAGCAGGAATCGCAGGATTGTCGTGTGCCTATCGCCTGGCGCAAGCGGGCCAGGACGTCACCTTGTACGAGGCAGGCGATTACTTTGGCGGCCACAGCCATACGGTGGATGTCACGCTCGATGGCGTCACGCATGGCGTCGACACGGGTTTTCTCGTGTTTAACCACGCCACCTACCCGCATCTGGTACAACTGTTTGACGAACTCGGCGTCGAGGCGGCCGACAGCGACATGTCGTTTTCCGTGAAGATGCCGCTGGGCGCTGCGCCCGATGCCCGCGTGCTGGAATGGGCGGGCGCCAATCTGGACACCGTGTTTGCCCAGCGCAGCAATCTGCTGCGCCCCGCCTTCCTGCGCATGTTGCGCGACATTCTGCGCTTCAACCGCCAGGCCAGCGCCCTGGCCACGGCTGCCTTGCCGGCGCCGGCCCTGTCGCTGGGAGAATTCCTCGACCTGCACGCCTACGGCGACGAATTCCGCCACTGGTATCTGTTGCCGATGGCCGCCTGCATCTGGTCGTGTCCGGCGCGCCAGATGCTGGCCTTTCCCTTGGCCACGTTCATCCGTTTCTGCCACAACCATGGTTTGCTGCAAGTGAGCGACCGGCCCCAATGGCGCACGGTGCGGGGCGGCTCGCGCGTGTACGTGGAAAAATTGCTGGCGGGCATACCGCAGCAGCGTCTGGCGCGCCCCGTGCTGGCCGTGCGCCGCCAGGGGCACGGCGGCGCGCGCATGGTCGAGCTGCATACGGCCGCCGGCGTCGAGCATGTCGATCACGTCGTGCTCGCTTGCCACAGCGACCAGTCGCTGGCCCTGCTGGGAGATATCCGCGACGACGAGCGCTCCGTGCTCGAAGCCGTGCGCTACCAGCCGAACCGGGCTGTGCTGCACACGGATGCCTCCTGCCTGCCGCAACGCCGCCGTGCCTGGTCCGCCTGGAATTACCAGGGGCGGCCGGCAGCGGGGGAGGGCGAAGCGCCGCAAGTGTGCGTGCATTATTTGCTGAACCAGCTGCAGCCGCTGCCGTTCACCACGCCCGTCATCGTCTCGCTCAATCCGCTCGATGAGCCCGATCCGGCAAGCATCATCGACGAGTTTTCGTATGCCCACCCCGTGTTCGATGGCGCGGCCATTGCCGCCCAGACGCGCCTGGCCGGCTTCCAGGGCGCGCAGCACACGTGGTTCGCGGGCGCCTGGACGGGCTATGGCTTCCATGAAGACGGCTTGAAATCGGGCCTGGGCGTGGCGCAAGCCCTGAATAGCCTGGCGTCGGCGGAGCTCGGCCATGCCGCGTGATCCCACGCAAACCGCACCGCCGCAGCCGCAGCTGTGCCTGGGACGGGTGCGCCATGCGCGGCTGCGTCCGCGCGCGCATGCTTTTGCTTATGGCATGTTTTACCTGCGCCTGCCCCTGCGCAGCCTGGGCGCGCACGATTTTCCTGCCCGTTTGATTTCGCGCAACGGCGCCAATGTGCTGTCCTTCCGCGACAGCGACCATGGCGATGGCACGACCCCGCTGCTGGACTGGATCGACGGCTTGCTGCGCCAGCATGGCGTGGTCGACGCGGGCGGCGAAATCTGGCTGCAAACCATGCCGCGCATGTTCGGCTATGTCTTTAATCCCGTCAGTTTCTGGTTTTGTCACGGGCTTGACGGCGCGCTGCGGGCCGTGCTCTGCGACGTGCGCAATACCTTTGGCGAGCGCCACCTGTACTTGCTCGAGCGGGGCGGCGCCATCGCGTATGGCAGCGAACTGGTCGCCAAGAAAATCTTTCACGTGTCGCCGTTTTGCAAGGTGGAAGGCCAGTACCGCTTCCGTTTCCTGCGCAACAACGACCAGGATGGCGAGCGCCACCTGGCCCGGGTCGATTACGACGACCTCGACGGTCCGCTGCTGCAGACGAGCTTGTCCGGCACGGCGCAGCCGCTGCGCGATGGCGCCATCGCCTGGGCCTTGCTGCGCTATCCCCTGATGACGTTCGGCGTGATGGCGCGCATCCATTGGCAAGCCTTGCGCCTGTGGCTGCGCCGCGTGCCGTTTTTCAGCAAACCCCACCCTCCACAAGAAAAGGTGTCCCGATGAGCTCCGATTCCCTGCCGACCGGCCTGCATGCGCGCAGCAGTTCCACTCCCTTGCATGGGCATGCGCACGTGGACATGCCCGCTGCCGGGCGCATGATCGTGCGCCTGCTGGAAAAATTGCAATACGGCGCGCTGCGCCTGCGGACGCCCGACGGCAGCATCTTGCTGTACGGCGATGGCAGCCATCCCGTCACCCTGGACTTGCACAACTGGCGCCTGTGTGCGGCCGTCCTGCGCTCGGGTGACATCGGCTTTGCGGAAACGTTTATCGCCGGCGACTGGCGCACGGACAATTTGCCGGGCTTGATCGAGTTGATGATACGCAACCGCGCGCACATCGAGTCATTGATCTATGGCAACTGGTGGGGCAACCTCATCTACAAGGTCCGGCATTTGCTCAACCGCAATTCGCGCGCGGGCAGCAAGAAGAATATCCACGCTCATTACGACATCGGCAACGCCTTCTATCAGCTGTGGCTGGACCCGTCGATGACGTACTCGAGCGCCCTGTTCACCGAAGGCGCCAGCCTGGAGCAGGCGCAAGGGGCGAAATACGCGCGCATCGCAGACCAGTTGCAACTGCAGCCGGGCGCACGCGTGCTGGAAATCGGTTGCGGCTGGGGCGGCTTTGCGGAAGCGGCGGCGCGCGACTGCGGCGCGCACGTGACGGGCCTGACCTTGTCGACCGAACAGCTCGCCTATGCGCGCCAGCGCCTGCAGGACGCGGGTCTGGCGGGGCAGGCCGACTTGCAGCTGTGCGATTACCGCGACAGCGCAGGCCAGTACGACGCCATCGCCTCGATCGAGATGTTCGAAGCCGTGGGACAAAGCTACTGGCCCGGCTATTTCGCATGCGTGGCGCGCAACCTGAAGCCGGGCGGACGCGCCTGCATCCAGACCATCGTCATTGCCGACGACTTGTTCGAGCGCTACAGCAAGAGCACGGATTTTATTCAACAGTACATTTTCCCGGGCGGCATGCTGCCCTCGCCGGCCGAATTCCGCCGCGCCGCCGAGGCGCAGGGCTTGCGCGTGGAAGACGCCTTCAGCTTTGGCCTCGATTACGCGGAAACCTTGCGCCAGTGGCGCGCCAGCTTCCTGGCCCAGCGCACGGCGCTGGAAAAGCAGGGTTTCGACGGCCGTTTCCTGCTCACCTGGGAGTTTTACCTCGCGTATTGCGAGGCTGCCTTCCAGGCGCACAACACGGATGTGATGCAATTTACCCTGATCAAGGAGTGATGATGCGCCAGCTGCTCGTCGCCGCTTTGCTGTCGTTGACCATGTTAGGCGCCGCGGCCGCGCCGCCGGCCTTTATCGCGGCCGATGTGCCCGAAGCCCGTCTGGCGGGGGAGGGCGAATACACATGGTTCGGCATGCGTATTTATCGGGCGCAACTTTGGGTGGGCGCGAACGGTTACCAGGGCGCGGCATCGGCAACGGCGCCCTTCGTGCTGGAATTGCGCTACGCGCGCTCGTTCGACGGCAAGAAGATCGCCGAAGCCAGTTATGAACAGATGCAGAAAATCGGCGCCGGCACGCCGGAGCAGCGCCTGGCGTGGCTGGCCACCATGCAGCGCATCTTTCCTGACGTCAAGGAAGACCAGCGCATCGCGGGCGCCTACCGGGCCGGCATCGCGCCCGGCGTGCGCTTTTATCTCGATGGCAAGGTGCTGGCCGACGTGAACGATGGCGACTTCGCGCGCGCCTTCTTCGCCATCTGGCTGTCGCCGTCGAGCACGGCGCCGAAGCTGCGCGCCGCCTTGCTGCAGAATGCGGCGCCGCTGCCATGAATGCCGGGGCCAGCGCCTTGAGCTTGCCGGCCTTGTTCAGTTATGGCCTGTTCGGCTTGCCGCTGGCCATGCTGGCGCTGCCCATCTATATATATGTGGCGCCGTTTTATGCGCAGCGCAGCAGCCTTGACCTGGCGCAAATCGGCGCAGTGCTGCTGGCGGCGCGCATTGCCGCCGCCTTCATCGACCCGGCCCTCGGCGCCTGGATGGCGCGGGGCGGGCGCAGCTATGCCATGCTGGTTGGTGCATCTCTGCCCTTGCTGTTGCTGGGCTTTGGTGCCCTGTTCCATCCGCCGGCCATGCCGCAAGCGGCCACCCTGGCCTGGTTCCTGGCTGCCTTGCTGCTCGTGTACGCCGCCTATGGCCTGGCCGGCATCGCGCATCAGAGCTGGGGCGCGGCCTTGAGCCAGGCGCGCGCGCAGCGGGCGCGGGTGACGGCCGTGCGCGAGGGTTGCGGCTTGCTCGGCGTGATCCTGGCGGCGGGGCTGACGTCCATGCTCGGCTATGACGGTCTGTCGCTGGCCTTTGCCGGCTGCCTGCTGGCGGCGGGTGCGTTGCTGCTGGCGCGCGCGCCGCGTCCGGTCTTGCGCCAAGGCACGGCGGCGCTGCCCGCTGGCGCCTGGCGCCTGCCATTTCGCCAGCGCGCGTTTCGCTGGCTGTTTGCCGTCCTGCTCGTCAATGGCGTGGCTGCCGCCATTCCCGCCACCCTGTTCCTGTTCTTTGCCACCGACTACTTGCGCCTGGGCCAATACGCGGGACCGTTTCTGATCGTCTACTTTTGCGCGGCGGCCGCCTCGATGCCCGTGTGGGTGGCCCTGGCGCGCCGCTTTGGCGAAGCGCGCGCCTGGGGCGGCGCCATGCTGCTGGCCGCCAGCGTGTTTGTCTGGGCGTATGGCCTGGGCGAGGGCGCCGCCTGGGGTTTTGCCGCCATCTGCCTGCTGTCGGGCCTGGCGCTGGGCGCCGACCTGGCCTTGCCGCCGGCCCTGCTGGCAGGGTTGATCGGCGCGGCCGGCCATGCCGGGCGGCACGAAGCGGCGTATTTCGGCTGGTGGAACTGGGGTGTGCAGATGAGCCTGGCGCTGGCGGCCGGCATCGCCTTGCCCCTGCTGGCCTGGCTCGGCTATGTGCCGGGCAGCGGCAGTGGCGGCTTGCCGGCCCTGTCTGCCGCTTACGCCTTGCTGCCCTGTGTTTTGAAACTGCTGGCGGCGCTATTGCTGTGGCGCGCGCCGCTACAACATATATATAGTGACCATCGGGAGAATCGCGCATGCGCTTCATGACTTATTGCAAACGTTGCCTGCCACTGGCCGCCTTGCTGCTGGCGCTGGCCGCCTGTTCCACGCCGCCCACGCCGGCCACGTACGCGCAGGAATTGCCCATACTGGATCTGCAACAGTATTTCAACGGCACGCTCGATGCCCACGGCATCTTCCAGGACCGTTCCGGCAAGGTGGTGAAACGTTTCACCGTGGTGATGCGGGCCAGCTGGGTGGGCGAGACGGGGACCCTGGACGAGGATTTCACGTATGCGGACGGCAGCCGGCAACGGCGCGTGTGGACCTTGCGCAAGACGGCGCCCGGGCGCTTCATCGGCACGGCGCCCGACGTGATCGGGGAAGCCATCGGCGAAGTGGCGGGCAATGCGCTGCGCTGGCAATACGTGCTGGCGCTGCCCGTCGATGGCACGGTCTACCACGTCGATTTCGAGGACTGGATGTTCTTGATGGATGACAAGGTCATGCTCAACCGTGCCGCCATGAGCAAGTTCGGCTTCAGCCTGGGCGCCGTCACCTTATCGTTCAGCAAGCGTCCAGGGGCGACCCCATGAATCGCAAGATCAGCAATTGGGCCGGCAAGCGCGTGTGGATCATCGGCGCGTCCAGCGGCATCGGCGCCGCGTGCGCCACCTTGCTGCTGGAGCAGGGCGCGTGCGTGGCCTTGTCGGCGCGCCATCGCGCCAGCCTGGAACAGCTGTGCGAGGGACAGCCGCTGGCGCAGGCCTTGCCGCTCGATATCACGCAGCATGCGCAAGTGCGGGCCGTCTGCGTGCAATTGCAGCAGCAGTGGACGCATATCGACCTGATATTGGTGGTCGCTGGCGGCTATCAGGCCATGCGCGCCGATAGCTTCGACCTTGAGGCGGCCCAGGGCTTGCTGGCCCTGAACGTGGGCGGCGTCTTCAATTGCCTGGAGCCAGCCTTGCCGTGGCTGTTGCGCCAGGGTAGCGGCGGCATCGGCATCGTCGGCTCGGTGGCCGGCTATGGCGGCTTGCCCAAGGCGCTCGCGTATGGCGCCAGCAAGGCGGCGCTGATCAACCTGACGGAATCGCTGTACCTGGACTTGCATCCGCGTGGGATTGATGTGTATCAAATCAACCCTGGTTTTGTCGCTACGCCTTTGACGGCGAACAATGATTTCACCATGCCGGCCCTGATGACGGCGCAGGACGCGGCCGCCGCCATGCTCGACGGCATCGAGCGGGGGCAATTCCACATCCACTTTCCGAAACGCTTTACCAATGCCATGCGCCTGGCGCGGCTGTTGCCGTACCGCGCCTATTTTTGGCTGATCCGCAAGGTGACGGGCTTATGAGCGCAACCATGGAAGGCGCGCTGGCGCGCCTGGTGGCGTTTTACGAGCACCTGAGCCTGGAGAGTCTGGCCCAGCTGGGTGCCGTGTACGCGCCAGACGCCCGTTTCAAGGATCCGTTCAACGAGGTGGTGGGGCATGCCGCCATCCTGGCCATCTTCGAGCACATGTTCGTGCAAGTCGATGCGCCCCGGTTTGTCGTGCTGGAAAGCCTGGGACAGGGGGAACAGGCGTTCCTGACGTGGGAGTTTCACTTTCGCATGAAGCGCCTGGTATCTGGCGAACAATGTATCCGTGGGGCAACACATGTGCGTTTCGACGGGCTGGGGCGGGTGGTATTGCACCGCGATTATTGGGATGCGGCGGAAGAATTGTATGAAAAGCTGCCTGTGCTGGGCCCTTTCATGCGCATGCTCCGGCGCGCAAGCCGACACTGAGCGTATTTTCTGATGCTTTTAAGCAAAAAATGCGAAAAAGAAAAAGTAAATTGTGTGGAATTGGGCTGGTAAAAACTTGATTTCGGTCAATGTGTCGTTTTTTAGACACAAATATGTCAAAATATTGAGAAGGCAACATTGTAAGAAATTGTTTCAACTGATGCGGAATTTGCAAGCAAGAGTCGTCCTCATCCGTTCCAAGCGGGCACCCGGCGCGCGTGCCGAAAAACATGGAAAACATTTCTATGTGAGCAATTTAAATTACCGGAAAGTCAGTAATTGTGTTGATACTCTGCCTATTTTCCTGACGCGCGCGCCGACGTCGAAAATCGCGTCTACGCCCCTGAATAATGCGGCAACGCACCAAAACAGGGCGTCTTATTTCCCGTTTTCGGGCATCCGGCAGCAAACATTGGCGATGCCGTGTATGCTTCGTCCCGTTTATCCATTATCGCCTGACAAATTGTGCGCTTTGTCGCGTAAATCATGCAGGGCAAATGATGGGTAAAGCATGTTGACGTTTTAATCACACGCCTGATACTGTTGCACTAATACAACGGGTGTCGACAAGGCATGCGCTATGATGGAATGGTCAATCAGGCCAATGCATTGGTTGGCAAGGGGCACTGGCTCTGTCGCGTAGTACGGTTGGCGATGGTCGGGATGCCTGAAAAAGCCCTCGGCCTGGTACCGGAAGTAACATGTTGGAACTTGATGGAATGTGAAACGGTCGTTATAGTGCCGCTTCCGGTGCCCTTTGAGCACCGAACCGGCGCATGAAAATACGGTCGCTCTGCAGCCTTCAAGCTTATCGGTGCAATAGCGTGCCGATACCGATGTGAATTGTTCCCCTGACCGGAACAGCAATGTGGCAGGTGGAGACCTTGCCCTCACTCATAAAAAGCGCTCTGTTAGAGCGCAGCTCGAGATGCATAGGCTGTATTACTTTTTGCTTCAAAATTAAAGGAAATCGCAATGAAAAAAACTCTGATCACCCTGGCAGTTCTGGCAGCAGCAACTGGCGTAGCCCAAGCTCAATCGAGCGTTGTTATCTACGGTACCGTTGACGCTGGTTTCGTCAGCGAGCGCGGCGGTGTTAACGGCAACGTTAACAAACTGGACAGCGGCGTTGCTTCGGCTTCCCGTCTGGGCTTCAAAGGCACCGAAGATCTGGGCAGCGGCCTGTCGGCTCTGTTCGTTCTGGAAGCTGGTTTCGGCGTTGACACCGGCGCGCAAGGTAAAAACGAAGCCCTGTTCGGCCGTCAATCGTACGTTGGTCTGAGCAGCAAAACGACCGGTACCCTGACCCTGGGTCGTCAATACACGCCTTGGTACAACACCCTGTCGAAAGTTGCTGATCCATTCGCAGTGGGCTACGCTGGTTCCGCCAAGAACCTGTTCCCATCGAAAGCACTGACCCGCACCAGCAACACCGTGCTGTACACCTCGCCAAACTTCAACGGCTTTGACGCTGACGTGGCTTACACCTTCGGCGAAAAAGCTGAGTCGAACAAATACGGCCGTCAAATCGGTGCGTCGGCTGGCTACTCGAACGGTCCTCTGAACGCGCGTCTGGCCTACAACACCACCAGCAACGAATCCGCTACCAGCAACAAAGGTAGCGCACGTAACTGGTTGGCTGCAGCTAACTACGACTTCGCAGTTGCTAAAGCTTACGTCGCATATGGCGTGAACAAAGGCGACAACAGCGCTGTAGCGAACAACGCCAAGGAAAACGCAGACGGCACGTTCTCGACCGCCAACTCGTTCAACTACAACACCGCTGCTTACAGCAACGACAGCAACAACATCCTGGTTGGCGCAACCGTACCTGTTGGCCCAGCTGGCACCGTAATGGCTTCGTTCATCCGCACGAACGACAAAGCTGCTACGAACGCTGATGCTGATCAATGGGCAGTGGGTTACTCCTACGCTCTGTCGAAGCGCACGAGCACCTACGCTTCGTACGCCAAGATCAAGAACAAAAACGGCGCAGGCTACACCGTTGGTAACAACAGCAATGTTGGTACGGGCGACAAAGCCTTCAACGTTGGTGTTCGTCACTCGTTCTAATATTCGCGCAAGCGAAGCTTAGTACCGCTGCCAGCATCCCTTCGGGGATGCTGATAAGCAAGGAAACGCGTCTCCAGGCTAGTCCTGGCGGCGCGTTTTTGCATGTGCGGCGCCAGTTATAATGGCGCCGTTACTCAAGTAAAGGAATGCCATGTATCCACACACATCGCCGCGCCTGGCCGCCTTGCTGGCCGCGCTGCTGTTCGCTGGCGCCACAGGCGCCGCTGTCGCTGCCGTCAAGGGCAAGAAGCCGGCCGGACTGGAGCGCTATGGCGTGGCCGTCTATTCCGACCTGTGCCTGCAAAAGGATAGCGGCGAAATCGGCGGCCAGCGCGTGACCCTGCACCGCTTCGCCGAGGCCGATTCCGTCATCTATGAATTCACGGCAGGCGCCCTGAGCTGGCCCATCGTCGCCAACGACGTCAACCTGGACGCCGCCACGGGCGCCTTCGACTTCACCATCGCCGGCGCCGACAGCGAAGAGCGCACCATCGTCGGTAAGTTTTCCAAGGACGGCCAGACCCTGACCCTGGAAGGCGATTATTGCGGCGGCAACGTGCGCATGCCCATGAAACTGAGCCGCGTGCGCGATTTCGGCCGCCCTTTGAAAAACTGCACGCCATGCCCGCCGATGCCGCAGGCGCCCGCCGAGGCAGTGCCTGCCGAGGAAAGCGCGCCAGTGCCCGCCGCCTGAGCGATTGCTGCTGTGAAAAAGAAAAAGGCCCGGTATCGACCGGGCCTTTGTTATTTTCAGCGCTGCAAGGGGCTTATTTGGCCGCTTGCGCCTTTTCCGCCGTGGCGCGGATGGTGGCGAGCGTCGCATTTGGCGTGATCAGGTTGCCGTCGTAGCGCAGCTCGATCAAGGCCGGCAAGTTGTTGGCCTTGGCGTGTGCCAGCGCCCGCTGCAGGGCAGGGGCGAACTCTTCTGTCGTAGCCACCACTTCGCCATGCGCGCCATACGCTTGCGCCAGCGCCGCAAAATCCGGGTTGTGCAGGGTCGTGCCCGACACCCGGCCCGGGTAATCGCGTTCCTGGTGCATGCGGATGGTGCCGAACATCTGGTTATTGAAGACGATGATGACCACGCCCGCCTGGTATTGCACGGCGGTGGCCAATTCCTGGCCATTCATCATGTATTCGCCGTCGCCGGCGAAGGTGATCACGGTGCGCTCGGGGTGCACGATCTTCGCCGCTACGCCCGACGGCACGCCGTAGCCCATGGCGCCATTGGTCGGCGCCAGCTGGGTGCGCATGCCGCCGTAGCGGTAAAAACGGTGCGCCCACGAGGCGTAATTGCCGGCGCCGTTCGTCAGGATGGTATCGAGAGGCGCCTGCGCCATGATCTCTTGTGTCACTTGCCACAGGTCCAGCGGCGCCTGGCCATCCTGGAAGATGGGCGGGCGCTCTTGGTAGGCGGCCAGCTCGGCTTTCGCTTCGGCCGGCGTATGTTTCCATGCGGCAGCATCGACGGGTGCCATGGCGGCCAGCATGGCGCACACTTGCGGCATGCCGCTGTTGATCATCAGTTCGGCCTGGTAAACGCTGCCCAGTTCCTCGGCATCCGTATGGATGTGCACCAGGCGCTGGCGCGGCACGGGCGAGTCGAACAGGGTATAGCCGCCCGTCGTCATTTCGCCCAGGCGGGGGCCGATGGCGATGACCAGATCGGCATTTTTCACGCGCGCGGCCAGTTTCGGGTTGATGCCGATGCCGACGTCGCCGATGTAGTTCGGGTGGGCATTGTCGAGCAAGTCCTGGAAACGGAAGGCGCAGGCGACGGGCAGGTGATTGCTTTCCGCGAACTGTTGCAGGTCGGCGCACGCTTGCGGCGTCCAGGTGGTGCCGCCCAGCAAGACCAGCGGCTGTTTCGCGGTGGTCAGCATGCTGCGCAGCTGCTGCAGCTGGGCGTCCGATGGCGCTGCCTGCACCGGCTGGTAGGCGCGCGTGTCGGCCACCGTGGCCAGCGAAATGAGCATGTCCTCCGGCAAGGCCAGCACGACGGGGCCGGGACGCCCGCTGGTGGCCACCTGGAAGGCGCGCGCCAGGTATTCGGGGATGCGCTCGGCGCGGTCGATCTGCGCCACCCACTTGGCCATCTGGCCGTACATGCGGCGGTAGTCGATTTCCTGGAACGCTTCGCGGTCGACGAAATCATTGCCCACCTGGCCGATGAACAGGATCATTGGCGTGGAATCCTGGTAGGCCGTGTGCACGCCGATCGAGGCGTTGGTGGCGCCCGGTCCGCGCGTGACGAAGCAGATGCCCGGCTTGCCCGTCAGCTTGCCATAGGCTTCGGCCATGAAGGCGGCGCCGCCTTCCTGGCGGTTGATGATGAAGCGGATGCCCGAGTCGTGCAGGGCGTCGAGCACGTCGAGGTAGCTTTCGCCAGGCACGCCAAAGGCGGTGTCGACACCGTGGATCTGCAGGGCATCGACCAGGATCTGGCCGCCGGTACGGGATTGTTGCGTCATGTTCGGCTCTTTATATTCTAGTGGGTGGCAAAGAAATGGGGCAAGCGGTGCGCATGCGCCTGCATGCAAGCAGCTTGCCTCATTCTATGTGAGCCGATTTGGCCCGGCTTTTGAAATGGCGACACCGAATTACACAATCCCCCGGCTGGTGCGGCGCGCTTTTGCAGAAACATGCTGCGGCGCGGTACAATGGCGGGTGAAGCAGGCCAGACAGTCGCTGGCCGGCGCAGCAATGCGCTGGCGGGAGGAAGGTCCGGACTCCATAGAGCGGGGTGACGGTTAACGGCCGTCCGTCGAAAGCCGCAAGGTATAAGGCGAGGAATAGGGCCACAGAGACGAGCGTATTAAGTTACGGTGAAACGCGGTAACCTCCACCTGGTGCAATTTCAAATAGGCACGCGATGATGCTGCTCGCGGAGCGTGCGGGTAGAAAGCTTGAGCGCCCGAGTAATCTGGCGCCTAGAGGAATGACTGTCATAGCGCCGACCTGCAAGGGAAGGCGCCGTAACAAAATCCGGCCTACCGGCCTGCTTCACTTGAATTCCGTTCCCTGGCCTGCCAGGGAGCACCTCGGCAGCGGCGGCTTTTCCTGCTGCGCGCCACGCAAAAGCCCCCGCAACGGGGCTTTTTTTGTTTCTAAAAGTATAGCACTTAAGATAAAGTTGTATATACAACTAAAAGTGAATAATTGGTTAAAGTTTCTTATCTACAATTAATTGCTGCATTGCAAAAATAGTTTTCCTGCGTCAGGCCAACCCCTGAAAACAGGGCCGATACGCGCCGTGGACGATTATTTTTTGCTTTAAACCAAGTCTTACGTTGCGGCTGATTGCTGTTGTGTCTGGATGACGAAATTATTGTCATGTGTCAACTAACTGTAAAAAATTCAATTTTTCGATTTCGTTTTTTTCGATGTTTACGGTAGGAAAACACATGTGTGCAGATGAGGTAGCACATTCACTATCTTTCATAAGTATCTAATTTATCGATATATTTTTATTTGAGACTCCTTCAACGATATGCGCTAAGTCCTTAATTTCATTAATAAAATTCCTGTTTTGCCAATCGGAAACCGCTTGACCACTATCTTTGCTTCCTCTAAAGTGGGCAACTGTGTGAAAAAGTGTGTTTTTGTGGGAAATTTTCCCTTTTCATCATGATGCGCAAGCGTCGCAACCCAAGCTCAAAAAAGGTCTTCCGTGTTTCAAGGCGCGTCCGCAATCAATCTCGATGCCAAAGGCAGGATGTCTATCCCTGCCAAGCACCGTGACGCGCTGGCGATTCAATGCGAAGGCCGCTTGACCCTGACCAAACACCCCGATGGCTGCCTGCTGTTTTTCCCCCGTCCCGTGTGGGAAAGCCACCGCCAGCAAATCGCCGCCTGGCCCATGTCGGCGCGCGCCTGGCAGCGCATCTTCCTCGGCAACGCCGTCGATGTCGAGCTGGACTCGGCCGGCCGCGTGCTGATCTCGCCTGAATTGCGCAACGCCGTCGGGCTGGCGCGCGAAGTCATGATGATCGGCATGGGCAGCCACTTTGAAATATGGGATGCCGCCAAGTTGGCCGACAAAGAACAGCAGGCGATCGATGCCGGCACCCCCGATGTACTTTCCAATTTTTCTTTCTAAGGCTCCGTAATGACACAACTCACGGTGCCGGAATTTCAGCATCGCACGGTGCTGCTCGATGAAGCGGTCGATGCGCTCGACCTGTCGGGCGACCGCGCGCACGGCGTTTACGTCGACGGCACGTTTGGCCGCGGCGGCCATAGCCGCCTGATTTTGTCGCGCCTGGCCTCCGACGCGCGCCTGATCGGCTTCGACAAGGACTTGCAGGCGATCGCCACGGCCGAACAGATCGGCGACCCCCGCTTTGAAATCGTCCACGACAGCTTTGCCACCATGACGGCCAGCCTGGCCGAACGCGGCGTGCAGCAGGTGGACGGCATCCTGCTCGACCTGGGCATCTCGTCGCCGCAGGTTGACGACGCGGCGCGCGGTTTCAGCTTCCGCAACGACGGACCGCTGGACATGCGCATGGATACTACGCGCGGCATCTCCGCGGCCGAATGGCTGGCGGTGGAAACCGAGCAGAATTTAGAGAAAGTGATACGCGATTATGGGGAAGAACGGTTTGCTTTTCAGATTGCAAAGGCGATTGTTGCTGGCCGGGCAGTCCAGCCAATTTCAAGCACACGACAGCTTGCCGGCATCGTGGCAGGCGCCGTCAAGACCCGCGAGAAGGGTAAGGACCCCGCTACCCGCACCTTTCAGGCCATACGCATTTTCATTAACAAAGAGCTCGAGGATCTCGAGATCGGTCTGAACCAGGCGTACGCCTGCCTGGCGCCCGGCGCGCGCATGGCCGTGATCAGTTTCCATTCGCTGGAAGACCGCATGGTCAAGCGCTTCTTCGCCTCGAAGGCGAACGTGGAGCAGCCTGACCGCCGCCTGCCGATCCGCGCGGTGGACTTGCCGCAGCCGGAAATGAAGCTGATTTCGAAGATGAAGCCGTCCGACGCCGAGATCGAGGGCAACCCCCGTTCGCGTTCGGCCGTGATGCGCGTGGCGCAGCGCCTGCCGCTGGCCGCCCCTGCAAACGGCGGCGCCCGATGACTGGCAAGCTGTGTGTCGTGCTGTCGGCCCTGCTGGTGTGCTGCGGCCTGTCGCTGGTGAACGCGCAATACCAGTCGCGCCACCTGCTGATCGACCTGGAGCGCGCGCAAGCGCTGTCGCGCCAGCTCGACATTGACTGGGCGCAGCTGCAGCTGGACCAGTCCACTTTGGGCAAGCATGAACGCATCGAATCGATCGCGCGGCGCGACCTGAGCATGACGCCGCTGACGGCGGCGCGTACGCAATACCTGACGGAGGGCGAATAATGAAGTTGGGCGGTAACAGCAACGGCCGGGTGGCGGCATCGAAAGGCGTGCCATTCTCGAAGAACCCCGTACTGGCGGTGCGCCTGCCCGTCTGGCGTTCGCGCGTCGTTCTGTTCCTGCTGTTCTTCGCTTTCGCCGGCCTGGGCGCACGCGCGCTGTGGCTGCAGGGCGTCTCGACCCAGTTCCTGCAAAAGCAGGGCAAGGCGCGTTATGAGCGCACGCTGGAATTGCCGGCCACGCGCGGCAAGATCACCGACCGCAATGGCCAGGTGCTCGCTTCGTCCGTCCCTGTGAAAGCCATCTGGGCGATTCCCGACGACGTGCTGCAGGCGTCGCCCGAGAAAATCAATGCGCTGGCCGGCCTGCTGGAAATGAACGTCAACGAATTGCGCAAGAAGCTCGATTCGGACCGCAGCTTCGTTTACCTGAAACGCCAGGTCGAGATGGACGTGGCCGACAAGATTTCCAAGCTGGGCATCGACGGCATCGACGAGCGCAAGGAATACAAGCGCTTTTATCCACAGGGCGAAGTGATGACCCACGTGGTGGGCTTTACCAACGTGGAAGACGTGGGCCAGGAAAGCATGGAGCTGGCGCAGCAGAAGACCCTCGTCGGCACTACCGGCAGCCGCCGTGTGATCAAGGACCGCCTGGGCCACATCGTCGAAGACATCGGCTTCATCCACGAACCGCACGATGGCAAGGATCTGACCCTGTCCGTCGACAGCAAGATCCAGTACATCGCCTTCACGCAGTTGAAGGAAGCGGTGGAAAAATTCAATGCCAAGGCCGGCGGCGCCGTGGTGCTCGACGTGCACACGGGCGAAGTGCTGGCCCTGGCCAATTACCCCAGCTACGACCCGAACGACCGCCGCAAGCTCACGGGCCAGCAGCTGCGCAACCGCGTCATGACCGATACTTTTGAGCCGGGTTCGACCCTGAAACCGATCACGGTCTCGCTGGCGCTCGACACGGGCCGCGTCAAGCCGGGCACCCTGATCGACACTGGGCCGGGCCGCTATACCATCGCCGACCGCACGATCACCGACACCAAGCCGCACGGCGTGATCAATGTCTCCGAAATCATCGAGATGTCGTCGAACATCGGCACCTCGAAGATCGCGCTGGGCATGCCGTCGCAGGAAATGTGGGAAATGTTTACCAAGGTGGGCTTCGGTCAGCAGCCGAAATGGGGCTTCCCCGGCGCCGTGGCCGGCCGCGTGCGTCCGTATAAGTCGTGGCGCCCGGTGGAACAGGCGACCATGAGCTACGGTAACGGCATTTCCGTCTCGCTGATCCAGCTGGCGCGCTCGTACATGATGTTCGCGCGCGACGGCGATACGATTCCCCTGTCGTTCCAGAAGGTCAATGAACTGCCCGTGGGCCAGCAAGTGATCAAGCCGAAGACGGCCGCCGAAATGCGCGCCATGCTCGAACTTGTGGTCTCCGGCGCGCACGGCTCGGCCAAGCGCGCCCAGGTCGCCGGCTACCGCGTGGGCGGCAAGACGGGTACCGCCTATAAAGTGGAAAACGGCCGCTATGCGATGCCGCGCAAATATATCGGCTCGTTCGTGGGCATGGTGCCGATGTCGGCACCGCGCTTCATCATTGCCGTGATGATCGATGAACCGACCGGCCCTGCCCACTATGGTGGCCAGGTTGCCGCTCCCGCTTTCGCGGCGATTGCGACCAACGCGCTGCGCGCGATGAACGTACCGCCCGATTCCTCCGTTACCGAAATCGTGGTCCCGGCCAATGCCGGCCCGGAGGCCATGTGAAGTCACTCATGACCATACAAGACATCAGTTTGTGGATCAAAACGGCTGCCCCGTCCGGGCAGCTGACGTCCGATTCGCGCCGCGTGCAGCGCGGCGACGTGTTCTTCGCCTACGCGGGCGCCACGCATTTCATCGAAGCGGCCATCGAGCAGGGCGCCGCCGCCATCGTGCACGACGCCGTTGAATGGAACGCCGCATGGAGCGTGCCGCACCTGCTGGTCAGCGACCTGAAACGCGTGGCCGGCCCCGTGGCGCATGCTGTTTACGACATGCCCGACAGCGCCATGTTCAGCGCCGGCGTGACGGGCACGAATGGCAAGACCTCGTGCGCGCTGTGGCTGGCGCAAGCCCTGGCGCGCCTGGGCGAAACGTCGTCCGTCATCGGCACCTTGGGCGTAGGCCTGTGCAAGCCGCGCGGCGCCATCGAATTCGACGTGACCGGCTACACCACGCCGGACGCCGTGCTGCTGGCGCGCAAACTCGCCGCCATGCGCGACGCCGGCGCCAAGGCCGTCGCCATCGAAGTGTCGTCGATCGGCCTGGACCAGGACCGCGCGGCCGGCATGCATTTCGATGTCGCCATGTTTACCAATTTGACGCGCGACCACCTCGACTACCATGGCGACATGGCTGCCTACGAGGCGGCCAAGGTCAAGCTGTTCGACTGGCCCGGCCTGAAAACGGCCGTTATCAACCTGGACGACCCCATGGGCTTGCGCCTGGTCCGCCATGTGGACGGCAAGCTGGCAGGCGAGTATCCGGTCATCGGCTATACCCTGCAGGATGCGGCCGCCTTGCCCGATTTGCCGGGTGTGCTGATGCTGCGCGCCAGCCAGTTCCGCAGCCGTAATGCCGGCACCGACTTCCATCTGGAATGCGCGCTGGGCGTTGCGCTGATCAAGACGCAGCTGGTGGGCCACTTCAATATCAGCAACGCGCTGGCCGTGCTGGGCGCCTTGCTGGCGCACGGAACCGGTCTGCGCGCCGCCATCGACGGCATCGAATCCCTGCAGCCGGCCCCGGGCCGCATGCAGCAGGTGGGCGGCCAGGAAGCGCCGATGGTCGTCATCGATTACGCGCATACGCCTGACGCGCTGGAAAAAACCCTGGCTGCCTTGCGCCAGGTGGCGCAGGAGCGGGGCGGCCAGCTGTGGTGCGTGTTCGGCTGCGGCGGCGACCGCGATCCGGGCAAGCGTCCGCAGATGGGCGCCATCGCGCAGCTGGCCGATCACGTGCTGGTCACCAGCGACAATCCGCGCAGCGAAGACCCGCATGCCATCATCGCGCAGATCGTCGCCGGCATGCGTGCCGACGGTCCGCAGCCGCAAGCCATCGAAGACCGCGCCGGGGCCATTTTGTCGGCCATTAAGCACGCGGCCAAGCCGGACGTGATCCTGTTGGCGGGCAAGGGCCATGAGCCGTACCAGGAAATCAAGGGCAAGAAACTGCCGTTCTCCGATGCCGACCATGCGCAGCTGGCCCTGTCCGCGCGCCTGACGATGATGAGGACGAATTGATGGATAGCCTGATGCACGCAAGCCTGACTGAATTGATGCCGTCGCTGGACGGCGCACAGCTGACGGGCGACGCCGTTTTTGACGGTGTGTCCACCGACAGCCGCAGCGCCCCAGCCGGTTCGCTGTTCGTGGCCCTGCGTGGCGAGAGTTTCGACGCCCACGATTTCCTCGACCAGGTGGCCGCGCGCGGCGTCGCCGCCGTGGTGGTCGAGCGCCTGCCGGCGGGCTGGGACAGCGACAAGGTGCCAGCCATCGTGGTCGCCGATACCCTGGCCGCGCTGGGTCGCATCGCCAACCACTGGCGCTGCCGTTTCAATTTACCCGTCATCGGCGTCACCGGCAGCAATGGCAAGACCACAGTCAAGGAGATGATTTCATCCATCCTGGCGGCAGCCTTTGGCGAAGAGGGCCGGCTGGCCACGCGCGGCAACCTGAATAACGAGATCGGCGTGCCCCTGACCCTGTTCCGCCTGAGCGAACAGCATAAGGCAGCCGTCATCGAGATGGGCATGAACCACCCTGGCGAGATTGCGCGCCTGGCGGCGATTGCCACGCCAACCCTGGCGATGGTCAACAATGCGCAGCGCGAGCATCAGGAATTCATGCACACGGTGGAAGCGGTGGCACGCGAGAACGGCGCCGCGCTGGCGGCCCTGGCGCATGACGGCGTGGCCGTCTTCCCGCATGGCGATGAGTTTACGCCCGTGTGGCGCGAACTGGCCGGCGCGCGCGCCGTCATCACCTTCGGCCTGTCGAAAGAGGCGGATGTCAGCTGCACGCACCGCGCGGCCGAGGATTTTGGCAGCGACCTGTTCGTCAGCGTGCGCGCACAGGACGGCGGCTTGCGCCAGTTCTTCGTGGGCTTGCAGGCGGCAGGCGAACACAATGTGCGCAATGCGCTGGCGGCAGTGGCATGCGCTATCGGCGTCGGCATCGCGCCAGAACATATCAAGCAGGGCCTGGAGGCGTTTTCTCCCGTGAACGGCCGGCTGCAGAAAAAACGCGCCGCCAATGGCGCCACCATCATCGACGACACGTATAACGCCAATCCGGATTCGGCGCGCGCGGCCATCGATGTGCTGGCGCAGGCCGCGGCACCGCGCATCCTGGTGCTGGGCGAGATGGGTGAAGTCGGCACGCAGGGGCAGCAGTTCCACGAAGAGATCGGCGCCTACGCCGCCGCCAAAGGCATCGAACACGTGCTGGCGACGGGCGGTCTGGCGCGCCATCTGGTCAATCCGGCACAGGCAGCCGCGAGCCAGGAATCAGGCACGGTCGTGGAGTATTTCGAACAGTTCGACGGTTTGCTGGCGGCGCTCGATGCGCATTTGTCCGGCCGTTCGGATGCAACAGTATTAATCAAGGGCTCCCGTTTCATGAAGATGGAACGGGCCGTGCAGCATTTGATTGGTTCAAACAACAATAACAAGGAAGCTCACTAATCATGCTGCTCTGGCTCGCTCATTATTTCCAGGACGACATTGGCCCATTGCGGGTCTTTAACTTCATCACGTTCCGCGCCGTCTTCGCCACCCTGACGGCGATCTTGATCGGCCTGTGCGCCGGTCCTGCCGTGATCCGCATGCTCACGCGCATGAAGGTTGGCCAGGCCGTGCGTACGGATGGCCCGCAAACGCATCTGAAAAAACACGGCACCCCCACCATGGGCGGTGTGCTGATCCTTATCGCCATCGGCATTTCCACCTTGCTGTGGGCCGACCTGTCGAACCGTTTCATCTGGCCCGTGCTGATCGTCACCTTGGGCTTTGGCGCCGTCGGCTGGGCCGACGACTACCGCAAGGTGGTGCACCAGGATCCGGAAGGCATGCGCTCGCGCGAAAAATACTTCTGGCAGTCGCTGATCGGCATCGCCGCCGCGTTTTACCTGGCGTTTTCCGTCTCCATCTCCGAGCCCAATGCCGGCCAGGTGTGGAATCTGATCTACGCCTGGGTGCAGTCGGGCTTCGCCATGGACTTGCCGCCGAAGGCCGATCTGATCGTCCCCTTCTTCAAGACCATCAGCTATCCGCTGGGTGTGTGGGGCTTCATCGCGTTGACGTATTGCGTCATCGTCGGCACCAGCAACGCCGTCAATTTCACCGATGGACTTGACGGCCTGGCCATCATGCCGACCGTGATGGTGGGCACGGCCCTGGGCCTGTTCGCCTACTTGACCGGTAATGCCACGTATGCGCGCTACCTGTTCATCCCGCACATTCCGGGCGCCGGCGAACTGGTGATCTTCTGCGGCGCGCTGGCCGGTTCCGGTCTGGCCTTCCTTTGGTATAACACCCACCCCGCGAAAGTGTTCATGGGCGACGTGGGCGCGCTGGCACTGGGCGGCGCACTGGGCACTATCGCCGTCATCGTGCGCCAGGAAATCGTCCTGTTCATCATGGGCGGCATCTTCGTGGTTGAAACGCTGTCCGTGATCATCCAGGTCGTCTGGTTCAAGTACACCAAGAAGCGCTTTGGCGTTGGCCGTCGCGTCTTCCTGATGGCGCCATTGCATCACCATTTTGAACAAAAAGGCTGGAAGGAGACGCAGGTTGTCGTGCGTTTCTGGATCATCACCATGATGCTGGTGCTGCTCGGCTTGACCACCTTGAAGCTGCGCTGATGATGTACGACGCTAAAACCGCACTGGTACTGGGCCTCGGGGAGTCAGGCCTGGCCATGGCCCTGTGGCTGGCCCGCAGTGGTGCGACCGTGCGCGTGGCTGACACAAGGGAGGCCCCGGAGCGCCTTGCCGCGTTGCGGGCCGCCGTGCCGCAGGCGCAGTTCATCGCCGGCGCCTTCACGGCCGACTTGCTTGACGGTGTCGATTTCGTTGCCGTCAGCCCAGGCCTCGCGCCGGGCCGCGAACTGGCGCAGATTGCGCCGGCCGCTACTGAGAAAAACATCCCCGTGTGGGGCGAAATCGAACTGTTCGCCCAGGCGCTGGCCGCCTTGAAGGCAGAACGCGGCTATGCGCCGAAAGTTATCGCCATCACGGGAACGAATGGCAAGACGACCGTCACTAGCCTGGTAGGCTTGCTGTGCGAACGCGCCGGCCTTGCCACGCGCGTGGCCGGCAATATCAGCCCGGCCGCGCTGGACGTGCTGCGCGAAGTGCTCGATGCCGAGCCTGCGCCGCAGCCGGTGGATGTGGAAGCTGAAGTGGCGGAACCCGCCGCCAGCACTTTGCCGCAAGCGTGGATCCTGGAATTATCCAGCTTCCAGTTGCACACGACGTTCAGCCTGCAGGCCGATGCGGCCACGGTCTTGAATCTGTCGCAGGACCATCTGGACTGGCATGGCGACATGGCCGCCTACGCCGCAGACAAGGCGCGCATCTTCGGCGACCAGACCGTGCGCATATTGAACCGCGACGATGCGGCCGTGATGCACATGGCCGACCCGTTGGTCGAGACCATCACCTTCGGCACGGGCGAACCGGCGGAAGTCGACAGCTTTGGCCTGGTCAATGAACGTGGCATCTTCTGGCTGGCGCAAGCCGTGCCCAGCGAAGAAGTGATCGAGAAAAAACGCAGGAAGAACGATCCGGCGCCGGAACCGGTGCCGACGATGGCGAAAAAGCTGATGCCAGCCGACGCGCTGAAAATCCGCGGCCAGCACAATGCCTCGAATGCGCTGGCGGCGCTGGCCCTGTGTCGCGCCATCGGCCTGCCATTCGCGCCGCTGCTGCATGGTTTGCGCGAATACCAGGGCGAGCCGCATCGCGTGGAGCTGATCACGGCAGTGGGCGAGGTTGAATACTACGACGACAGCAAGGGCACGAATGTGGGCGCGACCGTGGCGGCCCTGTTCGGTCTGGGCAAGGCGTTTGGCGGCGCAGAACAGCGCCTGGTGCTGATCGCCGGCGGCGATGGCAAGGGGCAGGATTTCTCGCCGCTGGCCGAACCCGTATCGCGCTACGTGCGCGCCGTGGTGCTGATCGGACGCGATGCCCCGGCCTTGCGCGCGGCCCTCGAACCGTCCGGCGTGGACATCGTCGACTGCGCCACCTTGCCGGAAGCCGTCAAGCGCGCCAGCAGCCTGGCGCTGGCTGGCGATGCCGTACTGCTGTCGCCCGCGTGCGCCAGCCTGGACATGTTCAAGAACTATGCGCACCGCGCGCAGGTGTTTGTCGACGCCGTGCGCGACATCGCCCTGGAAAACGGACAGGATATCTGATGGCTTTCCAACTGCCCTTCAGCTTTGGTTCCGGCTCGGCTGCCAAGCCGCTGGATAGCCGCGCGCGGCAATCGAAGATGATGGACTATGACAAGCCGCTGGTATGGGTCGTCCTGCTGCTCATGTTGCTGGGCATGGTGATGGTGTATTCGGCGTCGATCTCGCTGTCGGATGCACGCAAGTTTGCCGCCTACACGAACAATTATTTTGTCGTGCGCCAGGCGCTGTTCATCGGCGTGTCGATCATCGTCGGCGCGATGGTGTTCCGCATCCCCGTCGCCACCTGGCAAAAGATGGCGCCGTGGCTGTTCATCGGCACCCTGGTGCTGCTGGTGATGGTGCTGATACCTGGCCTGGGCGTGTCGGTCAACGGCGGCCGCCGCTGGCTGAACCTGCCGGGCCTGCGGCCGCAGCCGTCCGAGCTGATGAAGGTGGTGATGGTGCTGTATGCGGCCGATTACACGGTGCGCAAGCAGGAATACATGCACAAGCTGACCAAGGGCTTCATGCCGATGGCGCTGGCCGTCAGCTTCGTCGGCCTGCTGCTGCTGATGGAGCCCGATCTGGGCGCCTTCGGCGTGATCGTCTGCATCGCCATGGGTATCCTGTTCCTGGGTGGTGTCAACGCTATCTGGTTCGGCGGCATTGGCGCCATGCTGACGGCGATTTTCGTTACCATCATCGCCCTGTCGAAATTCCGCCGCGAGCGGTTTTTTGCGTATCTCGACCCGTGGCAGGAAGACAATGCCCTGAACAAGGCTTACCAGTTGACACACTCGCTGATCGCCTTCGGGCGCGGCGAACTGTTTGGCGTGGGATTGGGCGGCAGCGTGGAAAAACTGCATTACCTGCCCGAAGCCCACACGGACTTTTTGCTGGCCGTGATCGGCGAGGAACTGGGCCTGGTGGGCGTGCTGGTCGTGATCGGCATGTTTTACTGGATTATCAAGCGGGCGTTCGACATCGGCCGCCAGGCGATCGCCATCGACCAGACCTTCGCGGGACTGACGGCGAAAGGCATCGCCATCTGGATCGGCGTGCAGACCTTCATCAACATGGGCGTGAACCTGGGCCTGCTGCCGACCAAGGGCCTGACCTTGCCCTTGATGAGTTATGGCGGCACGGGCGTATTGATTAACTGTATCGGCCTGGCGATTTTGCTGCGCATCGATTACGAAAACCGGATCCTCATGCGGGGAGGCCGGCTATGAACAACGCGACGAACTTGAAAACGACGAAAAGACTGATGATCATGGCGGCCGGTACCGGCGGCCATATTTTCCCTGGCCTGGCGATTGCGCAGACGATGCGCGCGCGCGGCTGGGAAGTGAGCTGGCTGGGCACGACTCACGGCATGGAGCAGGAGCTGGTGCCGAAGAGCGGCATTCCCATGGATGCCATCGCATTTTCCGGCATGCGCGGCAAGGGCTTGGCGCATACCATTCAAGGCGGCTTCAAGATGCTGGCGAGCTTTTTTGCCATCCGCCGTTTCATCGCCAGCCGCAAGCCGGACGTGGTGATGGGCATGGGCGGCTACGTCACTGTGCCTGGCGGCCTGATGGCGCGCCTGAAAGGCGTGCCGCTGGTGCTGGTCAATGCCGACGCGGCGCTGCTGTTGTCGAACAAGACCCTGGTGCCGCTGGCGCAGCAAGTGTGCTTCGGCTTTCCCGCCGATTTCGGCAGCGCCGCCGGCAAGGCCGTCGTGACGGGCAATCCGGTGCGCGCGGAAATCCTCGCCATGGAGCCGCCGGCGCCGCGCTTTGCGGGCCGAAGCGGCCCATTGCGCATCCTCGTGGTAGGTGGCAGCCTGGGTGCGAAAGCGCTGAACGACAGCCTGCCTGCCGCGCTGGCGCTGATGCCGGAAGGCGAGCGTCCGCTGGTCACGCACCAGTCGGGCAAGAAGAATATCGACGCCCTGCATGCCGCGTATGCGCAGGCGGGCGTGCAAGCCAATGTGGTCGACTTCATCGATGACATGGCCAAGGCGTATACCGAGGCCGACCTGGTGATTTGCCGCGCTGGCGCCATCACCCTGTCGGAATTGACGGCGGCCGGCGTGGCCAGCGTGCTCGTGCCGCTGGTGGCATCGACCACCAGTCACCAGCGCGACAACGCGCAATGGATGGCGAAACAAGGCGCGGCGATTCATCTGCCGCAGACGGAAATGAGTGCAGCGTCGCTGAGCGCGCTGCTGGCGTCGCTGAGCCGCGACACTTGCCAGCAGATGGCGCAGGCGGCACTGGCAGCAGGCAAGCGCGACGCCAATGAGGCGATCGCACACGTATTGGAAAAACTGGTATGAGGTTAGCTCTGTGAAGCATAAAGTAAACAATATCCACTTTGTCGGCATTGGCGGCAGCGGCATGAGCGGCATCGCCGAAGTGCTGGTCAACCTGGGCTACAAGGTGTCGGGCTCCGACCTGGGCAGCAATGCGGCGACGCAGCGCCTGGCGAGCCTGGGCGCGACCGTGATGCTCGGTCACGCGGCGGAAAATATCGGCGACGCCGATGCGGTGGTGACGTCGGGCGCCGTCCCGCAAGACAATCCGGAAGTGGCGGCCGCCCGTGCGCGCAAGATTCCGCTGGTGCCGCGCGCCGTGATGCTCGGCGAATTGATGCGCTTGAAACGCGGTATCGCGATCGCGGGCACGCATGGCAAGACGACGACGACCAGCCTGGTCGCTTCCGTGCTGGCGCAGGGTGGCCTCGATCCTACTTTTGTGATCGGCGGCCGCCTGACCAGCGCCGGCGCGAACGCCAAGCTGGGTTCGGGCGACTACCTGGTGGCAGAAGCCGATGAATCGGACGCCTCGTTCCTGAACCTGACGCCGATGATCGAAGTGATCACGAATATCGACGCCGATCACATGGACACCTACGAGCACGATTTCGAAAAGCTCAAGCAGGCCTTCGTGCAGTTCACGCACCGCTTGCCGTTCTATGGCCGTGCCATGCTGTGCATCGACGATCCGCACGTGCGTGCCATCATCCCGTCCGTCACCAAGCCGGTCACCACCTATGGTTTCGCGGAAGACGCGCAGGTGCGCGCCATCAACGCGCGCGCCGTAGGCCTGGAAATGCATTTCACCGTGCTGCAGGAAGGTTACCCGGACCTGGACGTGGTGCTGAACCAGCCCGGCATGCACAATGTGCAGAATGCCTGCTCGGCGATTGCCATCGCGCGCGAAATCGGCATCGCCGACAGCGCCACGCAGCAGGGCCTGGCCGAGTTTTCCGGCGTGGGCCGCCGCTTCACGCGCTATGGCGACGTGGCGCTGCCGAATGGCGGCACCTTTGCGCTGGTCGACGATTTTGGCCACCATCCAGTGGAAACGGAAGTGACCCTGGCCGCCGCGCGCGCCGCCTATCCGGGCCGCCGCCTGGTGCTGGCGTTCCAGCCGCACCGCTACAGCCGTACGCGCGACCTGTTCGAGGATTTCGTGAAGGTGCTGGGCGCACCCGACGTGCTGCTGCTGTCCGAAGTGTATGCGGCGGGAGAAGCGCCTATCGTCGCTGCCGACGGCCGTGCCCTGGCGCATGCGCTGCGCGCGCGCGGCAAGATCGAACCGATTTTCGTCGAGTCCATGACGGACATGGCCGACACCATCATGAGCGTGGCGCGCGACGGCGACGTCGTGCTGACCATGGGAGCCGGCTCGATCAGCGGCATCCCGAATCAACTGACAACGTATCAATCTCACACTGTAAAGGCCTGACGTGAACCAAGCTTCAGCTATCGACGTTAAACAATTGGGCAAGGTCGGCGTCCTGTTCGGCGGCCGTTCGGCCGAGCGCGAAGTGTCGCTGATGTCCGGCGCGGGCGTGCTGGCAGCCCTGAAAAGCCATGGCGTGGATGCGCATGGCTTCGATACGGGCGAACGCAGCCTGGCCGACTTGGCCGCTGAGCAATTTGACCGTGTCTTCATCGCGCTGCACGGCCGCTTCGGCGAAGACGGCAGCCTGCAGGGCGCGTTGGAGCAACTGGGCATCCCGTACACGGGCAGCGGCGTGATGGCTTGCTCGGTGGGCATGGACAAGGTCTATACCAAGATGATCTGGTTGATGCACCAACTGCCGACACCAAAGTACGCGGTGCTGGACGACAGCTCCGACCTGGCCAAGGTGGCCGCGGAACTGGGCTTGCCGCTGATCGTCAAGCCGCCGCATGAAGGCTCGAGCATCGGCATCACGACCGTCAACGAAGCGTCGGCCTTCCAGGCCGCCTACGACATCGCCGCCGGTCTCGATGATTCGGTGCTGGCCGAGGAATTCATCAAGGGCCGCGAATTCACCGTCGCGATCCTGGGCAAGGGCGCCACGGCGCGCGCGTTGCCGCCGATCGAAATCGTCGCCCCGCAAGGCAATTACGACTACCAGAACAAGTATTTTACGGACGATACGCAGTATTTCTGCCCGCCGCAGCTCGATGGCGCGATCATCGCAGAGATGGAGCGCATCGCCCTGGCCGCCTACCGCGCCCTGGGCTGCGAAGGCTGGGGACGGGTCGACGTGCTGATGCGCACGGCAGACAGCGCGTTGTTCCTGCTGGAAGTGAACACCTCGCCCGGCATGACGGGGCATTCGCTCGTGCCGATGGCGGCGCGCGCGGAGGGCACCAGCTATGAAGACCTGTGCCTGGAAATCGTCGCCGGCGCAAGCTTGAAAATGCACAAGGGACAGCGCTGATATGTGGCATGACGCTAAAAGCCTCAATACGACTGCCAACGGCTTGCTGGCCGCGGTTCTGGTCGTGTGCGTGGCCGCCGGCGTCTGGTGGGTGTCGCAGCGTCCCATGTTCGACCTGCGCACGATCAAGGTGGAAAGCGCGGACGACAAGGGCCTGCGCCACGTGAATTACCTGACCCTGCGCAGCGGAACTCTGGGCCGCATCAAGGGCAATTTCTTCACGACCAACCTGGAAAGCGTGCGCGGCGTGTTCGAATCGGTGCCCTGGGTGCGCCGTGCCAGCGTGCGGCGCGAGTGGCCGAATCAGCTGATCGTGGCGCTGGAAGAACATGAAGCGCTGGGTACCTGGGGCGAGGACGGGCGCTTGCTGTCGGTCAAGGGCGACGTGTTTACGGCGAATGTGGCCGAGGCCGAAGATGACCATGAATTACCGGCCTTCGCCGGCCCCGATGGCAGCGAAAAGGAAGTGCTGGCGACCTACGTGCAGCTGGCAAAGTGGTTTGCGCCGTTGAAGATGGTGCCGGAAACCCTGTCGCTGTCGAGCCGCTATGCGTGGACCGTAAAACTGGATAACGGCATGAGCGTGGCGCTGGGGCGCGAACAGAATCATACGACCCTGAAGGCGCGGGTCGACCGGCTGGTAGGCATCTACCCGCAGCTGGCGAGCCGGCTGGAAAATATCGACACGATCGATATGCGTTACCAGAATGGCCTGGCGCTCAGTTCCGCCGGCCTGGTGATACCGGCCGAAGGCAAGGATGGCAGGCCGGCAGCGGCAATCAAGAAGAAAAATGGCAGTCCGATTAAAAAACCGACTTAACCGAATAATCAATTAATCAATTAATAGCCCAAAAAACTAGGCGAAAGAAATGACAAAAGACGCGAAAAACCTGATCGTCGGCCTCGACATCGGCACCTCGAAAGTGGTGGCGGTGGTAGCCGAAGTGATGTCCGACGGGCGCCACGAAGTGATCGGGCTGGGCCAGCACGAATCGAAGGGCCTGAAAAAAGGCGTGGTGGTCAATATCGAGGCCACGGTGGAGTCCATCCAGCGCGCGCTGGAAGAGGCCGAGCTGATGGCCGACTGCAAGATCCGCAATGTCTACGCGGGCATTGCGGGCAGCCATATCCGCAGCTTCAATTCCAGCGGCATGGTGGCCATCAAGGACAAGGAAGTGACGGCGACCGACGTGGCGCGCGTCATCGAGACGGCAAAAGCGGTTAACATTCCGACCGATCAGCAATTGCTGCACACGGTGCCGCAAGAGTTCATCGTCGACAGCCAGGAAGATGTGCGCGAGCCGATCGGCATGAGCGGCATCCGCCTGGAGGTGAAGGTGCATATCGTCACCGGCGCCGTGTCGGCAGTGCAGAACATCGTCAAGTGCGTGCGCCGCTGCGGCCTGGAAGTGTCGGACCTGATCCTGCAGCCGATGGCGTCCGCCGATGCGGTGCTCACGCCCGACGAGAAGGAACTGGGCGTGGTGCTGATCGACATCGGCGGCGGCACGACCGATGTGGCGGTATTCTCCGATGGCGCGATCCGCCATACGGCAGTCATTCCCATCGCCGGCGACCAGATCACCAACGACATCGCCATGGCCTTGCGTACCCCGACCGCGGAAGCGGAAGAAATCAAGATCCGCTATGGCGTGGCCAAGCAGGTCCTGGCCGATCCCGGCGAATCGCTGGAAGTGCCGGGCCTGGGCGACCGCGGCCCGCGCAACCTGTCGCGCCAGGCGCTGGCGGCAGTGATCGAGCCGCGCGTCGAGGAGCTGTTCGCCATGGTGCACCAGGTGGTGCGCGAATCCGGTTACGAAGGCGTGCTGTCGTCGGGCATTGTGCTCACGGGCGGCACTTCCATCATGCCCGGCATGGTGGAAATGGCGGAAGACATTTTCCTGAAACCGGCGCGCCTGGGCACGCCCGAGTATCGGGGCCAGCTGGCCGACGTGGTGCGCAGTCCGCGCTATGCCACGGTATTGGGCCTGCTGCTGGAAGCGAAGAAGCAATACCTGCGCGGCCACATCGTGACGCGTCAGGACGGCTCGGTGAAGGCAGTCTGGCAGCGCATGAAGGAATGGTTTTTAGGGAATTTTTAAGGGCATGACTTTCGCCCGGCAGTACAGGTTTTTTGGCAGCATCGCAGGTACACACACATAACTTTATTTTATATTTAACCGCAGTTTTCAATCTCCAGTTCTCCTACCAATATGAGGCCTGGCGCTTGGAAACCGCATCTGATAGGAGCACATCATGGAGTTCGATATGGTCGATAACACAGCTTTAGGTACCGTCATCAAGGTCGTCGGCGTCGGCGGTGCGGGTGGCAATGCAGTCCAACACATGATCAACAAAGGCATGTCGGGTGTGGAGTTCATTGCCGCCAACACCGACGCACAAGCCCTGTCGACATCGAAGGCCCACAACATCATCCAGATCGGCGATACCGGTCTGGGTGCCGGCATGAAGCCTGCCGTCGGCCGCCAGCTGGCGGAAGAATCTCGCACGCGCATCGCCGATTCGCTGCGCGGCGCGCACATGGTCTTCATCGCTGCCGGCATGGGCGGCGGTACGGGCACGGGCGCCGCTCCTATCGTGGCTGAAGTGGCCAAGGAACTGGGCGCGCTGACGGTGGCCGTGGTTTCCAAGCCATTCTCGTATGAAGGCCAGAAGTGCATGGACATCGCCGACGAAGGCCTGGAGCAGCTGTCCCTGCACGTCGATTCGCTGATCATCATCCTCAACGAAAAACTGGAAGAGATCTACGAAGACGAAAGCATGCTGGAATGGATGCAGCATGCCGATGATGTGCTCAACAATGCGGTGGCCGGCATTGCCGAGATCATCAACGTGCCGGGCCACATCAACGTCGACTTCAACGATGTGAAAACCATCATGGGCGAGCAGGGCAAGGCCATGATGGGCACGGCGACGGCGTCCGGCGTCGACCGCGCGCGCATCGCCGCGGAACAGGCTGTCGCTTCGCCGCTGCTGGACGGCATCGACCTGTCCGGCGCGCGCGGCGTGCTGGTCAACGTCACGGCCAGCCGTGGCTTGAAAGGTAAAGAGATCAAGGAAGTCATGGCCGCCGTGCGCGCGTTTGCCGCGCCGGACGCGTCGATCGCGCAAGGTATCGCCTACGACGACGCCATGGGCGACGACATCCGCGTTACCGTGGTGGCCACGGGCCTGGGCCGCGCGAAGAAAAACATCCAGCTGGTACCGCAGCAAGTGCTGCGCACCGGTACGCACAACAGCCCGTTGACCCCATCGGCTGCCATGGGTAGCGCGCAAGCGGCGACGACGACGGTTGGCGTGGCTACGCCGGCTGCCGGTTTCGACGGCATGAAAGCGCCGGCGGTATGGCGCCGCGAATCGGCTTCCGAGCAGGTGCGCGCGATGGAAAAGAATGGCATGGAGACGTACGATATTCCAGCCTTCCTGCGCAAACAAGCCGACTAATCACAGTGAAAAAAGCCCATGGCGGCGTTGCATAGCCTTGCCCTGCGCATTTTTCATGTGATTAGGTGACCGGAGGTGATCTGATGTCAGCAAACATGACGGCGGCCTGAGGGCCGCCGTTTTTTTATCTTTTTCTTGATGTCGGCCTTTGCCTTTCCTGCCACTTTCTGCACAAATACGGCAAGTCAGGCATACTATCGCGCAGTGTCGGCAGCATGCCGGCAGAACCAGATCACGGGCGCTGTCCGCTCCATGGAACGGGCGGCGCCTTCAACCGACAGTACACAAGGAGTCAACATGACCATCAAGATCGGCGACACCCTGCCAGAAGGCACCCTGGCTGAATTCATCGAAAGCGAAACCGAAGGCTGCGCACTGGGCCCGAACACGTTCAACGTGCAAGACTTGGTCAAGGGCAAGAAGATCGCCATCTTCGGCCTGCCAGGCGCCTACACCCCGACCTGCTCCGCACAGCATGTGCCAGGCTACGTCAAGCACGCCGCCGACCTGAAAGCCAAGGGCGTCGATGAAATCTGGTGCATCTCTGTCAACGACGCGTTCGTGATGGGCGCCTGGGGCCGCGACCAGAAAGCTACCGGCGTCGTGCGCATGATGGCTGACGGCAACGCCGCCTACAGCAAGGCCCTGGGCCTGGACGCCGATTTTTCCAAGCACGGCATGGGCACGCGCTCGCAGCGCTACTCGTTGCTGGTCGACAATGGCGTCGTGACGCAATTGAACATCGAGCAAGGCGGCAAGTTTGAAGTGTCGAACGCGGAAACCTTGCTGGGCCAACTGGCTTAAGTCCCTGAGAAAAAGTCCATGGCGGCGTTGCACTGCCTTGGCGTACTACTCGTACTGCCTGCGGCAATGCGCCTTGCCCTGAACATTTTTCAGGGACTTGTCTTTTTTGACGTAAAAACGGCGCCATCGGCGCCGTTTTTTTATTGTACCGACGGCTTGCTCGCCTCGAACATGGCCGCATCGATGCTGAACGAATAATCGTCCTGCAGTGCGAAATACCGGCGCGCTTCCTCTGGCGCGCCATCGAACAGGTTGCGGATGGCCGCCACTCTTTCGCTTGGCGTGCGCATGCGGGCCACCCACTCGTCGAACTGCATGGTCAGTTTCCACACGCTGCGCAAGCTGTGCGTAAAACCCGCGTTGTCAAACTTGGCGCCCCATTCGCAGCTGCGGTAGTCGCGTACGTGGGACGCGTCGCGCAGCATTTCCACCGCTTGCAGGGTGCTGTCGTAGAGGGCCGTCTTGGGCGCGACGATGTCGACGACTAATAAGGTGCCGTTCGGGCGCAGCACGCGCCACGCTTCTGCCAGGGCTCCCGCCACATCGTTCCAGTGATGCGCGGAAAAGCGCGTGACGACCATGTCGAAGCTGGCGTCGGCAAACGGCAGGCGGGCCACGTCGCCCTGTTGCGTGCTGATATTGTGCAAGCCGCGCTGCACCCTGGCGCAGTCGACCACGTCGAGCATGGGCTGCGCCAGGTCATAGGCGACCACGGATTGCGCCACGGGGGCGACGGCGAAGCTGGCGTGGCCGGCGCCGCAGCCCAGGTCCAGGACGACGGGCTTGCCATGGCGGCGCGCGCATTCCTGCATCAGCACCAGGTCGGCACCTTGCGCGTGTACGGCGCTGCTCAGGTAGGCATTGGCCGTCTTGCCAAACTGTTCGGTAACGACATCGTGCTGCTGCATGGTTTTCTCCTGTGGATGGCTGAGTTCCTGCAGAATAGGGATAAAATTATCCTGTAACAAGACCATAACTTATACTGGTATATCTACTACCATGCTTCCCCGTCATGTCGAACAAACTTGCTGAATTCATCCGCGCCCGGCGCGAGGCCGTCACCCCCGCCATGGCTGGCTTGCCCGGCGGCGGACGGCGGCGCACGCCCGGTTTGCGGCGTGAAGAGCTGGCGCAGCTGTGCGATGTCAGCCCCACCTGGCTGACGTGGCTGGAGCAGGGGCGGCCCGTGTCGGCGTCGGCCAAGATGCTGGCCCGCCTGGCGCAGGTGCTGCAGCTGAGCGCGGCCGAGCGCGCCTATCTGTTCGAGGTGGCAGACAAACATGACCCCAGCCATGGCGCAGGCGAGGGCGGGGGACCCGCCGCCGCCGAGTTGGCCGCCATCGTCGCCGCCATCGACGCGCCCGCGTACATCCTGGACCGCGCATGGAATGCCGTGGCGTGGAACGGCGCGGCGTCCATGTTGTTTACGGGCTGGCTGCACGGCGACGGGGACGCGCCGAACCAGTTGCGCTTCATGTTCCTGGAACCTGGTGCGCGCGATCTGGTCGTCGGCTGGCCCGAGCGGGCGCAGCGCCTGGTAGCAGAGTTTCGCGCCGATATCGGCCGGCAGGCGGACCAAGCGCCGCTGGCCGGCCTGATCGCCGAACTGGCCGATGCCAGCCTTGAATTTCGCCAGTGGTGGGGCGCGCAGCAGGTGCAGGGCCGCGATGGCGGCTTGCGCCAGTTCCGGCATGCGCAACAGGGCCTGCTTGCGTTCAATCAAGTGACCCTGCACCTGGCGCGCCAGCACGACTTGAAACTGGTGATGCTGTTGCCTGTGTCATAAGGTAAAACGGCCGCGCTTGTTATAATCGGGCTGACCGCCTGGCCCTGCCTTTCCAGACCATGCTGTCCTGGCTCCGGCCGTCGCCATGATGACGGTCCCGCTCTTTCGCCAGGAGTCTGTCCTGATACCCCGCAATCCCAACCTGCGCAGCATCTATGTGATGCTGGTCGCCGTCGCCATGTTTTCCCTGATGGACACAGCCATGAAGCTGTTGTCCGCCCATTATCCGCCCATGCAGGTGACGGCCTTGCGCGCCCTGTCGTCGTTGCCGCTCGTCTGCCTGTACCTGCTGTACCGCGGCGCCTTCAAGAACGTGCTGAAGGTGCGCTGGCCGCTGCACCTGTTGCGCGGCGTCCTGGGCGTGTTGATGATCACCCTGTTTGCCTACGGCCTGAAGCGCATGTCGCTGGCCGAGACGTATGCGCTGTTTTTCGTCGCCCCCTTGCTGATTACCGTCCTGTCGGTTTTTATCCTGAAGGAAAAAGTGGACTTCGCGCGCTGGTGCGCCATCGCCGTGGGTTTGCTGGGCGTGCTGGTGGCGCTGCGCCCCGACGGTTCGGGATTCTTTTCGGTGGCCGGGCTGGCCGTGCTGGGCTCGGCCGCCTGTTACGCCATTTCCGCCGTCACGGGCCGCATCCTCAGCCGCACGGACGCCAGCGAAAGCATGGTCTTTTGGCTGATGGTGATGATGGCCCTCGGCGGCGTGGCCCTGTCGGCGCACGAGTGGGTGAGCATCCGCCGCGAAGACTGGTGGCTGCTGGCGGGCTTGTCGCTGAGTGGCTTCCTGGGGCAGCTGGCGATTACGGAAGCGTTTCGCCATGGCAAGGCGTCCAGCGTGGCGCCATTCGAATACTCGGCCCTGGCCTGGGGCATGGCCCTGGACTGGATGCTGTGGCGCGCCTTGCCCGACGAATACACCCTGATCGGTGCGGCCATCATCATCGGCAGCGGCATTTACCTCGTGCGCAGGGAGGCTGTCCACGCCGAGAGTGAGCATCCATGAGTAGCGGTTGTGGTATTTCTGGCGTGGGCCATGCCGCGCCGCAACGAAAATCCGGCAAATAGATATAATCGACAGATGTTAAAACAACGCACCATCAAACAACAGGTCCGCACCATCGGTGTCGGTTTGCATTCTGGCACCAAGGTCGAGCTGACTCTGCGTCCTGCCGCGATCGACACGGGCATCGTGTTTCGCCGCATCGACCTCGATCCCATCGTCGAGTTCCCCGCCAGCGCCATGGCCGTGGGCGATACGCGCATGGCTTCCGTGCTGATCAAGGATGGCGCCAGGGTTTCTACAGTGGAACACCTGATGTCGGCTGCGGCTGGCCTGGGCGTCGACAATATGTATATCGACGTGAATGCGGAAGAAATCCCCATCATGGACGGTTCCGCCTCGTCCTTCGTCTACCTGCTGCAGCAGGCTGGCGTGGAAGAGCAGCAAGCGCCAAAGAAATTCATCAAGGTCATCAAGCCCGTGGAAGTGCGTCACGGCAAGGGTGACGCGGAGAAATGGGCGCGCTTGTCGCCGTATGACGGCTTCAAGCTCGATTTCTTTATCGAATTCAATCACCCGGCCGTCGATGGCACGATGCAGCGCGCCTCCGTCGACTTTGGCGACGTGTCGTATGTGCACGACGTGGCGCGCGCACGCACGTTTGGCTTCATGCAGGACGTGGAAAGCTTGCGCGGCATGGGTCTGGCCCGTGGCGGTTCGCTGGAAAACGCCATCGTGATGGACGAGTACCGCATCCTCAACGCCGATGGCTTGCGCTATGAAGACGAGTTCGTGCGCCACAAGATCCTCGACGCCATCGGCGACCTGTACCTGGTGGGCCACCCCTTGCTCGCGTATTACACGGCACACAAGTCGGGCCACGCGCTGAACAACCAGCTGCTGCTGGCGCTGCTGGAGCAGCCGGAATCGTATGAAATCGTTTCCTTCGATACCAATGAGGCGGCGCCGCAGTCCTATCTGCGCCAGATGGAGCGCGAGTGGTCCTTGACCTGATCTGAGCGACACCTCATTAAACCTACTGCGCGTCGGTATAGGCGGCCTGCGATGCTCACCGGCTCGGCGCCCCCGTACTTCGTACGGTTGCGCTTCTTAGCCACCTCTCCCTTCCGCTCGCTACGGTTTTCTGAGGTGTCAAAATGTTGCCGGGCAGTCTTAATCTTTAGGTTCGCGGTGGTGGCGCACCATATTGCGCAGCGCCGCGATCAACTGCTCGTTCTGCTTCGACGCTGGCAGGGCCGTGCTCAGCTCTTCCAGGGCCGACATGGCTTTTTCCGGCAAGACCAGTGCCCGCGTATGCACGATGGGCGCGATGCTCTTGATCACTTGCACTTTCAGCTTGATGCCTGAAATCTGCCAGCCTTTTCTTTCCAGTTCCCCTTGTAACTTTGGCAATTGCTGCTTGAGCTTGGCCGCCAGCGCCGCGTTCGGCGTGGCCAGCACCAGTTGGCCGCTCTCGAACTGCAGGATGTCGCAATGCTCGAACATGGCCGGCAAGGCCTTGGCGCAATCTTTTTGCAGGGCGGCCAGGCGCGTGACGGTGGGCATCAGGGAAGCCATCGTCGCATTGCCGCGCAGAAAATCGGTTGCGCCCGTGACGGCCGGGCCGGAGCGGGCAAAGCCGTAGCCGCGGCGCGGCGCCGGAGAATAAGTGGGAGTTCGCATGGCCGAAACATAGCACACTCGCCCCCGCGTGACGAGTGCGGCGGCGGGTGCGGTGCAGGCGGGCGGACCGTATTGCCTTACAGTATGGAAAATGTCCGCAATTTCTGCTATTTGTTTGTCATTAAGCTATTGTTATATGGCGCATTACCCCAATCATGTCGGGAACGCATGATAAAATCATCGTCTTTTGCCATAGTCGAACTCCGTGCGGTGACGCGATTACTACCGCGTTGTTCCCTACCGAGCTTTTTTTAACGGCGTTTTTTCAAGAATTCAAGCATGTCATTACTGACCCAGATTTTCGGTAGCCGCAACCAGCGGCTGCTCAAGCAATACCAAAAAACGGTACGCGAGATCAATGCGCTCGAGCCGGCCATCGAAAAGCTGTCGGATGCCGAGCTGCAAGCGAAGACGCCTGCCTTCAAGGAACGCATCGCCGCGGGCGAATCGCTCGATGCCTTGCTGCCGGAAGCCTTTGCCGTCTGCCGCGAGGCCAGCAAGCGCGTCCTGCGCATGCGCCATTTCGATGTGCAGATGATCGGCGGCATGGTCTTGCATTTCGGCAAGATCGCGGAGATGGGCACGGGCGAGGGCAAGACCCTGATGGCAACCTTGCCAGCCTACCTGAATGCCTTGTCGGGCAAGGGTGTGCATATCGTCACCGTCAATGACTACCTGGCGCAGCGCGATGCCGAGACCATGGGCCGCCTGTATGCATGGCTGGGCCTGTCGACTGGCGTAAACATGTCGCAGATGGAGCACAGCGCCAAGCAGCAGGCGTACAACTCCGACATCACGTATGGCACGAATAACGAATTCGGTTTCGACTTCCTGCGCGACAACATGGTCTACGAAGCGCGCGAGCGCGTGCAGCGCAGCCTGAACTTCGGCATCGTCGATGAAGTCGACTCGATCCTGATCGATGAAGCGCGTACGCCGCTGATCATTTCGGGCCAGGCCGAGAACCATACGGACCTGTATCACAAGATCAATGAAGTGCCTGCGCGCCTGACTTTGCAGATCGGCGAAGAAACGCCGGACGGCAAGGGCAAGGTTGAAGTGCCGGGCGACTACACCAAGGATGAAAAAGCGCACCAGGTGCTGTTGACGGAAGCCGGCCACGAAAAGGCCGAAGGCATCCTGATGGAGATGGGCCTGCTGCCGGAAGGCGCCTCGCTGTACGATTCGGCCAACATCACCCTCGTGCACCACCTGTATGCGGCCCTGCGCGCGCATGCGCTGTACTTCAAGGATCAGCACTATGTGGTGCAGAACAATGAAGTGGTGATCGTCGATGAATTCACGGGCCGTCTGATGACGGGCCGCCGCTGGTCCGATGGCTTGCACCAGGCCGTCGAAGCGAAAGAGGGCGTCAAGATCCAGAACGAGAACCAGACCCTGGCCTCGATCACCTTCCAGAACTACTTCCGCATGTACGCCAAGCTGGCCGGCATGACGGGTACGGCCGATACGGAAGCGTACGAATTCCAGGAAATCTACGGCCTGGAAACGGTTGTGATTCCGCAAAACCGTCCGCTGCAACGCAAGGATCGCCAGGATCAGGTCTATAAATCGTCGGCGGAAAAGTACAACGCGATGTTGAACGACATCCGCGACTGCTACGAGCGCGGCCAGCCCGTGCTGGTGGGTACCACCTCGATCGAGAACTCGGAACTGTTGTCGGGCATCCTGACCAAGGCCGGCTTGCCGCATAACGTGCTGAACGCGAAACAGCATGCGCGCGAAGCGGAAATCATCGCCCAGGCAGGCCGTCCGAAAGCCATCACCATCGCCACCAACATGGCCGGTCGCGGTACGGACATCGTGTTGGGCGGTAACGTTGAGAACCAGATCAAGTTCATCGAAGCCAATGCTGAACTGAGCGACGCCGACAAGGCCGCCCAGTCGCAGACCTTGCGCGATGAATGGCAATCCCTGCACGACCACGTGGTCAATGCGGGCGGCTTGCACATTATCGGCACCGAACGCCACGAATCGCGCCGCGTCGACAATCAGCTGCGTGGCCGTGCCGGCCGCCAGGGTGATCCGGGTTCGTCGCGCTTCTACCTGTCGCTCGACGACGCGCTGCTGCGCATCTTCGCCGGCGACCGCGTGCGCGCCGTGATGGACCGTTTGAAAATGCCGGAAGGCGAACCGATCGAGGCAGGCATCGTCTCGCGTTCGATCGAATCGGCCCAACGCAAGGTGGAAGCGCGCAACTTCGATATCCGCAAGCAATTGCTGGAATACGATGACGTCGCCAACGACCAGCGCAAGGTCATCTACCAGCAGCGTAACGAGCTGCTGGAAACGACCGATATTTCCGACATGATCGCTTCCTTGCGTCATGGCGTGTTCACCGACCTGGTGCACGAGTACGTGCCGCATGAATCCGTGGAAGAACAGTGGGATATCAAGGGCCTGGAAAATACCCTGGCCAGCGAATGGCAGCTGGACTTGCCGCTGCATGAAATGCTGGAAGCCGATTCGACCCTGACGGACGAAGAGATCCTGGAAAAAGTGCTGGCCGCGGCCGATGCCGTGTACCAGTCGAAGATCGATATCGTCGGCAAGGAATCGTTCGGCGGCTTCGAACGCAATGTCATGCTGCAAAGCGTGGACAGCCACTGGCGTGAACACCTGGCGGCGCTCGATCACCTGCGCCAGGGCATTCACCTGCGCGGCTATGCGCAGAAGAATCCGAAACAGGAATACAAGCGCGAAGCGTTTGAACTGTTTGGCCAGATGCTCGACATGATCAAGAACGACGTCACGAAACACGTGATGACGGTGCGTATCCAGTCGCGCGACGAAGTCGATGCGGCCGAACAGGCGATGCAGCAGTCGCACGTGGAAAACGTGCACTACCAGCACGCCGAATTCGACCCGAACGCGGCGCCGGAAGAACTGCTGGCTCCTTCGGCCGGCGGCAACATGGACAACGTCGACGACATGAGCGTGAGCATGGGCGTCAAAGTGGGCCGTAACGACCCATGCCCTTGCGGCAGCGGCAAGAAGTACAAGGCTTGCCACGGCAAGCTGGCGTAAAGCCCGCTGCATGGCTTGAACAAGAACGGAGACCGCGGTCTCCGTTTTTTTATGTCCGGCATGCCTTGCCCGGTCCCTGCTCAGGGAAAGGCCCAATATTGCGGCGCCTGCGAGGGAATGCCCTTCAAGCCGCCGCGGTTTTTTGCCCGTTGGCCCGTCTTGATCATGGTGGCGATATCGGTCAGCAGGACGCGGTTGCTGGCGAAGTAATCGTGCCCCATGAAGTTCATGATGACGGCCGAGGCATCGACGAGCTCCATGCCGGGAATGCCGACGACGGGACCGCGGATGTCGCCTATCCTGTCCCAGTCGGCAAAATTGTAGGAGGCGCGGATGGCCTTGTCGTTCGCGGACGCGTACAGGGTGGCGGAGAGCTTGAGGCTGGCAAAGCGGGGGGCGATCTGGTCGCGGAAGACATCGGCATTGATGTCCGGCGCCGCCAGCACCACCTGCTTGAACAGGGGCAGCAGGTCGGGGCGCTTTTCCAGCAGGTTGGCCAGGGCCACGGTCATCGGACGGTTGCCCATGCTGTGGGCGATGAGGTAGATATCGGTGGCCGAGGAGTGCTCCGCGAAATCGGCCAGGAATGCCTGCAGGTGCGCTTGCGTCCATTCGGCGGAATTCTGGTCGTATTCGTAGCCGGCCAAGGTGCCTTTCGATGGCCAGCTGTAGAACACGGGCAGGGCGCCGATATCGAGGTCGACGGCCATCTGCGCCGTGCGCCGGGCGGCGTCATCAAAGGAATTGCTGTAACCGTGGATATAGATGAAGGCGGCGCGGCGTTCCGGTGCGGCTTGAATGCTTGCCTTGACGGTGGCGAGGAAATCCGCGTGCGACAGGCGCGTGGTTCCCTTGATCAGCACATATTTTTGCGCATCGTCGCCGGACAGGATGTCGTACCACGGCGGCAGCGGCAGTTCGCCCGGCGCTCTTTTTTCAGGGATGCTGACGAGGACGCTGCCGTAACTCAGGTGGGGCGCGGCGCGGTTGGGCTGCCAGCCATAGCTGCGGCGGCTGGCTTGGTATTGCCTGTCGGTGGCGTAGTACACGGTGACGTGCACGGCGCCGGCCGGCGGTGGATCGTTACCAGGCTTGGGCATGCCGCTGCTGCCTGTGAGCATGCCGCTGCTGCCGGTCAGGTTGCCCAGGTTGCCGACCAAGCCGCCGATGCCTGACCATGAGCTGTTCCATGGGAAGGTTGGCGGCGGTCGTCCCACCCCGATCGCGGGTGGAAATTCTGCGGCTGGCGGTGTTTCAGCGGCCGGCGGCGCTGTGGATGCCAGATCGGTGGCGTGGCCGATGGCATGATCGGCCGGTTCACCTGGCAGCGTACAGGCCGTCAACGAGGCCAGCAGGCAAAACAGGCAGCATACACACCATAGACGCGACGGGCGTGACGAGCCTGAATCGCTGCGATGCATGCGGTAGGATTTTCCATGCGCCATGACATCCCCTCCCCGGGCGCTTGTGCGAGACGCGTGATCGTCTGTTCCTCTACCTTAGCGCCGCCAGGCGGCAGCGTTCTGATAAATCGCAAGCCTGGTCATGTTGCCGACCCGCTTCGCGACTGCCCTGGCCGGCGCGACTATTCCCTTGCCGCATGTTCACCGGCGCCGCGAAGGCGCTACAATAGCGCTTCCCTTTTCCCTCGCAGAAGAAATCACCATGGCCGTCAATTCCCCCAAGCCCGTCGCCGCCGACTTGAAAGCCGTCGCCGGCATTGAAATCGGTGTTGCCGAAGCCGGCATCAAGAAACCTAACCGCAAGGATTTGCTGGTATTGAAACTGGCGCCGACGGCCACCGTGGCCGGCGTGTTCACCTTGAACCGCTTCTGCGCCGCGCCCGTGCAAATTTCGAAGGCCAACCTGGCCGCCGTGACGGCCGGCGCCGCGCCGATCCGCGCGCTGCTGGTCAATACGGGCAACGCGAATGCGGGCACGGGCGAATCGGGCCTGGCTGACGCGCAGGCCAGCTGCGCCGCGCTGGCCGAGCTGCTGGGCTGCACGCCGCAGCAAATCCTGCCGTTTTCCACCGGCGTGATCCTCGAACCCTTGCCCGTGCAGCGCCTGGTCGCCGGCTTGCCGCAAGCCGTGGCCGCACTGACGCCGGACAACTGGTTTTCGGCCGCCGAAGCCATCATGACCACCGACACGCAGCCGAAAGCCGGTTCGCGCACCGTCGCCATCGGCGGTCACGCGGTCACCCTGACGGGCATCAGCAAGGGCGCCGGCATGATCAAGCCGAACATGGCCACGATGCTGGGTTTCCTCGCGTTTGACGCCACCGTGGCGCAACCGGTGCTGGACCAGCTGGTGAAACAGGCGGCAGACAAATCGTTCAACTGCATCACCATCGACGGCGACACGTCCACCAATGACTCGTTCATGCTGGTAGCGACGGGCGCCGGCAGCCTGGTCATCGATTCCATCGATTCGCCGCACTACGCGGCACTGGCAGCCGCCGTGACCGAACTGTCGACTTTCCTGGCGCAAGCCATCGTGCGCGACGGCGAAGGCGCCACCAAGTTCATGACCGTGATCGTGGAAGACGGCCGCAACGTGGAAGAGTGCCGCAAGATCGCCTATTCCATCGCCCATTCGCCGTTGGTGAAAACGGCATTCTTTGCCTCCGACCCGAACTTGGGCCGCATCCTGGCCGCCATCGGCTACGCGGGCGTGGACGACCTTGATGTGGGTCAATTGAACCTGTATCTGGACGACGTGTGGGTGGCCAAGAACGGCGGCCGCAACCCGGACTACCAGGAACAGGATGGCCAGCGCGTGATGCAGCAAAGCGAAATCACCATCCGCGTGAAACTGGCGCGCGGCGATGCCACGGCTACCCTGTGGACGTGCGATTTGTCGCATGACTACGTGTCGATCAACGCCGATTACCGCTCATGACCGGCCTCGATCAATTCCTGATCCGCGCCGAACGGGTATTGGCGCGCCTCGAGTCGATCTTGCCGCCGGCCTTGCCGGCGACCGACTGGAACAGCTTCGCCTTCCGCTGGCGCCGGCGCCAGGGCGCGGCCAGCCATCTGCAGGCCGTGGCCCACGTGTCGTCCATCGCCTTGGATGACTTGCACAATATCGGCACGCAAAAGGCGCAGATCGAGCAAAATACGCGCCAGTTCGTCAGCGGACGCCCCGCCAACAACGTGTTGCTGACGGGCGCGCGCGGCACGGGCAAGTCGTCGCTGATCAAGGCATGTCTGAACCAGTTCGCCGATCAAGGCCTGCGCCTGATCGAAGTGGACAAGGCGGATCTTGCCGACTTGCCCGACATCGTCGACCTGGTGGCGGCGCGCCCCGAGCGCTTCATCATCTTTTGCGACGACCTGTCGTTCGAAGAGGGCGAGAGCGGCTACAAGGCGCTGAAAGTGGCGCTCGACGGCAGCATCGCCGCGCAATCGGACAATGTGCTGATCTACGCCACCTCGAACCGCCGTCACCTGATGCCGGAACGCATGTCCGACAACAGTAGCTACAAGACGGATGACGACGGCGATTTGCATCCGGGCGAGACGGTGGAAGAGAAAATCTCGCTGTCCGAGCGCTTCGGCCTGTGGCTGTCGTTCTACCCGTTCAAGCAGGATGATTATCTCGATATCGCGGCGCACTGGCTCGCTTCGTTCGGCTGCACGCCGGAACAGATCGCGCAGGCGCGCGGCGACGCCCTGCGCTGGGCCTTGCAGCGCGGTTCCCGTTCTGGCCGGGTAGCGTGGCAATTCGCGCGCGACTATGCTGGGAAACTACCTGCGGGAAAGTTGCCGCAATGAGCGAAGTGAAAGTCACACCAGTGGATGTCGCCGTCGGCATCCTGATGAAGCCGAATGGCGACGTGTTGCTGGGCCAGCGCCCGGCCGGCAAGCCGTATGACGGCTATTGGGAGTTTCCCGGCGGTAAAGTCGAACCGGGCGAAGCCATTTTTAACGCCTTGAAGCGCGAGTTTGTCGAGGAACTGGGTTTATATATCGACAGTGCCGAGGCTTGGTGCGGCGTCGAATACGTGTATCCGCACGCCCATGTGCGGCTGCATTTCTATATCAGCCGCGAGTGGCGGGGCGAGCCGCAAAGCCTGGAAGGGCAGGCGTTCGCCTGGCAGGGCACGGTCGGCGTGGAACCCTTGCTGCCGGCCACCATTCCCTTGCTGGAATGGCTGGACGAGGTACGCCGGGAATCGCTGGCGCTTGCCTGATTGACACTTGTGCCAGCGGGCAACACCATGCTGCGTGCTGGCGCAAGCTTTCCTGTTACTGTCCTTGTATCGCGCGCGCTTTGCGCTACAGTGCTTTCATCTAGCATTGGGGAGTTGCGCATGCCGCTGACACTGACCTTTACCGATACCGATGAATTGCTGATCGCCGCCTTGCACAAGCGTGCGCGCGCGCATGGCCGCAGCATCGAAGACGAGCACCGCGACATCTTGCGCAGCGCCTTGCGGCCGCTGCCGAAGCGTCCGCTCGACGATATTTTGCGCTGCATGCCCGACGTGGGGCACGATGCGGATTTCGAGCGCCGCACCTGACGTGCGATGTCCGCCTACCTGGTCGACACGGATGTGATCGTTGCGGTGCGCAAGGGCAGCGCGGCGCCGGAGGGCGTGCGCGCATTTTTCGAACGGGTGGCGCCGGAAATGCGCTATGTGCCGGTGCAGGTCATTGCGCAGCTGCGCGCAGGCATACAGCGCAGCTGGCGGCGCGAAGCGGCGCTGGAAGCACTGGCGCTGGAAGGTTGGCTGGAAGCCGTGCTGGCAGACTATGCGCCGCGGCTGCTGGAATTCGACCTCGATTGCGCCCTCGTGTGCGCGCGCCTGCATGCTCGCGGCCATGCGCATGGCGTCGATGGGCAGATCGCGGCGATGGGTATCGCTTATGGTTTGACGGTGGTCAGTGGCAGGCTCGACAGTTTCGCGGCGCAGGGGCTGCGCCTGGAAAATCCGTTTCGCTGAGAATTATTGCGGCTTGTTGTCTTCGTCCGCCAGCGGATCTTCGAACGGGTCGGCGGCGGGGATCGTGTATTTCTCTTCGGCCCAGGCGCCCAGGTCGATCTGCTTGCAGCGTTCCGAGCAGAAGGGGCGGAATTTGTTGGCTTCAGTCCATTCGACTTTGGCGGCACAGGTAGGGCAATTAACGACGGTCATGATGGGGCAAATAAGTAACAGTTAAAAATTACAGAGCGTGAGCTCGAATGGTACATCTTCTTCCAGCGGCTTGGGCTTCAAGTCGCCGCCCTGGGTGGTAAAGCGTACCCACAGCATATATTTATTGGCGGAAATTTCCGGGATGGCGCCGCTGCTTTCGTCCAGGCTCAGGCGCAGCATCTGGTATACCTTGCCTTGCAGCATTTGCTGGTAGCTGCCGCCATTGGCGATCAGTTTAACGGGTCCGCCGGAATCGCGCAGCAGGCGCAATACGAGGGCCAGCGCGTCGAACAGCGGGGCGAGCGGGGCGAACCAGGCGTGGATATCGGTCAAGCGCTGTTCCGAGCTGCGTTTTTGCCAGGCAAAGTAGGACGGCAAGTCGAATTCGCAGGCGCCGCCGGGGATGATGGTGCGGCCGCGGATGCTCATCAGCCATTCATTGTCGCGGATATTCTGCCCCGTCTTGCCTTGCGCCGCCACCAGGGCGCCGCTGACACTGTCGAGTTCGCCAAGGATGGCATCGAGCGTTTCCGGTTCCACATTTGGATTGCTGCGGTAACCGAGCAGGCTTTGGCGCTGGCGCTCGAGTTCCTGCAGCAGGTCGGACTTCAGGTCGGCGCGGCCAGCCACTTCGAGCATATCGAAAATAGTTGCCAAGGCAACATGGTGCTGCATTGCATGCTCTTGCTGGATGAAGAACTTGAATTTGTCGTACAGGTCTTCCAGCCGCAACAAGGTACGTATGCGTTCGTTGAAAGGGTATTCGTAGACAATCAAAATAATTCCCTTAAGTAAGGACCTGCAAACAATCCCGTGATTTTGAACCAAGCGTCGACAAATTACAAACGTTGCGGCCCGATTCCGGCCATTCTTTTTGAAAATGCCAGATATAAATCGTGCAACTGGGCAATCTGCGGCGCCAGGGCGGCCAAATCGCCATTATTGTCGATCACATCGTCCGCCGCCGCCAGGCGCATGGCGCGCGTGGCCTGCGTGGCCATGATGGCTTTGACTTGTTCTTCCGATAAGCCATTGCGCGCCATCACGCGCGACACTTGAAGGCTTTCCAGGCAATCGATGGCGAGAACTCGGTTGACGCGTTCTACCCATCCGCCGGACTCGACGAGCAGGGGGACGGCAAAGATCACGTAGTTGCCCGTCGCTTCGGCGGCCGCCGCCAGGGTCGCCTGGCGGATGCGCGGGTGCAGGATGGCTTCCAGTTTTGCCTTGGCGGCGGCGTCGGCGAATACCAGGTTGCGCATTTTTGCGCGGTCGAGGGCGCCGCGCGCATCGGCGTAGTCGGGGCCGAATTCCGCCACCAGGGCCGGCATGGCAGCGCCATTGGGCGCCGTCAGGCTGTGCGCGATCTGGTCCGTGTCGACGATGGAGGCGCCCAGCGCGGCGAACTGGTCGGCCACCGTGCTCTTGCCGCAACCGATGCCGCCGGTGAGACCCACGCTGAAATACGGTGCGTTATGTAGTTGCATGTGTTTTTCCATAGGGGCAGTGTTGCGCGGGTCAGCTGGTCAGGTCCAGTGTGAGGCGCGACAGGGGCGTGCCGTACAGCAGCGCGATCAGGCCTGCCGCCGCCAGGTAGGGGCCGAACGGAATCGGTTTGTCGCGCCCCCGCTTGGCAAACACGATCAGGCCGATGCCGACCACGGCGCCCACCAGCGACGACAACAGGATGATCGTCGGCAGCATGGTCCAGCCCAGCCACGCACCGAGCGCCGCCAGCAATTTGAAGTCACCATAGCCCATTCCCTCCTTGCCTGTCGCCAGCTTGAAGGCCCAGTACACGGCCCACAGGGCCAGATAGCCGGCGGCCGCGCCGATGACGGCGTCCTGCAGGGGCACGAAAGTGCCATTGATATTGATCAGCAAGCCGGCCCACAGCAGGGGGAAGGTGAGGTCGTCGGGCAGCATTTGCGTATCGGCGTCGATGAAGGTCATGGCGATCAGCAGCCAGGCAAACACGAGCGTGGCCAGGCCCGTCCAGCCGCTGCCGAAGTGCCAGATCAGGAGAGCCGACAGCGCGCCCGTCAGCAGCTCGACCAGCGGATAGCGCACGGAGATAGGGGCTTGGCAGGCGCTGCATTTGCCGCGCAGCAGCAGGTAGCTGATGACGGGAATGTTTTCCATGGCCGTGATGCGGTGGCCGCAAGCGGTGCAGTTCGAATGCGGCAGCATCAGGTTGTAGCGGTCCGTGTGCGGCAAGGGCAAGCCGCTTTCTTCCGCCACATAATTGTCGGATTCGCGCTGCATCATTTTCGGCACGCGGTGGATCACCACATTCAGGAAGCTGCCGACGATCAGGCCGAACAGGGCGGCAACGAGGGCGACGGGCAGATTGCCGGGCGCGGCGAACAGCAGGGTATCTTGCAGCATGGTGAACTTGTCTGAGGTGATGAATGTTGCCGTGCAAACATTGCCTGGCACTGCCGCAGTGTAAAACATCCGCCGGCACATGGGGACGTTTTAGGCGGGTGAATGGTCAAATCACGGCCCCCAGCTTGAAAATCGGCAAATACAGGGCGATCACGAGGGAACCGACGAGCACGCCAAGCACCACTATCAGCGCCGGTTCCAGCAGCGTGGAAAGGGTGGCCACGGTGGCGTCGATATCGGCCTCGATGATGTCGGCCGCGCGCGACAGCATGGCGTCGAGCGCGCCGGACTCCTCGCCGATCAGGGTCAGTTGCGTCAGCAAGGGAGGGAACACGCCGCTGTGTTCCATGGCCAGGGCCAGGCTGCCGCCGGCGCGGATTTCGCGTTCGATGCGCGTCGTCGCTTCCTGGTACAGCGCGTGGCCGGAGGCGGCGCCCACCAGGCCGAGCGAGTCGAGCAGCGGTACGCCGGCGGCGAACATGGCGGCCAAGGTGCGCGTCCAGCGGGCGATCGCCGCCTTGCGCAAGAGGGGACCGAACACGGGCAGGCGCAAGGCCTGCAGTTGGATGTTGCGCCGCCACGCGGGAGAGCGGCGCCAGGCCAGGTGCAGCAGCACGCAAGCGAGCACGAGCACCGCCAGCAAGGCCAGCCAGTAGCGGACAACAAACGCGGATACGCCCATGACGAGCAGGGTGGGCAGCGGCAAGGGCGCGCCGAAGCTGTCGAAGACCTGGCGGAAAGCGGGCACGACCACGCTCATGATGATGGCCGTGACGACGAAGGCGACGAGCACGATGGCCAGCGGATACATCAGCGCGCCGCGCACCTTCCGCCGCAGGGCGATGGCCTTTTCCTGGTGCGTGGCCAGGCGCGCCAGCAAGTCTTGCACGATGCCGGCCTGTTCGCCTGCCGCCAGCAGGTTGCAATACAGTTCGTCAAACAGCAGCGGGAACTGGCGGAAAGCCTGCTGCAGGCTGCTGCCCGCTTCGATGTCGTGGCGCAAGTCGCGCATCAGCGCCGTGATCGCGGGCTTGGCATGGCCCTTGCCGGCGATGTCGAAGGCGTGCAGCAGCGGCACGCCAGCCGCCATCATGGTCGACAGCTGGCGCGTAAACAGCGCGATATCCTTGCGCGTGATGGCCTTGCCCGGTGCGCTGCGCGCGGCCTGCACCCGGGTGGCCAGGATGCCCTGGCTTCTCAATGTGGCCTTGGCAGCGCAGGCGTCGGCGGCGCGCAAGACACCATCGACCGGCTTGCCATGGCGGTCCGTGCCCTTCCACGCAAAGCGCCGCTCGGCCGCCATGTGCACCTCCTGCCATCACGATAGCAGCGTCAGGCAAAAGTACCAGCGGCGCTGGCGGCAAGCTTGATGTGGCTCAGCCTTTTGTAGTTTGCACTTCCGTCTGCACAACGGCCTGGGCCTTGACGTCGGCCGCATCCTCCTCGTCGCTGTCCGTGCCCTTGCTGATGCTTTCGCCATCGTCGCGGCGCAAGGTCCAGAAGGTCAGCGAGGACAGCACCGTCAGAGCCGCCAGGGTGAGGAAGGCGTGATGCAGGGCCGTGCTGAGCATGGCGCGGTCCGACTGCGGCATGTCGCCCAGGTACCAGCCCGTGATCAGCGAACCGAAGGCGAGGCCAAAGCTCATCGACAGTTGCTGCATCGAGCTGGCGATCGTGCTGGCCATGCTCGAATCGTTCTTGTCGACGTCGGCATACGCGATGGTATTCATGCTGGAAAACTGCAGCGAATTGAAAAAACCCATGCACAGGCTGATGGCGACGATGACGTACAGGGACGTGCCCGCGCTCACCTGTGAAAACATGGCGATGGTCACGCCGATCAGCACGGTGTTGACGATCAGTACCTGGCGATAGCCGAAGCGGGCCAGCACGCGTGCGGAAATGAATTTCATGCCCATGGCGGCAGCGGCCGACGGCATCATAAGCAAGCCCGATTGCCAGGCGGGCAAGCCCAGGCCCAGCTGGTACAGCAGCGGCAGCAGGAAGGGCAGGCCGCCCACGCCCAGGCGCGTGACGAAGCCGCCCACCACGGAAACGCGGAAGGTGCGGATCTTGAACAGGGTCAGGCGCAGCAGCGGATGCAACACTTCGCTCGAATGCCAGACATACGCTGTCAGCAGGCTGATGGAGATGAACAGCAGCACGGCAAACGAGGTGCCGTCGATGCGGTGTTCGCCAAAAATTTCCAGCAGCCATGACAGCAGCGCGATGCCCGTGCCGAACAACACCAGGCCGATCAGGTCCAGCGGACGCGGCTTGTCGCCGTAGTAATCAGGCATGTAGCGGTGCGCCAGATACAGCGCCGCCAGGCCGACGGGCACGTTGACGAAGAAAATCTCGCGCCACGACAGCCAGTGCACGATCAGCCCGCCGACCGTGGGCCCCAGCAGGGGACCGATCAAAGCGGGGATGATGACGAAATTCATGGCCGCCAGCAGTTGCGACTTGGGAAAGGTGCGGATGATGGTGAGCCTGCCCACCGGCATCATCATGGCCGCGCCCACTCCTTGCAGCAGGCGCGCGGCCACCAGCATGGGCGCATTCACGGACAGGCCGCACAGGATGGAGGCGAGGGTAAAGATGGCGACGGCGGCGGAAAACACGCGCCGCGTGCCGAAACGGTCGGCCATCCAGCCGCTGATGGGAATGCACACGGCCAGGCTCAGGATGTAGCTGGTGACGACGGCTTTCAGGCTCAGCGGCGTCACGTTGAGGCTGGCGGCCATGGCGGGGATGGCGGTGTTGACGATGGTGGAGTCGAGTTGCTCCATGAACAGGGCGGTGGCGACCACCCAGGGAAGGTAGCTTTTAATCGGGGAACTGGTCATGGATGCGAGCCTGAAGAGGAGAAACGGAGCCGACAGTACGATGAATTGTCACATAAATGACGCAGGCGTGCCGCCCGCGCCTTCCCTTTTGGCAACATGCCGGGGGCGTAGTCCATGGAACATTTGTTCTATAGCAATAGATTGCGGGCAAGGCTAGCATGTGTTTTCTGGCTGCTCCTACCTCTTTTCCCTGAAAGTCACTCCACATGAAAAATGCACTTACGTTCCTTGTCCTGGGCGCGGCCCTGTCCGCATGCGGTGGCGGCAGCGATGGCGGCAGGCCAGCGACGCCGGTGACACCGCCGGCCGTCGTGACGCCTCCCGTCGTTCCCGCCGACAGCGTGACGGTGGCGTCAGTTGCCGTGGCCAGGGAGGCTGGCTTGAGCGTCATTGCCGGCGCCAGCGCCGATGAAAGCGTGTATGACGTGGCTGCCGATATCGGCGACACCTGGCGCATCACGTTCGACAGCGTCAAGAAAACCTATGCCATCCGCGTGCTGTCGACGCAGTTCGGCTTGAGCGACCGCAGCGGCACGTTTACCGCGTCCACCACCGGCAATCTCACCACTTACACGGCAACGGATTTCAGCGTCGCCGTCGATGCGCGCACGCGTCTTCTTTCTGGCAACATCAAATTGGGTAGTGTGGTCTCGACCGTCAGCGGCACCGGCTATGCGGTGGGTGACGTGGCCAAGCTGGCCGGCAACTATATCTTCCTGGGCGGCATGCGCAATGCCTCGAACGGCGGTGACCGTTTCAATCCGAAAGGCAGTCTCAAGATCGCTGCCGACGGGGCGGCCCAACTGTGCAATGGCGGCGTGTTCAACGCGCAAGGCGTGTGCTCGCCAGTATCGCCGCTGCTGGAAGCGGAAAACGCCAGCCTGACCCTGGTCAAGGATGCGAAGAACGGCTTGCTCGTCGCCCGCCAGGGCAGCCAGGACTTCGGCATCGTGCACGTGCATGCGGGGGACCGGGGGCTGGCGCTGTTCATCGACCGCTACAGCCGCAATCAGGAAAACGTCCTGCGCGTGGGCACCATCGTGGCGGCCAGACAGCAGAAAATCGGCACGGAAATCGATGGCAGCTACGCCTGTGCGGCGCAGGGTGGCACGACGGGCAAGATCGACATCGCCAGCAATGTGGCGACCATCACCAATAACGGCACGGGCAAGGTGCACGCGGAAAACGTGACCCTGAACAAGCTGGGCCTGGGTGCGCAGGCCGTCGATGTCGATGGCATCGCCGTGTTCAAGGACCCCGCCGACGTGCCGGCCGACTATGCGATGTTCATGCCCGTGTCATCGAGCATGGCCGTCGAATTTTCGACCGACCGTTCGTACATGGGCATGTGCCTGAAAAAATAATCGTTAGCGATTGATGCGATCCAGGGCCGCCAGCAGCGGGATGGCCGCATCGGCGATGCGTTCCAGGCTGGCCTCGCGCAGGGCGGCGGTATCCACCGTGTGGCCGGAGTCCAGCCCCGCCCAGCGCAGCAGCGCCGCACACACGGCGGGCGTGTCGAACATGCCGTGCAAATAGCTGCCGAGGATTTGCCCGTCGCCCGATACCGCTCCTTCCGGACGGCCGTCGATGAGGAAGGCCGGCTGCGCCAGCGCCGCGCCATGCGAGACACCCATGTGGATTTCATAGCCTGCCACGGGCGCAGCGGCCGCGCCGGCAAACGCGCAGTGGCCGCGCACCTGTTCCAGCCGCTTGTCGCGCGTCAGCTCCGTCGCCATGTCGAGCAATCCCAGCGCCTTTGACTCTCCCGCCGCGCCTTCCACGCCCAGCGGATCGCGTACGGACTGCCCCAGCATCTGGAAGCCGCCGCAAATGCCGAGCACCTTGCCGCCGTAGCGCAGGTGTTTTGCCAGGTAGGCGGGCCAGCCTTGCTGCTGCAGCCACGCCAGGTCGCCGCGCGTGTTCTTGCTGCCGGGGAGGATCACCAGGTCGGCCGCTGGAATCGGCTGTCCCTGTTTGATGAATTGCAGGTCGATATCGGGATGAGCGCGCAGCGCGTCGACATCCGTGTGGTTGCTGATGCGCGGCAGTTGCGGCACCACCACCTTGAAGGCGCCGCGTTCGGCCTGCATCGCTTCGACGGCGTCCTCCGCGTCGAGGAACAGGCCTTGCAGGTAGGGCAGCACGGCCAGCACGGGTTTGCCCGTCTGCTGTTCCAGCCACTCGATGCCGGGTTGTAGCAGCGAGATATCGCCGCGGAAGCGGTTGATGACGAAGCCAAGGATGCGCGCCCGTTCGCTGTCGGACAAACAGGCCAGGGTGCCGATGATGTGCGCGAAGACGCCGCCACGGTCGATGTCGGCCACCAGGATCACGGGACAGTCGACGGCTTCGGCAAAGCCCATGTTGGCGATGTCGCGCGCGCGCAAATTGACTTCGGCGGGGCTGCCCGCGCCTTCGACGACGACGGCGTCGTATTGCTGGCGCAAGCGCGCGTACGATTCCAGCACGGCGCCCATGGCGATGGTTTTATATTGCTGGTAGTCGCGCGCATCCATCTCGGCGCGCACCTTGCCGTGGATGATCACTTGCGCGCCCGTGTTCGATGAAGGCTTCAGCAGCACCGGATTCATGTCCGTGTGGGGCGCGATGCCGCAGGCCAGCGCCTGCAAGGCTTGCGCGCGGCCGATCTCGCCGCCGTCGCTCGTCACCGCGCTATTCAAGGCCATGTTTTGCGGCTTGAACGGCGCCACCGTCACGCCACGGCGTTTCAAGAGGCGGCACAGGGCCGCGACGACGGTGCTCTTGCCCGCGTCCGACGTCGTGCCTTGCACCATCAAGGCGGGGAAGGGACTCTTCATGCCTGCCGCTCTTTCTGATTCTCCTGCCACTGCGCGATGATGTCGCTGATCTGGCGCAAGCCTTGCGTGATGGCGGCCGGACCGGGCGAAAGAATGTCGGGCGACTTGATCTCGAACAGCATGTCATTGCGTACGGCGGGAATCGCATCCCAGCCCGGGCGTGCCGTCAGCTGCGCCGGCTGGAACTTCTTGCCGCACCAGGTGGCGATGATGATGTCGGGCGCGCGCCGCACCACCTCTTGCGGATCGGCGATGATGCGCTCTTTCGCGCCCGGCTGCGCGGACAATTCCGGGAAGGCGTCCGTGCCGCCGGCGATGCCGATCAATTCCGCCGCCCAGCCGATGCCGCTCATCAGGGGATCGTTCCACTCTTCAAAGTAGATCACGGGCTTGCGCGTCCAGGCCGCAGCGCGGGCCCGGGCGGCGGCGATGTCGGCGCGCAGGCTGGCGATCAGTGCGCGTCCCGCTTCCTCGCGCTGCACCAGCGCAGCCAGCACGGCGATCATGCGCAGGATGCCTTCCACCGTGCGCTGGTTGAACTGGTGTACCTCGATGCCGGCCTTGACGAGGTCGCGGCAGATATCGGCCTGCATGTCGCAAAAGCCGATCACGAGATCGGGCTGGACGGCCAGGATGCGCTCCAGGCTGGAAGAGGAAAAGCCGCTGATCTTGGTCTTTTCCTCGCGCGCGCGGGGCGGACGCACGGTAAAGCCGGAAATGCCCGCGATGACGTCTTCCGCGCCCAGCGCATACAGCGTCTCCACGGCTTCCGTCGACAGGCAGGCGATGCGCTGGTAGTGACTCGCTGCGTGACTCATGGAGCGGCCTTGGCGGCGGGCGTGTTGCGGCGCTGGCGTGCCACTTCCAGCTGCTCGCACATGGCGGCCGTGCCCTCGATCATGCGCGGGCCGGCGCGGTTCAGCAGGTCGCCGTTCAGGCGGAACAGGTTATTCTTGCGCACGGCCGTCATCGACGGGAAGGCGCGCCACATGGCCAGGCCGCCTTCGCTGCGCGGATCGCTTTTTTCGCTGGTGCCGAAGATGACTTCCGGGTCTTCCTGCAGCACGCCTTCCGGCGTGACGACGGGCGCCACCACCTTCATCGCGGCAAAGATATTTTGCGCGCCGCACACGCGCATGGAATCGCTGATGATGCTCGCGCCGCTCAAGGTATATAAAGGTTTGTCCCACACCTGGTAAAACACGCGCACGGGCGGGCGCTGCGTGTATTGCGCCGTCAGGCTGGCCAGTTTGGCGCGCAGCTGGGCCGCCGCCGGTTTGGAGGTTTTTTCCGTTCCCATCAGCTGCCCCAGGCGCTCCATGCTGTCGGGGATGTCGGCCAGCTTGCGCGGTTCGCTGTGATAGATGGGCACCTTCAGCTGGCGCAGCATGGCGATCTGGCGCTCGGCGCTGCCATGCATCCACACGACGATCAGGTCCGGCTTCAGGGCGATGATGCGTTCCATGTCGTACTGGCGGTTGTCACCCACTTGCGTGATCTTCTTTGCAGCTTCCGGGTAGTCGCTGTAGCTGACGACACCGGCGATCCTGTCGCCGCCACCGGCCGCGAACAGCAGTTCCGTCACATGCGGCGCCAGCGCCAGAATGCGCTGCGCCGGTTTTTGCACGGTGACGGTGTTACCGTCGTCGTCGCGCACGGTGATGGCGGCCTGCGCCTGCAGCGAAACCAGTCCGGCCAGTAGCAGTGCTGTTTTCAAGTGATTCATATGTGTTTCCATGTGGTGAGGGCCTGCTGCAGGCGCAGCCAGGAATGTTCGTCGGGGGGCAGGCCCAGGCGGATGCCGTGGGCGGCGTGGCGGAACAGGCGCACCCAGATACCCGCTTCCGCCATGTGGCGCCAGAATGCTTCGGCGCGCTCTTCCTGCCACCACTGGAACAGCGCCGTGCCGCTGCTGGCGATGCCGTGCGCTGCCAATAGCTGGCGCAGGCGCGTGCCTTCGCCGCGCAGGCGCTCGCGCATCGCGTCCTGCCAATGCGTGTCGGCGAGGGCGGCCAGCGCCATGTGCTGCGCCGGGCCGCTGACGGTCCACGGGCCCAGCATGTCGGCCAGCTGTGCCAGCAAGGCTGGAGAGGCGGCGACAAAGCCCAGGCGCAGTCCCGCCAGGCCGAAGAATTTGCCGACGGAGCGCAGCATGATGAGTCCCGGCCGGGCAGAGTGGGAGCCCAGGCTGGCGCACGATTCCGTATCGCCAAACGCTTCATCGACCACCAGCCAGCCGCCGCGCGCGGCCAGTTTGTCCGCCCACTCCAGCAGCAGCTCGGGCGCGATGCGCTCGCCCGTGGGATTGTTCGGGTTGCAGACGACCAGCACGTCGCAGCGGTCGACCGCTTTGGCCAGCTGCGCATACGGCACTTGGCGCAACTGGTGGCCGTGCTGGCCCCAGTGGTGCGCATGTTCCGCATACGACGGCGCGGCCACCACCACGCGCGACGGCGCGCGCAGCCGGGGCAGGGCCTGGATGGCGGCCTGCGTGCCGGCCACGGGCAGCATGGCTGGCGCGCCGTAATACGCGCAGGCGGCAGCGGCCAGCGCGGGATCGGCTTCCGGCAGCCGGTGCCAGGCGTTGGCGTTCGGTGCTGGCGCTGCATACCAGTGCGGGTTGATGCCGGTCGACAGGTCGATCCAGTCTTCCAACGGCCTGCCGTATTCGCGCGCGGCGTCGCGCAGGTTGCCGCCATGTTCAAGCAAGGTATTTTCCCTTCAGGTAGAACAGGCCTGCCAGCAGCGCCATCCAGGTCAGCCACAGCACGGCCGTTTCAGCCACCAGGCGCCAGGCGCGGTCGATATCGCGCGCTTCGGCGGGACGGCCACTACCCAAAGGCGGGCGGCGTTCCAGTTCGCCGTCGTAGATGGCGTCGCCGCCGAGGGCCAGGCCCAAGGCGCCGGCGCCGCTGGCCATCACGGGGCCCGCATTCGGGCTGCCCCAGTTGGGTGCCTGGCTGCGCCAGCACTGCCACGCGCGTTTTTTGTCGGCCACGGTCTTGCCCAGCAAGACGTACGACAGGGCCGTCAGGCGCGCCGGCAGATAATTCAACAGGTCGTCGATGCGCGCGGCGCAGCAGCCGAACCAGTTGTAACGTGCGTTGCGGTAGCCCCACATGGCGTCCAGCGTGTTCGCCAGGCGGAACAGCACGGCGCCGGGGCCGCCCGCCACGGCAAACCAAAACAGGGTGCCGAAGACGGCGTCGTTGCCGTTTTCCAGCAGGGATTCGGTGCTGGCCTTGGCCAGGCTGGCCGCGTCGGCATTGGCCGTGTCGCGGCTGACGATGCGCGCCGTCAGCAGGCGCGCGTTGTCCAGGTCATCGATGGCCAGGGCGTCGGCGATCGGCTGATTGTGGTCGCGCAGGCTGCGTAAACCCAGGCATAGATAGAGCAGGCAGACGTGGAGGGCGGCGCCCGCCAGGCCGCACAGCCAGTAGGTGGCACAGCTGATGGGGAGCACGGCCAGCGACCACGCCAGCGCGCCGCGCAGGAAGCGCCCACGGCCCCGGTTCAGCAGGCACTCCAGCGCGCTGGCGAGGCGGCCAAAGCCCACCAGCGGATGCCAGCGGCGCGTCTCGCCCAGCAGCAGGTCGAGCAGCACGCCGGCCGCCATCAAAGCAGCCAGCATGGGCAGCGACAAGCCGCTCAGCATGGGCCGCCTTTCAGGTGCAGCGGCAGGCCGGCGGCGACAAAGACAGCCTTGTCGCACACGGCCGCCACGGCCTGGTTCAAACGGCCCGCTTCATCGGTAAAGCAGCGCGAGATGGCGCCGTAGGGCACGATGCCCATGCCCACTTCGTTCGACACGAGAACGAGGTCGCAGCCGGTGTCTTCGCTTTCGGCCAGCGCATACAGCAGGTGCGCGCGCTCGCTGTGGAACAGCTCGGGCAGGGCGATGTCGCCTACGTCCGGATAGGTCTCGCCGCTGGAAAACATCAGGTTGGTCAGCCACAGGGTCAGGCAGTCGACCAGCAGCAGCCGGCCTGGCAGTGCTTCCCGCAGGATGGCGTCGCCCAGGCGCAGCGGTTCTTCCAGGGTTACCCACTCGGCTGGGCGTTGCGCTCGGTGGTGCCTGACGCGCGTGGCCATTTCAGCATCGCCCGCCTGCGCGGTGGCGATGTAGATCACTTCCTTGCCGGACTCGCGGGCCAGCGTTTCCGCATGGGCGCTCTTGCCGGAACGGGCGCCGCCGAAGACCAGGGTGCGCGTCATGGCGCTGTTACCACTCGGTGCCGATTTGCGCGCCGATGCCGGCCGCATAGGCATGCTTGACAACGGCCATTTCCGTGACGGTGTCGGCGATGGCGATCAGTTCGTCCGGAGCGCCGCGGCCCGTGATGACCACGTGTTGCATGGCCGGGCGTTCCAGCAGGTCGGCGATGACTTTATGCACGTCGAGGTAGTTGTATTTGAGGGCGATATTGAGCTCGTCGAACAGCACCAGGCCGTAGCTGGGGTCGGCCAGGAAGGTCTTCGCCTGTTCCCACGCCAGTTCGGCCTTTTCGATGTCGCGTTCGCGGTTTTGCGTTTCCCAGGTATAGCCTTCGCCCATCGCATGAAAACTGATTTCATCGGGGAAGCGGCGCAGGAATTTTTCTTCTCCCGTCGACATGGCGCCCTTGATGAACTGAACCACGCCCACTTTCATGCCGTGACCCATGGCGCGGATGGCCATGCCGAAGCCGCTCGAACTCTTGCCCTTGCCATTGCCCGTGTTGACGATGATGATGCCGATTTCCTTGTCGGCCTTGGCGATGGCCGCGTCGATGATGGCTTTTTTGCGTTCCATGCGTACGCGGTGGCGTTCGTTGATGGCCGCGGTGTCCGCATCGATTGTCTTCTTGTCGCTCATGTCAGTCCTCTTTCGGTATGAATATCTTGCGTTTGCCGTGATCGATGATCTCGATCGGGTGGCCCAGGTAGTCGCCCAGGATGGATGCCCGCATTACCTCGGCCACCGGACCGGCCAGCCAGCCGCCGTCGCCCATCAGCAGTAGCGCATGGGTCGAGACGCTGTGCGCGAGGTTCAGGTCATGCCCCACCATCACCACGGTTTTATTCTGTTCGCGGCACAGCTTTGACAGCAGGCCCATGACGCTGACCTGGTGCGCCAGGTCCAGCGCATTGGCCGGTTCGTCCAGCAGCAGCAAGGGCGTGTCCTGCGCCAGCATGGCGGCGATGGCCACGCGCTGGCGTTCGCCGCCGGACAGGCTGCGCACGTCGCGCTCGGCCAGGTGTTCCACTTCCATCGACGCCAGCGCCGCCAGGGCGATGCGCTGGTCGTCGCTGCCTTCCCAGTAATGGTTGTCGTGATATGGGTGGCGCGCCGACAGCACGGTTTCGATGACGCGGTACGAGAACGCATCGTGCCGCGCCTGCGCCAGGAAGGCCCGTTCGCGCGCCAGTTCGTCGAGCGGCCAGTCGACCAGGGCGCGGCCCTGTATGGTCACGTGGCCCGCATCCGGTTCGCGCAAGCCGGCCAGGGTGCGCAGCAAGGTGCTTTTTCCCGCGCCATTGCGGCCGATCACGCTCCAGCATTCGCCATCCCTGATTTGCCAGGTGAGGTTTTCCACGAGGGAGCGCGTGCCTGCCTTCAGGCCGAGTTGGTAGGTACGTATCATGTGCGTCGCAACCGGTGCAGTTGGTACAGGAAGACGGGCGCGCCTATCATGGCCGTGACCACGCCGACGGGCAGCTGTAACGGTGCCAGCACGGTGCGCGCAAGCGTGTCGGCCAGTACGAGGAAGGTGCCGCCGGCCAGCGCGGCAGCCGGTATCAACAGGCGATGGTCGGGGCCGCAGGCAAAGCGCAGCGCGTGCGGCACGATCAGGCCGACAAAGCCCACGCTGCCGGCACTGGTGACTGCGCTGGCCGTGAGCAGGCCGGAACAGAAGAACAGGCCCTTGCGCAGGGCGCCCACGCGCACGCCCAGGGTGCTGGCCGCTTCCGCGTGCAGCGCCATGACGTTCAGCGAGCGCGCGCAGCGCAGTGCGAAGACCAGGGCACCGGCCAGGACCAGCCAGGGCATCAGCCGCGCGGGCGCGCCGGACAGGTCGCCGATCATCCAGAACACCATGCTGCGCAAGCGGCTTTCCGGGGCGATGGAGAGCATCAGGGTGACGATGGCCATGCAGGCCGAGGCCAGGATCACGCCCGTCAGCAGCAAGAGCGAGGCGCCGCCTTCGGCCGCCGTGCCGCCGCGCAGGTCGCGGCGCGCAAAAAAGTACAGCAGCATGGACACCCCGACGGCGCCGGCAAACGCGGCCGCGTCGACGACCCACAGCGCGCACATGAACAGCAGCACGGCCAGCGCGCCGACGGAAGCGCCGGCGGAAATGCCCAGCACGTACGGATCGGCCAGGGGATTGCGCAGCAGCGCCTGCATCATCAGGCCGGCCAGCGACAGTGCCGCGCCGGTGACAAAAGCGGTCAGCGCGCGGCCAAGGCGCAGGTCGAGCAAGGTGGCGGCGAGGGTATCGGTCTTACCCTGCATGACATGGAACAGGGCGGAAGGCAGGTCGGCGAGCGGAATCGCGATCGAACCGATCATGCCGGAGAAAATCAGGCTGGCAACCGCGCACACGATCAGCACCGTGAGGATCACGGTGGCGCGGTGGCGCATATTGCGGAAAAATGGGTGCATGTACTGCCTTAAAAACGGGGACTGCAGAACTGCATCTGCGGGCGACGGCATGCCATCGCCCGCAGCTTACATCATTACGACGCGGTTACTTCATGCCGTAGCGTACGCCAACGAAGAGGTTCGAGCGTGGCGTCGCATAGAAACGGCCCAGTTCATAGTCTTTGTTGGTGATGTTGTTCCAGCGTGCCAGCACCGACCAGTCGCGTGCGAACTGGTAGGTGGTGTACAGGTTCAGCAAGCCATAGCCACCGAGGGTGGTCTTGTTGGCAGGATCTGCAAAACGTTTGTCCGACAACTGCCATTCCGTACCGGCGGTCAAAGGACCGGTCGTGTAATCGACAGCGAAATTGGCGTGCTTTTTCGCGCGGAGTGTCAGTTGCTTGTCAATGGATTCATTGCGTGGATCTTGCAGGTCGAGATTGCCACTGACGTTGAAGGCGCCGAACTTGTGCGCGCCAGCCAGCGTCACGCCTTCGAGCAGGGCTTTGTCGACATTCGTGCTGCAGCCATAGCCTGGTTTCCATCCAATAACTGGGCAAGCCGACACATAGTTGATCATATCGGTAATCTTGTTATGGTAGTAGATCGCGCTCAGTTGCGATTGGCCGTCGTTGTAGTGCAATCCAATTTCAGCATTGCGGCCTTTTTCTGGCTTGTTCGTGGGGGTGCCAAAATCAGGGTAGTAGAGATCGTTGAAGGTCGGTGCGCGGAAACTGGTGCCATAGCTGGCGTTGGCGCGCAAGGCATTGCTGAAACGATAGCCATAGGCGACGCTACCCGTGTTGTACGTACCAAACGCCGAGCTGTCGTCGCGACGGCCGCTGATGCTGGCCAGGTGGGCGCCGCGTACCAGGTTGTACGATGCCGCGAAAGACTTTGTATTGCGTCCGCCGGACAGGCCTTTGGTCGAGCTCACGACATCTTCGTCACGGTATTCACCCAGTAATTGCAAAGTATCACGGCCAATGAGAATATCGTTTTGCCAGCTGATGTCAGTTTGCTTGGTGTCGAACTGGCTTCTGCCGGAGGAGCCGAGCGCGGAAACTGAGGTAAGTTTGTCCTTCGATTCTGCGTAGCGCAGCTCGCTGGTCCAGTTCGGCAAGAACTGGTTCTTCGTGAAGACAGAGGCGCTTTCCTGCTTATTGTAGTTGCGTGCGTCGAAGTTCAAGCCCGCATCGTATTGTGCATCCAGTTTGCTGTTCAGGAAAACCAGGCCGACGTCATGTCCCTTCGCCATCTGATAACCAAACTGGCCGCTGACGCTTTCTTTGTCGTAGCCGTCTTTATCGCCGTTATAGGAAGAATTACCAGGTTTGGTGGCGGAATAGCCATCTGATTTTTCCTTGCCCGCGGTCAGCGCGTAGCTGAAACTGTTGTTGCCACCGGTAGAGCCGGCAACGCTGGCTTCCACCTGGCGGGTGCTGTCGCGGCCGTAGCCGGCGAAGGCGGAAAAGCGCGTCGCGCCGTCGCCTTTCTTGGTAAAGATCTGGATCACGCCGCCGACGGCATCGGCGCCATACATGGTGCTCAGTGGGCCGTAGACGATTTCAACGTGGTCGATGCTCGACAGCGGCAGGGCGCTCCAGTTGGCAGCGCCCGATGTGGCGGAGCCAATGCGCACGCCGTCGACCAGCACGATATTCTGGTTGCTGTTCGCGCCGCGAATGAATACGCTCGAACTTGTGCCTGGGCCGCCATTGCGATTGACTTCGATGCCGCGCTGCTTTTGCAGCAGGTCGATCAGCGTACCGGCGCCCGAGCGCGCGATGTCTTCCGAGCTGATGGTCTGCGTATCGCTCAATACTTCGCTCAGATGCTGCGGGTAGCGGTTGGCGGTAACGACGATGGGATCGAAGGTGTCTGGCGTGGCTTGGGCGAAAGCGGCAGGCGCGGCAATGGCTAGCGCGAGCGACGTGAGGGCCGCGTGGCGGGAAACAGCATGGGTCATGATAATTTTCAGTAAGTAATATGCAACCAGCCGACGTCCCCGTAGGCCAGATTGAACAGAAGTGGGAACTGAAGATGACGATCGAAGACGGCCAGTCGGCCATTCGGATCGCGAACATCCCCGTTCGCACACTTCCACCTGTCCTGGCCGGTATCCGGGCTGGCAAGTACGGCTATCTCACCTTCCCATGCTCGATGATTGCAAGCACAGTGGTTGTCAGAGATAGCTTGTCGCCCGTTTCCGGTAGGGAGGGGCGACACTTGCTTACCGTTGCGGGGGCAGCACACGCTCGCCGCGATCGCGGCATCGTGTTTCCCGTTTAACTGCGCTCATGGACATGAACGCGGGCACCAAAACCCCGCCATTATACGTGCAGCAGGCATGGACTGACATGGTCGGCTGGACAATTCAGTATCAGAAATCGACGACGACCGTCGCACCGTAGGCGATTTTATGGGCAGAATGGGCGGCCAGCAGGGCTGTTTCCTCCAATGGCAGCCGGGCTTGCAGTGCCGACAGCAGGCGGATGGTGCCCGCATGGCAGATGATGACGACCGTTTCGTGTTGTTCGCGCAACAGATCGCCTAGAAACGCGTCGATGCGGGCGGCCATCGCCAGCACGTTCTCGCCCCCGCCGGGGCGGTGCCAGGCCAGGTCGGCTGCCCAGGCATCGATTTCCGCGCGCGCAATCGCGTGCCAGGGCTGCATTTCCCACGCGCCGAAATCCATCTCCGCCAGCCGCGCGTCGAAGCGCAGGGCGCTTGCGGGCAAGTCCTGCGCCAAGGCTGTCGCCAGGTCGGCACAGCGGCGCAGCGGACTGGTATACAGCGGTACATGCGGCGGCAAGGTTGCCTGCAAGCTGGCGCGCACCGTGGCCATTTCGTGCGGCGCCACCGCCACGTCGCTGCGGCCATAGCAGGTGCCGCTGCTCACTTGCGGTGCGGGGTGGCGGACTAGGATCAGGCGCATGCTGGCTTAATAGAAGCGCACGGGAGGCTGGAAGCTGGAGAGGATGGCCAGATAGACCGCCACTTCCGCCACCTGCTGCACGGCGCCCAGGCAGTCGCCCGTGTAGCCTTGCAGGCGGCGCTGGCATTTGCGGCCCAGCCAGAAAGCGGCAGCTGCCGTCACCACGACGGCAAAGACCAGCGTGGCCCAGTCGAATATCCCCAGAGCGCCGCACACGATGACGGGCAGCAGGCCGCAGACGGTGGCGATGATGAATTCACCCGTGCGCATTTCCTGCGCCATGGGCTTGGACTTGCCTTCGTCGCGTGCATAGTCCATGAACCGGATCAGCGAGACGGCGGCCAGGCGGGACAAAGGATGGGCGATGCACAGTGTCGCCACGACGATGTGTGGCGGCAACGAGGCCAGCGCCGTGCACTTGATGGCCAGCAGGCAGACGATGCCGATGGCGCCATACGCGCCAATGCGCGAGTCCTTCATGATTTCCAGTACACGCTCGCGCGTCAAGCCGCCGCCAAAGCCGTCGCACATGTCGGCGAAACCATCTTCATGGAAGGCGCCCGTCAGGTAAATGCCGGCGGCGATGGCCAGCAGCACGGCCACCGCAGAAGGCAGCAGCCAGCTGGCCAACAGATACACGGCGCCACTGATGGCTGCCACCACCAGACCCACCAGGGGGAAGTAACGCGAGGCGTGCTGCAGCCAAGCCGGCTCGAAACCCACCCAGCGCGGGATGGGCAGGCGCGTGAAGAACTGCAGCGCGATGAAGAACAGACGGCACTGGTGGATTGCGGCGGAAACGGGATTGGCCATAGTATTAGTCTGGCGTGGACTTTTCGCTGACCTGGGCCGAGGCGAAGGTCGCCATCTCGCGCATGAAGTTGACGGCCGCGTGCAGCAGCGGCAAGGCCAGCGCGGAACCCGTGCCTTCACCGAGGCGCAAATCGAGGTGCAGTAGCGGACGCGCGCCAAGGCTGGCCAGCAGTTGGCGGTGACCGTTTTCATCGGAGCAGTGCGAAAACACGCAGTAATCGAGAATGGCTGGCTGCAAACGGGCCGCCACCAGCAGGGCGCTGCTGACGATGAAGCCATCGATCAGCAGAATCATGCGCCGTTCGGCCGCCTTCAGCATGGCGCCGGCCATCATGGCGATCTCGAAACCGCCAAAGGTGGCCAGCACGTCGAGCGGCTCATCGACTGCCGCATGATGGGCGACGGCCGCTTCGATCACTTGCTGTTTATGTAGTACGCCTTCTTTCGACAGGCCCGTGCCGGCGCCGACGCAATCGGCAACGGGCGTGCCGGTCAGCTTGTGCATCAGTGCTGCCGCGGCCGTGGTGTTGCCGATGCCCATTTCGCCAAAGCCCAGCACATTGCCGACCAGGCTGGCGACCAGGCCCATCCCCGCCTGCATGGCGGCCAGGCACTGTTCCCGGCTCATGGCGGGCTCTTTGGCAAAGTTGCGGGTGCCGGGACCTTGTTTATGGTCAAGCAAGCCGTCGCGCGGGCCGAAATCGTGGTTCACGCCCGCGTCTACTATATATAAGGCGCAATCGTTCTGGCGGGCAAAGACATTGATGGCGGCGCCGTTGCCCAGGAAGTTTTCCACCATCTGCCAGGTAACGCTTTGTGGATAGGCAGAAATGCCCTCGGCGACGACGCCATGGTCGGCCGCGAAAACGATGATGGCGGGCTGGTGCAGCGCCAGTTGCGTACTTTGCTGGATCAGGCCGATTTGACGGGCCAGGGTTTCCAGCATGCCAAGGCTGCCCAATGGCTTGGTCTTGCTGTTGATGGCGTGTTCAAGTGCGCTGGCCAGGGCGGGATTGGCGGTCGGGCTGATGTGTGGGATAGGCATGGGAATCTATGTGGATGAGGCAGGGTATGGTCGGCGCTACGATATCACACAGCAATATTTACCCAACTGCAAAATAGCGCTTGCGGGGTGCGCAGGGCACGGCTATAATTCCCCCCCTCGCTGAACGACGCATGCAAATGCAGCGTAAAGTGAGAAAAGTTTTTAAGCGCAATGCGCTGAAAAACGGGGTTGACGGAGGTAGCGAAATGCTTCATACTCTTCCTTCTTCGCAGCTGACAAACACAACGCTTTGTCGATAGCGCGAAAGCAGTACCGAATACAGTTCTTTAACAATTAACAGTCGATAAGTGTGGGCATTTGATGTC
>NZ_JAPUBW010000006.1:0-353169 GCF_030397735.1 Janthinobacterium sp. SUN120 | reverse complement strand
CGACGACGCAGAGCTGCTGGAACTGGTTGAAATGGAAGTGCGCGAGCTGTTGTCGAAGTACGAATTCCCAGGCGACGACCTGCCAATCATCAAAGGTTCGGCACGTATGGCGCTGGAAGGCAAGGAAGGCGAAATGGGCGTTGACGCAGTGCTGCGTCTGGCCGATGCGCTGGATGCTTACATCCCAACGCCAGAGCGCGCTGTTGACGGTGCGTTCCTGATGCCAGTAGAAGACGTGTTCTCGATCTCGGGTCGCGGTACCGTTGTGACCGGTCGTATCGAGCGCGGCATTGTTAAAGTCGGCGAAGAGATCGAAATCGTTGGTATTACCGATACCGTCAAAACGACTTGCACCGGCGTGGAAATGTTCCGCAAACTGCTGGACCAAGGTCAAGCAGGCGACAACGTTGGTCTGCTGCTGCGCGGCACCAAGCGTGAAGACGTGCAACGTGGTCAAGTTCTGGCAAAGCCAGGCTCGATCAAGCCGCATGCTCACTTCACCGGCGAGATCTATGTTCTGTCGAAAGACGAAGGCGGCCGTCATACGCCATTCTTCAACAACTATCGTCCACAGTTCTACTTCCGCACGACGGACGTAACCGGTTCGATCGAGTTGCCAGCAGACAAAGAAATGGTCATGCCAGGCGATAACGTGTCGATCACCGTCAAGCTGATCAACCCGATCGCGATGGAAGAAGGTCTGCGCTTCGCTATCCGCGAAGGCGGCCGTACCGTCGGCGCCGGCGTGGTTGCAAAAATCATCGCATAAGGAAATGTTATGCTTCCACCCGGGGCGTCCTGGGTGGTAGAATAGCACTCCTCGAAAGTTTTACGTAGGGACGTAGCTCAATTGGCAGAGCGTCGGTCTCCAAAACCGAAGGTTGGGGGTTCGATGCCCTCCGTCCCTGCCACCGTCAAGGTGCAGGGCACCGAAAGTAGAAAAATGTCAAATCAATCCGTGCAAACCGTTAGCACGTCGAGTGACAAGATAAAAGTCGCGCTGGCAATAGTGGCTGCGATTGCAGGAGTAGTCGGGTTTTATTACCTGGCAGGCCAACCAGCTCTGGTGCGTGCAAGCGCGCTTGTGGCTGGTTTGGTTATTGCTGTTGCGCTCTTGTATGTCTCGACGACCGGCCGTGAATTTCTCAATTTCGCCAAAGAAGCTGTGCGCGAAACCAAGAAAGTCGTTTGGCCTACCCGCAAAGAAGCCACGCAGATTACTGCGATCGTGTTTGCCTTTGTGCTGGTCATGGCGATTTTCCTGTGGGGCACGGATAAATTGCTCGAGTTTTTGTTGTATGACGTAATTCTGGGTTGGAAAAAATAATGAGCGAAAATGTGCATGATGAAGCGGCGAACGAGTCCGTTCCGGGCGACGCTCCGGTAGCGGACACTGGTGCAGCGCTGAGCGTGCCAGTGAGCAGCAAGCGCTGGTATGTCGTGCATGCTTATTCCGGCATGGAAAAAAGCGTCATGCGCGCACTGACCGAGCGCATCGAGCGCGCGGGCATGCAAGACCAGTTCGGCCAGATCCTGGTGCCGATCGAAGAAGTTGTCGAAGTCAAGAATGGTGTCAAGTCCGTCACCGAACGTCGTTTCTATCCTGGCTATGTGCTGGTTGAAATGGAAATGACGGACGAAAGTTGGCACTTGGTCAAGAATACCAGCAAGGTTACCGGTTTTATTGGTGGCAAGTCGAACAAGCCGACGCCGATCTCCGCGCGCGAAATCGACGGCATCATGAAGCAGATGCAGGAAGGTGTTGAAAAGCCCCGTCCGAAAACCTTGTACGAAGTGGGCGAGCAAGTACGCATCAAGGATGGTCCGTTTACCGACTTCAACGGCAATGTCGAAGAAGTCAATTACGAGAAATCCAAAGTGCGCGTCTCGGTCACCATTTTCGGTCGCGCTACTCCGGTAGAGCTCGAATTCGGCCAGGTCGAAAAAGTCTAAGTATTATCAAGCGCCACCAGGAGCGTCGCGGCAGTCTCAGCGAAATCCGGTCAGAGGAGCCCCGCCAGGGTAGGATCGGCGGGGCGCTACTACTCAATCCAAGATAGGAGCCATCATGGCAAAGAAAATCATTGGTTTTATCAAGCTGCAAGTGCCAGCTGGTAAAGCAAACCCATCCCCACCAATCGGTCCAGCTCTGGGTCAACGTGGTCTGAACATCATGGAATTCTGCAAGGCCTTCAATGCACAGACCCAAGGTCTGGAGCCAGGTATGCCGATTCCAGTCGTGATCACCGCATTTGCGGACAAGTCCTTCACGTTCGTGATGAAGACGCCTCCAGCAACCTACCTGATCAAAAAAGCTGCTGCGATCACCAAAGGTTCGCCGAAGCCACATACCGACAAAGTCGGTACGCTGACCCGCGCACAAGCTGAAGAAATCGCTAAATTGAAAACCCCTGATCTGACCGCTGCCGACATGGATGCTGCTGTACGCACCATCGCTGGTTCCGCTCGTTCGATTGGTATCACGGTGGAAGGTGTTGTATAATGGCTAAGTTATCCAAACGTATCAAGGCTTTGAAAGCCAAAGTCGACCGTACCAAAGTGTACGCTTTCGACAACGCTGTCGCTCTGATCAAAGAGTGCGCAACGGCCAAGTTCAATGAATCGATCGACGTATCGGTACAACTGGGTGTTGATCCTAAGAAATCCGACCAAGTGGTGCGCGGCTCCGTCGTGCTGCCAGCTGGTACCGGCAAAACCGTACGCGTGGCAGTATTCGCGTCGGGCGAAAAAGCTGAAGCTGCTAAAGCAGCTGGCGCCGACATCGTTGGTATGGAAGACCTGGCTGAGCAGATCAAAGCCGGCGACATGCCTTTCGATATCGTTATCGCTTCGCCAGATACTATGCGTATCGTTGGTACCCTGGGTCAGATCCTGGGCCCACGCGGCATGATGCCTAACCCGAAAGTTGGCACTGTTACTCCTGACGTCGCTACCGCCGTGAAAAACGCGAAAGCCGGTCAAGTTCAGTACCGTACCGACAAATCCGGTATCATCCACGCTACCATCGGCCGTAAATCGTTCGCTGACGCAGATCTGAAGTCGAATCTGGTCGCACTGATCGACGCACTGAACAAAGCCAAGCCAGCATCGAGCAAAGGCGTGTACCTGCGCAAAGTTTCGCTGTCGTCGACCATGGGCGCTGGCGTCCGTGTTGACCAGGCTAGCCTGGCAGCTTAAGTAACAGAATCAAGTCCTGTAGCGCCTTCGGGCGCTGCGGGCGCATCTTTGGGCTGTCTGCCCGGTGTTCGCACCGGGCAGACAGACAATCAAAGACCGTTGGGCCGACTGCGATCGCACATGCAGAAGGTTAATAGGCTTGCCGGCAACGGCAAGTGCCCAACGCAGATGGTGTACCCGAACAAGTTTTGTAGTCCTCATGCTGCGTGAATCCATCCGCTCAGTTTAGTACTTCTTGACTTCGGACGCCGTGTTCGAACCGATGCAAGGCGCTCAACCACTCGGTTGTGATTGCCGAACATCATTTAAGGAGGTTGACCGTGAGTCTCAATCTGAATGACAAAAAGGCCGTCGTCGCCGAAGTTTCCGCACAAGTAGCAAATGCGCAAACGATCGTCGTGGCCGAATATCGTGGCATCCAGGTTGGTCACTTGACGCAACTGCGTGCTAAAGCGCGTGCCCAAGGCGTGTACCTGCGTGTGTTGAAAAACACTCTGGCTCGTCGCTCCGTTGAAGGTACCGCATTCGCCAGCCTGGCAGATGCCATGACCGGCCCGTTGATCTACTCGATCTCGGCCGATGCCGTTGCAGCAGCTAAAGTCATCGCTGACTTCGCTAAAACCAACGACAAACTGGTCATCAAAGCAGGTAACTACGCAGGCAAGCCGCTGGATACAGCTGCTGTCACCGCGTTGGCGAGCATTCCTAGCCGTGAAGTCCTCATTTCGCAGTTGTTGGGCGTTATGCTGGCTCCGGTTTCGGGCTTTGCACGTGGTCTGGCTGCCCTGGCAGCGAAAAAAGGCGAAGGCGCCGAAGCTCCTGCAGAAGCAGCAGCAGAAGAAGCCCCAGCAGCCGCTTAATTGCGCGCGCTTTTTTCTCTCAGTACCAATCTGATGTAACTAACGTAATAAATTTAGGAGTTTCAAAATGGCAATTAGCAAAGACGATATCCTGGAAGCAGTTAGCGCCATGTCCGTAATGGACCTGAACGACCTGGTTAAAGCATTCGAAGAAAAATTCGGCGTGTCCGCAGCAGCGATGGCTTCGGCCGGTCCTGCAGCAGGCCCAGCAGCTGCTGCTGAAGAGCAAACCGAGTTCAACGTTGTTCTGGACACCTTCGGCGCAAACAAAGTTGGCGTCATTAAAGCAGTTCGCGAAATCACCGGCCTGGGCTTGAAAGAAGCTAAAGACCTGGTCGATGGCGCACCAAAAACTGTGAAAGAAGCAGTGTCGAAAGCTGATGCTGAAGCAGCAGTTAAGAAACTGGTAGAAGCCGGCGCAACCGCTTCGATGAAGTAATATCTGTACCGGCGTCAGTTAGCGCCCGAGTCAAAGTCTGAGGTTTCCCCTCGCAAGGGGGGAAATCCGACTTTGGCTCCTTTGTCGTCTGTATCGTATTTGTAGCAGCAGTTTTGTTCGATTCAAGCCGGAAAGCAGAGCCTTGAGGTTTCGTCTGTGTCACACGCAGCGGTGCAAACGAACACTTGCAAAACCTGAATTTTCTATCCTTTCTGTCACTCACGGAGTGTCCATGCACTACTCATTTACTGAGAAGAAACGCATTCGCAAATCATTCGCGAAGCGCGCCAACGTTCACCACGTTCCGTTCCTGCTGGCGACCCAGCTCGAGTCTTATCATAGTTTCTTGCAAGAGGACATAGCACCGTCCGGCCGCAAGAATGATGGCCTGCAGTCGGCTTTCACTTCGATTTTCCCTATCGTTTCGCACAATGGTTTTGCGCGTCTCGAATTCTTGTCGTACGTTCTGGGCGATCCTGCCTTTGACGTCAAAGAATGTCAACAACGTGGCCTGACGTTCGCGTCGCCGCTGCGCGCGAAAGTGCGCCTGGTGATCCTGGACAAGGAATCGCCAACCAAGCCTGTCGTCAAGGAAATGAAAGAACAGGAAGTCTACATGGGCGAATTGCCGCTCATGACGACCACCGGTTCGTTCGTCATCAATGGCACGGAGCGGGTTATCGTTTCCCAGTTGCACCGTTCGCCTGGCGTGTTCTTCGAGCACGACCGCGGCAAGACCCACTCGTCGGGCAAACTGCTGTTCTCCGCGCGTATCATTCCTTACCGCGGTTCGTGGCTGGACTTCGAGTTCGACCCGAAAGACATCCTGTTCTTCCGCGTCGACCGCCGCCGCAAGATGCCAGTGACGATCCTGCTCAAAGCCATCGGCATGTCGCATGAGCAAATCCTGGCGAACTTCTTTGTCTTCGACAATTTCAACCTGCGCTCCGAAGGCGCGGAAATGGAATTCGTCTCCGAACGTCTGCGCGGCGAAGTGGCGCGTTTCGACATCGTCGACAAGTCGGGCAAGACCCTGGTGCTGAAAGACAAGCGTATCAACGCCAAACACGTGCGTGATATCGAAGCTGCCGGCATCAAGCATATTTCCGTACCGGAAGACTACCTGCTGGGCCGCGTATTGGCGAAGAATATCGTCGATGGCGACACCGGTGAAGTCGTCGCGTCCGCGAACGATGAGCTGACGGAAGACTTGCTGGGTCGCTTGCGCGATGCCAACATTTCCGAAATCCAGACCTTGTACACCAACGACCTGGATCAGGGCGCCTACATCTCGCAAACCCTGCGTATCGACGACACCGCCGACCAGATGGCTGCGAAAGTGGCGATCTACCGCATGATGCGTCCAGGCGAACCGCCAACGGAAGATTCCGTTGAAGCGCTGTTCAATGGCCTGTTCTACAACTCGGACCGCTACGACCTATCGGCCGTGGGCCGCATGAAGTTCAACCGCCGTATTGGCCGCGATGAACTGACGGGCGCCATGACCCTGTCGAACGAAGACGTGCTGGCCGTGATCAAGATCCTGGTGGAACTGCGCAATGGCCGCGGCGAAGTCGACGATATCGATCACCTGGGTAACCGTCGCGTACGTTGCGTGGGCGAACTGGCCGAGAATCAATTCCGCGCCGGCCTGGTGCGTGTTGAACGCGCCGTCAAGGAACGCCTCGGCCAAGCCGAAGCGGACAACCTGATGCCGCACGACCTGATCAACTCGAAGCCGATTTCGGCCGCGATTCGCGAGTTCTTCGGTTCGTCCCAGCTGTCGCAGTTCATGGACCAAACCAATCCTCTGTCGGAAATTACCCACAAGCGCCGCGTATCGGCTCTGGGACCCGGCGGTCTGACACGCGAACGCGCCGGCTTTGAAGTGCGCGACGTGCATCCGACCCACTACGGCCGCGTCTGCCCGATCGAGACACCGGAAGGTCCGAACATTGGTCTGATCAACTCGCTGGCTCTGTATGCCCGCCTGAATGAATACGGCTTCCTGGAAACCCCGTACCGCAAGGTCGAAGGTTCCAAGATTACCGATCAGATCGACTACCTGTCCGCCATCGAAGAAGGCCGCTACATCATCGCTCAGGCGAATGCGACCATCAACGACGAAGGCATGCTGTCCGATGAACTGGTCTCGGCCCGTGAAGCCGGCGAAACCATCCTGGTCTCCCCGGAGCGCATCCAGTACATGGACGTGGCGCCAGGCCAGATCGTTTCCGTCGCTGCCTCGCTGATTCCGTTCCTCGAACACGATGATGCGAACCGTGCATTGATGGGCGCCAACATGCAACGCCAGGCTGTGCCTTGCTTGCGTCCGGAAAAAGCGCTGGTCGGTACCGGTATCGAACGCACCGTTGCGGTCGACTCGGGCACCACCGTGCAAGCGCTGCGTGGCGGTATCGTCGATTACATCGATGCGGGCCGTGTCGTGATTCGCGTCAACGATGACGAAGCTACCGCTGGTGAAGTGGGCGTCGACATCTACAACCTGATCAAGTACACCCGTTCGAACCAGAACACCAACATCAACCAGCGTCCTATCGTGCAGGTGGGTGACCGTGTTGCCAAGCGCGACGTGATCGCCGACGGCGCATCGACCGACCTGGGTGAATTGGCGCTGGGCCAGAACATGACCGTGGCTTTCATGCCATGGAATGGTCTGAACTTCGAAGATTCGATCCTGATCTCGGAAAACGTCGTCAAGGACGACCGCTACACCTCGATTCACATCGAAGAGTTGTCGGTAGTAGCCCGTGACACGAAACTGGGCGCGGAAGAAATTACGCGCGACATCTCGAACCTGGCTGAAAACCAGCTGGCTCGTCTGGATGAGTCCGGTATCGTCTACATCGGTGCGGAAGTGCAAGCCGGCGACACCCTGGTCGGTAAGGTAACGCCAAAAGGCGAAACCCAGCTGACCCCGGAAGAGAAGCTGCTGCGCGCGATCTTCGGCGAAAAAGCGTCGGACGTGAAAGACACCTCGCTGCGCGTGCCTTCGGGCATGATCGGTACCGTGATCGATGTGCAAGTCTTCACCCGTGAAGGCATCGTGCGCGACAAGCGTGCTCAGCAAATTATCGATGACGAACTGAAACGCTTCCGTCTGGATCTGAACGACCAGATGCGTATCGTTGAAGGCGATGCCTTCCAGCGTCTGGAAAAAATGCTGATCGGCAAAGTTGTCAACGGCGGCCCGAAAAAGCTGGCCAAAGGCGCCAAGATCACCAAGGAATACCTGGCCGATCTGGACAAATACCACTGGTTCGACATCCGCCCTGCGGACGACGATGCAGCAGTAGCGCTGGAAGCGATCAAGGAATCGATCAACGAGAAGCGTCACCAGTTCGATCTGGCCTTCGAAGAGAAGCGCAAGAAACTGACGCAAGGCGATGAGCTGCAACCAGGCGTGCAAAAAATGGTCAAGGTGTACCTGGCCGTGAAACGCCGCCTGCAGTCGGGCGACAAGATGGCAGGTCGCCACGGTAACAAGGGTGTGGTTTCCCGTATTGTTCCTGTGGAAGATATGCCATACATGGCCGACGGCACGCCAGCCGACGTTGTGCTGAACCCGCTGGGCGTTCCTTCGCGGATGAACGTTGGTCAGATTCTCGAGACTCACTTGGGTTGGGCTGCCAAGGGTCTGGGTATCCGCATCGGCGAAATGCTGAAGGCGCAAACCAAGGTCGAGCAAGTGCGCAAGTACCTGACGACGATCTACAACGACAACGGCCGTGCCGAAGAGTTGAACGACTTCGACGACGAAGAGATCATGAAGCTGGCGGAAAACCTGAAAAAAGGTGTTCCATTCGCCACGCCAGTGTTCGACGGCGCCAATGAAGAAGAGATCCGCCGCATGCTGGACCTGGCGTATCCGGACGACATCGCCAAGAACCTGGGCATGACCGCTTCGAAAAACCAGGTGACCATGTATGACGGTCGCACCGGTGAAGCGTTCGAGCGCAAGGTTACTGTCGGCGTCATGCACATGCTGAAACTGCATCACTTGGTTGATGACAAGATGCATGCGCGTTCGACCGGTCCTTACTCGCTGGTGACGCAACAGCCACTGGGCGGTAAAGCCCAGTTCGGTGGTCAGCGTTTCGGTGAGATGGAAGTCTGGGCACTGGAAGCGTATGGCGCGTCGTATGTCTTGCAAGAGATGTTGACCGTCAAGTCCGATGACGTGAATGGCCGTACCAAAGTGTACGAGAACCTCGTCAAGGGCGACCACGTGATCGACGCCGGCATGCCGGAATCGTTCAACGTGCTGGTCAAGGAAATCCGTTCGCTGGGTATCGATATCGACCTCGAACGCAACTAAAAGACAGCCACCTGTCATTTGGTTTGGGAAACACAAAGCCCGGCTGGGAAACCACGCCGGGCAATGTAGTCTCAGGAATATAGAAATTTAATCACCTCTGGAGTGATACATGAAAGCACTGCTCGATCTATTCAAGCAAGTACAGACCAACGAGACCTTCGATGCAATCAAGATCGGTCTCGCTTCGCCTGAGAAAATCCGTTCGTGGTCCTACGGCGAAGTCAAGAAGCCGGAAACCATCAACTACCGTACCTTCAAGCCTGAGCGCGACGGCCTGTTCTGCGCCAAGATCTTTGGCCCGATCAAGGATTACGAATGCCTGTGCGGCAAGTACAAGCGCCTGAAACACCGCGGCGTGATCTGCGAAAAGTGCGGCGTCGAAGTCACCCTGGCCAAGGTGCGCCGCGAGCGCATGGGCCACATCGAGCTGGCCTCGCCTACCGCGCACATCTGGTTCCTGAAGTCGCTGCCGTCGCGTCTGGGCATGGTCCTGGACATGACCCTGCGGGACATCGAACGCGTGCTGTACTTTGAAGCATACGTCGTGACCGATCCAGGCATGACCCCGCTGAAGAAGTGCCAGATCATGTCGGAAGACGACTACGCCGCCAAGTACGAAGAGTACGGCGACGACTTCACCGCCTTCATGGGCGCCGAAGGTATCCGTGAACTGCTGCGCTCGATCGACATCCACCGCGATGCCGAAACCCTGCGCGTGGAATTGAAGGAATCGAAATCCGAAGCCAAGATCAAGAAATACGCGAAGCGCCTGAAAGTGCTGGAAGCGTTCCAACGTTCGGGCATCAAGCCTGACTGGATGATCATGGAAGTGCTGCCAGTGCTGCCGCCGGAACTGCGTCCGCTGGTACCGCTGGATGGCGGCCGTTTCGCGACCTCGGATCTGAACGATCTGTATCGCCGCGTCATCAACCGTAACAACCGTCTGAAACGCCTGATGGAGCTGCGCGCTCCAGAGATCATCACGCGCAACGAAAAGCGCATGCTGCAAGAAGCGGTCGATTCGCTGCTGGACAACGGCCGTCGCGGCAAAGCGATGACCGGCGCCAACAAGCGTCCGCTGAAATCGCTGGCAGAGATGATCAAGGGTAAGGGCGGCCGTTTCCGTCAAAACTTGCTGGGCAAACGCGTCGATTACTCCGGTCGTTCGGTCATCGTCGTGGGCCCGCAATTGAAACTGCATCAGTGCGGCTTGCCGAAACTGATGGCGCTGGAACTGTTCAAGCCATTCATTTTCAATAAACTGGAACTGATGGGTCTGGCGACCACGATCAAGGCGGCGAAAAAGCTGGTCGAGATTCAAGAGCCGGTCGTGTGGGACATCCTGGAAGACGTGATCCGTGAACATCCGATCATGTTGAACCGCGCACCTACCTTGCACCGTCTGGGTATCCAGGCGTTCGAGCCAGTCCTGATTGAAGGCAAGGCCATCCAACTGCATCCGCTCGTCTGCGCCGCATTCAACGCCGACTTTGACGGTGACCAAATGGCGGTCCACGTTCCTCTGTCGATCGAAGCGCAGATGGAAGCACGCACTTTGATGCTGGCATCGAACAACATCCTGTTCCCATCGAACGGCGAACCATCGATCGTTCCTTCCCAGGATATCGTGTTGGGTCTGTACTACGCGACCCGCGAAGCGATCAATGCGAAGAACGAAGGGATGATGTTCCCTGACGTATCGGAAGTGATCCGCGCCTACGACAACAAGGAAGTCGAACTGACGACCCGCGTTACCGTGCGTATTACCGAATACCCGAAAAACGCCGAAACGGGCGAATTCGAGAAAACGGTAACGCGTTACGAAACGACGATCGGCCGTGCGATCCTGTCGGAAATTCTGCCTAAAGGCCTGCCGTTCTCCGTCCTGAACCGCGCGCTGAAAAAGAAAGAAATTTCCAAGCTGATCAACACGTCGTTCCGCAAGTGCGGCCTGCGCGCCACCGTGGTGTTCGCAGACAAACTGATGCAATCGGGTTTCCGCCTGGCGACACGCGCCGGTATCTCGATCTGCGTCGACGACATGCTGGTACCGCCTCAAAAAGTTACCCTGATCGCGACGGCCGAATCGGAAGTCAAGCAGATCGAACAGCAGTACGCCTCGGGTCTCGTGACCGCCGGCGAGCGTTACAACAAGGTAGTCGATATCTGGGGCAAGACCTCGGATGAAGTCGGCAAGGCCATGATGGACCAGCTCAAAGTCGAAGACGTGATCCGCCGCGACGGCACCAAGTCGACGCAAGAATCGTTCAACGCCATTTACATGATGGCCGACTCCGGCGCGCGCGGTTCCGCAGCCCAGATTCGCCAGTTGGCCGGTATGCGTGGTCTGATGGCCAAACCGGATGGCTCGATTATCGAAACGCCGATTACCGCGAACTTCCGCGAAGGTCTGAACGTTTTGCAGTACTTCATTTCGACCCACGGTGCGCGTAAAGGTCTGGCCGATACGGCGCTGAAAACGGCTAACTCCGGTTACCTGACGCGTCGTCTGGTTGACGTGACGCAAGACTTGGTGGTGATCGAGGACGATTGCGGCACCATGAACGGCGCCGTCATGAAGGCACTGGTCGAAGGTGGCGAAGTCATCGAACCGTTGCGTGACCGTATCCTCGGCCGCGTGGTGGTGCATGACGTCGTCAATCCTGAAACCCAGGAAACGCTGTACGAAGCCGGCACCCTGATGGACGAAGACATGGTCGAAGAGATCGAGCGTCTGTCCATCGATGAAGTCAAGGTTCGCACGCCACTGACTTGCGACACGCGCTTCGGCCTGTGCGCCAAGTGCTATGGCCGCGACCTGGGCCGCGGCATGCTGGTCAACGCCGGCGAAGCCGTCGGTGTGGTGGCAGCGCAGTCGATTGGTGAGCCTGGTACCCAGCTGACCATGCGTACGTTCCACATTGGTGGTGCGGCATCGCGTGCAGCAGTGGCATCGTCGGTGGAAGCCAAGTCGAACGGTACCATCCGCTTCACGGCAACCATGCGTTACGTGACGAACGGCAAGGGCGCGCAAATCGTCATTTCCCGTTCCGGCGAAGTGCTGATCACCGACGACCATGGCCGTGAGCGTGAGCGTCATAAAGTACCGTACGGTGCGACCTTGATCGTCAAGGACGGCATGGTCATCAAGGCCGGTACGGCCCTGGCAACGTGGGATCCGCTGACCCGTCCGATCATTACCGAATACGCCGGTCAAGTGCGTTTCGAGAACGTCGAAGAAGGCGTCACCGTAGCCCGTCAGGTCGACGAAGTGACCGGTCTGTCCACCCTGGTGGCGATCGATGCGAAACGTCGTGGTTCGCTGACGAAAACGCTGCGTCCGCAAGTCAAGCTGATCAACGACGCGAACGAAGAAGTCAAGATCGCCGGCACCGAACACTCGGTGGCGATCGGCTTCCAGGTCGGCGCGCTGATCATGGTCAAGGACGGTCAACAGGTATCGGTTGGTGAAGTGCTGGCACGTATTCCTACCGAATCGCAAAAAACGCGCGATATTACCGGTGGTCTGCCACGCGTTGCGGAACTGTTCGAAGCGCGCTCGCCGAAAGATGCCGGTATGCTGGCGGAAGTCACGGGTACGGTTGCGTTCGGTAAAGAAACCAAGGGCAAGCAGCGTCTGGAAATCACGGACATGGACGGCAACAAGCATGAGTTCTTGATCACCAAGGACAAACAAGTGCTGGTGCATGACGGCCAAGTCGTGAACAAGGGCGAGATGATCGTGGACGGCCCGGCCGATCCGCAAGACATCCTGCGCCTGCTGGGTATCGAAGCGCTGGCACGTTACATCGTTGACGAAGTGCAAGACGTGTACCGTTTGCAAGGCGTGAAGATCAATGACAAGCACATCGAAGTGATCGTGCGTCAGATGCTGCGCCGCGTTCAGATCGTCAATGCCGGCGACACCAACTACATCGTTGGCGAGCAGGTAGAGCGTTCGGAACTGCTGGACGAGAACGATCGCATGGCCGTTGAGAACAAGATTCCAGCGACCTACGAAAACGTCTTGTTGGGTATTACCAAGGCATCGCTGTCGACCGATTCGTTCATCTCGGCCGCATCGTTCCAGGAAACCACCCGCGTGCTGACCGAAGCGGCGATCATGGGCAAGCGCGATGGTCTGCGCGGCCTGAAAGAGAACGTCATCGTCGGCCGTCTGATTCCTGGCGGTACCGGCCTGGCCTTCCACCGCGCACGCAAAGAGAAAGAAGCGTGGGAAGTGGAAGAGCGTCAAGCGCTGCTGCTGGCCGAGAAAGCCTCGATGGCTGGCGAAGCTGCCGAAGCGCTGCAGGACATCGAAACCCAGCAACACCACGGCGACGAAGCGTAATCTGCGCTGCTAGCTGACAAGAACGGCACCTTCGGGTGCCGTTTTTTTTCGTCTTGAGATAAGTCAATCAGACCGCGTGGTCCGCATAGCCGTCGGGCCGGATCAGCAGGCTTTTGATGCCGGCCAGTGGTTGGCAGCCGGGTTTGATGGTCAGCGAAGTGAGCCAGGCCGCATCGAAACGGTACGGTTGTACAGCGTGCGCGGCATTGCCAACGACCAGCCGCAGCCATTTTCCCGCGTGCAGCAGTTCATGGATGCCCACGGCCGTGCCGTCGGCCAGGCGCAGCAGCCAGTCGGGCACGCGCCGGCCGATCCAGTCTGCGCTGCCGGCGCTCGCGTCAGAGCCCAGCGAGATGGGATAGCGCACGCCAAAGCCGGACAACTCGCTGGCCAGCGCGCGGTTGACGTCTGGCTGCGCCAGCATGTCGCTGATGGTGGCGCGCAGGGCCAGGGTGTGCGCGTCAAAACGCGTCAGCATGGCCGTTTGCGCGAGGGTATTGTGCTGCAACGACACGCCAACGGGATGGCGCTCCGCATGGTAGCTGTCGAGCAGGCTGTCCGGTGCATAACCCTTGAGCACGCCGGCCAGCTTCCAGCCCAGGTTCATGGCGTCCTGCATTCCCACGTTCATGCCCTGGCCGCCTGCCGGCATGTGGATGTGGGCGGCATCGCCGGCCAGGAAGACGCGTCCCTGGCGATAGCGTCGGGCCAACCGTGTTTCGTCGCTGAAGCGCGACAGCCAGCTGGCGTCATGCAGGCCGAAATCGTAGTCCGCGATGGCCGTGCTGGCCTGCGACAACTCCGCCGCGGTGGCCGCTTCCGCCGCCGCAACCTGGGGGCGGCGGGCATTCAGGGTGATGACGCGGTAGCGGTCTTGCCCCAGCGGCACGATCATCAGGCTACCCGCTGCGTTCGTCAGGGACAGCATGGGTGACGCGGGCGGATGGCGCAGCCGCACATCTCCCATGAGCATGCTGCAAGTGGCCGCCACGCCGTCGAAGGCGATGCCCGCCTGCTGGCGCACGAGGCTGCGAGCGCCATCGGTGCCGATCAGGTAACGGGCACGCAGGCAGAATGGGGCGCCGTCGTGCGTGCCGGCCACCGTGACGCCATCGTCATCCTGCTGTGTCTGTTCCACGAGCGCGCCGCGGACAATTGCCACGCCGTCTTCCAGCAATTGCTCTTCCAGCAGGCGTTCCGTCGTGTTTTGCGGCAGGAACAAGGTGTAGGGATGGGGCGTGTCGAAGCCGGAAAAGTCGAGCCGGGTATCGAGGCCCGCATAGTGACCGCTGGACAGGGAGGTGCCCAGCGCAACAAAGCGCTGGTCCAGGCCCCGCAAGCCCAGCATTTCCAGGGTGCGGCCATGGATGGTCAGCGCACGCGAATGCGCGCCGCGTTGCGGCCGCCGTTCCAGGATGGCCACGCGGATGCCGGCCAGGCGCAATTCGCAGGCCAGGGTCAGGCCGACGGGGCCGGCTCCGACGATGATGACTTCGATATCGCTATTGTGCATGTCGCCCTCAATCTAACGTTGTTAGTCTGTGCAAAATGGTAAACTAACGACGTTAGAGTTTCAAGGGAAATGACAGGAAAATGAAAATTCAACGCGAAGCCGTGGTGGCCAGGGCGCTCGAGCTGCTGGACGAAGTGGGTATCGAAGGCTTGACCATGCGCCGCCTGGCCGACGCGATGGGCATCAAGGCCGCTTCGCTGTACTGGCATTTCGCGAACAAGCAGGCTTTGCTTGATGGCATGGCCGACGTGCTGATCGAAGACGTGGCAAGGAGCATCGATGCGGATGCGGGCTGGGAAGCGCAGTTGCGCCAGGTGGCGGCGCAAATGCGCGCGGCGTTATCGGCCCGCCGCGATGGCGTGCGCGTCTTTGGCGGTACCTATGTGATATCGGAAAACGTGTTTCGCGTCGCCGAAGCGTTAATCGGTCCGATGCGTGCAGCCGGGGCATCGGAGAAACTGGCCAGCTGGAGCGCATTTACGCTGCTCTATTATGTACTCGGTTTTGTCATGGAAGCGCAAGGCACGGGACCGGGAAGCGCCGCGATGCATGCATTATCGAACCGGCGTGCCGATTTCACCGCCATGGCGGCCGATCATTATCCGCACGTGCTCGCATCCATGGATGCCATCTTTAATGCGCAAATCGACGATCGTTTTAATGCGGGGCTCGATTTGATTATGATCGGCTTGCGGGAAAAAATTAAAACGAATCAAGGTATATAATTAATCTGTCCGGCATCCATATATTTTGATGGCCGGGCATATTCAATCACCTCCTTTTTTCTCCGTATTTTTACTGTTGCCTTGTTCGCTTTGTAGTGAGCGCTCACATTGATTTTCCTGCTCGGCGCCGTTGTGGGCTGTACCGTGGCGTGTCCGGCGATACCGAGTACTGCCAGCACGGCCGCCATTGGTCGCGGCCGGCACACGTGTTGCGCAAATGTCCGGGCATGGCGGGCCACGCCAATTATCAGTTTATTCATGCTAAGATTTGGCGCATGATTGCCCAAGCCCTGTTTACTCCCGCCCAGCAGAAATTGCTGGGATTGCTGTTTGTCCGCGTGAATGAAGGCTTTCACTTGAACGAGATCATGCGTTTGACCGGCCTTGGCAGCGCGTCGGCGCAACGGGAGCTGCGCCGCTTGCATGAGTCCGGCCTGATCACGTCGGAGCGGATCGGCAATGTGCGGCGCTTCTGGCCCAACAAGGAAAGCCTCGTGTATCCGGAATTGAGCGGACTGGTGCAGAAAACTTTCGGCATCGTTGGCGTCCTCAGCATGACTCTGGCGCCCTTGCGTGCCCAGTTGCACTTGGCATTCGTGTCGGGTGCCACGGCGAAGGGACAGGACATGCCTGGCAGCGCCATCGATTTGCTGCTGGTGGGCGAAGAAGCCAATTATGGCGATCTGTTGACGGGATTGGCGCCGGCCGAGCGAACCTTGAGGCGTAAAATCAATCCCAACTTATATACGCTGGCCGATTATCGCCGGCGTCTGCGTGAAGGCCAGCCATTTCTGCTGCAGGTATTACAGCAGCCGAAGTTGTTTGTCATCGGCGATGAATCGCAATTGCATGCGCTGGCATTGCCAGATTCTTCCATGCAGGCGAATGACACGCCATCTGTATTCTAAAGGCCGGGCCTGGTATTCAGTTTCTGACATATGAAATTTGGGGATGGAAAAATATCTGAGGCGGATTGATCGTATGATGAATAAACTACAGGCTTTCGGTTTAATTGTTTCCCAGGCAGTACGGGGAGAATTAACGTTTCCCACGAGTGTGAATTCCGCATTGCAATTGCAATTGGCCCTGGCTGAACCGGATTGCCATATCGACCATGCGATCAAGCTGGTTCTGGGCGAACCCTTGCTGGCGGCGCGCACGGTCGCGCTGGCCAACTCGGCCGTGTACAGCCGCGGCGATGCAGCGCCCGTGACCAGCGTGCGCGCCGCCGTGATGCGTATGGGGTACCGCAATCTGTACGCGCTGGTGGCGGCCATGGTGGTGCGCCAGTTCGGCAGCAAGATCATCGACCCCGTCCTGCGCCAGAAGGCGACCCAGCTGTGGGAGCACACGGCCCACGTGGCGGCGCTGGCGCACGTGCTGGCCCGCCGCGTGACGCACGTCGATGCCGACACGGCGCTGTTCGCCGGTATCGTGCATGAGGTGGGAGGTTTTTATTTGCTGTCGCGTGCCGACGAGTTCCCCGGCTTGCTCGACGATGATACGGATCACTGGATGGAGTCCGCCGAAGAGATCATTTCCCGCGAAGTCATGAAGAAGCTGCTGATCCCGCTGGCCGTGAGCGAAGCCATCGAAGGCTTGCGCGATGGCTTGCTGTCCATCCCGCCCGACTCCCTGCTCGATACTTTGTTGTTGGCCAAGCAACTGTCGCCCGTGCCGTCGCCCTTGCAGCTGACGTACGTGGAAATGCTCACGCCCTCCGATTCCGTCATCGATTTCATTATCGACAACGAGACCCTGCAAAGCATCCTGGCCGAATCGGCCGAGGAAGTACACTCGATGAGCGCCGCGCTGCTGGTGTAGCTGGAAACGCCCGCGGCGAAAAAAAACGGCAGCGCCATCGAGGTGCTGCCGTTTTGTTTTCAGGCGCCGCCGCTTACTTCTGCTGCGCGATCCAACGGTCGACCTTGGCTTCCAGCAGCTTCAGGGGCAGGGTGCCGTCGCCGAGTACCACTTCGTGGAACTTCGGCAGGCTGAACTTGTCGCCCAGCGCTTGCTGCGCGCGCTGGCGTAGTTCGACGATTTTCAGCGAACCGATCTTGTAGCCCAGCGCCTGGCCCGGCCACGCCATGTAGCGTTCCGTTTCGCTTTTCGCCACGGCGTCGTAACCGAGGGTGTCGCGCATGTACTTGATCGTCTGCTCGCGCGTCCAGCCCTTGGTGTGCAAGCCCGTGTCGACCACCAGGCGCACAGCGCGCAGCATCTCGTCGTTCAAGTGGCCGAAATACTGGGCCGGATCGTCGAACAGGCCCATTTCCTTGCCCAGGGTTTCCGCATACAGGGCCCAGCCTTCCGTGAAGGCATTGTTGCCGCCGAAACGGCGGAAGTTCGGCAAGTCCATCTCTTGCACCAGCGCCAGGTGGAAATGGTGGCCTGGCTTGCCTTCGTGCAGGAACAGCGTGGTCATGCCTGTGTCGCCATACAGTTTCGGATCCGTGACGACGGACCAGAACACGCCCGGGCGCGAACCGTCGGCGGCCGGCGCCGTGTAGTGGTCGGCGGCCGTGTCGCGGCTCAGTTCAGGTTCCAGGCGCAAGTCCAGCGGCGCCTTCGGCACCAGGGTGAACAGGGCTGGCAATTTGCTGTCCAGCAGCACGTTCAGCTTGCGGTAGACGTCGAGCACTTCCTGCTCCGTCTTGAACGGGCGGTATTTCGCCTGTTCCGACACCCACACGGGCAAGCCGGCAGCCGGGCCGTTGTAGCCCATCTTCGGGCCCACGATCGCGTATTGTTCCTGGATGCGCGCTACTTCCTTCAAGCCGATGGCGTGGATTTGCTCCGGCTTCAAATCCGTGGTGGTGCTGCTGGCCACGCGCGCCTGGTACCAGCTGGCGCCATCGGGCAGGGCGCTCCAGCCGCTGCTCGTGCGGCCGGCCGGCAGGTAATCGCGTTCCATGAAGGTGGACAGGCGCTGCAGCGCAGGCATCAGCTTGGCCTCGATGATGACGGTGTAGGTTTGCGTCAGGCGCGCCTTGTCCGCGTCGGAAAAGCTGGCCGGCAAGTTCTTGATGGGCGTGTAATAGACGCTGTCCTGCGGCGTGGCGCTGACGAGTTTCTTGAATTGCGGCAAGGCCGATTCCGTCAGCGCCTTCGGCAGCACGATGCCTTTTTGCATACCGACTTTCATATTGGCGATGGCCTGGTCTATCCAGCCCGGCAATTGGCCAATACGGCTCAGGTAAGCGTCATACTCCTTGACCGTGGTCAAAGGCTGCGATGCCTCTCCGCCCGCATAATTGGCCAGAGTGACGGGCATGCTGTCCATCTGGTTCAGGGGCAACAGGTATTCGGGGAAGCGCTCGAAGCTCAGCGCCGTGGCCAGTTCATAGTCGAGGATATCGTAATTGATCTGGTCCTGGTGCGACAGCTGCGCGCGGGCAATGCTGCGCAGGGTCTTCTGGTACTGGCGGTACAGGGCGAATTGTTTTGCGCGCGCGGCGGGCACGATGGCTGAACCGATCTGGTCGTCGAAACGGTTGTCGCCGCTCTCGGTGGCATTGATCGGTTCGAAACGGGCCAGCGCATCGTAGTATTGGTCGGCCAGCACTTTCAGCTGCTGCTTCGCTTTGGGCGCGCTGACGGCCACGGTTTTGGCTGCGGGCTGGGCCGCTTGCGCCATGGGCGCATGGGCGAGCAACAGGGAGATGGCCAGGGTGCCGAGGGTGCCGGCGGCAAAACGATGCTTCATGCGCGAGATCCTTTGTAAGGAGGGAATGAACGGAGGCTTACAACGCCTAATAAAACCGTAGCGAGCGGAAGGAAGTTGTGGTCGAGAAGCGCAACTGTACGAAGGTACAGTGAGCATCGCAGACCGCAAATTACGACGCGCAGTAGGTTTTGATAGGCGTTCTTGGCGGGGTCGGGGTGGCCGTTCAAGATGGAACAGCCGGGGCGTAAGCATACGCCATTGCCCAGTGCGTTTGGACAAATTGTGCGGGAGAAATGTTGCTATTTGTCCGCTGACGCGACCAGGGCTTTCATCGCCTGCCAGTGCTGGCTGGCCAAGGGGACGCAGGCAGGGCAGGGCGTGGCGGCGATCAGGCTGCGGATCTGCTGCGCGCGTGCCGCCGTTTGCGGGTGTGAGGAAATCCATCCCGGTACGCTGGCCTTGTCCTTGTCGTCGAGTTTCTGGAAAAAGCGCAGCATGCCGTCCGGGCGGATCTGCGCGCGCTGCAAGGCCAGCAAACCCAGGCGATCCGCCTCTTCCTCCATGTCGCGGCTGAAATACAGGGTGCCGGCCTGGTGCGCCAGCATGGCGGCCACGGCGCTGATGTCGCCGATGGTTACGGCCACCAGGGCGCCCCAGCCCAGGCTGCTGATCATTTGCCGCAGCGAATGGCGCTGCTCCACGTGCTGCACTTCATGCGCCAGCACGCCGGCCAGCTCGCCCGGATCCCCCGCCTGGCGCAGCAAGCCCATATGTACGACGATGATGCCGCCCGGCATGGCAAACGCGTTGACCGTGTCGTCCTGCTTGACGAGCCAGCGGTACTGGTAGCGCGAACCGGTCGTCAGCTGGCGGCCGATTTCCTGCACCGTTTGCTGCGCCACGCCGCTCTCGCTGATGCCGCCTTGAGCGCGCACTTGCGCCAGGGCCAATTCGCCCAGCTGCTTTTCCGTGGACAGGGGAATCAGCCCCGCCAGTGCGCCGACGGCATGGCCGCCTTGCCACCACAGCAGGGCGGCCGCAACGACGGTGGCGCCCGTCAAACCGAGCAGCCAGCCCGACACCTGCCGCCGGTTGCGCTGGCGCTCGCCCCACAAACGCTGCAGTTGCGGTTGCAGCGTCGCCGGCGCTTCGCGCAAGACGATGGCGATGTCCTGCGCGCCGAGCGGTTTCAGCGACGCTTGCCGTCCTTGTTCGTCGAGCCAGTTCAGGAACAGCTCGGGCCCATCGACGCCGCCGACGCTGACGACCACTTGCGCGATATCCATGCTGAGCCCTGGCGCGTCGATGGCCAGCTGGTTGCCGAAGAAATATGCGCTGACGGGCGTGCCGGCCGAACCACCCTCGGGGCCAGTCAGCAGTGCCTGGAAGGGCGTCATGCGGCGGCCTCGGCAAAGCGGCTTTCGTACAGGGCCGCCATCAGGTCGGACTGGCTGATGATGCCGGCCAGGCGCTCGTCCTCGTCGAGGATGGGAATATGGTGGTAGCCGGCGTCGGCCATCAGGGGCACGAGGTCGATGATGGGCGTGCCCAGGCGGGCCGTGTGCGGCGACGGCGTCATCAGCTGGCCCACCACTTCCGGCTTGTCGCCGTGGGACAGGCCGCTGCGCTGCAGCAAGCCGCGCAGCCGCTGGCGCATGCCTTGATAATCGTCGAGGCCGCCATGGCGCAGGAAATCCGTCTGCGTGATGATGCCGATGACGCGGCGCGCCCGGTTCAGCACGGGCAGGGCGCCCACCTGGTGCTCGCGCATGGTACGCCAGGCAACATCGAGCGGCGTGCCGAATTCCACGCTGAGCACATCCCTCGACATGATGTCGGCGCAGGTGACGACGCCGAAACGGCGCTGGTAGGCGCGCATTTCCGTTTGCAGGAAGATGGCTTGCAAATCGTCGCGGCTGATGTCGAGCACTTCGCTGTGCTGGCGCAAGACGGCATCGAGGTCATCCGGCGAAAAGCCCAGGCGGTTGCTGGGCACGTCATCCCGGGTGGCGTGCGGATGCGGTGCCACCAGTTGCTGGATGTGCGGGTAACGACGCCCCGTCAGATTGTTGTACAGCACGGCGCAAGCGACCAGCACGGCGGAATTGAACAGCACGGTGATGAAGACGAACTCAAAGCCGGCCGCATGCACGCTGGCGCCGCCGACCACGGTGGTGAGCGCCACGGCGCCGCCCGGCGGATGCAAACAGCGCAGGGCAAACATGGCGCCGATGGCCAGGCAGGCGGCCAGCGCCGCCACGCCCACGCTCGATCCCAGCCACTTCACGCAAGCCATGCCCACCAGGCCGGAGACGACATTACCGCCCACCACGGACCACGGTTGCGCCAGCGGGCTGGCCGGCAGGCAGAACAGCAGAACGGCCGAGGCGCCCATGGGCGCGATCAGGTAGACACTGGCGCTGTCGGGGGCCAGCAGGAAGTGGCAGATGAGTCCAGTGAGCAACAGACCGCAGATGGCGCCCGCGCAGGCGCGCAATTGTTCGCGGCGGCTGCCGTTGTTTGGTTGCGGCAGCCAGCGTGCCAGGAAAGAAGTCGTCATGGGGAGGGCGCGTTCGGGCCGCGTTGCTCTGTGTGAGCCCGATATTATCCCATGCGTTCCATTTCGCTGCCTGCGGGGATTAATCCCCGGCGCAGACGGCGTGCAGGCCGTGCCGCGCCAGTAAGTTTCTGGCCGCCGCGATGGCGGTCGGTTCCCGCTTGCTGCTGGCGCAGGCATGGATGTCCTTGAGGACCTTCGCCGCATCTTTGACCGTGACGGCGGCCATCAGCTCGGCCAGGTTGCGGTCGGAAAAGTGTTCATGCAGCAGGGCCAGCACGGCGAAATATGCCGTGTCTGGCATGCCGCTGGGATAGGCGCTGCACAGCATGCGCGCGGCGCCGGATAGCGTTGGGGGTAGGCTGTCTGGCATGTTCAAGCGGCTTATCCTTGGCGTGCTTATACGTTTTTCGCATAAGCACAGTGCAATTAAATGGTGGATATTTCCTACAGGTACGCATATTCTAGACAATCATGCCCGCTGGCAGCTGTTCAGCTGGCTTCACGATCTCTCTCAGGAGTCCCGCATGCGCGTTTCCCGTTTCGTTTCCCTTTTCTTTGCCAGCCTGCTGCTTGCCGGCACCGCCGTTGCCGCCGCCCCCACACCGGCCAACCTTGTCGCCACGCCGCATTTGCCGTACAACGCGGCGGCCGACGCCAAGGCCGACGTGGCCCGCGCGCTGGCCGAGGCCAAGGCGGCGCACGTGCCGGTCCTGCTGATCTTTGGCGCCAACTGGTGCGAGGATTGCCGCGCGCTCGACAAGGCCTTGAAGGAAGGCAAGAATGCCGAGCTGATGCAACAGCAGTTCAAGGTCGTCAAGGTCGACGTGGGTAACTTCGACCATAACCTTGACGTGGCGCAAGCCTATGGCAATCCGCTCAAGAAAGGCATTCCCGCTGCCGTGCTCGTCTCCAGCGACAACAACCAAGTGCTGTACGCCACCAAGGGCGGCGAACTGGCGAATGCGCGCCGCATGAGCGAGAGCGGCATTTATGATTTCTTCAAGCAAGCGGCAAGCGTGAAAGCGCCGGCGATTTAAGCGTTTCCCAGCACCCTTAAAACTCTTCCCACGCATCGCTGGCCGACGCCGTCGGGCGCGCTGCGGGTGCCGCTGCCTTGGCCCGTGCCGGGCGGACCGGCTTGGGCAGCGCCGGCTTGCCGGCCGGCTGCTGCGCGGCATGCGCGGTTTCTTCCAGCTTGAAGACGCTGACGACCTGCGCCAGCCGTCCCGCCTGGTCTTGCAGGGACTGGGCTGCCGCCGCCGCTTCTTCCACCAGGGCCGCATTTTGCTGGGTGGCGTCATCCATCTGCGTGACCGTGGCATTGACTTGCGCGATGCCCTGGCTTTGCTCCTGGCTGGCCGAAGCGATTTCTCCCATCAGGTCGGCGACTCTTTGCACGGAGACGACGATGTCTTGCATGGTGGCGCCGGCCGAGTCGACCAGCTTGCTGCCCGCGTCCACCTTGCTGCCCGAGTCGACGATCAAGTCCTTGATTTCCTTCGCTGCCTGGCTTGACCTCTGCGCCAGGTTGCGCACCTCGGTTGCCACCACGGCAAAGCCGCGTCCCTGTTCGCCCGCCCGCGCCGCCTCGACCGCCGCGTTCAGCGCGAGGATATTGGTTTGGAAGGCAATGCCGTCGATCACGCCGATAATATCTGCTATCTTGCGTGAACTCTCCGTAATCGCACCCATCGTCTGCACGACTTGTCCGACTACTTCGCCGCCCTTGACGGCGTGGCTTGAAGCCGACACCACCAACTGGTTGGCCTGACGCGCGTTATCCGCGTTCTGTTTCACGGTCGATGTCAGTTCTTCCATGGCCGCCGCCGTCTCTTCCAGGCTTGACGCCTGGGCTTCCGTACGCGCCGACAGGTCCAGGTTGCCCGACGCGATCTGGCTCGATGCGCTGGCAATCGCCCCGGTACTGTCGCGAACTTCGCGTATCGTCACGTTCAGCGACGCGACGAAGCGGTTGAAGGCGGCGGCCAGGGCGCCGACCTCGTCTTCGGATTCGACGGGCATGCGGCGGCTCAAGTCGCCGTTCCCGCTGGCGATCTCGCTGAGCATGTCGGCCGCGCGCGCGACGGGGGCGGCGATGGCGCGGCTGATGACATAAATGATGAGCAGGGCGATGCCGCCGCCCACCAGGCCGGCGATCAGGGCAGCGATCAGGGCCGAACGCGTGACGTTGCCCAGCACTTCCGCTTCCGGCACCTCGGCCATCACATACAGATTCAATTCCGGCACGAAGGAGGCGGCGACGAACTGGCGTCCCGCCGGCGCGTCGTAGATGGCGTACGCGTACTTGTTGCCCGTCAGCAGGCTCTTGCTCAGGGTATCGCTAAAGCCGGGCAAATCCTTGAGCAGATGCTTGCCGTCGGCCAGGGCCGTGTCGCGGTGCACCAGCAGCACGCCGTTGGCGCGCGCCAGGTAGACATGGCCCGTCTGGCCGATCTTGTAGCTGCGGATGGTGTCGGCCAGTGCATTGATGGACAGGCCCAGGCCGGCCGCGATCTGCTTGCCGCCCGCCGTCTGGCCGCGCGCATTCAGGTACAGCATCAGGTCGCTGGAGTTTTCCGCCTTGTCGATGTCGAGCGTATAGGCCTTGTCGCCGGCCAGCAAGCCATAAAACCACTGGTCGGCGGCCTGGTTCTTGTCCAAGGTGCGCAGCAAGCCTTCCGTGGTGAAATACTTGCCCGTGCTGGCCGACGCCCAGTTGATCGAGGCGGCCTTGTTCTTTTCCTTGACCACGGCGGCGTAGCGCTGGAAGGTGGCGATACCGCTGTCGGGCAAGCCGGCGTCTTCCCAGTCTTGCAGGTAGACATCGTTGGCCATGGTCTGCACCACGGACAGGGGCTGGCTGATCTGGCGCAGCACATCGTTGCGGATCTCGCCCACCTGCGCCGGCAATTCCTGGCCGACGACGCGTTCGCGCACGTAATCGCTGCTCATGCGCACGCTGAGAAAGGACGAGATCGCCATGAAGAGCAGCAGGCACAAGCCCATGCTGAACAGGAGTTTTTTCTGGATGGAGAGACGGCGGAGCAGTGACATGGAAGACCTTGAATGATGGCCTGCACAATCGGCAGAAAAGCGGGCAGGCAAGCCTGCAGTATACCGGCCGGGCCGTGCGTTTCACTGCACCATTGCTGCTTTCAGGCTATTTATGTTGCAATGCGGCAACGTAAGAGGCAGGCAATCATGCCGATTTTTCATGCTTGTTCGCCATGCGGGGAAAATGGGTCAAGCAGGCAAGCCGTGGGCGATCAATTCCAGCGGCAATTCCGTGCTGCACTTGATTTGTTCCATGGAGAAGGCGGACGACACGCCCGTCAGCTGCACCGCCTTGATGAGCTTTTTATAGAAGGTGTCGTAGCCCTTGATGTCGGTGGTAACGACTTTCAGCAGGTAGTCGATATCGCCGCTCATGCGGTGAAATTCCTGCACCTCGGGCAAGACGATGACGGCGGCGGCGAAACGGCGCAGCCATTTTTCATCGTGCTGGCCAGTGCGCACGCTGACGAAGACGGTCACGGGCAAACCCACTTTTTGCCGGTTGACGATGGCCACGCGGCTTTCGATATAGCCCTCTTCCTCCAGGCGCTTGACCCGCTTCCAGCACGGCGTGCTCGACAAGCCGATCTTCTCGCTGAGGGCGGCGATCGACAAGGTGCCATCCTGCTGCAGGGCGGCCAGGATGGCGCAGTCGAATTTGTCGAGCGGGCTGTTTGGTGAATGCATTTTACTATTCCTATTTTTATAGCATGAACATGCTACATATTACCGTGTTTGCAGTGTCTTTTGGCATATCTTCACGGACGGGTGCCGGTAGACTGTTCATACGTTCCAGCCGCCAGCGCTGCCCCTTTATTTATAGAATCCCCAGACTGCCATCATGAAAGAAATCTACCTCGACAGCAATGCCACCACTTGCGTGCTGCCCGCCGCCGTTGCCGCCGCCCGGCAAGCGATGGAGCAGGGCTATGGCAATCCCAGCAGCACCCACGCGACGGGATTGCAGGCCAAGGCCATGATGGATGGCGTGCGCCAGCGCGCCAGCGGCCTGCTGGGCGTGGGCGACGGCCGGTTTATGTTCAACAGCGGCGCCACCGAAGGCATCCAGACGGCCGTGCTGTCGGCCCTGTGCGCGCTGCGCGAACGGCGCGACGCGGGCAAGCGCATCGGCAGCCTGCTGCTGTATGGCGCGACCGAGCACAAGGCCGTGCCGGAAAGCCTGGCGCACTGGAACCGGCTCCTGGGCCTGAACCTGGAAGTGCGCAAGCTGCCTGTCGATGCGCAGGGGCGCCACGATCTGCAGGCGCTCGATGCGCTGATCGGCGATGCGGCCATGCTGTGCACGATGGCGGCGAATAATGAAACGGGCGTCGTCAGCGACTTGTCCGCCATCGCCCAGCTGCTGCAGGAACGGGGCGCCGATGCCTACTGGATGGTCGATTGCGTGCAGGCGCTGGGCAAGCTGAAGCTGAACCTGGCCGCCACGCGCATCGATTACGCGCCGTTTTCCGGCCACAAGCTGTATGCGCCCAAGGGCATCGGCATGCTGTATGTGCGCGCCGGCGCGCCGTTCACCCCTCTGATGATGGGGGGCGGCCAGGAAGCGGGCCTGCGCTCGGGCACGGAAAACATGGCCGGCATCGCCGCCCTTGGCGCCGTGCTGGCCGCGCTCGACGATGGCAAGACCTTCCGCAGCCACGCCGACCTGGCTGCTTTCCGCGAGCAGCTGGTGGCCAGCCTGGAACGCGCTTTCCCCGGCATCGTGTTCAATATGCCGTTCGACTTGTCGCTGCCGACGACGCTCAATTTTTCCGTGCCCGGCTTGTCCTCGAAAGAGCTGCTGGACCTGTTCGACGCGGCGCGCGTGCGCGTCAGCTCGGGCAGCGCCTGTTCCGCCGCCAAGGCCCTGCCCAGCTATGTGCTGGAAGCGATGCACGTGCCGCAATGGCGCGCCAGCTCGGCCATCCGTTTGTCGTTCGGCCCCCTGATCGATGCGGCGACGGTGACGGCCGCCTGCGCGCGCATCGAGCGCTGCGGCGAAGCGCTGCGCAGCAGCTGTTTGCTGCCATCGGCGCTGGCGCCATCGCCGCAGGACGGCGTGATCCAGCTGAGCGTCGATGGCCAGTGCACCTGGCTGCTCAGCGACGCTGCCAGCGCCAGTTGCGTCGTCATCGATCCCGTCGCCGCCCTGGTGCCGCGCCTGGCCGCCTACATCCGCTGCCAGCACCTGGCCTTGCGCGCCATCGTGCACACGGCCGCCCCGGCCGACCATGGCGTGGCGCGCCTGGCCTTACTGCAGGAACTCGCCATCGAACAGGTGGGCCGCATCGATATCGACGGTGAGCTGGCACTGGGCCAGCAGCGCCTGCGACGCGTCGAGTGTGGCGAAAACCATGTGTATCTGCTGGAGCAGCGCTTTGCCTTCATCGGTGCCCTGGCGCCCGAGGCGCTGACGCCCTTGCTGGATGCGGCGCTGGTGACGCAAGACACCGTGCTGTGCGCGTCAGGCGACGATGGCGGCATTTGCGGTACCGTGCGCACCGTACGGGACGGTATCGTGCCGAGCGCCGAACTGCAGCTCGATGCGGCCGCTTTGCCCGCCTTCCTGCGCCAGCATCCCGACGCCATCCTCGTCGACGTGCGCGAAGCGTATGAACACGCGGCGTGCGCCGGCACGGTATTTGAGGGCTGCGCCGTGCACAGCCTACCGCTGAGCCGCCTGGCGGGACAGGTGGCTGAATGGTTGCAGCAGCCGCAGCGCCCGCTGGTCTTTTTCTGCCGCAGCGGTAACCGCAGCGCGCGCGCCGCCGCCTGCCTGCGCCGCCTCGGTCACGGCGCGGCATGGCAGCTCAACGGCGGCATGGCGATGGCGGAGGCGACGCGTCACCCGCTGGCTATCGCTGCCTGAGCGGCTTGAACTTTCTTCCTTGAAATATTGCACCGTGTCATCATTGGCACGGTGCCGCTACTCCTTTTCCTCTGTTCATTTCCTCCAGGAATCTTTCTCCCGTTTCACTCGCTGATTTCTTTGCCGGCACGCCCCTAAAGCGCCGGGTATGTACGCTAGCGCACGGTCTTGCGCGCAGGGCGCCCCTACGATGAAGTTGAGAAAATCTCCCTACACCCTGAGATTCGTCGCAACGCTCCGGCGCTTCGCTTTCCGTCTTCGCCAGTGTCCGATCGTGTTCTTCCAGACTGGGCCAGCGTGACGGCGGCCGCTGGCTGCCTGCGCGCACCTAGCGAGGCCAAGTTGAAAGAGTACACAGCAGTTGTCACGCAGCAGATCAAGGAACAGATTTCAAAAGTTAAAGAAATCTTCCGCGACCATTCCCTTGCACCGGAGACCTTCGACGCCGCGCGCGACGATGCCTTGCCCTTGCGTTCCGAATTATTCAGCGCCATGCAGATGGCGGCCCACGGCAAGCACGTGGCCGCCGGCCATGCGGTAGGACGACACCATGGGCGCGACCGCCTGCTGGCGCGCCTGGCCGACAATGCGGCCCTGATCACGGCCACCGTCAACGAGCTGACGGCGACCGTCAAGAGCGGACGCCAGGTCACGCCCGCCTCGGAATGGCTGCTCGATAATTTCTATCTGATCGAAGAGCAGATCCGCACCACGCGGCGCCACCTGCCGAAGAACTACAGCAAGGAGTTGCCACGCCTGACTTCCGGCGCGGACGCTGGCTGCCCGCGCGTGTACAAGATCGCGCTGGAAATCATCTCGCACGGCGATGGCCGCGTCGACCTGGAAAACCTGTGCCACTTCGTCGAGGCTTACCAGGACGTGGCCACCTTGACCCTGGGTGAGCTGTGGGCCGTGCCCATCATGCTGCGCCTGGCCCTGATCGAAAACCTGCGCCGCGTCGCCGCGCGCGTGGCCGACGACCGCATGCAGCGCGACCTGGCCAATACCTGGGCCGACCAGATGACGGAGATCGCCGAGCGCAATCCCAGCGGCTTGATCCTGCTGGTGGCCGACATGGCCCGTTCGAACCCGCCCATGACCAGCGCCTTCGTGGCCGAATTGTCGCGCCGCCTGCAGGGGCAAAGTTCGTCGCTGACCCTGGCGCTGTCGTGGCTGACGCACAAGCTGGCCGAGTCGGGCCTCACCATCGAGCAGCAGATCCAGTCCGAAATCGGGCAACAGGCGGCCGACCAGGTGTCGATCGCCAACAGCATCGGCAGCCTGCGTTTTCTCGGTACCATGGATTGGCAGGAATTCGTCGAGACCATGAGCGTGGTCGAGCAGACCTTGCGCCTCGATCCGGCCGGCACCTATGGCTTGATGGATTTCGCCACGCGCGACAGCTACCGCCACGCCATCGAACGCATCGCTAGGCGCAGCGCGCGCAGCGAAGTGGAAGTGGCCGAGATGGTGGTGCAGCTGGCGCACACGCATGGCAACGGCAATGACGCGCGCCGCGGCCACATCGGCTTTTACCTGGTGGGGCGCGGCGTGCTGGTGCTGGAAAAGCAGGCCGGCGCGAAACTGCCCTTCATCGAGGCGCTGCAGCATACGGCGCGCGCGGCGCCGCTGGCCGTCTACCTGGGCGCGATCTCGTTCCTGACCCTGGCGACGAGCGCCTTGCTGCTCGAGCGCGCCGTGCGCCATGGCGTGCAGGGCTGGCCCCTGGCGGCGCTGGGCGCGCTGGCGCTGCTGGGCAGCAGCCAGCTGTCCGTGGCCGTGGTGAACTGGCTGGCGACCCTGATGACGTCGCCGCATCCGCTGCCGCGCATGGATTACCAGGCCGGCATTCCATCGGATGCGCGCGGCATCGTCGTCGTGCCGACCCTGATCTACAGCGAGGACAACGTGGCGGCTCTGTGCGAGGCGCTGGAAGTGCGCTATCTCGCCAACCGCGACCCGAACCTGCGCTTTTGCCTGCTGACGGACTTTGTCGACGCGCAGGCGCAAACGATGCCGGGCGACGACGCTCTGCTGCGCCAGGCGCAGGACATCATCCGCGGCTTGAACGAGAAATACCGCGTGGAGGGTGTCGCGTTCAAGGAAAACGGCGATCCGGCCGGCCACGAGGAGCTGGGCCATGTGGGGCCGTTCCTGCTGCTGCACCGTCCGCGCCTGTGGAATTCGCAGCAGAATACGTGGATGGGGCAGGAGCGCAAGCGCGGCAAATTGTCCGACCTGCACGCGTTTTTGCGCGGCGGCGCGCGCGACAAATTCTCGCTGGTGGAAGGCGAATTGCGCGGCCTGCGCACGATCAAATACGTGATCACGCTCGACACGGATACGCAGTTGCCGCGCGATGCGGCGCGCGAATTCATCGCCACCATGATGCACCCGCTGAACCGCCCCGTGCTGGACGCGGCCGGCACGCGCGTGGTGGCCGGTTACGGCATCCTGCAGCCGCGCGTGGCCGTGGCGCTGCCCAGCGCGAACGCTTCGCGCTACGAGCTGCTGTGCGGCGGTGAGCCGGGCATCGACCCCTACACGCGCACCGTGTCGGACCTGTACCAGGATGTGTTTTATGAAGGCTCCTTCATCGGCAAGGGCATCTATGACCTCGACATGTTCGAGCGCGTGCTGGGCCAGCGCCTGCCCGACAATAAAATCCTCAGCCACGATTTATTGGAAGGCTGTTACCTGCGCGCCGGGCTGCTCAGCGACTCGCAACTGTACGAGGAATATCCGGCCCGCTACGACGCCGACGTGAGCCGGCGCCAGCGCTGGATACGCGGCGACTGGCAGCTGCTCGGCTGGCTGCTGGGCCGGGTGCCGGGCCGCGCCGGCAAGCGCGAACGCAATCCCCTGTCGATGCTGTCGCGCTGGAAGCTGTTCGACAACCTGCGCCGCAGCGTCGTGGCGCCGGCCACCACCTTGTCGCTGCTGCTGGTGTGGGGCTTTTTGCCGCACGTGGCCTTCTGGAGCGCGGCGGTGCTGGCCATCATCTTCCTGCCGCCCGTGTTTTCCGCCCTGTACGATTTGCTGCGCAAACCGCGCGACACCCTGTGGCGCCAGCACCTGGCCGCGTTCGAGCGTCGCTGCGGCGTGCAGTTTTCGCACGCCATGCTGACCCTCGTCTTCCTGCCGTACGAAGCGTGGATCAGCCTGGACGCCATCGCGCGCACCCTGTGGCGCCTGGGCGTCTCGCACAAGCACTTGCTCGACTGGCGCGCCTCGAACCTGCACACATCGTCAGGTTCGCAGGCCGACAGCTGGCGCGCCATGTGGTGCTCGCCCGCGCTGGCGCTGGCCGCCTTTGGCGGCTTGCTGGCCTGGCGCCCGCAAGCCTTGCCGGCCGCCGCCGTGGTACTGCTGTTGTGGCTGGCCGCACCCGCCATCGCCTGGTGGATCAGCCGCCCCATCGAGCGGGCCGTGGCGCGCCTGTCGGCCGAGCAGGGACGTTTCCTGCATGGCGTGGCGCGCAAGACCTGGGCGTATTTCGATACCTTCGTCGGTCCCGATGACCACTGGCTGCCGCCCGATAACATGCAGGAGCATCCGAACCTGGTGGTGGCGCACCGCACCTCGCCGACGAATATCGGCCTGGCGCTGCTGGCGAATTTGACGGCATACGATTTCGGTTACCTCACCCTGGGGCAGTTGATCGAGCGCAGCCGCGCCACCCTGCACAGCATGGGCGAACTGGAACGCTTCCAGGGCCACTTCTATAACTGGTACGACACGCAAACGCTCAAGGCGCTGCAACCGATGTACATTTCGACGGTCGACAGCGGCAACCTGGCCGGCCATCTGCTGACCTTGCAGCCGGGACTGGTGGAACTGTACGACGCGCCCATCATCGGTGTGCAGGTGGTGCAGGGCATCCGCACGACGGCGCAGGTGCTGCAGGAATTCATCGCCGCCGAAGGCGAGGGCAAGGCCATGCGCGACAGCATGAGCCTGCTGCAGGCAGCGGCAAATCCCGCCACTCTGGGCGAATGGCATGCCTACCTGGGCACGGTGAATGGCGCGGCCGACGCGCTGCTGTCGCTGACCCTGCAAAGCGAGGATGGCGAACTGTCCATGTGGGCGGGTGCGCTGGCGCGCCAGTGCCGCGCGGCGCTGGCCGAATTGCTGCAACTGGCGCCGTGGGCGGGGCAGGCGGATGTCGATGCGGCGCTGATGCGCGTGCCGACCCTGCGCGAACTGGCTAACCTGGAAACACCGGAAGGCCTGCCTGGCGAGCTGGCCGCCTTGCTGGCGCAAGGCCGCGACCAGGCAGGACGCCACATGCGCGACATCGCCCACGCGGCGGGCCAGGCGCGCGACTTTGCGCAGATCGAATACGCGTTCCTGTACAACCCGTCGACAAAACTGCTGGCCATCGGCTACAACGTCAGCGAACGGCGCCTGGATCCCAGCTACTACGATTTATTGGCCTCCGAAGTGCGCCTGGCCAGCTTCATCGCCATCGCCCAGGGGCAGCTGCCGCAGGAGCACTGGTTCGCGCTGGGCCGCCAGCTGTGCATGGTGGCGGGGCAGCCCGTGCTGCTGTCATGGAGCGGCTCGATGTTCGAATACCTGATGCCGCTGCTGGTGATGCCGAATTATCCGAACACCCTGCTCGATCAGACGTACCACTCCGTCATCGAGGCGCAGATCGATTACGGACGCCAGCGCGATGTGCCGTGGGGGATTTCCGAGTCCGGCTACAACACGGTCGATGCCAGCCTGAATTACCAGTACCGCGCGTTTGGCGTGCCGGGGCTGGGCTTGAAGCGGGGCCTGGCCGACGACCTGGTGGTAGCGCCGTACGCCAGCATGATGGGCCTGATGGTGCAGCCGGAAGCGGCGTGCCAGAACCTGCAGCGCATGCAGGCGGCCGGCTACATGGGCCGCTACGGCTTCTTTGAAGCCATCGATTTCACCACGGCGCGCCTGCCGCGCGGGCAGGGCAGCGCCATCATCCGCTCCTTCATGGTGCACCACCAGGGCATGGGCTTTTTGGCCCTCAGTTACCTGCTGCACGACCGCCCGATGCAGCGCCGTTTCGAGTCCGATCCGCTGCTGCAATCGGCCTTGCTGGTGCTGCAGGAACGCACGCCGCAGGCCGGCGCGTTTTACTCGAACACGGCCGAACTGGCGGTGCTGCGCAGCGGCGCGCCGGAGCAGGCCATGCCGATGCGCATCCTCACGCAGGCCAACAGCGCCGTGCCGGAAACGCAGCTGCTGTCGAATGGCCGCTACCACGTCATGGTGAGCAATGCGGGCGGCAGCTACAGCCGCTGGAAAGACCTGTCCGTGACGCGCTGGCGCGAAGACAGCACGCGCGATAACTGGGGCAATTTCTGCTATCTGCGCGACCTCGACGACGGCGCCGTCTGGTCCACCATGTACCAGCCGACCCTGGCCGAACCGAAGAAATATGAAGTGATTTTTTCGGAGGGGCGGGCTGAGTTCCGCCGCGCCGATCACGGCCTGGACCTGTACACGGAAATCGTCGTCTCGCCCGAGGACGACATTGAAATCCGACGCACGCGCATCAGCAATAATTCGAACCGCCAGCGGCGCATCGAGATCACCAGTTTCTCCGAAGTGGTGATGGCGCCGGCGGCGGCCGATGCGGCCCATCCCGCGTTCAGCAAGCTGTTCGTGCAGACGGAAATCCTCGCGCATGAAAATGCGATCCTGTGTACGCGCCGGCCCCGCTCGAAAGACGAGCAGATGCCGTGGCTGCTGCACGTGATGACCGTGCACGATATCGAGCGCTACGAAGTCTCGTTCGAGACGGACCGCGCGCGCTTCATCGGCCGCGGCAACACGGCGCAATTGCCGCTGGCGCTGCAGGAAAGCGGGCCGCTCAGTGGCGGCCACGGTTCCGTACTGGACCCCATCGTGGCGATCCGCTACGTCATCACGCTGGCCCCCGATCAGGCCGTGACGGTCGACAGCGTGACGGGCATGGTCGAGCAGCGCGAGGCGGCACTGCACCTGATCGACAAATACCAGGACCGCCACCTGGCCGACCGCGTGTTCGAACTGGCCTGGACGCACAGCCAGGTGGTGCTGCGCCAGTTGAATGCCAGCGAAGCGGACGCGCAGCTGTATGCGCGCCTGGCTAATGCCGTGATCTATCCGAATGCGGCCCTGCGCGCCGAGGCCAGCATCCTGATCAAGAACCAGCGCGGCCAGTCCGGCCTGTGGGCGTATGCCATTTCCGGCGACTTGCCCATCGTGCTGCTGCAGATACGCGATTCGGCCAATATCGAGTTGGCGCGCCAGATGGTGCAGGCGCATGCCTACTGGCGCTTGAAAGGCCTGATCGTCGACCTGGTGATCTGGTATGAAGAGCAATCGGGCTACCGCCAACTGCTGCACGACCAGATCATGGGCCTGATCGCCTCGGGCATCGATGCACAGGCGATCGACCGCCCAGGCGGCATCTTCGTGCGCCTGGCCGAGCAGATCGCCAATGAAGACCGCATCTTGCTGCAATCGGTGGCGCGCGCCATCATCAGCGACTTGCGCGGCACCCTGGCCGAGCAGGTCAAGCGCCCGCCCAGCCCCGTGCTGCGCATGCCGCCGCTGCTGCAGGACCCGGCTCGCGAGCATGGCGGCGTGCCGCACCGGGCACCAAAGCGCGAGCTGATCCTGGAAAATGGCTTGGGCGGTTTCACGCCCGATGGACGTGAATATGTGATCACCACGGGAGAAAATAAACAGACGCCGGCGCCATGGTCGAACGTGCTGGCCAATGCGCAATTCGGCACCGTGGTGTCCGAAGCCGGCCAGGCGTATACCTGGAGCGAAAATGCGCATGAATTCCGCCTCACGCCATGGCAGAACGACCCAGTCTCCGACCTGTCCGGCGAAGCGTTCTATGTGCGCGATGAGCAGAGCGGCCAGTTCTGGTCGCCCTCGTCCCTGCCCGCGCGCGGCAGCGGCGACTACGTCACGCGCCACGGCTTCGGCTATAGCGTGTTCGAGCACAGCGAAGGGGGCATCGCCACCGAATTGTGCACCTATGTGGCGCTCGATGCGGCCGTCAAATACTCTGTCATCAAGGTGCGTAACGACAGCGGCGTACCGCGCCGCCTGTCCGTCACGGGCTATGTGGAATGGGTGATGGCCGACCTGCGCGCCAAGTCCGGCATGCACGTGGCCACCGAAGTCGATACGATCAGCGGCGCCCTGTTTGCGCGCAATAACTACAACACGGAGTTTTCGGGCCGGGTCGGCTTTTTCAATACGGATGCCAGCATCCGTTCCATCACTTGCGACCGCAATGAATTCATCGGCCGCAATGGCAGTCTGGCGCAGCCAGCCGCCTTGCGCCGCGTGCGCCTGTCCGGCAAGGCGGGCACGGGATTGGACCCGTGCGCAGCGATCCAGGTACCGTTTGAACTGCAGCCGGGGCAGGAGCGCGAAATCGTTTTCCTGCTCGGCGTGGGCGGGCGCCGCAATGCGGACGCCAGCACCATGGTGCAGCGCCATGCGGGCAAGGAAGCCGCCCGCATGGCGCTCGACGCCGTGCGGGCGCACTGGGACAGCACCCTGGGGGCCGTGCGCATCGAGACGCCCGATCCATCGCTCGATGTGATCGCCAATGGCTGGCTGATGTACCAGACCATCGCCTGCCGCCTGTGGGCGCGCAGCGGCTATTACCAGTCGGGTGGCGCCTACGGCTTCCGCGACCAACTGCAGGATGCGATGGCGATGATCCACACAGCGCCGCAGCTGCTGCGCAAGCACTTGCTGCTGTGCGCGGCGCACCAGTTCGTCGAGGGCGACGTGCAGCACTGGTGGCATCCACCGTCGGACCGGGGCGTGCGCACTCACTGTTCCGACGACTATCTGTGGCTGCCGCTGGCTACTTGCCGCTACGTGATCGCCACGGGCGACGTCAACGTGCTGTCGGAAGTGGCGCCCTTCATCGAGGGGCGCGCCGTCAAGCCGGAAGAGGATTCGTATTACGACCTGCCCGTGCGCTCGGGCGAGTCGGCCGACCTGTACGAACACTGCGTGCGCGCCATCCGCCACGGTTTGCGCCTGGGCGTGCACGGCTTGCCGCTGATCGGTTCCTGCGACTGGAATGACGGCATGGACAAGGTGGGCGAGCATGGCAAGGGCGAGAGCGTGTGGCTGGCCTTCTTTCTGTATGAAGTGCTGCAGCGTTTCGCCGAAGTGGCCGTGCTGCGCGGCGATGCGCCGTTTGCCCAGTTCTGCCGCGATGAAGCCGTGAAGCTGGCGGCCAACGTCGAGGAACATGCGTGGGATGGCGAATGGTACCGGCGCGCGTATTTCGACGACGGCACACCATTGGGATCGCACACGAACGAGGAATGCCAGATCGATTCGATTTCGCAAAGCTGGGGTGTGCTGTCGGGCGCGGCCAACAGGGAACGGGTCGCCGGCGCCATGCGCCAGGTCGATGCACGGCTGGTGCGCCGCGATTCGGGTGTGATCCAGCTGCTCGATCCGCCGTTCGATAAGTCCAGCCTGAATCCCGGCTATATCCGCGGCTACGTGCCGGGCGTGCGCGAGAACGGCGGCCAATACACGCATGCGGCCATCTGGACGGCGATGGCGTTTGCCCGCCTGGGCGATGGCGAAAAAGCGTGGGAACTGCTGCGCATGATCAATCCCGTGCGCCACGGCGTTGACGCGCAGGCGGTGCAGCGCTACAAGGTCGAGCCCTACGTGGTGACGGCCGACGTGTATGCCGTGGCGCCCCACGTGGGACGGGGCGGCTGGAGCTGGTACACGGGGTCGTCGGGCTGGCTGTACCGGCTGATCGTCGAATCCCTGCTCGGTTTGACGCGCGAAGCGGACGTGCTGCGCATGGTGCCGGTCATGCCCGCAGAGTGGAACAGCTTCAAGCTGCATTACCGCTTTGGCGCCAGCAGCTATGCCATCACGGTGGAACAGGCGCAGGGACGGCCTGCGGGCTTGTCGCTCGATGGCGTGGCACAGGGTGGCAACAGCATCGCCCTGCGCGACGAGGGCCGCGAGTACGCAGTGCTACTGCTGGTTTAGTCTTGCAGCCGTACATGCCACGTATCGTATTCGGGCCGGCGCCTGCCAAGCAGCAGGATCAGGCCGGCGCCCAGCAACAGCAGGTCGCGCGTGCGTACGGCGGGCTCGGATTGCGTTGCGAGCTGAGGGGGCGTAGGTGCCGCCGTGGCAGCGGGCAACTGGCTTGCGCAGGCGGCCAGGCACAGCGCTGCCATCTTTCCATTCAAATGCATAGATTCCTCAAGAAAGCGCGGTGACCACCAGGTGGCACCGCGCCAGTATTCATGTCGGCGACATTGTAATTATAGACATGAACATTGTAAATGAGAAATTATTTAAGATTGAGTCAAAACCCCAGGGCCGCGCCCGCGCCCAGCAGGGTGGCCACGCCCAGCACGGCAAAGACCAGCGCCGCGATGCCATGCACGAGGCGCAGCGGGACGCGGTTGGCGATCCTGTCGCCGAGGTACACGGCCGGCACGTTGGCCAGCATCATGCCGAAGGTGGTGCCCAGCACGACGGAAACAATGTCGTGATAGCGCGCCGCCAGCGCCACCGTGGCGACCTGCGTCTTGTCTCCCATTTCCGCCATGAAGAAGGCGATCAGGGTGGTCAGGAATACGCCGTACTTGGCCAATTTGGTTTCGTCTTCATCGAGCTTGTCGGGGATCAGGGTCCAGGCAGCCATCGCCAGGAAGGAGACGCCCAGTACCCAGCGCAGCACGTCGGGCCCCAGCATGCTGGTGATCCAGGCGCCGACGGCGGCGGCGAACGCGTGGTTGGCGATGGTGGCGACGAAAATCGCCAGCACGATGGGCAAGGGCTTGCGGAATTTGGCGGCCAGCAAAAAGGCCAGGAGTTGGGTTTTGTCGCCGATTTCAGCGAGACCGACGATGCCGGTGGAGATGAGGAATGCTTCCATGAGATTGCAAGAGGTACGCGGGCCGGACGAATTAACCAATGATCCACGGGCGACTCCGGCCCATGCGGCCGCCCTGGATCAATGGTCTCGTCAAGTTTTGCAACCACCTGCACCATGGCCTGCGGGCCAATTATGTTGATACAGGTTCCCGCGGCAGGACCGCAGGACGACTACTCCCCAATGTTCGAGGCGCATCATACGCCAATGCCTGCGCCGGCGCCAGTGCCGGCGGGGGATGTTGCGGCCTGGTGTGTGGGACTTCGACAACAATGATCGATTTGCAAACAGACTCGACTTAGAATGCAGTCTGTCCACGACTCCCAGATGGAATGCGCCATGCCGGTCCTTGTCCGCTTGCTTGCCTTGTGTTTGACCTTGTTTGCTCCCTTGTCCGGCCTGTGCGCCGCCGCGCCTTTCGACGACAAGTTCCGCCAGCTCGAAGAATTGCTGCCCACGCCGAATAGCTACCGCACGGCGTCCGGCGCGCCGGGCCACGCCTACTGGCAGCAGCGCGCCGATTACGTAATCCGCGCTACCCTGGACGAAGCGCGCCGCGAAATCACGGCCAGCGAGCAGATCACCTATCACAACCGCTCGCCCGACAGCCTTGCGTATCTGTGGCTGCAGCTGGACCAGAATGGCTTGCGCAAGGATGCCGACCAGCGCCGCGTCCTGAGCGCGCCGTCGCGCCAGGCCTGGCTCAGCAGCAGCGAAGAAGAGGCGCTGAAATTCGAGGACTTGCGCGCCATCCATGCGGGCCGCGAATTTGACGGCGGCTTCAAGCTCACGGCCGTGAAAGCGGCCAGTGGCAAGCCGCTGCCGTATGTCGTCAACCAGACCATGCTGCGCATCGATTTGCCGGTGGCGCTGACCCCAGGCCAGAGCATCACGTTCAACATCGATTGGTCGTATCAGATCAATGACCAGAAGGTGCTGGTCGAACGCTCCGGCTACGAGTATTTTGAGGACGACAAGAACGCGATTTTCCAGATCGCGCAGTGGTTTCCGCGCATGGCCGCGTATTACGACGCCGTCGGCTGGCAGCACAAGCAGTTCCTCGGCTCGGGCGAATTCACGCTGGAGTTTGGCGACTACGAGCTGTATCTGACGGTGCCGGGCGACCATGTGGTGGCCGCCACGGGCGAGCTGCAAAATCCTGCCGCCGTGTTGAGCGCGGCGCAGCGCGAGCGCCTGGCGCGGGCGAAAAACAGCGACACGCCGCTGCTGGTGATCACGCCGGAAGAGGCGCTGGCGGCGGAAAAGGGCAAAGCCACGGGCATGAAAACCTGGCACTTCAAGGCGGCCAATGTGCGCGACGTGGCGTGGGCTTCGAGCCGCAAGTTCATCTGGGATGCGCAGGGTTTGAATAGCGGCGGCAAGCGCGTGATGGCCATGTCCTACTATCCGAACGAGGGCAATCCGCTGTGGCAGCAGTACAGCACGCGCGCCGTCGTGCACGCGATCGAGCAGTACAACAAGTACAGTTTCGACTATCCGTATCCGAACGCGATGTCCGTCAACGGCGCCGTGGGCGGCATGGAGTATCCGATGATTTCGTTCAATGGTGGGCGCCCCGTGAAGGACAAGAAAACGGGGGAACGCACGTATTCAAAGACGACCAAGTATGACTTGATCGGCGTGATCATCCACGAAGTGGGCCATAATTATTTTCCCATGATCGTCAACTCGGACGAGCGCCAGTGGACATGGATGGACGAGGGTTTGAATTCCTTCCTGCAGTACCTGGCCGAGCAGGCGTGGGAAGAGCATTTTCCGTCCTGGAATGGCGAGCCGCGCAAGATCGTCGACTACATGCGCAGCCAGAACCAGGTGCCCATCATGACCAATTCCGAGTCCCTGCTGCAGTTCACGGCGAATGCCTACGACAAGCCGGCCACCGCCCTCAACATCCTGCGCGAAACCATTTTAGGGCGCGAGCTGTTCGACTTCGCCTTCAAGCAGTACGCCTTGCGCTGGAAGTTCAAACGCCCGACTCCCGCCGACTTTTTCCGCACCATGGAAGATGCGTCCGGCACCGACCTGGACTGGTTCTGGCGCGGCTGGTTCTATACCACCGACGCGGTCGACATCAGCATCGACGGCATCAGCGAATATGGCGTGAGCACGAAGAATCCGGAAGTCGAGAAAGCGTGGAAGAAGGCGCAGAAGGCCGCGCAACCGATCTCGATCTCGGACCAGCGCAACAAGGCGCTGCCGAAGAAGGTCGACCTCGACCCCGCGCTCAAGGATTTCTATAACCAGCACGATGAATTCACGGTCACCAACAAGGACCGCAACAGCTATGCAGAGGAGCAGGAAACGCTGGAGCCATGGGAGAGAAAGCTGCTGGAACAGCACAACATGGGAAAGCATCTGTACCTGGTCGATTTTTCGAATCTCGGCGGCCTGGTGATGCCGCTGATCCTGGAAATCGAACTGAAAAGCGGCAAGAAGATTGTCGAGCGCGTGCCGGCCGAAGTGTGGCGCTACTCGCCGCACAAGATTAGCAAGGTCATCATCACGGACGAGCCGATGGTGGGGCTGGTGCAGGACCCGTACTGGGAGACGGCCGACATCGACATCAGCAATAACGCCTGGCCGAGAAAAATCACGCCATCGCGCCTGGAGCTGTTCAAGCAGGACCGTGACAAGAACAACTTGATGAAGGATTTTAATGTGCCGCTGAAGGCACCCGAGGCCAAGGCCGAAGCCAGGCCGGAAGCAAAATAGGGAAACAGCGCCGGCTAGTCCGGCGCTTTTTCTGCCAGGCCTGCGCCGGAAGTGCTATTCTGCGCGACGTCCCGGCGCACACGGACCGGGGCTTTCGCAAATCATTCAAAAGACGACCATGCAAACTTTGACCTTCCTGCGCGCGCTGGGCTGTGCGCTACTTTGCCAGGTGACCCTGGCCGCGCACGCCGATCCCCTCAGCTATGCGCGCTACGACCAGGTGCGCACGCGCGACCTGCAGCTGGACCTGAAAGCGGATTTCAAGAAAAAGACGCTCTCTGGCTATGCCGAGCTGTCCTTGAACTGGATCGACCCGGCGGCGCGCACTCTGGTGCTCGATACGCGCGACCTGTCGATCGCGAAGGTGCAGGTACAGGACAAGCGCGGCGCATGGCAGATGGCGCCGTATCAGCTGGACAAGGCCGACCCGGAAAAGGGCCAGGCGCTGCGCATCACCACCACGGGCCAGCCGGGCAAAGTGCGCGTCTACTATCACACGGCCCCCAATGCCATCGCGCTGCAGTGGCTCACGCCGCAGCAGACCATGTCGGGCAAGCTGCCTTTCATGTTCAGCCAGTCGCAAAGCATCAACGCCCGCTCGTGGGTGCCGTCGCAGGATACGCCGGCCGTGCGCTTTACGTACAGCGCGCGCATCGAGGCGCCAGCGGGCATGCGCGTCGTGATGAGCGCCGAGAATGACGAAAAGGCGACGGGCAAGGGCGGCTGGAAATTCAGGATGCCGCAGCCGATTCCCTCGTACCTGCTGGCCATCGCCATCGGCGAACTGGAAGTGCGCAAACTCGGTCCCCGCTCCGCCGTGTATGCCGAGCCGCCGCGCATCAAGGCCGCCGAATACGAGCTGGCCGACACGGAAAAGATGATCCAGGCAGCCGAGGCGCTGTATGGCCCGTACGGCTGGGGACGCTATGACATGATCGTGCTGCCGCCATCGTTCCCCTACGGCGGCATGGAAAACCCGCGCCTGACCTTCCTCACGCCGACCATGATCGCGGGCGACCGCAGCCTGGTCGACCTGATCGCGCATGAACTGGCCCACTCGTGGTCGGGCAACCTGGTCACCAACGCGTCGTGGAAGCACATGTGGCTCAACGAAGGCTTTACCACCTACGTCACGACGCGCATCGTCGAGCAGCTGTATGGCAGCGAAGTGGCGCAGATGGGCGTGCAGGTCGACCAGGAAGAACTGGCTGCCTCGATCAAGGAATTACCGGCAGCGAAGACGGCGCTGATCACGCGTGATGCGGACGCCAACCCGGCGGAAACGTACACGGACGACGGCATCATCTACCCGAAAGGCGCCTGGTTCCTGGCGACCATGGAGCGCCGTGCCGGCCGCGCCGTATTCGATCCCTTCCTGCGCGGCTGGTTCGACCAGCATGCGTTCCAGAGCGTGACGACGGAGCAGTTCATCGCCTACCTGCGCAAGAACCTGCTGGCGCAGCATCCGGACGTGATGCCGGAAGCGGAACTCGATGAATGGCTGTACGGCACCGGCGTGCCGGCCAGCGCGCAGCGCGTCGTCTCGCCGCGCCTGGCGCTGCTCGACCAGCACCGCGACGCCTGGTTGAAAGGCGAGCTGGCGACGAAGGACCTGGGCATGGACAAGTGGATCGCCATCGAATCGATGCACTTCCTGAACGACATCAACAACAAGGCCAGCGCGGCGCAATTGCGTGAGCTGGACCAGGCCTACGGTGTGGGCAAGAGCGGCAACAACGAAGTGGCGTACCGCTTTTATCTGGCCTCCGTGAACGCCGGCTACGATGTACGCCAGCCATTGCAGGCATTCCTGATGAGCGTGGGCCGCCAGAAGTTCGTCGTGCCTCTGTACAGCGCCTTGATGAAGACGCCGCAGGGCCATGTCTGGGCCAAGGACGTGTATGCCAAGGCGCGCGAACGCTACCACCCGGTGACGCAGGAAAGCGTCGATAAATTGATGGCCGCGCAAGCGCATTGAACCTTATTGGGAAATCCTGACCATGCATACCATGAACCGTCTCGCCGCCGCCATCGTGCTGGCGTTTTCCAGCATCACCGTGCCGGCGCTGGCTCTTGACGCCGCACCCGTCGCTTCCGCCGCATCCGCGCCGGCGCCCGCCTTCGACCTTGACCGCGACGTCGCCACCGCCTTGAAAGTGTTCGACGTGCCCGGCATGGCGATCGCCATCGTCAAGGACGGCAAGGTCGTCACCGCCAGGGGCTTTGGCGTGCGTAAACTCGGCGAGCCGGCCGCTGTCGATGCGCAGACCCTGTTCGAGGTGGCATCGAACTCGAAGGGCTTCACGGCCGCCGCGCTGGCCATGCTGGTCGACGATGGCAAGCTGGCCTGGGACGATCCCGTCACCAAGCACCTGCCCGGCTTCCAGATGCACGATTCCTACGTGACGGGCGCCATGACCGTGCGCGACCTGCTGACGCACCGCAGCGGCCTGGGTCTGGGTGGGGGCGATTTGCTGTGGTGGCCGACCACCACCTTCAGCACCGACGAGATCATCGAGAAGCTGCGCTACATCCGCCCGGCCACGAGTTTTCGCAACAGCTATGCCTACGATAACCTGCTGTATATCGTGGCCGGCAAGATCATCGCCGACAAGGCGGGCAAGAGCTGGGGCGAGGCCATGCATGAGCGCATCCTGGCGCCGCTGGGCATGACGGGCACCACCACCAGCCTGCTTGAAAGCGCGGGCAAGTCCGACGTCGCCAGTGCGCACAGCAAGATCGACGGCAAGATCGCTGCCGTCAAGTCGATGCCTGTGCCGAACGCCGTGGGCGCCGTCGGCATCAACACGAATGCGGAAGATATCGCCAAGTGGATGATGGTGCTGCTCGACGGCGGCAAGATCGCCGGCGTGAAGGACAAGGACGGCAAGGAGGCGCGTTTGTTCAGCGAAAAGCAGGGCCGCGAAATGTGGACGGCGCAAACGCCGATCAAGATTTCCGAGCCGAAGCCGGCGCTGGCCGCGACGAAGCCGAACTTCAGCGCATATGGCCTGGGCTTCCAGCTGCGCGACTATAAGGGCATGAAAGTGGCCATGCACGGCGGTGCGCTGCAGGGATTTTATTCGCGCGTGGTGATGGTGCCGGAAGCAAAGCTGGGCGTGGCCATTCTGACCAATGCGGAAAATGGCGGTTCCATGACGGCGCTGCAATGGCGCATCCTCGACCATTATCTGCAGGCGGCGCCGTCGGATTGGCTGGCGCTGGTGGCCAAGGTGGAGCAGGACCAGCATGCCGAGGAAGTCAAGAAGCAGGGCAAGGCGTCGAGCGCGCGCGCGGCGAAATCGCAGCCATCGCTGCCGCTGGCGGCGTACGACGGCGAGTACGAGGACGCCTGGTATGGCAAGGTCGTGATCAAGCCGGAAGGAAAAAAACACATCCTCAGCTTCACGCGCACGCCGGATCTGACGGGCGAGCTGGAACACTGGCAGCACGACACCTTCATCGTGCGCTGGAAAGAGCGCAACTTCAACGCCGATGCCTACGTGACGTTCTCGCTCAATCCCGATGGCAGCATCGACCGCGTGAAGATGGCGCCCGTGTCGGCCGAGACGGATTTCAGCTATGACTTCCAGGACTTGAGCCTGGTGCCGGTGAAACCGAAGGAAGCGAAGAAATAAGGTGTCGATACAAAAACCGCAGCCTGTGCTGCGGTTTTTTTCGCCTGTTTCCATGCAAATGCGCGGCAGGAAAGCGGCGAGCCGGTTTTTATTCCCTGAAATGGAATGAAAAAGAAACGTTATCTTGTTTTCTTGTTTGTCTATTTAATAACTCCTCAAGGTGCTACTATTTCTGGGCGCCATAGAATTCGTCTGTCGACAGGCGGTTTCCGGCGGCTGAAGCCTGTGTCTTCAGTGGTTTTTATAACGACTCAACTCTTGGGAATGGGATAAAAATGATCAATGTGAAAAAAGCCGTCTTTGTCTTTTGCGCCGCCGTCGGTTTTGCCGGCGCCATCAGTTCTTCCGCGTATGCGCTGCCAACGCGCGAAACCTGCGAGGAAGCCTATACCTCGTGCGTGACGGACGGCGATGCCGGCGCCTGCACGCTGGTCAAGCGCCTGTGCGGCGTGTACGGCATCTACCTGTAAGGCGGCAGTCAACCCGGCTGGCAGGCGGCGCGCCGGATCGGCCCGCCGCCGTTTTTTTACGGCTTGACGAACTTCAGGGTCATGCGGTCGCTCTCGCCGATGGCCGTGTACTTGGCCCGATCCACATCCTTGTTGGCGTAGGTGGGCGGCAGTGCCCAGACACCGCCCTCATGGTCCGCCGTATCCTTGGGATTGGCGTTGATTTCCGACTTGGCCGCCAGTTTGAAGCCTGCGCCTTCGGCCAGCTTGATCACATACGCTTCGTGCATGTAGCCGCTGCTGGCCGTGGCATCCTGCGCCTTGTTCGCCGGCAGGCGGTGTTCGATGACGCCGAACACGCCGCCCGGTTTCAGGCTGTCATACACTTCCTTGAACAGGGTTTTCATGCCCTCGTCGCCGATGGGTATCCAGTTGTGGATATTGCGGAAGGTGAGCACCATGTCGGCCGTGCCCGCGGGCGCGATGCGGTAGGTGGTGGGGGGCGCGAAGGCGCCGAGTTCCACCTTGCCGAAAGCGCTCGGGTTGGCGTCGAGTTTTTGCTGGAAGCGCGCCGCGCCACGGCGTGCACCTTCGCTGCTTGACTGCGGGTCGTTGCCGGCGGCGATCAGCTTGCCGTGGTCGCGCAGGTAGGGCGCCAGGATTTCCGTGTACCAGCCGCCGCCGGGCGCCAGCTCCACCACCGTCATGGTCGGCTTGATGCCGAAAAACGTCAGCGTTTCATACGGGTGGCGGGCGCTGTCGCGCAGCGCGTTGGCCGGCGTGCGCGCACTGCCGGTGATGGCCGCCTTCAGGGCCGCGTCGCCCGCATCGGCGGCCAGCGCCGCGTCGCTGCCGCCGCAGGCCAGCATGACCGTCAGGGCCGCGGCCAGGGATACTCGCTTCATCATCATATGCTCCATGCGTGATTGGATCGGTTGGTCAATTGGTGGCTATCGCCATCAACGCCGATCATCGGGCAAGCACGCTGGCCGGTCAAGCGGATTCCGTACCCCAGGTTGCGGCATACGCGGGTATGTCGCAGGTGTTGAGCGCATCGGCGATGGCCGCGCCACGGCCGTGCGAAAAGGGCAGTTCGCCCGTCCAGACGGCATGCGCCATATCGCCCGCATCGTCGAGCGGGCCGCCCGTGCGCTGCTTGACGGCGCATTCGTCGAGCGCGATGCGCAGCACGGTGGTGGCCGCGTATTCCTTGGCGCTGCCGCCGCGCACGTGCGCCAGACGTCCCGGTGCCAGCTTCTCCATCAGCGCATCCATGGCCGCATGTTGCTGGCCGATGTCGCTTACTTTCTCAAACTGCCCATACACCATCGCCGAGCGGTAGTTCATGGTGTGATTGAAGGCGGAGCGCGCCAGCACCAGGCCGTCGAGATGGCTGACCGTCACGCACGCGTCGCCGTCGAGCAAGAGCTGCTTGAGCATGCGGCTGCCGTTCGAGCCATGGATGTACAGGTGGCCGCCGATGCGCCAGCAGGCGGTCGGGATGCAATGGCTGCCCTTGTCGTCGCGAAAAGCGATATGGCACAGATAGGCGGCATCGAGGATGGCGTACAGGGTGGTCTGTTCATAGCTGGCCAGTTCGGCGACGCGGCGCACGCGGGTACGGAGGCTGGGGGGCAGGGCGGTAGCGGTCATGGTGGAAGTCCCGTTGGTTGAAGAAGCAGGCCGCACTATAATCGGCATCTGGCCCTGAAAAAAGATCCAGAACCGACAAATAATTTAGAGCCACAATGAAGGGGAAGCATGGACTTCGCTTTGCTGCTGAGCGCGTTCGAGCGCACGCACCGCGGGCGGGGCTGGTCGCGCCAGCGCCTGCTGCATGAATGCCTGCGCGCGGCGATCCGCGGCGGCCAGCTGGCGCCCGGCACGCGGCTGGCCGCCACGCGCGTGCTGGCGGCCGAACTGGGACTGGCGCGCAATACCGTGCTGTATGCCTACGAGCAGCTGGCCAGCGAAGGATTTGTCTTGCCGGACCGGCGCGGCACCGTCGTCGCCGGCAGCGCCGGTGTGCCGGCGGCCGCGCCTGCGGCAGGGGGCAACGGTGGCTTGTCGCGCCGCGCGCAGCATTTGCGCGGCGTGGCGGGACAGGATGTGAATGCCTCGGTAGTGTTTCCCGCCGACGCCATGGGCGCGTTTGCGCCTGGCGTGCCGGCGCTCGATGAGTTCCCGCTGGCGCAGTGGCGGCGCATGCTGGACCGCGCCTGGCGCGCGCTGACGCCGCGCCAGCTCAATTACGGCGACCCGGCCGGCGAGCCGTCGTTGCGCATGGCCATTGCCGAGCATTTGCGCGCCGCGCGCGGCGTCGTCTGCGATGCGGGCCAGGTGTTCATCACGGACGGCACGCAAAGCAGCCTCGATGTCTGCCTGCGCGCCTTTGCCGACCAGGGCGACACCTTGTGGATCGAGCATCCAGGCTATGGCGGCGCGCTGGCGGCAGGCCGTGGCGCGGGCTTGCAGGTGACCGGTATCGCGGTCGACATGGACGGCATCGCACCGACGGAGGACGACTGGCGCGACACGCCGCCGCGCCTCATCTACACCACGCCGTCGCACCAGTATCCGACGGGCAGCGTGCTCAGTCCCGCGCGCCGCATGGCGCTGCTCGAACGGACCCGCGCGGCCGGTGCCCTGATCATCGAAGACGATTACGACAGCGAATTTCGCCATGGCGGCCCACCCCTGGCAGCGATGCAGGGACTGGTGGCCGACGCGCCCGTCGTGTACCTGGGAACCTTCAGCAAGACCATGTTTCCCGCCTTGCGCATCGCCTTTATCGTCGTGCCGGCCGCGCTGGCCGGGGCCTTCGCGCAGATGCAGGCGCAGGGCGCCGCGCGGGGGAGGGGGGCGGAACAGCTGGCGCTGGCCGAGTTCCTGCGCAGCGGCCTGTTTGCGCGCCATGTGCGGCGCATGCGCCGCCTGTATCGCCAGCGCCGCGACGCCTTGGGCGAGGCGCTGCAGCGCCATGCGTGCGGCGGCGCGGCCATCCATGGCGGCACGGCCGGCATGCACCTGGCGCTGCGTTTTCATGATCGCGCATGGGATGACCTGGCACTGAGCCGCAGCGCCGCGCAGGACGGCATCGTGGCGCTGGCGCTGTCCGCGCATGGCACGGGAGACGGGGTGGGCTGGAACGGTTTCCTGCTCGGTTATGCGCAGGTGCCGGCCGAGCACATGGATGGCCTGGCGCGCCGCCTGGGTGGGCTGCTGCCGGCGTGATGCAGCTAATTTATTGCTGGTCCTGCATCCACTGCTTCAGGCCGTTGACCCAGTTCTTGGCGGGCAGGTTGAACTGCTTCTTGATGGTGGCGGCGCGTTCGTATAAATCGCTGAAGTCGAGCGACGGCGATTTTTTGAAGGCCAGCACGACGATGTTTTCATCTTCCATTTCCGGCACCCAGACGACGGCGTCGAAAACCAGCTCCATCGCCTGCAGATTCTTGTCGTAGTTGGGGAAGTCGCCGAAGACATTCGTGCACATGATGCCGTCGTCCGTCAGGCAGTCGAAGCAAGCCTGGTAGAACTCGGGCGTGTCGAGCACGGGACCGCGCGCATCTTCGTCGTACAGGTCCACTTGCAGCGCATCGACGGTGCCGTGATTGGCCGGATCGAGCACGAAGTCGAGCGCATTCATTTCGCGCACGTCGAGGCGCGCGTCATTCGGCGGCAGCGCGAACTGGGCGCCGCAGATGGCGATCACGTTTGGATTGAGTTCGATGGCCGTGACCGTGGCGTCGGGGAAGCGGCGGTAGCTGAATTTGGTCAGCGCGGCGCTGCCCAGGCCCAGCTGCACGATGCGTTTGGGCTGCGTCTTGAACAGCATCCACATCATCATCATCTGCACGTATTCGAGCTCGATGGCGTCGGGTTTGTCCAGGCGCATGGCGCCCTGCACCCACTTGGTCCCCAGGTGCAGGTAGCGGATGCCGCGGTGTTCGGTGGTGGTGGCAGGCGGGTGGCCCGGGTGGCTGAAAGCGGTATGGCTGGTGGAGGTGAAGTCGGTCGTCATGGCGCCAGTTTAGCAGCCGGCTGAAAAAAAGACGCCGCAGCGTCTTTTTGGTGGGGAGCTCAAGATTGCTTGCGGCGTCGTGCCAGGAAGCCCAGTACGCCCAAGCCGGCCAGCAGCATGCCATAGGTTTCTGGTTCAGGAACGGGAGCCAGGTTCAGGTTGAAGGTGCCGCCATAGCTGCCGCCATTGCTGTTGCCCATCACGGTGAGGACCATCGGGCCGTTGAACAGCAGGTTGGTCGGCGCTAGCACCTCGCCCTGGGCATAGCCGAAGACGGTGGGTCCGCCAAAGCCCGTCAGGGCGATGCCGTTCAGGTTGGCACTGCTGAAGTTGATGGACGAAGCATCGCTGCCCGTGACCGACAGGTTGGCCAGGAAGGCTTGCGCGGTCGAACCGAACGTGGCGTCGGGCGTGAAGGTGAAGGTGTCGGTAAAGGCGCCGAGCGGATCGGGCGTGGCGTTGAAGCCGCCCGTCCACAGGTTGCCGGTGGTGTTGATCAGGTCCACGTTGTACGCTGTCGCCTGCGCTACGCCGATGGAAGCCGCGCTCAAGAGTGCTACTGCGATGAGTGATTTCAGTTTCATTTTTATCCCCGCGAAAAAACGATTAATGTTTCAAAAAAACCGTACCGCTCAGATAAATTATCGCCAGGACATTTCATTGTCAATGAGCTATTTTTATATCATTATGCAAACTTAAATAGCTTATTTCTAACACACGGGCATGGCGCTCGCGATGTTGCAATATTAAAAACTCTAATTGTCAATATAATACTGAAAAATAATTGCGCAGCATGTGATGGAAAAATCGTTGCGCCAGTAACTAATTTCTGTCCAGCAAGGGAAGAATTAGAGTTACCGCCAGGCCGCCGTCCTCGCGGTTGGCCAGCGTGATGCGCCCGCCATGGGCTTCGGCGATTTCGCGCGCCAGCGCCAGGCCAAGTCCCGTGCCGCTGCGTTTGGTGGAATAAAACGGCACCAGCGCGTTTTCCAGCACGGCGCCGCTCATGCCCGGCCCGCGGTCGCGCACTTCGATGCGCAACTGCCCTTGCGCCTGGCTGACGTGCAGGCCGATGTGCTCTTCCCGCGAGCCCGATTCCAGCGCATTCTTGAGCAGGTTCAGCAGTGCCTGCTGCATTTGCGCCGCATCGAACACGGCCGCCTGCGCGGGCGGCGGGCAGTCGAGCCTGAAGGGCGCTTGCGAGGCCAGGCCATCGAGGAAAGGCTGCCACTCGCACGGCGCCAGGCGCGGTGCGGGCAGCTTGGCAAAGCGCGCATAGCCGAGGATGAAGGTTTCCAGATGGCGCGTGCGCTCTTCGATGGTGGCGAGGATCTGCGGCAGGCGTTCCGTCTGGCCTCGGCGTACCAGCTCGGCACCGGAATGGGCCAGCGAGGCCAGCGGCGCCAGCGAGTTGTTGAGTTCATGGCTGATGACGCGGATGACTTTTTTCCAGGTCTGCACTTCCTGGCGGCGCAGTTCCAGGGTCAGCTGTCGCAACAGCAGCAGTTCGTGCTTGCGCCCGTTCAGGCTGAAGCTGCGCCGCGCCAGGTGATACACCTCTTCCTGTTCCCCCTCGCCGCTGGTAAACAAGCCGTCGTTGCGGCGCGCGAGCGCTTCGGCCAGGGCCGGTGCCGCCTGCTGCACGATGTCGGCCAGGTGATGCCCTTCGAGCCGGCGGCCATGGTGCAGCAACTGGCGTGCGGCCAGGTTGGCGTAGACGATGGCGCTGCCCTCGGCCACCAGCAGCATGGCCACCGGCGTGTTTTGCACCATGGTGTCGAGCAGCAGTTCGCGCTGCACCAGATCCAGGCGCTGCTTGCGCAGCACGTCGCCGAGCGCATTGTGGGCCGCCACCAGGTCGGCCAGTTCATCGTTCTGCGGCCAGCGCAAGCTGAAGCCGAAGTCGCCGTCCTGGTAGCTGGCGACCGTGCCGCTCAGGGCGCGAAACAGCGACAGCATCGCCTGCAGCTGGGCGCGGATGGTGATGACGGCGACCGGCAGCACGCACAGCAGGGTACCCGCCAGTACCAGCGGCGGCTGGTCGGGTAAAAAATGCGCGAGCAGCAGGGCGATGACGATGCCCAGCACCAGCAAGGTGACGATCAGCGCCGTCCAGCGCGTGAGCAGGGAGAGACGCATGGGACGGTAGGCCATCAGCCGCGCGCGATGCCCAAGCGTTCCATGCGCCGGTACAGCGCCTGGCGCGACAGCCCCAGTTCCTGCGCCGCCTGCGCCACCACGCCGTGTGCACGTGCGAGCGCCGCGGTGACGCTGTCGCGATCCGGTTCCGTCGCGGCGCCATCCTGCGGCGCGCGCAGCGATGGCAGTCCCGCCAGGGGCAAGCCCGTTTCCTGCGCGCGGATCAGCGGACCGGCCGTCAGCAGGCTGGCGCGCTGCATGACGTTTTTCAGTTCGCGCACATTGCCTGGCCAGCCGTGCGCCAGCAGGGTGGCCTGCGCCTGGGCGTCCAGGGTTTTTTCACTGCCCAGGAAATGCTGCGCCAGCACCAGGATGTCAAGCGGGCGCTGGGCCAGCGGCGGCAGGCGCAGTTCGATCACGTTCAGGCGGTAGAACAGGTCTTCGCGAAACGTGCCCGCCTTGATCATCGCCGGCAGGTCGGCGTTGCTGGCGCTGATGACGCGCACTTTCACTTGCCGCTCGCGGTTCGAGCCGAGGCGCTCGAAGCGTCCCGTTTCCAGCACGCGCAGCAGTTTCATTTGTCCTGCCAGCGGCAGGTTGCCGATCTCGTCGAGGAACAGCGTGCCGCCGTCGGCCGCGTCGAACTTGCCGTCGCGCGCGCGCGTGATGCCCGTGTAGGCACCGGCCTCGGCGCCGAACAGTTCCGCCTCGATCAGTTCGACCGGCACGGCGCCGCAATTGAGCACGACGAAGGGACCGCCGGCGGCCTGGGAATTGGCTTGCACGATGGCGGCGATGCGTTCCTTGCCGCTGCCGTTCGGCCCCGAAATGAGCACGGGCACGTCGGCGCGCGCCACCTGGCAGGCCAGGTGCACCACGCGTTCGGTGGCCGGGTCTTGCCACACCATGCCGCGCAGGTCGAAGTCGTGTTCCAGCACGTGGCGCTGGCGCTGCTCGGCCACCACGCGCTGGCGCAGCGCGCGGTTGGCCTGTCCCAGCTCCAGCAGGTTTTGCACGCTGGCGATCAGGCGCCGGTCATCCCATGGCTTGGCCAGGTAGTCGGCCGCGCCGGACTTGATCAGGTCGACGGCCGCGTCGAGCTGGGTCCAGGCCGTCAGCAGGACCACGGGCAGGTCCGGGTAGCGCGCGCGGATGGCGTGGAACAGCGCGCTGCCTTCCTCGCCCGAGGTGGTGTCGGCCGTGAAGTTCATGTCCTGCACCACCAGGTCGATGGCGTGGCGTTCGAGCAGCTGCAGGCCTTCCTCGGGCGAGGCGGCGCGCACGGCGTCGATCTCGTGCAGGGAGAACAGCACGTCGAGCGCGATGGCCACGGCGGCATTGTCGTCAATAATCAGTACGGTAGGCATGCGCGCAGCATATCACTCAGGTGCCGGCTCAGGTACTGCGGGTGGCAGTGGCCGGCGAAATACTGGCCGCGCGCCATGCCGGGCCGTACACGGCGCCCACGCCCAGCAGCCAGAACACCAGCGCGCCAGCCAGCAGATAGCCAGGCGGCAGGCGCGCCATTTCCAGCTGGCTTACCAGCAGCTGGTTCAAGCCCAATGCCAGCAGCACGCCGCATGCCACGCCGACGCTGGTGATCATGAAATTCTCGGTCAGGAAATAGCGCAGGATGTCGATGCGGCGCGCGCCGAGCGCGCGCCGCACGCCGATCTGCTTGCGCCGCTGCGAGACCCACAGGCTGGCGATGCCGACGATGCCGCTGGCCGTCACCAGCAGCAGCAGGGTGCTGACGGCGATGAGCATCCAGGACAAGCCCTGGTCGGCCAGATACCGTGCTTTGCGGTGCTGTTCCAGGGTATCCGTGCGCACCAGCAGGCGCTCGCTGCTGGACGTGCGGATCGCTTGTTCCGCCTCTTTCATCAGGCGGTCGCGCTGGCCTGGTTCTGCCCGCACGGCAAACAGCAGCGAATCGCGTCCGCCCGTCAGGCGCGCCGGCAGGATGATCGAATACTCGCCCTGGGCGCTGACCTGGCCGGTTTGCGTCTGCAGCCGTTCCACCACGCCGATCACGCGCATCTCGTCATCGTTGTCGCCGGTGCCATTGAACAGGGGCTTGCCGACAAAGCTGGTTTCGCCAGGCCAGATCTTTTGCGCTGCGGCGCGCGTCACGATCACCACCTTGGGGAAGATTTCATCCACGTCTTCATTGATTTCCGGGACCTCGTCGGGATGGAAATCGCGGCCTTCCACCAGCTTCAGGCCATACGTCCTGACCAGCGAATCGGGCGTGAAGTACATCGAGGTGCCGGCGCTGGCCGCAGCCTGTCCGCGTTTTGCCGCGACGTTGGTGCTGCTGCCGGAACGCGACAGCACCGCCTGCGTGGTTTGCGCTACGGAGACCACGCCCGGCACGGCGCGCAGTATCGCTGCCTGGCGCTTCTGCTCGGCTATCTGGCGCTGCGGGCTGCCTTTGTCCATGCTCTGGACTTTGACATAGAAGATGTCGTTTTCGGCCGCCACGCCGGTGGGACGGGCGGCGATGGCCTGGCGCAGGTTGACGATGTACAAGGCGTTGGCCAGGATGGCCAGGCTGATGGCGACTTGCACTGCGACGAGCACGGCGCCGGTCTTGTTGCGCATCAGCGCCGACAGGATGGGGCGGATTTCCATGTGGGGCCTCATTGTGAAAAGGTGGATGTCATTGGGATTTGAGCTGCATGGCCGGCGTGACCTGGCAGGCGCGCCAGGTAGGCAACAGCCCTGCGAGCAAGGCCGCCAGTACGGAAACGGCAAACGTCAGCAGCAGCATCGGGACATCTAGGTGCGCCACGGTGCCCAGCTCTTTCGACTGCGAACTCACCACGGCCAGGGCGGCATAGGCCAGCAACAGGCCCAGCACGCCGCCGGCCAGGCCGATGACGCCGGTTTCGATCAGGAACTGGCGGAAGATGTCGCGCTGCGTGGCGCCCAGTGCGCGGCGGATGCCGACTTCCGCCGCCCGCACGGAGAACTTGGCCAGCAGCAGGCCGATGGTGTTGACCAGGCAGAGCAGCAGGAAGCCGAAGGCCAGCCAGGTGGCCAGCTTGTTGTCGTTGTCGACAACGTTCAGGAAATCTAGCCACTGCCTGACGTCGTACAGCATGTTGGGCGCATGGCGCGGCATGCGGCCCAGCTTGCGCTGTTCTGCCGCATAGCTGTCGAGATATGCCTGCAGGTCGCTGCGTTCGCCGGCGCTGGCCATTTCGAACCAGAATTGCAGCCAGGTGCAGTCCGATGCCAGGATGCCCTGGTAACCGGGACTGCGCTCGACACCGCTGCAGGCCATGCCGCCGTCATGCCCCGTTTCGTGGCGGATGGCGCTGGCAAACGGAATGAAGAATTCATCCTCCGTGCCGAAGGCGCCCTTGCTGCCGATGATGCGGTGCACGCGCGGTACTGGGTCCCACTGAGCGAGCACGCCGCTGACCAGATAGGGACGTCCCAGCACCGTCACGCGCTGGCCCACGGGATTGACTGTGCCCAGCAGCTTTTCCGCCAGGGCGCGACTCAAGACGATGACGTCGGCGCCGCTGTCGTCGTCGGCTTCGCTCCATGGCTGGCCATACAGGAAGGGCACTTCAAACATGGCAAAGAAATCGCGCGTGGGAGCCAGGCCCTGGGCCCGGAAGGCACCGAGGTCCCTGCGCGCCGGTTCCACGGGGCCGGCCACGCCGTACATGACGCTGCGGCGGATGCCTATCTTGCTGGCCATGAAGTTCTTCGCGTCGGTATAGGCGAGTTGCGCCTGGCCGAAGCTGGGCTTGGTGCCCGGCGTATAGCCTTTCAAGGGAACCACATCGATCATCGGCACGAACAGGCGGTCGCTCTTGTGCGGCAAGGGGTCGCCCGACATGGCGTGCAGGATGGTCACGGTGGCCACGCTGGCGGCCACGCCGACAGCCAGGGTCAGCACCATCAATGCCGTCAGTGCGGGATTGCGGCGCAGGTTGCGCAGGCCCAGCTTGAAATAATAGTGGAACATGGCGGCTCCTAGGCGGTCGCGTGCTGTGGCCTGGCCGACAGCGTGGCGCCATGCTGCACCAGATCCGACACCTGGCCGTCGATGATGTGCACGTTGCGTTGCGAACGCAGCGCCAGTTCAGGATCGTGCGTCACCATCAGGATGGTCGTGCCTTGCGCGTTGATGTCCTCCAGCAGTTCCATCACGCCGCGCGCCATCTGCGTGTCCAGGTTGCCCGTCGGTTCATCGGCCAGCAGCAGTTTCGGCGAGCCGGCCAGCGCGCGTGCAATCGCCACGCGTTGTTGCTGCCCGCCCGACAGTTCGGCTGGATAATGCTTCATGCGCGAGGCCAGTCCCACCTTCGCCAGCGCATCCTCGATGCGTTCGCGGCGCTCGGCGCTGTTGAAGCCCCGGTAGCGCAGCGGCACGTCGACGTTGTCGAACAGCGACAGGTCGGGAATCAGATTAAAACCCTGGAAGATGAAGCCGAGTTTTTCATTGCGCAGGCGCGAGCGGGCATTGTCGTCCATGCCTCTGACGTTGACGCCGTCAAGGATGTATTCACCGTCGGTGAATTCCTCGAGCAGGCCGGCGATGTTCAGGAAGCTCGTCTTGCCCGAACCGGACGGCCCGGTGACGGTGACGAATTCGCCCTGGCGAACGTGGATCTCGAAGCCGCGCAGCGCGTGCGTTTCGATCATGTGGGTGCGGTAGATCTTGCTCAGGTTTTGCATGCGCAGCATGGGAAGCCTCCTTGTTGACTGAAATTAATTGAGTGCGACGCGGGCAGCGTTCGCGAAATTTTCCGTACCGGCGACCACCACCTTGTCGCCCAGCTTCAGGCCCCCCAGAATCTCGACGGCCGAGATGCTGGTGGCGCCCAGCTTGATCGGCGTGCGGATGGCCACGCCATCGCGCACCACGTAGGCAAAGCGTCCGCCTTCGGCTTCGACGAAGGACCCGCGCGCCAGCATCAGCACATTGGGCCGCTCGTCGATCAGCAGGCGTGCCGAGACGCGCTGGTTCTGGCGCAGGCCGGCCGGTTGTGCGCCGTTGAAGCGCACGCGCGCCAGCACCTGGTTTTTGACCACCTCGGGCGACAGCGCCGACAGCTTGCCGGAGGCGCGGATGGTGCCCGTTTCGATCTCGGCGCTCATGCCCAGGCCGATGTCGGCCACATACGTTTCCGGTACTTCCAGCTCCACTTCCAGCTGCGACAGGTCGACCAGGGTCATCAGGGCCGTGTTGGCCTGCACCACGCTGCGGTTGGCCACCGACAGCGTGCCGATGAAGCCATTGACGGGCGCGCGCACGGTCAGCTCGTCGACCCTGCGCTGGGCGTTGTCGCGGCTCAGACGCTGGCGTTCCAGTTCGTTGACCCGGGTCTTCAGTGCCAGGGTCACGTCCTCGCCTTCCAGGCCCGCCGCCTGCGAAGCGTGCTTGCTGCGGATATCGGCCGAATTCAAGGCATCCTTGGCCTTCTGGTAATCGATCTTGGCGATGATGCCTACCTGCGCCACGCTTTCATAGCGTTCGAGCGTGCGCTGGGCGGACAGGCGCTCGATTTCGGCCGTATCGGCTTCACGGCGCGCCAGCAGTTTCTGCTTCTTGGCCAGGATCTGCTGGCGCGCCACTTCCGCTTCCAGCTGCTGCACGCTCGACTGCTCGCGTTTCAGCGCGTCCGACAGGTCGGGCGACTCCAGCACGGCCAGGATGTCGCCCTTCTTGACGGTGTCGCCGGCCTTCGCTTTCAGCGTGACGGTGGCCACCGTGGTCGAGTACAGGGTCGGGCTGATGGCGGCGACCACGCGTCCGTTCACGGCGGCGTCGCGGATCAGGGTACCGCGCGTGACGTCGGCGATGCGCAGGCGGTCGGCATTGACGGAATGTTCGCTGTTGCGCCAGCCCGCAACGGCAGCGATGGCGGCGCCGATGACGACGGCGGCGCCGGCCAGCAGTAGGGCGCGTTGCTTGTGGCGCTGGCCCGGCGGGGCGGACAGGACGGCGTCTTGGGAGGAAGTATCGCGGATCATGGTCAGGTCTCGTGAAGGATGCCTTTTCCAATGCACGATCCGTGCCAGTTGTTAAGTCGTTGATTTGGATGGAAAAAAATTCCGGCGTCCGGCTGTCCGCCGTGTCCGCGCCGTCCAGGCGGTGTCCGCGTGCGGCGCGCCGTCGCGGCGTTTGCGCATGGATCTTGATATTCTGGCAATCGACCTGAACTGCTGCCCAGGCAGTGATGGCGCGCGGCGCCATGCTGGCCCCCTTCTTTGGAGCATGATGTCGCCTTCGCCCTCCCTTCTTGCCCGCCTGCGCCCCTGGCTGCGTCAGTTTGCCAGCCTGCCCGAACCGGCGGAACTCGACTATCCATTTGTCGCCAGCGACATCGCCATGTTGCAAGGGATCGAGGGTGGTTTGCCCCAGCTCGATAGCCAGACGTGGGATGAAATGCTGCTGGACGGCTACCATGCGCAGCTTGCCACGCAGGCCAGAATTCTCGGCCAGCAGCGATTGCATCAGCGCCTGGCGAGCGGTACGGCCGATGCCGCCTCGCGCGCGCGCATCGCGGCCCTGCTAGCCGCACCGGCCCAGCAGGCGGCGCTCGAGCAAGCCATGCTGCCGCTGCGTACGGCGGACATGGAAGTGGCCGCCTTGCTGTGCGGCGCCCCACTGCCGGCACCGCCGTGGTGGAGCCGCTGGTTGCTGCTGCCGACACTGGCGCTGCTGGCGTCGCTGCTGGCCGCGTGGCTGTTTGCGCCGCTGGCATGGGCCGTCGCGGTACCCGTCTGGTTCTTGCTGATGGCGTTGCAGATGCGTTTTCACGACCGTTGCAAACCGTGGGAGCGCAGCGTCTTTACGTTACAGCAGATACTGCTGGTGCATGGTCGACTGGGGGCGCTCGACACGGCGTTCACGGTGCACCTGCGGGAAGGCGGGCGGGCTGCCGGCTTGATCAACCGGCAGATCACGCCAGTGCGCTGGATCAAGATGATTCCCCTGTTGAGCGAATACGACGACTGGCTCATGCTGGGCAATATCCGGCGCTACTTTCACAGCCTGCGCGTGGTGCGGCGCGAACGCGCCTTCCTGCGCCAGAGTTTCTTGCTGCTGGCCGACCTGGAAGCGGACCTGGCCCTGGCGCGCCACCTGCGCGGAAGCACGCAGTTCTGCTGGGCGCAGGAAGCCGGCGGGCGGCAATTGTCGCTCGACGCCATGGTGCATCCGCTGCTCGATGGCACCAAGCCGCTGTCGTTGCACCTCGATGGCCGCGGCGCTTTCATCTCAGGCCAGAATGCGGTGGGAAAAAGTACCTTGCTGCGCGGTGTGGGGCTCAATCTGGTCAGCGCGCGCGCCTTTGGCTTTTGCTATGCGCAGGCGGCCCGGGTGCCGCTGCTGCCCCTGTATTCGAGCATGCAGAACGAGGACTCGCTCGACGGCGGCGAAAGTCTCTATATCGCCGAATTGCGGCGCGCGCGCGAACTGCTGGCGCTGGCCGAGGAAGGCGCGCCGGCGCTGTTCCTGATCGACGAGATTTTCCGCGGCACGAACCACCTCGAATCGGTGGCGGCCGCCGCCGCCGTGCTGCACAGCCTGGCGGCGCGGCACTTGGTGATCGTCTCGTCGCACAACTTGGTGCTGGGGCCGCTGCTGGAGGACTGCCTGGCGCCGTGGTGCGTGCGCCGCGATGACAAGGGCGTGTTGCAGTTGGCGCCCGGCGTGCTGCAAGCCACGAATGGCATTGCCCTGCTGGCGCAGCGCGGCTTTGACGCCCGCATCGCGGACAAGGCGGGCCGCGTCTTCGACTGGCTCAGCACGCACATGGCGCAACCGGCCGACTGCGGTGGCGTCCTCGAACAGGCCTGATGGCCGCGCTTACTTTTCCTGTTTCTCCGGCGTGCTCTTGTCGATCACTTCGCGGCAATCGCCGCGGATGATGGCGTTGTCGTAGTTGGTCCAGCCATAGCTGTCGACGTAGCGCTTGTGCTGCTTGAAGCGGGGGCTGGCGATGCTCCATTCGGGTTGTTCGCCGGCAAAACGGATGTCGCCCAGGTCGAGCAGGGTGTGGAACATGTTTTCCGTCGACAGGCGCGCCTTTTGATGACGCCGCAGTTGCGTCACCTTCTCCGGATAATGCTGCTGGAATTGCGGCGAATACCAGACGAAGGCGGGCACGTGGAATTCGAACTGCGTGTTGTGGCCATGGAAGGCCAGGCGGCAGGTGCCGTCGTACAGGGTCTGGCCGTGATCGGCCACGTAGACGAGCGAGCTGCGCAGGGCGGTGCGCTGGCCATCGTCCTTCAGCATGCCGATCACGTTCGACAGGAACCAGTCCGTGTACAGGATGGAGCTGTCGTAGCTGTTGTTCAGCTGCGGCTTGATGGCCGTGTCCGTGTAGACGGGCTTGTCGACGCCGAACAGCGACGGTTGCCACTTGTCGAATTGTTTGGGATAGCGCTGGCTGTAGTTCCAGTGGCTGCCCAGCGTGTGCAGCACGATGAGTTTTTTCGGCGCCGGGTCGGCCAGCGCGTTCTTGAACGGATCGAACAGGATCTGGTCGAAGTTCGAATTGTTGGTAAAGCCGCCCAGGTTCAGGAATTGCACCACGTCCGCTTCCTTGGCAAACACGGACACGGGCGTGTCGAACTGGCCGAACGAGATCTGGTTCGACAGCCAGTAGGTCTTGAAGCCCGCTTCCTTGTAGGCGGTGAGGAAGGATTTTTCCGAGAAGCCATCCTTGAGGCTTTGCGTGGCCGGCTTGCGCGAGATGATGACGGGCACGGACAGGCGCGTGGCGGAAACGGCCGTGATGACGTCGGCCAGCGGCACCAGGTTGCTTTCCTGTTTCAGCAGGGGATTGGTGTCGCGCTCATAGCCGTTCAGGCTCCAGCGGTCGTAGCGCGACGATTCGCCGATCACCATGACCACCACTTCCGGATGGGGATCGGGCTGTTGCTGGTGCGCGCCGAAACGGAAGCTGCTGCTTTTCTGTCCCAGTTCGGCCAGGTATTTGCGCTCCTTGTAGAAATCGAAGCCGCGCGCGGCCAGGCCGAAGGGCCAGGAATTGCTGACGGTGTCGAAGGCGTAGGGCAGGCGCGCCCAGTGGGGCAGGCTGGGCCAGCCCAGGCCCGTCTCGTCGGCGCCGGCGATGCTGGCGTTTTCCGGCTTGCTGCTTTCGTCGTCTTCCTCGGCCGTTTCGTCATCGGCCGAGCTGGCGTCGCCGAAGCCGGAGGCGCCCGCCTTGCCGCTGGCCGCCGAGTTGCCGGCCTTGGCCGATGCTGGGGCGCTGTGCAGGACTTTGGCGTCGAAACCGAATTCGTAGCCATACCACCAGAAACCGCCCAGCAGGAGCAACAGCACGAAGGCGGCCGGGCGCGTCTTGCCGCGCCAGTCGAGGTCGCGCGTGCGCGCGGCCGCAAACCAGCTGGCAGCGCACCAGGCGATCACGCCCAGCATGACGGCGCCCATCAGCCATACTTTTTGCCCGAGGAATTCCATCGCTTCCTTGGGGCTGGTTTCGAAGATGATACCCAGGTGGTGCGTGGAAATGCCCTGGCCATAGAAGATGAACAGGTAGATTTCTGTTGGCAGGGCCAGGAAGGCGGGCACCAGCAGCCAGTGGAAATATGCGGGGCGCTTGAACACGCTCCAGACGGCAAGCCAGGCCAGCAGTTCGAACGTGAGCATCTGCCAGGGATGCTCGAGCGGACGTCCCAGCAGCGCGGGGATGAAGGGCACGGCCGTCAGCAAGGCGTAGGTCAGGAGCAGAAACAGAGTGGCGGGGCGAAGCAAGGAGCGCATAAAGGAGGGCAGCGAAAAATGTCCGCTATTATCAATCCTTTTGTTGTCTTGCGGTCATACAAGAATGTGCGCGCCCGAAGCTTGGTTGCAGAGAAAGAGTGCCAAATCATCAAGCGCCGCGAGGTGCCGGCACCCGCGCGCCGCCCCCAAAGATTAGTCAAAATACCACAAAAGTGCCGCTTTTTTGCCTTTTTTTATAGCAAAAAGCGGTAAACTGATTGACCCCCTGTAACACAAGGTCTAAACTAGCGAGTTCTCGATTTTATTCTGCTCATCGTTTACGTATTGCTTGGCATTTCATGGCCGCTCCTTATCGAGTGGCTGCGGGCGCCTCCGGTGCGCAGTAGATGAAAGCGGGACGAGGTTTTAGTCGCCGGGCATCTTGCCCGGGTTATTAATCGTAGTTTTTTGTTGGATTTATAACGATGCCAACCATCAATCAATTGATTCGCAATCCACGCGTCGCTTTGACCGTGAAGAGCAAATCGCCGGCGCTGGAAAACAGCCCGCAAAAACGTGGCGTCTGCACACGTGTTTACACCACGACTCCAAAGAAGCCTAACTCGGCTCTGCGTAAAGTCGCTAAAGTTCGTCTGACCAATGGTTTCGAAGTCATTTCGTACATTGGCGGTGAAGGCCATAACCTGCAAGAGCATAGTGTTGTGCTGTTGCGCGGCGGTCGCGTTAAGGATTTGCCGGGTGTGCGTTACCACATGGTTCGCGGTGCCCTGGATACCCAAGGCGTTAAAGACCGTAAGCAATCGCGTTCGAAGTACGGTACCAAGCGCGCTAAAGCAGGCAAGAAGTAATAAGTTGTACGCAGCAAACCCAAGTTTCGCTCAGTGGCAACTAGCTAAGTGAATGTAGTCGACCGCATCTGGTCGAGTAAGTGGAGGACTATGATGGTCGTCCGCGAGTGTGCGAAGAACGCGCGCTCAACTGAAGATTGAAAGGAATTGATATGCCACGTCGTCGTGAAGTACCCAAGCGCGAAATTTTGCCAGATCCAAAATTCGGCAACACTGATGTCGCTAAATTTGTAAACGTGCTGATGCTGTCCGGTAAGAAATCGGTTGCAGAAAACATCATCTACGGTGCTTTCGAGCACATCGCAGCAAAATCGGGTAAAGATCCACTCGAAGTTTTTGCTACCGCAATCAACAACGCCAAGCCGTTGGTTGAGGTGAAATCCCGTCGCGTCGGTGGTGCAAACTACCAGGTGCCGGTCGAAGTTCGCCCAGTCCGTCGTATGGCTCTGTCCATGCGTTGGTTGCGTGAAGCTGCTAACAAGCGCAGCGAAAAATCGATGCCACAACGCCTCGGCGGTGAGCTGATGGAAGCGGCTGAAAGCCGCGGCGGCGCGATGAAAAAACGCGACGAAGTCCATCGTATGGCTGAAGCGAACAAAGCGTTCTCGCATTTCCGCTTCTAATATAAAGCCAGCTACCGCAAGGCGGCTGTCAAGCATCTGTTGTTCGAGGCCGGGCTCATTTTTGCAAAAAAATGCTGCTCGGTTTTGTCCATTCATTTAGGATTAATTATGGCCCGCAAGACCCCCATTGAGCGCTATCGTAATATCGGTATCTCCGCTCACATCGATGCAGGTAAGACGACCACGACCGAGCGCGTCCTGTTCTACACAGGCGTGAACCACAAGCTGGGCGAAGTCCATGATGGCGCTGCCACCACCGACTGGATGGCACAGGAGCAAGAGCGCGGTATCACGATTACCTCGGCTGCTGTTACGTGCTTCTGGAAAGGCATGGCTAACAACTTCCCAGCTCACCACATCAACATCATCGACACCCCAGGCCACGTTGACTTCACCATTGAAGTGGAACGTTCGATGCGCGTGTTGGATGGCGCCTGCATGGTTTACTGTGCAGTCGGCGGCGTGCAGCCACAATCGGAAACGGTATGGCGTCAGGCTAACAAGTACAAAGTGCCACGTCTGGCCTTCGTGAACAAGATGGACCGTACCGGCGCCAACTTCTTCAAGGTCTACGATCAGATGCGTTCGCGTCTGAAAGCCAACCCAGTACCTATTCAGATGCCTATCGGCGCTGAAGACGTCTTCACCGGTGTTATCGATCTGGTCAAGATGAAAGCGGTTATCTGGGACGACGCTTCGCAAGGCATGAAGTTTGAGTACGAAGACATTCCTGCACACCTGGCCGCTGATGCTGCCAAGTGGCGCGAGAACATGGTTGAAGCCGCTGCTGAAGCGTCGGAAGACCTGATGAACAAGTACCTGGAAGAAGGCGACCTGTCGGAAGCCGAGATCAAGGCTGCTCTGCGTCAACGTACCATCGCCAGCGAAATCGTTCCAATGCTGTGCGGTACCGCCTTTAAAAACAAGGGCGTACAAGCCATGTTGGACGCGGTCATCGAGTACCTGCCATCGCCAATCGACATTCCGCCAGTACCTGGTCTGGATGAAGATGAGCAGCCTGTCGAGCGTAAAGCTGACGACGACGAGAAATTCTCGGCGCTGGCATTCAAGATCGCAACCGATCCGTTCGTGGGTCAGCTGTGCTTCATCCGTTGCTACTCGGGTACCCTGAATTCGGGCGACTCGGTGTTGAACTCCGTGAAGCAGAAGAAAGAGCGTATCGGCCGTATCGTGCAGATGCAAGCGAACGAACGCGAAGAAATCAAGGAAATGCGCGCTGGCGACATCGCCGCCGTTGTGGGTCTGAAAGACACCACCACTGGCGATACGCTTTGCGACGACAAGGCAAGCGTGGTTCTGGAGCGCATGGTCTTCCCTGAGCCAGTGATTTCGCAAGCGGTTGAGCCAAAAACCAAGGCCGACCAGGAAAAAATGGGCTTGGCGCTGAACCGTCTGGCAGCAGAAGATCCATCGTTCCGCGTGCGTACCGATGAAGAATCGGGCCAGACCATCATCGCCGGTATGGGCGAGTTGCATCTGGACATCATCGTTGACCGCATGAAGCGTGAATTCAACGTTGAAGCCACCGTCGGCAAGCCACAAGTGGCTTACCGCGAAACGATCCGTAAAGTGTGCGAAGAGTCGGAAGGCAAATTCGTCAAGCAATCGGGTGGTCGTGGTCAATACGGTCACGTGGTTCTGAAGATCGAACCGCAAGAACCGGGCAAGGGCTTTGAATTCGTTGACGCGATCAAGGGCGGTACCGTTCCTCGCGAATACATCCCTGCAGTTGAAAAAGGTGTGCGCGACACGCTGACTTCGGGCGTGATGGCTGGCTACCCAGTCGTTGACGTGAAAGTCACGCTGTTCTTCGGTTCGTACCATGATGTTGACTCGAACGAAAATGCATTCCGCATGGCCGCTTCGATGGCATTCAAAGATGGCTGCCGCAAAGCATCGCCAGTCATCCTGGAGCCGATGATGGCCGTGGAAGTGGAAACGCCGGAAGACTACGCCGGTACCGTGATGGGCGATCTGTCGTCGCGTCGCGGCATGGTGCAAGGTATGGATGAAATTGCTGGCGGTGGCGGCAAGATCATCAAGGCCGAAGTGCCTCTGTCGGAAATGTTCGGCTACGCTACGTCGTTGCGTTCGTCGACCCAAGGTCGTGCGACTTACACGATGGAATTCAAGCACTATGCTGAAGCACCTAAGCATGTGACTGAAGCAATCGTAAGCTCGAAAGCTAAGTAATAGAAGTTCCGGGCCGGCTTTCACGAGAATGCCGGTCCCTACATTTAAATCATTGTTCTAAGGAAGAATAAAATGGCAAAAGGTAAATTCGAACGGACCAAGCCGCACGTCAACGTCGGCACCATCGGCCACGTCGACCACGGTAAAACCACGCTGACCGCTGCAATCGCAACGGTTCTGTCGAAGAAATTCGGCGGCGAAGCTAAAGCATACGACCAGATCGATGCAGCTCCAGAAGAAAAAGCGCGCGGTATCACGATTAACACCGCCCACGTCGAGTACGAAACGGAAACGCGTCACTACGCGCACGTTGACTGCCCAGGCCACGCCGATTACATCAAAAACATGATTACCGGTGCTGCCCAGATGGACGGCGCGATCCTGGTGTGCTCCGCAGCTGACGGCCCAATGCCACAGACCCGCGAACACATCCTGCTGGCCCGCCAAGTTGGCGTTCCATACATCATCGTGTTCCTGAACAAGTGCGACCTGGTCGACGACGCAGAGCTGCTGGAACTGGTTGAAATGGAAGTGCGCGAGCTGTTGTCGAAGTACGAATTCCCAGGCGACGACCTGCCAATCATCAAAGGTTCGGCACGTATGGCGCTGGAAGGCAAAGAAGGCGAAATGGGCGTTGACGCAGTGCTGCGTCTGGCCGATGCGCTGGATGCTTACATCCCAACGCCAGAGCGCGCTGTTGACGGTGCGTTCCTGATGCCAGTAGAAGACGTGTTCTCGATCTCGGGTCGCGGTACCGTTGTGACCGGTCGTATCGAGCGCGGCATTGTTAAGGTCGGCGAAGAGATCGAAATCGTCGGTATCACCGATACCGTCAAAACGACTTGCACCGGCGTGGAAATGTTCCGCAAACTGCTGGACCAAGGTCAAGCAGGCGACAACGTTGGTCTGCTGCTGCGCGGCACCAAGCGTGAAGACGTGCAACGTGGTCAAGTTCTGGCAAAGCCAGGCTCGATCAAGCCGCATGCTCACTTCACCGGCGAGATCTATGTTCTGTCGAAAGACGAAGGCGGCCGTCATACGCCATTCTTCAACAACTATCGTCCACAGTTCTACTTCCGCACGACGGACGTAACCGGTTCGATCGAGTTGCCAGCAGACAAAGAAATGGTCATGCCAGGCGATAACGTGTCGATCACCGTCAAGCTGATCAACCCGATCGCGATGGAAGAAGGTCTGCGCTTCGCTATCCGCGAAGGCGGCCGTACCGTCGGCGCTGGTGTTGTTGCAAAAATCATCGCTTAATTATTAAGCGATAGAAAAGAAGACGCGTCGTCGCCCGGCGCCCTTCTTTTTATTCAACTGCCGGGGTTGGCAAGCATTTTGGTGCTATCATGTCGACCCTGACGGTTGTAGCGTCAGAAATTCCCGTATGACCTCATTGCCGTGCAGACCGCGCGGTTCGTTCTTTTAAGGAAATATCATGTCGGCACCAAACCAAAAAATCCGTATCCGCCTGAAGGCTTTCGATTACAAGCTGATCGACCAGTCCGCTCTGGAAATCGTTGAAACCGCGAAGCGCACCGGCGCTGTCGTCAAAGGCCCAGTACCACTGCCTACCCGTATTCAACGTTTCGATGTGCTGCGTTCCCCGCACGTCAACAAAACTTCGCGCGATCAGTTCGAGATCCGTACGCACCAACGCCTGATGGACATCGTTGACCCAACGGACAAAACCGTTGACGCGCTGATGAAGCTGGACCTGCCAGCTGGTGTTGATGTCGAAATCAAACTGCAATAAGAGTTTCAAGGGCAGCTGACAACACCGTAGCATCAGGTATTGACAGCTGTTCCAGGCCGGCGGGGTGTCCCGCTGCCTGATGATGGGGCCGGGCCTGCTCACGATCGTGAGTACGCCCGGCCCCATTGCTATTGGTGCCTGCCCAGTACTGGCGCCACCTGCCTGCGTGCAAAATCGCTTTACAGTGCTGCAGCCCGTCGATAGAGTTGCTGCATGCTCAATGCCCTCGATACCCACCTGTTAAATGCGACTCCACGCCAGCGCCTGCGCGGCTGGCCGCGCTTCCTGACTGAATTCCTGTATTTCGGCATCAAGGAGGCGAGGTCGTGCCTGTTCGTGGGGCTGTTTTTTGCTGCCGTGTTCCTGGTGCCGCGCGCCGGCCTGTTCGGCCTGCCGCGCTATGACGTGCTGCTGCTGGTGGCGCTGGCGATCCAGGCCGCGATGGTCTGGAGCGGACTGGAAACGTGGGATGAGCTGAAAGCCATTTGCCTGTTCCATGCGGTGGGCTTTGCGCTGGAAGTATTCAAGGTATCGGGGACGATCCAGTCTTGGAGCTATCCCGACTTTGCCTATACCAAAGTGTTCGGCGTTCCCCTGTTTTCCGGCTTCATGTATGCGGCGGTCGGCAGCTACATCATCCAGACCTGGCGCCTGCTCGACATGCGGATTCGCCACCATCCGCCATACTGGATGGCGGTGCTGATCGCTATACTGATCTACGCCAACTTCTTTACTCACCATTACATCGGCGACTATCGCTGGTACCTGGCCGCCTGCGCGCTGGGCTTGTATGCGCGCACCACTGTGGTGTTCCGTCCGCTCGACCGCGACCGCAGCATGCCCTTGCTGCTCGGTTTCGTGCTGGTCGGCTTCTTTATCTGGCTGGCTGAAAACATCAGCACTTTCTGGGGCGTGTGGCGCTATCCGAACCAGCTTGGCGCCTGGTCGGTGGTGCATGTCAGCAAATGGAGCTCCTGGTCGCTGCTGGTGGTGATGACGTTCACCATCGTGGCCCACCTCAAGCACATCAAGGCCAGCATCCACGTCGCCCAGCCCTAGGCCGGCATCCACGTCGCCCAGCCCTAGGCCGGGCTCCGGGCATCTCTTATTGCAGGCTGGCCGCCACCGCGTCGAAGCGCGCGCCCAGTGCGGCCTGCGGACCGCCTTGCAACTGCCTGGCGTACTGGCGCAGCACTTCCGCCGAATACGTGCGCGACGCGGACGACAGCTTCGGCAGCAACGGCAGCACGCGTTCCAGGTAGCCTGTGCCTTCCTGCCACTTGCCTTGCGCGGCCAGGGCCGACGCCAGTTCCACCATGCGGCGGCCGACGCGCGCATCGCTGCGTGGCTGCGCCGCTTCTTCCGTGGCCAGCGCTTGCCGGTACAGTTGCTCCGCTTCGGCATTCTTGCCCTGCAAGCGCTTGATGCGGCCCAGGTTGTATTGGCGCTGCGAGAGGATGTCCGCGCTGGCCCCGGCCTGCTCGGCGCTGCGCAGCGCCTGTACGCAAGCCAGTTCCGCTTCGCCAAACTGGCCCTTGAGCTCGGCCGCGTTGCAGGCGTCTTGTTGTGCGTTGGAGGTGGTGATCGTCGCTGGCGCCGCGCAGGCGGCCAGCAGGCTGACAGCGCATAGCAGGCTGATGGTATGGGTCTTCATAGTCTCCTCGGACGGGTGTCAAACACGGTGTATCGGTGGAGTCATGCTGCGATAAATATACTATAAGTTTTTTGGGGTGGGTGGCTTTTTGCCGGCGCGCGGCAAGGTGTGCGATTGACGCCGCTTGCGTGCTTCAGGGATACTCCGGGTCTGTCCACTACTGCGTGCCGCCGCCATGTCCAAGACTGTCCTGATCGTGGAAGATGAACAGGCGATTGCCGACAGCATCGCCTATGCCTTGCGCACGGACGGCTTTGCGCCGCGCCATGTGATGTTGGGCGAGCAAGCCCTGGCCGCGCTGCGTCCAACGCCCGGCGAAGCCGCGCAGATGCCCGTTTTGGTGGTGCTCGACGTGGGCTTGCCCGACATGAGCGGGCTGGAAGTGTGCCGCCGGCTGCGCCAGTTTTCCGAGGTGCCGGTGATCTTCCTGACGGCCCGCAGCGACGAGATCGACCGTATCGTCGGCCTGGAAATCGGCGCCGACGATTACGTCACGAAACCGTTTTCGCCACGCGAACTGGTGGCACGCATCCGCGTCATCCTGCGCCGCGCAGGTGTCGCGCAAGCTCCTCGCGAGACTGGCATGACGATAGTCGCGCCTGTCGCCGCGCCGGCGCGCTTCGAATTGCGCGCGCTGGAGGCGAAGGTGCTCTTTCATGGCCAGCCGCTGGACCTGACCCGCTATGAATACCTGTTGCTGAAAACCCTGCTCGCGCATCCCGGCCACGTGCTGTCGCGCGCGCAGCTGATGGAGCGCGTGTGGAGCGGGGCGCCGGACACGCTCGAGCGTACCGTCGACGCGCACGTCAAATCGCTGCGCGCCAAGCTGCGCGCTATCGATGCGCAAGTCGACCCCATCCACACCCACCGTGGCCTCGGCTACAGCCTGGCCGGCGCATGAAGATCGGCCTGCGCATCCTGCTCGGCTACTTCCTGATCGTCGGCCTGGCCGCATGGTTCCTGCTGAACGTCTTCATGGAGCAGGTCAAGCCCGGTGTGCGCTCGACCCTGGAAGACACCCTGGTTGATACTTCGCAGCTTCTGGCCAGCCTGGTGGCGCCCGACGTGAAGGCGGGCAGCCTGGCGCAGTCGCCCGTGGCAGAACGCATGCAGGATTACGCGCGCCATGGCGTGGACGTCAATATCAACGGCGTGCGCAAGCGCACGCTCGATTACCGCATCACCATCACGGACCGGCATGGCATCGTGCTGTTCGATTCCAGCGGGCGCGACGTGGGCCGCGACTATTCGCGCTGGAATGACGTGTACCTCACCTTGCAGGGCAAGTATGGCGCGCGCAGCACGCGCAGCCGGCCAGACGACGAGATGTCGACGGTCATGCACGTGGCCGCGCCGATTCGCGACGGCAATGAGGTGATCGGCGTGCTGACGGTGGCCAAGCCGAATGCCAGCGTGCAAGCGTTTGTCGAGCGCAGCCAGCGCAAGATATTGCAGCGCGGCGCCGTGCTGTTGCTGCTGTCGCTGCTGATCGGCCTGGCATTCGCCTGGTGGCTGCACCATGCACTGGGCAAGTTGATGCATTACATCGGCGACGTGGAGGCTGGGCGCAAGGTGGCGCTGCCGGCGCTGGGCCAGAACGAGATCGGCACGCTGGGGCGGGCGCTGGAGGCGATGCGCACACGCCTGGAGGGCAAGGAGTATGTGGAGCAGCTGATGCACACGCTGGCGCATGAATTGAAAAGCCCGATCGCCGCCATCCAGGCCTCTGCCGAGCTGCTGCAGGAAGACATGCCGCCGGCCGAGCGCCGCCAGTTCCTTGCCAGCATCCTGGAACAGAATGCGCGCCAGCGGCAACTGATCGACAAGCTGCTGGCCCTGGTGCGCGTGGAAAAGCAGCAGCGCCTGGATAACCCTGAGCGCATCGCGCTGGCGCCCCTGCTGGCGCAAGTGGCGCAGGATGCGGCCGCCACCCTGGCGGCGCGCGGCGTGCGCCTGCAGCTGCAGCACGACGAGGCGAGTGTGGCGGGCGACCCCCTGTTGCTGCGCCAGGCGCTGGGCAACTTGCTCGATAACGCGGCCGGCTTTGCCCCGCCCGGCAGCTGCATCGACCTGACGGCGCGGCGCCAGGGCAGCCAGGTGGAGATTGCCGTGCGTGACCGCGGCGCGGGCATCCCCGCATATGCGCTCGAACGCATCTTCGAGCGCTTCTACTCCTTGCCGCGCCCGAGCGCCGGTAAAAGCACGGGCCTGGGCCTGCCTTTCGTGCGCGAGGTCGCTTCCCTGCATGGCGGCACGGTCGAGGTGCTCAATCATGTGGAAGGCGGTGCCTGCGCGTGCCTGTGCCTGCCGCTGGCCTAGCGCACTTTATTTACAGGCTTCACACGGACTGCATCGTCAGCGCATACAGCTTTCCTACACTGGCCGCCTTACTTCAAGGATGCGCCATGCAAAAAACTCTCTTAGTCAAAGCGTTGATCGTGTTCGGCCTGATGTTGTTGATCGGCCTGCCTTTGCTGATGATTCAGGAAACGATCAAGGAGCGGATGGAATTCCGCCAGGAAGCCGTCAACAGCATCGCCGCCGATTCGGTGCGCGAACAAACCATCATCGGCCCCATCCTCGTGATTCCCTACACGGAGCAGTACGAGGAGCGCGTGGAAGTGGCCAAGGGTGATGACAAGGAAGCGAAAGCGCCTGCGCGCACGGAGTTGCTGCGCCGCTTGGTGCAGCGTCGCCTGCTCGTGTACCCGAACGATCTGCAGATCAACGGCAACATCGAGACGGACCGCCGTTACCGCGGCATCCACCAGGTGCTGGTCTACAGCGGCCAGCATGCGTTCAAGGGCGACTTCACGGTGCCGGCCAGCAGCCAGTTGCCGCGCAAGTCGCCGGACTCGCGCGTGACCCTGGGTCAGCCTTTCGTCGCCCTCTCCATCGAGGACGTGCGCGGCATCCGCAATATCCCAAAAATCGACTGGGGCGGACAAAAGATCGAGTTCGAGCAGGGTACCGACCTGTTTGCCTTCCGCAGCGGCTTGCATGCGCCGCTGGGCGCCATGCCTCTGGCGGCACCGCAGCAGGTGCGCTTCAGCTTTGACCTGGGCCTCGATGGCATCGAACGCCAGCATTTCGTGCCGGCGGCCAAGAACAGCCACATCCAGATCAAGTCGAACTGGCCCCATCCGCAGTTTGGCGGGCGCTTCCTGCCGTCGCCGAAGAATCGCCAGATCGATGCCCAGGGTTTCAATGTAGCGTGGAATATCTCGTCGCTGGCAACCAATGCGCAAACGCAACTGAGCACGATCGAAGGGGAATTCAAGGTGCCCGACAGCGCCCCGCTGGGCCAGATCGACCGCTTCAGCGTGGGCTTCATCGAGCCGGTGAACGTGTATTCGCAGTCGGACCGGGCCACGAAATATGGCTTGCTGTTCGTGGCGCTGACCTTTGCCGCCTTCTTCATCTTTGAAATCCTGAAAAGCCTGCCGATCCACCCGGTGCAATATTTGCTGGTGGGCCTGTCGCTGGTGATCTTCTTCCTGCTGCTGGTGGGCCTGGCCGAGCATATCGCCTTCCTGGCCGCCTATCTGATCGCCAGCGCCGCCTGTATCGTGCTGACCAGCTTTTACCTGGTGCACGTGCTGCACAACGCCTGGCGCGGCATCGGCTTCGGCGTGGCGCTGACCTTGCTGTATGGCGCCCTGTATGGTTTGCTGAGCTCGGAAAACAATGCGCTGGTAATGGGCAGCATCCTGCTGTTCACCGTGCTGGCCGTCATCATGGTGGCGACGCGCAAGGTGGACTGGTATCAGATTGGCAAAGGAGCGCCGCAAGAGTAAGGACCACTCGGCGCCATGCGTTGCCTTGCAGCCGGCCCGGAAGGAGAGATGTCCGGGCTGGCTTTTTTATTTGGCGCCGGAAAAACGCGGCGCCGTTAATTGGTAGCTGGTTGGTATTGTTTACGGTATTCTATTGGCATTGCTTTTTAAGTAATGGCGGTGCCGCGGCGCCTGCCCGGGGCGGTGCGAGGGTGGCGTGTCGTCCTGGTTGTTCTTCCATCTGATAAACGGAGATGAACTATGATCAAGAAGACGATGGCTTTCCTGTTTGCGCTGGGTATGAGCGCCTCGTATGCCATGGCTGGCAATGATTGCACGCTGGAGTGCGCCGTTCGGGCCAATACGTGCTCGGGCGGCATGCCCGGTTCGGCCTCGAGCCCCATCTGCGAGATGATCTACAAGCATTGCGTCGAGCAGTGCAAGGTCTGAGCTGAGCTACCCACAAGGGGACGCCAAGCCTGATTCGTGAGGGAAAGAGGACGCGTACGCCGTGTACGCGCCCTTGTTGTTTCTGCGGCCGCCAGTGACTTGCCGCCGAGGGCACCCGGTGTGTTAGGCCGCATGCCGCCGTGCTTTGCGTCCGTTAAGTTGCCTTATGGCAGGGTTTTTCAGGCGCTCCGACAACTCCTGCAGGGGCGTCGCGCAACACTTTGACATACCTCGTGTTAACTTGTTGCGTCAAGGGTTTTTGTGCTATATACTAGCCGGCTTCGGTATGGATTCGTCTTTTTTGAGTCCTACGTTACTTTGTAGTTAAACAAGCCCCGCCCAATCGCAGGTGGGAATGGAGAAAAAATGAGCCTAGGCCTTCTCGGTCGCAAGGTTGGTATGATGCGCATTTTCACGGATGAAGGGGATTCGATTCCTGTCACCGTGTTGGACGTATCGAACAACCGTGTTGCGCAAATCAAAACCCCTGAAACAGATGGTTACTCCGCTGTTCAGGTCGCATTCGGTCAACGTCGCGCTTCCCGCGTGACCAAAGCTGTTGCTGGTCATCATGCTAAAGCTGGTGTTGAAGCTGGTACTCTGTTGAAAGAGTTCCGCGTTGACGCTGCTAAAGCCGCTGAACTGAAAGCTGGCGATGTTGTCGCTGCTTCCCTGTTCGAAGTCGGTCAAAAGATCGACGTGCAAGGCGTTACCATCGGTAAAGGCTATGCAGGCGTTATCAAACGTTACCACTTCGCTTCTGGCCGTGCAACGCACGGTAACTCGCGTTCGCATAACGTTCCAGGTTCCATCGGTATGGCACAAGATCCAGGTCGCGTTTTCCCTGGTAAGCGCATGACCGGTCATCTGGGTGACGTTAACCGTACGATCCAGAACCTCGTGATCGCCCGTATCGATGCCGACCGTCAGCTGTTGCTGGTCAAAGGCGCGATTCCAGGTGCGAAAAATGGCCAGGTAGTTGTCTCGCCAGCCATCAAAACCAAAGCCAAGAAGGGAGCTTAAACGATGGAACTCAAGCTTCTGAATGCGCAAGGTCAAGCCGCCTCGAACGTTGCTGCAGCCGATACGATTTTCGGCCGTGACTACAATGAAGCGCTGATCCACCAAGTCGTCATCGCTTATCAAGCGAATGCACGTAGTGGTAACCGCAAGCAAAAAGACCGTGAAGAAGTTCACCACACGACGAAAAAGCCATGGCGCCAAAAAGGTACCGGCCGCGCTCGTGCTGGTATGTCGTCGTCGCCACTGTGGCGCGGCGGTGGTCGGATTTTCCCGAACTCGCCTGACGAAAACTTCACCCACAAAGTGAACAAAAAAATGTATCGCGCAGGTATCTGCTCGATCCTGTCGCAGCTGGCTCGCGAAGAGCGCCTGATCGTCATCGACGATCTGACGATCGACGCGCCAAAAACCAAGCTGCTGTCGCAAAAATTGAACGGCCTGGGCTTTGATTCGGTTCTGATCATCACCGACGTTCTGAACGAAAACCTGGAACTGGCATCGCGCAACCTGCCTAACGTACTCGTCGTTGAGCCACGTCACGCAGACCCGATGTCCCTGGTGTTCTACAAGAAGATCCTGGTCACCAAAGCTGCATTGGCCAAGATTGAGGAGATGCTGGCATGAGCGCGATTTTGAAACATAGCGAAGAACGCTTGATGAAGGTGCTGTTGGCGCCCGTGATTTCCGAAAAGGCCACCATGGTCGCGGAAAAGAACGAGCAAATTGTATTCCGCGTACTGCCGGATGCAACCAAGCCTGAAATCAAGGCAGCGGTCGAACTGCTGTTCAAGGTTGAAGTTCTGTCCGTGCAAACTGCAAACCGCGAAGGTAAGCAAAAGCGCACCGGCAAGTTCAACGGTCGTCGTAACCATACCAAGCGTGCTTTCGTGTGCCTGAAGCCTGGCCAGGAAATCAACTTCTCCGAGGAGGCTGCATAATGGCACTCGTTAAGATGAAACCAACCTCGCCAGGCCGTCGCGGCATGGTAAAGGTGGTGAATGCCGACCTGTACAAAGGTCGTCCGTTCGCTGCCCTGGTTGAAAAGAAATCCAAGACCGCTGGTCGTAACAACAACGGTCACATCACCACCCGTCATATCGGTGGTGGTCATAAGCAACACTATCGCTTGATCGACTTCAAGCGCACCAAAGATGGTATTCCAGCGAAAGTGGAACGTATCGAATACGATCCAAACCGCACCGCGAATATCGCTCTGTTGTGCTACGCCGATGGCGAACGTCACTACATCATCGCAACCAAAGGCATGGCCGTTGGCGACAGCGTGATGAACGGTTCGGAAGCACCGATCAAATCGGGTAACTGCTTGCCAATCCGTAACATCCCAGTCGGTACCGTGATGCATTGCGTCGAAATGCTGCCAGGTAAAGGTGCCCAAATGGCACGTACCGCCGGCGCTGGCGTTGTGCTGATGGCACGTGAAGGTACCTACGCTCAAGTGCGTCTGCGCTCGGGTGAAGTACGTCGCGTGCACATCGAGTGCCGTGCAACGGTTGGTGAAGTCGGCAATGCCGAGCACAGCCTGCGTAAAATCGGTAAAGCTGGTGCGATGCGCTGGCGCGGTGTTCGTCCTACCGTTCGCGGTGTGGTCATGAACCCGGTCGATCACCCGCACGGTGGTGGTGAAGGTAAAACAGCAGCTGGTCGTCATCCAGTTTCGCCTTGGGGCCAACAGACTAAGGGTAAGAAGACACGCAGCAACAAGCGTACTACTTCCATGATCGTCTCGCGCCGCGGCAAGAAATAAGGGGTAGCACATGACACGTTCATTGAAAAAAGGGCCGTTCTGTGACGCCCACCTGGTGAAAAAAGTTGAAGCCGCGCAAGCAGCCAAAGACAAAAAGCCAATCAAAACCTGGTCGCGTCGTTCGACAATCATGCCTGACTTCATCGGCCTGACGATCGCGGTGCATAACGGCAAGCTGCACGTGCCGGTTTATGTTTCCGAAAACATGGTTGGTCACAAGCTCGGCGAATTCGCACTGACCCGTACGTTCAAGGGCCATGCAGCTGACAAAAAGGCTAAGAAATAATGGAAACTAAAGCTATCCTCAAAGGTGTGCGCCTGTCGGACCAAAAGGGCCGCCTGGTTGCTGACCTGATCCGTGGCAAGAAAGTTGACGCTGCACTCAACATCTTGCAATTCAGCCCGAAAAAAGGTGCTGCGATCATCAAACGCGTTCTGGAATCCGCCATTGCGAATGCCGAGCACAATGATGGCGCGGACATCGACGAATTGTTCGTGAAAACGATCTACGTCGAAAAGGGCCCCGTCCTGAAGCGCTTCACCGCGCGTGCAAAAGGCCGTGGCGACCGTATTTCGAAACAATCCTGTCACGTTTACGTGACTGTCGGTAACTAAGGAGCCACGATGGGTCAGAAAATTCATCCAACCGGTTTCCGTCTGGCGGTCACCCGTAACTGGGCTTCGCGCTGGTATGCAGGCAACGGTAATTTCGCTGCCATGCTGAACGAAGACTTGAAAGCACGTGCTTACCTGAAAAAGAAACTGAAGAACGCTTCCGTTGGCCGCATCGTTATCGAGCGCCCAGCCAAGAACGCGCGCTTCACGATCTACAGCTCGCGTCCAGGCGTGGTCATTGGTAAAAAAGGCGAAGACATCGAAGTACTGAAGTCCGCGCTGACCAAGATCATGGGCGTACCTGTTCACGTGAACATCGAAGAAATTCGCAAGCCAGAAATCGACTCGCAACTGATCGCCGACTCGATCGCTCAGCAGCTGGAAAAACGGATCATGTTCCGCCGCGCCATGAAGCGTGCAATGCAAAATGCAATGCGTCTGGGTGCTCTCGGTATCAAGATCATGTCGTCCGGCCGTCTGAACGGTATCGAAATCGCACGTAAAGAGTGGTACCGCGAAGGCCGCGTGCCTCTGCATACCCTGCGCGCCGATATCGACTACGGTACCAGCGAAGCGTCGACCACCTACGGCATCATCGGTGTCAAGGTGTGGGTATACAAAGGTGACCGCGCGCCTAACGGCGATGCACCAGTCATCGATACCCCAGCTGACGAGAAGAAAAGCCGCGGCCCACGCCGTGACGATGGCAAGCCAGCTGGCCGTCCACGTCCAGCCGGTGCCGGTGCGAAACCATCCACAGCACCAGGTGCACGTGTGCGTACCGCCGCTAAACCGGCCGCCGCAGCAGCACCAGCTGAGAAAGCAGGAGAATAATCATGCTGCAACCAGCACGCAGAAAGTATCGTAAAGAGCAGAAAGGCCGTAATACCGGTATTTCGCACAGCCGCGGCACCGCCGTGTCGTTTGGCGAATTCGGTCTGAAGGCAGTTGCGCGCGGTCGTATCACTGCGCGTCAAATTGAAGCGGCGCGTCGTGCAATGACGCGTCACATCAAGCGCGGTGGCCGTATCTGGATCCGTATTTTCCCGGACAAACCGATTTCGAACAAACCGGCTGAAGTCCGTATGGGTAACGGTAAAGGTAATCCTGAGTACTACGTCGCTGAAATTCAGCCAGGCAAAGTACTGTACGAAATGGATGGCGTTGATGAAGCGCTGGCACGGGAAGCATTCCGTCTTGCCGCCGCTAAACTGCCACTGGCGACGACGTTTGTCATCCGCCAAGTCGGCCAATAATTGGAGTTGTATATGAAAGCATCTGAACTCCGCGGCAAGGACCAGCCAGCTCTGCAAAAAGAGCTGAATGACCTGTTGAAGGCACAGTTCGGCCTGCGCATGCAAATCGCTACGCAGCAGCTGAGCAACACTTCGCAGCTCAAGAAGGTACGCCGCGATATCGCGCGTGTGAAGACGGTAATGAATCTGAAGGAAGCCAAATGAACGAACCAGTGAAACAGTCGCTCAAGCGCACGCTGATCGGTAAAGTGGTTTCGGACAAGATGGACAAGACCGTTACCGTTCTGATCGAGCGCCACGTAAAACATCCTTTGTATGGCAAGATCATCATGCGTTCGAACAAGTATCACGCGCATGACGAGACCAACCAAGTCAAGGCCGGTGACACGGTCGAGATCCAGGAAGGTCGCCCGATCTCCAAAACGAAGGCATGGACGGTGACACGTGTGGTTCAAGCCGCACCAACCGTTTAAATAAAAACCACCGTTTCGGCGGTGGCTTTTAATTAGTACTTGCAGGCCCGCAAATTGTATGTAATACTTGCGGGCTTCGTTCATGTAACGCCGCAAAGTGTCTGGCCACAGACAGTAGCATTCGCGGTCAGTTGATGTATGAAGGTCATGCACCCAAACAGTGAAGCCCAGCAGGGCGGCTCTGGCGGGACCAAGACTGACCGTGGGTCTACATTGTGTGGATTCTTCGGCTTAAGTTGGGAAAGAGAATACTATGATTCAAACTGAAAGCCGGCTCGAAGTGGCTGACAATACCGGTGCCAAAGAAGTAATGTGCATCAAGGTATTGGGCGGCTCCAAGCGCCGTTATGCTGGCATTGGCGATGTGATCAAGGTAACCGTTAAGGTTGCTGCGCCACGTGGCCGTGTCAAAAAAGGTGAAATTTATAACGCCGTGGTTGTGCGCACCGCTAAAGGTGTTCGCCGCCAAGACGGTTCCCTGGTGAAGTTCGACGGCAACGCCGCCGTTCTGTTGAACGCCAAGCTGGAACCGATCGGTACCCGTATTTTTGGACCTGTCACGCGCGAACTGCGCACTGAGAAGTTCATGAAAATCGTGTCCCTGGCACCGGAAGTCCTGTAAGGAGTCGTAATGGATAAGATTCGTAAAAACGACGAAGTCATCGTTCTGACCGGGAAAGACAAGGGCAAACGTGGTGTGGTACAGCAGCGTATCGATGCTGAACATATCGTGGTTGACGGCATTAACATCGCTAAAAAAGCGACTAAGCCAAACCCGATGACTGGCGTAACTGGTGGTATCGTCGATAAGACCATGCCAATTCACGTGTCCAACGTTGCATTGTTTAATGCAGCGACTGGCAAGGCAGATCGCGTGGGTTTCAAAGAAGTGGACGGCAAGAAAGTTCGCATCTTTAAATCCTCCGGCGAAGTAGTGAAGGCTTAAGAAATCATGGCACGTCTCCAAGAATTCTATAAAGAAAAAGTCGTTGCCGACCTGACCAGCAAGTTTGGTTACAAGTCGGTAATGGAAGTTCCACGCCTGACCAAGATCACCCTGAACATGGGTGTTGGTGAGGCTATCGCGGATAAAAAAGTTCTCGAGCACGCAGTTGCTGACTTGACCAAGATCGCCGGCCAGAAGCCAGTGACCACCAAGTCCCGCAAAGCGATCGCAGGCTTCAAAATCCGTGAAGGTTACCCGATCGGTACGATGGTCACCCTGCGCGGCGCTCGCATGTACGAGTTCCTGGATCGCTTCATTACCGTGGCTCTGCCGCGCGTACGCGATTTCCGTGGTGTGAACGGCCGTGCATTTGATGGTCGTGGCAACTACAACATCGGTGTCAAGGAACAGATCATTTTCCCTGAAATCGAATACGACAAGATTGACGCGTTGCGCGGTATGAATATCAGCATCACGACAACCGCTAAGACCGATGACGAAGCCAAAGCTTTGCTCGCCGCCTTTAAATTCCCTTTCAGGAACTGATCATGGCCAAACTGTCACTGATTAATCGTGAGATCAAGCGTGCTGACCTGGTGGCGAAATTCGCCCCTAAGCGCGAAGCTCTCAAGGCCATCGTCGATGACCAATCGAAATCGGAAGAAGAGCGCTACGAAGCTCGCCTGAAATTGCAGGCGCTGCCACGTAACTCGAACCCGACGCGTCAACGTAACCGTTGCGCCATCACTGGTCGTCCGCGCGGCACATTCCGTAAATTCGGTCTGGGTCGTATCAAGCTCCGTGAATTCGCCATGCGTGGTGAAATTCCGGGTATGACAAAAGCAAGCTGGTAATAGGAGAATATGCAATGAGTATGAGCGATCCTATCGCCGATATGCTGACCCGCATTCGCAATGCACAAGGCGTGCAAAAGACGACCGTGGCCATGCCATCGTCGAAAGTCAAAATTGCGATTGCCAGCGTCCTGAAGGACGAGGGTTACATTGAAGATTTCGCTGTTGCCGAAGCTGGTGGCAAAGCGGAACTGAAAATCGGTTTGAAGTATTATGTTGGCCGTCCCGTCATTGAGCGCTTGGAGCGCGTGTCCCGTCCGGGTCTGCGCGTCTACAAGGGTAAAGACGAGATCCCTGTTGTGATGAATGGCTTGGGTGTGGCGATCGTGTCGACTCCGCAAGGCGTCATGACTGACCGCAAAGCACGCGCTACCGGTGTCGGCGGCGAAGTTATTTGCTACGTGGCTTAAGGAGTTACACATGTCTCGAGTAGCTAAAATGCCTATCGTAGTGCCAGCTGGCGCCGAAGTCGCCATCTCCGCACAAGCGATCACCGTAAAAGGCCCGCTGGGCGTACTTTCCCAGGCCCTCACCGGCCAGGTCAAAGTGGAAAACAATGCAGGAACCCTGAGTTTCGACGTGGCGAACGACAGCCGCGAAGCCAATGCCATGTCCGGCACGCTGCGCGCACTGGTCAACAACATGGTTGTTGGCGTCACCAAGGGTTTCGAGAAAAAGCTGAACCTGGTAGGCGTGGGTTACAAGGCGCAAGCTCAAGGCGACAAGCTGAATCTGTCCCTGGGTTTCTCGCACCCTGTAGTGCATGACATGCCAGCTGGCGTTACCTGCGCAACACCAACCCCGACCGAGATCCTGATTAAAGGTATCGACCGTCAACAGGTTGGCCAGGTAGCCGCTGAAGTTCGTGCTTACCGCGCTCCTGAGCCTTATAAAGGCAAGGGCGTTCGCTATGCGGACGAAGTGGTTAAGCTTAAAGAAACCAAGAAGAAGTAATTAGGGGCTGACGATGGATAAGAAAGAATCACGGCTTCGCCGCGGACGCCAAACCCGCATCAAGATTGCGGAATTGAAAGTAAATCGCTTGTCGGTGCATCGCACCAACCTGCACATTTACGCCAACCTGATCAGCCCGGACGCTAAAGTCCTGGTTTCGGCCTCGACGGCTGAAGCGGAAGTTCGCGCTGAACTGGCAGGCCAATCCGGCAAAGGCGGCAATGCCGCTGCTGCAGCCTTGATCGGCAAGCGCGTCGCTGAAAAAGCGTTGAAAGCAGGGATTACCGAAGTTGCGTTTGACCGCTCCGGTTTCCGTTACCACGGCCGTGTGAAAGCGTTGGCAGAAGCCGCACGCGAAGCCGGTCTGAAGTTCTAAGGATCAATCATGGCAAAAATGCAAGCAAAAATGCAAAGCGACAAGCCGGATGATGGCATGCGCGAAAAAATGATCGCGATCAACCGCGTGACCAAAGTGGTCAAGGGTGGTCGTATCATGGGTTTCGCCGCGCTGACCGTAGTTGGTGATGGCGATGGCCGCGTCGGCATGGGCAAGGGCAAATCGAAAGAAGTGCCAGTTGGCGTGCAGAAGGCAATGGAAGAAGCCCGTCGCAACCTGATCAAAGTACCGCTCAAAAACGGTACCTTGCATCACACGGTTGTTGGTCGTCACGGCGCCTCCAAGGTCCTGATGAACCCAGCTAAGCCTGGTACTGGCGTTATCGCTGGTGGCGCAATGCGCGCTATCTTCGAAGTGATGGGCGTGACGGACGTGGTGGCGAAATCCACCGGTTCGAACAACCCATACAACCTGGTACGCGCTACGCTGGACGGCCTGTCGAAAATGAGCACTGCTTCCGATATCGCTGCCAAACGCGGCAAGTCGGTCGAAGACATTCTGGCTTAAGGTGGACAAAATGACAAACACAGTCAAAGTGCAATTGGTCAAGGGCTTGATCGGTACGCGCGAATCGCATCGCGCTACCGTGCGCGGTCTGGGTCTGCGTCGTGTAAATTCGGTTTCCGAATTGCAAGACACCCCATCCGTACGCGGCATGATCAATAAAGTATCGTATCTCGTTAAAGTTGTCGGGTAAGCCTTCGGGCTTACACGAACGGAGCAAATCATGGAATTGAATACTATTGCACCAGCCGAAGGCGCTAAGCACTACAAGCGTCGCGTCGGTCGCGGTATCGGCTCCGGCCTGGGTAAAACCTCGGGTCGTGGTCACAAAGGTCAGAAATCGCGTTCGGGCGGCTTTCATAAAGTCGGTTTCGAAGGCGGTCAGATGCCTCTGCAACGCCGTCTGCCTAAGCGCGGTTTCAAATCGATGCACGCAACCTTCAAAGCTGAAGTGCGCCTGTCCGATCTGAACAACCTGGCTGTTGGCGATGTCGACATTCTGGTCTTGAAGCAAGCTGGCGTTCTGGGCGTGTTGGCCCGTGACGTGCGCGTGATCTTGTCCGGCGAAATCACCAAAGCGGTGAATTTGAAGGGCTTGAAAGTGTCCGCTGGCGCGAAAGCAGCCATCGAAGCAGCCGGCGGCTCGGTAGCCTGAGTTGACCGCTAACAGCTTGATCGGAGCGAAAATTGGCGACTAATCCACAACTTGCTAAAAGTGCAGCGGCCGGTTTCCCTTGGGGACGGCTCTGGTTTTTGCTTGGCGCATTGGTGGTTTATCGTATCGGTGCTCACGTCCCGGTTCCCGGGATTGACCCGACACAATTAGCCTCGCTGTTCAAGGAGCACGAAGGCGGCGTCCTGGGCATGTTCAACATGTTCTCGGGCGGTGCCTTGTCTCGTTTTACAGTGTTTGCGCTGGGTATCATGCCTTATATCTCGGCCTCGATCATCATGCAATTGCTGTCGATCGTGTCACCGCAGATGGAAGCGTTGAAAAAAGAAGGCGAAGCAGGTCGTCGCAAGATCACCCAGTACACCCGGTATTTCACGGTTGCCCTGGCACTGTTCCAAGCGTTAGGCATTGCAGTCGCACTGGAGTCGCAAGCTGGTCTGGTGTTGGAACCTGGTCTTGCATTCCGCTTCGTGACGGTCGTCACTTTGTTGACCGGAACAATGTTTTTGATGTGGTTGGGTGAGCAAATTACCGAGCGTGGCTTGGGGAATGGCATCTCGATCATCATTTTTGCCGGGATTGCAGCAGGTCTGCCGTCGGCGTTGGGTGGCTTGTTCACTCAGGTGTCGAATGGTTCGATCGGCAGCTTCAGCGCGATTTTCATCGTGATCCTGGTAGCACTGGTAACGTACTTCGTTGTATTCGTCGAACGTGGTCAGCGCAAAATATTGGTCAATTACGCGAAGCGCCAGGTAGGCAACAAGATTTATGGCGGTCAAACCAGCCATTTGCCGTTGAAGCTGAACATGGCCGGCGTGATCCCGCCGATCTTTGCTTCTTCGATCATCTTGTTCCCGGCCACTATCGTGGACTGGTTTTCAAAGGGCGCCGACAACGCTAACCCTGCGGTGCGGTTCTTGAAAGATTTGGCAGCATCGATGGGGCCTGGTGAGCCTATCCATGCGCTGTTGTACGCAGTGGCGATCGTGTTTTTCTGTTTCTTCTATACAGCGCTGGTCTTTAACAGCAAGGAAACAGCGGATAACTTGAAGAAAAGCGGTGCGTTCATTCCCGGGATCCGTCCAGGCGAACAGACAGCCCGTTACATCGACAAGATCCTGACACGCTTGACACTTGCCGGCGCAGTCTACATCACCCTGGTGTGTTTATTGCCGGAATTTATGCAAGCCCAGTGGAAAGTACCATTCTATTTCGGCGGTACTTCTTTATTGATTATTGTAGTTGTCACCATGGATTTCATGGCGCAAGTACAGAACTACGTGATGTCGCAGCAATATGATTCACTGCTGCGCAAAGCAAATTTCAAGGGCGGAATTCCGACGCGTTAAGCGCGGTAAACATACCGAATGGCAAAAGACGACGTCATACAGATGCAGGGCGAGATTCTTGAGAATCTCCCAAATGCAACATTTCGAGTGAAGCTGGAGAACGGACACGTGGTGCTCGGGCATATTTCAGGTAAAATGCGGATGAACTATATTCGCATTCTCCCTGGAGACAAGGTGACGGTGGAGTTAACGCCGTACGACCTGAGCCGAGCCCGCATTGTGTTCCGTACCAAGTAACACACTGAATCAAACCAAAGAAGCGAAAGAAAGAGCCCAAAAATGAAAGTTCTCGCATCAGTCAAGCGGATCTGCCGCAACTGCAAGATCATCAAGCGCAAAGGCGTAGTCCGCGTTATCTGCGTGGAACCACGTCACAAGCAGCGTCAAGGTTAATCGAGGAATAACAAATGGCACGTATTGCAGGGGTTAATATCCCAAATCATCAGCATACCGTTATCGGCCTGACGGCCATCTACGGTGTGGGCCGTCCACGCGCAGAGAAAATCTGTGCATCGACCGGTGTAGCAACCAACAAAAAGATCAAAGATCTGGATGACAGCGAACTGGAAAAGCTGCGCGATGAAGTAGGTAAATTCATCGTCGAAGGCGATCTGCGTCGTGAACTGTCCATGAACATCAAGCGTTTGATGGATCTGGGTTGCTACCGCGGCATGCGTCATCGTAAGGGTCTGCCTTGCCGTGGCCAGCGTACGCGTACGAACGCACGTACCCGCAAGGGACCGCGTAAAGCCGCTCAATCGCTGAAAAAATAATCCGCTAGGGAATAATTATGGCTAAGTCGCAAAATAACGCCGCATCAGCACGCGTGCGTAAAAAAGTTAAAAAGAACGTCGCTGAAGGCATCGCACATGTCCACGCTTCGTTCAATAACACCATCATTACCATCACCGATCGTCAAGGCAATGCCTTGTCGTGGGCTACCTCCGGCGGTGCAGGCTTCAAGGGTTCGCGTAAATCGACCCCATTCGCAGCGCAGGTCGCCGCGGAAGCCGCTGGTAAAGTGGCTGTTGAGTGTGGCGTGAAGAACCTGGAAGTACGTATCAAGGGCCCAGGTCCTGGTCGTGAGTCCGCCGTTCGCGCGCTGAACAACCTGGGCATCAAGATCACCGAGATCCAGGACGTGACGCCGGTACCGCACAACGGTTGCCGTCCACCGAAACGTCGTCGTATCTAAGATAGTGTTGCAGAGGGCGCTTCGGCGCCAGCTGCTTTGCTGTCTGTTGTAACTCAGTACAGTTGTGTGAAAACGCTGGAGCAGGGAGCCGGAAACGGTTATACTGCCCGGCTGTTCTTGCCTGTCAAATTCTGTTTGACGGGTTTTTCGTTTTCAGCCACCGTCTGATTGAAACCAAATCAGACTAGCGCCTAACCGCATCAATGTGTTTGATCATGCATGTGGCTGGGGCGTTATCATTTAAAAAAAGGAAGTATCGTGGCACGTTATATCGGACCTAAAGCAAAACTTTCCCGCCGTGAAGGTACAGACCTGTTCCTGAAGAGCGCACGTCGCTCGCTGGACAGCAAGTGCAAACTGGACGTCAAGCCAGGCCAGCACGGTGTCAAATCCGGCGCCCGCACCTCGGACTACGGTAACCAACTGCGCGAAAAGCAAAAAGTCAAGCGCATGTACGGCGTGCTGGAACGTCAATTCCGCCGCTACTTCGCTGAAGCAGACCGTCGTAAAGGCAACACCGGCGAAACGCTGTTGAAGTTGCTGGAAACGCGTCTGGACAACGTTTGCTACCGCATGGGCTTTGGCTCGACCCGCGCTGAAGCGCGTCAATTGGTCAGCCACAAAGCGTTCACCGTGAACGGTATCGTTGTGAACATCGCTTCGTACGCAGTCAAAGTTGGCGACATCGTTGCTGTTCGTGAAAAATCGAAAAAGCAAGTGCGTATCGTTGAAGCACTGTCGCTGGCTGAACAAGTTGGTATGCCTAGCTGGGTTTCGGTTGATGCCAAGAAAATGGAAGGTACCTTCAAGTCCCTGCCAGAGCGTAACGAAATCGCTAACGACGTCAACGAATCGCTGATCGTCGAGCTGTACTCGCGTTAATAGTAGTTAGCAAGACTCCCGCCCACTCACTTTCTTGAGTGGGCGTTTTACTAATGCCATCAGCCTTATCGGTGTAATGAGCCGAGGGTATTGAAAAGGACATTTCATGCAAAACAGTTTGTTGAAGCCACGTATTATCGATGTTGAAGCTCTCGGTGCAGGTCACGCCAAGGTCGTGATGGAACCGTTCGAGCGCGGCTATGGCCACACATTGGGTAACGCGTTGCGCCGCGTTCTGCTGTCGTCGATGGTAGGCTACGCGCCGACCGAAGTGACGATCGCTGGCGTCGTCCACGAATATTCCTCCCTCGATGGCGTGCAAGAAGACGTCGTCGATCTGTTGCTGAACTTGAAGGGTGTGGTTTTCAAAGTCCACAACCGCGATTCGGTAACCCTGACCCTGAAAAAAGAAGGCGAAGGCGCCATCCTGGCCTCCGACATCGACCTGCCGCATGACGTCGAACTGATCAACCCTGACCACGTGATCGCCCACCTGACCGCTGGTGGCAAGCTGGACATGCAGATCAAGGTTGAAAAAGGCCGCGGCTACGTTCCTGGTAACGTGCGTCGCCTGTCGGAAGACACGAACAAGACCATCGGCCGCATCATCCTGGATGCGTCGTTCTCGCCAGTGCGCCGTGTATCGTACTTCGTTGAATCGGCCCGCGTTGAACAGCGTACCGACCTTGACAAGTTGATCATCAACATCGAAACCAACGGCGTGATCTCGCCGGAAGAAGCGATCCGCCAGTCGGCCCGCGTTCTGGTGGACCAGTTGAATGTGTTCGCTGCCCTGGAAGGCACGGAAGCTGCCGCCGAAGCGCCATCGCGCGCTCCGCTGGTCGATCCTATCCTGTTGCGTCCAGTCGACGACCTGGAGTTGACCGTGCGTTCGGCGAACTGCCTGAAAGCGGAAAACATCTACTACATCGGCGACCTGATCCAACGTTCGGAAAACGAACTGCTGAAAACGCCAAACCTGGGCCGCAAGTCCCTGAACGAAATCAAGGAAGTGCTGGCATCGCGCGGCTTGACCTTGGGCATGAAGCTGGAAAACTGGCCGCCTGCCGGCCTGGAAAAGTAATACGTAGTTGTAGCAAACTGCCTGGGACAGGTGTCCCAGGCTTTTATTTTGTAGCACCAAACCGGCCCGCGATGAAGCTTCTGCCTCATTGATCGAAGAGCTGGAATTTAAACACTCACCGAAAGGATTTATCATGCGTCACGGTCACGGCCTCCGTAAACTGAATCGTACCTCGTCCCACCGTCTGGCAATGCTGCGCAACATGACAGTATCGCTGCTGCGTCACGAAGCGATCAAAACCACCCTGCCAAAAGCAAAAGAACTGCGCCGCGTTGTCGAGCCAATTCTGACCCTGGGCAAAACCGACTCCCTGGCAAACAAGCGTCTGGCCTTCAACCGCCTGCGCGACCGTGAAATGGTCGTCAAACTGTTCGCTGAACTGGGCCCACGTTTCGCCAACCGTAACGGTGGTTATGTGCGTATCCTGAAAATGGGTTTCCGCGTCGGCGATAACGCTCCTATGGCGTTCGTTGAACTGATGGATCGTCCAGATACGACCGAAGCAGTTGAAGTTGCTGGCGAGTAATCCCAGTAATTGCATCTAAGAAAGCCAGGCCTAGCCTGGCTTTTTTGTTTTCTGCTGCAGCTATCCTTGCTGCGGTGTACTATTCTTCTTTCGCGCCGGCCCGGCACAAGCGCTGCCCGCTCCGCGCGACTCTTGTCGAATGGCACAGCTGATGCCGCAGAAAAAGGTTGTTCATGTCCCGTTTCCCTTCCAGCGCCACCGCGCGCGCCGCTCCCCTACATCAACTGCTGATCTGGCTTGCCACCTGTATGCTGCTGGCCATGGCCGTCTTTGGCAGCAATCATGCCCGCGCCGACGATGAATTCCTCGACCCCGAGCTGGCGTTTAAATTTTCCGCGCGCATGCAGGATCCGTCCACCATCGCCGTCACGTATGTGATTGCAGATGGCTACTATATGTACCACGAGCGCTTCAAGTTCGAAGCCGTGGGCGCCAAGCTGGGTACGCCCGTGTATCCGAAGGGCAAGGTCAAGTTCGACGACACTTTCCAGAAGAACGTGGAAACCTTCCGCCAGACCCTCACCATCACCATTCCCGTGGAAGCGGGTGGCGCGTTCACCCTGAAGGCGACGGGCCAGGGCTGCTCGGACAAGGGCCTGTGCTATGCGCCGCAGGATGCCACTGCCCAACTGGTGGGCGGTGGCGGCGGCCAGAGCATGGCGCCGGGCGGCTTGTCGTCGAAATTCGCCTTGCCGGTCGCGCCGGCAGTCGACACGGCGGCCGTCAACGGCCCGCAGGCGCAGGCGTCGCCTGGCGTGTCCGTGATGAGCATTCCCCCGGCCGATATCACCAGCACGCCCGAGCCGGTAGCGGCAGCGCCTGTGGCGGCTAGCCCTGCGCCCGCGCAAAGCGAGATGGGCAAGATCGAAGCGGCCCTGAAGGGCGGCAAGCTGCTCGTCATCGTGCCCCTGTTCATGCTGCTGGGCTTGGGCCTGGCATTTACGCCGTGCGTGCTGCCGATGGTGCCGATTTTGTCGTCGATCATCATCGGCGATGGCGCCAAGGTCAGCCGTTCGCGCGGCTTGCTGCTGTCGCTGACGTACGCGCTGGGCATGGCCATCGTCTACACGGCGCTGGGCGTGGCGGCCGGCCTGGCAGGCGAAGGCTTGGCGGCCCAGCTGCAAAACCCGTGGGTGCTGGGCTTCTTTGCCCTGCTGATGGCGGGCCTGGCGCTGTCGATGTTCGGCTTGTATGAGCTGCAAGTGCCGGCTTTCCTGCAAGGCAAGCTGACGTCCGTGTCGAACCAGCAATCGTCGGGCCGCTTGGCGGGCGTGTTCGTTATGGGCGCCATTTCCGCCCTGATCGTGGGGCCCTGCGTGGCCGCGCCGCTGGCCGGCGCCTTGCTGTACATCAGCCAGACGCGCGACGTCGTCATCGGCGGCAGCGCCTTGTTTGCCATGGCGGTGGGCATGAGCGTACCTCTGCTGTTGGTCGGCGTGTCGGCCGGCACCTTGCTGCCCCGCGCCGGCGCCTGGATGGATGCCGTCAAGCGCTTCTTTGGCGTACTGCAGCTGGGCGTGGCCTGGTGGCTGGTCTCGCCCGTGCTGCCGGGCGCCGTGCAGATGCTGGGCTGGACGGTGCTGTTCATCGGCTACGGCATGTATTTGCTGGTGGGCAAGAGCGGCGCGAAGAACGCCTGGATTGCCAAGGCATTCGGCCTCGTGTTTGCCGTGCTGGGCGCGATGCAACTGGTGGGCGTGGCCAGCGGTGGCCGCGATCCGCTGGCGCCGCTGGCCCACCTCGGCGGTGGGCAAGTGCACGCGCAGCCGTTTATGCGCGTAAAGACCGTGGCGCAGCTCGATGCGGCGCTGGCGCAGTTGAACGGCAAGCCGGCCCTGCTGGACTTTTATGCGGACTGGTGCGTGTCCTGCATCGAAATGGAAAAACTGACCTTCGTCGATCCCGCCGTGCGCGAGAAGATGGGGCAAGCCGTGCTGCTGCAAGTGGACGTGACGGCCAATGATGCTGACGACAAGGCCATGCTGAAACGTTTTCAGCTGTTCGGCCCGCCGGGCATCATCATGTTCAACCCGCAGGGGCAGGAAATCGCCCAGTCGCGTGTGATCGGCTTCCAGAACGCCGCCACCTTCCTGACCTCGTTGCGCAAGCTCGACGGGCAGTAAGCGGTCACTTGTCTCGCCAATAAGAAAAAGCCTGCATTGCAGGCTTTTTCTGTGTTTACACCCGCTACAACTTAGCCGGCTTTGGGATGCTGCTGCATGCCGTCGTGACCGCCATGGTGCCCACCGCGGTGGCCGCCGTGCTTGCCGCCAGGCACGCTGTCGTCAAACACCTTCTTTTGCTCCGGGGTCAGCACGGCATAAAAGGTTTTCAGCGAGGCCAGGCGGCTTTCCTGGTTCGCGATGCGCTCCTTCGACATGGCGATCCATTGCTCCATGCGTTCCGGCGCCGACAGCTTGGCCATCGCTTCGCGCTTGGCTTTCCAGTCGCCCATCGGTTTTTTCGGCGCATTGGCGGCCGTGAAAGTGGCCCAGGCCGGTTCCTGCGCGGCCGTCAGCTTCAGTTTGTCGTGCAGGCGGGCCTGGTACTTGGCCATGCGCTCGGCCGGGTTGCCGCCGCGGTGGCCTTCATGTTGCATCTTGGTGCTGGCGGCAGGCGCGCTGGCGGCCGCTTCCTGGGCGTGGACGGTCAGCGATGCCGCACCCATGCCGAGTACGCTCATGGTGATGATCAAATTCTTGCGCAAGGTTGTCATTGAGGCGTTCATCTGGATTCCTTTGTAAAAGTGAGGGATGTACATGCTGCTGCACATGAATCCATGTTGGACGCGCCATGTTTCCCCGAAGTGTCCGCTGCCAGACAGTTTGTATCTATATGTTTCTTCGGGTCTCCTATATACAAGACGATACAAATGCGCTGTGCAAGGCCGGGGGAAGTGGGGATAATTCGTACCATGGAACCCACTTCTACAATTCTCATCGTCGACGATGACCGCGATATCCGCAGCTTGCTGGCGGACTACCTGGAAACGAACGCCTACCGCACCCTGGGCGCGGCAGATGGCACTGCCATGTGGAAAATCCTCGACGAAACGCGGCCCGACTTGATCGTGCTGGACTTGAATCTGCCCGGCGACGATGGCCTGACCCTGTGCCGCAAGCTGCGCGCCCAATCGACTGTGCCGGTGATCATGTTGACGGCGCGCAATGAACCGCTGGACCGCATCCTGGGCCTGGAAATGGGCGCCGACGATTACTTGCCGAAACCGTTCGAACCGCGTGAATTGCTGGCGCGCATACGCAGCGTGCTGCGCCGCAGCCATGCCATGCCGTCGAACGTGCCATCGGACAAGGCGCAGCAAATCCGTTTTTCCGGCTGGACCCTGGACTTGACGGCGCGCCACCTGCTCAATCCCAGCGGCCTGGTGATCATGCTGTCGGGCGCGGAGTTCCGCTTGCTGCGCGTGTTCCTGGAACACCCGAACCGCGTGCTCAACCGCGACCAGCTGCTGAACCTGACGCAGGGGCGCGACGCCGACCCGTTCGACCGCTCGATCGATATCCAGATCAGCCGCCTGCGGCAAAAGCTCGGTGAAGATGCCCGCTTGCCGCAAATCATCAAGACCGTGCGCAACGGCGGCTACGTGCTGGCCGGCCAGGTCAATGTGGAGCCGCACGCGTGAAGGCCTTCCTGGGGTCGATGACGGGCCGCGTCTTCATGTTCCTGCTGATCGGCATCGTCGCGTCGGCCGCGCTGACGCAGTGGCTGGCCGTGGGCGAACGCCAGCGCGCCATCGAGCAATACCGCGACTACCACGCCGTCGAGCGGGCCGAGCAGCTGGTAATGGCGGCCGACGTGGTGCCGCTGGCCTCGCGCGCCGCCTACCTGAAAGTGGCCAACAAGGGCAGCGTGCGCCTGGAACTGCGTCCCGAAACGGAACATACGCCCGGCGCGCCGACGGAGTTTTCCACCGCGCTGCAAGCCAAGCTGGGCGAAGGTTTCAAGGTCAGCGCGCTGGCCGAACGCCCGGCCGCCTGCGTCAAACCGCGCCAGACGCCGGGCATGTTTGCCGCCAAGCCATGGGGCGGCACGTGCGAAAACCTCGACGTGCGCATGCAGGATGGCCACGTGCTGCGCCTGATGGTCTTGCCGCCGCGCCAGCAGCCGCCGTTCAACGAACACAACGACTGGATGACCTTGCTGCCTTTCCTGATCAGCATCGCCATCCTCGCCTACCTGGTCACGCGCATGACCATGCGCCCGCTCAAGCAGCTGGCGCAGGCGGCGAAAGACCTGGGCAACGATATCAACCATCCGCCGCTGACCCTGTCGGGCGCCAGCGAGATCCGCCAGGCCAGCGCCGCCTTCAATGCCATGCAGGCGCGCATTCGCCAGCATATTTCCCAGCGGACACAGATGCTGGCAGCCATCACGCACGACTTGCAGACGCCGCTGACGCGCTTGCGTTTGCGCCTGGAAAAAGTGGCCGATACGGAATTGTATGATCGCCTCGTGGGCGACCTGTCAGCCATGCAGAGCATGGTCAAGGAAGGGCTGGACCTGGCCCGCTCGATGGATAGCACGGAAGCGATGCAGGCGCTGGATCTCGATTCCCTGTTGGATAGCGTCTGTTCCGACGCGGCTGATGCCGGCCAGAAAGTCACCCTCAACGGGCAGGCAGGCATGGCCTTGATGGCGCGCCCGATCGCCATGCGGCGCTGCCTGGTGAACTTGATCGACAATGCCGTCAAATATGGCCTGTACGCGCAGGTTGCCGTCGAGCGCATCCCGGGTGCCGCGCGCATCCGCATCCGCGACGGGGGGCCAGGCATTGCGCCAGATCAATTGGCTAAAGTGTTCGAACCGTTTTACCGCATCGAGACTTCGCGTTCGCGCGAATCGGGCGGCACGGGCCTGGGCCTGACCATCGCGCGCAATATCGCCGAACAGCATGGCGCCACGGTTTCACTGCTCAATCATGTCGACGGTGGACTGGAAGTCACCCTGATCGTGCCTGAGTATTACGCAGGAAAGTGAGCATTTCCGTGCGACAATATTGTGCTTTATGCCCCCCTGGCAACTACCTTCAACCTGCAGCCCTGCGCTGCGACAGCGTGACAGAACAATGAAAAAGACTAGTCTGGCAATCCTCGTGGGTGCGGCCCTGTGTATCGGCGGCGGCATCTGGTATTTCAATCATCAGCCCGGCGCGGCGAGCGGTGGGCAGGATGGCAAAGGGGGCAAGGGCGGACAGGCGCCGACGACGGTGAGCGTGGTCGTTCCGGTGCGCCAGGATGTGCCGATGGTGCTGCAAGCCAATGGCAGCGTGATGCCGATCAGCAGCGTCGACTTGCACCCGCAGACGACCAGCACGATTACCAAGGTGCATATCCGCGAAGGCCAGTTCGTCAAGCAGGGCGAGCTGATGTTCACTCTCGATGCGCGCAGCGAACACGCGAATGTCGACAAGGCGCAGGCGCAGGTCTTGCGCGACCGCGCCTCGGTGCAGGACCTCGAGCGCCAGCTCAAGCGCAGCCAGGATTTGCTGAGCAAGAACTTTATTGCCCAGGGCGCCGTCGATACCCTGCAAAGCCAGCTCGACGCGGCACGCGCCTTGCTGGCCGCCGACCAGGCCGCCTTGCGCGCCGCCCAGGTCGACTCCAGCTACACCGTCCTGCGCGCGCCGCAGGCGGGCAGGGTAGGGGCCATCAATGTCTATGCGGGCAGCCTGGTGCAGCCGACCACGTCGCTCACCAGCATCACCCAGCTCGACCCGATCGACGTGTCGTTCACCTTGCCGGAAAGCAGCCTGTCGGGCTTGCTGGCGGCGCAAAAAGCGGGTGAGGTGCCTGTCACGGCGCTGTTGTCCGATGCGGGCGGCAAGCAGCTCGACGGCAAACTGAACTTTATCGACAATGCCGTCGATTCCGCCACCGGCGTGATCCGGATCAAGGCGCGTTTCAATAATGGCGGCACCGATTTGTGGCCAGGCCAGTACGTGAATACGCAGCTGACCGTGCGCACCCTCAAGGATGCGCTGGTGATCCCGCAAAACGCCATCATCACGAGTACTTCCGGCACCTTTGTGTACTCGATGGAGGCGGACAGCACGGCCAAGATGCGCAAGATTACCCGCGTGTACGCATTCGGGCCGAGCGCCGTCGTCACCGGCCTGGCAGGCGATGAAAAAGTCATCGTCGATGGCAAGCAGAACTTGCGTCCAGGCAGCAAGGTGCGCCTGGCGGAAAAACACAAGGCCGCCGATGGCGCCGCCGCACCGCAGGGCAAGCCAGCATGAACCTGTCCGAACTGAGCATCCGCCGCCCCGTCATGGTGGTGCTGCTGTCCCTCTCCATCATCCTGGCCGGCGTGCTGGCCTACCTGCAAATTCCCGTAGCGGCCTTGCCGAGCTACAACACGCCCGTCATCAACGTCAGCGCCGACCTGGCCGGCGCCAGCCCGGAAACCATGGCCTCGTCGGTGGCCTTGCCATTGGAAAAACAATTTTCCACCATTTCCGGCCTCAGCCTGATCACGTCCACGAGCACGCTGGGCAATACCTCGCTGACCCTGGAATTTGACGCCAGCATCAATGTCAACGAGGCGGCCGTCGACGTGCAGGCGGCCCTGCTGCGCGCGCAGCGCCAGTTGCCGACGGAAATGACTGACTTGCCATCCTACCGCAAGGTCAATCCTGCCGATGCGCCGGTGCTGTTCATCCAGATGACGTCGCCATCGCTGAACTTGTCGGATCTCAATGATTATGCGGAAAACCTGATCGCCCCAAGCCTGTCGACCCTGCCTGGCGTGGCCCAGGTGATCGTGAATGGCCAGAAGCGCTTTGCCGTGCGCGTGCGCGCCCGTGCCGACCTGATGAATGCGCGCAACCTGACGATGGACGAGCTGGCCACCGCCTTGCGCACGTCGAACACGAATTCCCCGCTGGGCATCCTTGACGGCCCGAGCCAGACCCTGACCATCCAGGGCAATCCGCAAATGATGAAAGCGGCTGATTTTGCCGAATTGATCGTCGCCAGCCGCAATGGCCAGCCCGTGCGCCTGAAAGACGTGGCCGAGGTGGAAGACAGCTTTCAATCGATCAAGGCCGTCGGCAGTTTCAACGGCGAGCGCTCGATCAGCCTGATGGTGCAGCGCCAACCGGATGCCAACACGGTGCAAGTGGTCGATGGCGTGCGCCGTTTGTTGCCTGGGTTCAAGGAACAATTGCCGCAATCGATACAGATCAGCCTGGTTAACGACCGTTCGCTGTCGATACGCGAAGCTATCCACGACGTCAATTTGACCTTGGCCCTGACGGTGGTGCTGGTGGTGCTGGTGATTTTCCTGTTCCTGCACCGCGCGGCCGCCACCTTCATTCCTGCCGTCACCATGCCGATTTCCCTGCTGGGCGCCCTGGCTCTGCTGTACTGGCTCGGCTACAGCCTCGACAACGTCTCGCTGCTGGGCATTACCCTGGCCGTCGGCTTGGTTGTCGACGATGCCATCGTGGTGCTGGAAAACATCGTGCGCCATATCGAGATGGGCAAGAAACCGATACGCGCGGCCCTGGAAGGGGCGAAAGAGATGGGCTTTACCATCATCTCGATTTCCGTCTCGCTGGTGGCCGTGTTCATCCCCATCTTCTTCATGCCGGGCGTGATCGGCTTGTTGTTCCATGAGTTCGCCGTTGTCGTCTCGCTGGCCGTGCTGGTGTCCGCCATCGTCTCGCTGACCCTGGTGCCGATGCTGGCCAGCCGCTTCCTGCCGGCCGATTCGCGCGAGCACAATGACAGCGACCCCAGCCATGGCGAAAAAACCTTCATCGGCCGCCATTTCGAAGCGGGTTTCACGAAGTTGCGCAACGGTTACGTGCACCTGCTCGACAAGGCCCTGGCGCACCGCAACGTGGTGCTGTTCATTGCCGTGTGTACCTTTGCGCTGACGGTGCTGTTGTACGCCACGATACCGAAAGGTTTCTTCCCGGAAGAAGACCTGGGCCAGATCCAGGTCAATACGGAAGCGTCGGAAGACATTTCCTCGGCGGCACTGCAGGATTTGCAAGCCCGCGTGGCGGCCGTGCTCAAGGCGGACCCCAGCGTGCAGGATGTGACCTCGTTCGTCGGCGGCGGCAATACGGGACGCATGTTCATGGTCTTGAAACCGCGCAACGAGCGGCCGAAAATGCCCGTGGTGCTGGAAAACCTGCGCCGCGCGACGAGTACCGTGCCCGGCATGGCCGTGTATTTCCGGCCCGTGCAAAACTTGCAGCTGGGCGGACGCCAGAGCAAGAGCCGCTACCAGTACACCTTGCAAAGCGTCAGTCCCGACGCCTTGAATGATTGGGCGGAAAAGTTTATTGCCGGAATGCGCACGGATCCGGCCTTCCGCGACGTCACCAGCGATTCCCAGATCAAGGGCTTGCAGGCGTCGCTCAGGATCGACCGCGACAAGGCCAATTTGCTGGGCGTGCAAATGTCCGACATCCGCACGGCCCTGTACAGCGCCTTTGGCGAGCGGCAAGTGTCGACCATCTACTCGTCGGCAGCCAGCTATTACGTGATCCTGGAGGCGGCCACGGCAGACCGCCAGTACGACGATGCGCTCACGCGCGTGTCCGTGCGCAGCAAGACGGGCGAACTGGTGAAACTGTCGAGTATTGCCTACGTGGAACGCACGATCGGGCCCACGTCCGTGAATCACCAGGGGCAGTTGCAGGCTGTTACCATCGCCTTCAACCTGGCGCCGGACGTGCCGCTGGGCATCGCCACGGGCAAGATCGACGCGATGGCCAAGGACATGAGCTTGCCGGCCTCCATCATCACGCGCTACGGCGGCGACGCGGCCGTGTTCCAGAGCTCGCAGTCCAGCCAGATCATCCTCATCATTGCCGCGCTGGCCGTGATCTACGTGCTGCTCGGCGTGTTGTATGAGAGCTATATCCACCCGCTGACCATCCTGGCCGGCTTGCCATCGGCAGCCGTGGGGGCGCTATTGACCTTGCGCCTGTTCGGCATGGACCTGACCATGATCGCCATCATCGGCATTTTGATGCTGATCGGCATCGTCAAGAAAAACGCCATCATGATGATCGACTTCGCCCTGCATGCGCAGCGCAACGACGGTCTGGCGCCGGCGGAGGCCATCCGCCAGGCTTGCATCCTGCGTTTCCGCCCCATCATGATGACGTCGGCGGCGGCCTTGATGGGCGCCTTGCCGATCGCCCTGGGCCTGGGCGCCGGCGCCGAGCTGCGCCAGCCGCTGGGCCTGGCCGTGGTCGGCGGCTTGCTCTTTTCGCAAGTGATTACCCTGTTCATCACTCCCGTGATCTATCTGTTCCTGGACAAGTACAGCGGCACGGGACCGTTGACGGACGAGCAATTGGTGGCGCTCGACAACAAGGCCTGATCCGCCATACGGCCAGCACCGGCGCCCCGTTCCTGAGTGAATGCGGCGCCGGTTTTGTATGGGCCGTGATACATACGGTAACAACCGTCAAGGGACGGCTAGGGTACGCTGATACCGCTGCAAGGAAAGTCGCTATCCTGTACGCTTCGGGTTGGAAATGCCGAGGAAGTGTTCCCAAAAGCAAGGGACTCTGGCACTATGGCTGCCCTGTAAGATTACTTTTGTCGCTACACAGAAAGCACGATTCATTTTGCATGACACGACCCATTTGATGGCTGCCGATTCCGATGTTTGCCCCACCTGCGGGCAAGTCATCCAGCCACCACCGGCCTACGGGTCCAGGACCAGCACCATGCGCAAGGTGGCGCTCGGCGTGTCCGTCTTGCTGCACGTGCTGCTGGCGGCGTATGTCTTGTTGCGTAGCGACAAGATCGAAAAAATCCCGCCGCCGAAGAAGGAAAGCGCGATGGTCTACATTGCGCCGCTGAAAGACAAGCCGCAACCGAAGCCGCAACCGAAGCCGCAACCGAAACCCACGCCGAAACCGAAGGACACGAAAGTGGCCAAGGTCAAACCGCCACCGGCGCCGAGCAAGCGCGTGGTCACGAAAGACGTGCCGCGTGACAAGCCGAAACTGGAAACCTTCACGCCGCCGCTGGTGTCGAAAGTGCCGTTGCCGCCGCCGCCCGCTGAAGACATGAGTTCGATGATCGAGCAGCGCCGCAAGCAGCGTCAGGCGCAAAATCCCGCGCCGCCGGCCGAGGAAAGCGAAAACGACCGCGCCATGCGCGTGGCCAAGGCGAATATCGCCGGCGCCCAGGGACGCAATTCCGGCAGCGACCGCGAGGATTCGGGCGGCGTGTTTTCCATCGTCAACCAGACCTCGTTCAGCGCGGAAGTCAAGTTCAAGGGTTGGAACGGCAACTTCAAGCGCAACTGGCTGAAGCAGGAAAAAGTGGAGCTGGGCAATGAGCCCGATATCGAAACGGCCATCCTGAAGAAGATGATCCAGCTGATCCGTGCCGAAAAACCGGGCGACTTCGTGTGGGAATCGCGCCGTCTGGGGCGTAACGTCAACCTCAGCGCCCGCGTGGAAGACACGGCCGAGCTGATGGCTTTCCTGCGCCAGGAATTCTTTTCCGAGAAGCGGCCAGGGCCGGGACGGCGCTAGGCGCCCGTCAAACTGACGGCAATAAAAAAGGCTGCACCGTGTGAACGGGCAGCCTTTTTTTACGCAGCGTTGATCTCGATCAAGCCGGTTTGTCCGATTCCGGCTCGACGTCGTCTTCCATGTCGATCAATTCGACCATCTGGGCCGCGCCGTCTTCGCTGATGCCGGCCAGTTCCATGATCTTGTCGTTGGCTTCGTCGATGCCGACTCTTTTCAGGGCCGAGAACAGTTGCACGGTGAACGGGAAGCCGACGCCGTCTTCATCCACATAGCTGTCGAGCTTGGCTTTCGCCTGGCGCAAGGCATTCACGGATTCATTACGGTTCAGCTTATCGACCTTGGTCAGGATGCAGTGGATCGGCTTGCCCGTCGGGGCGAACCATTCCAGCATTTGAATGTCCAGGTCGGTGAACGGGCGGCGCGAATCCATGATCAGGATCAAACCCGCCAATTGCTCGCGGCGCTGCACATAGTCGCCCAGCAGGCGCTGCCAGTGCAATTTGGCCGAGCCCGATACTTCCGCGTAGCCGTAGCCCGGCAAGTCGACCAGCAGGCATTCGATCTCTTCGACGATGGTGGCATCCTTGCGGTGCTGCGCCACGTGGGCGCCGCCGATGGAGAAGTAGTTGATGTGCTGGGTACGGCCAGGTGTCTTGGAGGCGAACGCCAAGCCTTTCTGATTACACAAGATGTTGATGGCGGTCGATTTACCGGCATTGGAGCGGCCGGCAAAGGCGATTTCCGGCACCGTGGTATCGGGCAGGTCACGCAATTGGTTGACGGTCGTAAAGAAGCGGGCTTGCCAGAGTTTTGACATGGGAGTAGTAAAGCAACAAAAGGGAGCGATAAGGGAGCGATAACGCCAAGAAGCTATTGTACAATAAGGGGTTGTTTATTGTTGCCGGCGTAGCAGCGATGCGGCTTGCGGCCCTGAAAATAAAGCAAAAATCCACAGGGCGCGGCAATGTCCACCACTAATTTCTCACTGTCTCAGGGTGCCTGAATGAATCGTGCGTTTTCACCGTTTATCAAATCCATGCTGCTCGCATTGCTGGCTGTATCGGCAACTGCCTCCGCGGTCGAAGCAGCGAAACCGGCCGTCAAGGCCGACGCCGCCAAGGGCGCCACCCTGTACGCCGATGGCGATGCGGCGCGCGGCTTGCCTGCCTGCGTCTCCTGCCATGGCGCGGCCGGCAATTCGACCATCACGGTCAATCCGAAACTGGCCGGTCAGCACGAAAGCTATATCTACAAGCAATTGGTCGACTTCACCACGCCGGAACGCAGCCAGCCCGTCATGACGACGTACGCGAAGATGCTCAGCGACGCCGACAAGAAGAATATCGCCGCCTACCTGGGCGCGCAGCTGTCCAAACCGGGCGCCGCGAAAAACAAGGATACGATCGACCTGGGCAAGAAAATCTACCGTGGTGGCATTGCTTCCAAGCAAGTTGCCGCCTGCGCCAGCTGTCATGGCGCGACGGGCAATGGCATTCCCGTCCAGTACCCGCGCATCGCCGGCCAGCACCAGGATTACACGGTGGCCCAGCTGACCATGTTCCGCAGCACCAAGGCTGATGCCCGCAAGAACAGCGCGCAAATGCACACCATCGCCGCCCGCATGTCGGATGACGAGATCGCCGCCGTTGCCGATTACATCGCGGGCCTGAAGTAAGTTTTCATCGTGGCAAGAGATTGCCAGGCGCACCAGCGCGCATGAACCAGGGCGGCCGTCTCAACAGGCTGCCCTTTTTTATGGCAGGGGCCAAACAGGAGTATGCTGCCGCCTTGCGCGGAGAAACTATCAGCTCCATGCCACATTTTCTTGAAGATTGCATATCCCGTATGAGTATCCACGTATGAGCACAGGCACGACCGGAATCGAGTTAAAGACCCAACGCCGCAGCCTGGCTGAATTCGTCGAGCTGGTCTCGTCGATGCGCTTTGCCATCAGCCTGCTGACCCTGATCGCCGTCGCCTCCATCATCGGCACCGTGCTCAAGCAAAACGAGCCCATGCCCAATTATGTCAACCAGTTCGGGCCGTTCTGGTTCACCGTCTTCGACAAGCTGAGCCTGTATTCCGTGTATTCGGCCTGGTGGTTCCTCGTGATCATGGGTTTCCTCGTCGCCTCGACCTCGCTGTGCATCGTGCGCAATGCGCCGAAGATGCTCAAGGACATGCGCAGCTGGCGCGACAATGTGCGCGAGCAATCCCTGCGCAATTTCCACCACAAGCTGGAATGGCAGGCGCCGCTGCCGCGCGCCGTGCTGGCGCAGCAGATGGTGATGCGCCTGAAAGACGCCGGCTACGGGGCCAAGGTGGTCGAGAAGGACAACGCCACCCTGGTGGCCGCCAAGCGGGGCGCCGCCAATAAATGGGGCTATATCTTTGCCCACGGCGCCATCGTCATCATCTGCGTGGGCGGCTTGCTCGACTCGGAAATGCCGATCCGCGTACAGCAATGGTTCTTTGGCAAGACGCCGTTTGCCGGCAGCGGCGTGATCGCCGACATTCCCGCCCAGCACCGCCTGAGCCTGTCGAACCCCACTTTCCGCGGCAATACCATGATCCCGGAAGGCTCGTCGAGCAACACGGCCATCATTCCCCAGGCCGATGGCGTGCTGATCCAGGATTTGCCCATCACGATCTTGTTGAAGAAATTCCACATCGATTTTTACAGCACGGGCATGCCGAAGCTGTTTGCCAGCGACGTGGTCGTCACCGACCATGCGACGGGGGAAAGTTTCCCAGCAACCATCAAAGTCAACCAGCCGCTGCTGTACAAGGGCCTGGCCCTGTACCAGTCCAGCTTTGAGGATGGTGGCAGCAAGCTCAAGTTGACGGGTTATCCGATGACGGGCAAGACGACGAAACGCTTCGATATCGGCGGCGAAGTGGGCGGCAGCACGCCGCTCGAGCGCAGCGATGGCAATTCCTACACGGTGGAATGGTCGGGTTTCCGTCCCTTCAACGTGGAAAACCTCAGCGCTGGCCAGGATGTGCGCGCCGTCAACAAGGCGGAAAGTTTTAACGATAAATTCGCCGTCGGCCTGGACAAGCGCCTCGGTTCGGCCGCGAAGAACGCGAACAACAAGGATCTCAAGAACGTGGGCCCCTCGGTGCAATACAAATTGCGCGACAAGACGGGCCAGGCGCGCGAATACCAGAACTACATGCAGCCGGTCGCCGTGGATGGCACGACGGTGTTTCTGGCAGGCATGCGCGTCAACCCCAGCGATCCGTTCAGCTATCTGCGCATTCCCGCCGATGACAATTACAGCGTGAACGAATGGATGCGCTTGCGTGCCGCGCTGCAAGATCCCGCGCTGCGCCAGCAAGCCGCCACGCGCTATGCGGCGCGCGCCATGCCGCAGGCGGGCGCGGAAGCCTTGCGCAGCCAGTTGCAGGAATCGGCGGCGAAAAGCCTGGGCATCTTTGCCGGCAATGGGCAAGAGGGCGGTTTCCTCGCCATTTCGCGTTTCCTGGAGAAAATTCCTGCCGCTGAGCAAGAAAAAGCGGCCGATATCTTCATGAAGATCCTGAATGGCAGCCTGTGGGACTTGTGGCAGGCGGCGCGCGCCCAGGATGGCTTGAAGGCCATCGAGGCCGATGACAAGCACGGCCGCTTCCTGCAGCTGGCCACGAATGCGCTGTCCGACAGCTTCTTCTATGGCGCGCCCGTGTATCTGCAACTCGACGACTTTACGGAAATCAAGGCGTCCGTGCTGCAAGTGACGCGTTCGCCGGGCAAGAGCGTCGTCTACCTCGGTTGCTTGTTCCTCGTGATCGGCGTATTTTCCATGTTTTATATCCGCGAGCGTCGCCTGTGGGTGTGGATCAAGGATGGCGAGGGAGGCAGCGAGGCCTTGATGGCCATGAGCACGCAACGCAAGACCCTGGATTTTGAAAAAGAATTTGAGAACTTGAAGGCAAAGCTGCCGCAATCGGCGTAAGCTGCGCTGTGTCCGGGACGCTTGCGCGTCGCCGGGAATGGAGAAAATGATGGAATTGGCAAACAAGCAAATATATACGCAGGAACCGGGATTCTTCAAGCGCCTGAGCCTGATCGATTGGCTGTACGGCGCCGGCTTGCTGGCAGCCTCCCTGTTCGGTCTGATGCGCTTTGGCGCCTTCATGGATATCTATGAAAAAGCCATCTTGCTGGCCGCGGCGCCCACGTTCGCGTGGCTGGGCTGGTACTGGAAGCCCGTGCGCTGGCTGATCCCCGTGGCAGCCGTGCTGTCGCTGTTCGCCATCGAGCTGTACGCGGGCCACCTGGAGATGGCGAATCAGAAATTCTTCCTGAAATACATCTTGTCGAGCCAGTCCGCCATCCTGTGGATGGGCACCCTGTTCGTGCTGTCGACCCTGTTCTACTGGATCGGCCTGGTGGCGCGTTCGGAATTCGGCTCGTCCGTCGGTTCCCTGCTGTGCTGGGCCGGCGTGGTGCTGGGCCTGACGGGCATGCTGGTGCGCTGGTACGAGTCTTACCTGATCGGCGCCGACGTGGGCCATATTCCCGTGTCGAACCTGTATGAAGTGTTCATCCTGTTTTCCTTGATCACGGCCATGTTCTACCTGTATTACGAGCAGCATTACGCGACGCGCCAGCTGGGCGCCTTCGTCATGCTGGTCATTTCGGCGGCCGTCGTGTTCCTGATGTGGTACACGGTCACGCGCGACGCGGCCGAAATCCAGCCGCTGGTGCCGGCCCTGCAAAGCTGGTGGATGAAGATCCACGTACCGGCCAACTTCATCGGCTACGGCACCTTCGCCCTGTCGGCCATGGTGGCGGCGGCTTACCTGCTCAAATCGAGCGGCTACCTGGTCGACCGCCTGCCGTCGCTGGAAGTGCTCGACGACGTCATGTACAAGGCCATTTCCGTGGGCTTCGCTTTCTTCACGGTAGCGACCATCCTGGGCGCCCTGTGGGCGGCCGAAGCATGGGGCGGCTACTGGTCGTGGGACCCGAAAGAAACGTGGGCGCTGATCGTCTGGCTCAACTATGCAGCCTGGCTGCACATGCGCCTGATGACAGGCTTGCGCGGCCGCGTCGCCTCGTGGTGGGCGCTGGTGGGCTTGCTGGTGACGACGTTTGCCTTCCTGGGCGTGAATATGTTCCTTTCTGGTTTGCATTCTTACGGCAAGCTTTAATTGTTTTTTGCATGACAGAAGCGTCATGAACGGCCCGGGAAAACTGGTGTAAGGTACAAATAATCACCTTTTCCCGGAGCCGCCATGTTGATCAAGCGCAGTCCCAACGGCATTGAGTTGCCGTATTCTTCCGAAATCACGCCGCGCGCCGTGTTTGAATCGCGCCGCAGTTTCATCAAGCAAGTGGCGCTGGGCACGATGTCCAGTGCGGCCTTGCTGGAAATGGCCAGCCGCGAAGCCTTCGCGCAAGGCACCAATCCCAAGCTGGCTGCCAAACTGAATCCCGCCTATTTGGCGCTGGAAAAGCAGACGGCCTATAAAGACGCCACCAGCTACAACAATTTCTACGAATTCGGCACGGACAAGAGCGATCCGGCGCAAAACGCGGGCACCCTGCGCACGCGTCCGTGGACGGTCAGCATCGAAGGCGAAGTCAAGAAACCCATGACCCTGGACCTGGACGCGCTGCTGAAGCTGGCGCCGCTGGAAGAGCGCGTCTACCGGCTGCGCTGCGTGGAAGGCTGGTCGATGGTCATCCCGTGGGTCGGTTATTCCTTCTCGGAAATCATCAAGAAGGTCGAACCGACGGGCAATGCCAAGTACGTGGAATTCATCACCCTGGCCGACAAGAAACAGATGCCGGGCGTGGGCAGCCGCGTGCTGCAATGGCCGTATACGGAAGGCTTGCGCATCGATGAAGCGAACCATCCGCTGGCGCTGCTGACCCTGGGCATGTATGGCGAAACATTGCCGAACCAGAATGGCGCGCCCGTGCGCATGGTCTTGCCGTGGAAATATGGTTTCAAGTCCGCCAAATCCATCGTCAAGATCCGTTTCGTCAAGGAACAGCCGCGCACGTCCTGGAACCTGTCGGCGCCGTCCGAATACGGTTTTTACTCGAATGTGAACCCGAACGTCGATCATCCGCGCTGGTCGCAGGCTTCCGAGCGGCGCATCGGCGAAGACGGTTTTCTCACGCGCAAGCGCAAGACCCTGATGTTCAATGGCTACAACGATGTCGCTTCCTTGTACGCGGGCATGGATCTGAAGAAGTTCTTTTAAGGAAAGACCATGGCCTTCAACCCCACGCCGAGACAATTGTCGCTATTCAAAAGCCTGATCTTCTTGCTGGCGCTGCTGCCGTTTGCCCGCATGGTCTGGCTGACGTACACGGGGCAACTGGTGGAGCCGCTGGAATTCATCACGCGCGGCACGGGCGACTGGACCCTGTATTTCCTGTGCATCAGCCTGGCGGTCACGCCCTTGCGGCGCTTCACGCAATGGAATTGGCTGATCAAGCTGCGGCGCATGCTGGGCCTGTTCGCGTTTTTCTACGCGACACTGCACTTCACCACCTTTTTATGGTTCGATCACTTTTTTGATGTGCAGGAAATGTGGAAGGATGTACTCAAGCGGCCGTTCATCACCGTGGGTTTCATCGCTTTTGTACTGCTGATCCCGCTGGCCGTCACGAGCACGAACGGCATGGTGAAACGCCTGGGGGGCAAGCGCTGGCAGTGGCTGCACCGCTTGATCTACATCATCGCGCCGCTGGGCATCCTGCACTTCTGGTGGATGAAGGCGGGCAAGCACAATTTCGCGCAACCGATACTGTTCGGCTCCATCGTCGCGCTACTGCTGCTAATTCGCGTGTATTTCGCCTGGAGCAAGCGAGTCAAAAGCGCCAGGGCGGCCAACGCAGCCACCCCGGTGCGTGCCGTTTAGGCGGCTGGCACGATGACCGGTGGCGGCGGCACGGGCGCCGGTTCGACCGGGCCTTTGGCTGGCGCGCCCTTGGCCGCTGGCGGCTTGGGCAGGTACAGGGGGCCGGGCTGGCCGCAGCCGGCCAGGACGCTAGAAACCACAATGGCGGTGCCGATATAAAACGCTGAGGATGACTTCACGATTAGAATCACGGTTTGATTAAGATCTTTGGAGTGTAGCATGAGCGAATCGGAATTCCTGGCCCTGGCCGAAGCCACCCTGACCCAGATCGAGGCGGCGCTGGACCGGCTGAACGATGAAGACGTGCTCGACGTCGAATGCAGCCGCAGCGGCAATGTGCTGGAAATCGAATTCATCGATAACGGCACGAAAATCATCGTCAACAGCCAGGCCCCCATGCGCGAGATGTGGGTAGCGGCCCGTTCCGGCGGTTTCCACTACAAGCGCGTGGATGGCGAATGGCGCAACACGCGCGACGGCTCGGAATTGTTTGCGGCCCTGTCGGCCATGGCCAGCGAGCAGGCAGGCACGGCAGTTGTATTGAAGTAATTGTCTTAGCCGTGTGTCATAAAAAAGGGCAGCCTCTTCAGGCTGCCCTTTTTGTATCAAACGATCTTAAAACAGTTCGTTCTTGACGGCTTCTTTCGCCTTTTCTTCCTCCGGCGTGCCGCGCGCCGCGCCTTCCAGGCTGCCTACGCCCGTGCCCGGTGGATTTTCCGCATAGTAATACTCGTCGCCCACGTGGATCAGGCCTTCCGGCACGGCGCGTTCCTCGACGGGTATGCTTTTCAGGGCTTTCGCCATGTAGCTGATCCAGATCGGCAAGGCCAGGCCGCCGCCCGTTTCCCGGTTGCCCAGGTTGCGCGGCTGGTCGTAGCCGATCCAGGCGATGCCCACCAGCTTGGCCTGGTAGCCGGCGAACCAGGCGTCGATGGAATCGTTGGTCGTGCCCGTCTTGCCGGCCAGGTCGGGGCGCTTCAAGGCCATGGCCTTGTTGGCCGTGCCGAAGCGCACGACGTCGTTGAGCATGCTGTTCATCATGAAGGCATTGCGCTCGTCGATGACGCGGTTGGCTTCCTCGCCCGCCAGGTCCGGCTTGGCTTGCGACAAGACATTGCCGTCGCTATCGGTCACCTTGGCGATCAGATACGGGTTGATCTTGTAGCCGCCATTGGCGAACACGGCATACGCGCCCGCCATCTGCAGCGGCGTCACGTTGCCGGCGCCCAGGGCCAGGGTCAGGTAGGGCGGGTTCTTGTCCGCGTCAAAGCCGAAGCGCGTCGCGTATTCCTGGCCATACTTGGCGCCGATCTTGTGCAGAATACGAATGGAAATCATGTTTTTCGATTTCATCAAGCCTTTGCGCATGGTCATCGGGCCATCGTATTTGCTGTCGTAGTTCTTCGGTTCCCACGCCTGGCCGCCCGTCTGGCCCGCGTCGAACGAGATCGGCGCATCGTTGATGATGGTGGCCGGCGACAGGCCCCGTTCCAGCGACGCGGAGTAGATGAAGGGCTTGAAGGCCGAACCGGGCTGGCGCCACGCCTGCGTGACGTGGTTGAACTTGTTGCGGTTGTAATCGAAGCCGCCCACCATGGCGCGGATGGCGCCGTCCGTGGTGCTGGCCGAGACGAACGCCGATTGCACTTCCGGCATCTGCGTCAAGACCCAGGTATTGCCTTCCTGCATGACGCGGATCACGGCGCCGCGCTTGATGCGGCGGTTCGGCGCCGCTTTTTCCGACAGCCAAGCCGCGCCGAAGGTCAGGCCCGGGCCGGTAATCGTGATTTCCTCGCCGGCCGAGGTGACGGCCTGCAAGGATTTGGGCGACGCTTGCAGCACCATGGCGGCGATGATGTCGTCGCTGTCCGGATGGTCGGCCAGTTCCGTCTCGATCGCGTCATCGGCTTCTGCCTTGGTTTTTGGAATCTCGATATACGCTTCCGGGCCGCGGTAGCCGTGGCGTTTCTCGTAATCCATCACGCCCTTGCGCAAGGCGATGTAGGCGGCGTCCTGGTCGGCCTTGGTGATGGTGGTGTAGACGTTCAGGCCGCGCGTATAGGTATCTTCCTTGAATTGCTCGTAGACCAGCTGGCGCGCCATTTCCGACACGTATTCCGCATGCACGCCGAAGGCGCTGCTGTCGGTTTTCACTTTCAGCTCTTCATTTTTCGCTTCTTCGTACTGCGCCGGCGTGATGTAGCCCAGCTGGGCCATGCGTTGCAGGATGTATTGCTGGCGCATGCGCGCGCGTTTCGGATTGACGACGGGGTTGTAGGCCGACGGCGCTTTCGGCAAGCCGGCCAGCATGGCCGCTTCCGCCACGGTGAGATCCTGGATGTTCTTGCCGAAATAGATTTGTGCGGCCGAGGCGAAGCCGTAAGCACGCTGTCCCAGATAAATCTGGTTCATATACACTTCGAGGATCTGGTCCTTGCTGAGGTTTTTCTCGATCTTCCAGGCCAGCAAGACTTCATACGCCTTGCGTTTCAGGGTCTGTTCGCTGGACAGGAAGAAATTGCGCGCCACCTGCTGCGTGATGGTCGACGCGCCTTGCTTGGCGCCGCCCGTCAGGTTGTGCAGGGCCGCACGCGTGATGCCCAGGTAATCGACGCCGCCATGCTCATAGAAGCGGTCATCCTCGATGGCCAGCACGGCTTTCTTCATGACATCGGGAATATCCTTGATGTGCACCATGTTGCGGCGCTCTTCGCCGAATTCGCCGATCAGCACACTGTCGGACGTGAACACGCGCAGCGGCATCTTTGGCTTGTAATCGGTCAAGGTATCGAGCGCCGGCAGGTTCGGATACGCCATGGCCAGGCCAAAGACCACCAGCAAGACGCCGACGATGCCCAGGCCCAGCAGCGATACCAGGGCCATCAGCAGGAAACGTTTGGGTTTGCTGCCCTTGGTGGGCGGCTTCGAGCCAGCGGGGCCAGCGGATTTTGAAGATGTCATGCGTCGTATGTCTTTCGGTTAATTATGCCGGCCAATTATAAGCGAGCTTGCCGGGGTGGCAGCGCGCCGTGGCGCTGGCCGGGGGGAGTGTCGAAACTTGCCGATACTCTATATAAGCGTGTATTGGCCCGCTGGCAACCAGGATTTGGTAACAATTATTCTGCGCCAGATCACGGCTTGGCCAGATAGGCGTCGCGCGCCGCAGACTCCGGCCTGAAATCCATTTACAAGCCAGCGCCGCCGGGACTAGGCTGTCGGATGGCAGGAACCTCTCCCACGCTGACGTTTCTCTATGAAAAACATGTCCATCAGCAATTTTCTTGGCATCGGCTTGCTGGGCGTCGACATCGCAGACGATGCCGTACGCGTGGTCGAGTTGAGGCGCAGGCGGGGAAGACTGTCGTGCCGGCATTGCGGCGCCGCCGCGCTGACGCCCGGCGTGATACTGGAAGGCAATGTCGAGGACACGGAGGGCCTGGCCGATGCCTTGCGCCAGGCCCACCGCGACAGTGGCAGCGCCTGCACGCGGGTGGCGCTGGCCATGCCGGCCACGGCCCTGATCACGCATGCGATCCGCCTGCCCGCCGGATTGCCGGAGGAACAGCAGGAAATCCTCGTGGAACTGGAAGCGGCCCAATACATGCCGTTTGCGCTGGAAGACGCCAGCCTGGATTTTTTCATACTCGGCCCCGCGCCGCCGCTGGCTGGCGCAACAGGCAAGGAGGTCGACGTGTTGCTGGTGGCGGCGCGGCGCGCCAGCGTGCAGCGCCGTCTCGATGCGGCCACGGCGGCGGGCTTGCAGGCCGTCGTCATGGATAGCGAGGCAATGGCCTTGCAGGCGGCGCTCGCGCAGGGTGGCTGGCAAGCTCTGCCCGACGGTGGCGTGGCCTACCAGCTGGCCTGGGGCCTGGCTCTGCACAGGTACGCCCGATGACGGTCCGGGCGCAAGTGCAGCGCATCAACCTGTTGCCGTATCGCCCCGCGGCGCGGCGCAGGCGTATTCAGTTGCTGCTGTGGCAACTGGCGGGCGGAGCGCTGCTGGGACTGCTGCTGGCCGTGGCGACGGGCGCCTGGCTGCGGTACCAGCTCGACGCGCAACAGCGCCGCCAGGAGGGCTGGCGTAGTGCCATGCAGCAAGTCGATGCCGTGCTTGTCGCGGGTCAGCGGGTGCAGGGCGAGACGGCCGCGCTGCTGCTGCGCCAGCAAGCCATGGCCAGTTTGCAACAGCAACGCAATGCCTGGGTGCGCATGCTGGACGCGCTGGCGCGGGCGATGCCGGCTGGCGTAGCCTTGCACAGTGTGCGCCAGGAAACAGCGATGGTGCGCTTGCAGGGGCAGGCTGCGTCGCAGGACAAGGTCGCGGCATTGCTGCTGGGGCTAGAACAGGCGGCGCCCTGGTCCCGGCCGGAATTGGTGGAAGTGCGCGGCGCGGCCGATGGCGCCGTGGAATGGACGGTACGGCTGGCTTTGGCACCCTAGTCCTGGAGGTTGATCATGCTGAGCTTGAAGATCGCGTCGCTGTGGCCGCTACCCGCGCGCCTCGCTTGCGCTGCCTTGGCCGCGACGCTGGTGGCGGCCCTGCTGCACCTTGCGTGGCTGGATGGACTGTTTGCGGCCATGCAGGCGGGGCAAGACGAGGAGGTCCGCTTGCGTGCCGCGTATCTGTCGGCGCAAGCCAGGGCGCAGCAGTTGCCGCATTGGCGCGCACAGCAGCGCCAGGCCGGCGCCGAGCTGGCCTTGCTGGAACAGCAGCTGCCCGACCAGCAGGCGATGGCGCTGCTGTTGACGCAGATCAATGCCGCAGGCCAGTCGCGCGGCCTGCAATTTTCCCTGTTCAAGCCCGGTGCGGCCCAGCCGCAAGCGCCGTATGTCGCCTTGCCGATCGCCATACAGTTGCGCGGCGGCTACCACGCCATGGGCGCGCTGCTGGCGGACCTGGCGCGCCTGCCGCGCATCGTCACGGTGCATGGGCTGGCCTTGACCCTCGGCAAGGATCGTCTGCTGACCCTCGATGCCGTGCTGCACGCGTATCGCTTGCCTGCAGCGGGGGAGCGGACCCCGCAAGAGGCCTTGGCGCCCAAGGCGGGCGCAGCCGCTGCGGCATGGCGTCCGCTTGCCGCTGTCGCGCCGCAGCCGTACGCGGCCGCCGCCCTGGCCGATCCTTTTGGCGCCTTGCCGTCGGCCGGCGCGCCGGGGCAGCGGGGCGCCGTGGCGGGGCCCGACCCGCGGCGCGTGCGCGAACCGCTGGAAAGCGTGGCCTTGCCGGCCATCAGCATGGTCGGCAGCGTGCAACAGGACGGACGCCTGAGCGCACTGCTGCTGGCGGGCCAGCGCGTGTACCGGGTAGCGGTGGGCCAGTATCTGGGGCAAGACCACGGCGTGGTGACGGATATCAGTGAACAGGCGCTGCAGTACCGTGAACTGCTGCGCGAGGCGGGTGGTCCCTGGCGCGAGCGGCGCGGCAGCCTGGCCTTGCAGGCGGCGGGGGTGGGTGCGAAGGCCAGCCTGCCCGAGGCGGCGCCATGAGGCCGCGCCGCGTGCTGCTGGCCGCCATGCTGTGTCTGCATGCCAGCAGTCTTGCCCAGGAAGCCGTGGTGCACGTGTCGGCGCCGCGTTTATATGCTGGCGAGAAAATCTCCGTCGACTTCCAGAACGTGGGCGTGCGCGCGGCCCTGCACATCCTGGCTGATGCGTCGGGGCAAAATATCGTCGCCAGCGATAGCGTGGCGGGCAACGTGACCCTGCGCCTGCGCGACTTACCGTGGGACCAGGCGCTCGACGTGCTGCTGCAGGCGAAAGGGCTGGACATGCGGCGCAATGGCAACGTGCTGTGGATCGCGCCGCGCGAGGAAATGCTGGCGCGCGAAAAGCTGGAGCTCGAAACGCGGGCGCAGATCGCCGAACTGGAACCCTTGCAGTCAGCCATCTTCCAGCTCAATTACCAGAAGGCCGAAGCGTTCCGCACGGTGTTCGCCCTGGACGCGGGAGAAGGGCGCAGCCGCCTGCTGTCGCGCCGCGGCAGCGTGCTGATCGAGCCGCGCACGAATCAATTGTTCGTCACCGACGTGCCGGCGCGCCTGGAACAGATCCGTCAACTGATCGCGAAGACAGATATTGCCACGCGGCAGGTGATGATCGAGGCGCGCATCGTCGAGGCGAATGACAGTTTCAGCCGCAATCTGGGCGCGCGCCTCGGTTTTACGGACCAGCGCCTGGCGGCAGGCCAGGTGCCCGGATTTTCCCTGGGCGGCAGCGGGCGCCGCGCGGCCATCGGCGGCAGTTACCAGGGCGTGGGCGAGGCGACGGGGCAAACGGTGGCCGGCGCCGGCGCCTTCGTGCCGAACACGCAGTTTGTCAACTTGCCGGCCGCCAGTATCAATGGCTTGCAGCCGGCCAGTTTCGCCCTGAGCCTGTTTTCGGCGGCCGCCAACCGTTTTCTGAACCTGGAATTGTCCGCGCTGGAAGCGGACGGCAGGGGCAAGATCATTTCCAGCCCCCGCGTGGTGACGGCCGACAAGGTGCTGGCGCTGATCGAACAGGGCATCGAGCTGCCGTACCAGGTGGCCACCAGCAGCGGCGCCACGTCGATCACCTTCCGCAAGGCGAATCTGCGCCTGGAAGTGACGCCGCAGATCACGCCGGACGGCAACGTGGTGCTGGAAGTGGATGTCAACAAGGATAGCGTGGGCCAGGAAACCCGCTCCGGCTTCGCCATCGACACCAAGCACGTGCGCACGCAAGTGATGGTGGAAGATGGCGGCACGGTGGTACTGGGCGGCATTTATCATCAATCCGAGCGGGGCACGGACAGCAAGGTGCCGCTGCTGGGCGACATCCCCGTACTTGGTGTTTTTTTCCGCAGCACGGGCCGCAGTCAAGAAAAAACCGAACTGATGGTGTTTATTACGCCGAAAATAGTGGCAGATCGGCCAGCAACACGTTAATGTCACATCTTTACGTTTAAGTAACAATGCAAACGAAAGCGGACTGATGGCGACTATGCGGAATGTATCTTGGAGCAACACTTATTGGAGTCGGGTATCGAATTGGCTGGTCTTGCTGGCGCTGGGCGCCTTGCTGGCCGCCTGTGGCGGCGGTGGCGGTGATCCGACCCTGGGCGTCAAGGATGGCGCGAATGCCGGCGTTGGCAGTGTGGTATTGGTTGCTGGCGCAACAACGATTGTTGCCTCGGGCGCGGATGGCACGGAAGTCGTACTGACTGCCGTGGTAAAAAATCCTGGTAATAATGCCATGACAGGCCAGACGGTGACCTTCACTGCCAGTTCCGGCACCATCAGCAATACCAACCGCGTGACGGATGCCAATGGCACGGTGACGGAAAAACTCAGCGTGAAAGGCGATGCGAGCTTGCGCGACATTACCATCAAGGCCAGCAGCGGCGGTGTTGAATCGGCCCCCGTGGTGGTGAAAGTGGTGCCCGTCACCTCCGGCATTGCCAGCTTGCTGCTGACCTCTTCCGGTGGCACCCTCGCTTCATCGGGCGGTACCGCCGTCAACATGATCGCCTTTGTCAAGGATGCCAACAATGCCATTGTGCCCAATGCCAGCGTGACGTTCAGCGCCGACTCGGGCGCGCTGGGCGCGACCAAGGTCAATACCAATGCGCTGGGACAGGCGCAGGTCAGCCTGAATACGGGGGGCGATGCCAGCTTGCGCACGATCAAGGTCACGGCCAGCGCAGGCGCGCAAACGGCCAGCACGGACATCGGCGTCAGCGGCACCCGGCTGGTCATCAATGCCTTTTCGACGGTGAACCTGAAGACGAGCACCGACATGGTGGTCAAGCTGGTCGATTCGAGCGGCAATCCCCTCGTCGGCAAGCCGGTGACCTTTAGCGCCCGCAGCAATGCCCTCACGGTCAAGGGCGGCGGCGCCAGTCCCGCACTGACCGACAACAACGGCCAGTTGGTGTTGAGCTACAATGCCCAGGTGGGCAGCAGCGACAGCATCAGCGTCAAGGCGCAGGGGGATAGCGTCGTGTTGCCAATTGCAATTAATGCATCAAATTTCACGATCAATGCCGTGTCGGGTAGCAATGTTGCGTTGAGCACCTTGAACACGAACACCTGCTATGCGGTGACGGTGCATAGCGATGTGGCGGGCGTGCCACAAACGGGCAATGTGCGTTTCAGTACATCGCGCGGCGCCATCTATCAGGATGCCGCCTGCGGCACGCCATTGCAGGCGCCGCTGGCGCTGGTGGGAGGCAATGCCATCGCCTACGTACAGGCCAGCGGCGCCGGCCTGACCGCCCTGACGGCGAAGTACGAAGGCAGCGGCGCCTTGGTGCAGTCGGAAGTGGAGTTCGTTGCGCCATTGACGGCCCAGGCCACGATCAGCTTGCAAGCCGACCCGGCAGTCATCGGCGCCAATACGGCCGGCAGTACGGCGCAGCGCAGCGCCTTGCGCGCCGTCGTACGCGATGGCTCGGTGGAAAACAACCTGGTCAAGAATGCACAGGTGAGCTTCTCGATCCAGGCCGACGCCAGCAATGGTTCCCTGAGTTCGCCTTCGCTGGTCACCACTGACAGCGATGGCGTGGCCACGGTCAGCTACATCGCGGGGCAGGGGACTACCGGTGTCGATGGCGTCGTTGTCAAGGCGCAACTGCAGGGCGTATCGAGCAATGCCGCCGCGGTCAAGCTGACGGTGACGAAGAAATCGCTGTTCATCAGCGCCGGCAGCGGCAATGCGCTTGACGCCTCCGACAGCAGCACCTATCGCAAGACGTATAGCGTGTTTGTGACGGACGCCGCCGGTAACCCCGTGCCGGACGTGATCATCACGGCCGCTGCCTGGCCCCGCTATTATTACAAAGGCTATCTGCAATATTCCCAGATTGCCGAGTCGTGGATAGTCGTGAGGACAGCGAACGCCTGTGACAATGAAGACCGGGACCGCAGCGGCACCTTCAATCCGAATAACGACTTCAACCTCAATGGCCGTCTCGACCCGGGCATTCCGCTCAATCTGTCGACCGGTGGCAAGACCGACAGCTCGGGAACGGCGATCGTTACCCTGACTTATCCGCGCGACAGGGCCAACTGGCTGGACGTCGAATTGACGATTCGTGGCAATAGTTCCGGGACGGAGGCAACTTATGTCGGTTACACTTTGCTTCCGGGGCTGGCTACGGACTTTAACCGCGTGGATGTTTCACCTCCAGGCGTCCTGAGTCCGTATGGGCAAGCCACTGATTGTCGTAATCCAAATTAACTGTCGCAGCACATGCAAAATCTGTTTTTAGTAGGCCTCATGGGCGCAGGCAAAACCACGATCGGGCGCATCCTGGCCCGCAAGCTGGGCTTGCGCTTTGTCGATTCCGACCACGAGATCGAGGCACGCACGGGAGCGACCATCCCGTGGATCTTTGAAATCGAGGGCGAGGCCAGCTTTCGCCGGCGCGAGGCCGAAGTCATCCGCGACCTGAGCGCCCAGGAAGGCATCGTCATGGCCACCGGCGGCGGGGCCATCCTCAACGCCGACAGTCGCGCCTACCTGAAGGAGCGGGGCACGGTCGTCTACCTGCGCGCCAGCGTCAGCAACATCCTTGCGCGTACCAGCCATGACAAGAACCGCCCCCTGCTGCAGACGGCCGACCCGCGCCGCAAGCTGGAGGAATTGACGTCGCAGCGCGAGCCCCATTACATGGAAGTGGCCGACATTGTGATCGACACGGGCCGTCCTAACGTACAATCGATGGTTCAGACCATCCTGATGCAGCTGGCCAGCCTCGAATGCGAGGCCTCGCCCAATTGCGTCATTCATGCAGAGCCTTCGATGAACGAGCAATCCAAAATGTTGTTGAGCGTAGACCTCGACGAGCGCAGTTATCCGATCGCCATCGGTCCCGGCCTGCTGGCCGACGCCGATGCGCTGCTGCGCCATATCAGCGGCCACAAGGTGGCCATCGTCACCAATACCACTGTCGCGCCCTTGTATCTGGGCCGCCTGCAAGCGGCGCTGGCCAGCGATGGCCGCGAAGTGATCAGCATCGTCCTGCCGGACGGCGAAGAATATAAAAACTGGGCCAGCCTGATGCAGATCTTCGACGCGCTGCTGGCCAATAAATGCGACCGCAAGACCACCCTGGTGGCCCTGGGCGGCGGCGTGATCGGCGACCTGACCGGCTATGCGGCGGCCAGCTACATGCGCGGCATCGGTTTCGTGCAAGTGCCCACCACCTTGCTGGCGCAGGTCGATTCCTCCGTCGGCGGCAAGACGGGCATCAACCACCCGCTGGGCAAGAACATGATCGGCGCCTTCTACCAGCCGCGCGCCGTGATCGCCGACACCTCGACCCTGGAAACCCTGCCGGCGCGCGAGCTGTCGGCGGGCCTGGCCGAAGTGATCAAGCATGGCGCCATCATCGATGCGGCCTTCTTCGACTGGATCGAGGCGAACATGGCCAAGCTGATGGCGCGCGACAAGGGTGCGCTGGCTTACGCGATCGCCCGCTCGTGCGAAATCAAGGCCGACGTGGTGCGCCAGGACGAGCGCGAAGGCGGCTTGCGCGCCATTCTGAACTTCGGCCACACCTTTGGCCACGCCATCGAGGCGGGCCTCGGTTACGGCCACTGGCTGCACGGCGAAGCCGTCGGCTGCGGCATGGTGATGGCGGCCGACCTGTCGTGCCGCATGGGCTATATCGACCAGGCGGCCGTCGAGCGCGTGCGCGCGCTGGTCGCCGCCGCCGGCCTGCCGGTGAAGGCGCCGGACCTCGGTGTCGAGCGCTGGCTGGAGCTGATGGAAGTGGACAAGAAGAACGAGGGCGGCGCCATCAAGTTCATCCTGTTGAAACCCTTGGGAAGCCCGAACATCACGTCCGCGCCGCACGAACTGGTGCTGGCCACCCTGGCCGCCGGAGTGCAATAACATGCTGCCAGAAGACTTCCTCGCCCCGTATGCGGCCCACTCGGCACAGGGGCAGGGACGTCGCTTTGCCGAGGCGCCGCACGCCTCGCGCAGCCAGTTCCAGCGCGACCGCGACCGCATCATCCATTCCTCGGCCTTCCGCCGCCTCGAATACAAGACCCAGGTGTTCCTCAATCACGAGGGCGACCTGTTCCGCACGCGTTTGACGCACAGCCTGGAAGTGGCGCAGGTGGGGCGCTCGATTGCGCGCAACCTGCGCCTGAACGAAGACCTGGTGGAAGCCATCGCGCTCGCGCATGACCTGGGCCATACGCCGTTTGGCCACGTGGGCCAGGACGTGCTCAACGAGTGCATGCAGGCGCACGGCGGCTTCGAGCACAACCTGCAAAGCCTGCGCGTGGTCGACACCTTGGAAGAGCATTACGGTGCCTTCGATGGCTTGAACCTGATGTTCGAGACGCGCGAAGGCATATTGAAACACTGCTCCCTGGCGCATGCGCGCGAACTCGGTCCCGTCGCCCAGCGCTTCATCGACCGCACGCAACCGACCCTGGAAGCGCAGCTGACGAACCTGGCCGATGAAATCGCCTACAACAGCCACGATATCGATGACGGCCTGCGTTCCGGCCTGATCACCATCGCCCAGCTGGAAGAGGTGGAATTCTTCGGTCGCCTGTGGCGCGAGGTGCAGCAGGCGTTCCCCGGCCTGTCGGGCCGGCGCGCCATCTACGAAACCCTGCGCCGCCTGATCACGGCCCTGGCCGACGATCTGATCGTCACGTCGACGTCCCTGATTGCGGACGCCGCTCCCCGCGACGTCAGCGAAGTGCGCGCCAGTCCTCCGCTGATCCGTTTTTCGGACGCCATGCGCAAGGATGCGACGGAGCTCAAGCGCTTTTTGCGCGCAAACCTGTACCGCCACTACCAGGTCAACCGCATGCGCGTGAAGGCCAGCCGCATCGTGCGCGAACTGTATGACAGCTTCATGGACGAACCGGCCCTGCTGCCGCCCGACTATCAGCTTATTGGTCATAACAGGGATGGCACGGTCACGCAGCAGGCGCGCAAGATCGCCGACTACATCGCCGGCATGACAGACCGCTACGCGATTCGCGAGCATCGCCGGCTGTATTCGCTCGACGAGTTGTAAGGCCATTACCCCCATTCCTCTCCCCTGTCAATTGGCATGATCATCTAGGTCCCCACCCGATCACCCCAATACCCCCGTAGCGCCTTCTTTTCTATCATGGCAGCAAGTCAACAAGGGCTTGCCGCCCATAGTCAAGGAGAGTGTCATGATTGAATCGCGCCGCAGTTTCTTGCGCGCCTTGCCAGCCGTAACCATCGGGGCGGCCATCGCGCCGCTGCCAGGCAAGGCGGCCACCAAGGGCGAAGGCGGCCAGCGCTGGGCGATGGTGGTCGATGTGCAGAAATGCATCGGCTGCCAGGCTTGCACGGTCTCCTGCATCATGGAAAACGCCGTGCCGGAAAACAGCTTCCGCACCATCGTCTCGACCTATGAAGTCAAGGAAGAGAACCGCTGCGGCACCTACATGCTGCCGCGCCTGTGTAACCACTGCGCCAATCCCCCCTGCATTCCCGTCTGTCCCGTGGGCGCTACGTTCCAGCGCAAGGACGGCGTCGTCGTCGTCGATGGCGACCGCTGCGTGGGCTGTGCCTACTGCGTGCAAGCTTGCCCGTACGACGCGCGCTTCATCAACCACGAAACGGGCAAGGCCGACAAATGCACGTTCTGCGCGCACCGGGTCGACGAAGGCTTGCTGCCCGCCTGCGTGGAAACCTGCGTGGGCGGCGCGCGCATCTTCGGCGACCTGAATGATCCGGACAGCGTGGTGCACCAGCTGCTGACCGAGAACAAGGTGAAGGTGCTGAAACCCGAGCAGGGCACCCAGCCCCACGTGTTTTACCTGGGACTGGACACGCACTTCGCCGGCCACGTCGAGGGCGAAGCGACTCTTTGGCAACCGAGCAAACACGGGAAATAAACCATGGACAGCCACATCACCGAAATTCTCAACGTCACGCGCGAAGCGGCATGGCTGCCGTGGGCGGTGCAGTATTTTTTCCTCATCGGCCTCAGTTATGGCAGTTTCATGCTGACCCTGCCGTACTTCGTCTTTGGCCGCAAGGCGTATGAACGCCTGGGACGCATCGCGCTGCTGGCATCCCTCGTGTGCGGCATGACGGCGCCCGTGGCGCTGCTGGCCGATTTGCACGGGCCGGGCCGCTTCTATCACTTCTACATTTATTTCCAGCCGCAGTCGTGGATGTCGTGGGGTTCGTTCTTCATTCCTCTGTATCTGGGCTGTCTGATGCTGTACGCGTGGCTGGCGCTGCGCGTGGATTTCGCCACGCGGGGACAGGGCCAGGACCGCCTGGCCCTCGCCTACCGTTTGCTGGGGCGCGGCGGCGCCGCATCCTTGCGGGCCATTCGCGTCGCCGCTGCCTTCACCTTGTTGGCCGCCTTCGTCGTGGGCCTGTACACGGGCATGGAAGTGATGGTGGTGCGTGCCCGTCCCCTGTGGTTCACGCCTTTCCTTCCGGCGCAATTTGCCGCCACGGCCTTTGTCGGGGCCGTGGGCCTGGCGCTGCTGTTCAACCGCTTCCTGCCGGGTCGCGACCAGGCCCTGGAAGTGTCCTTGAACCGCGCGCTGGCCCTGTCGCTGGCGCTGGTGCTGGCACTGGGCGGCGGCTGGCTGTTCGTCAGTCTCTCCGGCGTGAGCGCCAGCCACAGCATGGCCTTTACGCAGGTGGCGGGTATGCCGCAATGGCAGTTCACGGCCGTCTGGGCCGTGCTGTCGGCCATCGTGCCGATGGCGCTGGCCATCTGGCGTCCGGCCACGAGTGGCCTGGCCAATGGCCTGATCGCGCTGCATAGCGCCTGGATGATGCGCTGGACGATTTTTATCGGCGGCCAGACGATTCCGAAGACGGGCGCAGGCCTGTACGACTACCACCTGCCGATGGGGAACGATGGCTTGCTGGGCATTATTGGCACGGCCGGCCTGTGGATCGCGCTGCTGTTGCTGATGCTGGAATTTTTGCCATGGGCGGGACGCGTCGTCGCTGGTCGCAGCCGTCCCGTCATGGCCACGCACTGAGGAGTCAAAAATGAACGATCAAATACACAACAACGCACACAACGACGTCCCTGACGACGAAAACGAAAAACGCCGCAAGCTGTTGCGCTACGGCGCCATCGGCGGCGGCCTGGCCGCGTTTGCCGCCAGCTTTTCCACCACGGCCGGCCGCATGGTCGACCATGCGCTGGGCAAGGATAAACCCGTGCAGAAACTGCATGGCAATTCCCTGCCGCCCGAGTTTTCCGTCGATACGGCCACGGGCAAGCTGACGGTCAATCCCGACCAGCAAGTGAGCTACACCATGTGCATGGGCTGCACCACGTTTTGCGGCGTGCGCGTGCGCCTCGATAAAAAAGGCGGCAAGGTGCTGCGCGTGGCCGGCAATCCCTACAGCCCCCTGTCGGCCGACCCGGCGCTGCCGTATCAAACCTCGATCCGTGACAGTTTTGTCTCGCTGTCGCGCTTCCAGGAAAAGGGGCTGAAGGGCCGTTCGACGGCTTGCGGCCGCGGCAACGGCGTGCTGGAACAGATGGAGTCGCCGTTCCGCGTGCTGGCGCCCATGAAGCGTGTAGGGCCGCGCGGCGGCGGCCAGTGGGAACCGATCGCCTTCGACCAGTTGGTGAAGGAAGTGACGGAAGGCGGCGACCTGTTTGGCGAAGGCCACGTGCAGGGACTGCGCGCCTTGCGCGAGCTGGAAAAGCCGATCGATCCGGCGCAGCCGGAACTGGGCCCGCAAGTGAATCAGGTGGGCCTGATGTGCAGTACCGACGATGGCCGTCTGGCGTTCGGCACGCGCTTTTTCAAGCAGTCGTACGGCAGTTTGAACCTGGTCAACCACGGCTCGTATTGCGGCGGCGCCTACCGCAGCGGCTCGGGTGCCATGTTCGGCGACATGAAGAAGATGCCGCACGCGAAAGTGGACCTGGAAAATACGGAATTCTGCATGTTCGTCGGCACGGCGCCGGGCAATGCGGGCAACCCGTTCAAGCGCCAGGGCACCCTGATCGCGAAAGCAAGGTCGGGCAAGCGCGAATTCAGCTACGTCGTCGTCGACCCCGTGCTGACGAACGCGGACAGCCTGGCCGCGGGCGACCGCAGCCGCTGGGTACCGATCAAGCCGGGCACGGATGGCGCGCTGGCCATGGGCATGATCCGCTGGATCATCGAGCACGAACGCTATGACCGCAACTTCCTCGTGCAGCCGAACCTGAAGGTGGCGGAAGCGGCGGGCGAAGCCGCCTGGTGCAATGCCACGCATTTGATCATTAACGAGAAGGGCCATCCGCGCGATGGCCGCTACCTGCGCGCGTCGGATATGGGCGCGGTGGAGTTGTCGGAAGAAGAGCGCTACAAGGATGGCGACGCCTTTTGCGTGATCGACTCCGCCACGCAAGCGATCGTGCCGCACAATGCCGCCAAGGGTGAGGCGCGCCTGTTCTTCGACGGTCCGCTGGACGTGGCGGGCGCACCGCTGCACCTGAAGACGGCCATGACGATGCTCAACGAGGAAGCGCAGCGCCACAGCATGGATGATTACGCGGCCGCCTGCGGCATTTCACGCGACATCATCGAAGGGCTGGCGCAGGAACTCACCAGCCATGGCAAGCGCGCCGCCGTCAATGCGCACGGCGGCATGATGTCGGGTGCGGGATTCTATAACGCGTATGCGCTGGTCATGCTCAATACCCTGATCGGTAACCTGAATCGCAAGGGCGGCACCCTGGTCAACGGCGGCAGCTTCAAGGATGCGGGACCCGGTCCGCGCTATAACCTCGAGAGTTTCGACGGCGAGATCAAGGCGGCCGGCATGCCGATCGGGCGCAATGTGCCGTATGAAAAAACCTCGGAATTCAAGCTGAAGAAAGAAGCGGGCAAGGCGTATCCGGCGAAGGCGCCGTGGTATCCGAATGCGCCCGCGCTGGCCACCGAGTGGCTGACCAGCGCCATGAACGGCTACCCGTACACCCTGAAGGCGCTGATTCTGTGGAGCTGCAATCCCGTCTACGGCATCACGGGCTTGCGCGCGCAGATCGGCAAGGAGCTGGCCGATCCGAAGAAGATTCCCCTGATCGTCGCCATCGACCCCTTCATCAATGAAAGCTCGGCGTTTGCCGACTACCTGCTGCCCGATACCTTGCTGTATGAAAGCTGGGGCTGGGCTGGCGCCTGGGGCGGCATGCCAGTCAAAATGAGCACGGCGCGCTGGCCCGTGGTCGAACCGCGCGTGCAAAAGACGCCGGACGGCCAGACCATCTGCATGGAATCGTTCTTCATCGCGCTGGCGAAAACGATGGACTTGCCCGGTTTCGGTCCGGAAGCCTTGCAGGACATGGATGGCCAGCGCTTCCCCTTGCAGCGCGCGGAAGACTGGTATCTGCGGGGCGGCGCCAACATCGCCTGGCAAGGGAAAACGTCCGTGCCAGAAGCTAGCGACGACGATATCGAACTGTCCGGCGTGGCGCGCATCCGCCCCGAACTGGAGCGCACCTTGAAGCCGGAAGAGTGGCGCAAGGTGGCCTTCATGCTGGCGCGGGGAGGGCGCTACCAGAGCTATGGCGAGATGTTCGGCCTGCGCCTGCCGCCACCGGCGAATCCCAAGGCACCGGCAGCTCCTGCACCCGTGATCGACGAGACGCCGTATCCGCAGGACTGGTCCACGCACCGCTATCTGAAACCGATGATGCTGTACAACGAAGGTCTGGGCGTGAGCAAGAACAGCTTGAGCGGCAAGCGTTTTCCCGGCACGCCCGCCTGGCGAGTGGCGGCGTTTGCCGACGGTACGCCCGTGCGCAAAACCTATCCGGCCAGCGAGTGGCCGTTCGAGTTGATCAGCTTTAAATCGGCGCTGCAGAATTCCTACAGCATCGGTGCGCGGCGCTTGCGCGGCATCCATCCCGACAACCCGGTCGCCGTGCATCCCGACGATGCGGCCCGCTTGAAGCTGGAAAATGGCGATGCCATTTACCTGGAAACGCCGGGCGGCAGGGCCAGGGCCACGGTGATGCTGCGCCATGGCGTGCAGCGGGGCGTGATCGCCGTCGAACACGGTTTCGGCCACAAGGAGCACGGTGCGCGCGCCCACCGCATCGGCAAGCTGCGCCAGCCCGATGAACCGGCCATCGGCGCTGGCATCAACCTGAACGACCTGGGATTGACGGACCCGAGCCGCGGCGACAAGAACGTGTTCGTCGATCCCGTCTCGGGCACGTCGGTGCGGCAGGGGCTGCCGGCGCGTATCGTGCGGGCTTAAATCTCGCCGCTGGCCATCAGCAGCCGGGCTACCTCGGCTGCTGAATGCAGGCCCAGTTTTTCCATCGTGTTATGGCGGTGCACCTGCACCGTCTTGTCGCTGATGCCCAGCTCGCGGGCGATGACTTTCGAGGCTTTGCCTTCGGCCATCAGCAACGCCACCTCGCGCTCGCGCGCGGTGAGCCTGGCCAGCGCCGATTGCGCCGTATTCGCGCTGGCGGCGCTACGGCTTTCTTCCACGCTGCGGGCCACGGCCCGGCTGACGGCGTCCAGCAGCACCTGGTCCTTACACGGCTTTTCCAAAAAATCGCAGGCGCCCGCCTTCATCGTCTGCACGGCCATGGCCAGGTCGCCGTGACCGCTGAGGAAAATCACTGGCAGGGAGATGGCGTGCCCGGTCCTATTGTTTAACTCTTGTTGCAGTTCCAGTCCGCTCATCAAAGGCATGCGCACGTCGAGCAGCAGGCAGCCGGGCACATGGCCAGCGTAGCGCTGCAGGAAGTCGCGCGCCGACTCGAACGTCTGCACTTGCCAGCCGGCCGAATCGAACAGATAGGCCAGCGAGCGGCGCATGGCGGCGTCGTCGTCGACGACAAAGATGATCGCATCGCTTTCATTCATGGTGTGTCCTTGTTTGCTTCCAGGCCGGTATCTTCGGGCAGGCGGAACCAGACCGTCAAGCCTGGCGCATCGGCGTTGGCGTGCGCCGACAGGCTGCCGCCGAACGATTCGATGATGCTTTTGCTGAGCGACATGCCCAGGCCCAGGCCTTCGGCCTTGGTGGTAAAGAAGGGTTCGAACAGACGCGCCATCTGCGCCGCTTCCAGGCCGCAGCCGGCGTCGCGCACGGCCACCGTGCAGGCGCCGTTTTCGCGGTGCAGCAGCACGCCGATGGCATGTTGCGGATTGTCGTTTTCCACCTGTGCATCGAGCGCATTCTTGAGCAGATTGAGCAGCACCTGCTGCACTTGCTGCGGGTCGGCCAGCACGCGCGGTGCCGCACTGACCGCCTCGTGGCGCCAGCTGATATTGGCTTGCGGATGGGCTGCGCGGAACAGGGCCACGGCTTGCTCCACGGCGTCGGCCAGGGCGAAGGCCGTGCTGTGCGCGGGATGCTTTTGTGCCATCGCGCGAATGTGACGGATGATGGCGCCCGCGCGTTCGCTTTGCGTGGCGATTTCTTGCGCGCCGTCGAGCAGGGGCGCCGCATCGAGCCGACCCGCCGTGATGCGGCGCGCCATGCCGCGCGCGAAATTGCCGATGGCGGCCAGCGGCTGGTTCAATTCATGCGCGATGGCGCTGGCCATTTCGCCCAGAATCGCCAGGCGCGCCGTGTGGTCTAGCGTGGCCTGGCGCTGGCGCGCCTGCTCTTCCAGCGCGCGCTGCTGGTGCTGGGCGGCGCGCAATTGCTCCGTGCGCCGGCTGACCAGGTATTCCACGCGCACCGTGTGCACGGCCCAGGCGACGAGCAAGGCCAGCACCAGCAGCATCCAGCCCCAGTAGCGGCGCAACGCCGTCTCGAACGTCAGCTTGTCCAGATAGGCGTAGGGACCGATGCGCAGGTCGCGGAACAGCTCATCGACGATCTGGTAATCGCTGGGTACCGTCCAGCTGTAGCCTTCGTCGGTGCGCGGCATGGCCAGCAGGGCTTGCGCCACTTTTTTCGCCAGCGCGGGCGGCGTCTGGCGCAGGGCCACGAAGGGCCAGTCCGGATACAGCCGCGACGAGCTGGCGCAGCGAAAACCGGGAATCGGGCGCGTGGTGATCACGCGCAGTTCCTCGGCGCGTACTTCGCCGCGCGCCACCATCTGTTCGAGCAGACAGGTGCGCACGATGCCCGCATCCATGCGGCCTGACCGCACGGCGTCGACGATCTGCTGCGAGGGAAAACCGCTGTAGCGCAGGCTGGCAAAATCATGCGCGGGATCGATGCCCGCTTCGCGCAGTTCGCGCGCGGCGATCTGGTAGCCGCCAAAGGCGTCGGGCGCCACGGCCATCACGTTCTTGCCCGCCAGGTCGGCCAGGTCATGCAGTGGCGACGCGCTGCGCACGACGATGGCCGAGCCGATGGCCTGGCGCGGTGACTCCGTCCATGGCGATTCCAGGGTAGCGATGCGGCTGGCACCATCGCTGTGTTCGAGCGCCACGTAATGGCCGCTGCTGGTGATGGCAAAGGCGATGGCTTGCGACTGCACGGCGCGCGTCAGGCCCGCCTGATCGTAGTCGGCCAGGATGAAACGGATGCCGGGAATGCTCGCCTGCAGGTGGCGCGTCACATACGACCAGTCCTGCTGCACGGCGTCGCCGCCCTTGTAGGCCAGTACGCCAATTCTTACCTCGGGCAGGTCGTTCGCCGCATGGGCGCCGTGCAGACACAGCGCCGCCAGCGCGAGCAGTACAAAACGCCGCACTAGAACATGCTGCGCTGCGCCGAACGCGCATCGCCGAACAGGTCCAGCAGCAGTTTCTTGATGGGCGCGGGCAGCGGCGCATCGGCGATCTTCGCGCCGTCGTACCAGACGTGCGTGCCTTCCCCGGCCAGCGCCAGGCGCCGCGCCAGGGTGATTCGGCAGGGGACGATGTGCAGCTTGTAGTGGGTGAAGACGTGTACGATGGGCAGCAGCCGTTCCTGCGTCTCGATTGCGCCAAACGGCGCCACGGCGCGCGTCAGCGCATCCTGATCGATGTCGCGCGGACAGTCGTCGCCGGCCAGCACGTGGCCATCGAGTTCGGGCAAGGACAGCAAGCCGCCCCAGATGCCGGAACCTGGGCGCTGCTCCAGCAGCACCTGGCCATCGTCGATGATGACCAGCATGACGGCGTGTTTTTCGGGGCTGGTTTTCTTTGGTTTGCGCACCGGCAGATCCTTGGTGCGGCCGGTGGCGTAGGCCACGCAGCGCGGCTGCAGCGGGCAGCGGCCGCAATCGGGGCTGCTGCGCGTGCACAGGGTGGCGCCGAAGTCCATCAGGCCCTGCGTGTAGGCTTCGATACCTGTCTCCGGCAGCAGCGCTTCGGCACGGCGCCACATGGCTTCCTCGACCCGTTTTTCGCCGGGATAGGCAGCGATGCCGAAGGTGCGCGCGAAGACGCGTTTGACGTTGCCATCCATGATGGCCGCGCGCGTGCCGCTGGAGAACGCGGAGATGGCGGCCGCCGTCGAGCGGCCGATGCCGGGCAGGTCGGCCAGCAAGGCCGGGTCGCTGGGGAAGACGCCGTCGTATTCGGCCACCACGCGCTGCGCGCACTTGTGCAGGTTGCGCGCCCGCGTGTAGTAACCGAGGCCGCTCCACTGCGCCATCACGTCTTCCACCGGGGCGCTGGCCAAATCGCGCAGGGTAGGGAAGCGTTCGAGGAAGCGCGCATAGTAGCCGAGTACCGCGGTGACCTGCGTTTGCTGCAGCATGATTTCGGACAGCCAGATCAGGTAGGCGTCGCGCGTGTTTTGCCACGGCAGCGCATGGCGGCCATGCTGCTTTTGCCAGGCGATGACGGTGGCGGAAAAAGTCGGGTCGATATAATCTTCAATGGGGGCCACGCCCGTGGCGGGCGAGAGCGGATGCAGCAGACGTTTCATGCAGAGTTCCAGTATCTTGTGGCGTGTTGTTGCGTGTTTTATGTGGCGCTGACGGTGCGCAAGGCAGCGAGCAATTGCGCCAGCTGCGCCTTGTCGCGTTCGAGCGCCGCCAGGCTGGCCTCGAAGCCGGCGATTTTCTGTTCCAGGCTGCCCGTGGCGTCGTGGATGCGCTGGATCGAGGCAAAGCGCAGTTTCAGCTGCGCCTTGTACTCGACGATCTGCGCTTCGAGCGGCGCCATGATGACTTTCAGCCAGGCGCTGGCGTCGTCGTTGGCGTTGGTGAAACTGCGGCGCACGCGCGAGGCGATGGTGTCGAAGAATTTCTCCATCAGCACGACCCGGCTGGTGGTGAGCAGGGTGGCCGTGCCAAACTGCTTGTGGTACACGGCTTCGATATCGGCGATCTCCTGGCGGTAGCGGGCCAGCGAAAACGGCATCGGCAAGGCCAGCGCCAGGCCATGTTCGGTGGCGAATTTTCGGTACATCACGTTCATCATTTCCGTGATCTCGGCCGTCTTGCCTTCCGAGCGATCCAGGTTCCGGGTGATGCGCTCGAAATACTGGCGCACGGCTTCGCGCAGGCCCGTGAAAAAGCGGCTGCGCTGCATGGCGGCGCGCACGCCATCGATATCGTCGCGCACGATGTCCATGCCCAGGCTCGTATAGAGTTCCGTCGACAGGCGGGTAAACACGGCGCGCGTGGCCTGCAGCTTGAACAGGCTGCTGTCGAATTCCTTCTTCTCGATATCGACGCGGCGCATCATGTGCGCGATCACGCTCTGGTTCTTGCCGCGCAGGCTGTGCAGCTCGTGCAGCTGCTCGGCGATGCCGCGCGCGCGGGCCGCCGCCTGCACCTGCTGCGCCGCCTCGATGGCGTCCAGGTCGAACGCCAGCTGGCGCCGGATGATGTCCTTGCGCGCGGGGATCAGCTCCTCGAACAGGGCCGTCTCCAGCGGCAGCAAACGGCTCTTGTCCAGAAGCGCCGCATCGTGGTTGATCTTGCCCACCAGGGCCTTTTGCGCCGAGACGGGAAACACCTGGCCGGCGTCCAGCGTCAACAGATGTGCCACGCTGGCCTGCTGGCGTTCGATGGCTTGCGCCACTTCGGCATCGCCGCGCAATTCATCCCACATGCTGTCGATCTTGTTGAGCACCACCAGGCGCCCCGCGCCGGCGCCGATATGGTTGCGCCATACTTCGATATCGCTGCGCGTGACGCCCGTGTCGGCCGCCAGGATGAACAGCACCGCGTGCGCATTCGGGATCAGGTTCAGGGTCAGTTCCGGTTCCGTGCCGATGGCGTTCAGGCCGGGCGTGTCGAGAATCACCAGGCCCTGTTTCAGCAGCGGATGGGGGAAGTTGATGATGGCGTGGCGCCACATGGAAATTTCCACCTGGCCGTCCTCGTCGAGCATGGCGGGGGCATCCGCGTCGTCGGCGTCGTACAGGCCGTAGCGCGCCGCTTCTTCCACGCTGACTTTTTTCGTCAGGCTGACCTGGCGGATGGCTTCCTGCATGTCGCCGCCCGCCTCGATGTTCAGGGGCAGGACGGCCCAGGCGGCGGGCAGGTCGCGGTAGTCGCTGGTCGACAGGTTCTGCGCGCGCGTCTCGATGGGCAGCAGCCGGATCGATGGCGGCCAGGCCGCGTCGTACAGCAGCTCGGTGGGGCACATGGTGGTGCGGCCCGCGCCCGAGGGCAGGATGCGCTGGCCATAGCCGGCAAAGAAGATGGCGTTGATCAGCTCGGATTTTCCGCGCGAGAATTCCGCCACGAAGGCTACGGACAGGCGGTCGTCAGTCAGGCGGGAGCCACAGCGTGCCAGGCGCAGCGCGGAGGCGCCGTCGACCAGACCCGCCGCGCTGGCGGCTTGCCGGTATGCCTGCAAGGCGGCCTGCACGTCCTGCCGCCATGCGCTGTATTGTTCCAAGTCTCTGACCATCTGGCTCCCTCTGTGAGTGTGGCTATTTCTGGCAATTCACGCAGTAAAACGTGGAACGCTGTCCCTGCACGATTTGCCGGATCGGCGCGCCGCACACGCGGCATGGCTTGCCCGCGCGGTTGTACGTGAAATACGTCTGCTGGAAGTAGCCGGACTGGCCGTTGACGCCGATGAAGTCGCGCAGGGTGCTGCCGCCCTGCACGATGGCTTCGGCCAGCACGTCGCGGATCGATTGCGCCAGTTTCTCATAGCGGACCAGGCCGATGCGCCGGGCTGGCGTCTTCGGGTTGATCCCCGCGCGGAACAGGCTTTCGGAACAGTAGATATTGCCCACGCCGACGACGATGTCGCCCGCCATCAGCACCTGCTTGATGTTGGTGCCCTTGTTGCGCGTTTTCTCGAACAGCAACTGCCCCGTGAAGCCGCCTTCCAGCGGTTCCGTGCCCAGGCCGCGCAGCAGCGCGTGGCCATCCAGCGGGCCGTCGGCCTCGTCATGCCACAGCACGGCGCCGAAGCGGCGCGGATCCGTCATGCGCAGCACCTGGCTGCTGCCGTCCGCGTCTTCCACGACGAGGTCGAAATGGTCGTGCTTTTGCGCCTCCGTCCCTGTGGGCAGCACGCGCAAATGGCCCGACATGCCCAGGTGGATGATCAGGGTGCCGTGGCGGAAGTGGATCAGCAGGTATTTGCCGCGCCGCCCCGTCAGGCCGATGGTTTGCCCCGACAATTGTTCGCCCAGGGCAGGGGGGAAGGGCCAGCGCAGGCCATCGCGGCGCAGCACGACGGCACGCACGGCGCGCCCTTCGATGTGGGGCGCGACACCGCGCCGTGTGACTTCGACTTCTGGCAATTCTGGCATAGGGCTCGAATGGTGGAAAACCGGGTAAAAAACAGGCGGGTCGCCGGCCGATGGCTGGCCCGGGCACGCTACGCCGCCACGACGTATATATTTCGTTACATACGTGAAGTACGCGATAGCCGCGTTGGGCGTAGAATCAAACTTTGCCGTTTAGCCAGGATCAGCCTTTGAAAAACGCTTTCGCCATTGTAACCTTGTCCGCCCTGATGGCCACGCATGCCATGGCACAGACGCCTGTTGCCCCCGCCGATGGGGCGGCCAGTCCCGCTGCGGCCGCTGCGCCGCCAGCGCCCGGTATCGAGTCCGGCGACGACGCCAAGGGCGAGAAGCTGCCCAAGGTCGAGTTGAGCAGCGATTTGCTGTACAAGCTGACCAAGGCTGAAATGGAATTCAAGAGCGGCCAGTGGCAAGGGCCGTATGTGACGATGATGGTGGCGGCGCAGCAGACGCGCGACCCGCGCCTGGCGCGCCGCGCCTCCGAAATGGCGCTGGCCGCCAAGCAGGGCGGCGAAGCGCTGGCGGCCATCCGCCTGTGGCGCGAGCTGGCGCCCGAATCGGATGAGGCGACCCAGTTCTTCCTCGGCTTCGTCGTCCTGACGGACAAGATCGAAGAAGCAGAACCGATTTTTGCCGAGCGCCTGGCCAATGCGCCGCCGGGCGCGCGCGGCGTGGCCCTGTTCCAGATGCAGCAGATCCTGTCGCGCTCGAATGACAAGCTGTATGCCTATTCGATGGTGACGCGCCTGGTGCAGCCCTACCTGGACATGTTCGAAGCCCACCTGGTGCTGGCGCAGGGCGCCTTGTCGATCGGCGAGCGTGAGCGCGCCATCGGCGAAGCGAACAAGGCGTTGGCGATCAAGCCGAACTCCGAGCTGGCCGCGCTGACCCTGGCGCAGGTGACGGGCGAGCCCGAGGCGGCAGGCAAGGTGCTGGCCGCCTTCCTGCAAAAGAATCCGGACGCCGTCGAAGTGCGCGGCGCGTATGCGCGCCTGCTGGTCGAGCAAAAACAGCTGGAGCTGGCACGCGACCAATTCCTGCTGCTGCTGAAAAGCCAGCCCGACAACCTGGGCGGCCTGTATGCGCTCGGCATCGTGGCGTTGCAGCTGGAAGACACCAAGGGCGCGGAGCAGTACTTCAAGCGCTTCCTGGCCGTGCTCGACAAATCCCCTGGCGACGCGCGCGATCCGTTCAAGGCCCTGATGATACTGTCGCAGATCGCCGAAACGCGCGGCGACACGGCCGGCGCCATCGCCTGGCTGGACAAGATCGACAACAGCGCGTCCGCCGGTTATGTCGAGGCGCGTTTGCGCCGCGCCCAGCTGATCGCCCGTGGCGGCAATCTCGATGCGGCGCGCAAGGCGCTGACGGAAATCGAAACGGACGATCCGGCAAGCCAGGCGCAGGTGCTGCTGGTCGACGCGCAATTCCTGCGCGATGCCGGCTACGTGCAAAGCGCCTATACGGTGCTGGAAAATGCCTTGCTGCGCTTCCCCGATAATCCGGAACTGCTGTACGACTATGCCTTGCTGGCTGAGCGCCTGGATAAACTCGAACTGATGGAAGCGAGCCTGCGCCGCGTGATGGCGCTGGCGCCCGACAACCAGCACGCGTATAACGCCCTCGGTTACTCGCTGGCCGAACGGGGCATCCGCCTGCCGGAAGCCCATGCGCTGATCGAAAAAGCCTTGCAGATGGCGCCGGGCGACCCGTTCATCATGGACAGCATGGGCTGGGTGCAGTTCCGCATGGGCAACCTGGCGGCCGCGGAAAACGCGCTGCGCCGCGCCTATGCCGTGCGCAGCGATCCGGAAATCGCCGTCCACCTGGGCGAAGTGCTGTGGCAGAAGGGCGACAAGGCCGAAGCGCAAAAGCTGTGGCGCGAGGCGCAAGGCAAGGATCCGAAAAACGACGCGCTAAAAAGCACCCTGGCGCGCTTGAATGTCAGTTTGTGATTGAATCGATTAACTCAACTATGAAAAACCAGCGCCATGGCGCTGGTTTTTCCTTGTGTCCATGTCCAAACCCATGTCCAAACATTTCCTGCCCCTGACGGTCCTGTGCCTGGCCCTCTCGGCCTGCTCGACCCTGACTTCTCCCTTTTCATCCGGCGCCGCGCCATCGGGCGAAGCCGTGGCGCCCTACCGGGAACAGGTGGAGTTGACGGGCCGTTTGAACGTCGTGTACCAGAAGGATGACAAGCCCGAATCGGCCACCGTCAATTTCAACTGGCTGCAGACGGCCGCGCGCACGGATGTGACCCTGTATACGCCCGTCGGCAGCACCCTGGCGACGATCGCCGTCACGCCGCAGCAGGCCGTGTTGACGCAAAGCGGCAAGGCGCCGCGCAGCGCGCCCGATGTCGATACCCTGAGCGCGCAGATGCTGGGCTGGTCCCTGCCCGTGTCGGGCTTGCGCGACTGGCTGCAAGGTTATGCCGTGGGCGCCGATGGCAAGCGCTTCGTCGCGTCACCGGCCAATGACAGCGTGACAACCAAAGACGGCTGGCGCTTGCGCTATGTGTCGTGGCAAGATGCTGCTGAGAATACACCGGGCGCCTTGCCCCAACCGCGGCGTATCGATGCCGAACGCACCACCAGCGCGCAGGCCGATGCCGTCTCGCTGCGCATCGTGCTCGATGCCGCCCCATCCACACCTGCACCATGACATTGACGACCCTGAATCATTGCCCGGCTCCCGCCAAACTGAACTTATTTCTGCACGTTAACGGCCGCCGCGCCGATGGCTACCATCTGCTGCAGACGGTGTTCCAGTTGCTCGACCATGGCGACACCTTGCACTTCGCGCTGCGCGACGACACGCTGATCCGCCGCGTGACGGCACTGGCCGGCGTGCCGGAAGAGCAGGACCTGATCATCCGCGCCGCGAAACTGCTGCAGGCGGAAGTGCTGCGCCGTACGGGCGCCTTGCCGCGCGGCGTCGATATTGCCATCGACAAGGTGCTGCCCATGGGCGGCGGCCTGGGGGGCGGTTCGTCCGACGCGGCCACGGCCCTGATGGCCTTGAACCGCCTGTGGCAAGCGGGGTTGAGCCGCGAGGAATTGATGGCGCTGGGTTTGCCGCTGGGCGCCGATATCCCGTTTTTCATCTTTGGCGAAAACGCCTTTGCCGAAGGCGTGGGCGAGGCCCTGCAGCCCGTCGCCACGCCCGAATGCTGGTATGTGGTGATCGAGCCGGGCGTGCAAGTGCCTACCGCCGCAATTTTTTGCGCGGAAGGCTTGACGAGAAATACCGAACCCGTCACAATAGCGGACTTTTCCAGGCACCTCGCAGAAGGAAACGATGCGGGCGGGTTTGGTAAGAATGATTTACAGCAAGTGGCATGCAGTCTTTTCAAGCCGGTAGCAGATGCGGTAGAATGGCTGGGTGCTTACGGTGAGGCCAGGATGACTGGTTCCGGTGCTTGTGTGTTTAGTGCGTTTGGCAGTCAGGAAGAAGCGGATGCGGTGCTCAGCAATGTGCCACCAATCTGGATCGCCTGGAAGGCAAAAGCGCTGAATCGCCACCCGATGCTCACGGTGTTGTAAAGAGCAAAAAAAGATTTTGCTTAGCGTCAAATAGTCGGTATAATACTGGCCAACATGACGGCAAGCAGTCAGTAACGTAGGGGAATCGCCAAGCTGGTTAAGGCACTGGATTTTGATTCCAGCATGCGAAGGTTCGAATCCTTCTTCCCCTGCCAAAATTTCACCGTAGTCTGTCGATGCGAAGTTAGCGTCCAGTACGGGAAAAAGCAGATATGTCGCCACGCGGCATATTCTAAACAATGACTGACCGGGCCTATGCCCGGTTAGTGCTTTTCAAGACTTCTATATCACCTCTTGGGACTCCCATGGCTTACGAAAACCTGATGGTTTTTACCGGCAACGCGAATCCAGCGTTGGCAGAGGGGGTCGCAAAAAACCTCGGCATCCCTCTCGGTAAAGCAAACGTTTCGAAATTCTCCGACGGCGAAGTAATGGTCGAGATTAACGAAAACGTACGCGGCAAGGATGTTTTTGTTTTGCAATCCACCTGTGCTCCAACCAACGACAGCCTGATGGAAATCATGCTGATGGTTGATGCCTTGAAACGTGCTTCCGCTGGCCGCATCACCGCCGCGATTCCTTACTTCGGCTACGCCCGCCAAGACCGTCGTCCACGCTCCGCGCGTGTGGCAATTTCGGCCAAGGTGGTGGCGAACATGCTGGAAGAAGCCGGTGTCGAGCGCGTCCTGATCATGGACTTGCACGCTGACCAGATTCAAGGTTTCTTCGATATCCCAGTCGACAATATCTACGCTTCGCCAATTTTGCTGGGCGACCTGCAAAAGAAAAACTACCAGGATCTGCTGGTGGTGTCGCCGGACGTCGGCGGTGTGGTACGTGCGCGCGCTCTGGCAAAACGCCTGGGCTGCGACCTGGCCATCATCGACAAGCGTCGTCCAAAAGCGAACGTGTCGGAAGTAATGAACATCATCGGTGAAGTCGAAGGCCGCAACTGCGTGATCATGGATGACATGGTCGACACGGCAGGCACCCTGACGAAGGCTGCCGAAGTGCTCAAAGAGCGCGGCGCGAAAAAAGTCGTGGCGTATTGCACGCACGCGGTGCTGTCGGGCCCGGCGATCGACCGTATTTCGGCCTCGCCACTCGATGAGCTGGTCGTGACCGACACGATCCCCCTGTCCGAAGCGGCCCTGGCCTGCGGCAAGATCCGTCAATTGACGTGCGCGCCGCTGCTGGCCGAGACGTTCAAGCGCATCATCAAGGGCGATTCGGTTATTTCCCTCTTTATCGATTAATTCGACAAGAGCAGCAACAAACGTCACCTGCGGCGCGACCGGCTTTTTGCCTGTTGCGCCGTAGTATTTTAGTTTTCGGGGCGCGTATGCGCCCATTTTCGAAGATTCCTGGTCGCGGGAATCTTCATAACACAAGGCGCAAGCCTTGTTCTTCTTGGAGTTTCACATGAAAGTTATCGCATTTAAACGCGAATTGCAAGGTTCCGGAGCGAGCCGCCGCCTGCGCATTTCCGGCCAAACCCCTGGTATCGTCTACGGTGGCGCTGAAGCCCCAGTGCTGATCTCGCTGGATCACAACGCCCTGTACCACGCGCTGAAAAAAGAAGTGTTCCACTCGTCGATCCTGGACCTGGAAATCGACGGCGTTTCCCAGCAAGTTCTGTTGCGCGACTTCCAAGTCCACGCATACAAACAACTGGTTCTGCACGCTGACTTCCAACGCGTTGACGCTAAGCAAGCTATCCACGTGAAAGTTGCTCTGCACTTCACGAACGCTGACGTTTCCCCAGCAGTCAAACTGCACGGCGCGACCATCAGCCACGTAGCCAACGAAATCGAAGTTTCGTGCCTGCCAGGCCAACTGCCAGAATTCATCAACGTTGACCTGTCGAACATCGACGTCGGTCACTCGCTGCACGTTGGCGACCTGGTCCTGCCAGCTGGCGTGACCGCGGTCACCCACGGCGCCAACCTGACCATCGCTACCGCTTCGGTACCGGCTGGCCACGTTGCTGCTGAAGCCGCTGCTGCTGAAGTTGTTGCTGACAAGAAGTAATTTTGCCGCCGCAGCAATGCGGTAGTTGCAAGGAAAAACCCGTCCGGTTCGCTCCGGACGGGTTTTTTTCTGTCCGTTTTCACCGATAATACGTTTTTACACTGCAGACACAGCCATGCCCATACGCCTGATCGTCGGCCTCGGCAACCCGGGACCCGAATACGAACAAACCCGTCACAATGCCGGTTTCTGGCTGGTGGACAACCTCGCCAACAGCTTGCCCGGCACGCGCTTGCAGCGCGATTCGCGCTACAACGCCATGCTGGCCAAGACTTCCATCGGCGGCAACGAAGTCTGGCTGCTCGAACCGCTGACCTTCATGAACCGCTCGGGCCAGTCCGTGGGCGCGCTGGCGCGTTTCTTCAAGATCGCCGCCGATGAAGTGCTGGTCGTGCACGACGAACTCGATCTGATGCCCGGCATCGCGCGCCTGAAGAAGGGCGGCTCGGCCGGCGGCCATAATGGCTTGAAGGACATCACGGCCGCGCTGGGCACGCAGGATTACTGGCGCTTGCGCCTGGGTATCGGCCATCCGCGCACCCTGAGCCTGCAGCAGCAGGTGGCTGACTTCGTGCTGCACCGCCCGCGCCGCGAAGACCAGGAGCTGATCGAGCAAGCGATAGAAAAATCCTTGCAAGTCATGCCGCAGATCGTCGAAGGCAAGTTCGAGGCGGCGACCATGAAGCTGCATACGGTCTGAGAACAGGGCCTGATGGCGTCACGATACGACTGTTTTGGCGTCATTTGCCCATCATCGGACTGTTGAAGCGCGCGGGACACGGGTACAATTGACCCCTTGAAATGCAGCACACGCACTATCCCCGGAAAAGGGTGAACAATCGCCCCGTTTTCCCTAACAGCACGGCAAGCACGCCGATAGACGGCGCCATGTGCTTTGATTATTAAAGGTTTTCCCATGAGTCTCCAATGCGGTATCGTCGGCTTGCCGAACGTCGGCAAGTCCACCCTGTTCAATGCACTGACGAAAGCCGGCATTCCGGCTGAAAACTATCCGTTCTGCACCATCGAGCCGAACGTCGGCGTCGTCGAAGTGCCGGATCCACGCATGGATGCGCTGGCCGCCATCGTCAAGCCGGAACGCATGGTCAACGCCATCGTGGAATTCGTCGACATCGCCGGCCTGGTGGCGGGTGCATCGAAGGGCGAGGGCCTGGGCAACCAGTTCCTGTCGCACATCCGTGAAACGGATGCCATCGTCAACGTCGTGCGCTGCTTCGAAGATGACAACGTCATCCACGTGGCAGGCAAGATCAACCCGCTCGACGATATCGAAGTTATCCAGACCGAACTGGCGCTGGCCGACATGGGCACCGTGGAAAAAGCCATCCACCGCGAAAACAAGAAAGCCCGCTCGGGCGACAAGGATGCGGCCAAGCTGCTGGCCATCATGGAACGCATGATGCCGTACCTGAACGACGCGAAACCCGTGCGTGCGATGGGCCTGGACGCCGACGAAATGGAACTGATCAAGCCTTTGTGCCTGATCACGGCCAAGCCGGCCATGTTCGTGGCCAACGTGTCCGACTCGGGCTTCACGAATAACCCGCTGCTGGACCAGCTGACGGCCTATGCGCAATCGCAAAACGCCCCCATCGTCGCCATCTGCGCGGCGCTGGAAGCGGAAATCGCCGACCTGGACGATGCCGACAAGGGAGCTTTCCTGGCCGACATGGGCATGGAAGAGCCTGGCCTGGACCGTCTGATCCGCGCCGGCTACAAGCTGCTGGGCCTGCAAACCTACTTCACGGCAGGCGTGAAGGAAGTGCGCGCCTGGACCATCCCCGTCGGCGCCACGGCGCCGCAAGCGGCCGGCGTGATCCACACCGATTTCGAACGCGGCTTCATCCGCGCGCAAACCATCGCCTATGACGACTTCATCGCCTACAAGGGCGAGGCGGGCGCCAAGGAAGCGGGCAAGATGCGCGCCGAAGGCAAGGAATACGTCGTCAAGGATGGCGACGTGCTGAACTTCCTGTTCAACGTCTAAGGACAGATGCTTGCTGGCGAGCGCCAGCAACATACTGCATTCGTCCATCGCGAAATGCCGCTCAATGTATTTGAGCGGCATTTTTTGTTTGTCTATTTGAAAAGGCCTGCCATGCAGCCGGAGAAACAACCGCTCGTTTCCATTGTCATGGCCACGTATAACCGGAGCAATATCCTCGGGTACGCTATTCAGTCGGCACTCGCCAGCACCGTGCAGGATTGGGAACTGATTATTGTCGGCGATTGCTGCACCGACGATACCGCCGAGGTGGTCGCCGCGTTCGGCGACGCGCGTATCCGCTTTGTGAATCTGGAAACCAATTACGGCGAGCAGACGGGGCCCAACAATCTCGGCGTCAGCCTGGCACGCGGCACCTATCTGGCATTCCTGAACCACGACGACCTGTGGTTGCCCGATCATTTGCAAAGCAGTATTGAAGTCCTCGAGCGCACCGGGGCCGACCTGGTCTTTGGCCTGGGACTGGTGGTTTTGCCGGTCGGGTATCACATGGTGGGGGCGCTGGCAGACGGCGTGCAACCGTACCGTCCGTGGATGGATGTGCCCGCTACCCTGTGGGTCATGCGGCGCGAGCTGGCCCTGCAGATCGGCCCATGGCAGCCCTCATGGGAAGTGCGCTGCTGGCCGTCGCAAGCCTGGCTGCACCGCGTATATCGCGCGGGGCGGCCGATGCTGGCCCATTCTCGCATCGGCGCCATCCTGATCCAGTCTGGCACCCGCAGCAATGCCTACCTGGACCGGCAACACGCCGAGCATGCGTTCTGGTGGACGCACATGCAAGATCCGTTGAATATTCTGCAGGCTGTCACCACGCTGTATGGCAAGGTGGGGCGTGAGCGTCTTATCGCACCGCTACAGTCCGCGATAACGGCCATGAAAGCATTGTCACGCCGTCTTTGTTATATGTTGGGGCTGTGGCCGCCGCATCCCGGCTTCTGGCTCAAATATTGGCGCAAAGGCACATTTTTACGTGAATTACGCCATCGCCGGGGATTGAAGGACATGCCGCGGCGATAGATAATACGGTTGCAATACATAAGAGCATTTTTATAAAAATTCTAGGGGTAGATCTGGTGGTTGAGAAAGATAACTGGTTGTTGGTTGGCGCGAAGCAGGATGGTGTCAGTATTACCAAGGAATGGAAGCCGACAACGCCTTCCTTGATCGATGGCGTGATTTTCCAGGAAATCAAGCCTGTCTTGACGGCGTACGGCAGCCTGACTGAAATCTTCCGCACCGAATGGGTGCCTGATGCTACAGCGCAGATTGGCCAGATATTTGCCTCGACCCTGGAGCCGGGCGGACTGAGCGCCTGGCATGCGCATGCCATCACGACGGACCGCCTGTTCGTGGCGGCGGGCCAGATGCGCGTGGTGCTGTACGACGCGCGCGAGGACTCGCCCACCTTTGGCATGCTCAACGAATTCAAGCTGGGCACCAGGCGTCCCGGCCTGCTCGTCGTGCCGCCGCGCGTCTGGCATGGCGTGCAAAATTACTGCAGCACTCTTGCCATCCTCGTCAATGCGGTGGACCATGCGTATCGCTATGATGCGCCGGACCACTGGCGCGTGCCGGCCGATTCGGACACGGTACCCTATCGCTTCTCCAACGACAGGCATGGCTGAGATGCCCGGCCCGGCTGAACGATGCGCCTGAACCGTCTCGCGGGTTTTTCAGCCGGCCCCATCTTGTCGCTGCTGTGCAGCCTGGCCACCGTTCCTGCCGTGGCCTGGCTGTTTCAGCCTGCCGACATCGGCAAGCTGGATTTCTTCATGACCGCATGCACGGTGGCCGGTTTGCTGCTGTCGCTGGGGCTGGATAAGGCTTTCCTGCATGAATACCATTACAGCACCGCGCGTAGCGGCTTGCTGAAAGCGTGCCTGCTGCCTGCGGTGTTGCTCGCGCCCGTGGCGCTGGCCGTGATACTCGTGTTTGCCGCGCCCGTAGCACAACTGTTATTTGATGTGGCGCAACCGGCACTGGCTGTCCTGTTCGCTGCCGGCATGCTGAGCGCCCTGGCCAATCGCCTGATCGCACAGCTGTTCCGCATGCAGGAGCGTGCCTGGGTGTTCAGCCTGGCGCAGGTATTGCCGAAAATATCGCTGCTGTTGCTGCTGCCTGTCCTGTGGTGGGATCCGCAGCGCAATTTCGTGCACCTGGCAAGCCTGGTCGTGGCCACCACCTGGCTGGTCACGCTATGGCTGTTGTGGCATGCGCGCGTATCGCTGGCGCATGCCTGGAATACCGCCGTGGACCGGGTGCTGCTGCGGCGCCTGCTTTCCGAGGCGGCGCCCCTGCTGGTGAGCGGGATTTTTTATATGTTCATGTTGTCGGCCGGCATGGGTTTGCTGCGTTTCTTTGCCGGCTTTGACGAGCTCGGCATTTATGCGCTGGCCACGCGCGTGGCCGCCGGCGCCTGGCTGGTGCAATCGATTTTTACGATTGTCTGGGTACCGCAAGTACACAAATGGGCGGCGGCCGGCGGCGGCCTGTCGAATATTGCGGCCATTTGCCGCCATGCGCAGGCCATCGTGGTGGTGGGCTTTTGCCTGGCGGGCGCCCTGGCCTGGCTGATCGGCTGGGTCTTGCCTTCCAACTATCATGGCGTCGCGTACCTGGCGGTGGCTACCGTCGGCCAGCCGCTGTTGTATGCCCTGGCGGAAGTGACCGGCGTCGGCATCAATCTGGCCCGCCGTCCGGCATTTTCCATCGCCGCCTTTGCGGCCGGCTTGCTGGGCACCTTGCTGGCGGGCGCCGTGCTGGTGCCGGGCCATGGCGCCACGGGCGCCGCCGTGTCTCAACTGATGGGCTTCCTCGTGTATTTCGTCGTCAAGACAGAGCTGGGCATGCGCGTCTGGCGTCCGCTGCCGCGCCGTTCGCTGTACCTGAGCACCGCCCTGCTGTCGCTGCTGGCAGCGGGCCACGCATTTTTTGCCCAGCGCCTGGGGGTGCTTGCTCCGCTGGCGTGGGGTGTGCTGCTCGCTGCCGCACTGCACGTCTACCGGCCTTCGTTGTGGGCCGCTTTCAGGCTCTTCAGGCCCGTCCGGCAGCAGGGCTGAGGGCGTTTGCTGCCCGTCGCCGTATTGCGTTTTCCTCGTCACTCCGCGTACAATGAGAATAATTCTCATTTATAATCCGATGCGCCTGTTCTTGCCGGCCGTTGGCGACAGGAAGGGTATCGTGAGCACCGCCGAGTTAGCGCTTCAGCAGCAAGTCAGCAGTCTGTACACCGACCACCATCACTGGCTGCGTGGCTTGCTGCGCCGTAAACTCGGCAATGCCTTCGATGCGGCCGACCTGGCGCACGATGTGTACCTGCACCTGATGAAGACGGGGCGCATGCCGCCGGCCGGGGAGTCGCGCCGTCACCTGACGCAGATCGCCAACGGCATGGTCATCGACCTGTACCGCCGCCGCCAGATCGAGGCCGCCTACCTGGAAGTGCTGGCCCTGGTGCCCGAGGCGCTGGCGCCGTCCGAGGAAGAGCGCGCGCTGGTGATCGAGGCGCTGACGGAAATCGATGCGGTGCTGCACCGGTTGCCCGCCAAGGCGCGCAAGGCCTTGCTGCTGTGCAAACTCGATGGCCTCAGCTATCGCGACATCGCCGCCGAATTGCAGGTGTCCGTCTCGTCCGTCGAAAAATACATCGCCGCCGGTTTGCTGGCCTGCTACCAAGCCATGCACGCGCCGGACGCCTGAGCCATGGAGGTGGTGATCGCGCCCGCCGTCGTGCAGCAGGCTGCCCAGTGGATGGCGCGCCTGTGGTCCGATGACGCAAGCGACGAAGACCGGGCTGCCTGTGCCCGCTGGTGCGCCGCCCATCCGCACCACGCCATCGCCTGGCAGCGTTTGCAAGCGTTCGAGGGCAAGCTGCACAGCGTGCCGCGCGATGCGGCCCGGCACGCGCTGCGCGAACCGGCGCCCGCCGCCTACCTGAACCGCCGCCGTGCCCTGAAGCTGCTGGCCGTGCTGCTGCCCGTGGGCGGCATGGCGTATATGCTGCGCGGCACGGATGCCTGGCAAGTGGCCACGGCCGGCCACGGCACGGCCACGGGCGAGGTCCGCGAGATTACCTTGCCTGACGGCACGCGCGTGATGCTGGCCTCGGCGTCCGCCATCGACGTGCGCTTCGATGCCAGCGAGCGCTTGCTGATCCTGCGCAGTGGCGAAATCTTCGTCACCACGGCGCACGATCCCGACCCGGCTCAGCGGCCTTTCCGCGTGCAGGGCCGCCACGGCACGGTGCAGGCGCTGGGCACGCGTTTTACCTTGCGACAAGACGAACACACGTCGCGCGTGGCCGTCTTCGAGGGCGCCGTCGAAATACGCCTCGCGCATGCGCCCGGCCACGCCGTGGGCATCGCCACGGGCTACGGCGCCATCTTCTCGGCGGACATCGTGCAATCGGCCGCCCCCGTGCCGGCCAGCGCGGCCGCCTGGACGAAGGGCGTGCTGGTGGCCGACAACATGCGCCTGGACGACCTGCTGGCGGAACTGGCCCGCTATCGCCCCGGCCTGCTGCGCTGCGACCCGGCCGTGGCCAGCCTGAGCGTCAACGGCGTGTTTTCCCTGCGCGACACGGACCGCGCGCTGCATAACCTGGCGCTGGCCTTGCCCGTGCAAATCCTTGCGCGCACGCGCTACTGGGTGACGGTGCAAGCCATACCGCAAGCCGCTGCCTGACAATTTTTCGGGCCCGATTGAGGGTTTTGCATTCTCGTTCGGGATATAGGGTGAGAGCCACCCTTATTCATTGACCTTATGCACGTTTTTTCCCGTTTTTCCCATGCGTAGCCAACGCCGCCAGCCCGGCCCGATCAGCCGGATACTGCACCCCATCCGCGGACGCCTGATCGTCGCCGCCGTGCTGGCCGGCACGGGGTCCATGCTCACCCTGGTGCCCTTGGCGGGCATCGCGCAGATCGCGCAAATCGCCATGGCCCCCGCGCTGGCGCCGGACGCTGTGTGGCCGATCATCGTCGCCAGCGTCGCCTGCCTGTTCCTCGGCATGGTCCTGATGTCGCTGGGCGAACTGGCCGCACACCTGGCCGACAACCACCTCACGCATCGATTGCGCCTGCAAGCCATGCAGCGCCTGGGGCAGGTGCCGCTGGGCTGGTTCACCAGCCGGGCCTCGGGCGAGGTCAAGCAGGCGATGCAGGACGACATCAATACCCTGCACAGCCTCACGGCGCACTTCTATACGACGACGGGGCGCGCCGTGGGCGCCATCGCCATCTCCGTCGTGTATCTATTCGCCATGGATTGGCGCCTGGCCCTCATCGCCATCCTGCCGTTTCCCGGCTTTTTCCTGTTCTTCGGCCGCGCCATGAAAGCCAGCGGCGGCAATATGGAGCAATTCGTCGCCGGCATGGGGCGCATCAACAATGCCGTGGTGGAATTCGTCAACGGCATTCCCGTGGTCAAGGCGTTCGGCGCCACGGGACGCGCGCACGGCAGCTACCGCACGGCCGTCGATGCGTTTGCCGATGCGTTTTCCGCGTTTACCCGTCCGCTGGTCGGTTCCATGGCCAACGCCAACGCGCTGATCGCGCCGGCCGCCGTGCTGGGCGTGGTGGTGCTTGCCGGCACGGCCTTCGTGGCCCTGGACTGGATTGCGCCCGTCGATATCCTGCCGTTCGCGCTCGTGGCGCCCGGCATTTCCGCGCCCATGCTGCTGCTGCATTACCTGACGCATGACCTCAACAACGCCACGGGGGCGGCCCAGCGCGTGCAAGCCTTGCTCGACACGCCCGTGTTGGCGCAGCCCGCGCCGGAGCAGCAGCAGTTGCCCGACGGCACGGAGATCCGCCTGGAAGGCGTCGGCTATGCCTACGATGGACACAACAAGGTGCTGTCGGATATCACGCTGACCTTGCAGCCCGGCACGGTGACGGCCATCGTCGGCGCTTCCGGTTCCGGCAAGTCGACCCTGGCGCGGCTGCTGCTGCGCTTTTTCGACCCGACCGAGGGGCGCATCACCCTGGGCGGCGTCGACCTGCGGCACATCGCCACGCCCGAGTTGTACCGGCGCATCGGTTTCGTGCTGCAGGAAGTGCGCCTGATCCACGCCAGCGTGCGCGAGAACATCGCGCTGGGCCGGCCATCGGCCAGCATGCACGAGATCGAACAGGCGGCGCGCCTGGCGAACATCCATGAACGCCTCCTGGCCTTGCCGCGCGGCTACGATTCCGTCATCGGCGAGGATGCGCAATTGTCCGGCGGCGAGTTGCAGCGCGTGAGCATCGCCCGCGCCGTGCTGCTCGACCCGTCCGTGCTGGTGCTCGATGAAGCGACGGCCGCGGCCGATGCGGAAAACGAGGTGGCGATCCAGGACGCGCTGTCGCGCTTTGCCCGGGACCGCACCTTGCTCATCATTGCGCACCGGCTCGACACGGTGATGCATGCCGACAACATCGTCGTCGTCGAGAACGGCGCCATCGTCGAACAGGGCAGCCATGCCGGCTTGCTCGCCGACAAGGGCCGCTATGCGCAACTGTGGGCGCTGGGCGGCTATCAGGATTTCCAGGAAGACGCGGTGCTCCCATGCTGAAAACGTTTATTCAACTGCTGGGCGATGACGCGCCCGTGTTCCGCCGCTACTGTGCCATGGCGCTCGCGTATGGCGTGCTCAGCGGGCTGACCATCACGGCGCTGGTGCTGGCCCTGGGCCGCCTGCTGGGCGGCGACGTGGGCGGCGCGGCCCTGTGGCTGCTGGTGCTGCTGGCCGGGCTGGTTGCCTGCTGGGTCTGGCGGCGCCAGGTGGAAAAGGCCGGCGTGCGCGTGGGCGTGACGGTGCTGCAAGGGGCGCGCCAGCGCCTGGGCGACCACGTCGCGCGCTTGCCCGTCGGCTGGTTCACGCCGGACAACACGGCAAAACTGGGCCACGTCATCACGCAAGGCATGATGAATGTGGCCCAGCTGCCCGCCCACGTGTTGACGCCCGTCATCTGCGGCGCCGTCACGCCCGTCGTGATGCTCATCGCGCTGTTCGCGCTGCACTGGCAGCTGGGTCTCGTCGCGCTGCTGGCGCTGCCGCTGCTGGCCGGCGCCTTGCGGCTCACCGCGTACCTGGGCCAGCGCGCCGACGATGCCTATCACCACCATTTTGCCCAGACCAGCCAGCGCCTCGTTGAGTTTGCGCAAGCGCAATCCGTCTTGCGCGCATTCAATGGCAACGGCAGTGGTGCAGCTGACGGCGGCACGCGTTTCCTGCAGCAAGCGATCGATGCGCAGCGCCACGCGGGCACGCGGCTCATTTACCTGTCGGCGCTGTCGTCGGTGCTCAACGCCTGGACCGTGCAAGCCATTTTCGCCGCCTTGCTGGCCGCCGCCGCGCTGTGGCTTGACAGCCTGGCGGGCGGTGCTGCCGGCGCGGGCGACGCCATCGCCGTCATCGTGGCCTTGCTGCTGGTGGTGCGCTTTGTCGACCCGCTGCAGGAAGTGGCCAGCTATGGCGAAGTGCTACGCGGCGCACGCGGTCCGCTCGACGCGGCGCGCGATATTTTCGCCGTGCAGCCGCTGCCGGAAGCAGACAAGCCGCAGGCGCCGCGCGATGGCGCCGTCGAATTGCGCGGCGTGGCTTTCCGCTATGCACAGGATCAGGCCGACGTCTTGACGGATATCAACCTGCGCATTGCGCCGGGCAGCATGACGGCGCTGATCGGCGCGTCCGGCTCCGGCAAGACGACCCTGGTGCGCCTGATCGCGCGTTTCTTTGACGCCAGCGCAGGCGCGGTGCTGGTGGGCGGCGTCGATGTGCGCGATATGTCCAGCGAGCAATTGGCTGGCCAGATCAGCCAGATATTTCAGGACAGTTATCTGTTCCAGGGCAGCATCGGCGACAACATTCGCATCGGCAAGCCTGGCGCCACCGATGCCGAGGTGCGGGACGCGGCGCGCCAGGCGGGCGTGGCCGAGATCATCGCCCGCCTGCCGCAGGGACTCGATACCCTGGTCGGCGAGGGCGGCGCGCGCCTGTCCGGCGGCGAACGCCAGCGCATCGCGATTGCCCGCGCCCTGGTCAAGGATGCGCCGATTTTGCTGGTCGATGAGGCGACGGCTGCGCTCGATGCGGAAAACCAGGCGGCCATCGCCGAAGCGCTGGCGCGGCTGCGCGGCAAGCGCACGGTGATCGTCATCGCGCACCAGCTGTCGACGGTGGCCATGGCCGACCAGATCGTCGTGCTGGACGGTGGCGTGATCCGCGAGCAAGGCGCGCCAGCCACCTTGCGCGCGCAGCACGGCCTGTACGCGCACTTCCTGGCCCAGCGCCAGGAGGCCAAGGGCTGGCGCATCGCCGCGCCCGCCCGCCAGGCTGGAACGGAGTTCCGCATTTGACACGCGCGCGTCTGTTCTTCGTCTTCTTCCTGCTGTGCTGCGCGTCCTTGCTGGTGGGCGCCAGGCAGATGGAGTGGGCGCAGCTGTTGTCCTCGTCCGACGCGCCGTCCGCCGATGCATGGCTGACCCTGACGGCCAGCCGCCTGCCCCGCCTGGCGGCGCTCGTGCTGACGGGCGTGGGCCTGTCCGTGTGCGGCGTCATCCTGCAGCACATCGTGCGCAACAAATTCGTCGAACCGGCCACCTCGGGCGGTCTCGACGCGGCCAAGCTGGGCATCCTCGTGGCGCTCACCGTGGCGCCCGCGGCGGGCACGGCCGGCAAGATGGCGTTCGCGCTGGCCTTCTGTTTTGCCGCCAGCCTCGTGTATGTGGCCCTGATCCGCCGCATCCGCTTCAAGAATACGATACTCGTCCCCGTCATCGGCCTCGTGTATGGCGGCGTGCTGAGCGCCGTGGCCGAGTTTTATGCTTACCGCAACAACATCCTGCAAAGCATGCAGGGCTGGCTGCTGGGCGATTTCTCGAAGATCGTGCAGGGTAACTATGAAATCATTTATCTGATCCTGCCCATCGTTGCCCTGACGTATTTGTATGCGCAGCGCTTTACCGTGCTGGGCATGGGCGAGGGCATGGCCACCAGCCTGGGCTTGAACTATGGGGGCACGGTGGCGCTGGGCCTGATGCTGGTGGCCGTCACGGTGGCGGCCACGGTGATCACGGTGGGGGCGATCCCGTTTGTCGGGCTGGCCATCCCCAACCTGGTGGCCTTGCGCTACGGCGACAAGCTGGACCGCACCCTGCCCATTGTCGCGCTGGGCGGCGCGTCGCTGCTGCTGGCCTGCGACATCGCGGGGCGCTTGCTGATCTATCCATTCGAAGTGCCCATCGGCCTGACGGCAGGGGGCGTGGGGGGCGTGCTGTTCCTCATGTTGATCATCCGGGGGCGGCGATGAGGCGCCGTTTGAACCAGCGCATGCTCTGGTTGGCCGCGTTGGCCCTGGCGCTCGCTTTCCTTTTCATCGGCGCAAATCTGGATGTCGATTACGTCATTCCCAAGCGCATGTCGCGCCTGGCCGCCATCGTCATCGGCGGCGTTTGCGTGGCCGTCTCTTCGATTGTGTTCCAGACCATCGCCGGCAACCGCATCCTGACGCCGGCCGTCATGGGTTACGAAGCCGTGTATTTGCTGCTGCAATCGCTGCTGATCCTCGCGATGGGCATGCACAGCGTCGTGCTGCTGGGGCAGAACGGCAATTTTGTCGTGTCGATCGCACTGATGCTCGCGTATTCCTGGGCCATCCACTATTGGCTGTTTCGTGATCGAAAGAACAACGTGTATTTCCTGTTGCTGCTGGGATTCGTGCTGACGATGGTGATCGGCACATTTACCCAGTTCATCCAGTTGCGCATCAGTCCCGGTGAATTTGCCATCTTGCAAGGATTCAGCCAGGCCTCGTTCAACAAGGCGCAGCCCGTGCAGTTGCTGTACTCGGCCGTGCTGGCGGGCGCCGCCTGCGTGGCCGTGCTGAAAACCTTGCCAGCGCTCGACGTGCTGGCGCTGGGGCGCGAGCAGGCCATCTCGCTCGGTATCGATTACCGTCGCATGGTGCGGCTGCAGCTGGCGCTGATCGCCGTGCTGGTGGCGGTGTCGACGAGCTTGCTGGGACCGACGGCCTTCATGGGCATCTTTGTCGCGAACACGACTTACGCCCTGGCCCGCACGGCGCGCCACCGCGTCACCTTGCCGCTGGGCTGCGCCATCGCCATCGCCATCTTCCTGGCCGCCCAGTTGCTGGTCGAACACGTTTTCAATTACCGGACCACGGTTGGCATCCTCGTCAACCTGGTGTGTGGCGCCTATTTCCTCGCGCTCATGGTCCGCATCCGAGGTACAGCATGATCCACGTCAAACAGATTGACAAAAGCTACGGCGAAAAGCGCGTGCTGGCCAAGGTCAGCGCGCAGTTTCCCAGGGGAAAAGTGACGTCCTTGATCGGCCCGAACGGCGCCGGCAAGACGACCTTGCTGATGCTCATCGCGCGGCTGCAGGAAGCGCATGGCGGCGAGATTACGATAGACGGGCGCAGCATTGCAGCCATCCAGATCCGGGACTATGCACGACTCGTGGCCACCCTGCGCCAGTCACCCGATTTTCACTTGCGCCTGACGGTGGAAGAGCTGGTCGCCTTCGGCCGCTTTCCCTACAGCCGTGGCGCGCTGACAGAGCGGGACCGGCAAGCCATCGATGACGCCATCGCCTTCCTGTCGTTGGAGCATCTGCGCCTGGCGTATGTCGATGAGCTGAGCGGCGGCCAGCGGCAGATGGCCTTCCTGGCCATGACGATCGCCCAGCAGACCGATATTCTGCTGCTTGACGAGCCGCTCAACAACCTCGACATGAAGCATGCCGTGCAAATCATGCGCGCGCTGCGGCGCCTGTGCGACGAGCAGGGCCGCACGGTGATCCTGGTGATCCACGACATCAATTTCGCCGCCAACTATTCGGACCACATCGTCGCCATGCAGGGCGGCGCCGTGCGCTTTTCCGGCCCCGCCCACGAAGTCGTCACCGAGGAACGCTTGCGCGCGCTGTACGACATCGATTTTCACATCGTGCGCAACGAGCGCGGCTGCGTCTGCAATTACTTTACCCCCACAGGAGCTTGAGATGATCTGGAACAAATCCCGCTGCGCGCTGGCCGTGCTGCTCGCCGCCATGGCCGCCCTGCAAGGCTGCACCGACAAGGCAGCCACGACGCCGCCAGCGCCTGCCGCCTCCGCGCCACCGCAGGCGTTTGCGCCCATCACCATCGAGCACAAGCTGGGCACGACGGTGCTCAAGCAGCGTCCCCAGAGGGTAGCCGTGCTCGACATGAACGAAGTCGATTTCCTCGACCAGCTGGGCGTGCCCGTGGCCGGCATGGTGAAGGATTACGTGCCGCATTTCCTCACCCGCTACAAGGAAGACCAGGGCATCCGCGACCTGGGCGCCATCGTGCAGCCGAATCTCGAGCATATCCACGCGCTCCAGCCCGATTTGATACTGATGACGTCGATCCAGGCCAACCATTACAAGGAACTGAGCCAGATCGCGCCCACCTTGCATTTCGACGTGGATTACCAGAACAGCGAGAGCAAGCACATCGAAGTGGTCAAGCAACACTTGCTGACACTGGGACGCATCTTCGGCAAGGAAGACATTGCCAACCGGAAATCCGCGGAGCTCGACGCCAAGGTGGCGGATGCGCGCAAGGTGACGCAGGAGCGTTCCGAGAAGGCGCTCATCGTGCTGCATAACAACGGCGCCTTCAGCTCCTTCGGCGTGCGGTCGCGCTACGGTTTTGTCTTCGACGCGCTGGGCGTGAAACCTGCCAGCTCGGCCATCGAGGCGGGCTTGCATGGCCAACCCATTTCCAGCGAATTCATCCAGCAAGCCAATCCCGACATCATCTATGTGGTGGACCGCACGGCCGTGATGGAACACCGTCCCGTCATGACGGCCGAACAGATGGCCAATCCACTGTTGCGCCAGACGAATGCCTGGAAGAACGGCCGCGTGGTCTTCGTCGATGCGGACGCCTGGTACATCACGGCGGCCAGCGTGACGTCGCTGAAACGGGTGATCGACGACGTGCTCAAGGGTTATCAGTGAGATAAATTATTTTCGTAATGAGTCGTATTTGCATTGAGGGTTTTGCCTTTTCGTTCGGGAGATAGGGTGAGAACAAGCAATCATCCCCTCTGAAAGGATTTACTTTATGACCCAACGCATGGCAACCCGCCATCTTCCCGCCTTGAACCTGAGCCGTATCGCCACCGCCGTGCAACTGGCGCTCATCACGGGCTTGACCGTGGGGGCGCTGGGCGTGGCGGCCTCGCCAGCGTATGCGCAAGCGGGGGCGGGCCAGGCCCGGCAAGCGTTCAGTGTGCCGGCCGGTACGCTGGGCCTGGCGCTCAACACTTTCGCGGCCGAGGCGGGCGTCGAATTGACGGTCGAGGCTAGCTTGCTGCAAGGCAAGAACAGCGCCGGCCTGTCCGGCAGCTACAGCGTGCCCGAAGGCTTTTACGAATTGCTGCGCGGCCATGGCTTGCAAGCCGTGCGCGAGGGCAATGGCAGCTACACGGTGCGCCGCGAACCGGCGCACAGCGCCGCCGCCGAAGCCGCCGCCACCATGCCGGCCGTAACGGTGTGGGGCAAGGGCAACAGCGTGACGGATGCCTACGCAGGCGGACAAGTGGCGTCCGGCGGCCGCGTGGGATTTCTTGGCGACAAGGATTTCATGGAAACGCCGTTCAACACCATCAGCTATACGGATAAATTCATCGAAGACCGGCAGGCGCGCGACATCACCGACGTGATTTCCGCCGCCGACCCTACCGTCTTCAGCAGCGGCATGACGGGCATCATCGGCGAGAATTACTCGATACGGGGCTTCAGCTCGAATATCGGCGATGTCGCGTTTGGCGGACTGTACGGCATCTCTCCCTACTACCGCACGTCGCCTGAAATGTTTGAGCGCATCGAAGTGCTGAAGGGGCCATCGGCCTTGCTCAACGGCATGCCACCGGGCGGTTCCGTGGGCGGCAGCATCAACCTCGTGCCCAAGCGCGCGGGCGATGCGCCGCTGGCGCGCGTGACGGCGTCGTACATGTCGGACTCGCAATGGGGAGGGCATATTGATATGGGTCAACGTTTTGGCGAGAATCAGCAATTCGGCATCCGGGTCAACGGCGTCTACCGCGATGGCGACGGCGCCATCGACCACCAGAAAAAGAAGACCCGGCTCGTCTCGCTTGGCCTGGACTGGCGTGGCAATGGCGCGCGCCTGTCCGCCGACCTGTATCACAGCGAGGACCGCGCCGATGGCTTGAACCGGGGCGTCAATCTGGCCCCCGGCTTGCCCGTGCCGCGTCCGCCGAAAGCGGAAACCCTGCTCAATCCCAGCTGGGCGTTTTACGACACCAAGGACAAGGGCGCCATGCTGCGCGGCGAACTGGACTTGAACGCGCAAGTGATGGCGTATGCGGCCGTGGGCGCCAGCCGGGCCGACTACCAGTCGACGGGCGCTTACCTGATCCAGGTATTCAACACGGCCGGCGATTACCGCACCAACGTCGCCGACCTGGGCTTCGACGTGGAAAAGCAGTCGGCGGAAGCGGGCTTGCGGGGCAAGTTGCGCACGGGCGATATCGGCCATCAATGGGCCGTCAACGCCACGTATTATCACCACACGGACAAGCAGTACGGCCGCAGGAATACCCTGGCGAAAGACTGGATCACAAACATCTACCATCCCGTCTGGGGCCCGGCGACGCGCTTCGACGCGCCGCAAATTTCCAAGGCGGAACTGCGCCTGGCCAGCTTTGGCCTGGTCGATACACTTTCCTTTGCGCAAGACGCCGTGCAGCTGACGGTGGGCTTGCGTCGCCAGGAAGTGCTCAGCGATAACTTCAACATCAAGACGGGCGCGCGCACCTCGCGCTATGACGAAAGCGCCACCACGCCCGCCGTCGCCCTGCTGGTCAAGGCGAGCAAGACGGTCTCTCTGTACGGCAACTACATTGAAGGCTTGAGCCAGGGCGCCACGGCGCCGTTGACGGCCGCCAACTCGGGCGAGGTCTTTGCGCCGTACAAATCGAAGCAGGCGGAGCTTGGCGTCAAGGTCGACCTGGGCGAGTTCGCGCATACGGTCAGCGTGTATGAAATCAAGCGCCCCAGCAGCTATGTCGATCCCGTCAGCAATATCTTTTCCTTTGGCGGAGAACAGCGCAACCGCGGCATCGACTGGGGCTTCTTCGGCTCGCCCCTGCGCGACGTGCGCCTGATGGGCGGCGTGGCGTATGTCGACCCGGTCTTGAGCAAGACGGTGGGCGGCGCCAACCAGGGCAAGCAGGCGACGGGCGTGGCCAAGCTGCAAGCCAAGCTGGGCGTCGAGTGGGATACGCCCGCCATCCCTGGCGTGACCCTGACGGCGAACGCGACGGCGGCATCGAAGCAATACATCAATGCCGACAATTCGATGTCCGTACCGGGCCGCACCGTGTTTGACCTGGGCGCCCGCTATGCGACGAAGGCGGCGGGTCGGCCCCTGACGGTGCGCGCCAGCGTGACGAACGTCGGCAACAGGGCGTACTGGGCGCTGCCGCAATGGACCAGCCTGGGCCTGGGCGCGCCGCGCACGGTCATGCTGTCGGCCACGACGGAGTTTTAAGCCGTCTCGCTGTTATTACTCGTCCGGGCCCCGCGCCTGGCTGTTTGAACGTTGCCACGTCCACATCAGGCCGATGCCGGCCGAGGTGCCGCTGTTCTGGCGCAGCAGGGGGCTGGCGCGGTTGGCGGCGCCTGTGTAAGTGTCGTAGCGTACAAAGGCAAAGGCGCGCCAGTCACGCTGCAGCCGGTACGAACCGCCCAGGCCCAGCCGCGTGAGCATCAGCCCGCTTTTTGCCGCATACGCGGGGCGCTGGCCGGTGGCAAACGCGGGACTGACGCCATAAAAATAATCGTTGATGGCGGCATTGCCCAGCACGGCGCCCAGGCTGGCGTCCACATGCCAGACCTGCTGCCCGTCTTGCAGCGCGTAGACGAAGCGCGGCTCGAAGGTGGCGCCCTGGCGGCGCAGGCCGCCGCGCGCTTCGATGACGGCGCGCAAGGGCAGCTCCAGCCCCAGGCGGCTGTGCTGCGTCGGCTCGGCCAGCCTGATTTTCAGGCGCGGGCCAAATTCCACCAGGGTACCCAGGTCCGGCATGCCGCGCCGGGCCGGCACGTCGCTGGACCTGGCCGGCAGGGACAGGGCAAAACCGATATCGAAATCGAATCGCTCCGTATTGAACAGGCGCGCGCCCACGCCGGAGCGGTCGGCGCGCAAGACTTTCCCGCGATAAATCAGATAGGGCAGGGCCAGGCTGCGCGTCGAGCGTTCGCTGGCGCCCGGATAGGCGGGCGTGATGGCCGTGCCGCCAAACACGCCCGCTTCCCATAGGGGCAGCGGTGCTTCGACGGCGCGCGCCGGCGCCATGGCGGCGAGGAGGCTGGAGGCGGCCAGCAAGGGACGTGCGATACTCATCGAGCAACTCCGCAAGGTTTGCCTGCCGGCAGCGATTCCAGGTCGGCAAAGGCGCCCAGCGCCCACGATTGATGAAACCCCAATTCATTGCGCACGCCCAAGGCTTCCGTGGCCTTGCCCTGGCGTTCATACAGGTCGATCAGGGCCTTGTAGCCGAGGGCGCTCGATTGTTTGCTGCGTTTCGCCAGCGCGATGGCCTGGCGGAAATGAAATTCGGCCGCATCGTAGCGGCAGGCCCCGCTGGCGGCGCGTCCCGCCTGGTGGTGCAGCCGTGCTTGCCAAGCGAGATCGCCGTGGCCCAGTTCGACATTCCCGACGGCGTCCGCGTAGTTGCGCATGGCTTGTGTCCAGTCGCCCTGGCTGGCCGCTTCTCGCCCCCATTGTTCCTGTTGCGCCGCCGTGCGCAGTTCGATTTGCGTGGCGCAGGCATTGAGCGCCATCAAGACGAGCGGCAGGAGGAGGCAAGACCGGATGGGCGGCAGTGTGGACATGGCGCCACTGTAGCGCAAGGGAAGGCGCGCACGTTTGCGCGATACGCATGAATTCGGGATTTGCCCCGGCATGGATGACATATAATTTGCACACGACTTTGTTATTTTTGACAGTACACCTCACGGGAGCACCATGTTTTCACGCAAATTCCATTCTTGTGCACAGCTGATGCTGGCTACCATGCTGATGGGCTTTATCGCCGCTTCCCCCGCGCGCGCGCAGCAGGCGGCCGTCAAATTGCCGAATGTGGTGATCCTGGCCACGGGCGGCACCATCGCCGGCAGCGGCGCCGACAGCACCACCACCGTCGGCTATACCTCGGCCACCGTGGGTGTCGAGCGCCTGATCGCGGCCGTGCCGGAATTGAAAAAAGTGGCGAACGTGAAAGGCGAGCAAGTGTTCCAGATCGCCAGCGAAAGCATGGGCAATAGCCACTGGCTGGCCCTGGCCAAGCGCATCAACGTGCTGCTGGCCTCGAGCGATGTCGATGGCGTGGTCGTCACGCACGGCACCGACACCATCGAGGAAACGGCGTACTTCCTGAACCTGACCGTGAAGAGCCATAAACCGGTGGTGGTGGTGGGCGCCATGCGTCCGTCGACGGCCATCTCGGCTGACGGCCCCATCAACCTGTACAACGCCGTGATGCTGGCGGGCAGCAAGGAAGCCGTGGGCAAGGGTGTCTTGGTGGCCTTGAACGACCAGATCAACGCCGCGCGCGAAGTGACCAAAACCAACACCTCGACCACCGACACCTTCAAGTCGCCGGAACTGGGCATGCTCGGCTACATCCAGGGCAGCAAGGCCTTTTTCTACCGCCAGTCGACGCGCAAGCACACGCTGGAGTCGGAATTTGACATCAGCAAGCTCGATGCCTTGCCGCAAGTGGACATCGTCTATGGCTACGCCAACATGAACCGCGTCGGTATGGACGCCTTCATCGCCGCCGGCGCCAAGGGCATCATCCACGCAGGCGTGGGCGATGGCAGCGTGGCCGCGCAAATGAAGCCGGCCCTGGTGGAAGCGCGCCAGAAGGGCGTGCTGATCGTGCGTTCGAGCCGCGTCGGCCAGGGCATCGTGGCGCGCAATGGCGAAGCCAACGACGATGAACTCGACAGTGTCGTATCCGACACCCTGAACCCGCAAAAAGCCCGCATCCTGCTGATGCTGGCCTTGACCAAAACCAATAGTACGCAAGAAATCCAGCGTATTTTCTACACGTATTGATCGCCGTCACGTCGGCCCGGCCACTGCGGCTGGGCTTGGCGGATTTACGCTTGCCCGCTTTGCTGCCATACTTCGTTTTTGAATAACTTCCTGGCTGAAGCAGCAACACTGTTCCTTCTCCCCTGTCCATGGCTATCCTGTCCGACATCATCCTGTATCCGATCAAATCGTGCGCCGGCATCCATTTGCGCGAGGCTGTCCTGACGCGTTCAGGGCTGATGAGCGAGCACGTGTTCGACCGCGAATGGATGGTGGTGGACGAGCACGGCCGCTTCCTGACGCAGCGCGAACATCCGCGCATGGCGCTGATCGTGCCGTCCATCAAGGCCACCACCCTGGAATTGCGCGCGCCGGGCATGTTGCGGCTGGAAATCGAGCTGGGCTTGCCGCATCCGCAACTGGCGCCCATGCTGGACGTGCAAGTGTGGGACGATACCGTGCGCGCCTACGATTGCGACGACGTCACGGCCACCTGGTTTACCAAGGCCGTCGGCGTGCCGTGCCGCCTGGTGCGCTTTCACCCGGACGTGGTGCGCGCCACCAGCACGAAGTGGACGGATGGCGTGGCCGCCTCGACCATGTTTGCCGATGGCTATCCGGTGCTGATCGCCGGCAGCGCCTCGCTAGCCGACGTCAATGACAAGCTGCGCGCCGCCGGCCGCGAGGCCTTGCCGATGAACCGTTTTCGTCCCAATCTCGTCATCGGCGATATCGGCGCCTTCGAGGAAGACTACGCCGACTTCCTGCAATTCGGCGCGACCGTGTTAAAACCCGTCAAGCCGTGCTCGCGCTGCCCGATTCCGTCGGTGGACCAGGCCACGGGCGTGCCCGGACCGGACCCGCTCGACGTCATGCATGGCTACCGCGCCAAGCCCGAGCTTGACGGCGCCATCTGCTTCGGCATGAACGCCATCGTCACCGAAGGCGGCGATGAGCGTATCGTAGTGGGGCAGGACATCGGTTTCGAACTGGCATTTTAAGCATGGCGCCCGCACAGAAGGGTTTAAGGTTTCTATGAATCAAGCAATACCGCCGGACCCGCGCATTGCCAGCCTCGAAGCCGAAAACCAGGCCTTGCGGGCGCGCATGGCTTTCCTGTTGGAACAGGTCGAGCGCAACCATGACATCATGTGCCGCCACCAGGCGTTCGACCTGGAAATCGTCGGCGCGTCCACGTTTCCCGAACTGATCGGCACCATTTTCCGCACCTTGCCCGTGATTTCCGACCTCGACGGCGTTACTTTGAGCCTGCTCGACGAGGATGACGATATCGTGCTGGTGATGGAAAAGCTGGGCGTCGATTTCAGCGCCTTCCCGCGGTTGCTGTTCGTGCATGCCGTGGCGGAGCTGGGTTTTGCCCCGTCGGCGCCCGTGGCCGAGGGCGAAGCGGCCTTGCCGCCGCTGCCGCTGCTGGGCGCCTTCGATGCCGCCGTGCATGGCCCGCGTTTCCCGGGCATCGACTCGCCCTTGCGCAGCGTGGCGCTGGTGCCCTTGCTGCGCAACAAGCGCCTGATTGGCAGCCTGAACCTGGCCAGCAGCGACGTGACGCGCTTTACGCCCGTGCTGGGCACGGATTTCATCAAGCACATGGCTTCCATCATCGCCATTTGCCTGGAAAACGTGATCAGCAATGAAATGCTGAAATACATCGGCTTGACCGATTCCTTGACGGGCGTCTACAACCGCCGTTATATCGACCGTCGGCTGCTGGAAGAAATCGCCCGCGCGCGGCGCCAGAATTATTGCATTTCATGCATGTATATCGATATCGACCATTTCAAGCTGGTCAATGACACCTATGGCCATCAGGGCGGCGATGAAGTGCTGCGCGAAGTGGCCACGCGCATCCGCACGGAATTGCGGCGCTCCGATGCGCTGGGCCGCTTCGGCGGCGAGGAATTCGTCGTGCTGCTGATCGACGCCGACCTCGACAGTGCGACGTTCGTTGCCGAACGTATCCGCGCCAGCATCGCCGGCACCATGTTCGACTTGCCGGGCAGCGCGCAAGCGTGGGTCAGCGTCTCGATCGGCGTGGCCAGCCTGGAGGCGGACGCGGCGCTGCTGCCGATCGAAACGGTGGCGCAGCAGCTGGTGGCGCACGCCGACCAGGCCCTGTACCAGGCCAAGGCCGATGGCCGCAACAAGGTCATCAGCTGGCAGGCACCGTCAGAATAGTTATTTAAATAGCAATGCTTCTGCTTTGGCCACGGCGTCGGCCGTGCCGCGCAGCACCACCACGTCGCCGCTGGCCAGCTGCGTCTCGGGGGTGACGTCGAGGCGGCCGCGGCCGCGGCGGATGGCCGTGACAAACGCGCCGCAGCCGGCCACGTCGATCGCACTCAAGGGCAAGTCCACGCAGTGCGCGCCGTCGCTGACGGTGACCGTATGCAGGCGTTCCAGCTCGGCATCGTCGCCCGCGTCGCTGGAACCGTGGAAATAGCCGCGCAGCGAGGCATAGCGCTCCTCGCGCGCGGCCTGCACGCGGTGCACCACGCGGCGCAGGGGCACGCCCATCATGATCAGTGCGTGCGAAGCGAGCATCAGGCTGCCTTCCATCAATTCCGGCACCACTTCGGCCGCGCCCGCGTTCTTTAGCTGGTCGAGGTCGGTATCGTCGTGGCTGCGCACGATGACGGGCAAGGTCGGCGCCATTTCGTTGAGTAAATGCAATAATTTCAGTGCCGAAGGCGTGTTGGCGTACGTGATTACCACGGCGCTGGCCCGGTAGATGCCGGCCGCCACCAGGCTTTCGCGCCTGCCCGCGTCGCCATACGACACGTGGGCGCCGGCCAGCTGCGCTTCCTGCACCCGTTCCGGGTCCAGGTCCAGCGCGTGGTATTCGATCTTTTCTTCCGCCAGCAGGGTGGCCAGGCTTTGCCCGCTGCGGCCGAAGCCGGCAATCAGCACGTGTTTCTGCGACGCCATGGTGCGCGTGGCGATCTTCGTCAACGCCAAGGATTGCATCATCCAGTCGTTGGCCGCCAGTTTCATGACGATGGCGTCGGACTTGGCGATGAGGAAGGGCGCCACCAGCATCGACAGCACCATCGACGCCAGCACCACCTGCACGACGAACGGGTCCATCAATTTGATGCCGCCGGCCAGGTTCAGCAGCACGAAGCCGAATTCGCCCGCCTGCGCCAGGCCCAGCCCTGTGCGCAAGGCAACGCCGTTGCTGGAGCCGAACAGCCGGGCCAGGCCCGCGATCAGGGCGAATTTCAGCAGCACGGGCCCGCACAGCAAGAGCAGCACCAGCCACCAGTTGTCGAGCACCACGCGGATATTGAGCAGCATGCCGACGGTGATGAAGAATAGGCCCAGCAGCACGTCGCGGAAGGGCTTGATATCCTCTTCCACCTGGTGCTTGAATTCCGTCTCGGAAATGAGCATGCCGGCAACAAAGGCCCCCAGGGCCAGCGACAATCCTGCCCGTTCCGTGATCCACGCCGCCCCCAGGGTAATCAGCAGCAGGTTGAGCATGAACAATTCCTGCGAGCGGCGCTTGGCGACGATGGTCAGCCAGCCGCGCACCATCTTCTGGCCGATGAACAGCAGCAAAATGAGCACGACCAGGGCCTTGCCGCCGGCCCAGGCCAGGGTTTCGGCCAGGTTGTCCGAATCGCGGGTGAGGGCGGGAATCAGGATCAGCAGGGGCACGACGGCCAGGTCCTGGAACAGCAGGATGCCGATGATCTTACGGCCGTGTTCGCTTTCCAGTTCCAGCCGCTCCGTGAGCATTTTCGAGACGATGGCCGTCGACGACATGGCCAGCGCGCCGCCCAGGGCGAAGGCGGCTTGCCAGCTCAGGTGGATGTAGGCGGACAGGTAACGGGCGACAAACCAGCCGAAGACGACGGTGGCGATGATGGTGGTGACCACCTGCGCCATGCCGAGGCCGAAGACGATGCGCCGCATGGCGAGGAACTTGGGAAGAGAAAATTCTAGCCCGATGGAAAACATCAGGAAGACGACGCCGAATTCGGCCAGGGTGTGGCTGGCCTCGTTTTCCGCCGCCAGGCCCAGCGCGTGGGGGCCGATGACGATGCCGACGGCCAGGTAGCCCAGCATGGGCGGCAAATGCAACATTCTGAAAGCGACCACGCCCAGCACGGCGCTGCCGAGTAACATCAGGGTCAGTTCAAGCGAGGAAAACATGGGTTGCCCGGTACGGTCAATGGAAATCGTTGTTTGTTGTGACTGGCAAGTTTTTTGCTTTCCTAATTCGTTTATACTTTGGGCATGAGTGTAACCCATGAAAAAACAATGCTGAAAGCTTTTGATCGAATTGACATGCAAGCGACGACCGAGCGCGCTGTCGCGCTGGCCCGCACCACCTTGCAGATCGAGTCCGACGCCATCGTTGCGCTGCATGCGCGCCTGGCCACGGACGACAGCGTCGGCCGCGCCGTGGCGATGTTGCTGCAATGCAAGGGAAGAGTCGTCGTCTCCGGCATCGGCAAGTCCGGTCACATCGCGCGCAAGATTGCCGCCACCCTCGCTTCCACCGGCACGCCGGCCCTGTTCGTGCATCCGGCCGAAGCGGCCCATGGCGACCTGGGCATGGTCACCTCGGACGATGCTTTTATTGCCATATCGTACTCCGGCGAATCATCGGAACTGATGGCCATCATGCCCGTCGTCAAGCGCATGGGCGGCGTGCTGATTTCCATGACGGGCAAGCCCAATTCGAGCCTGGCCCAGCTGGCCGACGTGCACCTGGATATTTCTGTTGAGAAAGAAGCCTGTCCGCTGAACCTGGCGCCGACGGCCAGCACCACCGTCACCCTGGCCCTGGGCGACGCGATCGCCGTGGCCTTGCTCGACTTGCGCGGCTTCAAGGAAGAAGATTTCGCCCGCTCGCATCCGGGCGGCGCCCTGGGCCGCCGTTTGCTCACGCACGTGCATGACGTCATGCGCAGCGGCGAACGCGTACCCAAGGTGCCCGTGGACGCTTCCTTGCTGCAGGCGCTGGAGGAAATGACGAAGAAAGGCATGGGCATGACGGCCGTCGTCGACGCGGACAACCGCCCCGTGGGCGTGTTTACGGATGGCGATCTGCGCCGCATGTTCGAGCGCGTGCAGGATTTCACGCAAGTGGCGATCCGCGACGTCATGCATGCGCAGCCGCGCAGCATCGCGCCCGAACGCCTGGCCGTCGACGCCGTGGCCGTGATGGAGCAGTTCCGCATCAACCAGATGCTGGTCGTCGATGCCGACGGCAAGCTGGTGGGCGCGCTGCATATCCATGATCTGACGCAAGCGAAGGTGATCTGATGGACAGCGTGGCGGACAACCTGGCGCGGGCGGCCAAGGTCAAACTGATGATCTTTGACGTCGATGGCGTGCTCACCGACGGCAGCCTGCATTTCGGCCCGGACGGCGAGATGATGAAAACGTTTAATGTGTATGATGGCCTGGGCATCAAGCTGCTGCAGGAATCGGGCGTGCAGACGGCCATCATCAGCGCGCGCCGCTCGGCCATCACGGCGCGCCGCGCGCAAGACCTGGGCATTACCCATGTGCACCAGGGCGGCCACGACAAGCTGACGCCGTTTCGCGAATTGCTGGCGCTGACGGGCTTGACGGAAGAGCAATGCGGCTATATCGGCGACGACGTCATCGACGCGCCCATCCTGAAACGCGTGGGCTTTGCCGTCAGCGTGCCGGGCGGGCGTCCGGAGGCGCAGGGCCTGGCGCACCATGTGACGCAGGCCGGCGGCGGTCGCGGCGCGGTGCGCGAGATCTGCGAATTCCTGCTGCGCGCCCAGGACAACTATGCGCGCGTCATGGCGCCGTTCCTGGAGTGAGGCGCGCCGCCTCGCCAGTGACCTTTGAAAGAGTGAAGCCCTATGCGTAAGCCAGGAGGCGCCCATCGCTGGCGCATGATTTTTACCGTGCTGGGCGCGGTTGTCGTCGCGCTGGGCAGCTTTTGGCTGCTCGAGGTGATGAACAAGAATGGCCAGGACATTACGGCCAGCAAGCATCTGGATGAACCTGACTATTTCATCACCAATTTCAGCCTGGTGCGCATGGATTTGACGGGCAAGCCCAGCTATATCGTGTCGGGCACCAAGCTCACGCATTATCCGCTGGACGACTCGTCCGATATCGACCAGCCCTTCGTGCGCAAGCTCACGCCAGGCATGCCGCCGATGAACATGAATGCGGAACTGGCGCATATCGACCAGGATAATACCCGGCTGCAACTGCACCGCAAGGTCGTGATCGACCGCGTGGCCAGTCCGAAGGCGCAGAACCTGACGGTCAAGACGGAAGCGCTGACGGTGTTCCCGGACGAGGAAAGAATGGAAACGGATGTGCCTGTCGATATCCTGACGGGCGCCTCGCGCATCAATGGCGTCGGCATGAAGGCGAATAACGCCACCGGCGTCGTGGAAGTGCAGAATGCGCTGCGCATGGTCCTCCCGCCGAAACCGCGCCCGGCCGCGGCGGCAAAATGACAGAATGAAACAAGGAAACCATATTATGAAGAACATCTTGCTGTTGACCGTATTTTCGCTGGCCATCATGGGCGTGGCGCATGCCGAGAAGGCCGATTCCGAGAAGGAAGCCGTCATCACGGCACGCAGCGGCCACGTCGATGACATCAAGCAGGTGCGCACCCTGACGGGTGACGTCGTGCTGGTCAAGGGTACCCTGACCATGAAGGCGGGCCGGGCCCTGATCACGGAAGACCCGCAAGGCTACCAGTTCATCACCTTCTGGGCCGATCCCGGCAAGCTCGCGACCTTCCGCCAGAAGCGCGATGGCGCGGGCGACCTGTGGGTCGAAGGCGAAGCGGAGCGCGTGGAATACGACAACAAGACGGAAGTGGTGAAACTGTTTTCCAGAGCCAAGCTGACGCGCCTGGAAGGGGCGAAAGTCACCGATGTGGCCAACGGCGCCTTCATCTCGTATGACAGCCGCAAGGAAGAATTTGCGATGGAAAATTCCAACAGCGGCACCAGCACCGCCGATGGCGGCAGCGTGCGCATGGTGATCCAGCCGAAGACCAAGGCGCCGGCAGCGGAGAAAGCGCCGGCCACGCCCGCGCCAGGAAAGAAATAATGGAAAATACACGTTGCGGCAGCACCCTGATCGTTCGCGGGCTGCAAAAAACCTATGGCAAGCGGCAAGTCGTGCATGATGTCTCGCTGCAAGTCGAATGCGGCGAAGTGGTGGGCTTGCTGGGCCCGAACGGCGCCGGCAAGACCACCTCGTTCTACATGATCGTCGGCCTGGTGCCGTCCGATGGCGGCAGCATCGATATCAGCGGCGTGGATATCTCCAGCCTGCCGATCCACCGCCGCGCACAGATGGGCCTGTCCTACCTGCCGCAGGAAGCGTCCGTCTTCCGCAAGCTGACGGTGGAAGACAATATCCGCGCCGTGCTGGAAATCCAGACCGTCGAAGGCCGTCCGCTGACGAAGGCCGAGATCGAGGAACGGCTGGATAAATTGCTGGCCGACCTGCAGATTGAAAAGCTGCGCGAGAACCAGGCGCTGTCCCTGTCCGGTGGCGAACGCCGCCGCGTGGAAATCGCCCGCGCGCTGGCCACCGATCCCCGTTTCGTGCTGCTCGACGAGCCGTTCGCCGGCGTCGATCCGATCGCCGTGATCGAGATCCAGCGCATCGTGCGTTTCTTGAAGGAGCGCAATATCGGCGTGCTGATTACCGATCATAATGTGCGTGAGACGCTGGGTATTTGCGACCGCGCCTACATCATCAACCAGGGCTCGGTGCTGGCGTCGGGACGCCCCGACGACATCATTGCGAACGAGTCGGTACGCCGGGTCTATCTGGGCGAACACTTCCGCATGTAAGCCAATGAAACAATCATTGCAGCTGCGCACTTCGCAGCACCTGGCACTGACGCCGCAGTTGCAGCAATCGATACGCCTGTTGCAATTGTCTACCCTGGAATTGCACCAGGAATTAGAGCAATTGCTGACGGACAATCCCTTGCTCGAACGCCTCGACGATCCGCTCGACCGTTCGCTGCGCCTGCTGTCCGACGGGGCCTTGAGCTCCACGGCCGCACCGGCCGAAGGGCCGCCCCAGCCACCAGGCCAGGAGGCGCCCGCAGCGCCGGCCGAAGCGGAAGCGTTTGACGGCGAGGGTGGCGACAGCCCGGCCGCCGCGGATGGCGGCGACAGCGACTGGAGCGAGGCGAGCCGGGGCAAGGCGCCCGACGACGAAGATTCGCGTCCGCAATTGGAGGCTCATCACTGCACGCTGCGCGAACACCTGATGGAGCAGATGCGCGTGACGGTGCTCGAATTGCGCGACCGCGCGCTGGTCGAGCTGATCATCGACGCGCTCGACGACAATGGCTACCTGGAAGAGTCGCTCGACGACATCCTGGCGCGCCTGCCGGAAGAGCTGGAAATCGACGCCGACGAGATGCGCACGGCCTTGTCGCTGCTGCAAAGTTTCGATCCGCCGGGCGTGGGCGCGCGCAACGCGTCCGAATGCCTGGCCCTGCAAATCAAGCGCTTGCCGCACATCGCCATGGTGACGCGGCGCATGGCCCTCGTGATCGTGGAAAAGCACCTGGCCTGGTTTGCCCAGCGCGATTTCAACAAGCTGAAAAAAGCCCTCGATTGCGACGATGAAGACTTGCGCGAAGCGCAGACGGTGATTCGCCAGTGCAATCCGCATCCGGGCGCCGTGTTCGCCTCGGACGTCTCCGATTACGTGGTGCCCGACGTCGTCGTCAAGCGCGCGCGCAATGGCTGGCAAGTCACCCTGAACAACGACGTCATGCCGCGCCTGCGCGTCAACGCCATGTACGCCAACTTGCTCAAGCAGGGCAAGGGGGAGGGCGCCATGGGCGCACAGTTGCAGGAAGCCAAGTGGCTGATCAAGAATATGCGCCAGCGCTTCGACACGATCCTGCGTGTGGCGCAGGCGATAGTAGAAAGACAAAAGAACTTTTTCTCGCATGGGGCCGTTGCCATGCGCCCCCTTGTGCTCCGTGAAATAGCTGATACACTGGGTTTACACGAGAGTACTATCTCGCGGGTAACAACTCAAAAGTACATGCTGACCCCGCACGGCATGTTCGAGTTGAAATATTTCTTTGGTAGCCACGTCGCCACCGAAGCGGGGGGCGAAGCGTCATCGACGGCGATACGGGCATTGATCGTGCAACTGACAGGAGCAGAAGACCCTAAAAATCCTTTATCCGACAGTAAGATTGCGGACATGCTGGGGGAACAAGGCATGGTGATTGCGCGACGTACTGTTGCCAAATACCGGGAAGCATTAAAAATTCCGCCAGTGAGCCTGCGTAAGTGTTTGTAAGTTTTTTTCGGTTCCTCTGCGGGCCGGATAGGATGGACCGCACGAACCCGATCATCTTTAGGAGTGTGTATGAATCTCACCATCAGCGGACATCATCTCGAAGTGACACCAGCCATCCGTGAATACGTACAAACGAAGCTGGAGCGCGTGAAACGTCATTTCGATCAAGTCATCGATATCGCCGTGATTCTGACCGTGGATAACCTCAAAGAGAAAGAAAAACGTCAAAAGGCTGAAGTCAACCTGCGTTTGAGCGGCAAGACTGTCTATGTGGAAAGCTTGGCGCACGACCTGTACGCCGCGATCGATACCCTGATCGACAAGCTCGATAGGCAAGTGATGAAATACAAAACCAAAGTGCAAGGGCACGGTAAAGAGGCGATCAAGCATCTGCCAGACAACTCCGAGGAAGAAGCCGTCGTCGCCGTCTAAGGCCACCCGCTTCCAGCAGTTGTGATCAACTAAGGGCGCACATTGCGCCCTTTTTTGCGCCCAGCGGAACGCAATGTTCCCCGCGCAGGTATTAGAATATTCGCACTTTCACTTCTTTCTAGCCTGCCATGAGCGACTTCGTCCAGACTTCCATCCGCAACCGCACCGGGCACATCGTGCTCGACCGTCCGAAAGCCTTGAATTCCCTGTCGCTGGAGATGGTGCGCGCCCTGAGCGCGGCCCTGCTGGCCTGGCGCGACGATCCGCAGGTGGACGCCGTCGTGATCCGCTCCAGCAGCGATAAGGCCCTGTGCGCCGGTGGCGACATCCGTTTCTTTTACGATGCGGGTCTGGCCACGCCGCAAGGCGGCAGCGCCCTGCTGGAAGATTTCTTTACGGAAGAATATGCTTTAAATCATTTAATTCATTTCTACCCGAAACCGTATATCGCCGTGATGGATGGCGTGGTGATGGGCGGCGGCATGGGTGTGGCGCAAGCCGGGCCAGGCAACCGCTTGCGCATCGTGACGGGCCGCACGCGCATGGCCATGCCGGAAGTCAATATCGGCCTGTTTCCGGACGTGGGCGGCAGTTATTTCCTGTCCCGCCTGGCCGGCCAGCTGGGCCTGTACCTGGGCTTGACGGGCTTGACGATCAACGCGGCCGACGCCCTGTACACGGGCCTGGCCGATGTCTACCTGCCCGAAGCGCAGATGGGGGCGCTGCTGGACCTGTTTGAATCGACGCCGGGCGAGGCCTTGCCTGTGGCCATCAAGGCGCTGGCGGCACCATTCCAGGCCGAGGCAGGCGTTTCTCCCCTGGCCACGGCGCGCGCGGCGCTGGACCGCCATTTCAGCGCGGGTTCGGTGGCGGCCATCATGGCTTCGCTGGCGCAGGACGACAGTGCGTTCGCCACCAAGGCGCTGGCGGCCATGCGCCTGCGTTCGCCCTTGATGATGTCGGTGACCCTGGAGTTGCTGCAGCGGGGCGCCCACCTGGGCGTGGCCGATTGCCTGCGCCTGGAGCGCACAGTCGTGCGCCACAATTTCGAACATGGCGAAGTGCTCGAGGGCGTGCGCGCGCTGGTGGTCGACAAGGACAATGCCCCCCGCTGGAATCCCGCCAGCCTGGACGAAGTCGACGCGGCCATGGTGGCGCGCTTCTTTGCGCCCGTCTGGCCGGCTGCGGCGCATCCGCTGCGCCACCTCGATTAACTAGCTGCGCTCGCGGTGGCGTAGAACCACGCGCTCGTTGGGTCCGAAATATTGCGCCAGCCGCTCCGCCATGTACACGGAGCGGTGCTGGCCGCCCGTGCAGCCGAGGGCTACCGTCAGGTAGCTGCGGTTGTCGGACTTGAATGATGGCAACCATTTCTCGATGAAGGCGCGGATGTCGGCCAGCAGTTCCAGCGCGCTGGGCTGCGCGTCGAGGAAGGCGATCACGGGTGCGTCGCGTCCATCGAGGGGGCGCAAGGCCAGGTCGTAATAGGGATTCGGCAAGGCCCGCACGTCGAAGACGAAATCGGCATCCAGCGGCACGCCCAGCTTGAAGGCGAACGATTCGAAGAACAGGGTCAGCGGCGCGCGTTCGGAGGCGACGATATCCTTGATCCAGGCACGCAGCTTGTTGGCGCTCAGTTCCGACGTGTCGATCACATGGCCCAGCTGTTCGATGGTCGACAGGCGTTCGCGCTCTTCCGAAATGCACTCGATCAGGGTGCGGCGGCTGGCCGGATTCTGGTTCGGACGCAATTCGTGCGACAGCGGATGGCTGCGCCGTGTTTCCGAGAAGCGGGCCACCAGCGAATGCGTGGTGGCTGTCAGGAACATGACCTTGACGTCGTGCCCCTGGTCGCGCAGCAGGGCCACATTGTGCGGCAGGCTGGTCAGCGACTCGGCGCTGCGCGCATCGACGGCGACGGCCAGTTGCGGTGTACCTTCGTCGAGCAGGGTCTGCACCAGGCTGGGCAGCAAGGCCGGTGGCAGGTTGTCGACACAATAGTAACCGGTATCTTCCAGCACATTGAGCGCGACGGATTTACCGGAGCCGGATATTCCGGTGATAAGGACGATATGCATAACCCGATCATACAATAAAGACCGGCGCTCCGCTCCCAAGGCAACTATCTTTACAAATTATTGCAATTTCGACTGTAGTATTGGTTAAACAAAAGAGGGCGTGCTTCTTGCAACGCTAGTCGCCGCTCATTGCCAAACGTTGCCGTTCCATGAACTCCTGCAAGGTATCGATGCCGCGCAGTTGCAAAATCGTATTGCGCACGGCCGCTTCCAGCAGCACGGCGATGTTGCGGCCGGCGGCGACGGGGATGACGACCTTGCGCACAGGCAAGCCCAGCACGTCTTCCGTGGGGAACAGGAAAGGCAGGCGCTCGACTTCTTCTTCCAGCGCGTTGCGGCGCACCAAGTGCACGATCAGCTTCAGACGCATCTTGCGGCGTACGGCCGTCTCGCCAAAGATGGCCTTGATATCGAGCAAGCCGAGTCCCCGCACTTCCAGCAGGTTTTGCAGCAGGGGCGGACAGCGGCCTTCGATCATATTGGGCGCGATGCGCGAGAATTCGACGGCGTCGTCGGCCACCAGGCCGTGGCTACGCGAGATCAGTTCCAGTCCCAGCTCGCTCTTGCCCAGGCCCGAGTCGCCCGTGATCAGCACGCCCACGCCCAGCACGTCCATGAACACGCCATGCATGATGATGCGTTGCGCCAACTTTTTCGACAGGTAGACGCGCAGGAAGTCGATTACTTGCGCGGCCGGCAGCGGGGTGGAGAACAGGGGGATGTTTTGCTCGTCGCAGATGGCGAGGATGTCGGGCGGCGTTTCCAGCCCTTGCGCGATGATCAGCGCGGGCGGACCGCCGGCGATCAGTTCGCCGATCACGTGGGTGCGCGTGTTGACCTTCAGACGCTGGTAGTAATTGATTTCCTGGTGGCCGAAGACCTGGATGCGGCCCGGATGGATCAGGTTCAAGTGGCCCACCTGGTCGGCGGCCGACGAGACGTCGCCCGAGATCAGGCGCTCGCCGCCGGGGAAGCCGGCGAACCAGCCCAGTTGCAGACTTTCACGATTATCGTCGTACAGGCGTTGTATCGTCAGCGGCGTTTGCAACATGGCAGTCTTCTTCAGGAGTGGAGGAATACCTGAAGTTTAACCTGCCGCTTGCAGACTGGGTTGCCAATTGACGATGCGCGAATGCACGGATTTCGGTTCCGGATCCGTGGCCAATGCCGTGCGGAAGGCGTCGTCGGAAAACATTTCGGCGATTTCCGACAGGATTTCCAGATGTTGCTGGGTGACATGATCTGGAATCAGCAGGAAAAACAGCAAATTGACGGGCTTGCCATCGGGCGATTCGAATGGAATCGGCTCGGCCAGGCGCACGAAGGCGCCCAGCGGCGCTTTCAAGGTTTTGCTGCCCTTGACCCTGCCATGCGGCACGGCCACGCCATGGCCCAGACCGGTCGAGCCCAGGCGTTCGCGGGCAAACAGATTGTCCGAGACGGTAGAGCGGGCGATGCCGTAATTGTTTTCGAAGATCAGGCCGGCTTGCTCGAAGGCGCGCTTTTTACTGGAGACTTCCAGGTCCAGCAGGACGTTTTCGAGGGATAATATTTTGCTAAGATTAGTCATGACACTCAATGAAATGGTGCAATGCGCAGAGGGCTTGCGAGCCGAATTATAGGCCTGTTTCGGCGGCCTGTAACGCCAATTCTCAACAGTATACGCCCGCTGCGGGCGCAGTGGGCGCTACAGCCCACGTGGTCATCATTTTAGCAAAAAAATAACATCGGCGTGTATCGGCTATTTCTTGATTAAAAACACGCGGTGCGCCGGTTTTTCCGCCGCCGAATGCCGATTTTCCGATTTTTCAGCGTCTTTGACATGCTCTGCGGCACTACTGCAACGTTGTTTTAAAACACAGCCAACATTCCTGTTGGCATGGTTGCGGGGTGTTGTTTGGCGTTACTGGCGCGCATTGCGCAGATTGCCCGGCATCGCCCCGGTGCTGAAGTTGCTGCGCCAGGGATTGATGTCGAGGCCGCCGCGGCGCGTGTAGCGCGCATACACGGACAGTTTTTGCGGCTTGCACTGACGCAAGATATCGACAAAGATGCGCTCCACGCATTGCTCGTGGAATTCGTTGTGTTCGCGGAAACCGATCAGGTAGCGCAACAGGCTTTCCTGGTCGATCTGCGGTCCCGCATACTCGATCTGCACGCTGCCCCAGTCGGGCTGGCCCGTCACCAGGCAATTCGATTTGAGCAAATGCGAGACGAGTTTTTCTTCCACCGGCGCTTCATCGAGCGCCGCCTTCAAGAGCAGCGGCGAGGGCGTATATTGCGTGATTTCCAGGTCCAGGCGGTCGAGCAGCACGCCGTCGAATTCGCCCATTTTCAGCTTGCCGAAATCGTCCTGCAAGGTCAGTTCCACTTGCACGGGCGCGCCGAAACCCTTCGATAAGTCCTGCTTGAGCAAGGCCAGCAGCGCATCCGGGCTGTCCAGCCTGGTCTGGTTGAACGAATTCAGATAGAGCTTGAACGACTTCGATTCGATGATGTTCGGCGAATCGGCCGGCGCACTGACCTTGGCAATCGCCACTTGCGGCTTGCCGCGCTGGTTCAGCCACGACAGTTCATACGCATTCCAGATATCGAGGCCGAAGAACGGTAATGTACCGCGCAATTCCAGCTCGTCGCGCTTGCCCTGGCGGGGAATGGGAAACAGCAGTTCCGGCGCGTAATCGGTGCGGTAGGCGGAGCTTTTACCCAGCGGGGATTGTTCGGCGAGGTCGTTGGTGGTGGTCATGGTCGTGTGGCGTGAATTCAGTCAAGCACGCATGGTAGCCTAATTCTCCCGACGGCGAGTAGCCGCCGCCGGGAGGTGATGCTTACCCCAGGAACAGCTTATAGACGGGATTGCTGCTTTCATCCCAGTAACGGTAGCCCAGGGTATCGAGGAAGCGGGCGAATTCTCCCATTTCATCGGGCGGCACTTGCAGGCCGATCAGGATGCGCCCCACGTCGCCGCCCTGGCTGCGGTAGTGACATAGGGAAATATTCCAGTTCGGCGCCATGCTGTCGAGGAAGCGCATCAGGGCGCCCGGGCGCTCGGGGAACTCGAAGCGGTACAGCAGCTCGTCCTGCGCCAGCCGGCTCTTGCCGCCCACCAAGTGGCGGATGTGCGACTTGGCCAGCTCGTCGTGGGTCAGGTCCAGGGTCTTGAATTCGTGTTCCTCGAAAGTCTTCGCCAGTACGCTTGATTCATGTCGGTCGGCAATTTGAATGCCGACGAACACGTGCGCGGCTTTTTCATCGCTGATGCGGTAATTAAATTCCGTCACGTTGCGCGCGCCGATGAGCGAGCAGAAACGCTTGAAACTGCCCCGCTGTTCGCGCATGGTGACGGCAAACACGGCTTCGCGGAATTCGCCCAGTTCGGCCCGTTCCGCGACGAAGCGCAAACGGTCGAAATTCATATTCGCGCCGCTGGCGATGGTGACCAGGGTTTCATTGTTGACGGGGTGCTTGGTCAGGCTGGCCCGTTCCACATAGGCCTTGGCGCCGGCGATGGCCAGCGCGCCGGACGGCTCCAGGATGCTGCGCGTATCCGTGAACACGTCCTTGATGGCGGCGCAGATGGCGTCCGTGTCGACGGTGATGATTTCATCGACATACGCCTGCACGAGGCGGAAGGTTTCCTCGCCGGCCAGGCGCACGGCCGTGCCGTCGGCAAACAGGCCCACGTCGTTCAGGGTCACGCGCTCGCCCGCTTTCAGCGAACGGGCCATGGCGTTCGAATCGACGCTTTGCACGCCGATGATCTTGATGTCGGGACGAATCTGTTTCACATAGGCAGCAATGCCGGCGATCAAGCCGCCGCCGCCGATGGGCGCGAAGATGGCGTGGATGGGGCCGGCGTGCTGGCGCAGGATTTCCATGCCGATCGTGCCCTGGCCGGCGATCACGTCCGGATCGTCGAACGGGTGCACGAAGGTCAGCTTCTGTTCCTTTTCCAGGGTCAGCGCATGGTTGTAAGCATCCGTGTACGACTCGCCGTGCAGCACCACTTCCACGTGCACGCCGCCGCGTCCCTTGACGGCCTCGACCTTCACCAGCGGCGTGGTGGTCGGCATGACGATGACGGCGCGGCAACCCATGCGCGCGGCCGACAGGGCCACGCCCTGGGCGTGGTTGCCGGCCGAGGCGCAAATCACGCCCCGTTTGCGGTCCGCTTCGCTGAGCTTGGACATCTTGTTGTAGGCGCCACGAATCTTGAAACTGAACACGCTTTGCATGTCTTCGCGCTTGAAGTAAATCTGGTTGTTCAGGCGCTGCGACAGGGCAGGGGCCAGTTCCAGCGGCGTTTCGGTAGCGACGTCATAGACGCGGGCGGTCAGGATTTTCTTGAGGTAGTCGATGTTCATAGTCTGCAAGCAAGTGATTCTGGGCCAGAAAGGGTCTGGAGCGTGTCGGGCGATAGCGGCGGCGCCGCGGCGGATAGCCTGGCGACAATAATGCTCTGTGGAACTGCGGGCGGGTAAGCCTGTGCCGGCCGGCGCGGATTGTGCGGCGCGCAAGCTGCTCTTCATTATAATGGAGAGCCTTACTGCATCGCGAAGTGTTCCATGATCGAATCCGCAATCGCCTGGCTGCTGCAGCTGATCGCAGCACCGGAAGTCGGGCTGACATCGGTCTTTCTGATCAGCTTTATTTCCGCCACCCTCTTGCCGCTCGGCTCGGAACCGGCCGTGTTTGCCGTCATCAAGGCCAACCCCGCGCTGTTCTGGGCCACCATCGGCGTCGCCACCCTGGGCAACACCCTGGGCGGCGTTGTCGACTACTGGATGGGCTACCGGGCCAAGCAGGCGTTTGCCAAGGAACGCGACACGCGCTGGTTCCGCTGGCTGGCCCGCTATGGCGCCAAGACCATGCTGCTGGCCTGGCTGCCCATCGTGGGCGACCCGCTGTGCACCCTGGCTGGCTGGCTCAAGCTGCCGTTCTGGCCCAGCGTGGCCTACATGGCCGTCGGCAAGTGCGCGCGCTACCTGACCATGACGGGCTTGCTGCTGTATGTGCCCGATGGCGTATGGCACCGGATTGGACAAATGCTGGCGTAAAGTGGGCGCAAACGGGGCGTAATGCAACGCCGTTTTGCCCCATTTTTGGGCAGTTCGATAGTTTGCAGCAGACTCTGATTCTTGGCATTTTTGCGTCAAAAAATGATCAACACTGATTTTTTATTCATGCAAAATAGGGCTTTTCCGTATTTGCTATGGTGACGGGTGTGGTGCTTAAACCTTGGGCGGCATAAGGCTGTTCCCGCATGGTGCGGCGCAATAAGATAAAATGGGCCTTTAGGGTCCAGTCCACATCGTCACCACACTCCATGAACGCTCCCGCACATATCCAAGCTTTACTGGCAGAAACGCCGAATGGTCCCGCAGCAAGCCGCCTGCGCGAAATCCCGTATAACTACACGTCGTTTTCCGATCGCGAGATCGTCATACGCCTGTTGGGGGAGGACTCCTGGCGCCTGCTCGACGAGCTGCGCGGCGCCCGCCAGACGGGCCGTTCGGCCCGCATGCTGTACGAGGTGCTGGGCGACATCTGGGTCGTGCGCCGCAATCCCTACCTGCAGGATGACTTGCTCGACAATCCGAAGCGCCGCCAGGGCTTGATCGATGCCTTGCATCACCGCCTGGCCGAGGTCGACAAGCGCCGCTTGTCCATCGACGCGGCCGGCGGCGACGTGGCCGCCAGTGGCGAAGCGCCCGAAGTGGCGCAAGCGCGCAGCGCCAATGTGGAGCTGCTGCTGAAAGCGGCGAGCAAGGCCGTGGCCGACTTTGGCGACGAATTCCGCAAGACCTATGACTTGCGCAAGCGCACGGTCAAGGTGCTGGGACGCTATACGGAAAAGCATAACGTCCGCTTCGACGGCATGACGCGCGTGTCGCACGTGACGGACGCCACCGACTGGCGCGTGGAATACCCGTTCGTCGTGCTCACGCCCGACACGGAAGAGGAAATGGCCGGCCTGGTGAAGGGCTGCATCGAGCTGGGGCTGACCATCATCCCGCGCGGCGGCGGCACCGGCTACACGGGCGGCGCGATTCCCCTGACGCCGATGTCGGCCGTCATCAACACGGAAAAACTCATCACCCTGGGCGCCGTGGAAATGACGGTCTTGCCGGGCCTCACGCACGAATACGCGACCATCAATTCGGGCGCCGGCGTGATCACGAATAAAGTGTCGGAAGCGGCGGAAAAGGCCGGTTTCGTGTTTGCCGTCGACCCGACGTCGGCACACGCCTCTTGCATTGGCGGCAACGTCGCCATGAATGCGGGCGGCAAGAAAGCCGTGCTGTGGGGTACGGCGCTGGACAACCTGGCCTCGTGGCGCATGGTCGACCCGAATGGCGACTGGCTCGACGTCACGCGCCTCGACCATAACCTGGGCAAGATCCACGATATCGCACTGGCACGTTTCCAGCTGGAATGGCGTCACCCGAGCACGCGCGACGCCACGAAACCGAATGCGCCGTTCAAGACGGAAATCCTGGAAATTCCTGGCCGCAAGTTCCGCAAGGAAGGCCTGGGCAAGGATGTCACCGATAAATTCCTCGCTGGCTTGCCGGGTATCCAGAAGGAAGGCTGCGACGGCCTGATCACGTCGGCGCGCTGGATTTTGCACAAGATGCCGAAGTTCGCCCGCACCGTCTGCCTGGAATTCTTCGGCCAGGCGCGCGACGCGATCCCGTCGATCGTGGAAATCAAGGATTACCTCGACGGCTTGCCGGCGAAAGGCGAGCAATACACGACCATCCGCCTGGCGGGCCTGGAACATCTGGACGAGCGCTACCTGCGCGCCGTCGGCTACGCCACCAAGTCGAAGCGGGGCGTACTGCCGAAGATGGCCCTGTTCGGCGACATCGTCGGCGACGATGAAAATGCCGTCGCGCAAGCGGCGTCGGAAGTGGTGCGCATCGCCAACACCCGCGTGGGCGAAGGCTTTGTCGCCGTCAGCCCGGAAGCGCGCAAGAAATTCTGGCTCGACCGTGCTCGCACTGCGGCGATCGCCAAGCACACGAATGCGTTCAAGATCAATGAAGATGTCGTGATCCCGCTCAATCGCATGGGCGAATACACGGATGGTATCGAACGCATCAATATCGAGCTGTCGATCAAGAATAAACTGCAATTGGCCGAGGCCCTCAGCGAATTCTTTGGCAAGGGTAATTTGCCAGTAGGCAAGAGCGATGATGCGTCCGACGACCGGGTCGACGATGCGGAAATGCTGGGCGACCGCGCCGAGCAGGCGCAGCAGCTGTTGGCGCAAGTGACGAGCCGCTGGACCTATCTGCTGGCCCAGCTGGACCGTCCGCTGGCGGACGTGAAGGGCGAATTGGCCGAACTGGGCATGGAGCGCTTGCTGCCCGTGTTCGATGCGCGCCTGGAAACGCAGCCGGACGCCACCCTGTTCGACGTAGTGCAGGACCGCACCGTGCGCATTACCTGGAAGCAAGAGATCCGCGCCCAGCTGCGCCAGATCTTCAACGGCGCCGCGTTCAAACTGATTTTGGACGAGGCGACGGCGATTCACGCGCGCGTCTTGCGTTCGCGCGTGTTCGTTGCGCTGCACATGCATGCGGGCGATGGCAACGTGCACACGAACTTGCCCGTCAACTCGGACAATTACGAAATGCTGCAGGACGCCCACGAAGCCGTGGGCCGCATCATGATTTTGGCCCGCTCGCTCAATGGCGTGATTTCCGGCGAACACGGTATCGGCATCACCAAGCTGGAATTCCTGACGGAAGAAGAGATCGGCGAATTCCGCAGCTACAAGCAGCGCATCGATCCGGAAGGCCGTTTCAACAAGGGTAAATTGCTGAACCTGCCGGGCATGGGCGCCGACTTGCGCAATGCCTACACGCCATCGTTCGGCCTGATGGGGCATGAGTCCTTGATCATGCAGCAAAGCGATATCGGCGCCATCGCCGACAGCGTCAAGGATTGCTTGCGTTGCGGCAAGTGCAAACCCGTGTGCTCGACCCACGTGCCGCGCGCCAATTTGCTGTACTCGCCGCGCGACAAGATCTTGGCGACCTCGTCCCTGATCGAAGCCTTCCTGTACGAAGAACAGACGCGCCGCGGTATTTCCATCAAGCATTGGGAAGAGTTCGAGGACGTGGCCGACCACTGCACGGTCTGCCATAAATGCGTGACGCCTTGCCCCGTCAACATCGATTTCGGCGATGTGTCGATGAACATGCGCAATTTGCTGCGCAAGATGGACAAGAAGAGCTTCAATCCTGGCACCAAGGCCACGATGATGTTCCTCAACGCCACCGATCCCGTGACCATCAACGCCACGCGCAAGGTCATGATCGGCTGGGGTTACAAGGCGCAACGCCTGGGCCATGACTTGCTGAAGAAATTTGCCAAGAAGCAAACCAAGGCGCCGCCGCCATCGACGGGCAAGCCGCCCGTCAAGGCGCAGGTGATCCACTTCATCAACAAGAAAATGCCGGGCAACCTGCCGAAGAAATCGGCACGCGCGCTGCTCGATATCGAAGACGATAAAGTCATCCCGATCATCCGCAATCCGAAGACGACGACGGCCGATACGGAAGCCGTGTTCTATTTCCCTGGTTGCGGTTCGGAGCGCCTGTTCTCGCAAGTGGGCCTGGCCACGCAGGCGATGCTGTGGGAAGTGGGCGTGCAGACGGTCTTGCCGCCGGGCTACCTGTGCTGCGGTTATCCGCAGCGCGGCGCGGGCGAGTTCGACAAGGCCGAGAAGATGATGACGGACAACCGCGTCCTGTTCCACCGCATGGCCAACACGCTCAATTACCTGGACATCAAGACGGTGCTCGTGTCGTGCGGCACTTGCTATGACCAGCTGGCCACGTATCAGTTTGAAAAGATTTTCCCTGGCTGCCGCATCATGGATATCCATGAATATTTGCTGGAGAAAAACGTCAAGCTGGAAGGCGTGAACGGTACCCGTTACATGTACCACGAGCCATGCCACAATCCGATGAAGCTGCAGGAATCGGGCAAGACCATCAATTCCCTGATCAGCACGGTAGACAACGTGAAGATCGAGAAGAATGACCGTTGCTGCGGCGAATCGGGTTCGCTGGCCGTCACGCGCCCGGACATTTCCACGCAAGTGCGTTTCCGCAAGGAAGAAGAGATGGTCAAGGGCGCCGACAAGCTGCGCGGCGACGGTTTCACGGGCGACGTCAAAATCCTCACCAGCTGCCCGTCGTGCCTGCAAGGCTTGTCGCGCTACAATGACGATTCGGGCACGACGGCCGACTACATCGTCGTCGAGATCGCCAAACACTTGCTGGGAGAGAACTGGATGCCGGATTACGTGAAACGCGCCAATGACGGCGGCATCGAACGGGTGCTCGTGTGATGTCCACGAGTTGCGATCTGTGCAACTTGCTGGACGGCTACGCCAACAAGCAGGGTCTGGAGACCTTGCTGTGGCGCAGCGAGCGCCTGTCCGTCGTGGCTGTCGACGATCCTGCCTATCCCGGCTTTTGCCGCGTGATCTGGAACAAGCACATCAAGGAAATGACGGACCTGACGCCGGGCGAGCGCAATTACGTCATGGAAGTCGTGTGGCAAGTTGAACTGGCCGTGCGCGAAGTGATGCAGCCGGAAAAGGTGAATGTCGCCAGTTTCGGCAACATGACGCCGCACGTGCACTGGCACGTGATTCCCCGCTACCGCGACGACGCGCATTTCCCGAACCCCAGCTGGGCGGTGATCCAGCGCGAAACGGCGCCCGGGGTGCTGGCCGCGCGCCGCGCCCTGCTGCCGGCCTTGCGCGACGCCATCCTTCAACGTTTATCCGCATAAAGTATTGTCATGACTGAAAAAGCAGCAACACCCCAACCCACCGGCTTGACCGTGCACAACCAGTCGCGCGTGCTCGACGTGGCGTTCGACGACGGCAGCGAATTTGCCTTGCCGTTCGAATACCTGCGCGTGTACTCGCCGTCGGCCGAAGTGCAGGGCCATGGCAAGGGCCAGGAAACCTTGCAATTGGGAAAACGCCTGGTCGGCATCACGGGTCTGGAGCCGGTCGGCAACTACGCCGTGCAGCCCACCTTCAGCGATGGCCACAATTCCGGCCTGTACACCTGGGCTTATCTGTACAAGCTGGGCGCCGAGCAAGCGACCCTGTGGCAGGATTACCTGGATCGCCTGGCAGCCGCCGGCTACCCGGGCGACAGCGGCCGCGATGCCAAGGCGGACATGACGGTCAAGCAATCTTCCGGCGGTCATGTTCATGGACCCAGTTGCGGTCATAAGCATTAATTAAAAATAATGCGGTAATCTTGTCGGATTGTCGCCGCCCCGTTCGTCGTATGGATGCCCGCGCTTGCGGGCATTTTTCTTTTGGAGAAGAGACTATGGAATACATGATCCTGATCTACGCCGACGAGGCGCGCTATGCCGCCATGGAAGAGGGCCAGATGGCCAGCCTGATGGCCGACTTTGCCCGCTATACGCAGGACCTGGAGGCGGCGGGCGTGATGCGCGGCGGCGCCGAGCTCGCGCCTGTGCGCAGCGCCACCAGCGTGCGTGTGCAAAACGGCAAGCCTGTCATCACGGATGGGCCGTTCGCGGAAACCAAGGAGCAGCTGGGCGGCTATTACCTGCTGGACTGCGCCCACCTGGACGAGGCGCTGGCCTGGGCCGGGCGTTGTCCGGCGGCTTCCCTGGGCACCATCGAAGTGCGGCCTGTCACGGCATAAACATGGCCAGTGACGCCATTGCGGCCGTCGAACACGTCTTTCGCCAGGAAAAGGGCAGGGTGCTGGCCGGCCTGATGCGGCGTTTCGGCGACCTGGGCCTGGCGGAAGATGTGTTGCAGGAGGCGTGCCGCAAGGCGCTGGAACTGTGGCCGCAGGCGGGCATCCCGTCCAATCCCGCGGCCTGGCTCAGTTCCGTGGCGCGCAACGCGGGCCTCGATCACGTGCGCCGCGCGGGCAAGAGCGTCAGCGAGGCCGAGGCCGTGCTGTCCTGCCTGCCGGCCGCCATGCTTGATGAAACGCAAGCCATCGAGGACGACCGCCTGCGCCTGCTGTTCATCTGCTGCCATCCCGCGCTGGCGCCCGAGGCGCAGGTGGCGCTGGCTCTGCGCACCCTGTGTGGCCTGTCCACGGGCGAGATCGCGCGCGCCTTCGGCTTGGCGGAAGCGGCCCTGTCGCAGCGGCTCTTGCGCGCCAGGCGCAAGATCGCCGAAGCGCGCATCCCTTTCGAGTTGCCGCCAGCGCAAGATTGGCCGCAACGGCTGGCGCAAGTGCTGCACGTGATTTATCTGGTGTTCAGCGAAGGCTATTGCGCCAGCGGCGGCGATAGCCTGCTGCGCGCCGACCTGTGCGCGGAGGCGCTGCGCCTGGGGCGGCTGCTCGACAGCCTGCAGCCCGGCCAGCCGGAAGTACAGGGGCTATTGGCCTTGCTGCTGCTGCAGGCGTCGCGCGGCCCGGCCCGGCTGTCGCCCGAAGGCGATCTGCTGACCCTGGAAGAGCAGGACCGGCGCCTGTGGCAGGGAGATTTGATCGCCGAGGGGCTGGCCGTGCTGGAACGAGCCTTGCCGGCGCGCGCGCCGGGGCCATACCAGTTGCAGGCAGCCATTGCCGCCTTGCACGCTAAAGCTCCCACGGCCAGCCAGACGGACTGGCGCCAGATCAGCGCCCTGTATGGCGCCTTGTTGCGGCACAAGCCGGAGCCCTTGATCTTGCTCAATGCCGTGATCGCCTGCGCGATGGCGCATGGCGCCGAACACGGTCTGGCGTGGCTCGAACGCCTGGAAGCCGTGCCCAGCCTTGCCAATTCGCATTATCTGCACGCGGCCCGGGCCGACTTGCTGCGCCGCCAGGGCGACCGGCGGGGGGCGCTGGCGGCGTATGCCCGGGCGGCCATGCTGGCCGCGAATGCAGTGGAAAGGCAATACCTTCTCCGGCGTCACGGGGAAATGCGCCTGCCGCTTGTATAATGCTCCCAAGTTCAAACAGACTGCCTACCATGACCAATACGACCCATTTCGGATACAAAACAGTTGCAGAAGACGACAAAGTGCGCGAAGTCGCCAAGGTGTTCCATTCCGTCGCTGCCAAATACGACGTGATGAACGACTTGATGTCGGGCGGGCTGCACCGTCTGTGGAAGACGTTTACCATTGCCAACGCGGGCGTGCGTCCCGGTTTCAAGGTGCTCGACATCGCCGGTGGCACGGGCGACCTGTCGAAGGCGTTCGCCAAGCAGGCGGGCCCTACCGGCGAAGTCTGGTTGACCGATATCAATGAATCGATGTTGCGCGTAGGCCGCGACCGCCTCTTGAATCGCGGCTTGCTCACCCCCACCTTGTTGTGTGACGCGGAAAAACTGCCGTTCCCCGACAATTATTTCGACCGGGTCAGCGTGGCCTTTGGCTTGCGCAACATGACGCACAAGGATGTGGCGCTGGCGGAAATGCGCCGCGTGCTGAAACCGGGCGGCAAGCTGCTGGTGCTGGAGTTTTCCAAGGTGGCGGCGCCCCTGCAGAAGCCGTACGACCTGTATTCGTTCTCGGTCTTGCCGTGGTTCGGACAGAAAATCGCCGGCGACGCGGAAAGCTATCGCTACCTGGCAGAATCGATCCGCATGCATCCGGACCAGGAAACGCTGAAGACCATGATGGAAACGGCGGGCCTGGAGCGCGTGCAGTACTACAATTTGACGGCAGGCATTGCCGCTTTGCATACCGGCATCAAGATGTAACTCAAGCTGTAACTCACCAAGCCGGTGATTTTAGGAGATGGAATGAAATTGAAGAAATTTATGGTCGGCATGATGCTGGCCGCGACCACGGTATCCATGCTGGGCGAGGCGCTGGCCCGTCCCATGGGCGGTGGCCGTTCGTTTGGCCGCCAGTCGCAAAACGTGGGCCGCCAGGCGCCTGCGCCGGCACCAACCCCGGCGCCGGCCGCCGCGCCACGCCAGGCGCAACCTGCGCCAGCCCCCGCGCCGGCCCCTGCCGCCAAGGCACCGAGCCGCTGGAAGGGCTTGCTGGGCGGCGCCTTGCTGGGCCTGGGTCTGGGCGCCTTGCTGTCGCACTTTGGTCTAGGCGGCGCCCTGGCCAGCATGATCAGCACCCTGTTGATGGTGGCCTTGCTGGCCGGCGTGGCGTTCTTCATCTACCGCATGGTACGTGGCAAACGCGACAATAATGCCGGCGGCAATGCGCCGTTCGCCGGTTTTGGCGGCAACCAGCCTGCGCCAGCGGGCAACGTGCCTGACATCGGTTCGCGCATCCCGCCGCTGCCGCCGCTGCAACCCGTCTCGTCCGGCGTAGGCCTGGACAAGCCGGTCCCGGCTGCCGCGCCATGGGGCGTACCAAGCGACTTCGACAAGGACGCCTTCCTGCGCCACGCGAAAAGCAATTTCATTCGCCTGCAAGCGGCCTGGGACAAGGCGGACGTCAACGATATCCGCGAATTCACGTCGCCGGAAGTGTATGCGGAACTGCGCATGCAAATCCAGGAACGGGGCGCGCAGCCAGACTTTACGGATGTCGTCACCATCGATGCCGAATTGCTGGGGATCGAAACGAGCGTCAACGACTACCTGGCCAGCGTGAAGTTTACGGGCCTGATCCGTTCGGCGCCGGGCGCCGCAGCGGAACCGTTCGCGGAAGTGTGGAATATGTCGAAACCCGTCAGCGGCAATAGCGGCTGGGTTCTGGCAGGCATCCAGCAATTGAATTAATTGTAAAAACTTGCTGAATAATGGCTTAAGTCCATGCGGAATGCATGATGCTTGACAGATATTTCCTGCTGAACTGGTAAGATCGAAACCGCCCACCTTGTTTGATGGGCGGTTTTTTCTTTTTGGGGGCGCGCGCGGCGCGCAGTATATAGATGGCACCACTTTCCGATCTCTCCCTGATGACGCCCGTCATCGCGACAATCAACCACTTGCTGGCGCAGGAGCCGTGGGCGCGCCAGCAACTGGCCGTGCACGCCGGCAAGCTGGCCTGCATCGACACGGGCGCCGTGGCCTTGCGCCTGCGCGTCGACAGCGCCGGCATGCTGGAAGCAGCGCCGGCGGATTTTCCGGCCAACGTCACCATCCGCGTGAAATTGTCCGATGTGCCGCTGATCCTGCAAAACCGCGAGCGGGCGTTTTCCTACGTCAAGATCGAAGGCGATGCCGAGTTTGCCAATGCGATTTCCCAATTGAGCAAGGGCTTGCGCTGGGAAGCCGAGCACGACCTGGAAAAGGTCGTCGGCCCCATGCTGGCCACGCGCCTCGTTTCCGGCGCGAAGGATGCGGCCGCCTTTGTGCGCACGGGCCAGCAAAAGCTGGCGGAAAACGTGGCCGAATATTTCCTCGACGAACAGCCCATGCTGATCCGTCCTTCTACCCTGCAAGAGTATTCCGCTGGCGTGACGCGCGTGCGCGATGACGTCGAACGCCTGGCCAAGCGCCTTGCCCGGCTGGAAAAGGCGGTCGCCGCCGTCCAGCCGCAGCCCTCCTCACCGGATTTGTCTACATGATATTGAAATTCCTGCGCCTGTTTAAAATCATCCGTGTTTCCATCAAGTACGGCCTGGATGAGATAGCGATTTCTGGTCTGCAAGTTCCCCGCACCGCCAAATTGATCGACACCCTGATTTTCTGGCGCGACCTGTCGTCGCCACGGGGCTTGCGCCTGCGCCTGGCGCTGGAAGAGCTGGGCCCGATTTTCGTCAAATTCGGCCAGGTGCTGTCGACCCGGCGCGACCTGATGCCGCTCGACATCGCCGAAGAGCTGGCGCGCCTGCAAGACCGGGTGCCGCCGTTCGATTCCGACCTGGCCGTCGCGCAGATCACCAAGTCCCTGGGCGCGCACCCGGACCAGCTGTTTGCCCGCTTCGAGCGCGAACCGGTGGCGTCCGCCTCGATTGCCCAGGTGCACTTCGCCACCTTGAAAGACGGCCGCGAAGTGGCCGTGAAGGTCTTACGTCCAGGAATGAAAAAGCTGATCGACGAAGACGTGGCCCTGATGCACATCGCCGCCGACTGGACCAGCCGCCTGTGGGCCGACAGCAAGCGCCTGAAACCCAAGGAAGTCGTGGGCGAGTTCGACAAATACCTGCACGACGAGCTGGACCTGATGCGCGAGGCGGCCAACGCCAGCCAGCTGCGCCGCAACTTCGCCAACTCGGACTTGCTGCTGGTGCCGGAAATGCACTGGGATTATTGTTCCAGCAGCGTCATCGTCATGGAGCGCATGTATGGCATTCCCGTGTCGCAGACGGAGCGCCTGGTGGCGGCCGGCGTGGATTTGCGCAAGCTCTCCAGCGATGGCGTGGAGATTTTCTTCACGCAAGTGTTCCGCGATGGCTTTTTCCATGCGGACATGCATCCGGGCAATATTCTCGTGTCGATCGCGCCCGAATCGTTCGGCCGCTACATCGCGCTGGACTTCGGCATCGTCGGTACCCTGAACGACTACGACAAGGATTATCTGTCGCAAAACTTCCTCGCCTTCTTCCGCCGCGACTACAAGCGCGTGGCCGAGGCGCATATCGAATCGGGCTGGGCGCCGAAGGATACGCGCGTCGATGAGCTGGAAGCGGCCGTGCGCGCCTGCTGCGAGCCCATTTTCGACCGTCCGCTGAAAGATATTTCTTTTGGACAAGTGTTGCTGCGCCTGTTCCAGACCTCGCGCCGCTTCAATGTGGAAGTGCAGCCGCAGCTGGTGCTGCTGCAAAAGACCCTGCTCAATATCGAGGGCCTGGGGCGCCAGCTGGATCCGGAACTGGACCTGTGGCAAACGGCCAAACCCTACCTGGAAAAATGGATGAGCAACCAGGTGGGGCCGCAAGGCTTCATGGAGCGCCTGCGCGCCGAGGCGCCCCGCTATGCGCACATCTTCCCGCAACTGCCGCGCTTGCTGCACCAGGCCTTGACGGTGCATGGCGAACCGCGCGAAAACGAGGTGGAACTGATGAAAACCTTGCTGGCGGAGCAACGCCAGACGAACCGCCTGCTGAGCTTTATCGTCTACTTCGTGGGCGCTTTCGCGCTCGGCGCGCTGGGCTTGCAAGTGTTCATGCGCTGGCATCAACTGCCGTTTTAACTGGCTGAGGACGTAAGTGATGGCTGACTTCCACACCCGCGACCCGCTCTCGCCCGCCTTCTGGGACGAGCGTTTCGAGAAGCAATTCACGCCCTGGGACCACGGCGGCGTGCCCGCGCGCCTGCGCAGCTTCGTTGCCGGCAGCCCGGTGCCGCTGCGCTGCCTGATTCCCGGCTGCGGCTCGGCGTATGAGCTGGTCTTCATGCTGGAACACGGCTGGGATGCCACGGCCATCGATTTTTCGCCCGGTGCCGTGGCGGCCGCGCGCATCCAGCTGGGTGAGCGGGCAGGGCGGGTGGTGGAAGCGGATTTCTTTGCCTGGGAACCCGATGCGCCGCTGGACCTGATCTATGAACGGGCATTCCTGTGCGCCATGCCGCGCGCCATGTGGCCGCAAGTGGCGGCCCGCTGGGCGCAGCTGCTGGCGCCCGGTGCCATGCTGGCCGGTTACTTTTTCTTTGACGACAATGCCAAGGGGCCGCCGTTCGGCATATCGCGTGAGACACTACAGGAATTGCTGGCGCCGCATTTCGATTGCCTGGCCGACGACGCCGTCGACGATTCCATCGCCGTCTTCGCTGGCAAGGAGCGCTGGATGAGCTGGCGCCGCCGGGCAGACTGAGGCGGGCGGGGCAATTTCCGCTGGCGACAATGGAAAAGCTTTATAATTCAGGGTTTTTGATGATTTTCTCGGAGTAGAGATGCCGATTTACGCTTACCGTTGTGACGAGTGTGGTTTTGCCAAGGACGTCTTGCAAAAGATCTCCGATCCAGTACTGACGGTGTGCCTGTCGTGCGGCAAGCCCAGTTTCAAGAAACAATTGACGGCCGCCGGTTTCCAATTGAAGGGCACCGGCTGGTACGCGACCGATTTCCGCGGCGGCACGGCGCCTACCACGGCCATTCCGACGGGCCCGGCCGATAACGCCAAACCCGCCCCGGCAGCAGAGAGCGCGCCTGCCGCGGCCCCTGCGCCCGCCCCGGCTGCCGCTGCGCCGAAAGCGGACTGAAAAGCGCGCCGCGCCGATACGATCCCTTACCGAGAAACCGATGCGTAAATACTTTATTACCGGATTACTGATTTTGGTGCCGCTGGCCATTACGGCCTGGGTCCTGAATCTGGTCATCAGCACGATGGACCAGTCGCTGTTGCTGGTGCCCGGCAGTACGCAGCCCAGCGTCTGGTTCGGCCGCCAGATTCCCGCGCTGAGCACCATTCCCGGCCTGGGCACGGTATTGACGGTATTGATCGTGTTCTTCACGGGCTTGCTGACGAATAACCTGGTCGGCAATTACGTGGTGAAACTGTGGGAAAAATTGCTGCAACGCATACCCATCGTCAATTCCCTGTATTCGAGCGTCAAGCAAGTGTCGGATACCCTGTTTTCCCCGTCGGGCAATGCCTTCCGCAAGGCCGTGCTGGTGCCGTATCCGCACCAGAACTCCTGGACCATCGCTTTCCTGACCGGCGTGCCGGGCGGCGATGCGGCAAACCACCTGGTGGGCGACTATGTCAGCGTGTACGTGCCGACGACGCCGAATCCGACATCGGGCTTTTTCCTGATGATGAAGCGCAGCGATGTCGTCGAACTCGACATGAGCGTCGATGCGGCGCTCAAATATATCGTCTCGATGGGCGTGGTGGCGCCTGCGGAAGTTGTTGCTGTACCGGCCCCGGCAGCCAAAGAATAAAGGCAGGCGTCCCATGCGGGACGTGGCCGGATTGAACACTCACTAACCTGAACTGAGAATTTTATGTCTATGCGTACTGAATACTGCGGCCTCGTTACCGAAGCCATGCTGGGACAAACCGTCAGCCTGTGCGGCTGGGTACATCGCCGCCGCGACCACGGCAGCCTGATTTTCATCGACTTGCGCGACCGTGAAGGCCTGGTGCAAATCGTCTGCAACCCGGAACAAGCGGAGATGTTCAAGGTCGCCGAAGCCGTGCGCAACGAATTCTGCCTGCGCGTGACGGGCGTCGTGACCAACCGTATCGAAGGCACGATCAACAACAACTTGAAATCGGGCAAGATCGAAGTGGTCTGCTCGGAGCTGGAAGTGCTGAACCCTTCCGTGCCCGTGCCGTTCCAGCTGGACGACGACAACCTGTCGGAAACGACGCGTCTGACGCACCGCGTGCTGGACCTGCGCCGCCCGCAAATGCAAAACAACCTGCGCCTGCGCTACAAGGTGACGATGGAAGTGCGCAAGTACCTCGACGCGCTGGGCTTCATCGACATCGAAACGCCGATGCTGACCAAGTCCACGCCAGAAGGCGCGCGCGATTACCTGGTGCCGTCGCGCGTGAACGCGGGCAGCTTCTTCGCCTTGCCGCAATCGCCACAGTTGTTCAAGCAACTGTTGATGGTCGCCAACTTTGACCGTTATTACCAGATCACCAAGTGTTTCCGCGACGAAGACTTGCGCGCTGACCGCCAGCCTGAATTCACGCAGATCGATTGCGAAACCTCGTTCCTGACGGAACAGGAAATCCGCGACCTGTTCGAAGACATGATCCGCGTCGTCTTCAAGAACACGCTGAACATCGACTTGCCGAACCCGTTCCCGGTGATGGATTTCGCCGAAGCGATGGGCCTGTACGGCTCCGACAAGCCGGACATGCGCGTCAAGCTGGCCTTCACGGACTTGACCGAAGTCATGAAGTCGGTCGAATTCAAGGTCTTCAACGGCGCCGCCAACATGAAGGGCGGCCGCGTGGTGGCCCTGCGCGTACCGCAAGGCGGCAGCATGCCCCGTTCGGAAATCGACGCCTACACCCAGTTCGTTGCCATCTACGGCGCCAAGGGTTTGGCTTACATCAAGGTCAACGAGAAAGCCAAGGGTCCTGAAGGCTTGCAGTCGCCGATCGTCAAGTTCCTGCCTGCCGACGTGCTGGCCACGATCCTGGAGCAGACGGGCGCGCAAGACGGCGACCTGATCTTCTTCGGCGCGGACAAGGCCAAGGTCGTCAACGACGCCATCGGCGCGCTGCGCGTGAAAATCGGTCACAGCGAGTTCGGCAAGAAAGCCGGCCTGTTCGAAGACGTGTGGAAGCCATTGTGGGTGGTCGACTTCCCGATGTTCGAGCACGACGAAGAAGCGGACCGCTGGACGGCGACCCACCATCCATTCACGGCGCCGAAAGACGGCCATGAAGACATGCTGGAAAGCGATCCGGGCGCCTGCATCGCCAAGGCCTACGACATGGTCTTGAACGGCTGGGAACTGGGTGGCGGTTCGATCCGTATCCACCGCGAAGAAGTGCAAAGCAAGGTCTTCCGCGCACTGAAGATCGACGCCGAAGAAGCGCAGCTGAAATTCGGCTTCCTGCTCGACGCCCTGCAATACGGCGCGCCACCGCATGGCGGCCTGGCATTCGGCCTGGACCGTATCGTGACCATGATGACGGGTTCCGAATCGATCCGCGACGTGATCGCCTTCCCGAAAACCCAGCGCGCGCAGGATTTGCTGACCCATGCGCCGTCGGAAGTTGACGAGAAGCAACTGCGTGAACTGCACATCCGTTTGCGCAGCACCGAGCCAAAAGTAGTGTAATGAAGCATGCGGCTGCCCAGGCAGCCGCTACCGTTTTACTTGCTGAGGCAAAAAAAGGCGCTGCGAGGCGCCTTTTTCATTCTTGATATGAGCCATAAAATTCCCGTTTCCGTGCTGGTCGTCATCCATACGGCTGACCTAGACGTCTTGCTGATCGAGCGCGCGGGCCAGCCCGGTTTCTGGCAATCCGTGACGGGTTCCGTCGACGCCGTCGATGAACCGCTGCTGCTGACGGCCGCGCGCGAATTGGCGGAAGAAACCGGCATCGTTGTCGATGGGCACGATATCGTGCTGCGCGACTGGAACTTGTCGAATGTGTACGAGATTTATCCGATCTGGCGCCACCGCTATGCGCCGGGCGTGACGCGCAACACGGAACACGTGTTCAGCGTGCAAGTGCCGCGCGACATCGCCGTCACCCTGAGTCCGCGCGAGCATTTGCAGTACGCGTGGCTGCCGTATCTGGCGGCGGCCGACCGCTGTTTCTCGTCGTCCAACGCGGAAGCGATCTTACAATTGCCGGCCATGACGGGTCTGGCGCGTCCCACCTGATTTCCCTAGAAAGCATTCCATGTTGAACTGGTTACATTTGACTGCGCAGCAAAAACTGCTGGGCACCCTGGGCATCGTTTTTTGCCTGTGCTTTATCTTCCTGCTGTTCAGCTCCACCGTGCCCGGGCGCACGCCGCCGATCGGCATGCCGCTGATGGCCATCGGCTGGCTGCTGCATCCGGGCGCGTTTGCCAAGGGCAAGCGCACCGTGGCCTGGCGCGGCGCACCGTTGCTGGTGAAGATCGTCTGGGCGGCGGGTATTACCGCGCTGATCGTCAGCGTGACGGCGGGCGTGGGACGCATGCTGGCCTGAGCCGCTGAAACTATTGTTATGTGGTATTATTGCTTTAATCGCAATCTCACTTCCTGACGAAAGGTGTCCATGCTGAACTGGTCTCAACTTTCTTTTCAGCAGCGCCTCTGGGGCGCCATATTTCTGTCCTGGATCTTTGGCGCCCTGTATGCCGTGTGTTTCCCCGATCAGCCGCATGCCCGCCTGCCGCAGGCTGGCTTGCCCCTGCTGATGCTGGGATTTCTCCTGCACCCCCGCTGCTTTGCCGGCGGACGGGGTGCCTTCAGCTGGAGCAGCGCACCCATGCTTGTGAAGGGCTTGTGGCTCATCGGCAGCGTGGTAGGCAGCATCAGCGCCGCCGATAGTTTGCTGGGAGCGATGGCAGGCAGATAAAGTGGGACTTGGGTGCGCACGCGCACCTACGCTGGCGCCGCGCGGGGCCCGTCTGGGAGTAGAATCAATGCATGAAAATCCGCGTAGCAACTTATAATATACACAAGGGTGTCTCCTCCGTGCGGGGCTTGCCCCGCGTGCATGCTTTAAAGCAGGCGATTGCCCTGTTTCATGCCGATGTTGTCTTTTTGCAAGAGGTGCAAGGCAAGCACGACCGCAACGCGGCCCGCTATGGCGCCGAGAAAAACGGCCACAAGCATTGGCCGGAAGCGTCGCAGCACGAGTTCTTTGCCGGCCCCGAGCACCATTCCGCCTACGGCATGAATGCCGTGTATGACCATGGCCACCATGGCAACGCCTTGCTGAGCAAGTTTCCCATCGCTTCGCAAACCAACCACGACGTGTCCGACCATGCCTACGAGCAACGCGGCATCCTGCATTGCGTGCTCAAGACGCCGCAGGCCGACGTGCATTGCTACGTCGTCCACCTGGGCTTGTTCGAGTCGGGGCGGGGCCGCCAGGCGCAGGCGCTGATCGACGCCGTCATGGAATCGGCGCCGAATGGCGAGCCCGTCATCATTGCGGGCGACTTCAACGATTGGCGCAACACGCTCAGCGACAAGCTGCGCAATGCGCTCGGCGTGGTGGAAGTGTTTGACCAGCGCGCGTCGAACTCGGCCTTGGGCGATTTGGTGCGCACCCTGGCGCGGCGCCAGACGAAAACGCCGATCCCCGTGCCGGCGCGTACCTTTCCCGCCGCCTTGCCGTGGTTCCGCCTGGACCGCATCTATGTGCGTGGTTTCCACGTGGAAGGCGCGCAAGTGATGCACGGCACCCTGTGGGCCAAATTGTCGGATCACGCGCCGATAGTTGCCGCTTTGAAACTCGCGTAGACTGCCGGCATGCGCACAGTCAATTTCATCGCCCACAACGACATCCAGCTGCTGTATTGCGGCACCGATTACTTTCCTGCCTTGATCGCCGCCATCGACGGCGCGCGCTCGGAAGTGTATTTCGAAACGTATATCTTTGCCGACGACGCCACGGGCGCCCTGGTGCTCGATGCGCTCAAGCGTGCCGCCGCGCGCGGCGTGCTGGTGTGCATGATCACGGACTGGTTCGGCACGGGCAACCGCCGGGTCAACGCCATGCATGCAGAGCTGGAAGCGGCGGGCGTGCACCACCGCATCTTCAATCCGTGGTTCCGGCGCGGCATCACGCGCACGCACCGCAAGATCTGCGTGGCCGATGGTGAAATCGCCCTGGTGGGCGGCATCAATATCAATGACGACATGTTTTGCGACTACGACCACAACATCAGCCTGGAAGCGCCGCGCTGGGATTTCGCCGTGCAGGTGAAGGGCCCGCTGGTGGATGCCATCCACGAGGAAGTGCAGGCGCAGTGGGCAAGATTGGGCAAGATGAACCTGGTGCGACGTATCAAGCTGTACCGCAAGATGCGCGTCGTCAGCAAGGAGCTGGCGAAGAACCCGGTCGTGGCCGGCTTTGTCGTGCGCGATAACTTGCGCAACCGCCGCACCATCCAGCGCGCCTATCTGCAGGCGCTGGGCCAGGCGAGGAAAAGCGTGATGCTGGCCAACCCGTATTTCGCGCCCGGCCACAAGCTGCGCCGCGCCCTGGCCCAGGCGGCCCAGCGGGGCGTGGACGTGGTGCTGTTGATCGGCGTGGGCGAATTCCGCATGCAGGACGCCGTGGCGCATTCGTTTTATCCGAAGCTGCTGGCCGCCGGCGTGAAAATCGTCGAATACCGCAAGACGCAGCTGCACGCCAAGGTGGCCGTCGTCGACGATGACTGGGCGACGGTCGGTTCCAGCAATATCGATGCGCTGAGCCTGTTCCTGAACCAGGAAGCGAACGTGGTCATCAAGGATGTGGCGTTCGCGCAAAGCTTGCGCCAGCATATAGAGCAGGGTGTCGCCGACGGCATCGTGATTCACCAGGATGATTTCAAGCACATCGGCCGTTTCCGGCGCATCGGCTACGAAGCCGCGTTCCTCGTGTACCGGCTGGTGATGCGCATTTTTTCAGTAGGCAAGTACGCATGAACGAGATGACAACGGTAAGGCTAGACAAATGGCTGTGGGCGGCGCGCTTCTTCAAGACGCGCTCGCTGGCCAGCGAAGCCGTCGACACGGGCAAGGTCAAAGTGGGCGGCGAGCGCGTGAAACCGGCGCGTAGCCTGCGCGTGGGCGACGAGCTGGCCATCGACAATGGCGCAGAGACGTGGGAAGTGGCCGTGCTGGGCCTGTCCGACAAGCGCGGCGCGGCGCCCGTGGCGCGCCTGCTGTATGGCGAAACGCCGGCCAGCATCGCCCGCCGCGAGCAGCTGGCCGAGGAGCGCAAGCTGTTCCGCGAGCCGGGCACCACCATCAAGGGGCGGCCGACCAAGCGCGATCGCCGTCAATTGAGCAAGGCAGGCGACCTTTCCTGAGGCTCGCCTGATGTGGAGCGGCAAGGGCGCGCGACGCTTTTGCCCTCCTGAAATCGCTGTAAACACGCAGCCTGAAAATGCTGCGCTGCACCAATAGAACACCGGCTCTAAAGTTCCCGTTTGACTTTTATGTGGTAGTGGATAATAGTACGAGCGTTCGGATTTTTTCGAGGCGTGCTTTTTTTTACCCTCGCTTCAGTCCGCCAAATCGGCAACATCACTTTTAGAACGGACCTCTTGAATACTTCAGTCAAATTCATGCGCAAGGGCGAACTGACCCGTGCAGCCATCCTCGACGTGGCGCTGGACCTGTCCAGCCGCGACGGCCTGGAAGGCCTGACCATTGGGTTGCTTGCGGACAAAATGAACATGAGCAAGTCGGGCGTGTTTGCCCACTTTGGCTCGCGCGAAGACTTGCAGATGGAAGTGCTGAAGCTTTACCACTATCGTTTCGAGCAAGAAGTCTTTTTTCCCAGCATGAAAGAACCACGCGGCATCCAGCGCCTGCAATCGATGTTTGCGCGCTGGGTCAAGCGGGTCAGCGTGGAAATCGCTTCCGGCTGCATCTATATCAGCGGCGCCGTCGAGTATGACGACCGTCCTGGCCCCATCCGCGAGGCCCTGGTGGCCATGGTACGGGCCTGGCAGGGCGCGCTGCTGCGCTGTGTCGAGCAATCGATCGCCACGGGCGACCTGAAAGCGGACACGGATGCCCAGCAGCTGGTGTACGAGATGTATGGCCTGATCCTGGCCCTGCATCACGATGCGCGCTTCCTGCGCGTGCCGGGCAGCATCGAACGGGCGCAAGCGGGCTTTGTCCGCCTGCTGGCGTCATACCAGAATTCCGTCACAAGCAAATAAGCCGTCAGGCAGTATCCGCAACAACGCACACGCACTTACAAGTACAACACTTTAGCTAATCGCCTTCAGGAGAAAATTATGGGTCAATACGTCGCGCCAATCCGGGATATGCAATTCGTCCTGCATGAGTTCCTGCAAGTGGAAGAAGAACTGAAGCAAATGCCGTCGTACGCCGACGTCGACGCCGACATCATCAACCAGGTACTGGAAGAGGGCGGCAAATTCACCTCCGAAGTATTGTTCCCGCTGAACCACTCCGGCGACCGCGAAGGCTGCCACCACGACCCCGTCACGAAAAGCGTGACCACGCCTAAGGGTTTCAAGGAAGCCTACAAGCAGTACGTCGAAGGCGGCTGGGCGGCCCTGGCGTGCGATCCGGAATACGGCGGCCAGGGCTTGCCTGTCGTGCTGAACAATTCGTTCTATGAAATGCTGAACTCGTCGAACCAGGCCTGGTCCATGTACCCGGGCCTGTCGCACGGCGCCTACGAGTGCCTGAAGGAACACGGCACCGACCACCAGAAGGAAGTGTATCTGCCGAAGCTGGTGTCGGGCGAATGGACGGGCACCATGTGCCTGACCGAACCGCACTGCGGCACCGACCTGGGCCTGCTGCGCTCGAAAGCGCTGCCTGAGGCGGACGGTTCCTGGACCATCACCGGCAACAAGATCTTCATCTCGGCCGGCGAGCACGACATGGCGGAAAACATCCTGCACCTGGTGCTGGCCCGCGTGCCGGACGCGCCGGAAGGCTCGAAAGGCATTTCGCTGTTCCTGGTGCCGAAATTCCTGCCAAACGCGGATGGCACTGTCGGTGAACGCAATCCGATCACCTGCGGCGCCATCGAAGAAAAAATGGGCATCCACGGCAATTCGACCTGCCAGATGAACCTGGACGGCGCGAAAGGCTGGATCATCGGCCAGCCGAACAAGGGCCTGAACGCCATGTTCGTCTTCATGAACGCGGCCCGCCTGGGCGTGGGCATGCAGTCGCTGGGCCTGACGGAAATCGCTTACCAGAACGCGCTGATCTACGCCAAGGACCGCACGCAAATGCGTTCGCTGTCCGGCATCAAGAACCCGGAACTGCCGGCCGACCGCATCATCGTGCACCCTGACGTGCGCCGCATGCTGCTGACCGGTAAAGCCTACGCCGAAGGCGCGCGTGCTTTCACCTCCTATGTGGCGCTGCAGATCGACCGTGAACTGCACCACCCAGACGCCGACGTGCGCAAGGAAGCGGCCGATGAAGTGGCGCTGCTGACGCCTGTCATCAAGGCCTTCATCACCGACAATGCCTGGATCGCCACCTCGGACGCGATGCAAGTGTTCGGCGGCCATGGCTACATCTCGGAATGGGGCATGGAGCAGTATGTGCGCGACGCGCGCATCAACATGATCTACGAAGGCACGAACACGATCCAGTCGCTGGACCTGTTGGGCCGCAAGATCCTGGGCGACAACGGCGCCAAGCTGCGCAAGTTCGGCGAAAAGATCAAGGCTTTCGTCGAAGACAACGGTACCGATGAAGCGATGAGCGAATTCGTTACGCCACTGGGCGACCTGGGCGACAAAGTCACCAAGCTGACCATGGAAATCGGCATGAAGGCATTCCAGAATCCGGACGAAGTGGGCGCGGCATGCGTGCCTTACCTGCGCGTCGTCGGCCACATGATCTACAGCTACCTGTTCGCGCAGATGGCCAAGATCGCCCTCGAAAAAGAATCCAGCGGCGACAAGTTCTACACCGCCAAACTGGCTACCGCACGTTTCTACTTCGCCCGCTTGCAGCCTGAAACGGCAACCCTGATCCGTCAGGCGCGTTCCGGTTCGGCCAACCTGATGGCACTCGACGCAGACCTGTTCTAAGACTTGAGGAAAATATGACCAATTTCATCGTTAAAAAAGTAGCCGTCCTCGGCGCCGGCGTGATGGGCGCGCAAATCGCCGCCCATTGCATCAACGCGAAAGTGCCGGTCGTGCTGTTCGACCTGCCGGCCAAGGAAGGCCCGAAGAATGGCATCGTGCTGCGCGCCATCGAGAACCTGAAAAAGCTGTCGCCTGCGCCGCTGGGCAACAAGGATGACGCCGCGCTGATCCAGGTGGCCAACTACGAAGACAACCTGGACCTGCTGGCCGGTTGCGATCTGATCATCGAAGCCATCGCCGAGCGCATGGACTGGAAGCACGACCTGTATCAAAAGGTCGCGCCGCACATCGGCCCGAACGCGATCTTCGCCTCGAACACCTCGGGCCTGTCGATCACCAAGCTGGCCGAAGGCTTCGACGCCGACCTGAAATCGCGCTACTGCGGCGTGCACTTCTTCAACCCGCCGCGCTATATGCACCTGGTCGAGATCATCCCGACCGAGTTCACCAAGCCGCAGATCGCCGACCAGCTGGAAGGCTTCCTGACCACCACCCTGGGCAAGGGCGTGGTCCGCGCCAAGGATACGCCGAACTTCATCGCCAACCGCGTTGGCGTGTTCGGCATCCTGGCCATCGTGCATGAAGCCGAAAAATTCGGCCTGTCCGTCGACGTCGTCGATGATTTGACGGGCGCCAAGCTGGGCCGCGCCAAGTCGGGCACCTTCCGCACGGCGGACGTGGTCGGCCTGGACACCATGGGCCATGTGATCAAGACCATGCAGGACTACCTGCCGAACGATCCGTTCGCTGCCGTCTACAAGACGCCGGCCGTGCTGGCGCAGCTGGTGGAAAAAGGCGCGCTGGGCCAGAAGAGCGGCGCAGGCTTCTACAAGAAGGTCGGCAAGGAAATTCAACGCCTGGACTTCGCCACCGGTGAATACGTGGCCGGCGGCGCCAAGGCTGCCGACATCATCGCCCGCATCCTGAAGGAAAAGGATCCGGTCAAGAAGATGAAGGCGCTGCGCGAATCGACGAACCCGCAAGGCCAGTTCCTGTGGGCGATCTTCCGCGACGCTTTCCACTACATCGCCATCCACCTCGACACCGTGGCCGACAATGCGCGCGACATCGACTTCGCCATGCGCTGGGGCTTCGGCTGGAACGTGGGCCCGTTTGAAACGTGGCAGGCATCGAACTGGCTGCAAGTGGCCAACTGGGTCAAGGAAGACATCGACGCCGGCCACGCGCTGTGCAATGCGCCGCTGCCAGCCTGGGTCTTCGAAGGCCCGGTCGCGGAAAAAGGTGGCGTGCACACGCCGGAAGGTTCGTATTCGGCCGTGTCGAACAGCTTCGTGCCACGTTCGACCCTGTCCGTGTATGACCGCCAGCCATTCCGCGCGCCAGTCCTGGGCAGCGGCGCCATCGACGGCAAGACCGCCGGCACCACCGTCTTCGAAGACGAATCCGTGCGCGTCTGGCATACGGGTGACGATGTGCTGATCATCTCGTTCAAGACCAAGATGCACGTGATTGGCGAAGGCGTGATTAACGGACTCAAGCTCGCGCTGGCTGAAGCCGAGAAGAACTTCAAGGGCCTGGTGATCTGGCACGCCGACGCAGCCGAAGGCGGCGCCTTCTCGGCCGGCGCCGACCTGCAATCGGCCCTGCCGGCGTTCATGCAAGGCGGCGTGAAAGCCGTCGATCCGATCATCGCCGAACTGCAGAACACCTTCATGTCGCTGAAATACGCGAATGTGCCGGTGATCGCCGCGGTCGCTGGCCTGGCACTGGGCGGCGGTTGCGAGCTGGCCTTGCACGCATCGAAGCGCGTGGCCTCGATCGAGTCGTACATCGGTCTGGTGGAAGTGGGCGTGGGCCTGATTCCAGCCGGCGGCGGCTTGAAGGAAGCGGCGCAGCGCGCCTACAAGGAAGCCAAGGGCAACGATATCCTGCAATTCCTGAAAACGGGCTTCACCAATGCAGCCACCGCCAACGTGTCGAAATCGGCGCTGGAAGCGAAGAAAATGGGCTACCTGAAGGAAGACGACGTGATCGTGTTCAATGCCTACGAGCTGCTGCACGTGGCCAAGGTCGAAGCGCGCGCCATGTTCGACGCGGGCTTCCGTCCGCAACTGCCGTCGCTGATCCAGGTGACGGGCCGTTACGGCTGGGGCACCATCAAGGCGCAGCTGGTCAACATGCGCGACGGCGGCTTCATTTCGGCGCACGATTTCAAGCTGGGCGAGATGATCGCCGAGATCGTATCGGGCGGCGACGTGGACCAGGGCAGCTTCGTCAGCGAACAGTGGCTGCTGGATATGGAACGCAAGGCATTCCTGGAGCTGTTGAACCATCCGAAAACCCAGGAACGGATCATGGGCATGATGCAGACCGGTAAACCGGTACGCAACTAAGCACAGCGTCGATGACGATCCTGTCCCTCGTTTTTAAAGTATTACTGCGCGTGAGGCCAAGCATGGTGTATGACCGTATCAAACAACAGATGATGGACACCTTGCCCTTCGTGCGGCTGCTGGGGATCAGCATCGACGACATCGGCGCCGGCACCTCGAAGGTGTCGCTGCCGGAAGATCCAAAACTGAATAATCACCTGGGCACGCAGCATGCGGGCGCCTTGTTTACCCTGGCCGAAACGGCTTCCGGCGCGGCCATGGCGGGCGGCTTCGCCGAGCTGATACTGGGCTTGCGCCCGGTGGCCAAGGAGTCGCGCATCCAGTACCAGAAGGTGGCCCGGGGCGCGACGCGCGCCGAAGGCCGGGTACCGGGCGACCTGGCTGCCTTGAAGGCGCAGCTGGCGCAGGATGGCAAGGTGGCGTTTCCCGTGGAAGTCGATATTTTCGACTCCGAAGGCACGCTGGCGGCACAGGTGACGGTGGACTGGTATTTGTCGCAGAAGCGATAAGCCTCTACCCCGGACATTCGACAGAACACGAACCTCGTTCAACATCTTTGAAAGAACAAAATGAGCAAACAACTTCAAGACGCGTACATCGTCTCTGCAACCCGGACCCCGATCGGCAAGGCGCCGCGCGGCATGTTCAAGAACACCCGCCCGGACGACCTGCTGGTGCGCGTGCTGCAATCGGCCCTGGCGCAAGCGCCTGGCCTGGACCCGGCGTTGATCACCGACGCCATCATCGGCTGCTCGTTCCCGGAAGCGGAGCAGGGCTTCAATATCGCGCGTAACTCGGTGCTGCTGGCCGGCTTGCCGAAAACCGTGGGCGGTGTCACCGTCAACCGCTACTGCGCTTCGGGCATCACGGCCATCGCCATGGCGGCCGACCGCATCCGCGTGGGCGAAGCCGACGTGATGATCGCCGGCGGCATCGAATCGATGTCGATGGTGCCGATGATGGGCCACCACCCGTCGATGAACCTCGACATGTTCAGCGACGAGAACATCGGCATGGCTTACGGCATGGGCCTGACGGCCGAAAAAGTGGCGCAGCAATGGAAAGTGTCGCGCGAACAGCAGGACGCGTTCTCCGTCGAATCGCACCGCCGCGCCATCGCCGCGCAGCAAGCCGGTTTCTTCAAGGCGGAAACGACGCCCGTGGAAATCATCACGCGCACGCCGAACCTGGCTACCGGCCAGGTGGATGTGACGCGCCGCACGGTCGACACCGACGAAGGCGCGCGCGCCGATTCGTCGATGGAGTCGCTGGCAAAACTGAAACCGGTCTTCGCGGCCAAGGGTTCCGTCACGGCCGCCAACAGCTCGCAGATGTCCGACGGCGCCGGCGCGCTGCTGATCGTCAGCGAAAAAATCCTGCGCGAGCACAACCTGACCCCGCTGGCGAAATTCTCGTCGTTCGCCGTGCGCGGCGTGCCGCCGGAAATCATGGGCATCGGTCCGAAATTCGCCATTCCTGCAGCATGTGCCGCCGCCGGCATCACGCAAGACCAGCTGGACTGGATCGAGCTGAACGAAGCGTTTGCCGCACAGGCGCTGGCCGTCATCGGCGACCTGGGTTTGGACCCATCGAAGGTCAACCCGATGGGCGGCGCGATCGCCCTGGGCCACCCGCTGGGCGCCACCGGCGCCATCCGCGCAGCCACCGTGATCCACGCGCTGCAGCGTACCAAGCAGAAGTACGGCATGGTCACGATGTGTGTGGGCGCCGGCATGGGCGCAGCAGGTATCTTTGAACGCGTCTAAGTTCGACGGGCTAAAGCAATAAAACAGGGCGCTGCGGGATTACCCCGGCGCCCTTTATCTTTTTGGAGACGACATGGATATTTTGTGCAGCAAGAGCGAGGGCATTCTGACCCTGGAATTCAATCGCCTGGAACGCAAGAATGCGATCACGGGCGCCATGTACCAGACCCTGGCCGATGCGCTGGTGGCGGCGGAGACGGACGACGACGTGCGCGCCATCCTGATCTGCGGCAAGCGCGAGATTTTCACGGCCGGTAACGACCTCGATGACTTCATGAAGACGGCGCGCCCGAAGGATGGCTCGCTCGACCATGACCGCCCCGTCTTCCAGTTCATGCGCGCCCTGTACGGCAGCAGCAAGCCCGTGGTGGCGGCCGTTTCCGGCCCGGCCATCGGCATCGGCACCACCTTGCTGATGCATTGCGACCTGGTCTACGCGGCCGACAATGCCAGCTTCTCGATGCCGTTCACGCAGCTGGGCCTGTGCCCGGAATTCGGTTCCAGCCTGCTGCTCACGCAACTGGCCGGCTACCCGCGCGCGGCGGAAAAGCTGATGCTGGGCGAGTCGTTCCCGGCCAGTGAAGCGCTGGAAATGGGCCTGGTGTCGAAAGTCGTGCCCTTGTACGAGCTGATGACCTTCGCTCAAGGCCAGGCCGCCAAGCTGGTGGCTCTGCCAGCCGCCTCCATTCGCGCCACCAAGCGCCTGATGAAGCAAAGCCGCATGGAGCCGATGAAGGCCGCCATCGCCGACGAAAACAAACTGTTCAGCGCCATGCTGGGCGGCGCCGAGGCGAAGGAAGCGTTTACGGCCTTTTTCCAGAAGCGCAAGCCGGATTTCAAGCAGTTCAATTAAGCGCTTGTTTCAACACTGGCCTGCATGCCGGCCAGGATCAGGGAAACCGAGGCATGCCAGTGCGTCTCGTCCACCGGCCTGCCCGCCAGCGCATAGCCGTGCAGGAAATCGACGAGCGCATCGCGCCCGCGCAAGCGGGTTTTCTTGTCCAGCGCGAGACCGTCGACGGCCAGCTCGAACAGTGCCATAAACCGCTCGGCCACGTCGGCTTGCTCCACCAGTCCGCGCGCCATCAGGCGCACGAAATACGGCGTAGCGCTGACCAGTTCCAGGTACAGCGCGCACAGCGCCCGCACCCGCCGTGGCGCTGCCTGGCGCCGCGTAAACGGCGGCTGGCACGGGTCGAGCGCGGCAAAACGCTGCGCCATCAAGGCCTGCAACAATTCCTCTTTTCCCGCGTAGTAGTGATACAGGGCCATGGCGTCGACGCCCAGGCTTTGCGCCAGCGCGCGCATGGAAAATGCCTCGCCTTTTTCTTCCAGCAGGGCCAGGGCCGCGTGCAGGATGCTGGCGTTGTCCAGTGCGGGCAGGGAGCGACGGGGACGACCCGCTCGGCGCACGGGTGACTCCATGGCTTGAAGTTTTGGGATTTTCATGGGCATAATTCTACACCGTAGAATTAAATCAAGGAGCACTCATGCAAAAACCTTTCGTCAGCGTTTTTCTCGGCATTAGCCTCGATGGCTGCATCGCCGGAGAAAACGGCGACCTGTCCTGGCTGGCCGAACTGGCCCCCGACTCGCCCGACGCCACCGGCTATACGCAATTGATGGAGCAAGTCGATACCCTGCTGATCGGGCGCACCACGTATGACGCCGTGCTGGGCTTCGAGCCGTGGCCGTATGCGGGCAAGCGCGTGTTGGTCTTGAGCCACCGCGACTTCGCGCCGCGCCATGGCGAGCAGCGCCGCGAAGGCAGCGTGCGGGAAGTGCTGAAGGGACTGGCAGCGGAGGGCTGCCGCCACGTGTACCTCGATGGCGGCGCCGTCATCCGCGCCGGCTTGCGCGATGGTGTCGTCGACAGCGTCACCTTGTCCGTGCTGCCCGTGGTGCTGGGCCGGGGCGTGCGCCTGTTCGAGGATGGCTTGCCGCGCAGCGACTGGCGCCTGGACGGCACGCGCGAACTGCCCAGCGGCGTGGTGCAGCTGCGCTATGGAAAACGTTAAGCCGCGCTGGCCAGGTCGACGATGAAGCCTGTGTCAAAACGTTCGTTCTCGGGCGTGCCGTCCGGCCGTTTGTAGCCGCAGGGATTGCAGACCACGCGGCAGTCCCGGACGCGGTAGTCGAGCGAGGCATGCATGTGGCCATGCACCCACAGGTCCGCTTGCGCCACCAGCGCGTCCAGCTGCGAGGCGAAGGCGGGCGAACCGAGGTTGTCTGCATACTGCGCTTCCACCGACAGCATCGATGGCGCCATGTGCGTGATGACGACCGTCTTGCCATCGAACGGTTGCGCCAGCTGCCGCTCCAGCCAGGTGCGGTGCTGCGCGTGCAACTGCGCCGTGTCGCTGGCGCACAGCAGGCGGGGCGTGTCGCCGCCCGTGCTGATGCGCTTGTAGTCGGGCATGTAGGCTTGCGCCGCGTTCAGTGCTTCTTCCCGGCGCTGCGCGCCGAACAGCAGGAAATCCGTCCACAGCGTGACGCCGAGAAAGCGCACGCCGTTCAGTACCACGGCGTCGCCGTCGAGCAGACGGATGTTGGCGCCGTGCGCATTCGCGCTGGCGCAGGCGTCGCGCACGGCGTCCTGCATGCGTTCGAGCTGGTGGCCGTAGCCTTCGTGGTTGCCGTGCACGTACAGCACGGGCAGGGCGCCGAAGGTGCGCGCGGCCCAGCCGATGGCATTGCTGCCCGTGTCGATGTCGCCGGCCAGAATCACCACGTCGGGGCGGCAGGCGGCAAGGTCGATGGCGGGCGTGTTTTCGCCCCAGACTTCCAGGTGCAGGTCGGACAGGATCAGCAAACGCATGGCAGTGGGCGCGGCAAGGCGCACGGCAGTCGATGGGCCTCTATCGTAGCGCAAGTCGCCACGCCCGTCTGCTTGACCGCGCGAGGGTAGCGACGTTACCCTGTGGCATTGATTCATACTGCCTATCTTCCTGGAGCCGCATGCCGCCTTTCTTCCTTCTCAAGACCTTGCTCAGTATCGCGCTGGCCGCCATGGCGCTGCCGTTGACGGCGCATGCCGCCACGCCCGCCGTCGATCCCCTGACGCAGCCGATCGCCTCGCCGTATGCGGCGCAGTGGAACCGCCCGCAGCAACCGGCGCGCATCCACGGCGACACGTATTACGTGGGCGTGGGCGGCTTGAGCGTGGTGCTGATCGACACGCGCGAGGGCTTGATCCTCATCGATGGCGCATTGCCGCAATCGGTGGCCGCCATCAAGGAACATATCCTGGAGCTGGGCTTTCGCCTGCAAGACATCAAGTTCATCCTGAGTACGGAAGCGCATTTCGATCATTCGGGCGGCATCGCCGCCTTGGCCCGCGACAGCGGCGCGCAAGTGATCGCCAGCCCGCTGGGAGCGGAGGCGCTGCGCGCGGGAGCGGTGCTCGCCGCAGATCCGCAAGCGGGCGAAATCGATCCCATGCCGGCCGTGGACAACGTGCGCGAGATCGCCGATGGCGAAACCCTGCAACTGGGCGACGTGACCATCACGGCGCGCCATACGCCTGGCCATACGCCAGGCAGCACCAGCTGGACCTGGGTGTCGTGCGAGGATGCGGAGCGCCAGGAATGCCTGAACGTGGTGTTTGGCGCGAGCCTCACGCCGGTGGCGGCCGACGACTTTCACTACCTTGCCGATGAACGCCATGCGGACCTGACGCCGGCCTTCCGCCGCGTCATGCAGGACTTCGCCAGGCTGCCGTGCGATATCCTGATCTCGGCCCACCCCGACCACTCCGGCGGTGACGTGAAGCTGACGCAACTGCTGGAAGGCGTCACGCCGAATCCTTTCATCGATGCGCAGGCGTGCAGCAACTACGCTGCCAAAAATGAAGCGAAGCTCGACGCCCGCATCGCCAAGGAACAAGCCATGGCTGGCGAGACTGCGACAAAATAACAACGTTGGCGCATGCGCCATGAAAAGCGGTTGACGCACTGCAGCATACGGCGCAGAATCAGCGTCCGCAGTGCAGATTAACCAGATAAAGGAAAGGAAACCCATGTTCGAGCAGGCTGGCAGCAAATTGTACGACCACTAGCCCCGCGCATGACGCTCGGGGCCATCGGCAGCATTGCCGATCCCGAGCCGGTGTCCTTCAAACCCCGGTGAGGAAACTCGCCGGGGTTTTTTGTTTTGGACGACCGGATTGAAAGGAAATACCATGAAAATCAAAGTGAAAGCCACGCCCAAGCCGCGCAATCCGCTGGTGGCCGCCGCCAGGCTGCGCGGCGGCGCCGGCGTGCACCAGTCGGTAGCGTCGCCGCGCGCGGCGCGCCGGGCCGGCAAGCACCGCCTGCAGCAATGGCTGGCGGGCCGCCTCAAAGCTGACGATTAGCGGGCCGGCAGCTCGACGATGTAGTTCGGATCAAAAGCGGAATTTTGCGGCGTGCCGCTGCGCGTCCGGTAGCCGCAGGGGTTCGAGACGACGCGGCAGCGGCCGATGCGGTAATCGCGCGAAGCGTGGATGTGGCCATGCACCCACAGGTCCGCCTGCGCGGCCAGTTCGTCCAGGCGCGAGGCATAGGCGGGCGAACAGCCTTCGCTGCCGTAGGCATCGTCGACCGAGAGCAGCGACGGCGCCATGTGGCTGATGACCACCGTGCGGCCGTCGAACGGCTGCGCCAGTTCGCGTGCCAGCCACGCTTTTTGCTGCGCGTGGAACATGGCCGTGTCGGCCGCGCGCAGCTTGCGAAAGCCCATGTTGGCCAGGCGGATGCGCTTGTAGTCGTTCATGACGGCTTCCGCGTCGCGCATGGCCGCCTGGCGCGTGTCGTCGCCCAGCAGGCGGAAATCCGTCCACAGGGTGGCGCCCAGGAAGCGCACGGCGTTGCCTGCCGGGTCGGTGATGACGTGCGTGCCGCAGTCGAGGAAGTGCACGTTGTCCGTGGTGGCGCAAGCGCTGCGCAGCTCCTGGCGCACCTTGTCGAGGTGGTGGCCATAGCCTTCATGGTTGCCATGCACGTACAGCACCGGCAGCCCCGCAAACGCGGTGGCGGCCCAGGCGACGGCGCGGGCGCCCGTGTCGATGTCGCCAGCCAGGATGACGGCATCGGGGCAGCTGAGCGCAAGGTCGCCTTGCGGCGCTTCGTCGCGCCACAGCTCATGGTGCAGGTCCGACAGGATCAATAAACGCATGCGGCATCCAGGCGATGGGAGGGTATGCCATCCTACCTGAAAACCCTCACTCTTCCTCCAGCGCGGCGAAGCCGTGCGCCAGGTAGTCGAGCAGCGCGCGCACGGCCGGCAGCAGGCCGCGCCGCGACGGGAACACGGCGTGGATGATTTCGCGCTGCGGCCGCCACTGCTCCATCAGCGGCAGCAGGCTGCCATCGGCCACCTGCTCGGTGATCATCATGGTCGGCAGCTGCACCACGCCCACGCCGGCCACGGCCGCGTCGCGCAAGGTCAGCATGTCGCCCGTGACGAAGCGCGGCACGTGGCGCAGCTGGGCGCGTGCGCCGTCTGGGCCATGCAAATCCCACTGGTAGTGCTGTTGCGGCGTGCCCAGGGCCAGGCTGGGCCAGTCGGCCAGGTCGGCCGGCGCCTGCGGCGCGGGCGCGCCGGCGAACAGCAGCGGGCTGCCCACCATGCACTGGCTGCGTTCGGCCAGCACGCGCAGCACCAGGTCGCTGTCGGGCAGCGGTGGCGGGCGCACGCGGATGGCCACGTCGATGCCTTCGGCCACCAGGTCGACGCGGCGGTTGCTCGCTTCGAGCAGCAGGGTCACTTGCGGATGCGCGCGCATGAAGCCGGCCAGCATGGGACCCACCAGTGTATGCAGCAGGGCGATGGGGCAGGACAGGCGCACCGTGCCGCGCGGCGCGGCCCGCGTCAGCTCGATGGCTTCCTGCGCCGCCTCCGCTTCCACCAGCATGGCCTTGCAATGTTCATAAAACGTCTGGCCCACGTCGGTGACGGAAAAATGCCGCGTCGTGCGCTGCAGCAGGCGCGCGCCGAGGCGCTCTTCCAGCAGGGCGATGCGCCGGCTCAGCTTGGATTTCGGCATGCCCAGCGCGCGCCCGGCCGGAGCGAAACCGCCATGGTCGACCACCTGCACAAAGTAATACAAGTCATTCAGATCCTGCATGCCGCCTCCTTGATCGTTCTATTTTTAGAACGCTGATGGCATATTTTACCGTCTACCGCCTGCATCGTTGCAAGCGTATTCTGTCTTCATCGTAATGCAAACCCCAACAGGAGATCGAGATGAACACAGTCACAGGTATCTACAGCGCACCCCGCCAGCACTGGGTCGGCGACGGTTTCCCCGTGCGCTCGATGTTTTCGTATAACGGCCATGGCAAGCAGCTGAGCCCCTTCCTGCTGCTCGACTATGCCGGCCCTGCCGAGTTTGCGCCCGGCACCCGTCCGCCCGGCGTCGGCTCGCACCCGCACCGCGGCTTTGAAACGGTGACCATCGTCTACAAGGGCGAAGTGGCGCACCGCGATTCGACTGGCCAGGGCGGCGTGATCGGTCCCGGCGACGTGCAATGGATGACGGCCGGCGCCGGCATCCTGCATGAAGAATTTCATTCGCCCGCCTTCACGCAGTCGGGCGGCACCCTGGAAATGGTGCAGCTGTGGGTGAACCTGCCGGCCAAAAACAAGATGACGGCGCCCGGCTACCAGGCCATCACCAGCGGCACGATTCCCACCGTGGCGCTGCCGGACGATGCCGGTTCCGTGCGCGTGATCGCCGGCGACTTCGACGGCCAGCATGGCCCGGCCCGCACGTTTTCGCCGATGCAGGTGTGGGACCTGCGCCTGGCTCAGGGCAAGCTGACGCAGCTGCCCGTGACCCGAGGCTGGAGCACGGCGCTGATCGTCCTGCATGGCACGGTGCTGGTCAACGGCGAGAGCGTGGTACGCGAAGCACAGATGGCGCTGTTCGAGCGCGATGGCGACAGCATCACCATCGAGGCGAACAACGACGCCGTGGTGCTGCTGCTGAGCGGCGAGCCGATTGACGAGCCCATCGTCGGCCACGGCCCCTTCGTCATGAACAGCGAAGCGGAAATCGCGCAGGCGTTCGAGGATTTCAACAGCGGCCGCTTCGCCCGCATCGAGAAGTAGTGTGTGCAGTACCCATGCCGCATCCCGCGGCATGGTTTTTTGAGGAGACCACCATGAGCACCCCCGCCAATTTCAACGGTTTGCCCCCGATGATCGATCCCGACGACGCCGTCATGCTGCTGATCGACCACCAGAGCGGCTTGTTCCAGCTGGTGCGCGATATCGAGCAGCATGTGCTGCGCGGCCACGTCACGGCGCTGGCCAAGCTGTCGCGCCTGGCCAACATGCCGACGTTTACCACCGCTTCCGTACCCGACGGCCCGAACGGCCCCCTGATCCCGGAAATCCACCATTTCAACCCGGAAGCCGTCTACATCCCGCGCACGGGCCAGATCAATGCCTGGGACAATCCGGCCTGGGTCGACGCCATCGAAAAGACGGGCCGCAAGACCCTGCTGATCGCCGGCACGCTCACCAGCGTGTGCATGGCCTTTCCCACCATCAGCGCGCTGGCGGCCGGCTACAAGGTGTTTGCCATCATCGACGCCTCGGGCAATTGGTCGAAGATGGCCACCGACATCACCATGGCGCGTGTGACGCAGGCGGGCGCCGTGCCGATCGACACGTATGCCGTGCTGGCTGAAGTGATGAGCACCTGGAACCGCGCCGATGCGATGGAGTTTGCCGCCATCATGACGGACCACATCGTGCCGCCGTACCGCGCGCTGATCGAAAGCTACGACAAGGCGCAGGGCGTGCAAAAGAACGGCCGTGAAACGAAGCTGGAAATCCTGGAAGCGGCCAGCAAGGGCTGACCGCGGCTACGGTGCTTCGTAGCTGCTGCGTATCGCCGCCAGCGCGCCGCGCTGTTCCAGGCGCGTGATGGCGGCGTTCAGGCGCGCCAGGTCGTCGGCGCTGGTCGTGCGCGCATTGAGCATCAGGTGCACGGGGGCGCGCAGGATGAGGAAGGGCAGGGTGTTCAAGGCAACGCCCTGCAGGCGCGCTTCGTGGCGCACGGCCAGCACGTCGCCCAGCAGCAGGTCGGCGCGGCCCGCATCGAGCATGCGCACGCCTTGCTGGAAGCTGCCGAACGCATTCAGGCGGCCGGCCTTTTCCAGCGCCGGCCGGGCCGCCGCGTACTGCGCGCCATACCAGCCCACCTTGGGCGCCAGCAAGGTCGAGCTGCCGCGCATGAGCTGCGCAAAGCTGGCGATCTGGCGGTGGCCGGCGGGCGCGCCGGATTTGCTGAAGAGGCCCACGGCTTCGTCGCGATACGAGAGGGAAAAGCGGGCATAGGACTGGCGTTCCGGCGTCTCGGACGCGGCCAGCATCAGGTCCAGCCCCCCTTTCTGGAACAGCAGCTGGCGCCGCGCGGTGGGCAATTCCGGCAAGGTGACGAGGGTGCACCGGGCTTCCTTGAAAATGGCTTGCAGCAACTCCAGGTCCAGGCCCGTAAAGCGGCCCCGGGCATCGCGGTAGATATACGGCGGCCACTGTTCCAGCGCCATCGTCATGCGGCAAGCCACGGCGGGCAGGGCAGTTATGCCGAGCATTGCCGCAAACAGGAGATGGCGCATGCGCATATGGAGGTTTCCAGGAGTTTCAACTTGATATTCAATTTGCCAGAATGGCCGCGGAAGTCAAGGGCTGAGGCTGCGGAAGGCGGGCCTGGTTCGCATTTCTTCGATGTTTGCGCGTTTTTTGCCGCTTTTCCCCATGGAAATCGCCTCCGGCCCGGCGAACACCGTACAGTGTAATCGGCTATAGTGGCGCGGTGCCACCACTGCCCCGCAAAGGAAGACCGCTTGACTGCCCCGCTCGAGATCGCCGCCAATGTACTGATGACTGCCTCCATCATCCTGGCCGGACGCAATAATATTCATTCCTGGTGGATCGGCATGGTCGGCTGCGTGCTGTTTGCCGTGCTGTTTTTCCAGGTCAACCTGTACGCCGACGTGATGCTGCAACTGTTTTTCATCGTCACCTGCGTCATCGGCTGGCTGCAATGGCGGCGTGGCGCCGGCGGCAAGCCGTTGCCGATCACGCGCACGGGCTGGCGCAGCCTGGCGTGGGTGGTGCCGGCCGGCATCGCCTCCGTGGTGATCTACGGCATGCTGCTGCACCGCTTTACGAATGCCTACGCGCCGTTCATCGATTCGGCAGTGTTGGTATTTAGCATCATCGCGCAATTCCTGCTGATGAGCCGGCGCATCGAAACCTGGGCTTTCTGGCTGCTGGTCAACACCGTGGCCGTGCCGCTGTACTACAGCCGCGGCCTGCACCTGACGGCTGTGCTGTATGCGGCTTACTGGGTCAATGCCGTGATTTCCTGGTACTGGTGGAGCGTGCAGGCGCGCCGGGCGGCGCTGGCGCCAGTGGCGCATGCCGATGCTTGAATGTTGTCAAACGACAAGTCCTTAGATTCAAATCGTATATACAATCAATTTTTAATTCGTTCACGCCTTAAAGACGCCGGGATATAGTGGCCTTTCCCCGCTTACCGGTGTCTTTTATGTTGCGTTCTACCCCTTCTGCCAGTTTTTACGCTACCTGTCATCAACTGACCATGCAATGCATGGCGCAGTGGATGCCGATGCGTGCCCGTCCACGCATCCCCTAAGTCACTCCATCCATTTCGTTGTCGTTTGCCCGCTGGCCCACCCGGTCCGCGTGCCCCTGCTCGGCCTTTTTTATCGGAAAAAGGCTGCAATCCCAATAAGAGGAAACCATGTTCAAACCACTCGCCATCAGTCTTGCCATCGCCGCCGCCTTTCCCGCTGTCACCACTCTTGCCCATGCCGAGGACGACATGCTGCGCGTGAATGTCACCGGATCGAACATCCGCGTCAGCGAAAAGGAGGGCGCCAGCGCCGTGCAGGTCATCACGGCCAAGGAATTGAAAGCCGGCGGCAAGACCAGCGTGTCGGACGTGCTGCGCGCCATCTCCGCCAACAGCGGCAACAGCTACAACGAGCAATATACGGGCAGTTTCTCGGCCGGTACCTCGGGCCTGTCGCTGCGCGGCATCGGCCAGCAAAACACCCTGATCCTCGTGAATGGCCGCCGCGTGGCCAGCTATGCCACGGCGCAGGATTTGCAGCAGACCTTCGTCGACCTGAACAGCCTGCCGATGGCGGCCGTGCAGCGCATCGAGGTGCTCAAGGATGGCGCCTCGTCCGTGTACGGCTCCGACGCCGTGGCCGGCGTGGTCAACATCATCCTGTACAAGGAATTCACGGGCACGGACATCACGGCGCAATGGGGCGGCTCGACGCAAGGCACGGGCCAGCATGAAAAGAGCGCGGCGCTGCAAACGGGTTTCGGCAAGCTCGAGGAAGATGGCTACAGCGTGGTCTTCTCGGTCGACGCGCAGCAGCGCGACAAGCTGCAGCAAAGCGACGTGGCATGGCTGCGCGATGCCGATTACCGCCAGCAGCAGCGCGGCAGCCTGGGCTGGGCTGTCACGAATTACGCGGGCAACGACCCCACGCAGACCCTGGGCGGCGTGCGCGGCCCGCTGCAACTGGTGTCGTACAACGACATCAATCCCGATCGCAGCGGCCAGGTGCTGGCCTACAATCCGGCGCCGTATAAAACGCTGATTCCGGGCATCCAGCGCATCCACTCGTCGCTGCGCGGCACCCTCAAGCTGAACGCGGACACGGAAGCCTATGTCGACTTGCTGCACAGTTATTCGCGCGCCGACCAGACCTTCAGCGCGCCGTTGAGCGTGAATAACGCCACGCGCGTGTGGAACAACAGCACCAAGCTGCTCGACACCATCCCCGTGGTGCTGCCCGTGGGGCACCCGAACAATCCGGGCACGACGCCCTTGCCCTTCACGGCTACCCTGTTCGACCTGGGGCCGCGCCTGAAGCAGGACCGCGTCACCTTCTACCGCGCGCTGGCCGGCGCCAAGGGCACCTGGGCGGGCTGGGACTGGGATACGGCCGTGGCCCATTCCAGCAGCAAGCTGGAGGAAACGGTGCAGAACTTCGTCAACCGCTACGAATTCCAGAAAGTGCTGGCCGAAGGCAGCTACAATTTCTTTGATCAATCGCAAAACAGCGAAGCGGTGCGCAACCGCCTGCGCCTGTCGACCCTGCGCCCGGCCGAATCGACGCTCGATACGCTCGACTTCTCGGCGGCCAAGGATATCTGGGCCTTGCCCGCGGGCCCGCTGGGCTTTGCCGCCGGCGCTCAATGGCGCCGCGAAAAGATGGATTCGCAAACCTCGACGGCCGTGCTGTCGGGCACGGAACTGCGCCCGGCGCTCAATATCATCAACGGCTCGCGCAATGTGTCGGCCCTGTTCGCCGAATTCAACGTGCCCGTCGTGAAGGATCTGTCCGTCAACGTGGCCGGCCGCGCCGACCATTACAGCGACTTCGGCAATGCATTTTCGCCGAAAGCCAGCGCGCGCTACCAGGCGGCGCCATGGTTGTTGCTGCGCGGCACTGTTTCACGCGCCTTCCGCGCGCCGTCGCTGCCGGAAATCACCGACAGCACGGCCGTCAGCTATACCAGCGTGATCGATGCCCGCGATCCGCTGACGCCGACGCAGGCGCGCGGCGTGACGGTGATGACGATCGCCAATCCGAACCTGCGCCCCGAGCGCTCGAAAAACCTGAACCTGGGCGTGGTGGTGTCGCCCACCAGCAGCTCGAGCATCGGCCTCGATTACTACCGCATCAAGCAGGATGGCGTGATCGGCACGGCCAGCGCCACCACCATCCTCGAGAATGAAGGCACGGCGCCGCAACAGATCACGCGCGGCGCCGATGGACGCATCACGACCCTGTACCGCCAGTTCCGCAACCAGGGACAGCGCGAAGTGTCGGGCATCGATATCGACCTGCGCCAGCGCTTCGTCGACAAGGACTGGGGCAAGCTGACCCTGGCAGGTCAGCTGAGCCGCGTGCTGCGCTTTGCCGAGCCGCTGTCCGATGGCGCGCCGCTCACCAATGGCGCCGGCACCAATCACTTCGGTTCCATTCCGAAATGGCGCGGCGTCAGCTCGGCCACCTGGGAACAGGGCAAATGGTCGTCGACCCTGACCTGGAACTATGTGGGCAGCTATGCGCAGGAGACGCACCTCGATGAATCGGTGGCCGCCTTCAGCACCTTTGACGCGACCAGCAGCTGGCAAGTGACGCCACAGGCGAACGTCACCTTCATCGTGCAAAACCTGGCCAACAAGCGCGCGCCCTGGGACTATGCCTCCACCGGCTTTGACTTTACCCAGGCCGACCCGCGCGGACGCGTTGCGGCGCTCAAGCTGAACTACAAGTTCTAGCCGCCCGCCGCCTGCCGCTGGCTCGTCTGCTCCTGCAGGCGCTGGCGGTAGGCGCTGGGGGGCACGCCCATGCGTTCGCGAAAGGCGGTGGCGAAGTTGCCCGCGTTGTGAAAGCCGATCAGCAGGGCGATATCCTGCACGTCGATGTCCGTCTGCTGCAGCAATTCCACGCCGCGGGCAATGCGCGCTTCGCGGATGAAGGCGAAGACCGTCATGCCCGTCTGCTCGCGGAACATCAGGGTCAGCTTTTCGCGGTAGGTGCCGACGCTGCGGGCGATCTCGGACAGGTTCGGCAGGCTGCCCAGGTTGTCGAGAATAAGTTGCTTAACGGCATTAACGAAGACCAGGTCGGGATGCTGCAGCTTGTCGCTGATCGGCGTCGTCGCCGGCAGGGTACTGTTGCTTTTACGCATCAATCCCAGGTGGATATGGATGCGCGCGGCCAGTTCTTCCGGCGTGAACGGCTTCGAAATGTAGTCCACACCCCCCACCTGCAAGCCCATGATGCGTTCCTTGGCGGCATCGGCGCCGCTGAGGAAGATCACGGGTATCTGTTCCGTTTCGGGATTGGCCTTGAGCAAACGGCACGCCGTGTAGCCATCCATCTCAGGCATGCGCACATCGAGCAGGATCAGGTCGGGGTGCGTGGCCAGTGCCAGCTGGTAGCCCTGGTAGCCGTTGAACGCGATGCTGAAACGATAGGGCTGCTCGCTGAGCAGCTCCATCAGCATGCGCTGCTCGAACGCGGAATCGTCCACGAGCAAGATGTTCTTTTTGATGGTTTCGCTGGTCAATGGCATGGCATGGATGACTTAACCAAATAGCAAGTTGTGGCTTATTATGCCTCGCTTTTTCTTTTTTTTCTGCTTTTCTCGTGTTTCAAAAGATGTTTCTCCGCCAGAAGAAGCGCGGATTTCCCAGATCGCCAATAATTCATTCGTGCATTGATTTTAAGCAATGTCGATTGCTAAAAAATCTGTTTTGCCAATGCTGCAAAAAGTGCCGGAGTCCCCGGGTTCCTGACTCCCGGCACCTGTATTTTGTCGTCCTGGTTTGCGTGCCCAAGAAAACGCCGGCAATACCGTGACTATCCTCGACGCCCCTCAAATTGGCGGGCTCATTAATGATGTTCCATCATCAGGAGGTATCATGTTGCGAGTTATTTTCCCCCGTCTTATCGTTGCCGCCAGCGTGGCTATTGCCGCCACGGCGCTCCTGCCACGTGGCGCCGACGCAGCCGTGTATCTGAATGGCAGCGCCAGCACCACCTTCGACGTCACCCTGAAAATCATCGCCAATTGCACCATCGCGGCGGCCAATCTCGACTTTGGCCAAAGTCAGGGTGTACTGGCTACTGCCGTGAACGTCAATACGACCGTGAATGTCACCTGCACCAATACCACGCTGTATAACGTGGGCTTGACGGCGGGAACGGGCACCGGCTCGACCGGCACGACGCGCTACCTGAGCGGTACCGGCGGCAACCTGGGGACGGTGCAATTCAATCTGTACCAGACGGCCGGCAGCACCTTGTGGGGCGATACCCAGGGCACGAATACCGTCGGCGGCACCGGCAACGGCTCCTCGCAGCCGATCACGGTGTACGGCAATATTCCGCCGCAGGCGACACCGGCGCCCGACACCTACAAGTCGACCATCACGGCCACCGTTTACTTTTAAGCCAGGCGCCGCGTGAAGGCCGGTGTTGTTTCCCTGATGAAAGGCGTGCTGGCGCTGCTGGCTTGCTGCGCCGCGGGCGCGCACGGTGCCAGCCTGCAGATTTCGCCGGTGACGCTCAATTTGCGCGCGGCGCAGAATGCGGCCGGCCTCACCCTGCAAAACCTCGGTGACCAGCCCATCTACGGGCAAGTGCGGGTATTCGTCTGGGATCAGCGCGATGGCGAGGAAACGCTGGCGCCGACGCAGGAGCTGGTGGCCAGTCCGCCGATCGTCGAAATCGCCGCCAACAGCCGGCAGACCATCCGCCTCGTGCGTGCCCAGGCTGGCCCTGTCGCGCAGGAAAAGACGTATCGCGTGCTCATCGATGAAGTCAGCCGCGAGGATGAGGCGGGCCGCAGCGGCGTCGATATCCGCCTGCGCTATTCGGTACCCGTGTTCGTGCTGCCGGCCGGGGCGCCGGGGAAGGAAGTGCTCGACTGGCAAGTTTTCCGCGAACAGGGCGAGTGGATGTTGCGCATCAAGAACAGCGGCAATTTCCATGCGCAGATCGGTGCGATGACGTTGACGAACCCGGCGGGCAAGGAGTTTGTCATCAGCAAGGGGCTGTTTGGTTATGTCTTGGCGGCACGCATGCGCGTCTGGCGCCTGCCCGTTGCCAGGGAGGCCGAGCTGGATGGGCCGTTGAGTATTGCGGTAAATGTGAATGCCAAGGCACTCATTGCCAAGACTTCGACACCTTGAACATGGCTGCCATGACGGGGCGGCCTGCTGCGCGCCCCGGGCGCAAGCGGCCACACCATGAAACGCGCACTGGCAGCGTGGCTGTTGCTGGTCATGGCGCCGCTGGCCAGGGCCGATGGCACGGCGGGCCTGACGGGTGCCGATCCGGGTCCTGCCAGCTTGCCCAGCGATCCGGCGGCGCCGAATGAACTGTATCTGGAGGTCACTGTGAATGCTGAATCAACCGGGCTGATCTTGCGCTTTACCCAGGTGGGCAAAGGCTTGCGCAGCAGTGTGGCGAACTTGCAGCAGCTGGGGCTGGACCCCGCGCGCCTGGTCGCACCCGGTCAGACCGAGGTGGCGCTCGACGCGATTCCCGGACTCAGCTATGAATATGATGCGGCACGCCAGAGCGTGTCGCTGCGGGTGGCGGACGACTTGCGCTCGCCTTACCGCATCAGCGCGCGCACGGCGGCGCAGACGCCGCCATCGACGGTCACGCCCGGCGCCGTTCTCAATTACGAAGCCTATGCGGAACTGGGCCGGACGCGGCGCGCCGCCATCTTCAACGACTTGCGCTACTTCAATGACAGCGGGGTCTTCAGCAATACCGGCACCGTGAACCTGGGGTCGGACCAGCGCAAGTACATGCGCTTTGACACCTTCTGGAGCCACGCCGACCCCGACACCTTGCAAACGTGGCAAGTGGGCGACCTGATTTCTTCGTCGCTGAGCTGGAGCCGCGCCGTGCGCGTCGGCGGCGTGCAGTGGCGCAAGAATTTCCAGCTGCGCCCCGACTTGCTGACCTTTCCCGTCGCTTCCGTCGATGGCACGGCGCTCGTGCCTTCGTCGCTGAGCCTGTATGTCAATGGCGTACAGCAATATGCTGCCAGCGTGCCCAGCGGGCCATTTGTGCTGAACCAGGTGGCCGGCATCAATGGCGCAGGGCAAGCCACCATTATCACGCGCGATGCGCTGGGGCGCAGCGTGACGACCGTGTTGCCCCTGTATGTCGATACGCGCATGCTGGCCAGCGGCTTGAGCGATTACTCGGTCGAGGCGGGCGCCGTGCGGCGCGACTATGGCCGCCGCCTGTTCGGCTATGAACGGCAACTGGTTGCCAGCGCTTCCGGCCGCCACGGCGTCAGCGACAACTTCACCCTCGAAGGCCATGCGGAACTGGCCGCCGGCCTGTATCAGGCGGGGGCGGGCGCGCTGGTGCGGCTGGGCCAGGCGGGCGTGCTGAGCGGTTCGCTGTCGGCCAGCGCTGGCCGCAGCCGTGGTGCGCAGCTGGGCGCCGGCTATCAATACATGGGGCCGCGCTTCAGCGTCGATGTGCAAAGCGTGCGCGCCAGCGCCGGCTTTGGCGACCTGGCCTCGCGCGACGGCAGCCCCGTGGTGCGCGCGGCCGACCGCCTCACCGTCAGCCTGCCATTGCCTGCAGGAAGCAGTATCAGCAGCAGCTACATCAGTTACCGCACGCCTGGCGCGCCGCCATCGAAACTGGCCACCGTGGGCTATTCGGCCACCCTGTTCCACGGCCTGTTCTTCAACGCCAGCCTGTTCCAGGACTTGCGGCAACGCGAGAAGCGGGGCTTTTACTTTGGCTTGAGCATGGCTTTCGACAACAATCTGGCCCTCAGCGTGAACAGCAGCCGGCAAAACGGCGAGAGCGGCCGCAGCGTCAGTGCGCAGCGCGCGGCGGACTTTGGCGGCGGCTTCGGCTGGAGCGTGCAGGCTGGCACGGCGGGCAGCAATGCCTACCGGCAGGCGCAAGTGGAATACCTGGGCAACGACGGCCGCGTGAGCGCGCGCACGCAAAGCAGCAGCATGGGCAGTGCCTCCTCGCTGGGCGCGGCCGGCGCGCTGGTGCTGATGGATGGCCATGTCGAGGCGGCGCGCCAGGTGGGCAACGGTTTTGCGCTGGTCTCCACGGGCGGCGTGGGTAATATTCCTGTGCTGCATGAAAACCGCCAGATCGGCGTGACGGGCAGGGGCGGCTATCTGCTGGTGCCGAATTTGAATCCCTATGGCAATAACCAGATCAGCATCGCCACGGATGAGCTTGATGTTGATGCGCGGGTGCCTGTGAGCAATATCAATGTCGTGCCGCAATACCTGGCGGGCGTGCTGGCGGCCTTTCCCATCGAGCGCTACAGCGCGGCCACCGTCATCGTCCAGGATGCGCAGGGCAAGGCGCTGGCCACGGGCTTGCCCGTGTTGCACGTGCAAAGCGGCAAGCAGACGGTGGTGGGATTCGACGGCATCGTTTTCGTCGACGACCTGCTCGAACAAAACGAGTTGCAAGTCGGCGAAGGCGAAGGCGCATGCACGCTGCGTTTTGCCTATGTGCGTCCGGCCGCGGGCGGCTTGCCCGTGATCGGGCCGTTGCGCTGCGCCGCTGCCAGCGCCGGGGCAGGCCGCTGATGCGCCGCCTGTTGCTATGGCTGACCCTGCTGCTGGGCTGCGCCTGGGGCGGCGTGGCGCAGGCGGCCGATACCTGCACGGTCAGCGTGACGAATATCGATTTCGGCACCGTCAGCCCGATTTCCGGCACCGATCACGTGGCGCAGGCCACGGGGACCTTCAGCTGCCTGTTTTCGTCGCTGAACCTGGGGCAGTTGCTCACGCCCAATGCGCAAGTGTGCATCTCGCTGGGGCTGGGCACGAATTCCACGTCGGCCCTGCCGCGCAAGCTGGGCAATGGCAGCAACCGCATGGAGTACAACGTGTACGTGGACAACTCGTATGCGACGGCGAAGATCTGGGGGGGCGCCGGCGTGGCGGGCGCGCCGTCGACCTTCGGCATGATCCTGTCGGCCGGCTTGCTGGCCCCGCCCGGCACGTATTCCACCACCTTTACCGTGTACGCGAAGATTCCTGCCGGCACCGCCCTGGCCGCCGTGCCCACGGTCGCCAACGCCAATACCGTCTATACGTCGAGCTTTGCCGGCGTCGGCACCTACACCTACACCACGTATGGCCTCGTCAACTTGCAGGGTTGCACGGCCAGCAGCGGCAGCTTCGGTTTCACGGTGAATGCCACGGCCGTCAACGATTGCACCATCACGGCCACGCCGATGGCGTTTGCGAACGCCTCCATCCTGACGGGCAACCTGCGCAGCACCAGCACCTTGTCGGTGCGCTGCGTCAATAACAATGCCTACCAGATTGCCCTGAACGGCGGCAGCGTGGCGGCCAATGTGGCCAACAGGCAAATGAAGAACACGGTGACCACGGACAAGGTCAGCTATTTGCTGTCCGCCACCCTCGATGGTGCGCCATGGGGCGATGGCACGGCAGGCACGAGCATGGTGACGGGGACGGGAACGGGCGCCAGCGTGCCGCTGACGATCTACGGCCGCGTGCCGGCGCAGGTGTCGCCGCGCCCTGGCGATTACAAGGACACGGTGACGGCAACGATTTATTTCTAGAACGTGACGGTGACGAGGTCGGCGCCCGATGACGTTGCCTGCTGGTGCAGAAAATAGGGCGTGTTGTGCTGGCAGCGCACCTGGGCGCTGCCGCGCTGCGAGACGATGGTGCACGCATCGTGGACGACGAAGGTGGCCTGGAACGATGCGGAAGAGACGGTACCGGCGGTGGTGGTCTGGCAAACGGCAAGGGCAAACAGGGCTGGCAGTACGGCAAGCTTCAAAGGAGTCATCTTGGATGCATCTGGCGAAAAACGGGCGTGGTCAGCGACGCCGCATGGCAAGGCTGACACCATTTTTCGTACCGGGTTGAGGGGGACAGAACGAGCCATGATTGTACTGGAACAAGAAAAGTGTGAGTTTGTGCGTATTTTCAGGCCGCCATCATGGGGTGAGCGTAGCTTTCAAGATGATAGTAACTAAGTTTCCGTATTGCAACTGAAATACTTTTTCGATTGTTGTGTTGAGTCAACGTGAGGAGATGGTCATGAAACATACCAACTTTAATAATTTGCCTTGCCCGATCGCACGCAGCCTGGGCAAGGTGGGCGAATGGTGGAGCATCCTCATCCTGCGCGAAGCGTTCTACGGCAAGACGCGTTTCGACGAATTTGAAAAAAGCCTCAAGATTGCGCCCACCATCCTGACGCGCCGCCTGGCCGATCTGGTGGAAGGGGGCTTGATGACGCGCCGCCTGTATTGCGCCAAGCCGCCCCGCTACGACTATGTGCTGACCAAGTCCGGGCGCGCCTTCAAGCCTGTCTTGCTGGCGTTTATTGCCTGGGGTAATGAAAACTTCGCGCCCGAAGGCGCCAGCCTCGTCATCGCCAGCCGCGACACGGGCCTGGCCGCCGACCCGGTGCTGGTCGACGCCACGACGGGCTTGCCCATCAACGACGAGTACTACGCGTTCGCGCCAGGGCCTGCCGCCAGCGACAGCATGCGCAGCATCATCCTCGATGCGGAAAAAAGCAGCGGCATCGCGCCCAAGCCGAAGGCGCCGGCCGCCAACCGCGGCTGGGTGGCGGAAGGCCACCTGGCCTGAACGCGGGCAGGCAGGCGAGCAGCAAGTTTGGCGTACAGCAAAGCGGACACGGCGGCATGGCGTTACTGTCGCACTATGCAACTCAAGTGCGGCGTACGCCCGGCTCGGCTGTACGGGCAGGGCGCCATCCGTGATCCGATGTCCGTTGAGGGAGTATTGCGATGAGCACACTGCAACAACACGTACGCCGCGCCGCCAGCGTGCTGGCGCTGGCCGCCCTGCTGGGCGCCTGTTCCCACGGCCCGCATCATCCGGGCGGCCATGACGTCACCTTGACGGGCGCGCAGGAAGTGCCGGCCAATACCAGCACGGCCAGCGGCAGCAGCAATATCCGCGTCGCCCACGACCGCAGCGTCAGCGGCGGCGTGCGCTACACGGGCATGGTGGCCTCCGTCGCGCACATCCATGAAGCGCCCGCCGGCGCGAATGGCCCCGTCATCGTGCCGCTGGTGAAAACTGCCGAAGGCATGTTTGCCGTGCCGGCCGGCACCATGCTCACGCCGCCCCAGTATGCGAGCTACCAGGCCGGCAACCTGTACGTGAACGTGCATAGCGCCGCCTATCCGGCCGGCGAGATCCGCGCCCAGCTCAAACCCTAGCCGGCCGCCTGCGTTTTTCCGAAAACCTCCTTGGGCCGCGCGAGCGGCCTTTTTTTGCGCCAGGCGGCCGGCCGGTACAGCGCGCTACAATGGCGCTCCATGCTGACCATCCTCGCCATCACCTTTCCCTTCTTCGCCCTGGTGCTGTGCGGCTACCTGGCCGTGCGGCGCAAGCTGCTGCCGCTGGCCGCCATCGGCGGCTTGAACAGTTTTGTCCTGTACTTCGCGCTGCCCTGCATGCTGTACCGCTTCGGCGCCGCCACGCCCATCGCGCAGCTGCTCGACGCCAGCGTGTTCGGCGTCTACCTGCTGTGCGCCCTGATCATGGTGGGCGTCACCACGGCCATGACCCTGAGCCACCGCATCGACTGGAACAACGCCGCCTTCGGTGCGCTGGTGGCGGCTTTCCCGAATACGGGTTTCATGGGCGTGCCCCTGCTATTGACCTTGCTCGGTCCCCGCTCCTCGGGCCCCGTCATCGTCACCATCGTCGTCGACATGCTCATTACCAGCTCGCTGTGCATCGCCCTGTCGCGCATCGGCAGCGGCGGCGCGCATGGCAGCCGTGCGGCCGTCATGAATGCCCTGAAGGGCATGGTGGGCAATCCGATGCCGTGGGCGATTGTGCTCGGTGCCCTGTCGTCGTGGCTGGAACTGGCCTTGCCCAAGCCGTTGACGCAGACGGTGGGCCTGCTGGCCGACGCCGCCTCGCCGGTGGCCCTGTTTACCATCGGCGCCGTGCTGGCCCGTTCGCAAATGAGCACGAGCGACCCGGCGCCACTGGGAGAGTATGTGCCCGTGGCGCTGAAAAAACTGCTGCTGCATCCGCTGCTGGTGTGGGGCACAGGCCATGCGGCCATCGCGCTGGGCGCGCCGCTCGATCTATTTGCGCTGACCTGCATGGTGCTGGTGGCTTGCCTGCCCAGCGCCAGCAATGTCTCGCTGCTGTCGGAACGTTTCGGCGCGAACACTGCGCGTATCGCCCGCATCATCCTCGTGTCGACGGCGCTGTCGTTCCTGACGTTTTCGGCGGCCGTCAGCTGGCTGGCGTGAGGGTGGACTCGTTGTCCCGGGCCGCGCCTCGCGCCTTGCGCATCATCGTGAGCACTGCGCGGCGCGCATCGCCCGCATCATTCTGGTCTCGACGGCGCTGTCGTTTTTGACGTTTTCGGCGGCTGTCAGCTGGCTGGCGTGAGGGTGGACGCGTTGGCCCGGGCCGCGCCTCGCGCCTTGCGCATCATCGTGAGCACTGCGCGGCGCGCATCGCCCGCATCATTCTGGTCTCGACGGCGCTGTCGTTTTTGACGTTTTCGGCGGCCGTCAGCTGGCTGACTTGACGTTGGCGGCGATCAGCGCGCCCAGGGCCTGCGCCGCGCCGGCTTGCGTGTCCAGCGCCAGGCCCTGCGCCATGCTGGCCTGGTCCTGCATGCTGCGGTTCTGCCCCAGCTTCCATTTGCCCGTGATGCGCGCGAGGGGAATCTCGATGCCGACGATGGCTTTCAAGAGTTTCTCGATGTAGCCGGCCGGCGCATCGCCCACTTTCCAAGGCGCGGCTTGATCTGCCTCATGGCGCGCCGTCAGGCGCTCCACCAATCCCAGCAGCCACGCCGCGTCGTCGATGGCGCGCAGGGGGCCGTGCGCGTGCACGACCGCGTAATTGAAAGTGGGGACCTCCTTGCCGCTGCGCTGCTTTTCCGCATACCAGGCGGGCGTGATGTAGGCATGCGGCCCCTGGAAGATCACCATGCAATCATCCTCACTGCCGGCCGCGCGCCACAGCGGGTTGGCGCGCGCCACGTGGGCGCGCAGGATGCCGAATGGCGCATCAAGCGTGGGCGCGGCGATCTCGAACGGCAGGTGGTCGGCGCACAGGCCATCGGCGCCATGGCGCACCAGCGCACCCAGCGGATGCGCGGCGATCAGGCCATGCAGCACCTCGAGGCGCTCTTCGCGGAAGGTGGCGGGCGTGTACATTTAGTGCGCTCCTTCCACGACCACGTCGGCCGTCAGCGAATTGGCGATGTAGCAGCGCTCGTGCGCGTCGTGGTGCAGGGCGGCCAGCGCCTCGGGCGAGGGCGGCGATCCCGCGAAGACGATGCGCGGACGCAGCACGATGCGCGTCATGGCCAGGCGCCCAGCGGCATTTTTTCCCAGTTCGCCGACGGCGTCGTCGCGGTAGTCGTCGATGACGTAGCCGCGCTGCGCTGCCAGCGACAGGAAGAACAGCATGTGGCAGCTCGATGTGGCGGCCACCAGCGCTTCTTCCGGATCGACGTTGGCCGCCACCGACATGGGCAGCGGCACGGACAGGGGCGACGACGAAGCGGGGACCGTCAGGCCGCCGTCGAACTGCCATTCATGGCCGCGGCTGTAGCGCTGGCCGGCGAAATCCTGGCCGTCGCGCTGCCAGGCCACGGTGGCGAAAAACTGATGCATGGGTGCTCCGCAAGAGTGAGGGGATGTGCCATCTTAGTGCCAGTCTTGGCTATTTAAAACAGCCAATAAGTGCTATCTTGAGGCTACCAATTCAAGAATGCCGCCATGCCAGTTTCCCACCTGCACCAAGTCATCGCCGCCTTGCCGCTGCAGCGCGGCGCCATCGAGCCGCTGTTTCGCCAGCTGTATGCGGCCATCAAGGCCGCCATCCTCGATGGCCGCATGAGTCCCGGCATGCAGCTGCCGCCCACGCGTGACTTTTGCCGCCTGCTGGCCGTGTCGCGCCAGACGGTGCTCAATGCGTATGCGCAACTGGCGGCCGAAGGCTATCTCGATGGCGCCGTGGGGCGCGGCACCTTTGTCAGCCGCGACGTTCCGCTGCCTGTCCCTGCCGCGGCGCGGGGCTTGCTGCGGCCCCTGTCGGCGCGCGGGCAGGGCGTGGTGGCGGCCATGCGCCAGGTGGCGTTCCACCGGGGGCCGCTGCGCGCCTTTCGCGTCGGCATGCCGCGCATCGACCATTTTCCGTTCGACGTGTGGAACCGCCTGGAAGCGCGGCGCTGGCGCCGGCCCGACCACCATTTTGGCTACAGCGACCCGGCCGGCTACCTGCCGCTGCGCGAACTGCTGTGCGTGTACCTGAAGGCGTCGCGCGGCGTCCAGTGCACGCCGCAGCAAATCGTCATCACCTCCGGCTCGCAGCAGGCGCTGTTCCTGCTGTCGACCATCCTGCTGGCGCCCGGCGACGCGGCCTGGATGGAGTCGCCCGGCTACCGGGGCGCCAGCGGCCCGCTGCGCGCGGCCGGCGCGCGCGTCTTTCCCGTTCCCGTCGATGCGCAGGGGCTCGACGTGGCGTATGGCGTGGCGCATTGCCCGCAGGCGAAGCTGGCCTACGTGACGCCATCGCACCAGATGCCGTTGGGCGTGAGCATGAGCTTGCCCCGCCGCCTGGCCTTGCTGGCCTGGGCCTCGCAAAACAAAGCCTGGCTGGTGGAAGACGATTACGACAGCGAATACCGCTACACGGGTGCGCCGTTGGCCTCGCTGCAAAGCCTGGACCGGGCCGGTTGCGTGGTGTATGTGGGTACGTTGTCGAAAGTGCTGTTCCCCGGCCTGCGCCTGGGCTACATGGTGGCGCCGCCCGCACTGGCCGAAGCGCTGGTGCAGGCCAAGGCCGTGATGGACCGCCACACGGCCATCGTGCCGCAGATGGCGCTGGCCGACTTCATCGCCGAGGGCCACTTTGGCCGGCATATCCGCCGCACGCGCGACAGCAATGCCGAGCGGCGCGACCTGCTGGTGCGTGGCCTGGCGCGCGAACTCGACGACCAGCTCGCCTGCGGCCCGGCCGACAGCGGCCTGGAGCTGTGCGCGTATTTCCGCGGCAGCCATGACGAGGAAGCAGTGTCGCGCGCGGGTCTGGCGCGGGGCATCGAATTGCGTCCGCTGGGCCACTATGCCGACCCTGACGCCAGCGCCGCCTGCGCCACGCCGCCCGGGCTGCTGCTGGGCTTTGCGGCGATTCCCCCGGCCGAGATGGCGCACGGCTTGCTGGAACTGGGGCGCCTCCTGCGCGGCCGATAAACTATACTGAGACTTGCCTGCACATGAAGAACACGACCATGAATATTACCCGCTGCTCCTGGGCCAATCCGGCCAATCCCCGTTATCTCGATTACCACGATACGGAGTGGGGCGTGCCCTGCCACGACGAGCGCCGGCTGTTCGAGATGCTGAACCTGGAAGGCGCGCAGGCTGGCCTGAGCTGGGAAACCATCCTCAACAAGCGCGACACCTACCGCGCCGCCTTCGATAACTGGGATGCGGAAAAGATCGCCGCGTATGGCCCGGACAAGGTGGCGCAGCTGCTGCTCGACCCGGGCATCGTGCGCAACCGCCTGAAGGTGGCGGCGGCCATCACGAATGCGCAAGCCTACCTGCGCCTGCGCGCGGAAGGGCAGACCCTGGACAGCTTCCTGTGGGCGTATGTCGATGGCCAGCCCATCGTCAACAGCTGGCAGACCGGCGAGCGTCCCGCCAGGACGGCCTTGTCCGACAAACTGTCGAAAGATTTGCTCAAGCGGGGCTTCAAGTTCGTCGGTTCGACCATCATCTACGCCTACATGCAGGGCATCGGCATGGTCGACGACCATGCGCCCGCCTGCTTTTGCCGCGCGGGGCATTGATGCGCCGCGCGCTGGTCCTGCTCGACACGGATTTTGACGGCGCCCGCTTGCGTGCCGCCTGCGCGGCGCATGGCGGCCGCCGCCTGCATTACATCGCGCTGGCGCCGCGTCCCGTCGACGCCAACCACTTGCCCGAGCAGTGGCGCGCGCAGTGGCCGCCCTGCGTGCCGGGCCTGCACCGCATGGTCTCGCACGATGGCCTCGTCACGCTCGATGTGCTGATCGGCGAGCCCGATGCCTGCCTGGCGCAATTGTCGGCGCGTGTCGACGAAGTGCACCTGGCCTGGGTGCCGGCAGCCACGCCCGTGCTGGCGCGCCTGATGGTCGATGGCGCCCGCCTGCAGGCCGTGCACCTGGACGAGGCGCAGCGCATGGCGCTGCAAAAGAACGGTTTTGTCTTCGACGAGAGCCGCTTGCGCGCCATGTTTTATGCGCGGCGCGCAGAGCAGGTGGCTGCCGTGGCGCCCGAGCGGCGCGCTATCGTCATCGGCGCGGGCGTGGCCGGTGCGGCCGCCTGCGAACGCCTGGCCGCGCGCGGCTGGAAGGTGACCTTGATCGAACGCCACGCACGGCCGGCCAGCGAGGCGTCGGGCAACCTGGCCGGCATCTTCATGCCGCAGCTGTCGAAGGACGACAATATCGCCACGCGCCTGGTGCGCGCCGCCTACCTGTACTCGCTGCGCTACTGGCAAGATTTGGGCGGCATCGGCAGCGCTTTTGATGGCGCGCAATGCGGCGTGCTGCAACTGGCGCGCGATGACGCGCATGCGCAGGTGCAGCGGCAGATCGCCGCCAGCGGCCTGTATCCGCGCGAATTCGCCCGCTGGCTGGAAGCGCCCGAGGCGGCGGCCATGCTGGGCGCGCCGGCGCCCGATGGCGCATGGTGGTTCGAACAGGGCGGCTGGGCGCGCCCGTCCTCCGTCTGCGCCGCCATGCTGGACGCTTGCGGCGCCTTGCTCACGCGGCGCTTTTCCAGTAGCGCCCTGCGCCTGGAACGCGGCGATCAGGAATGGCTGGTGCGCGATGCGCAAGGCACCCTGATCGCGGCCGCACCCACCGTCATCCTGGCGGCGGGTACGGGGGCCGTGGATGTCGAGCAAGCGGCCGGCCTGCCGCTGGACGCCGTGCGCGGGCAGGTCACGCACCTGGCCGAAGGCAGCTTGCCTTCGTTGCCGTTCGTCGTCTGCCGCGAAGCCTATATGACGCCGGCGCACCAGGGTGTCGTGTGCGTGGGCGCCAGCTACGATGCGGACGCGGACACCACGTTGCGCCCATCGAGCCAGGAAGAAAATATCGCGAAGATCGCCGACATCCTTGGCGTAGCCCCGTTCGAGGCGCCGCTGGCCGGGCGCACGGGCTTTCGCTGCGTGGCGCCGGACCGTTTGCCGCTGGCGGGCGCCTTGCCCGACCCCGGCGTGCCAGGCCGCTGCGAGCGCCTGCGCGACGTGCCCCGCTGGCCCGGCCTGTTCGGCTTGCTCGGCTATGCCTCGCGCGGCCTGATCTGGGCGCCGCTGGCGGCCGAGCTGCTGGCTTGCCAGCTGGAGGGCGAGCCGCTGCCGCTGGAGAGTCAATTGGCCGCCGCTTTGGACCCTGCGCGCTTTCTGTTGCGCGAGCGCCGCCGGACCGCCTGAAAAAGCCCATGGCGTTGTTGTCCTGCCTCGCCGTACGTTCGTACTGTCTTCGGCACTCCGCCTGGCCCTGGGCATTTCCAGACGCTCCCCCCTTCGATTTCTCCATATACGTTTTTCAGCTTTCCAAACTCTTTTTAATTTGTTTTCCGAACAACATAAGTTCGCTACAGTGGACTCGTGCTGGTTTTTGACGACGGAATAAAGAGGTGGAAAGATGGCTGCTGCAGAACTGATTTTCGATCCCCGCGCCGCGCACGGCGAGGCGGCGTTTGACGAAGTGCTCAATCTCGCGCGCACCCAGGCGCAGGCGCAAGGCTTGCCGTATGCGGGCATCGTCAGTGCGCAGGATGCATGGCAGCTGGTGCAGGCCGGCAAAGCCGTGCTGGTCGACGTGCGCACGAATGAAGAACGCACCTTCGTCGGCTACGTGCCCGCCTCGCTGCACGTGGCGTGGGCGACCGGCACGTCCATGAACCGCAATCCCCGCTTTACGCGCGAACTGGAAGCGAAAGTGGGCGGCAAGGACGCCGTCGTGGTGCTGCTGTGCCGCAGCGGCAAGCGCTCGGCCGCAGCTGCCGAAGCGGCGGCCAAGGCGGGCTTCACGCACGTCTTCAATATCGCGCAAGGCTTCGAGGGCGACCTCGACGAGCAGCAGCAGCGCGGCCACAGCGGCGGCTGGCGCTGGCATGCGCTGCCCTGGCTGCAAGATTAAATCTCCCTTCAGGATCACCATGAACCAGCGAGCCATCCCCCCCGCCTCCCTAGCCGCGCAGCCGCAGTGGGAATTGCGCCAGATCGTCGATGAATTGCGCGCCGTGCGCGAGCAGTGGCGCGAAGGATTGGCCAGCAACCAGGAGTGCGGCGCGCGCGAATTCCCGTCGCGCCAGCATTTGCACGACATCATCAAGGCCCTGTGCGCGGCCCTGTTCCCCATGCGCCTGGGGCCCCTCGACCTGCAGCAGGAGAGCGAGGATTTCTTTGTCGGCCACACGCTCGACACGACCCTGACGGGCTTGCACGAACAGGTGCGGCGCGAACTCAGTTACCACGCGCGCCAGCATGGCTTGCAGCAGACGGTGTCCATCGAACAGCAGGCGCTGGCCATCGTGCAGCGCTTCGCCCGCGCGCTGCCGCGCATCCGTGCCCAGCTCGACACGGATGTGGCGGCCGCCTTCCATGGCGACCCGGCTGCGCACAGCGTCGACGAAGTGCTGCTGTGCTATCCGGGCATCCTGGCCATCATCCATTACCGCCTGGCGCACACCTTGTATGCACTGGGCGCGCCGCTGGTGGCGCGCATCATCGCCGAAGTGGCCCATTCGCAGACGGGCATCGACATCCACCCGGGCGCCATCATCGGCAGCAGCTTTTTCATCGACCATGGCACGGGCGTGGTGATCGGCGAGACTGCCATCATCGGCGAACGGGTACGCATCTATCAAGCCGTCACCCTGGGCGCCAAGCGCTTTCCCGCCGGCGCCGACGGCGTGCTGAAAAAGGGGCTGGCGCGCCACCCCATCGTGCAGGACGACGTGGTCATCTACGCGGGCGCGACGATCCTGGGACGGGTGACCATCGGCCAGGGCTCCGTCATCGGCGGCAATGTCTGGCTGACCCGCAGCGTGGCGCCCGGCAGCCATGTCACGCAAGCGCATAACCAGCAGGAGGCGCCGGAGTTGCCAGCGCCATCCCACCCCGCTTTTGCCCATCACCCATGAGGACAGCATGTTGATCAAACAGTTTGGACTGGCCGTGCGCCAGTTGCGCGAAGGGCATGGCTGGTCGCAGGAGCGCCTGGCCGAAGCGGCCGACTTGAACCGCTCGTTCATCGGCGAAATCGAACGGGGTGCCGCCACGCCGTCGCTGCTGACGGTGGAAAAACTGGCCGGCGCGCTGGGCATCGGCCTGGCGGGCTTGATGGCGCGCTGCGAGCCGGAGCTGGTGGATTAATGCGGGTGGATTAAAACGTCGCGTTGATGGCGATAGCATGTTGAGAGATCAGGGGAGACGCTTGATACTTTATTTGTTTTTCAGATAAGCATATTCACTTTTCTCATTAGGAGTCGTAGATGGCCGAAGCAACCCCCGATAGCCAGTTCGCGCTGGGCGACAACGCCGCGCGCCAGCTGGCCAATGCAAGCAAGAGCGTCCCCCAGCTGTCCACGATCACGCCGCGCTGGCTCGTGCACCTGCTGCAATGGCTGCCCGTGGAAGCGGGTATCTACCGCCTGAACCGCGTGAAAAATCCGAAGGACGTGCGCGTGGCCTGCTCGCAGCGCGACGAGTCGGAACTGCCGCAAACCTTCGTCGACTACGACGACCAGCCGCGCGAATACTTCCTCAATGCCGTCAGCACGGTGCTCGATGTGCACACGCGCGTGTCGGACCTGTACAGCAGTCCGCACGACCAGATCAAGGAGCAGCTGCGCCTGACCATCGAAACGATCAAGGAGCGCCAGGAAAGCGAATTGATCAACAATCCCGACTACGGCCTGCTGGCCAGCGTGCACGACGACCAGCGCATCTTTACCCTGACGGGTGCGCCCACGCCGGACGACCTCGACGAACTGCTGACGAAAGTGTGGAAGGAGCCGGGCTTCTTCCTCGCGCACCCGCTGGCCATTGCCGCCTTCGGCCGCGAATGCACACGCCGCGGCGTGCCGCCACCGACCGTCAGCCTGTTCGGTTCGCAGTTCCTCACGTGGCGCGGCGTGCCGCTGGTGCCGTCCGACAAGCTGCCCATCGAAGACGGCAAGACGAAGATCATCCTGCTGCGCGCGGGTGAACAGCGGCAAGGCGTGATCGGCCTGTTCCAGCCTGGCCTGGCGGGCGAGCAAAGCCCGGGCCTGTCCGTGCGCTTCATGGGCATCAACCGCCACGCGATTTCGTCCTACCTGATTTCGCTGTATTGCTCGCTGGCCGTGCTGACCGACGATGCGCTGGCCGTACTGGAAGACGTGGAGATCGGTAAATACCATGACTACCCAGACACCTACAAGTGATGGCGCGGCGGGCTTGCCTGCCGTCCCGTTTTTACCCGACGAAGCGACCTTGAACCGTCTGGCGGGCGAGTTTTTTGCCCGCCTGCCGGGCTTGGACAAGTCTCCCAGCCTCGGCGGTTCCGGCAGCGTGCTCGATGCGGCGCCCCGCTATGCGAACCGTCCGCCGCCGCAGCCCGGTCCTGCGTTCGCCGCCATCGCTCCCGGCGTGGCGACGGCGCAGGTGCCGCCCGTGACGGCGCCCCTGGAAGCGCCCATTGCGCCGGCCCCCGCGTCCGTGCCGACGCCGCGCTTGTCGGCGATCAATGCGCCGGCTGCACCGTCGCCGTATTATTTTATCGGTGGCGCGCATGGTTATCCCGCGTCGGGCAATGGCCTCGATGGCCTGGCGCGGCAGGGGCAAGGGCAGGCAGCGCCCGATGATGTGCGGGGCCTGTTTGCCACGCCGCAGCGCGCGCCCGCGCGCCAGCTGCCCGTCTCGCCAGCCGGTGGCCAGCCCGCGTTCTATTTCCAGACCGAGCTGCCCTCGGCGACGAAGCCTGGCCAGCACCAGACGCCGGCGCCGTTCGATGTACACGCCGTGCGGCGCGATTTTCCCGTGCTGGCCGAGCGGGTCAACGGCAAGCCGCTGGCCTGGTTCGACAATGCGGCCACCACGCACAAGCCGCAGTCGGTGATCGACCGCGTGTCGTATTTCTATGCGCACGAAAATTCGAACATCCATCGCGCGGCGCACGCGCTGGCGGCGCGCGCCAGCGATGCGTATGAAGCGGCACGCGCCAAGGTCGCCAGTTTTCTGGGCGCCGCCTCGGCCAATGAAATCATCTTTGTGCGGGGCGCCACGGAAGGTATCAATTTGATTGCCAATACCTTTGGCCGCAAGTACATCGGCAGCGGCGACGAGATCATCGTCTCGCAGCTCGAACACCACGCCAACATCGTGCCGTGGCAGCAGCTGGCGGCCGAGAAGGGCGCGACATTGCGCGTGATTCCCGTCGACGACAGCGGACAGATCATCCTCGATGAATTCCGCAAGCTGCTCAACGGGCGCACCAAGCTGGTGTCCGTGACGCAGGTGTCGAATGCGCTGGGGACGGTGACGCCCGTGGCGCAGATCATCGCGCTCGCGCATGCGGCCGGCGTGCGCGTGCTGGTCGACGGCGCGCAGGCCGTGTCGCACCTGCGCGTGGACGTGCAGGCGCTTGGCGCCGATTTCTATGTGTTTTCGGGGCATAAAGTGTTCGGTCCGACGGGCATCGGCGCCGTGTATGGCAAGGCGGACTTGCTCGAGCAATTGCCGCCATGGCAGGGCGGCGGCAACATGATCGCCGACGTCACGTTCGAGCGCACCGTCTACCAGGGCGTGCCGAACCGTTTCGAGGCGGGCACGGGCAATATCGCCGATGCCGTGGGCCTGGGCGCGGCCATCGACTACGTGCAGCGCATCGGCCTGGAAAACATCGCCGCCTACGAGCACGCGCTGCTGGAATACGCGACGCACCACTTGCAAGCCATTCCCGGCGTGCGCCTGATCGGCACGGCGCTGGACAAGGCCAGCGTGGCTTCGTTCGTGCTGGCCGGCTACGCGCCGGCGGAAGTGGGGCGCGCCCTCAATGACGAGGGCATCGCCGTGCGCTCGGGCCACCACTGCGCCCAGCCGATCCTGCGCCGCTTCGGCGTGGAAGCGACGGTGCGGCCATCGTTCGCCTTCTACAACACGTATGAGGAAATCGACCGCATGATCGCCGTGGTGCGCCGCCTGGCGGGCGCGCGCCGCTGACCTTGCCAGCTTGTCAGGCTGATGCCGCCCCTGCGCCAGCGGGGGCGGCATTGTTGCGTCATGTCACGGACTTTGCGCGCGGCTGGTTGGCGTCCGCAGGCTGGCGGTATAATTTATCCTTGGCAATATTCAAGCTACGGCCCCAAGGAGATATCCGGTGGAAGATCAACACAGCTCGCCCGAGCTATTCCTGTTCCTGGCGTCGACCGTGCACGACATGAAAAATTCGATCAGCGTCGTCAGCGGCACCCTGGAGTCGCTGCTGGCGGCCGAGCAGGCCAAGCCTGCGCCCCAGGCCGACCCCGCCTACCTGCAGATGGCGCAGATGCTGTACCAGACCAAGCGCCTCAACGATAACCTGATCCAGCTGCTGGCCCTGTACAAGGAAGTGGGCAAGCCCGGCTACCCCTTCGACGTGCAGCCGCAACTGGTGAGCCAGGTCATCGACCAGGTGGTGGATCAGGAAAAGATCCTGCTGGCCTCGAAAGGCATCCGGCTGGAGACGGCCTGTCCGCCGGAACTGATCTGGACCCTCGATGAAGACCTGGTCATCGGCGTGCTCGCGCATGCGATCAACAACGCCATCCGCTACACGAAAGACACGATTCGCCTGTCCGTGCGGGAGCACGACGACATGCTGGAGCTGCGCGTGGAAGACAATGGCGACGGCTATACCCAGGCTTTGCTGGACGCGGGCAGCGCGGCCATGGATGGCATGGCCGCCGGCGTGAATTTTTCCACCAACAGCACGGGACTGGGCCTGTATTTTTCCAGCGAAGTGGCAAAGATGCACAAGCACCGGGGCAGCAGCGGCAGCATCGCCCTGGAAAATGGTGGCGCGCTGGGCGGCGGCTGTTTCATCCTGCGCCTGCCCTGAACGAGGAATCCATGACGACAGACAGCCACGCCACCGCCGCCGAAGCGGGCAGCACCGACTGGGCCGACAAACATTATCTGCTGGTCGACGATTTCATCGGCATCCGCATCCTGCTGCGCGAATCGCTGCGCAACCTGGGCGCGCGCCATATCGACCAGGCGGCCAGCGGCGGCGAAGCCATGAAGCTGCTGGCCAAGACGCGCTACGACGTGGTGCTGTGCGATTACAACCTGGGCGAAGGCAAGAATGGCCAGCAAGTGCTGGAAGAGACGCGCGTGCGCAACCTGACGGCGCCATCGAGCGTGTGGCTGATGGTGTCGGCCGAGAAAAGCGTGGAATCGGTGATGGGCGCGGCCGAGCACCAGCCCGACGCCTACCTGATCAAGCCGATCACGGAAGGCGTGCTGCTGACGCGGCTGAACCGCGTGTGGCACAAGAAGCAGGTGTTCCGCGAAATCGACCAGGCTTGCATGGAAAAGGATTATCTGCGCGCGGCCAAGCTGTGCGACGCGCAGATCGAGGTCAACAAGCTGCACGAGCTGGAATTGCTGCGCATGAAGGCCAGTTTGCTGCTGAAAAGCGGCGAGCCGGAAAAAGCCCGCGCCGTGTATGAAAAAGTGCTGGCCGAGCGCGATTACAGCTGGGCCAAGGCGGGCCTGGGCAAGATACGCATGAATAACGGCGAACACGAGGCGGCGCGGCAGATCTTCCAGGGCGTGATCGTCGAAAACAAGTATTACATCGACGCCTACGACCAGATGGCCGTCGCCTACCAGCTGATGGGCCAGCACGAGGAAGCGTGCGGCGTGCTGGAAAAGGCGGCGCGCCTGTCGCCCAATTCCGTGCCGCGCCAGCGCAACCTGGGACTGGCGGCCCTGAAAGTGGGCAATGTCAGCATGGCGGAAAAGGCTTTTCGCAAGTGTATTTCCATCGGCGAGTTTTCCGTCATGAAGACGCCGGACGCCTACCTGGGACTGGCGCGCGTGTGCGGCCTGAAGAAGGATGCGAAGGAGGCGCTGCAATGGCTGCTGCTGGCGCAGCGCGAATTCTCGCCCGAACAGATCGGCTTGCGCGCGAAGATCACGGAAGGCATGGTGCACCACGAAACGGGCGATTACCGGCGCGCGCGCAAGTGCGGCGACGAGCTCGAAGCCATGCTGCTGGAAGACCCGGCGCGGCCCGAGAAGGCCATCTGCATGGAGCTGGCGACCCTGCTGTTCGCCGTCGGCGTCAAGGATGCGCCGGCCGGCCTGCTGTGCTACGTGGTGAAGAACAACCACGACAACCAGGTGGTGCAGGATGAAGTGCAAAAGATATTCGACAAGGCGAAGATGGGCGACGAAGGCACGAGCCTGATCATCGCCTCGCGCAAGGAAGCGTCGGACTTGATGAACAAGGGCGTGCTGCTGTGGAAGACGGACAAGCTCAACGAAGCGGTCGCCTGGATGCGCGCGGCGCGCGAAAAACTGCCGAACAACTTGCGCATCCTGTTCAATTCCGCGCAAATCATCGTTTCCTTCCTGCAGCAGCGCGGGTTTCAGGCCGATTTGGCGGCCGAAGCCATGGAAGTGTTGTTGTATGTAGACAAAATTGCACCAGGGCAGCAGCGCTTCGCGCAATTGATGGAGCAACTGGTGCAGCTGACGCCGCCGCCCGGGCCGGAAGACGCCGTCGCGGCGCCGGAAAATGCGCCGCCGGCAGCGGAAAAAGGGGGAAAAGCCGTGCGTGAGCGTGCCGGATGATAAACTAGGGGCCAGCGTGGGTTCGCCCGTGCTTGAGTTGCTTTACAACAATAAGGAAGAAACTATGCGTGATGTGGTCAATGAAGTATACAAAAAAATGAAGGTCGGCGCCGTTGCCTGGGTACGCCCGGTCGCCGCCAAGGGAGACACGCTGGAAACATTCCAGTCTTCGTACGAGCACGCCAAGGCGCTGGCCGACGAAGGCCTGATCACGATCGGTGACGTAAAACGCCAGGCCGACAACATGATCGAGGCGATCCGCATTCATCGTATCGCCTGATCATATTGCCGGCTTGAAACATCAGGCCTTGCCTGGTGCTTTGGCCTTGGGTGCTGCGCGTTTTGCGGGCGCCTTGCGCAGCGGGGCCTTGGCCTTGGCTGCCGTGCCTGCTTCGGCAGGTTTGGCCGGCTTGCTGGCCGCTGGCTTGGCTTTGCTCACGCCGCCAAAGCTGGCCGCTGCCGTGCTGGCGGCGTCGGGCGACATCGCTGTCGAGACGGCCTGCGTGAACTGATCTTGTAACAAATTCCACCAGGCACTTGGATTGGCCAGCTGGGCTCCGGCCTGGCTGCCGGCATCGGCGGGCGCCGCCGCAGCGGGTGGCGGTGCGGGCGCAGGCGCCGGTTTCGGTTCAGGCGCCGCAGGTGCGGCTTGCTGGAAAAACGCGGAAGCGTAGGGCACCGATTCAAACACGGATTTTTCGCTGGCGCCGGGCTGGGTGATGGCTGCCGCCAGGGACGCGCCCATCGATTTCAAGGTGGCGATGGTGCCGCGCTGCACTTCCAGCGCCTGGATACTGCCGCGCAGCATGCTGGTGTTGAGGTTCAGCCATGCTTCGACGGCCTTCAAGTCATTGATTTTCTTGTCCAGCTCTTCCACCGACATGGTGGGCGCCGTGATGCCAGGCATGCCCATGCCGGGCACGCTCATGCTGCCCCACAGGTTTTTGACGAAGTCGAGCGTATCGGTCACAACTGCTGCGCCCGGCATTTGGGGCATTTGCGGGTTTGCCATGCGAAATCTCCTGGTAGGTGGATAGCCTTAGCGTAGCAGATATCGGCTTGCAACTGACGCAATGCCGCCAACATTTTCTTACATAAAACATTAAGAGTTGAGCACGGGCAAGAAGCGGGAAGCGGGGCGGAAGCGTTACACTACGGCCTATGATGCCTGACTCCTTCTTTTCGCCACCGCGCCGCCGCACCGTCATCTTTGTCGCGGTCATCGGCGTACTGCATTACGTGGCGTTGGAATGGCTCACCTCGCGCGCCAGCATGGTGCCGCTGGGACAGAATCATGCGCAGATGGTCAGCATGGCCTTGATCGCCGAGCCGCCCAAACCCCTGCCGGTGGTGCCGCTGCCGCCGCCCGAACTGCGGCCAGTGCCCAAGCCCAGGCCGCCGCCACCACCGCCGCCGACGGAGCTGGCGTCGAGCGAAACGCCGCAGTTGACGGCGCCCGTCAGCGACGTGCCGGAAGGCCCGGCCACGAGCGAGCCGGCCGCCGTGGCGGCTCCGGCCATCACGGCGCCGGCGCCCGCCGTGGCCGCCGCGCCCGCGCCGGCCAGCGAACCGCCGCCACCGCCCGTCGAGCAGGCACGCCACTACAAGACGAACGCGCCCGCTTCGGCCCAGTTCGACCTGCACGTGGACCGGCGCGATGCGGACGGCACCAAGTGGCAGGGCGTGGCCGCGATGGCGTGGGAAAACCGGGGCGACACGTATCAGCTGAAACTGGAAGTGGGCTTGAGCATGCTGATCACGCGCATCAACCTGCTGGTGCTGACGAGCGAGGGCCAGATCGATGGCAGCGGCATCGTGCCCGTCACGGCCACGGAGAAACGCAAGGGCCGCGCGCAAACGGCCACGCATTTCAACCGCGACGCCAAGGCCATCACGTTTTCGGCAACGACGGCCACGGCGCCATGGCAGGAAGGGGCGCAGGACAAGGCCACCGTGCCGTTCCAGCTGGCCGCCATCGGCCGTGCCGACGTCAACCAGCTGGTGGGCAATATCGACATTCTCGTCGGCGAGGAAAAGGAAGCGACCGTGTTCCGCTTCCACCTGGTGGGCGAGGAAGAACTGGACACGAAAATGGGCCGCCTGGTGACGTGGCACCTGCGCCGGCCGCCGAAGCCCGGCACGTATTCGTCGCAGCTCGATGTCTGGCTGGCGCCGTCCATGCAATGGTATCCAGTACAAATACGCAATACCGAAGCGAACGGGGCGCTGACCACGCAAACCGTGACCAAGATCTCCGTAAATGAATCAACAGGAAAATAAATGACTACTTTGACTACCTTGAAACGCGTCCTGGCTGCCAGCCTGCTGGCGGCCACCCTGACGCCCGCCATGGCGGCGGACGAGCCCGTGGACCATCCCGTCATCAAGCGCCCGTACAAGCTGGCGCCGTCGGCCGACCTCGTCTATTCGATCAAGGCGAAGCAGCGCGGCATTGCGCTGTCCGGCGAATCGGTCAGCAACTGGCGCGCCGGCGACGGCAAGTACTCGCTGCTGGCCGAAACCAAGGCTGCCCTGTTCGGCAAGATCCTGGAACAGCGCAGCGAAGGCACGGTCGACGATTACGGCCTGGCGCCGGCGCAGTTCGTGGAAAAACGTTTCCGCAAGGAAGCTGCCACGACCACCTTCAAGCGAGACAGCAAGAGCATCGTCTTCAGCGAAGGCGATGAAACGTATCCGCTGAAAGGCGGCGAGCAGGACCGCAACAGCACCGTCTGGCAACTGGTCAGCGTGGCGCGCGCCACCCCGGAAAAATTCACGCCCGGCTCGGAATGGAGCTTCTTCGTTGCCGGCCGCCATGACGCCGAACCGTGGACCTTCAAGGTCGTCAAGCAGGAGACGGTCGCCACCGGCCAGGGTCTGGTGGAAGCCGTGCACCTGGTCAAGGCGCCGCCGCCGGACAAGAAGGGCCAGCAAGTGGACCTGTGGCTGGCGCCGTCGCTGGAATGGTATCCCGTGAAGGTGACGTTCGCCGATGAAGACGGTGATTACGTCGAGCAAACCTTGCAAAAGATCGTCAGGAAGTAAGTGTTCACTAATGGCTTGGGGCCAGGCATGCCGTGTTTGGCCCCCCATTTCATCGTCCTGGCCCGACACGGCGCACCGGCCGTGTTGCGCCATGTCCGCACCGCCCCCTCCCATGCGCTAAATTGCATGTCAGAACTGATATACTGACGCCCCCGCCCCGCAGCGCCGCGTTAGCCCGCAGCGCCGCCCGCTGAACACTCATCCGGAAAAGAATGATTGATATAATGGCAAGTGCAGCCGTGGCTACGGATGCAAATCAGACAGAGCAAGAGCATCACGATTCCTTGCAGGCGCATTTCCAGCCCAATATTTCGGCCGATGAAATTGAGCAAGTTTTTCACTTGAAGCGGGCGCAGCCCCTGCTGCAAGTGTTTACGGCCCTGTTCCACGGCGGTTTCGATGGCGTGCTGGTGCGTCTGCTGGTGTTGCGCGAGCTCGCGTCCGATGCGGCCACGTCCGCCTATACGCGCGCCGATATCAATACGAAACTCGCGTATCTGTTGCCGGAAAGTTTGGAAACGGTCTTGCTGCGCCTGCGCTCGAACCAGTTGCTGGCCTGGGATGCGCAGCAGGGCGTGTACCGCGTGACCCCGATGGCGCGCAATGTGCTGTCCGCCATCGACAGCTTGCTGGGCCTGGGGCAGACGGAAGATGAAGCGGAAATGGGTTTCCTGCTGTCGCAGGTGGCGGGCGCGCAAGCCGTCGGTGGCGTGTCGGTCGAGCAACTGCAGCATTTGCTGGGCCGCCTGGTGGACTTGACGGAAGAATTCTCCGACGCGATTGCCTCCGGTTCCGAATTCCGCCTGCGCACGGCGCAAGCGAAGTGGAACATGGCTTGCGACTGGGTCGAGAAGGGTTCCGAGATCCTCGTGGCCATCACCTCCGATGAAAACGCGGACAGCGCCACGCACAAGGCGGCGCAGGCGATCGGCCGCGCGCAAAGTAAATTGCTGAACATGCAAGGCATGTTTTCGCGCGCCCTGAACCAGATCGAGCGCCAGCGGGTCCACCTGGGCCAGTCGGGCTTGTCGACCACGGACATCAAGCGCTGGCTCTTGCTGCATGACGACCTGGCCAGCCTGGCCGAGGGCGCCATCGACCAGCCTGTCGTGCCCCTGTTCTCCACGCCGGCCGAGATGATCGACGTGGCCGAAACGGAACTGCTGTCCGAACGGGCGGCGGGTGTCATCAACACGGGCCTGCCCAGCGGCGAGGACGCGCCCACCACCATCAGCGACGGTCCCGCCATGCAACTCGAACTCGATGACTTGCTCGAACGCCTGTCGAACTTCGCCAGCCTGGGCAATTTCCCCAGCATCGGCGAAGAGGGGCCGAAATCGGTGCCCGTGCAGGATTCCCTGTTGCCGGCCAGCTTTGCCGTGGCTTCGTACCGCGCCTCCATGCTGCCGCTGCTGGGCGACGTCTCCGAAGCGAGCTTGCAGGGATCCACGGCCGAACTGGCCCGTTTGCCGATTACCTTTACACCGACCGACGAGATGGTCCAACTGACCGACCCCCACGTGGCGGCCATGTCGATCGCCTCGCTTTCACTGAATGTTTCACTTGATTTAGATAGCGGCACCGCCGATGAATGACGATTCCCAAATCCTGATTGCGCGCCTGCTCACGCATCAAACCCTGCGCCGCGACGATAAGCTCGTCAAGCGCGTGCTGTCCGACGAGCTGTTCCGCGCCGAGATCGATGCGCGCCTGCTGGCCTGCGGCTTGAAATTGCTCGACAACGTGTACGCCGACCACGTCACCCTGGCCCTGACGCGCACCATCGAACCGAAGATCTTCGGCGCGCGCGACGTGTGGCAAAACAACAACTTCGGCCTGGCGCGCGATGGCGTGGCCTTGCTGGTGGTGCTGTGGGCGCAGATCATCCTGCCCAAGCGTGAACGCCAGGAAACGCACCAGCACGCGGACGACGACCAGAACGACATGTTTGGCACGGAAAAACCGCTGCCGCGCGCGGAAGATGCGTCGATCGGCATTTCCTACAAGGCGCTGCTGTCGGACTTCGGCGACAAGCTGGGCAAGAAGACGCGCATGGACATGAATCTGGGCACGCTGGCCAAGCTGGGCTTCATCGAGCGGCGCGGCGATTTCATCCTGGAAGGTCCGCTGCTGGACCTGATGATGGACACGGACGTCTTGAAAGAGCGCATCATCAACGGCGCCCTGGCCGACGTGTTCAAGCGGGCGCCGGCGCGCCTGGTGGCCGTCAGCGGCGATACATTGCCCGACGCCGACCTGACGGACGACCTGTCCGCCGACATCGGCGACCTGCCCGACGACGGCGATGAGCCCGCGTCCGACCTCCTTCACTGAAAGCGCCCATGTTTCATATCAAATCACTTGAACTGGTGCACTGGGATTACTGGCAGCGCATCAAGAATATTCCGCTCGACGCGAAGATCATCACCATCGCGGGGCAGAACGGCTCGGGCAAGACCACCTTGCTCGACGCCTTGCGCACCCTGTTCGGCCTCGATTGCTCGATGGGCCGCACGTATAAACACTATGCGCGCCACTCGGGCCAGCAGACGGCCTGGCTGCGCGCCGTGGTCGACAACAAAAACGTGGGCAAGCAGCTGTCGAACCGCCCGTTCCGCAGTTCCGGCTTCTTCAGCGACGATGAAGTGACCCTGTTTTGCCAGATCCAGAAGAACGGCGGCGACTGGAAGCGCCAGTATCTGATGCGTCCAGGCAATGTGCAGATCGAAGACATCACGGACGCCAACGACTGGCTCGGCGTGGAAAACTACCGCAAGCGCCTGGCCAATGCGGGCCTGTCGCCCGCCATGTCGAAAGTGCTGGCGCTGGAGCAGGGCGAGACGGACAAATTGTGCGAATACGCGCCGCGCCAGCTGCTCGACCTCGTGTTCCAGGTGTTTGGCGACAAGGAGGTGCTGGACGCCTACGACGAAGCCAAGCGCCACCAGCGCGACACGGAAGTGGAACTGAAGCGTTTCGAGACGGAACTGGAAGCGTCGAAGACCAACCTGGAAGGCTTGCGCCTGCGCGTGGCCAACTATCACCAGTGGGAAGGGCTGCATAAGGAGCGCCGCAACCTGCTGGAAGAAGTGCTGCCCAGCCTGCAGTACCACGAGGCGCGCGAAAAAGCGGCCGCGGCCAGCCGGCAATTGCGCGATGCGCGCAAACCGATGGCGCAGGCGGACCAGCAGCTGACCGATAAACGCAATGCGCTGGCATCGCAGGCGAAGGCCCTGTCCGACGCGCAAATGAACGAAACCTTGCTGGAACAGGAATCGATCGGCTTGCAGAGTCGTTTGTCCTTGATCAATAGCAAGCTCAAACCGCTGGACAGCCTGCTGGAGCAGAAAGACCGTTTGCACAAGCTGGCGGCGGACTCGGGCAGCGACATCGCCGAAGTGGCGGCCCAGCTGGAACAGAAGGAAGCGCAATTGCTGCAGCAGCGCCAGCAGCGCGACGCCTTGGCGGCGCGCATCGCGGGCGAACAGGCAACTATTGCCGCGCTGCAAGGCAAGACGGCCATGCCGGAGCCGGACAACGTGCGCGGCATGCGCCGCGCGCTGCGCGATGCCGGGATCAGTCACGCGATGCTGTCCGATATCGTCGAAGTGACGGACAGCCGCTGGCAGGGCGCCGTCGAAGGCGTGCTGGGCGGCTACGCTTCGGTGGTGCTGCTGGACAAGGCCAAGGATGCGGCTGCCGCTTACCGTTTGGCCGAGAAGGAACGCTATCGCCACTTCATCGTGCCCGACCTGGTCACGGCGCCGGTGGCGAAAGACGAGAGCTTGCTGGCGGTGGTGAAATTTTCTGCGCCCGTGCCCAGCTGGCTGATCGAGCAGCTGTCGCGCATTGCACGCGTCGATTCCGTCGAAGCAGGCTTTAAACTGGGCAACCATGAGGAATGGATCACGCCCGAGGCGTATCACCGCGAACGCCGCGGCGGGCGCTCGCTGTTCGTGGAAGCGTCGCGCTACCGCTTCGGCCAGGCTGGCCGCAGCGGCCGCCTGGAAGCGCTGCTGCGCTCCCTGCCCGGCCTGGAAGGACAGGAAGACACCCTGACCCTGGCGATTTCGAAGCTGGCGGCCGAAGTGGGCGCCTTGAAAGCGCGCATCGCCGGCGTCGACGCGGCCAAGGAACTCAGTGCCCGCCAGGAAGAGTTCGCCGAAGCGCTGCGCAACTCGAAGCCGCTGAAGGAAGAGCGCCTGGAAGTGGGCGGCCGCCTGGGCGAGCTGCAAAACCTGACGAAGAACGCCACCGTGGCGCGCACGCGTGCCGATACCGTGTGGCAAAACGCGCGCCTGGCCCTGTCCGAGGCGGAAGCGGGCTCGCGCCTCGGTTACAAGAAGCAGATTGAACAGCGCGCCGAGCATGCGCGCGCCTTGCTGGCCCTGCGCCATGCGTGGCGCCACTTGCCGAAAAGCTGGCGCCGTCCCGCACGCCGCGCGGCCCTCGTGGCCGAGCACCAGAATGCGCACCAGGTCGACTTGCGTGTGGCCAGCCTGCAAAACAGCCTGGCGCGCGACGACTGGGAACTGGACGCCACCGTCATCGACCAGCACCACCGCCTGTCGGACCAGTTGCATGGCCGCCAGTCGGAAACGGACGAGCGCCGCTACCAGAACAACCGCGCCATCGAAGCGACGGGCAATGCACGCGGCGCCTACATGGAACGCTTGCGCTACACCATCAAGACCTACAGCAAGAATATCAAGGAGCTGGGCGAGCTGGCCGGCATCGAAGTGCATGCCGACCCCGTGCGCCTGGAAAACGACGACGTGCAGCTGTCGCAGGCGGGCTTGCACGTGCGCTTCAAGTTCGACGGCAAGGGCGTCATCGGCATGAACGATGGCGAAGCGTCGGGCGGCCAGCAAGTGATGAAATCGCTGGTGCTCTTGATCGGCTTGCTGAAATCGGAAGACGGTTCCGGCGGCTTCGTCTTCATCGACGAACCGTTTGCCCACCTCGATATCCGCAACATTCAATTGGTGGGCGAATTCCTGAAGAACACGGAAGCGCAATACCTGATGACGACGCCGTTGACGCACAACACGGATGTCTACGATCCATCGGAACTGACTTTGATCACGAGCAAGAAGAAAAAGGATACCCAATGGGCGCAACCGATTTTCGTGCTGCAGCGCCGGGTCGATCCCGTCTCGGGCAAGGTGGCGTGATGCTGGTGCGCACCTTGCTGGCATCTGCCGCGCTGGCGCTGGCGTGTTCGGCGCCCGCCATGGCCAACGACGGCATCGGCTCCGTGAGCGCGGGCGGCATCCTGTTCGGCAAGACGGATGCCGTGGCCATGAAAAAGGAAGTGCTCAGCGTGAGCGCGGAATTGATCAAGGTCGAATACGAGTTCCTCAATGAGTCGAAAACGGATGTGGAAGAGACGATCTTCTTCCCGCTGCCCGAATACTCTTCCGGCTACCACGGCTCGCCCACGTATTATGGCCAGCCGCAACAGTTTACCGTCGACGTGGACGGCAAGCGCAAGGAGTATAAAACCACCTTCGTCGCCAAGCTCGACGCAGAGGACGTGACGGCCCGCTTGCGCCAGCTGGGCTTGTCCGATGCGCAAATTGCGTATTTCCCCTCGCACACGCCGTTCGACAAGAAAGTGGCGCCGCTGACGGCCGCGCAAAGCAAGATCATGATCCGCGAAGGCTTGCTGGCCCAGCTGTACGACGAGGAATGGGTACCGGCCTGGACCGTGAAAGTCATCTACCTGTGGCAGCAGAAATTCCCTGCCGGCAAAGTCGTGCGCGTGCGGCATCAATATGCGCCGTTCGTTGCGGCTGGTCCCGGCGCGTCCTACCTGGGCGATGGCAATACATTTGAAAAGAAATACTGCGGCGACAAGGCCTTCTACAAGACGTGGAACCGCCTGGCGGCCCAGCAGGGCGAAAGCGGCTTCGTCAATGCCGTGTGGGTGTCGTACATTTTGACCACCGGCAATACCTGGAAGAATGGCATCGAAGACTTTACCTTGAACTTGATCAAGGGAAAGTCGGACGAGCTGGTCAGCCTGTGCTTCCCCGGTACGTTTACCAAAATCAACCCCACCACCTTGCAAGTCAAGCTGCGCAACTTCCATCCGAAGCAAGACCTGGACGTGTACTTCGGCAATGTCGAAGGCACGGTTAGCCACGACGGCGTGGCGCCGCAGATCCGGCCCTAGCTGCATGAGCAGGCAGGAAGCACTGGCGGCGCGCCTGCGCGCCATCGCCGGCGCCACGCCGTGGTGCATGCAAGCCTTGCACGCCGTGGCGCAGCTGGGCTTGCCCCATTGCTGCATCGGCGCCGGCGCCGTGCGCAACCTCGTGTGGGATGCCTTGCATGGTTACGCGCAAGCGTCTGCCTTGAGCGATATCGACGTGGCGTATTTCGATGCGCACAATTTGCAACCCCGGCGTGAGGTGGAACTGCGCCAGCGCCTGGAAACTGTGCTGCCCGGCGTGCCGTGGGAGGTTTGCAACCAGGCGCGGGTGCACCTGTGGTTCGAAGACGCGTTCGGCTACGCCGTGCCGCCCCTGCTGTCGCTCGACGACGCCATCGCCACCTGGCCCGAGTTTGCCACCTCGGTCGGCATCTCGCTGCAGCCTGACGGCGGGATCGGCATCATCGCGCCGCATGGCCTCGACGACCTGTTCGATATGGTGGTGCGGCGCAACCCGGCGCGCATCAGCCTGGACGGCTATGTGCAGCGCCTGGCCAGCAAGGATTATGCGGCGCGCTGGCCGCGCGTCACCATCATCGCCTAGATAAAACGTGGTGTAAAACACAATTAAATGCACTGTGGATACAGATTGCCTATAATTGCCAATCTTCCAATAGTGTTTTCCTGATCCCATGTCCCTGTCGATTTCCATGCCGTTGCGCCGCCTCGGCCGCCTGTTCTGCCTTTCCTCCGTCCTCGTGGCGCCCGCCGCCTGGGCCGACAGCTATACCGATTTCCAGCAAGCCAGTGCCCGCCTGGAAGCGCTGATGGCCAAGGCCACGCTGCAAAGCGGCTTGCCGCGCCTGGGCGACCCTGAAGTGGCAGCGTTGATTGCCCGGATTACCGATGCTCCGGGCCTGTTCCGGGCGCCCGTCGCGGCGTTGCAGGACATCAACCCGAGCGTGGCCCTGTGCGAGCGGGCAACCAACATTGGCAAGGCGTATTACACGTTTGGCAGCGAGCGGCCGCTGCCGCTGTCCGGCGCCGAGTTGCAGCAGGCGCGCAATGACCAGGTAACGGAGAACCTGGCCAATTATGGCGATGAAATGAGTACTTTTTTTGCCTTTGGCATGCATTGCCATGCGCACTTGATTGGCTTGATGGAGCAGGAATTCAGTAGCCAGCCGCTGCAGGTAGTGAGCGGTACGGAGCGCATGCGGGCGCGCGCCTTCAGCAAGGGCTCGACCACCCTGTATGTCGGCGTGGTGCAGTTCGTGCAAGTGCCGTTCTGGACCGTGGCGCAAAAGAAGCGCATGCTGGAAGCGGCCGCGCAGTACGCAACGCCGAACGTCGCGCTGATGGCGCCGCCGTTGCGCGAGCGTTTGCTGGCCAGCCTGGCTGATGCGGACAAGGACCTCGATCCCGCCCTGGCTCCGGCGCTGGCGACGATACGCCAGGCACTGTCGGTGACGACTTGCGAAGGCCTGTGCCAGTACTACTGACGGGATGACTTATTCGGGCGCCTGCAGCGGTTGGTTGCGCTGGCGCCAGCGCACCAGGCCCCACGCATACACGGCGTAGTAGCCGATAACGAGGCCGTAGGCGGCCATCGTCAGCGCGCTCTGGCCGAACGGTGGCGGCGGCACGGGCACGTCGAGGCGCGAGTTCAGGTAGATTTCCATGCCACGGTACAGCAGGCGGGCGATGAACAGCATCGTGATGGCCAGGCCCAGGTAGCGGTGCTGGGTAAAGAAAAAGTCCTTGCCGACCTGTTCGAAGCGCGTCAGCTTCAAGCCCAGCACCCCCAGCCAGCCGCCGGCCAGCGCGGCCGCGCCCAGGCTGGACAGGGGCAGGACGTCGAACTTCGTCGTCGTCGCCAGGAACAGCAGCAGCGCGGGGAAGGCGATTGCCACCGTCCAGTGCCGCCACAGCTGCGACTTCTGGCGCGCCACCAGTTTCTTCAGGCGCGAATAAATGCGCCAGACCAGCAGCGGGACCAGTAACAGCAGGGCGAGGGTGGTGGTTTCCATGTATGCAATCGGGTACGGGTAAAACAGCGATTGTAAGCCAGATGGGGACGGGCGGCGATGCTTGTCAAACGGTAAAAGTTGCATGTTGACATTTACATGGCATGCAAGCACTATGCCTTGTCACGCCGTGCCGCCGGCCGCGGACGTCAAGCCGGCAGGCAAACATGGACAGGCGGCGGGCATCTCGTGGTATGGTCTTCTTTTGTTCGCCGGGAGGCCAGCCATGTCCGTCATCCATGCCCACCGCGCGCCCGACCCGGCGCCCGTCGATGAACCCATGCCGGCGCCGGAGCCGCAAGAAGCGCCCGGGCACCATCCGGGGCCCGTGCACCCGGTGCCGCAGGACGATCCCGTGCCGCACCCGCATCCCAGTTAATCTCGTCAAGAAAGGCTGTTTTAGATGGCAATTGTCAAGGAAGTCTACACACGCAAAGTCAGCGGAGAATCGTTCGACTATGAACTCGATTACACCCAGGGCACGGACGTGGCCTGGATTGCGCGCGTGTATCACGACGGCGTGCTGAAAGGCTCGCCCCATGGCGCGCTGACGGCCAACGTGCTGTCCGGCCCTGCGCTGGAACAATACCTGCGCGCGTACGTCGAAGGCATGATCGAGCGGGGCCTCGACGTGGCTGAGTAAGTTTGCCTTTGCGGCAGATCAAAGAAAAGGGCGCCGAGGCGCCCTTTGCTGTTTCTGCATTTCAACGTCTGATTAGTCGAACGCCCACGTGTACAACACGTCCAGGGCATTGTTCGTGCCGGTCTGGAATTGCAGGGTGATGCGGCGGTTCAGCTTGTAACGCAGCTTGACCAGGCTCGTCGCCGTGCTCGTGCCTTGTTCGAACGTCAGGTAGGCGCGCGAGGACAGGCGCTTGCCGACGGTGACGACCGTGCTTTCCAGCCCTTGCGCCTGCGACAGGCCCACTTCGTCGAGTCCCAGCGAATTGGCCAGCTTGCCCTGCAAGCCGCCGCCGGAGCCGCCGAAGAGGGCGCCTGCGGCCGTCGTCAGCAAGGCCATTTCATCGCCGGCCGCCGTTTCCGCGCCGTGGCCCAGGATCAGCCAGGCCAGCTTGTCGCTGTCCGACACGCTCGGGGTGGACACCAGCTTGGCCGTCGGCGCCTGGGCCGTGCCGCGCACTTCCACGCCCGCTTCCACATTCGTTTCCGACAAGGCTTCGCCTTCGGGACGCTTGCGCACGGCCAGGATGTTCAGCGACGGGTTGTCGTAGGCGCCCGTGAAGGCGATCAAGCCCCGTTCGATCGACAGCTTTTGTCCATAGGCGGCGTATTGACCTGTGACAACCTTGATGCTGCCCGTCACGCGCGGCGCGGCGCGGTTGATGACCCTGGCGCGCACATTGCCCGCCAGGTCCGCATCGATGCCCATGCCGCGCAGGTGGAAGGCATTGCCCAGGTCAAACTCGAGGTCGATATTCAATGGCAAGGATGGTGCTTCCTTGCTGCCCTTGACTTCCTTGCCCAGCACCACCACGTCGCTGCTTTGCGTGGGTGTATCTTGCGGCGCCAGTTCGATCAGCGCGCGGTTGGCCTTGAACTTGCCCTCGAAGCTGAAGCGCTTGTCGTTGCGCACCAGGGTGCTGTTGCCCGACAGGATCAAGGTGCGGTCGGGGCGCGACAGCGCTTGCAGGCGATCGGCCATCAATTTCAGTTCCAGGCTCGCTTCGCCATTCGCAAAGCGTACCCAGCCGTCTGCCTGTACCTTGCCATCGCCGCCGTCAAAGCTCAGGCGCTGCAATTGCAATTGATCGCCGGCCAGCTTGGCTTGCAGCACGCCATTGCGCAATTTCAAGCCCTGGTCGGCCCAGTTCACCAGCAGCTTGCTGCCGTTGATGTCGCCATTCAATTGCGGCGCGCCGATGGTGCCACTACCGGACAGCGCCACTTTCAAGGCGCCGCCCAGTTCCAGGCCCGGCTGGCCCGTCAGCGGCGCCAGCCAGGCCAGCGAATCGATGCTGGTCGTGCCCGTCAGGGAGAGGGCGCTGTCGTTGCTGATGCGCCCGCCCAGCATTTGCACGGTGGCATTGATATCGCTCTGCCCCGCGCGCGCGCCATCGAGTTTCACGGCCAGGCGTAGCTGCTGGTTGGCAACATCCACGCGGGCGTCGAGGGTGCGCAAACCCAGCGCCAGCGGCTGCTCCACGCCTACCGTCACGTCGCCTTTTTCGCGGTAGATGTGCAACATGCCCGCCAGGGAGGGATCTTTCTGCTGCGCCGTCGGCACCTGCATGTCGAGCGACCATTGCGCGCCCAAGGTCAGGTCGCTGCGCGCATTGGCTTGCAGCGAGGGAATCACTTGCGCCAGATACGTCAGCGCCACGCCGGCCGCCTGGCCGGAACTGGTCCAGCGGGGGCCGTTCTTGATCAGGCTTTGCATGGTGATGCTGCCTGCTGGCAATTTGATGGCGGTGTTGCCCACGCTGATCTGTTCCGGCTGGCCCAGGCCCGCCACGCCGCTGCCGGCGGGGCCCGCCACTTTCACGGGCACGGGCGCTTGCAGCACGAGCGCATAGCGGCCCTTGTTTTGCAGGCCGTCGATCGTGCCCGTCCAGCTGGCGCCGCTCTGGCTGCCGCGGATTTGCACGGTGGCGTCGAAATCGTCGTTGCGCGCCGCCAGGCTCACGGTATGGCTGCCGCGCGTGCCCGTCGTGGCCAGGCGGGCGCTGCCCAGCTTGAAGGTGGGCGTGCTGTAGCCCGTGATGTCCAGGCTGCTGACCATGGGGTCGAGCGCGCCCTGGCCGGCGCCCACGCTGGCGCTGCCCTTGATGGATTTCAATTGCTGGTCGCCAAAGAAGGTCAGATCGCGGCCATCGAGCGTCAGCTGCGCGGCCGGCGCGTCCATCTTGCCGCTGACGGAACCGGACGCTTGCAGCACGCCGGCAAAGCGGGGCCCCAGGGTCGACAGTTGCGGCGCATCAAGTTTCCACGTCAGCTTGTCCGTGGCGCCGCCCAGCGCGCCCTTGGCCAGCAGGCTGTTCGGCCCCAGGCGCAGTTCCGTATCCACGCTGTCGATCCGTTTCGCATTGGCCGACAGCTTGGCATAGCCGGCCAGCGGGGCATTTTGCAAGGTCGATTCGCGCAGGGCCAGGTTGAGGGCCACTTGCCAGTCGCCGCTCAGGCGGCCGCTGCCGTTGAAATCCGCGTTGACGTTGCCGTTGGGCAGTGCAGCACCAAACGCGGCCGGGTTGATCTTTTGCAAGGAACCCGTCACTTTCAGTTCCGCTGCCTGCTTCGGCCCCGTCAAGCCCACGTCGCCGCTGGCATGGATGGCGCTGTCCGGCGCGGGACGCTTGCCGCTGGTCAAGCCAAGCCCTTTCGCATCGGCAACAAACGTCGTGCGCGGCTGCTGCATGGTGCCTTGCACCACGCCGCTGGCCAGCACGCTGCCCAGCAAGTCGGACTGCAGGGCGGACAGTTGCCGCGCATCGACATTCCAGTTGAGTTTTTCGCCGGCGCCGCCAAAGTTGCCCTTGGCCGTCACGTTGTTCTTGCCCAGCGCCAATTGCACGTCGATGCCGCTGAAATGGGCCGCATCGGCCGTCAGCTTGCCCTTGCCGGACAGGGGCTGGTCGAGCAGCTTGCTGGGGCGCACGGTGAAGTCCGCATTCGCCAGCCATTGCGGCGCCACGTGGCCGTTGGCGCGCACGTCGAGGTTCAGGTCGGCCACGGGGAAGGCGCCGAAGTCGGCGGGATTGAGACGGCTGGTGCTGGCCACGGCCTTGAACGGTTGCTCATCCTTCAGGCTGATCTGGCCTGTCGCGTTGACGCTGCTTTTGCCCGCTTGCAAGGTCGCCTTGCGCAATTGCACGAGGGAATCGGCCAAAGTGGCTTCCACGTCCAGGCGCAGCTTGGCTTCGCCCAGCTTGGCGCGCAGGGTTTGCGTCTTGCCGTCGCTGTCGAGCACGATATCGCCGACGATCTTGGTGCTGTTGATGCTGCTGTAAATGTGCTGCAAGTCGATCTTGTCTGTGTGCAAGGTCAGCTGCGCATTGCCGATGGGTGCATCGGCCGCGTCGCGGTTCAGCTTGCCGCTGCCCGTGAACTTGCCCGCGTTGCCGAAATCGATGAGGGCCGACTCCAGGGTGGTGGCCGTCAGGGTGCCGCCTAATCTCGCCTCGAACTGGCGCAGCGGCAGCTTTTGCTGGTCGATGGGGCCCGGTGTCGCGTGGTTGAGGATGGCCAGCTTGCCCGACACGGTTTGCGCGCTTGGGCGCGTATCGATGGCGGCGTCGAGTTCCAGGCTCAGGTCCGCCTGCGGCAAGGTCGCGTCAAACTTGCCCGGATTGATGTTGCGGCCTTTGATGCTGGCCGAGCGCAGGATGATGACGGGGTCGAACGGCGCCAGCGCCAATTGGGCGTCGGCCGTGGCCGCGCCCGCGCTGCCCTTGGCCGTGACGTTCAGCACATTCAGGTCGCCGCCCAGTTGCAGGGCCAGGGCGGCCGGTTTTTCGCCGGCGGCGGGGTTGATCTGCGTCAAGCCGGCTTTGCCTGACAGCTTGAACGGTTGTGTGGCGGCAATCGTTGCGCTGGCCGTGGCCTGGCCGAACGGCGTGAGCGCCGAGGCGTCTTCCAGCTGCCATTGGGTCTTGTCGCCCGACAAGGTGAAATGGATCTTTTCAAATACCGTGTTGCCGCCCGGACTCACCAGGGTCACCTTGTCCAGGCGCGCGTCGGCAATGCCGATCTTGAACGGCGAAGCCAGGCTGGCGGGCATCGTCGACGGTTCCTCGGAGGGCGCCGTGCTTTCCACGGACAGGCTGGCCACGTGCAGTTCGCTGATCGCGATGCCTTCCGAGAAGAACTGGAACGGCGACCAGTTGATGTCGATATTCTCGGCCGTAATGTGCTGCGTCTTGCTGCGGTAGCTGACGTGGCCCAGGTGCATGCGGTTGTACAGCGAGCCGGACACGCCCGACACGGCGATTTCGCCGCCGCTGGCGCTGGCCACTTTTTGCACCAGCATCTGCAGGGTCGATTCGCGGCCCAGGTACCAGAAGGCGCCGCCCAGCAGCACGGCCAGGCTGGCGACGGCGATCGCCACATAGCGGGGCCAGCGGCGGGCCTTTTTCGCCGACGGTGGCGGCGCGGCGCCGTTGGGGGACTCGGTAGTAATATCGGACATCAGAAAGTGAATCCCAGAGAGAAGTGCAAACGGTAAGCATGGACGGCGTGACCATACGCCACGTCGACATTGATGGGGCCGACGGGGCTCTTGTAGCGCCCGCCCAGGCCGTAGCCCGATTTCGGCGTCATGGCCGCCTTCACGGTGTCGGCCGCGTTGCCGGCATCATAGAAGGCGGCAATGGCCCACTTCGGCTTGAACCAGTACTGGTATTCGGCGCTGCCGGTGAGCATGTAGCGCCCGCCGATGGTGGCGTCGCCTTCCTTGACGCCCAGTTCCTGGTAGCCATAGCCGCGCACGGACTGGTCACCGCCCGCGCGGAACAGGTAGACGGCCGGCACGCCGCGTTTTTCCTTCGAGCCCAGCGCGCCCATTTCGCCGCGCACGATCAGCTCGCCTTTTTCACCGAGCGGACGGTAATACACGGCCTTGCCGGCCACGCGCACGAAGCGCTCGTCCGTCAGCACGGGCAGCAGGGCGCCGCCCACCTGGGCGTTGATGACATAGCCCTTGGTGGGGAACAGCAGGCTGTCGAGGCTGCGCTTGGTGATGGCATAGGTCAGCGGCAAGCTCTTGCTGCGCGTCTGTTCCAGGCCGACCACCGTCTTGTCCTCGCTGAGGAACTCGAACGTCAGGCTGCGCTCGAGGTTGGTGCCGCCCCAGTTGCGCTTGGCTGAGATGGTCGTGACGGCCGTGATTTCGTTGGAAATGTCGCTGCGCTCGAACGAGGCGCCCGCGCTGTCGTTGTAGCCGCGCTCGGTCGTCGGAAAGTAAAAATTGGCGTGCGCCGCCTGTTTCTTCGTTTCCATGGTGATCGCGCTCTTGAAGCGCGTGCCCCACACGTTCAGGTTGTCATAGTTGAGCTGGGCACGATTGCCCGTGTTCGTACTGAAACCGAGACCGGCGCTGACGTTCTGCTGCTTGTTTTCCGTCACGCGCACCACCAGCGGCAGCAGCGGCGCGGGGCCGCGGTTGACGGGCTTGGCTTCGGCGGCGGCGCTGGCACCTTCGGCCTCGGCTTGCTGGCTTTCCTGGCCGGCCTCGATCTGCTCGCTGAGGATGCTGCTCATGTCGGCGCTCACTTCCACGCTGGCAAAGTAGCCCGTGTCCTGCAGGCGCGCCTGCAACGATTGCAGCGCCGATTCGCTGTAGTACTCGCCCGGACGTATCTTGTCGAGGTTGCGGATGATGCTGGGATCGTAGCGTTTCAAGCCTTCGATGCGCAGCTCGCCGAAGCGCAGCTCGGGACCGCTGTCGAGCACCACCAGCAGCGAGACCTTGTGCGTTTCCGGGTCAACCACGGCTTGCGTGTCGACCAGCTGGGCGCGCGGGTAGCGCGTCTGCACCACTTCGCGCAGCAGGGCGCGCTTGGCCGATTCCCAGTCGGCCTGGCGAAACACGCTGCCCGTCTTCAGCGACCAGCTGCGCTTCAGGGCTTCCGTATCGTAGGGCTCGCTTGCGGCCAGCGGCGGCGTGGGATCGAAGCCGCGCAATTCCAGTTCGACCTTGTCGATGGTGACCGCCTGGCCCGGATCGACGTCGACGATGACGACGGGCTTGGCGCCCGACGTATCGACGCGCACCGTGACGACGGGCGTATAGTAGCCGGCCGTGGCGATAAGGTTCCTGGCTTGCTCCGGCGTATCACGGACGAGGCGCTGCAATTGCTCGCGGTCCATGCGCGGGTTGCCGCGGAAGCGTTCCAGGTCCAGGTTTTTTTCAAGCAACTCATCGAGGTCGCCCGGTGCATTGACCTTGACCTCGTACTGCAGCGGGGCGGGCGCCGCTTCCGTGGCGGCGCTGTCGGCGGGCGCATCTTGCGCGCTCTGTTGCGCCACCTCCTGCGCGGCGGCCTGGGCGATGGGGAACAGCAAGATGACACTGCCGGCGGCCGCCAGTGTCAGTTGACCCATTGCTTTTGTCACTACTTGTGCCAAAATTCGTGGTCGTATCGCCTTGCCGGCAGCCGTATGCCGTATGGGTCGTGCAGAAAACATGGTGCTCCAGATGAGTAAATGCTGACTGCATGTTACCGGAATAGGTAAACTGATGGCGGACGAATAAGTATTTTTTGCATGGGGAATCTCGTTTCCCCGCGCACTATTGGACAGAATAAAACTCAAAGAAAGAAATTATGCTAGCAACGGACTCCGCACTGGTGCTCTTTAGCGGTGGACAAGATTCCACCACCTGCCTGGCCTGGGCCTTGAAACACTATAGCCGCGTGGAAACTATCGGCTTTGACTATGGACAGCGCCATGCGATCGAACTGACCGTGCGTCCCGGCGTGCTGGAACAGATGCGCCGGCAATCGCCCGAGTGGGACAGCCGCCTGGGCCAGGATCACATGATCGACCTGTCCCTGATTTCCGCCATTTCCGATACGGCCATGACGCAGAACGTCGAAATCGTCATGCAGGAAAACGGCTTGCCGAACACATTTGTTCCTGGGCGCAACTTGCTGTTCATGACGGTGGCCGCCACCGTGGCCTACCGCCGCGGCTTGACGGTGCTGGTCGGCGGCATGTGCGAGACGGATTTTTCCGGCTATCCGGATTGCCGCGACGACACGATGAAGGCCCTGCAAGTGGCCCTGAACCTGGGCATGGATACGCGCCTGAAGCTGGAAACGCCGCTGATGTGGCTGGACAAGGCGCAAAGCTGGGACCTGGCGGAAGACCTGGGCGGCCAGCCGCTGGTCGACCTGATCCGCAGCGGCACGCATACGTGCTACCTGGGCGAGCGGGGAGAATTGCACGACTGGGGCTATGGCTGCGGCACCTGCCCCGCCTGCGCCCTGCGCGCGAATGGTTACCAGCAGTACGCGGCGCGCAAGGCTGCGAAACTGGCCGCCAAATAAGCAGTTTGCGCCGTTTCTTCAAGCGGCGGGGCGGGGGACAAGGCCATGCTGTGGTTTTTGCCACAGGAGCGTCTTGCCATGAAATCCCTCTTTGCCGCGCTGTACGGCCCCGTGTTCTGGGCCGGCTTCATCGGCGCCGCCACCGTGCTGGTGGCGCTGTGCCAACTCCCCCTCCGGGTCTTGCCGCCCTTGCTGCTGCTGGCCCTGCTCACATCCTTCCTGGCTGAGCGTTACCTGCCGTATGACGGCGCGTGGAACCACGAGCATGGCGACGGCTGGCGCGACATTGCGCACGCGCTCGTCAATGAAGCGCTGTACCTGCTGGGCCTGGCCATCTTCCCCCTGCTGGCCGGGCACCTGGCGCTGGGGCCGTTCTGGCCCGGCCAGTTGCCGTTCTGGGCGCAGCTGCTGCTGGCCATCCTCATCGCCGACTGCGGTATCACGCTCGTGCATTACCTGAGCCACCGCTATTATTTTCTATGGAAACTACATGCCGTGCACCACAGCGTGACGCGCCTGTACGGTTTCAACGGCTGGATGAAACACCCGCTGCACCTGCTGCTGGAAGCGGCGGGCGGCATGCTGCCCTTGTTGCTGTTGGGCATCCCGGAGAAGGTCATGGCCGTGCTGGCGTTTGCCGTGGCGATCCAGCTGCTGCTGCAGCACGCGAATGTCGACATGCGCATGGGGCCATTGCGCCACGTGTTTGCCTGGGCGCCATTGCACCGTTTTCACCACATGAAATACGGCACGGCGGGCGACGTGAATTTCGGCCTGTTCTTTACCTGCTGGGACCGCTTGCTGGACACGCGTTTCGACGCGCCCGGCTACCGCATGCGGGGCGAGGACCTGGGCATCGGCAGCCGTCCCGATTACCCGGCCGCGTACGGGGCGCAGCTGCTGGAACCGTTTCGCGCGGAAGAGGGCGTGCGCGCGCCCGCATTGCCGGCGGACTTGCGTAAAGCCATCAATCGAGCAGCTTGACGTTGAGCTGGCGCAAGCTGCGGTCGGCGCGCACGCCGAACAGGCTGCGCATGGTGCGCGAAAAATGCGCGGCATCGGCAAAGCCGGCGCCGTGGGCCGCTTCCGTCAGGGTGCTGCCGAGCACAATGAAACGGATGGCCAGGCGCAGGCGACGCCACAGCACCAGCCGCCGCACGGGCAAGCCCAGCTGGGCGCTGAACAGGCGTTCCAGCTGGCTCAGCGACAAATGCGCCGCCTCGGCCACGGCGGCGGCGCTGACCTTGCCTGACAACAACGCGTCGAGCTTCTCCAGCGCGCGCCGCAAGCGGGGATCGGGCAAGTGTTCGCGCGGCTGCGCCTGCAGCGCGGCGGCCAGACTGTCCAGGCTGGGCATGCCTGCGCTGCCGGCCGCTGCCAGCAGGGCCGGGCCGCCCAGGCGCTGCGGCTCCGCATAGATGGTCAGCATGGGCGCCGGGGCGGCCAGGATGGCGTGCGGACGCAGGCTATCGACCAGCAAGTGCCGCGCCGTGTGGACGATGCCGTCGAGCTCGGCCGTGAAAGGCGCCCCGGTGCTCAGCATCAACTGGTGCGCATAATGGGCGTGGCTGGCAGTGGCGCCCGCCGCGCCATGCAAGATGGCGAAGTCCGGCGCCAGCCAGAGTGTTCCCTGCCAGCTATCCTGTTGCAAACGCGACTCCCAGGTGATGGATTGCGGGGCGATCATATCAGCGAGTGGTGGATTGTTTTCACGGCATCGAATTTTCCTGGAGCACACATCATTGCATTGGCGCAATATGTGATTTTTTTAATACAATATTCAGCATTGCAAGGCCGCCCGCTGTAACGTACTATCATTCTCATCGACTACCGATGGTAGTCCTGCAGCCCGCCGCCAGCCACGTCGCTGGCCGTGAAGCGGTTTGATATCCGTTCTGCTTGTCATCCTGTCATGCCTACACGCGCGTCTACGTCGTGGTTTGCTGGGCCAGTGTCGCACTGGATGGGACCGCGCGTGCTGGCCGCCCTGGTGCTGGCGCTGTGCCTGGGGTTGACGTATGGCGCCTGGCGCAATGCCCACGATGCCAGCGAACAGCAGGTGCGGGCCGATTTCGATTTCCGCGTGCACGAGCTGGTCAACAACATCGCCGGCCGCATGCAGACCTATATCCAGGTGCTGCACGGGGTGCAGGGACTGTATGCCAGTTCGCAGGAAGTCACGCGCCGCGAATTCCATGCCTACTTGGCGGTGCAGCAGGTGGACCTCCACTTTCCCGGCATCCATGGCATCGGCTACCTGCCGCTGTTGTCCGGCGCCGCCCTGGCGCGGCATGAAGCGAGCGTGCGCGCGGAAGGCTATCCCGGCTATGCCGTGCGTCCGCACGGCCAGCGCGCCTGGCATGCGCCGATCACCTATCTGGAACCCTTGAGCGAGAGCAACCTGCTGGCCTTCGGCTACGACATCGGCTCCGAACCCGTGCGCCGTGCCGCGCTCGAACAGGCGCGCGACACGGGGCAAGCCGCCATGACGGGCAAGATCCACCTGGTGCAGGATGGCGGCAGCGCCCAGTCGCATGGTTTTCTCATCGTGCTGCCCGTGTATGAGAATAGCTTGCTGCATGGCAGCGTGGAGCAGCGGCGCGCCGCCTTGCGCGCCTGGGTCTTTGCGCCATTTCGCATGGGCGACCTGATGGCTGGCGTGGGCGGCGAGAGCGCGCGCCAGCTGGACCTGGAGATCTATGATGGCGCGCAACTGGCCGAGGCGGCCCTGATGTATGACAGCTTGCCGGGCGCCTTGTCGTCTGCCGCGTCGGACAGCCTGGTGGCGCAGGAAACGATCACCATCGCCGGCCATGCCTGGACCTTGCGCGTGCGCGCCATGCCCGGTTTCGATGGCGAACTGCTGGCGCGGCCCCGCCTTGTGGCCTTGACCGGCTTGCTGGCCAGCATCGTGCTGGCGCTGACCGCCTGGCTGCTGGCGGCGGGCCGCGCCCGCGCCCAGGCGGCGCTGGCGCGTTCGAGCGAACTGACGGGCCAGCTGGAGCAGGGGCAGGCGAGCGTGCTGGCGATGGCCGAGGCGGCGCAGCGCAGCCAGGCCATGCTGCGCAGCATCCTCGATTCGACCATCGACGGTATTCTGGTCGACAACATCGATGGCCGCATCTTCACGTCGAACCGGCGCTTCCGCGACCTGTGGCAAGTGCCCGATGCGCTCGACTGGCAAGCCGACGGCGCGGCGCTGGTGCGCCATGTGGAAAGCCAGCTGGAGCAGGCGGCGCCTTTCCTCGGAGCACGCGTCCATGCGCCGCACGGCCACCGCGAGCGGCGCGACGTGCTGCACCTGCGCGATGGGCGGGTGGTCGAGCAATATGTGCGCAGCATGCAACTGGGCAATGAACAGGCGCGCTTGTGGACGTTCCGCGATATCAGCGAGCGCAGCCAGATGGAGCGGCGCGAGCATACGCGGCGGCAAGTGCTGGAAATGCTGGCCACGGGCGCGCCGCTGGAACGGGTGCTGGAAAGCGTGGTGCTGAGCGTGCAAGCGGACCATCCCGCCATGCTGTGCAGCATCTTGCTGCTCGATGAAAGCCGCCACCGCCTGGTGCTGGGCGCGGCGCCGGGCTTGCCCGCATTCTTCAACCTGGCCAGCCATGGCCATGACCTCGACACCCTGCAGGGCGTGCATGGCATCGCCGCGCAAGCCCTGCGCGACGACTTGCGCGTGATCGTCGGCGACTTGCACGCCGTTGCCGATGCGCAGGAGACGATGGAACTGGCGTGGCGGGCCCAGCTGCAATCGTGCTGGGCCGAACCCGTGCGTGGCGGCTCGGGCAAGCTGCTGGGCGTGCTGATGGCGTATCACCGCCAGCCCACCTTGCCGGGCGCGGCGCACCTGGCGCGGCTGAGCGAGGCGGCGCACCTGGCCGGCATGGCCATTGAGCAGGCGCAAGTGGCGCTGGCCCTGCGCGCCGGCGAAGCGCGTTTCCGCAGCCTGTACGACCATGCGCCCGTGGCCCTCTGGGAACAGGACTGGTCGGCCGTGCGCGCCGCGCTCGATGTTCTTGAGCAAGCGGGCGTGCGCGACCTGGGCGCCCACTTCCAGGCCCATCCGGACGCGCTGCAGCGGCTGGCGGGGCTGGTGCGCATCATCGATGCGAACGGCGCCGCGCTGGCGCAGGTGCGCGCCAACGAGGACGACCAGCGCCGCGGCGCGCTGGGCCTGGCGCAGAATTTCGACGACAGCGCCTTGCCGCGCTTTGGCGATGCGCTGCTGGCGCTGGCTGGCGGCGCCCACCTGTACGAGTGCGAGAGCAGCTTCGTGCGTCTCGATGGTGCGGCGCGGCAAAATGAATTGAGCTTGCTGGTGATGCCGGGCCATGCGGACAGCCTCGATTTCGTCATGGTGTCCTCGCTCGATATCACCGAGCGCAAGCGCATGAACGCGGAACTGCTGCAACTGGCCACCACGGATTTTTTAACCGGTTTGCCGAACCGGCGCCACTTCATGGCGGCGCTGGAAAACGAGCATGCGCGGCTGCAGCGCGAGCTGGCCAGCTGCGCCAGCGTGCTGATGCTCGACATCGATCACTTCAAGCGCGTCAACGACGAGTACGGCCATGCGGTGGGCGATGCCGTGCTGCGCCACCTGGGCGCGCTGATGTGCCAGGCGCTGCGCAAGGTCGACGTGCCGGGCCGCGTGGGCGGCGAAGAATTCGCCATCTTGCTGCCTGGCACGGATCTGAGCGCCGCCGCCGTGTTTGCCGAACGGTTGCGCCGGCGCGTGGCGGAAAGTTCGCTGACCATCGATGGCGGCATTGTGATCACCATCACGGTGAGCATCGGCATGGCCGCCATGGCCGGTACCGATGCCGATTGCGACGCCGTGCTGGCGCGCGCAGACGAGGCGCTGTACCGGGCCAAGCGGGGCGGGCGCAACCGCATCGAACAGAACGACGGTGGCGGCGACGGCGTGCTCAGCAAGTTCATGGCGCAGTGATTACAGGCTGTGCTGACGCGCTTGCGCCTGCTTGCGGTTGCGGCTGACGATCAGCCAGACGATGGCGACGGGAATCAGCAGCGGCAGCAGCACGGGCGTGCTCAAGGCCAGCGCCAGCACCACGCAGAGCGCCACCACCGCGATCAGCACCACGCCCACGCCGGCCAGGACCACTCCCGTGATGACGGCTGCGCACACCACCGCGATGGCGGCGATCAGCAAGCCGCCGCCGGCAAACACCAGGCCGAACAGCCACTCCAGGGGACCGTCGACATCGTCGCCGTTGAACTGCATGTGCATGTCGCTGCCACTGCCGCTGATCTTGTCGAGGAACAGGCAGGCGAGCATGACGATGAGGACGAAGGTGAGCAATTTTTTCATGATAGGCCTCGGTGTGTGGGTGATGGGGTGTTGCATGCTCACACTGTAGGGATGCGCCCGGCTTGCCGCCAGCGGCGTGCGACAGGCTGTCATTTTCACGGTATGGAAGGCGCTGGGGGGCAGAAAAACACTGATCTGGAACAAGATTTCTTTTCTTGTAATGCGCGCAAGCCGTCCTATACTGAATACCTCAGTCTCGCAAGGAGGGCAACATGCTTTTGTTTGCAGATACCGGGGATCAATCGCTATCCCCCCCTGATCATCGCACCATGCGCCAGCGTAGCGCCACGCAGTCCTGCGCCGAGCCCGTCGGCGCGCCATCGGCGATACCGCCGATCATCATCAACCCCTTCAATTACCATGCGCCGCTGCCGGCCATCGACCCGCGCTGGGTACCGCCCGGCCCGCCGTTGACCTGGCCCAACCGGCCTGCCATGTCCATGTGCTGACAGCCGCCGTGGCGGCAGGCTGCCTCGTGTTGTATGACGTGCCGTCGCGCTTGCGGCAAGGCGGCACGGGTGGGCGTTTTCGACTATCATGCTAGCCCCGACCTTCCATCACGAGCACCGCCATGAGTACCGATTTCCCCGATTTTTCCGACGAAGCAGCCGAGCAGGACAACGACGCCCCGATCCAGGAGCCGCGCCTGTGGGTAGGCAATGGCTGGACGGCGCGCGTGATCAAGAACGAGGAAGATGAAGGCTGGGCCGTGGCCATGATCAAGGATGGCGAACCGGAGCCAGCGCTGGTAGGCCCGTGGACCATGGGCCGCGACAAGAAAAACCCGAAGCCGCTCGACGTCAACGCGTTCAACACGTTGGTCAAGACGGCCTCGGAAGTGCTGCGCCGCCACGAGCAGCAGCTGCATGCGCAATTGCACAAGAACCTGTTCGTCGCCACCGACGAGGGGCAGATCAAGGTGATGTTCGACATCGTGCCCGACGAAGACCACCCGTACGCGGAACTGAGCGCCTACGACGCCGACGGCGAACAGATCGCCAAGGTGCGCACCTCGGCCGCCTTCAAGTTCAACGCCACCGCAGCGGCGAACTGGATCGAAGGCGGCTACCGCCGGCCGGGTTAAGCCGATTGCGGTAGCGCTTCCCTCTATTTACTCAGCTGTACCGCCGCGCCTTCGGGCGCGGTGTGCATTTCCACCTCGTCTTCCTTGCGGTACGCCAGCCGGTACAGCAGCGGCAGCACCAGCAGGGTCAAGGCCGTCGACGACAGGATGCCGCCGATCACCACGGTGGCCAGCGGCCGCTGCACTTCGGCCCCCGTGCCCGTGGCAATGGCCATCGGCACGAAGCCCAGCGAGGCCACCAGCGCCGTCATCAAGACGGGCCGCAGGCGCGTGATGGCCCCTACGCGTATCGCCTCCTGCAAGGGCATGCCCTGTTCGCGCAGCTGGCGGATGTAGGCGATCATCACCAGGCCGTTCAGCACGGCCACGCCGGACAGGGCGATGAAGCCCACGGCCGCCGAGATCGACATGGGAATGTCGCGCAGCCACAGGGCGACGATGCCGCCCGTCAAGGCGAACGGGATGCCGCTGAACACGAGCAAGCCATCCTTCACGTTGCCGAACATGGCGAACAGCAAGACGAAGACGAGGGCCAGCGCCACGGGTACCACCAGCTCCAGGCGTTTCGTGGCCGACTGCAATTGCTCGAACTGGCCGCCCCAGCTGGTCCAGTAGCCGGCGGGAATGGCCACCTGCGCTTGCAGCTGCTGCGTGGCGTCGGCCACGAACGAGCCGATGTCGCGGCCGCGCACATTCGCGCTGATGACGATGCGGCGCTTGCCGTCTTCGCGGCTGATCTGGTTCGGCCCCGGCGCCACTTGCAGGCTGGCCACTTCGCCGAGCGGGATGAAGCGCGCGCGGCCTTCCGCCGCCGCGCCCAGGGGCAGGGCGATGGGCAGGCGTTTCAGTTGCTCCAGGTCGCTGCGCAGGCTGTCGGGCAGGCGCACGACGATGTCGAAGCGGCGGTCGCCCTGGAACAGGGTGCCCGCTTCCTGCCCGCCGATGGCCGTGGCAATCGCCGACTGCACGTCGGCAATGTTGAGGCCATAGCGGGCCGTCTGCTCGCGGTCGATCTGCACCGTCAGCATGGGCAGCCCCGTCGTCTGCTCGACCTTCACTTCCGTGGCGCCCGGAATCTTGCCCAGCACACCGGCGATCTTCGCCGCCGTGCCGTCGAGCACGGCCATGTCGTCGCCGAACAGTTTCACGGCCACGTCGCTGCGCACGCCGGAAATCAGTTCATTGAAGCGCAGCTGGATCGGTTGCGAAAACTCGTAATTGTTGCCGGGCAAGCTGCTGGCCGTCGCTTCGATTTCCGCCAGCAATTGCCCGCGCGATTTCTTCGGTTCCGGCCACTGGTCGCGGGGCTTGAGCATGATGTAGCCGTCGGAAATATTCGGCGGCATGGGGTCAGAAGCGATCTCGGCCGTTCCCGTGCGGGCGAACACGCGGGCGATTTCCTTGTGGTTACTCATCAGCTTGTTTTCCAGCTGTTGCTGCATGGCCAGCGATTGCGTCAGGCTGGTGCCGGGGATGCGCAGGGCCTGGATGGCGATGTCGCCCTCGTTCAGGCTGGGCACGAATTCGCTGCCCATGCGCGTAGTCAGCAAGCCCGACAGCACCACGGCCACCGCCGCGCCCGTCAGCACGACGGGCGTGTTGCGCATCACCTTGTCCAGCAGCGGCGCATACCAGCGCTTGGCGGCGCGCATGATGGCGTTTTCCTTCTCCGCCACCTTGTCGCCGATAAACAGCGCCACGGCGGCCGGGATGAAGGTGATCGACAGCAGCATGGCGCCCAGCAGGGCGATGACGACCGTCAGGGCCATCGGCGTAAACATGCGGCCTTCCACGCCCGTCAGCGCGAAGATGGGCAGGTACACGACCATGATGATCAGCTGACCATACAGCAAGGGCCGGCGCGCCTCTTGCGATGCCGCAAACACTTCGTGAAAACGTTCTTGCAAGGTCAACGGCCGTCCCAGTTTTTGCTGCGCATGGGCCAGGCGGCGCACGCAGTTTTCCACGATCACCACGGCGCCATCGATGATGATGCCGAAGTCCAGCGCTCCCAGGCTCATCAGGTTGGCGCTCACGTGGTATTGCACCATGCCCGTAAACGTGAACAGCATGGCCAGCGGAATCACCATGGCTGTGATGACGGCCGCGCGGATATTGCCGAGGAACAGGAACAAAATCGCGATCACCAGCACGGCGCCTTCCAGCAGGTTTTTCTTCACCGTATTGATGGCCTTGTCGACGAGCACCGTGCGGTCATACACGGTGACGGCGTGCACGCCTTTCGGCAGGCTGCGGTTGATCTCCACCATCTTCTTGTCGACGGCTTGCGAGACGGCGCGGCTGTTCTGGCCGATCAGCATGAACACCGTGCCCAGCACCACTTCGCGGCCGTTTTCCGTGGCCGCGCCCGTGCGCAGCTCGCGCCCCAGCACCACGTCGGCCACGTCGCGGATGCGGATGGCCACGCCCTGCACATTGGCGACGACGATGTTGCCGAGGTCGTCCTTGGACGCCACCTGGCCCGGCGCGCGTATCAGCAGTTGCTCGCCCTGCCGTTCGATGTAGCCGGCGCCCACGTTGCTGTTGTTGCGCTCGAGCGCCGTCACCACATCTTGCAGGCTGATGCCGTAGGCGGCCAGTTTTTCCGGGTAGGGCGCCACCTGGTATTGCTTGGCGTAGCCGCCGATGGCATTGATTTCCGTCACGCCCGTGACATTGCGCAACTGCGGCTTGATGATCCAGTCCTGGATTTCGCGCAAGTCCGTCGGCGTGTACGGCGTGCCGTCGGGCTTTTTCGCGCCGTCCTGCGTTTCCACCGTCCACAGGTAGATTTCGCCGAGGCCCGTGGAAACGGGGCCCATCTTCGGTGTGATGCCTGCTGGCAAGCTTTCCTTCGCCTCCTGTAAGCGCTCGTTGATCATCTGGCGCGCAAAATAGATGTCCGTGCCATCCTTGAAGATCACGGTCACTTGCGACAGGCCGTAGCGCGACAGCGAGCGCGTCTGCTCCAGGTTGGGCAAGCCGGCCATGGCCGTCTCGATGGGGAAGGTGACGCGCTGCTCGGTTTCCAGCGGCGAATAGCCGGCGGACTGGGTATTGATTTGCACCTGCACATTGGTGATGTCGGGCACGGCGTCGATGGGCAGCTTTTGATAGCTGTAGATGCCCAGGCCGGCCATGGCGGCCACGGCCAGCATCACCAGCCAGCGCTGGTCGATGGCAAAGCGGATCAAGCGTTCAAACATGATGGTTTCCTTAGCCTTGACGTGATCAGTGTTCGTGACCGGCGGAGTCCTTGCCCAGCTCGGACTTCAGGACAAAACTGCCTTGCGCCGCGTACGGCGTGCCGGCGGCCAGGCCCTGCTTGATGTGCGTCAAGCTGCCATCGCTGCGCCCCAACACCACGGGCGTGGCCTGGTAGCCATCTTTCACCTGCACGAAGACGACGGGCTTGTCTTCCACCGTCTGGATGGCCGTGCTCTGTACGGTGACGGGCGCGTCCGCTTCGCCGGACACGACTTCCACCGTGACGAAGAGGCCCGGGCGCCACGCCATGTCCGGGTTCAGCAAGCTGATGCGTGCCTTGGCCGTGCGCGTCTGCTCGCCCAGCAGCGCGCCCACGTAGGTGATCGTGCCTTGCGCACTGGCATCAAACGCGGACGCTTTCACCTCCGCCTTGCCTCCCATGCGCACGGTGGCCAGGTCTTTTGCCGGCACGGCGATTTCCGCCCACACGGTCGACAGGTCGGAAATGACGAAGATGTTCGCATCTTCCTTGACGGCTTCGCCCAGGGTGATGTGTTTTTCCAGCACCATGCCGTCGAACGGCGCGCGGATGTCGTAGCGGTTCAGCGGGCCCTTGCTGGTGGAGTTGGCACCCAGCGCGCTGAGCTTTTGCTGGGCGTTCTGCACGGCGATTTCCGCTTCGCGCCACGCTTGCTGCGCCTGCAGATAATCCTGTTCGGCCGAAATCTTCTCGCGCCACAGTTTTTCTTCGCGCTCATACGTGGAGCGGGCCAGCGACAGCCGCCGCTGCGCCGACAGCAGTGCGCTGCGCTGTTCCGACAGTTCTGTGCTGGCGATGACGGCCAGTACTTGCCCCTTCTTGACCAGCTGGCCCAGGTCGGCGTGCACGGCTTCCACCACGCCAGCCAGACGCGGCACGACGTGGGCCGTGCGGTCTTCATTGAAGCGGATTTCACCGGGCAGGGCCACCGTCGTCTTGATGCGGCCGGGCGCGGCCGTGGCGATGACGACGCCGGCTGCGCGGCTTTGCGCAGCCGTCAATTCCAGCTTGCCTTCCACTTCTTCGTGGCCGTGTTCGTCTTTCTTTTCCGCATGTGCCTCCGCCTTGGCGGCGGCGGGCGGCGGGGTCTTGGAATTTCCCGTGCCAAGGATGAGAACGGCCAGCACGATGCCGGCGGCGGCGATGGAAGCGATGGCGATCGTCTGCTTTTTGTTGCGTGTGATGTTCATGGAGGGTGTTCCTTACAGGGGAGCTGGTGTGCCCAGCAGGCGCTCGATGTCGGCGGCGGCGTGCTGCGCTTCCGTCAGCGCGCGCAGGTATTGGTTTTTGGCTTGCAGCAAGGTGCGTTGGGCGTCGAGCACGTCGAGGAAGGCGAACTTGCCGAACTCGAATCCCTTGCTGGCCGCGTCGTAGGCGCTTTGCGCGCCAGGCAAGATATCCTGGCGCAAGCTTTCCACGTCGAGCCGGGCCGTGGCCAGGCGTTCGCTGGCGGCGGCCACGGCCGTTTGCACGGCGATGCGGGCGGCAGCCAGCTCGTCGCTGGCCTTGTCGCTGCGGCGCAAGGCGTCGAGCTTGTTGCCCGCATTGCGGTCGAACAGGGGCAGCGGCAGAGCCAGGCCGATGATGGCCTGGTTGCGGCCCAGTTCTTCCGAGCGCTTCATGCCGATGCTGAGCGTGACGTCGGGCGTGGCACGCCGCTGTTCCACGTCCAGCATGGCTTGCCGCTGGGCCAGTGCGCTTTGCGCGTGGCGCACGGCAGGGGCCTGGGCCATTCTCTCCGCCAGTTCGCTGGCGGGGGGCAGCTCCGGCAAGGTTTCCAGGCGTCCCTCTGCCAGGGTGAAACGGGGCGTGGCGTTGCCCCACAGGGCGGCCAGGCGCTGACGGGCGCTGGCCAGGGTGCTGCGCGCCAGGTTCAGTTCCAGTCGCACGCTCGCTTCGGCGACCCTGGCGCGGGTTTCCTCGACAGGAGACGCCTTGCCGGCCGTCACCCTGCGCGCCGTGATGTCGCTGGCGCGCGCGGCCAGCGCCTGCGCGCTGTCGGCCAGGCGCAAGCCTTCCTGCGCGGCCAGCACGTCGACAAAGGCGGACGTGACGGCGGCGCGCGTGTCCGCCTGTTGCAGGGACAGGCCCGCCTGCGCCAGGTCTGCGCCGCGCTGGGCGACGGCGGCGCGGGCACCCCGCTTGCCGCCCAGCTCAATGAGCTGGTTGAGCTGTACGGTGGTGCTGCGCGTGGCGCGCCGCGTGTCTTCCAGCACGGTTTGCAATTCCGGATTGGGCAAGGCGCGCGCCTGTTGCAGGGCGCCCCCTTGCGCCGCCAGTTCGTGGCGGGCGGCCGACAGGGTGGCGTTGCCGCCCTCTGCCAGGGCCAGCGCGGCGGGCAGGGTCAGGGGTGCGGCGGGTTCCACGCCAGATTGTGCGTGGGCAAAGTTGCCGGCCAGCAGGCCAGCAGAGAGTAGCAATAGATACATGGATCGGTGCATCGAATTCTCCAAGGTATGGAAAAAGAATTCGACGGGACGCGCAGGCCTGCGCCCGGATTATCTCAGGGCGCGTATTGCGTTATGACAAAAGGGGACGTCCCGTCGGCCTAGATGGCCGACGACCAGTCGGGGCGCTTGGGAGCGTCCGGGATGTGGGAAGCGTAAAAGAAGGGGGAGGTGTCCGCGTTGACGGAGGCCATGTCGCCGACGGGCAGGCTGGAGCCGGCCGGCAGCCACGCGTGGCCGATGCCATGGCAGACGTTGCAATCGCTGTGCGGCTGGCCCTTGGACTGCTTGTCAGTCTTGTCGGCCACGGGTTTCTTGTCCGCATCCGCCTTGTGCTGGTGGCTGTGGTGGCCCAGGTGCTGCGCCGCCTTGCCTTCCTCGTGCAGGCAATACGCGCTCGCCGCAGCCCAGGACATCTGGAGCGGAAGCACGAACAGCAGCAAAATGAGGAAGAATTTACGCATGGTGACGGCTATTGTACAGAAAGGCGGGCGGGCGTGCCCATGTCAGCGCGGCTGGGCGCGCCACGCTTTCAATTGCGCGGCGATGGCCTTGCCCTGGAACAGTTGCGGCTCGGAATGCTCTTCCGCTTCCATGCCGCCTTCGCTGAAATCGGCCGCCTCGCGCGCCTGCACCAGCACTTTGGCCTTGTCGAAGGCTTCCGTGAAGCTGCTGCTTTTCGGCAAGGCTTCCTTGAAATACGCTTCGCTGAAATACGTAAAATCGTTCTGGTCGTCGCAGCCGAACGAGGTGCGGTCGCTGCGCGCGGCCGTGATGATGAGGGTGTTGTCATCTTTCAAGGGGGCAATGAAGCCGCCCGCATAGCAGGCCGAGATCACGATGACTTTCCAGCGGATGCCACTGTGCTTGAGCATGGACGCCAGCTCTTGCGCGGGCAGGCTGTGCAGGTCCATGCCGTTTTGCGCCAGCGCCAGTTCGTGCTCGGGCGAGCCGTGGCTGGTGAGGAACAGGAACAGGATGTCGTTGGCCTTGTCCATCTTCGCGCCCAGCGCGTCGAGGCTGGCGGCGATGCTGGTGCGCGTGGCCATCGGCTGCTGCGCCACCGTGTTGCGGCTGTTGACGAGCATCAGGGAGCGGCCCACGGTGCCGTAATCGCGGTCGAACTGGTGCTGCACGAAGGCCGTTTCGCGGTGAAACACTTCCTGTGCGCCATCGCCGGCCACGCCCAGCAGGTACAGATTGATCTTTTTCGCCGCATCGCGCGGCGCGATGCGCGCCAGGGCGCCGTCGAGCAAGGTGCGCTGGTTGTACAGGGCCAGCTCGAGATTGTCGCGCGTGAGCTTGTCGGCGGCCGGGTCGTCCAACTGGCCTTCCGTCCAGTTGCCGCTGTCTTCGCGCCGGCCGTCCGCCTGCGCCACGGCATAGCGCAGCACGCCCTTGCCGTCGAACTGGCCATTCTTGAAGCCGCCCCGGTATTCGTCGCCCTCGGCCGTGCGCAGCACGCCCTGGCCCTCGAATTTCCAGTCCTTCAGCTCGCCTTCGTAGTGGATGCCGTCGCTGGTGGTGACGGTGGCCTTGCCCTGCACCTGGCCCTGGACGAATTCGCCTTCGAAGACGGTGCCGTCCGTGTCGGTCAGCTTGCCGGCGCCGTGCGGGCGCCAGTGCTTGAAATGGCCTTCGAAGGTGGCGCCGTCGGCGCCCTGGAAGCGGCCCACGCCCTCGAAGCTGCCCTTGACGAAGTTGCCCGTGTAAATTTCGCCCTTGGGCGAGGTGTAGCGGCCGAGGCCATCGAAGGCGCCCTGACTGAACGCGCCCGTGTATTCGACGCCGGACGCCTGGCGCAGCTTGCCCTGGCCGGAAAACACGCCGCGCGCGAAGCCCCCTTCGTAAAACGCGCCGCTCGCATATTCGAGCCGGCCCTGGCCATGCATCTTGCCCGCGACGAGGGGGCCGAAATAGCGTCCGCCATCGGCCGTTTCCGCCGCCGGCGCCTTGGCTGGCGCGGCGCACAGGGGCGGCATGCCCAGCGCGGCAAAGGCCAGCAGGCCGGCGAGGGTGTAGGGGCGAAGCGAGGCGCGTAGCGTGGCAGTCATGAGGACGGTCTGGTCTGTAGGAAGGGGCCTAGTCTGCCACTGTATTGCCAGCGTGGCAAATGCGCGCGTGGCGTGTGTTGCTCTGCCTCAAGGCAAGATTCTCCGTTTTATGCCGTGCCAAGGCTGGGCTGAACTGATAATATTGATTTTCAGAACATATACTTGCACAAGGTACATAGTCACCCATGGAAAGCCGTCTCAGCCGCCTGGAAGCCGTTCAAACCGTGTTGCTGGAAATCGGGCAGCGCTCGAGCACCTGCAGCGATATCAGTGAATTCCTGCAGGCGGTGCATGCGGCGCTGGGACGCATCATGTATGCGGCGAACTTCTATGTCGCGCTCAGCGACCGCGACGACGGCCTCGTGCGCTTTCCCTATTTTGTCGACGAATTCGACGCCGCGCCCGACCCGGACGAGGGCGTGCGCCTGGCCAGCGCCGCGCAGTCGCCCACGGCGTGGGTCATCGTCAACCGCAAGCAGTTGGTGATGACGGCCGACGACGACGCCATGCGCGCCATCGGCGGCGGCGCCTGGGGCGGCGGCACGGCGGCCGAGCACTGGATCGGCTGTCCGCTGCTGGACCAGCAGCACCAGGTGCTGGGCGCCATCGTCATCCAGAGCTACGACGCTCAGCACCGCTTCAGCCTGGAAGACCAGGCCCTGTTCGCGCTGATCGCCACGCACGTGTCGAGCGCGCTGCAAGGCATGCAAAGCATGGACCGGCTGGAAAAGGCGGTGCAGGAGCGCACGGCCCTGCTGGCGCACGAGGTGGCCGAGCGGCGTCGCGCGGAAAACCTGCAGCATGCGCTGTATGAAATCGCCAACCTGTCGGCGCAGGCATCCGATGCGACGACCCTGTACGCGCGCCTGCACGCCATCATCAGCGAGCTGGTGACGGCGAAGAATTTCCTCATCGCCCTGTATCACCCGGACAACAAGGACATCACGATCCCGTATTTCGTCGACGAAAAGGATGCGCAGGCGCCCGTGAAACGCTTTCATTACGGCATCGGCATGAGTTCCTATGTGCTGGCGCGGCGCCAGGCTTGCCTGCTCGATGCGGACAGCTATGCGGCGCTGGTGGCCAGCGGCGAAATGGAAGAGCCGCTGGGCAATACCAGCATCGCCAGCTGGATGGGCGCGCCCATGCTGCTGGGCGACCGGAAATATGGCGTGATCATCGTGCAAAGCTATGACACGTCCGTCGTGTATGGCCAGGCGGAACTGGACGTGCTGGCCTTCATGGCCAGCCATGTGGCCGTGGCGATGGCCCGCATCCAGGCCGACAGCGCCATGCGCCGCGCCAAGGAAGCGCTGGAAGAGCAGAACGCGGCCCTGAATAGCGCCCTGAGCGCCTTGCAGGAAGCGCAGTCGGAACTGGTGCGCCAGGAAAAACTGGCTTCGCTGGGACGCCTGGTGGCGGGCGTGGCGCATGAAATCAATACGCCGCTGGGCATTTGCGTGACGGCCACGAGCCACCTGGTGCAGGAATTGAAGCTCACGCGCGAAGACCTGGAAGGCGGCCAGCTCGATGAAGATGGCTTGCGGCAATTTTTCGACATCATCGACCAGACCTTGCGCATCATGACGACGAACACGCAACGCGCCGCGGCGCTGGTGCGCAGCTTCAAGCAGGTGGCTGTGGACCAGTCGTCGGACGAATTGCGCAGCTTTAACTTGCGCAAATACCTCGATGAAATCCTGCTGTCCTTGCAGCCCAAGCTGAAGGGCAAGCCCGTCAAGGTGGAAATCGATTGCGCGCCCGAGGTGCAGCTGCGCAGCTATCCGGGCGCCGTCTCGCAGATCGTCACGAACATGGTGGTCAATTCACTCGTGCATGGCTTTGTCGAAGGCGAGCCGGGCAAGATCAGGATCAGTGTGCGCACGGCCGGCGAGATGCTGGAACTCGACTACAGCGACGACGGCATGGGCATGGACAGCGCCACCCTGGGCCAGTTGTTTGACCCTTTCTTCACGACCAAGCGGGGTTCCGGCGGCAGCGGCCTGGGCGCGCATATTCTGTATAACCTGGTGACGGGACCGCTGGGCGGCACGGTGAAGGTGGTCAGCGCGCCGGGGATGGGATTGCACTATAAAATCCGTTTCCCGCTCGGGTTCAATGATGTGTCCTTGAAAACCTAAAAGCGGTGGGCCGGAGACGCGGGCCTGAGAAAATGCCGATGGCGGCGTTGCAGCTCCTTGCCGTACATGCGTACTGTCTGCGTCGCTGCGCCTTGCCCTCGATATTTTTCAGGTCCGCTTGGCCCGGAATGCCCGTCTTGGAGACCTGGGCCGAAGCGTGTTTTGCCGGCGTGCGTATTGCTCAGGGGGCACTTGGTTCTTGGACGAACCGCGTAATCCGGTCTGCTAGTCTGGAAAACGTTGATTCAGCGCAAGCGCCTCATCCAGATTCGCAATCAGCAATTCCACATATTGCGGATCGAGGTGGCTGCCGCTGACTTCGCGCAGGTAGCTGACCACGCGCTCCAGGGGCCAGGCGTCCTTGTAGCAGCGCTTGTGCATGAGGGCGTCGAAGACGTCGGCGACGGCGGCGATGCGCGCGTATTTGTGGATGTGCTCGCCGACCAGGCCTTGCGGGTAGCCGCTGCCGTCGTATTTTTCGTGGTGCTGGTGGGCGATCACGGCGGCCGCCTTCAACAGCGGGCGCTGCGAGCCGTCGAGGATGGACATGCCCACCGTCGGATGCTGCTTCATGATTTCCCATTCGGCCGCGTCGAGCTTGCCAGGTTTGAGCAGCACGGCGTCGGGCGTGGAAATCTTGCCGATGTCATGCATGGGCGCCGCATGGCGCAGCACCATGGTTTCTTCTTCCGACATGCCGGACGCCTGCGCCAGCAGCTGGCACACTTCGGCCATGCGGCGCACGTGGTTGCCCCCTTCGTGCGAGCGCGATTCGACCACGTCGCCCAGGCGCAGGATCAGCTCGGCCTGGGTATCGGTGATTTCCTGCGTCAGCAGGATGTTGTCGAAGGCGATCGCCACGCCCGAGCAGAAGACTTCCAGCAATTGCGCATCGAGGTCGGAGATTTCTTCCACGCCCTTGAGTACCAGCAAGGAGGCCTTGCCGCTGCTGTTCGGGAAATAGCCGACATAGGTGTCGCCATGCAGGCGCGAGATCTTGTTGCTCTTGGCATCGTCCAGCTGCGACAGCAGGGAAGGGCTGAGGATGCCGTCATCCGTGTCGCCGATCTGCGCGAGGATTTCATAATCCTGTTCGCCCGAAATGGCGCTGGCGCCGCGCAGGCGCAGCAGCATGCTCGTTTCCAGGCGCAGCAGGGCGACGACTTGCTGCAGCAGGCCGCTGGCGAAGTCGCGCAGGTTGCGCTGCTTGAAGATGTGCGCCGAGGCGGCGATGACGCGCTCGAGTCCCTCGCGGTAATGGAGCTGGGCCTGGCGAGCCTCTTCCACCTTCATGATGTCGCGGTAGGCGCGCAGGGCGGCAAAGGTGGTGGTGAACAGCTTGGTGCGGTCCAGTTCCGTCTTTTCCTTGTAGTCGTTGATGTCGTAGTTGACGATCACCCGTTCTTCCGGCGCCTGTCCCGGCTGTCCCGTGCGCAGCACGATGCGCGTAAACTGGTTGCCCAGGTCTTCGCGCATCCAGCGCGCCACTTCCAGGCCGCTGTCTTCGCGCTCCATCACCACGTCGAGAAACACCAGCGCGATGCCTGCTTCGCGCGCCAGCACCTGCTTGGCTTCGGCGCCGCTGTACGCATGCACGAAGCTCAGCGCGCGGCCTTCCAGCCGGAAACGGCTCAGCGTCAGTTCCGTGATGTCGTGGATGTCGGGTTCATCGTCGACGAGCAGGACTTTCCAGGGGGGTAACTTGGGCGAGGCTGAAGACAAAAATGACATAAGGACGAGTTCCGCTAAAAGGCATAACTGACGCAATGCTGAGACGCCTGCGCCAGACTAAGCTGTGCGCCACCACTGGCGTTGCGCGTTTTTCGGGCGCATTTTGTCGATTGTAGACTGACAGCTAAGTATTAACAATAAGCAAGAACAATTGACTAAAATCATGCAACATCCATGCCAAAAAGGCACTTTAAATCCATGCTGCTGACACTATCTATACTTTATCGCTTAGGCAACTATATTTTCAAGACAATACTTTGTTTTAGTTAATATTGCCAATGAATCTGTAAAAAAATACGGCGTCTTGCTGTTCTGGCGGAAAAGCGGAAAAGTAACAAGGTATGAATTACGCGCCAGAATGGAAGGTAGCGCGTTATATTAAACAAGCATAAGAAAGTGGCGCCATGCCACGTACATTTCCTGAAAGGGTACATCATGCAAAAGCAAACGACGCGCGCCCTGATCGCCGGTCTGGCCTTGCTGGCCAGCAGCGCGGCCTGGGCAGGAACGGAAGTGCATTTCAGCAAGCCGGATCAATTCACGGATGTACCGTTCGACCCGCACGAGCGGGAAGAGGTGTTGAAAGAACTGAGCCGGCATTTCGAAAAGCTGGGCGCATTGCTGCCACCCGGGCAGACCTTGAAAATCGACGTGACGGACGTGGACCTGGCGGGACGTGAGAATCCCAACCTGCGTGCCGGCCAGGATATCCGCGTCATGAATGGCGGGGTCGACTGGCCGCGCATGCGCCTGCACTATGTGCTGGAACAGAATGGCAAGGTCATCAGCAGCGCCGATGCCGCGCTGTCCGACATGTCTTACCTGAGCCGTATCAATCCTTACTTCAGCAATGAAAAGTTGCGTTATGAAAAGCTGATGATCGACGAATGGTATGCCGATACCTTTGGCATCAAGGTCAAGCGCAAGGCCCGCAAGTAGGCTGCGCGGCTGGGCGCCGGGCCTGCGCTGCACGAAACGTATTGCGCTCCGGAAATTTTCACTTCAGGCTATAGTCAAACGGGAAACAGGCAGATGCCGGCATTGCGGCAGCTGCCTGCCCGTGAACTTTCTGAAAGGAATGCATATGCGTATTTCCAGCATGACGAAGGCATGGATAGCCGCCTTGGCGCTGGCTGCTGGCAGCAGCGCCTGGGCAGGCGTCCAGGTGACGTTCGACAAGCCCGACGACTATTCCGATGTACCGTTCAGTTCGCGAGACCGGGAGCAGGTCCTGGAGGGCCTGGCCAATCACTTTAGCTGGCTGGGCAAGGGCTTGCCGCATGGCCAGGAGCTCCGGATCGAGATCACCGATGTCGACCTGGCGGGGCGCGAAGACCCGGCGCGCCGCGGCGCCTTCGATGTGCGCGTGATGACGGGCCGCGCGGACTGGCCGCGGCTGCGCTTGCGCTATACGCTCGAGCAGCAGGGCAAGGTCATCGCCAGCGGCAATGCCTACCTGTCGGACATGTCCTATTTGCAGCATATCAATCGTTATCCCAGCAACGATGCCTTGCGCTATGAAAAGCGCATGATCGACGATTGGTTCAAGAATACCTTCGGCGTCCAGCCCCAGGGCCGCAGCCATCCCGTCATGACCTTGCAGCCGCGCGACGTTCAGCGCAAATAAGCGTGTTCGATGCGCGCCAGCTGGCCGCTATGCCGCAGGGCCAGCAGGGCGGCATTCATCTGCGCGACGAAGTCGGCCTTGTAGGCAGGGGTGTTGCGCGCGCTGTAGGCGATGTACGTGGCTTCGGACGACAATTCCAGCACTTCGTGCAAGGCAAAGCCGTAACGGGCCAGTTCGCCGCCCAGCCGGCGCGCCGTGTGGCGTGCCGCGCCACGGTCGCTGGCGTAGCAATCGATGCGCCGCAAGGCCAGTTTTTTCAGATTGGCTTCATTGCCCTTGGCCGCTTCCAGGCGCAGCAGTCCCTCGCGGGCCGGCGCCATCAATTTTTCCGAGAGTAAAAACCCCGTATTGACGCCGATGGTCAGGCCGGCAAAGTCGGCGGGAAACCGCGTGCGCGGCGTGCGCATGACGGCGTCATGGCAAAACAGCACCACCGATTCGCGGTACAGCATGGCCGAATACGGCTGCACGTAGGGCCGTTCCGTCTTGCGTCCGGGCGGAAACAGGCCGAACACCTGGCCCTTTTCCAGCGCGTCGAGGCCCCGCTTCCAGGGACGCGGCTGCAGTTCCAGCCGGTAGCCGGGCATCGTGCTGGCCGCCTGGCGCAGGATATCGACATACATGCCCTTGAAGACGCCGTTTTCCACATAGCTGTACGGCGCATAGTCGTCGTCGCCGTACAGGATGACGGTTTGCGGCGCGGCATGGCCGATGCCGGGTGCGGCCATCGCGCAGACGGCGGCCAGCAGGCAGGCGCCGGCGCGGCGCAGGTCAATTTTACATATCATCCTGACAAGCATACAGGATGATGGCCGGAATGTACCGCGCCTCAATCGATCCAGTTCACCTGCGGGAACTTGCTGCCGAAATCTTCCGGCATGGGCACGACCTGGCTGAGCTTATAGTTGAAAAACACAAAGCCGGACTTGGCCATCGCGATCAGGGTGCTGTCGCGCGGGCGCGTGATGCGGAAGGTGATGTCGCCGCCATACTTGTTGAAATCCATGACGCCCACTTCGAACAGCAACTGGTCGCGCGCATGGGCTTCGGCGCGGTAGGTGGTGGCCAGGTCGGTGACGATGATGCCGGTACCGTCCGCTTCGATGTCGCGCACGCCATATTCGAACAGGAAGCGGGCGCGGGCCTCGGAAATCATGGAAATCATGGAATCGTTGCCGAGATGGTTGCCGGCGTTGATGTCCGTCGTGCGTACCGTCAGTTGCGAGGAATAGCAGTACTGGTCTTCGGGAAATTCAAGTTTCAAACGGGCCATGGTGTTCTCTTGGGCTGGTGCGCAGGGCGCGGCGAAAATGCCAATTCTAGCCGGTTCCCCGCACCCCGTCGAAAAATGCCGCCCCAGGCGTGCGCCTCCATGACTGCTTGCGCGCGCTATTTACGGACGCTTATTTGCGTACGATCCGGTACACCTTGCCCGTGCCGCTCAGCATGTACAGCTCGTTTTGGCCATCCTGGCCGAACGACACGATGTTGCCCACGTTCGCGATACCCCAGTCCGTCACGGCGGAGGCCGTGCCATTGCCGTAGCTGAAACTTTTCAGCCAGCCGCTGCAGTAGTCGGAATACAGGTATTGCCCCGCCAGTTCCGGCAGGGCTGCGCCCCGGTACACATAGCCGCCCGTGATCGAACAGCCGCCGGCCGTATCGTGGCCGTAGGTGATGACGGGCAAGACCAGCCCCGTCTGGTTGCAGCTGGGGCTGTTGTAGCACTGCGCGCCTTCCATGATGTTCCAGCCGTAGTTGTTGCCCGCCTGGCTCACGGGCCGCACGTCGACCTCTTCCCAGCTGGCCTGGCCCACATCGGCGACATACAGCAGCTGGGCCGGCGCGTCGAAGGCGTAGCGCCACGGATTGCGCAAGCCGTAGGCCCAGATTTCAGGGCGTCCGCCCGCCGTGGCAAAGGGATTATCGGGTGGAATGGTGTACGGCTGGGCGACGCTGCTGGCGTTGACGTCCAGGCGCAGCAGTTTACCGAGCAGCACATTCGTGTTTTGCGCGTTGCCGGGCGGGTCGCCCCCGCTGCCGCCGTCGCCCGTGCCCGCATACAGATAGCCGTCCGGGCCAAAGCTGAGCAAGCCGCCATTGTGGTTGCTGAACGTGGGGTGGGCAATCGTGAGGATGCCCAGCGCCGACAGGGGATCGGCCACGTTGGCGTTGCCCGCTGACACTTGCCGCCGCTCGATGACGATGTCGCCGGCCAGGTTGGTGTAATAGATGAAGAAATAGCCATTGCTGGCGTATTGCGGATGAAAGGCCAGCGACAGCAAGCCCCGTTCGCCGCTGGTGGTGGTGAGCGTACTGATGTCGAGGAAGGGCGTGGCCAGCAGGCTGCCGTTCTGCATCACGCGGATGCGGCCGGCCCGTTCGACAATGAACAAACGGCTGTCGCCGGGCGGCGCCGTGAGGAAGAGGGGAGCATCCAGTCCGCTGGCCACTTCCTGCAGGCGCAGGGTCAGCGGCGTGGCTGCCGCATACGTGACGCTGGCGCTGGCCGTCGCCCCCGCAGTGACTTGCAGCTGCTGCGTGACGGGCGTGGGCGACAGCGTCCCCGTGCCTTGCGTCACGCTGGCGGCGCTCACCGCATAGGCGCCGGGCGCCAGGCCGGTGAGCGTGGTGCTGGCCGTCAGCGTCTTGCTGTACGACGCAGGCCCCGTGACCGTGACGGCGCCTGCCACGCCGGCCGGCAAGCCGCCGATGGTGACTGCCAGGTTCCCCGTGGTGGCGCCCGGCGCAGGGTGGTGATGGCCGCCGCCACAGGCAGCCAGCAGCGCCAGGCAGCATGCCAGCAGCAGGGCCAGCCAGGGCAGCGGCAAGCGGGAAAGGAAATGGCGCATGTCAGTCTCCTGCGGGAACGACGCAATGGCTGCTCAAGAGGGGATGGGCTTGTGCCAAGAATGCGCGTCTTTGCGGCGGGAAGTTTGAGCTGGCGCAAACGTACGGTGGCATCGGACAAATGCGCCGCGTTTTCAGACAAGCGCGCCGGCACTTGCGCCACCGCGCCCGCCGGCGCCCGATAATGGCGCATCTGAAACCGAGCAGGAATGACACACATGAAAACCAAAGCCGCGATTGCCTGGAAAGCGGGCGCCCCGCTGACCATCGAAGAAGTCGACCTGGCCGGCCCGCGCGCCGGCGAAGTGCTGGTCGAGCTGAAAGCCACGGGCATCTGCCATACCGATTACTACACCCTGTCCGGCGCCGACCCGGAAGGCATCTTCCCCGCCATTCTCGGCCATGAAGGCGCCGGCGTCGTCGTCGACGTGGGCCCGGGCGTGACGACCCTGAAAAAGGATGACCACGTCATTCCCCTGTACACGCCGGAATGCCGCCAGTGCAAATTCTGCCTGTCGCAAAAGACCAATCTGTGCCAAGCCATCCGCTCCACGCAGGGCCGCGGCCTGATGCCGGACGCCACCAGCCGCTTTTCGCTGAATGGCCAGCCGCTGTTCCATTACATGGGCACGTCCACCTTTTCCAATTACATCGTCGTGCCGGAAATCGCGCTGGCGAAAATCCGCTCCGACGCGCCGTTCGACAAGGTTTGCTACATCGGCTGCGGCGTGACGACGGGCGTGGGCGCCGTGCTGTTCTCGGCCAAGGTCGAGGCGGGCGCCAACGTGGCCGTGTTCGGCCTGGGCGGCATCGGCCTGAACGTGATCCAGGCGGCGAAGATGGTGGGCGCCGATAAAATCATCGGCATCGACATCAATCCGGCGCGCCAGGCCATCGCGCGCAAGTTCGGCATGACGCATTTTATCAATCCCAACGAAGTGGAAAACGTCGTCGATGCCATCGTGCAACTGACGGATGGCGGCGCCGATTATTCGTTTGAGTGCGTCGGCAACACGACCCTGATGCGCCAGGCGCTCGAGTGCACGCACAAGGGCTGGGGCAAGTCCTTCATCATCGGCGTGGCGGCGGCAGGCCAGGAAATTTCCACGCGTCCATTCCAGCTGGTGACGGGACGCGAATGGCGCGGTTCGGCCTTCGGCGGCGCGCGGGGCCGCACGGACGTGCCGAAGATCGTCGACTGGTATATGGAAGGCAAGCTCATCATTGACGACCTGATCACGCACCGCTTGCCGCTCGAACGCATCAACGAAGGTTTCGACCTGATGAAGAGCGGCGAATCGATCCGTTCCGTCGTGTTGTATTAATTTTATCTGACTGTACTCATTGCGCAACACTTGACGGACGGGGCAGGGCGGCGCGCTGTACTTCGTTGCTTGCCCCTGCTAGTGTGAAGACATCACCGCCTTGCTTCGGGAGCCGTCCATGTTTGCCACTGCCTACCTCGCGACCTTGCGCCGCATGCTGCCCGTCTTCCTCGGCGCGGCCCTGTCTTCCCTGCTGGCCTTGTGGTGGAGCAATGCCGCCAGCCTCGCCACGCCCGCCATCTGGCTGGCGCTGCTGGCCACGTATCTGCTGTGCGCACTCCTGTTTACGCCGCTGGCCCGGCAGAGCCGCCAACTGGCCACGCGCCACGTGCGTCACGGCAAGCCGCGCTGATTCCCGCTGCGCCTAGCGCGCCGTGCTGGAAAAGCGCTCGCGGTAATCGCGCGGCGTGATGGCGAGTTTCTTTTGAAACAGGCGGCGCAGCCTGTCCTCGCTGTGCAAGCCCGCCTGTACGGCCACCTGTTTTAAGGAAGACACATTGTCTTCCAGCAAGCGGCGCGCCACTTCAAAGCGGGCCGTGTCGATGAATTCCGTGGGGCTGGTGCCTGTTTCGCGCTGGAACACGCGCGTAAAATTGCGCTCGCTCATGGCCAGCCTGGCCGCCAGCAGCGGCACGGTAAGCTCTTCGGCAAGATGTTCCATGATCCAGCCCTGCAACTGGCGGATGGTCGGGTGCGTCGTCATCTGGCTCGACAGGTGCACGGAAAACTGCGACTGGCCGCCGGGCCGCTTCAGATACACGACCAGGTCGCGCGCCACTTCCAGCGCGATATCGCGGCTGAAATCGTCTTCCACCAGGGCCAGCGCCAGGTCGATGCCGGCCGTCACGCCGGCCGACGTCCAGAATTTCCCTTCCCGCACGAAAATCGCATCGGCATTGACCTGTATCAATGGATAGCGCTGGCGCAGGCTGTCCACGGCGCTCCAGTGCGTGGCGGCGCTCTTGCCGTCGAGCGCGCCGGCCTCGGCCAGGAAGAAGCAGCCCGTGCATAGGGCCGCCAGGGTATCGATGCGCGGCGCCGCCTCGGCCACCCAGGCGGCGAGGGCGGGAATGTCCTGCAAGACTTGCTCGACGTGGTGGCAGCCGACGATGACGGCCAGGTCGGGCAGGCGGTTCACATCGAGCGCCTTGCTGGCGTGCAGCGACATCAGGGTGTCCGACTCGACCGGGCCGATGGCTGTCGAGGCGATGCGCACGTCGTAGCCGCCGGGCAGATTGCGCAGGCGCAAATGGGTGTTGGCGTAATCAAACACTTTCATGGCGCCGATGGCTTCGAGCGCCTTGAAGCCGGGATAGACGATGATGTCGACCGTGCGCAGGGGGAATTCTTTGGGGCTTTGCTTGATCATGCGATATGCGCGAGGGGGATAAATACTGCCATAATGCAACAACAGCGATGGCGTAGGTTAGCATGAAATAATCCGCGCGCCCGCTGGCTCCCCACCCACCGGATTCCTCGATATCGTGCGCTTACTCCACATTTTTGCCGCCCTGACATTGCTGCTGGGCTCAACCCTTGCCCACGCGGCCACGCTCAACTTCAATGGCGGCGCCGTCAGCGGCTGCAACCTGCCGGCGTCCAGCACCCAATATACTTGCGCCTCGCTGGCGCTGAGCTCTACCGACGTCATCGTCATCGGCAGCGCGTATGCCGTGACGGTCAACAGTTCCCTGGCGATGAGTTATAACCAGGGCTTGACGATGAGCGGCGACGCTACGCTGACGGTCAAGGGCAACCTGGATATCAAGGATATCAATCCACCGAACCTGAAAGTAACGGGGGGCAACCTGACAGCCGAAGGCGGCACTTTCCTCATGGGCGCGCAGGAACAGACCGTCACGGCCAATATTTCGGCCACGACCATCAAGATGGGCTCGAACAACGTCAAGGTGACGGGCAAGATCAGCGCCAAGGGCCCGGTGGAAATTGCCTCGGGTTCCGTCATCAACGGGGCCATCAGCGGCACCGTCGTCAACATCCTGCCCGCCAGTACCCGCATCCAGGGCGATATCACGGCGACCACGTCGCTGACCATCGGTTCCGGCAGCCAGGTGACGGGCAACCTGAAATCGCCGACCATCGACTTGAAGGCCTCGGGCCTGCTCGTCACGGGCGACGTGGACGCGAGCAATTCTTTGACGATCGCCTCCGGCAATGGCATCAAGGGCAATGTGGACGCTGGCGAGGTGACCCTCGACTCGTCCAACGCCTATATCACGGGCAACGCCAAGGTCGACCACATCACTCTGGGCTGGCAGGGCCGGGTGCAGCAAACCATCACTTGCAAGGCGTATACGCCATCGAACCCGTGCAGTTGCGTGACGAACAACAGCGGCTGGGCCTTCAATGAACCGATGGGGCCGAAGTGCGGGCCCGGCACGCCGACCGGACTGCACCATTTCCAGATCGAGCACCCGCTGACGGCGCTCACTTGCCAGGTACCCACGGTGACGGTGACTGCCTGTGCCGATGCCAACTGCAGCGCGGTGTACAAGGGTAGTCCCAGCCCCAGCGTCACCGTCAGCCCGGGCGGCGTGCCGACGCAGATCGATACCAGCGGCGTCAATCCCAATGTCACGGTGCGCCAGACCACGGTGGGCATCGCCACCCTGAGCCTGGTCAGCACGCCCGCCACGACTGGCGCGCTGGTGTGCAAGAGCGGCGGCAACACGAGCAATTGCCAGATCAGCTTTCTTTCCAGCGGCTTCCAGGTAAGCGGCGTTCCGCGCTACGCGGAGGACGTGGCCGTACTGGAAATCAGCGCCTTGCAGACCTCGTCCGGCAACAGGGACGTGTGCGTGCCCATGTTCGCCAGCCAGACCAAGCAATTGAACCTGACTTGCGGGTACAGCAATCCGGACAAGGGAACATTGCCTGCGCGCATCTTTGACAGCGTCCAAAATAGCTATGTCGCCCTGGCTGGCAGCGACCAGAGCAGCTGCGCCGTGGCGAGCACCAAGGTGAATGTGACGTTTGGCGCCGACGGCGTGGCCAAGCCGAACATGCTGTATGCCGATGCGGGAGCGCTGATCCTGACGGCTGCCTACAAGCCGGACAGCGGCAGCGACAAAGGTTTGGACATGAAAGGCAACGGCACGGTCGTCGTGGCGCCGAAGAAATTTCTGTTCACGAAGCTGGCGCCGATTCAGCGCGCGGGCCTGGCGGCAGCGCCCCTCGTGGCGGGGACGACCATCACGTTATCGGCCGTCAACGCGCTCGATGCCGTGACGAAGAATTTCGGCAACGAAAGCGGTGTCGCCGTGCAAACAGTCGTGCTCGACCGTAATCTGCAGGCGCCGCTCTACACAGGCGTAGTCAATCCGCAGGTCAGCGGCGATCTCGATTTCGTGACGAAAGGGGGCATCATCACGGCGCCGCCGCTGGTCTGGCCCGAAGTGGGCAAGATCAATTTCACGGCCGCGCTGCAAAACGGTTATCTGGGCAGCAGCCTGACGTCACCGGGGACGAGCGATACCGTGCTCTTCTACCCGCACCACTTTGTGACGGAACTGGTCGTCAAGCAAGTGGACCTCCCGGGGGGGACGAAGACGGAGTTTCCTTTCCCGTGCAGCGCGCCGCTCGTGTGCGCCGGCAACCGCGCCGTGTATTCGCGCCAGCCCTTCGACCTGACCATCCGCGCCCAGACGGCCGCCGGCAACGAGACGAAGAACTTCGACGCCAGGAATGCCGACATCAACAAAACGCAGGTGCCGCTGGTCCCGTATGACGCGGCCACGGGGAACAACAAATATCCGCCCACGGCGCCATCGGGCAGCACGCTGACGGATGGGGCAACAGTACCTGCGGCCGTGACGGGCCTACCCGTCACCAGTTTTACCAATGGCGTTGCCACGCGCGCCATCGCCTACAGCTTCCCCGCCGCCTATGCCGTGCCCAAGGAGCCGACAGCGCTGGCATCGCCGACGGGGCTGCTGCTGCGCGCGACGTATGCCTATCCGGCAGCTGGCAATGTGAGCTCGGCGCCGGCCGATGGCAAGGAAGCGCAGCTGACCGTGTTCACGGGCCGCCTGATGGTGCCGCATGACTACGGTTCCGAGCGCTATCCCGTGCGCCTGGCCGTGCAGGCGCAGTACTGGGACGGCAAGACCTGGGTCACCAGTCTGCTGGACAGCATCAGCGCCTTCGGCAGCGCGCAGGTGGTGTTTGCCAATTGTAAGAAAACATTGGCGTGCAAGGACTTTGCATTCCCCGCTGGCACGACTGTTACTTATACGTTCGACAAGGGCATCTTGCCGTCGAATAGACGCCTGATTGTGGCGGCGCCCGGCGCCGGCAAGACCGGCAGCGTCGATGTGTCCGTGCCCGGCATCGCGTACTTGCCCAGCACCGTGGGCACAGTCGTCTTTGGCGTCTTCAAGTCGGGCCCGGTGATTTACCTGCGCGAGATGTATTGAGCCAGGACAAAGGGTGGGCGCAGAAAGAGGGAAAAACCAGTAACATGCCTGGCTGTGGCATTCCCCCCCAACCTCAGACTGGAGTTTCTATGAGCACAACATCGCAGTGGATCGATATCGCCGGCCCGGACGGCAGCTTCCAGGCTTACCTGGCCGTGCCGCACGTGGGCAAGGGCCCCGCCATCATCCTGTTGCAGGAAATTTTCGGCGTCAACGAGCACATCCGCGCCGTGGCCGACCAGTATGCGGCCGATGGCTATGTGGTGCTGGTGCCCGACCTGTTCTGGCGCGCCGGTGCGCACATCGAACTGGGCTATGACGCGGACGGCTGGAAGCGCGCCGTCGAACTGATGCAAGCTACCGACAATGCCCACGCCGACGCCGATATCAAGGCCACCATCGCCGTCCTGCGCGCACGTCCGGAAGTGACGGGCAAGCTGGCCTCCGTCGGCTACTGCTTCGGCGGCCGCTTGTCGTTCCAGACGGCCGCGGCTGGCCTGGTCGACGCGGCCATCGCCTATTACGGCGGCGGCATCCAGAACAAGCTGGACCTGGCCGACCGCATGCAGGTGCCGCTGCTCATGCATTTCGGCGGCCAGGACAGCCACATTCCGCCGGAAGCCGTGCAAAAGATCGCCGAACGCTTCGAAGACCGGCAAGACGTGGAAATCCATATCTACCCAGGCGCCGAGCACGGTTTCAACTGCACCCACCGCGACAGCTACCAGCAGCGCGCCGCCGCCCACGCGCACGGCAATTCCTTGATTTTCTTGGCGGAAAATCTGTAAGACGGGGACCGAAATCAGGATGGCCGAGGATGCCCGCTCAGCAGCAAAGCCGCGTGGGCGCTAAAATAGCGGCTGTGCCGGGCAACTCCGGCCGGCTGGGCGCGGCGCCCGGCAAACCTGGATGAGGAACCGAATTAAAGATGGCCCAAGTAATTGTTTCTGTAACATTGGCGGCAAGCGCCGAACGCGTGTGGGATTTTATCGGCGGCTTCCAGTCGCTGGCTGAATGGTCGAGCTCGATCAAGACCAGCCTGTCCGAGCACGGCGGCCGGGTGCGCCGCCTGAAAACCACGGACGGCGCCGTCATCGCCGAACGCCTGCAAAGCTACAGCGAGGCGGACAAGAGCTACAGCTACACCATCGTCTCGGGGCCGATCCCCGTCAAGAACTACCGCTCCACCCTGCGCGTCACGGGCGAGCCGGGCGGCGCTTCCTGCGTGGCGGAATGGGCCAGCGAGTTCGACGCGGCCGAAGGCGTGGAAGAAGTCATGATCGGCGCGTTCCAGCACCTGTATGAAACGGCCTTCGTCGACCTGAAACGCATCATGGCAATTTAGAGCGCCTGACAAAAAGTCCATGGCGTTGTTGCGTTGCCTCGCCGTACATTCGTACTGTCTTCGGCAACACGCCTAGCCCTGAACATTTTGTCCAGCACTCTTAAAAAACACCGGCACAGGCCGGTGTTTTTCATGGCGTCTAGCGTTTGACCTTGCCAAACGCTTCGCCTTTGTTCCATGTAGGCAAATTCTTGTCGTTCGCCACTTCATAGCCGAGGTTCAAGGTGAATTGCGCCTGCTGCACCATGCCCGATAAATCCCACGACGGGTGGTATTCATCCGTTACCTGGTGATAATCCTTCTTGAACGCCACCAGGCGCTCGCCGGACGCTTTCGGCTCCTTGACGAAGTCGAACGAGCCGTCGCCGGAAAACACGGCCGAGCCCACGTTGAAGGCGGGCACGCCAGCTTTGGCAAACGCAAAATGGTCGGCCCGGTAAAACGCGCCGGACAGGTCGGGAATGGTGGGCGCCAAACGCAAGCCCATGCGCTTGGCCACCTTGGCGGCGCTCGCGTACAGGCTGCTGCGCTCGGCGCCGGCCACGCCGATGTCGTGCGTCTTGCCGACGAAATTCATGCTGTCGAGGTTCAGGTCGGCGGCCGTTTTCGCCAGCGGCCACAGGGGCTTGCGCGTGTAGGCCGTGCTGCCCAGCATGCCCGTTTCCTCGCCGGCCGGCCACAGGAAGATCTGCGTGCGCCGTGCAGGTTGTTTTACCGCAACCTGCGCCATGGCCAGCAGGGCCGCCGCGCCCGAGGCATTGTCGATGGCGCCGTTGTAGATGTGGTCGCTTTGCCCTGAGCGGGCGCTGCCTTCGTCATCCTTGCCCAGGTGGTCCCAGTGCGCAGAGTAAATCACGGCTTCGTCCTTGAGTTTCGGATCCGTGCCCGGCACGATGCCGGCCACGTTGAATTGCTCGATGCTGCGGATCTGGCTGTTCAAGAGCACCTTGACAGTCGCGTTCAAGGCCACGGGACGGAATTCGCGCGTTTCCGCCTGCGCGCGCAAGGCATCGAGGTCTTGCCCGCCGGCCTGGAACAGGGCGCGCGCCATGTCTTCCTGCAGCCAGCCTTCCATCGCATTGCCCGCGCCGGCCAGGTTGAAGCGTTCATGGCCGAAACCGTTGGCCGGCACCGACCACGGATACGACGCGGACGCCGTCGTGTGGATCAGCAGCACGCCGGCGGCGCCCTGGCGCAGCGCTTCCTCGTACTTGTAGACCCAGCGGCCGTACCAGGTCAGCGACTTGCCGGCAAAGCGGTTCGGTTCGGCAACGGTCGGCTGCGGGTCGTTGACCATCAGGATGACCATTTTTCCTTTTAAATCAGCACCCTTGAAGTCGTCCCACTGCTCTTCGGGGGCGCGGATGCCGTAGCCGGCGAATACGATGGGCGCGTCGAACGCCACTTTCTGCTGGCCATTCGCCGCGCCAAAGACGATGTCCTGGCCGAAGGCGGGGGACAAGGTCTTGCCGCCCGCGCTGAAGGTCACTGTGCTCGATGGCAAGGCCTTGCTGCCGACGATGGTCAGCGCCTGACGATACGTGCCGTCCGGCAAGGGTTGCAAGCCGGCCACGGCCGCCTGCGTTTCCAGGTAGCGCACGGCCAGGTCGCCGCCGCGCTGGCCCGTGCCGCGTCCTTCCAGCAAGTCGTCGGCCAGGAAGGACAGGTGGGCGCGCAGGGGCGCCTCGGCAACGAGCGGTTGGGCGAGGGTAGCCGTGCTGAACAGGCTGGCGGCGAGGACGAAGGGAAAACGCATGACAACTCCAAAAGTGAATACGGGAAAGCAAAGCAGCGGTAATCTTACTCTACCGCAATGCTCTGGCGTAGCGCGCGGCGCGCGCCAGCCGATTGGGGCCACAATGGCTGCTGGTCCACCGACAAGGAGCGTTCCATGACTAGCCCTGACTTGCAATCGAGCAATACCCTGCGTACCGCCGACGGCACCTTGATCTACTACAAGGACTGGGGCAGCGGCCCGCCCGTCGTCTTCAGCCACGGCTGGCCCCTGTCGTCCGACGCCTGGGAAGACCAGATGTTCTATCTGGCCTCGCGCGGCTACCGCGTCATCGCGCACGACCGGCGCGGCCACGGCCGTTCCAGCCAGCCGTTCGGCGGCAACGACATGGATACCTATGCCGACGACCTGGCCGCCCTGATCGCCGCGCTGGACTTGACGGGCGCCACCCTCGTCGGCCATTCGACGGGCGGCGGCGAAGTGGCGCGCTACATCGGCCGCCATGGCACGCAGCGCCTGGCCGGCGCCGTGCTCGTGGGCGCCGTGCCGCCGCTGATGCTGCAAACGGCCGACAATCCGCTGGGTTTGCCGCTGTCCGCGTTCGACGCCATCCGCGCGGGCGTGCAGGCCGACCGCAGCCAGTTTTTCCGCGACTTGAGCGAGCCCTTCTATGGCTACAACCGGCCCGGTGCGGAGCCGTCGCAAGGCGTGCGAGACAGTTTCTGGCGACAAGGCATGCAGGCGGGCATGCCGGCCGCCTACCTGTGCATCAAGCAGTTTTCGGAAACGGATTTCACGGGCGACCTGGCCAGATTCGACGTGCCGACCCTGGTGATCCATGGCGACGACGACCAGATCGTGCCGATCGCCGCCTCGGCGCGCCGCACTGCCGAGCTCATCATCGATAGCACATTGCTCGTGTATGCGGGCGCGCCGCACGGCCTGGCGACGACGCACAAGGATAGGCTGAACGAGGACTTGCTGGAGTTCTTGCGCACCTGAAGCGGGGGCGGGCGCCGTGGCGGCGCGGCGCCCGCCGTAGCTGTTGCCACGCAGAACAGGCGCAGCCGGCATATTGTTGTGTATCGTTTAATGTTGGCAAAATCACGCGCCAAATGCGTGCGGATCGCCGATTTTTCTGGCTTTTTTACGTAGATATGGCGCAAAAAACGGCGTTCTGCGGCATGCAGCCACCCGGTAAGGTCCAGTAAAGAGTAAACTAGCAGATACACTCTTTCGCATTGGGCGATTCGAGCGAACTTGTGAGTGATTTCATGTCTGATACACCAATTTCCTTATTTTCCGACCTTAACCTGAGCGAGCCGCTGATTCGCGCGCTCAAGGATGTCGGTTACGAAACACCGTCGCCTATCCAGGCGGCGACGATTCCATTATTGCTCGCGAACCGCGACGTGCTGGGCCAGGCGCAAACAGGCACGGGTAAGACCGCCGCCTTCGCCTTGCCGATCCTGTCGCGCATCGATCTGAAACAAAGCTCACCCCAAGCCCTGGTCCTGGCACCGACGCGCGAACTGGCCATCCAGGTCGCCGAAGCGTTCCAGGTGTACGCCGCCCACATCCCCGGCTTCCACGTGCTGCCGATCTACGGCGGCCAAAGTTACGGCCCGCAACTGTCGGCCCTGCGCCGCGGCGTGCACGTCGTCGTCGGTACCCCTGGCCGCGTCATCGATCACCTGGACAAGGGTTCGCTCGACCTGTCCAAGCTGAAAACCCTGGTACTCGACGAAGCCGATGAAATGCTGCGCATGGGCTTTATCGACGACGTCGAACGCATCTTGCAAGAAACGCCGGAAGGCCATCAAACGGCCCTGTTCTCGGCCACCATGCCTTCCGTCATCAAGCGCATCGCCACCACCTACCTGGTGAACCCGGCCGAAGTGACGGTCGCCGCCAAGACGGGCACGGCCGACAACATCCGCCAGCGCTACTGGCTGGTGTCGGGCATGCACAAGCTCGACGCGCTGACCCGCATCCTGGAAGCGGAAGCGTTTGACGGCATGATCATCTTCGCCCGCACCAAGCTGGGCACGGAAGAGCTGGCCGGCAAGTTGCAAGCCCGCGGCTTCTCGGCTGCCGCCATCAATGGCGACATCCAGCAAGCCCAGCGCGAGCGCACGATCCAGCAGTTGAAAGACGGCAAGATCGACATTTTGGTCGCCACCGACGTGGCCGCCCGCGGCCTGGACGTCGAGCGCATCAGCCACGTCGTCAACTACGACGTGCCGCACGATCCGGAAAGCTACACCCACCGCATCGGCCGCACGGGCCGCGCCGGCCGCAGCGGCGAAGCGATCCTGTTCATCACCCCGCGTGAAAAGAACTTGCTCAAAGCCATCGAACGCTCGACCCGCCAGCCGATCGGCATGCTGGAACTGCCGACGATCCAGGCCGTCAATGACGTGCGTATCGCAAAGTTCAAGGAACAGATCAGCGAAACCCTGGCCCTGGGCGAACTGGAACAGTTCCAGTCGCTGATCGAAGATTTCGAACGTGAACAGAACATTCCCGCCATCGAAATCGCCGCCGCCCTGGCGAAGATGGCGCGTGGCAATGTGCCTTTGTTGCTGGACAAGAACAAGGCGCGCGAGCAAGCCACGTGGCAAGACGACCGTCCTGCGCGTCAAGACCGCTTTGACCGCCCTGAACGCAATGACCGTTTCGAACGCAATGACCGCTTCGACCGCAACGAGCGCAGCGAGCGCCCGGCCTTCCCGAAAAAGGAACGCATCCAGCGTCCAGCCGACGCCGGCATGCAAACCTTCCGCATTGAGGTAGGTCATCAGCATGGCGTGAAACCGGGCAATATCGTGGGCGCCATCGCCAACGAAGCGGGCATCGATTCGAAAAACATCGGCCGCATCGAAATCTATGACGACTACAGCGTCCTGGACTTGCCGGACAGCATGCCGAAAGAATTGCTGGACCAGCTGAAAACCGTGTGGGTGGCGGGCCAACAGCTGCGCATCAGCCGCGACGGCGACGCACCGGACCTGGCGCCACCAGCCGCGCCGCGCAAGCCGTTCGCCGCCAAGTCCGCGCCAGCGTTCAAGGATGCACCGGCGGACGCGGGCGAAGTTGCCCCGCGCGCGCCGAAGAAGGAACGTCCACGCCCGGGCGTGACGGCCTACCGCATCGAAGTGGGCCGTGAGCACGCCGTAACGCCAAGCAACATCGTCGGCGCCATCGCCAACGAAGCGAACCTGGAAGCCAAGCATATCGGCCGCATCGATATCTTTGACAACTACAGCGTGCTGGACTTGCCAGAAGGCATGCCGCCGGAAATCCTCGACCACCTGAAATCGGTCGTCGTTTCTGGCCAGAAACTGCGCATCAGCCTGGACGATGGAACGACGGAGCGCAAGCCTGCGCCGCCGCGTCCGAAGTCGCCGCCACGTAAAACGTACAAGTAAGCCATCCCCACGGGCGCTCCGGCGCCTGTGTCGCGGATTGGAGACACATCCCCCACTGGCGCATTCGCGCCAGTTTTTATTTTCCCTCAAGAAATAAACATGGTTGCCGCGTTATGGTTGGCGGCAGGTACTGCCATCTGCCGGCAATGGCCACGGCTCCTTTGCATATTTTTATCGGTGCAAACGCCATATTTATTGCCTGCTGCATCGATACATAATTTTTTATTAATTATTGTATATGCACGCAATTTAAATTTTGCATTTCAATAAAATCAATCAAGTTGAATCAAAGTAAATCCTAAAACATAAATGAATTGACTTTTATTAAATTGTTTGACTGGCGTCACTGTCGTCGAGGCGATATATCATGGGTGCTTGATGTGGTATATTGTTTTTATGTTTTTGTTATGCTAGTTGAAAAAAAATAGAGGAGCGACGATGCGGGTCAATACGCCTATCACGCAAAATGAATACGTATTAAATGAAGGCATGACGATTGTTTCCACCACGGATTTACAGGGAAACATCAATTACGCCAATCAGTATTTCATTGAAGTCAGCGGTTTTTCAGAAATGGAACTGCTGGGTGCGCCACAGAATATCCTGCGCCATCCCGATATGCCGGCCGAAGCGTTTGCCGACCTGTGGGACACCATCAAGACGGGCATGCCCTGGACCGGCATGGTCAAGAACCGCTGCAAGAATGGCGATTTCTATTGGGTCTTCGCCAATATCACGCCCGTCATCGAAAGCGGCCGCCCGATCGGCTATATGTCCGTGCGCACCAAGCCCACGCGCGAGCAGATCAACGAAGCGGCAGCCCTGTATAAAAGTTTCAAAGACGGCAATTCTGCCAACCTGGCGATCCGCAATGGCCGTGTCGTGCGCCAGGGCTGGGCCGCCAAGCTGGCCGAGTGGCGCAAGCTGAGCCTGTCGCAAGACCTGGCCCTGCATTGCATCGTCTTCGGCGTGGTGCTGGCCATCCTCGGTTGCGCCGTGTGGAATATCGACGGCGACACGAGCACGGCCACGCGCAGCTGGCTCAGCGGTGCCGCCGCCGCAGCCGTGGCGCTGATGCTGTATTTCTGGGCCCATCTGCACAATTCCCTCGTCGCCCCGCTGGGCGACGCCATCACGGTGGCGCGCAAGATGGCCGGCGGCGACTTGACGGGCGTCATCGACAAGGTGCGCGACGATGACATGGGTCAATTGATGGCGGCCTTGCGCCAGACCAACATCAACTTGCACAGCATCATCGGCGACGTGCGCGCCAACTTCGAGGATATCCGCATCACCACGGCGGAAATTGCCACGGGCAATATGGACTTGTCCAGCCGCACGGAATCGCAGGCGTCCAGCCTGGAGCAGACGGCGGCCAGCATGGAAGAACTGACGTCGACCGTGCAAAACAGCGCCGACCACGTGGCCACGGCCAACGACCTGGCGGCGCAGGCGTCCACCGTGGCGGCCAAGGGCGGCACCATCGTCAGCGAAGTGGTCACCACGATGGATGAGATCAGCTCGTCGTCGCGCAAGATTCTCGACATTATCGGCTTGATCGACGGCATCGCCTTCCAGACGAATATCCTGGCCTTGAACGCGGCCGTGGAAGCGGCCCGCGCGGGCGAGCACGGTCGCGGCTTCGCCGTCGTGGCCGGCGAAGTGCGCAGCCTGGCGCAGCGTTCGGCAACGGCCGCGAAAGAAGTGAAAAACCTGATCGACCATTCGATCGCCACCGTGAACGCGGGCAGCGTGCTGACCAGCAACGCGGGTGCCACCATGGCGGAAGTGATCGCCTCGGTAGCCCGCGTGACGGAAGTGATGGACGAGATTTCCTCGACCACGCGCGAGCAGAACCAGGGCATCGGGCAAGTCAACCAGGCCGTCATCCACATGGATGGCATCACGCAGCAGAATGCGGCGCTGGTGGAGCAGGCGGCCGCGGCCGCCACCAACCTGGCGCAGCGCACCGACAGCGTGGCCCAGTCGATCGGCATCTTCAAATTGAAGGCGTCGCCCAAGCGCAAGGTTGCCGGCGTGGGCCGCAGCGTGGGCGCGGGCGTCGCGTCGCGGGCCTTGCTGAAGGCACGATAAGCATGCCACTCCCGCCAGCGCCATGCTGGCGGGAATCACTTCCGTACCCGGTACACCTCGCCGCTGCGCACCTGCTTCACCACCCCATCCCCGCCAAACAGAATCACATATTCCCCCTGCGCGCCCGAGGCCGCCGGATAGGTGTACATCCACACTTCCTTGCCGCTGTCGAAACGGATGGACGTGCTGTCGCCCAGCGCGGCGCGCACCTGTTCGCGCGTGCTGCTGCCCACTTGCACCGTCTGTTCCAGGGTGGTGTAGGGCACATTCTTGCTTGCTTGCAAGGCGCGCGTGCCGGAGCAGGCGGCCAGCAGCGTCAACAAGATCAGCGACAGCCACTTCATGGCGCCACCTCGTCCATGTAAATAAATTCCAGCAGGGTGTCGTCCGGCCAGTTGCTATCCCACAAGGGCGCGTAATACGTGCGGTCAAGCAAGACCTGGCAATCGCAATAGGGCAGCGAGGCGGGCGTTTGCTCGCCGCCCGCGTACAGCATGGTGAACGGCAGCGCCAGGCGGCGCTCGCCATGCACGAGGGTCACGCCGAACAGGGGACGGTCCGTGAAGAACAGATAATTGCCGTCCGGCTCGGAACACACTTTATCTGTGCTGTAGAGCATGCTGGACAGCCAGGCGATGATTTGCGGGTCGTTCGAGATCAGGCCGGAATCCATGCCGGCGCGGCATTCCAGGCGCAAGTCGCCCAGGCGCCGCGTGCCGGGCGGCAAGCCGGGCGTGATGACTTGCGCGCGCCAGCTCATGGTGGTGGCCTTGCGGTTGGCCAGCAGCACGGCGTCTTCACGCGCCGCTTGCGCATTGCGCACGGGGGCAAAGCTGTTGTCTTCGGCCAGGGGCAAGGGGATGCTGACCGTGTCGCCGGCGATGCGCAGCTGCACACCGGCCATGTCCACGCCGGGCTGGCGCGGCAGCAAGCGGAAGCGCAGCACGGCCTGCGGCGCCAGCGCATGGTCGCGCTCGAAGCGGTCCACGCCCTGCAGCATCTTGCGGTAGGACTTGTCGACGGGGTCGCGCGTGGCGTCCACCTTCACCTGCGGCACGGGGGCGGTTTGCGCCAGCGCAATAGGGCCATGGAGCAAGCCTATGATCAGCAGTAATCGATAAATACGCATGCCTGAATGCTACGCCTTTTTGCGCATCCGCCACGCACGGGTGGGCGTGTCTGTACTCGCTATCAGTACTCGCTGTATTTGCGTGCGTCGCCGCGCACCTGCTGTGCCGGGTATTTCTGTGCGTTCAGTTGCATCTTTTCCAGCACGGCCGCGTGCAGGTCGACGCCGCTCTTGTCGGCCAGGCGCACCAGGTACATCAGCACGTCGGCCAGTTCGTGGCGGATGCCCGTGCGCTTCGCCTCGTCCAGTTCGCTATCCGCGCCCGTGGCCAGCCACTGGTAATGTTCCACCAGTTCCGCCACTTCCACGGACAGGGCCATGGCCAGGTTTTTCGGCGTGTGGAACTGGTCCCAGTCGCGCTCGTCGGCAAAGGCGCGCAGGCGCGTGCGGATGTCGAGCAAGCTGTCGCTGGGCGCGCTCATGCGGCCGCCTGCAGCGGTTTTTCCATGAAGACACTGAATGGGTCGTCGGGATAGTCGCCATACGGTCCGCGCCGCTGGTAGCCGTGGCGCGCGTACAGGGCTATCGCCTCGGGCTGGTGGATGCCCGTTTCCAGGGTCAGCAAGCGGCAGCCGCGCGCCAGCGCCTGTTCTTCCAGCAAGGCCAGCAAACGTTTCGCCAGGCCCAGTCCCCGGCTGTCCGGGTGCACGTACATGCGCTTGAGCTCGCCGAAAGCGGGCGTGACGACGATGGCGCCGCAGGCCCGTGCCGTGCCCGCCGCATCGCGGGCGACGGCAAACAGCAGGGTATCGGACGGCACGGACGCCAGGTCCAGCGAGTAGACGCACTCGGCCGGATACAGGGTCTGTTGATATGCATCAAGCTCGGCGATCAGGGTTTGCACGTCGGCTTGCTGCGGCGATTCCAGGCGGATGGTCATGGGGAGGTCGTATGAATGGGACTTCCCCCATGGTATCACTGCGGCCGCGCCAGGCGCATCGTCAAGCCGATGGGCGACATCACAAAACCCATCAGTTCCTGCGCCTCGCCGCCATCGGGCGTGTCGACGCCGGCGATGTCGAAGCTGCCCAGCAGCATGGCCATGGCGATCTTGATTTCCAACAAGGCCAGGTAGCGGCCCGGACACGTGCGCAAGCCGGCGCCGAAGGGCATGGCGGCGCGCCTGTTGTTCGCCTCGCCCCCTTCGGCCAGCCAGCGCTCGGGCTGGAAGGCTTGCGCGTCGGGAAAGTGCGCATCGGACACCGTGTCGTGGCGCATCACGCACCACACGAGGGTGCCGGCCGGCACGGCGATATCGGCGATGACCGTGTCGCGCAGCGCCTCCACGGGCAGGAAGGGCGCCACCGGCTTCAGGCGCATGGCTTCGCTGGCGCAGGCGCCCAGGTAGTCGAGGCTATCCATCTGCTCGATCGTGAAGCGGGCCGCGTCGGGCGCCAGGCGCCGTACTTCCTCGCGCGCCCGCGCCAGGGTGTGCGGATGGCGTTGCAACAGGTAAATCATCCAGGACAGCGTATTGGCCGTCGTATCCTCGCCCGCCAGCAGCATGGTCAGCACATTGCCGGCCACGGCGCGGTCGTTCACGCCGCTGTCCTTTTCGTCGGCGGCGACGATCATCGCTTCGAGCAGGTTGGGCGGACGCTCGCGGCGTGCCGGGTCGCGCGCCATGCGCGTGCGCGCCTGCTGCACCAGGTCGGCCACGGCGGCGGACAGGGCCGCCACGTCGCGGTCCAGGCGGCGGTCGACGGGCAGCTTGACGTAGCGCCAGTACGGGAACATCGACAGGCTGCGCCGCGCCACAGCGGGCAGGATGGCGTCCATGTGGCGCTGGATCACGTCTTCGCCCGCTTCCAGCGTATTGACCTCGGTGCCGAAGGCGAGGCCGGCGATGATGTCGACCGTGTAGCGTTTCAGGTCGCCATCGAGGTCGATCGCTTGGCCTTGCGTGGCGGCAAGATGCCAGCGCCGCTGCAGGCGCTGCGCCACCGTCGCCAGCGCGGGGAAGTAGGCCTTGACGGCGCCGGGCGCCATGCCGGCCATGACCATGCGGCGCTGGTTGCGCCATTCCGTGCCCTCGGCCAGGAACAGGCCGGGGATGCCGCCCATTTCCTCGGAAACGATGGAACTGCTCAGGGGGCGGCGAAAGCCGTCGGGCCGGTCGCGCAGCACGGCGCCGACGGCCTCGCTGTCGGCCACCACCAGCACCAGGGTGCGGCCGAACCAGGCGCGCAGGTAGGGGCCGTAGCGCCGCACCCACTCTTCCACGTCGCGGTGGATGCGCGTGAGCTTGATCTGCAGGCTGTTGCCGACGATGGGCAGGGCGAATGGCCCCGGCAGGCGGCGAATCTGGCGCAGGGCCGTGGTGGCGGGCGCGGCGGCGTGATCGAGCGGGGGCATGGCGTACTCCTGGTGGATGGCGACAATGACTTCACTGTAGCGCGCTTGCGCGTCCGCGTCTTGAACGAATACGACATCGGGCGCGGCCGGAAATTGCCGGTACAATCGTCGCCATGCCTGTCGCCCCTACGCCCCTGACCCGCCTGATCGCGCCGCGCACGGCGCTCGCTTCCTGCGTGCGCGCCTTCCTCGTGCGCGACACCACGGGCTGCGCGCCGTTGCCGTCGGCGCAGCGCCTGAACCGCTTTCCCGCCGCGCCCATGTGCAGCATCGTCTGGACCGTCGCGGGCGACGTGGAAGCGGCAGCGCCGGGCCTGTCGCTGCGGGACGTGCGCATGCCGCCCGCGCTGTTCGGCGGCCCCCGTTCGTATCCGCTGGTCAGCTACAACCCCGGCCCCGTGCATACGTTTGTCGTGATGTTTTACCCGGCCGCCCTGCATGCGTTGTCGGGCGTCTCGATGGATGGCTTGCTGGACCAGTTCCGCCCGCTCGACGCGCTGTTCGATGGGGAATGGCTGGCCCTGTCGGACGCCGTGCTGGCGGCGCCCGACGACGCGGTCCGCGTCAGGCTGGTGGAGGATTTTCTCGCGCCGCGCTGGGCGCTGGCGCGCAAGAGCGGCGACCATCCGGCCGGCGCCGTGCAGGACTGGGTGCGCCGCCTGGCCGTGCAGGCGGCATCGACGGGCCTGGCCAGCAGCGCGCGCAATATCGAGCGCCGCATCAAGGCCTGGGCCGGCCAGCCCATGCGCACCTTGCGCCGCATGCGCCGCGCGGAACAGCTGTTTCTCGACGAGCGCGGCGCCATCCTGCAGGGCACGGCGTCCTGGTCCGACGTCGCCGCCAGCGGCGGTTACGCCGACCAGGCCCATTTTTGCCGCGAGACGCGCGAAATCACGGGCTTGAGCCCCACCGAGCTGGCGCGCGCCATGCGCGACGATGAAAGCTACTGGATATACAGGGTGTGGAGTTGAACGGGTTTTTTTACCCGGTGTAGACGACGCCTTTGCGCAAGGTCACTTCATGGTGCCCCGCGCCGGGCGCCATCATGGGGAAGCAGTTTTCCGCGCCATGCACGCGCACGTCGAGGAAGTACGGGCCCTCCGATGCGAGGCAGGCTGTCAATGCCGCGTCGAGTTCCTCGCGCCGGCTCACCGTGTGCGCCTGCCAGCCGAACGCGCGCGCCAGGGCGACGAAATCGGGCAGCGCTTCCGTGTAGCTGTGGCTGTAGCGCCCGCCATGGATGAGTTCCTGCCACTGGCGCACCATGCCCATGTAGCCATTGTTCGACAACACCACTTTCACGGGCAGGCGGTGCTGCACGGCCGTGGCCAGTTCCTGGATATTCATCAAGATCGACGCATCGCCGCTGACGCACACGACGCGCTTGCCCGGATGGGCGATCTGCGCGCCGATGGCGGCCGGCAAGCCATAGCCCATGGTGCCGGCGCCGCCCGAGGTGAGCCAGCGGCGCGGCTGCTCGAAGCGCAAGTGCTGCGCCGCCCACATCTGGTGCTGGCCCACGTCGGTGGAAACGATGGCATCGCCGCCGTCCATGCCGTCCAGCGCCGCTTGCAGGCGCCGCATCAGCGCCTGCGGCGCGATCACCTCCGGCGTATCGTCGAACGCCAGGCTGTCCTGGGCGCGCCAGCCGTCGATGCGTTGCCACCACGGCTGGCGGTCCGCCAGCAGGCGTCCGCGCAGCTGTGCCAGCAAGGCGGCCAATACGGGGGCGCAATCGCCGCGCAGGGCCACGTCGGCGCGCACCACCTTGTGTATGGAGGCCGGGTCGATGTCGATGTGGATGACCTTTGCGCCAGGACAAAACGCATCCAGGCGGCCCGTGACCCGGTCGTCGAAGCGGGCGCCGACGCAGACGATCAAATCCGCATGGTGCATGGCCAGGTTCGCTTCCAGGGTGCCGTGCATGCCCAGCATGCCGAGGAAGGCCGGGTGCGAGGCGGGAAAGGCGCCCAGGCCCAATAAGGTCAGGGTGCACGGCGCGGCGGCCAGTTTCACCAATTGCTGGAAGGCGGCGCAGGCATCCAGGCCGGAATTGACGAGGCCCCCGCCGCCATAGAACACGGGCTGGCGCGCGCCGGCGATCAGGCTGGCGGCCCGTTCCAGGTCTGCGGGCGGCGGCAGGGGCGCGGCCGCTGTGGCTGCGGGCGGCAGCGGCGCGTGTTGCGTGACGGGCGCCAGCTGCATATCCTTGGGAAAATCGACCAGCACGGGGCCGGGCCGGCCCTGCGTGGCTTGAACAAATGCTTCGTGCACGACGGCGGCCGTTTCCTCGGCCGCGCGGATTTGCCGGTTCCACTTGGTGACGGGGCGCGAGATGCCCAGCGCGTCGCATTCCTGGAAGGCGTTGGTGCCGATGCTGGTGCTGGCCACCTGGCCGCTGATGCAGATGACGGGCACCGAATCGCACAGGGCGTCGAGCAAGCCCGTGGTGGTGTTGCTCATGCCGGGGCCGGACGTGACGAAGACGACGCCGGGCCGGCCCGTGCTGCGCGCATAGCCTTCGGCCGCGTGCACGGCCGCCTGTTCGTGGCGCACCAGCACGTGGCGCAAGCGGGGCTGCGCGTGCAGCGCGTCGTACAGGGGCAGCACGGCGCCGCCCGGGTAGCCGAAGACGGTGTCGACGCCCAGGGCCAGCAGGGTGTCGATCAGGGTGCTGGCGCCGTTGCGCGGCGCAAGGTCGGCGGCGGGAGCGAGGAGGGGAGCGGGATCGGGTTTCATGGCCTTATTTTCTGCCTGATGCGGCAGAAAAGGCTGCTGGTTTTCTCGTATAGAATGCGATATTCAGTAAAATTTGCTGTGAAATAAGGATATGACAGAATGAAACTGGACAAATTCGACCTCGCCATCCTGACGGCCCTGCAGCAGGATGCCCGCATCAGCCTGCACGACCTGAGCGCCAAGGTGGGCCTGACCTCGTCGCCATGCTGGGCGCGCATCAAGCGCATGGAAGACGATGGCGTCATCGAAGGCTACACGGTGAACGTCAACGCGGCCAAGGTGGGGCTGGCCGACACCGTCATCGTGCAAGTGACCTTGGACGACCATTCCGACCAGGCCCTGTTCGAATTCGGCCACGCGCTGGCCATGATCCCGGAAGTGCTGGAAGCGTTTCTTGTGTCCGGCGACTACGATTACTACCTGCGCATCGCGGTGAGCGACACGCGCGACTATGAACGCCTGCTGCGCGAGCGTTTATATAAAATTCCCGGTATCCGCCACAGCAAATCCAGTTTCGTGTTGCGCCAGCTCAAACAGAGTTACCTGCCCTTGCAACGCTAGTTCCCCCGCACGGCGGGAGTTTTTCCCTGGTTCCCCGATGGTGGCTGTCCGATACTGGACGCAATAAAAACCACGATAAAACTGGGGATACGCATGAAACTGACTTTATTGGCTGCCGCCGCCATGGCGCTGTGCCAGGCGCAGGCCGCTGACCTTGCCGCTGACGCCAGCCTGGCCGCGAGCCTGGCCACCTCGGGTGACTTGCCCACCGTCATCATCACGGGCAGCATGCCGCTGCCCACCGTGGACCAGCCGCGCGACACCCTGGCCGCGCCCGTGCAGACGGCCAGCGCGCAGCAGATCGCCCGCAGCGGCGCGCTCGACATCTCCGCCTTCCTGCGCCGCAACCTGGGCAGCGTCTACGTGAACGAGGTACAGAACAATCCGTTCCAGCCCGACGTCAGCTACCGCGGCTATACGGCGTCGCCCTTGCTGGGCACGCCGCAAGGGTTGTCCGTGTACCTGGACGGCATGCGCCTGAACCAGCCGTTCGGCGACGTCGTCAGCTGGGACTTGATCCCGCGCATGGCCATCGCATCGCTGACCCTGATGCCCGGCTCGAATCCCCTGTTCGGCTTGAATACCCTGGGCGGCGCGCTGGCGCTGCAAACCAAGGATGGCCGCAGCAGCCCCGGCACCGCCATCGAAGCGCGCCTGGGTTCCGACAAACGGCGCGCCGTCGAGGTCGAGCATGGCGGCAGCAATGCGCAAGGCTGGCACTGGTATGTGACGGGCAACCGTTTCAAGGAAGACGGCTGGCGCGACGATTCGCCGTCCGACGTGCGCCAGCTGTTTGGCAAGCTGGGCTGGAGCGATGCGCGCACGGACATCGCCGTTACCGTAGCCCATGCGGACAATGCGCTGACGGGCAACGGCTTGCAGGAACAGCGCCTGCTGGCGCGCGATTACCGCAGCGTGTATACCAAGCCGGATTTGACGCAGAACAAATCGACCCTGTTGAACCTGACGGGCAAGCACCAGGCCGGCGCGGCCTTGCTGCTGTCCGGCAATGTGTACTACCGCAAGATCGACACGCACACGTTCAATGGCGACTTGAACGACGAGTCGCTCGACCAGTCCGTCTACCAGCCGGGAGCGGCCGAGCGGGCGGCCCTGGCGGCGGCCGGCTACACGGGCTTTCCCGCCAGCGGCGCGAACGCGGCCAATACGCCATTTCCGAAGTGGCGCTGCATCGCCAACGTGCTGCTGAACGACGAGCCGGCCGAAAAATGCAATGGCATGCTCAACCGTAGCCATACGCGGCAGGAAAACTATGGATTTTCGGGCCAGTTCACCGCGCTGGCCGACGTGGCCGCCATGCGCCACAGCGTCACGGCCGGTGCCGCCTTCGACGCCAGCCACGCCACGTTCCGCCAGACGAGCCAGTTCGGCTACCTGAATCCGGACCGCAGCATCACGCCTGTGAACTTCTTTGCCGACGGCACGGAAATCGATGACGATGGCATGCCCGTCGACAACCGGGTCGACTTGAGCGGGCGCATGCGCACGTGGAGCGTGTATGCGAGCGACAGCATTGCGTTGAATCAAGATATGACCTTGACCGTCTCCGGCCGCTACAACCGCAGCACCGTGCGCAACCGCGACGCCATCACGCCCGGCGGCGGCAGCGGTTCGCTCGATGGCAACCACCGTTTCAGCCGCTTCAATCCTGCCATCGGCCTGGCGTATGCGCCGGCCGCAGGCGTGAGCGCCTATCTCGGCTACAACGAAGGCAGCCGTACGCCGACGGCCATCGAGCTCGGTTGCGCCGACCCGGAAAACCCGTGCCGCCTGCCCAACGCCATGGCCGGCGACCCGCCATTAAAGCAGGTCATCACGAAGACGTGGGAAGCGGGCGTGCGCGGCCAGTGGGGCGAGGTGGCCCGCTGGAGCGCCGGCGTGTTCCGCGCGGAAAATCACGACGATATCCTGTTCGTGGCCGACAACCAGGCGGGGTTTGGCTATTTCAAGAATTTCGGCAAGACGCGCCACCAGGGCGTGGAGCTGGCGCTGGATGGCAAGGCGGGCATGCTGGACTTCGGCGTCAACTACACGTGGCTGCAGGCGACGTATCAAAGCCGGGAGTTCGTCAACGGCAGCGCCAACAGCAGCAGCGATGCGGACGCGCCCGGCCTGGAAGGCAATATCGTCATCACGCCCGGTAAGCGCATTCCCTTGACGCCGAGCCATATCCTGAAGGCGCATGTGGATATTCAGGGCGGACGCGACTGGACGGTGGGCCTGGCCATGACGGCCGTCTCCAGCGCCTATGCGCGCGGCAATGAAAACAATGCGCACCAGGCGGGAGGAACGTCGTACCTGGGCGCGGGCAAGAGCGGCGGCTATGCCGTGGTGGAATTGAACGGCAAGTACCAGTTGACGCCACGACTCAGCGTGTTTGCCCAGGTGAATAACCTGTTCGACCGGAAATATGCGACGGCGGCCCAGCTGGGCGCGACGGGTTTCGATGCCAACGGCAATTTCGCCGCCCGCCCGCTGCCCGCCGTGAACGGCGACTATCCGATGGTCAATGCGACGTTCTATGCGGCCGGCGCGCCGCGCAGCGTGAACGTGGGCGCGCGCTATGCGTTTTAAGGATGGACCTGCTCGATGATGCCGTTGCGCAGCGCCAGATGCACCAACGCGGCGGGGCCGGGCACGTCGAGCTTTTCCTTGATGCAAGTCTGGTGGTTGGCCACCGTCTTGCTGCTGACGTGCAGCAGGCGGGCGCAGTCGGCGGCGCTGCGGCCTTCGGCCAGCAGGCGGAAGATTTCGAATTCACGCTGGCTCAGGCTGCTCAAACGGTCTGCTTCCATGTTGGCCGTGCCTTGCAGCACGCCGGGCGCGCTGTGCGGGTCCAGGTAGCGCCGGCCCGCGTGGGCGGCGCGCACAGCGTCGACCAGGTGTTCCGGGTCGGCCTGCTTGCTGACGAAGCCGCAGGCGCCGCCGTCAAACGCGCGCGCGATGAGCTGGGGCGTGTCGTGCATGGTAAACACCAGCACGCGGGCGCCCGCGTCGCGCGCGAGCAGCTTGCGCAGCAATTCCAGGCCGCCGATGCCGGGCATGGACAAATCCGTCACGCAGACGTCGGGCGCATGCTCCTGGTACAAGCCATACGCCGTTTCGCCATTGCCCGCCTCGGCCACGACGGCGATGTCGCCGCCCTGTTCCAGCAGGCGCCGGTAGCCCGTGCGCACCACCGGATGGTCGTCCACCAGCATCACGCGGATCGGCCGCATGCCGCTGTGCATGGCGTTCATGGCGCTCATGCCGCGCACCGTGCCGCCAGGGCCACTTCGATGCGCAAGCCGTTGCCCAGCGCATTGATCCAGCGGATGTGGCCGCGCAAGCCTGCCACGCGCTCGCGCATGCCCAGCATGCCGAAACCGTCTGCTGGCGTCTTGTCCTGGCGCAAACCTCGGCCATTGTCTTCGATGGCCAGGTGCAGCAAGCCGTGCGCATCGGCGCGCAATTCCACCGTGGCCTGGTCGGCGCCCGCGTGGCGCGCCACGTTCGTCAAGCCTTCCTGCACCAGGCGGTAGATGGCGGTGGCGGTGCTGTCGTCGAGGCCGGCGGGGATGGCGTGCGCCGCGAAATGGCAGGCGATGCCGTGCTGCTGGGCCCAGCTGTCGCACAGCGCCTGCAGTGCCGGCGCCAATCCCAGGCTGTCGAGCACGGGCGGGCGCAGCCGGCGCAGCATCGTGCGCACCATCGCGTGCAGCGCTTCCGACGAGCGGGCGATGCTGGCGGCGCACGCCTGCACGTTTGCCTGGTCGCCCTCGCGCGCGCGCAGGATGTAGCTGGCGGCGGCGCGGATGGCCGTGCAGTCTTGTCCCACTTCATCGTGCAGCTCGCGCGCCAGCGCGCAGCGTTCCTCTTCCTGCGCGCGCAGCAGGCGCTGCGTGAGGGCGCGGTTTTGCGCCAGCAGCAGCGCCACCTGGCGGCCGCGCCGCGCGGCAAAGCCGGCCAGCGCCAGCACCAGGACCAGCAGGCTCAGGGCCAGTTCATCGAGTTGCCAATGTTCCTGGCGCCAGAGCGACTGCGTCAGCCGTTCGGCCAGGTCCAGCCTGGCGGCCAGCAGGAAAAAAGCCAGCGCCAGCGCGCAGCACAGCAGGACGGTCCGGCGCGGCCGGGCGTGCGCGCTTGCCTGGGCGCCAAATTGATGGTGTTCCATGATGCTGCTCCCTGAGCACGGTCGATCTTCTTGTTGTGCAAGCTTCATGCCATCGGCGCAAGGGCGCGAGGGGCCGCTCATGCGGGGCGGAGGGAACAGGCAAGTGTTCCAGGATGGAACAGGTGTACCGCGATGTGACGGAGGAGGATGACGCGGCAGGCGCGGTTTTCGAGCTTATCCGAAGTCGGGCCGGTCCGCTGGCGTACGCGTCTGCAGTGCGCGCTCTTGTTGTTCAAATGTAACGTTGAGATTCCTCAAACTTTCATAGATAAAACAAAACAAAGTTTCGCGGAGTTAGATAAAAAATAAATAAATGATATTAAAAATATGATATTTGTTTTATGCGATTTGCTATATTTGTTGACACTTTTGTGAAAAAGCTGAAAGCGGGCGCCAGACCTGCCGACCTATCTATCCACAACAATCAAGGGAATAGAATGAATCGTTTATCACATGCGCGGGTATCGCCCGCCACCGCCAATCCGCCCGCTACCCGCGGTCGCGTCGCCGTCCTTGCCGCGCTGGCCACCTTGTCCGTGCTGGGCTCGGCACCGGCCCTGGCCGGTGTCCTGACTTTCGACAACTTGCGTCCCGACGTGTATGAAAGCGGCCAGACGCTCAATACGTCGAGCTACAACCTGCTGTTCCTGGCCGACCCGACGACGGCGGCCGGCGGCGGCGTCAGCGGCGTGGGCGCCATCCTCGATGGCCGCGTGGGTTCGTCGTGCGATATCGCCGCTTGCCCGCAGGGCGCCAGCGGCAATTACCTGGCTATCCTCAACGATGGCGGCGTGAATTTCACGCGCGCCGACCACCAGGCATTCACCCTGGCCGGTTTCGATTATTCCTTTATCGCTCCCGTGTCCGGCTTGCCGAACCAGAATTGGGGCCAGCTGCAGCTGAGCGGCACCCTCAGCGACGGCCAGGTGATCAGCACCTCGCTGGCGTTTCCCGGCCAGGGCAGCGATGGCAATTACCATTTCCAGAGCGCTTCCCTGCTGGGCGGCTTCAGCAACTATGCGTTTACGGGCCTGAGCTTCAATGCGTGCATCTTCAACGATACGGGCGCGTGCAGCAATTCCCTCGATTTCCCCGCCTTCAACCAGGGCCAGTTTGCGCTCGACAATATCAATATCAGCGCCGTGCCGGAACCGTCGACCTACATGCTGATGCTGGCCGGACTGGGCGCCATCGGCATGCTGTCGCGCCGCCGCAGCGGCAAGTTCGCCGCCTCCACCGTGCAAGGAGCATGAGATGAAATTACGTCCCGTTTCACTCGGCATCCTCTTGCTGGCCGCCAGCCTGGCGCAAGCGGCGCAGGCGCAGGAACGCCGCTCCTACATCGTGCAACTGGTCGACAAGCCGGCCGCCACCTACACGGGCCAGGTCGACGGCCTGGCCGCCACCAAGCCGGCTCCGGGCGCGCGCATCAACGTGGGCGCCGCCGATGTGCAGGCCTATTTGAGCTACCTCGACACCAAACAGGCCGCCGTGGCCGGCACCGTCAGCGCGGCGGAAATCACGCACCAGTACAGCGTCGTCTTCAACGGCTTTTCCGCCTTGCTGACGGACGATGAAGTGCGCGCCCTGAAGAAAAACAGCGGCGTGGCCAGCATCAGCGCCGACTCCATCCTGCAGCTCGACACCAGCTACACGCCCAGCTTCCTGGGCCTGGACAAGCCGGGCGGCATCTGGGAGCAGCTGGGCGGCAAGGCGCACGCGGGCGAAGACATCATCATCGGCATCGTCGACAGCGGCATCTGGCCCGAGAACACGGCCTTTGCCGACCGCCTCGACGAGAATGGCGTGCCCAGCCACAGCGGCAACAATGTCGTGTATGGCGCGCCGCCGGCCAGCTGGCAGGGCACTTGCCAGACGGGCGAAGGCTTTAGCGCCGAGAATTGCAACAATAAGCTGATCGGCGCGCGCTACTACCGCGCCGCCACCTCGGCGCTGCACTGGACGGAATTCATGTCGCCGCGCGATTCCGTTGCCGGACTGACGGGGCACGGCGGCCATGGCACGCACACGGCTTCCACGGCGGGCGGCAACAATGGCGCCCTGGCCACTTCGAACGGCGTATCGCTGGGCAAGGCGTCCGGCATGGCGCCGCGCGCCCGCATCGCCGCCTATAAGGTGTGCTGGACGGCAGCCTCGACGGGCCGCAACGGCTGCGCCACGGCCGACAGCGTGGCCGCCATCGACCAGGCGGTCAAGGATGGCGTGAACGTCATCAACTTCTCCATCGGCCCGAATGCGGGCGGCGGCGCCTTCGACGAGCCGACGGAAGTCGCCTTCCTCGGCGCGGCGGCGGCCGGCGTCTTCGTTGCCACGTCCGGCGGCAATTCCGGCCCGGCCACGCCTGCGCCCGACGTGCCGGCGCCCGTCTCGCACATCAGCCCATGGCTGGCGACGGTGGCCAATTCCACCCACAACCGCCTGTACGCGGCCAACGTCACTCTCAGCAGCGGCACGAAACTGGAAGGCGCATCGAGCAACGCGAATACGCCGGCACTGCCGCTGATCCAGTCGCGCGACGCGGGCCTGGCCGGCGTGCTGCCGACGGATGTCAACTTGCTGCGCTGCTTCGGCGTGGCCGATGCCACGTCGGCGTATCTGGACCCGGCGAAAGTGGCGGGCAAGATACTCGTGTGCGACCGTGGCGGCAACGTGCTGGTCAACAAGAGCGCGAACGCCAAAACGGCGGGCGCGGCGGGCGTGATCATCGCCAACGTGGCCGGCGGCGCCAACACCGTCATCAACCAGGCGCATGCGCTGTCGACCGTGCACCTGGCGCAGGCGCAGGGCGACGCGCTGAAGGCCTTCATGGCGGCGACGCCCGACGGCACGGCGGCATTGGGCGAAATCCACACCACCGCCGACACGACGGTGCAGGCGCCGATCGTCAGCGACCGTTCCTCGCGCGGGCCGAACGTGGCCAACGCGAACATCCTGAAACCGGATCTCTCGGCGCCCGGCACCAACGTGCTGGCCGGCGTGACGGCCGACCTGACGCAGGCGCAGCGCGATGCCGTGGCGGCGGGCGGCGTGGCGCCGGCGGCCGAGTGGGATTTCTATTCCGGCACCTCGATGGCCAGCCCGCACGTGGCCGGCGTGGCGGCATTGCTCAAGCAGCAGCATCCTGACTGGTCGCCCGCGGCCATCAAGTCGGCGCTGATGACGACGGCCTTCAGCACCTATTCGGATGGCTTGAACGGTTCCGTGTCGTGGGATGCCACGGCGAAGACCTCGGGCCAGCTGCCGTGGGGCCAGGGCGCCGGCCACATCGCGCCGAACAGCGCGGCCGATCCGGGCCTCGTGTACGACATGTCGGAAATCGACTATGCGCGCTTCCTGTGCGGCCTGAACCTGAAGGTCTACAGCGCCGCCACATGCCAGGCCATCGGTACCATCGCGGCCTATAACCTGAACCTGGCGTCGCTGACGGCGGCCAACGTGCTGGGCACGCAAACCCTGACGCGCACGGTGACCAACGTGGGCGCCAGCAGCGCCGTCTACAACGTCTCGGCCAGCTTGCCCGGCTACACGGTGGCGGTGACGCCTACCAGCCTGAACCTGGCGCCGGGCGCCAAGGGCCAGTACCAGGTCAAGCTGACGCGCACCACGGCGCCGGCCAATACCTGGACCTACGGCGCCCTGAGCTGGACGGATGGCACGCACACGGTGCGCAGCCCCCTGACGGCGCGCGGCACGGCGCTGGTGGCCATTCCGCTGGTCAGCAGCGAAGCGGCCACGGGCAGCAAGGTGCTGACCCTGGGCACGGGCTTCTCGGGCGCGCTGGTGGGCGTCAAGTCGGGTCTCGTCGAAGCCGTGCGCCAGGCGCGCACGATCGGCCAGGCGACGACGGGCGCCGCCGCATCGGCCGCCTGCAAGGCGGGCGGCGCCACGGGTGTGAACGTGCACAATGTGGTGATCCCGGCCGGCACCCTGGCGGCGCGCTTTGCCACCTACGATGCCGAAACGACGGGCGGCGCGAATACCGACATGGACATGGAGGTCTACAACGCCGCCAATGTGCTGGTCGGCAGCAGCGGCAATGAAAGTTCCAATGAGCAAGTGGAACTGCGCCTGCCCGCCGCCGGTACCTACAAGGTGTGCGTGATCGGTTTTGCGCCGCAAAACGGCCAGGCCGACTACACCTTGTCGTCGTGGGTACTGGCGCCGGGCTTGTCGAATGGCGGCTTCAAGGCGCTGATGCCGGGCACGGCCTTCACGGGCGGCACGGCGACTGTCTCGCTGAGCTGGTCCAACCTGGCCGAAGGCAAGCGTCACCTGGGCGCCGTCGGCTACCAGGTGGCTGGCGTGGTGCAGGGCGTGACGGTGGTCGAGGTCAATACCAACGATCCCGTGCCGCTGTTCCAGAACGCGCGCGGCGCCAAGCCGGTGCTGGCTGAATAAACCGTTCTTTGCTTGAACGCAAGGCGTGCCTTCGGGCACGCTTTTTTTTATTCACCCACCCCCGTTCGGGAGGAATAGCACTTGCATGGCGGTAACGCCAACGGTATCTTGTCGGATAGCCATGGCTTTGTGCCCTGGCATTCTTGGGGAGTCGCGCGTGACCAGTTTCCGCACCAATACCGACCGCCTGCTGGAAGTGCGCCTGCAGGATGAAAAAGTGCTGGCGATTGCCGGCGCCATGGTCGCCTATACGGGCAGCATCAAATTTGAAAAATCCCTGCTCGGTGGCGAGGGCCTGTTCGGCGCGCTCAAGCGCAAGGTGACGAACGAAGGCATGCAGGTGATGCAGGCCGCCGGCACGGGCACCGTGTTTTTCGCGCAGAATGCGGCCGAGATCACCGTCATTCCGTTGACGGGTGAAAAGCTGACCATCGAAAGCAGCAGCCTGCTGGCCTACGACACGAGCCTGAAGACGGGCACCAGCTTTGCGGGTCTGCGCGGCGCCAGTTCGGGCCAGGGCCTGTTTTCCACCACCGTCGAAGGGCACGGCAACCTGGCCGTCATTTCGCGCGGCAACCTGATCATGCTGGAAGTGACGCCCGCGCACCCGCTGCGCGTGGACCCGGACGCCTTCGTCGGCTTCAAGGGCGATATCCGCCAGGAATTCGTTTTCGACGTCAACTGGCGCACGATGATCGGCCAGAGCTCGGGCGAATCGTACCAGCACAAATTCACAGGCCAGGGCGTGGTGTTCATCCAGCCCGCCGAACGTTAAGTCAGCGAGGACCCGCGATGCCTGTCTATCAGCAAATCAATGAAAAGATGCTTGAGGTCAAACTCGGCAATGAAGAAGTGTTCGCGCGCAAGGGCGCCATGGTGTCCTACCAGGGCGACGTGGCGTTCAGCCGCTCCTTCCTGGCCGGCCAGGGCGTGCAAAGCCTGGCCATGCGCGCCGTCACGAATGAAGGCTATGCCCTGATGTCGGCGCGCGGCACGGGCAGCGTGTTTTATGCGCAGGGCGGCCTGTTCGTCACCATCGTCCCCGTGCGCGGCGAAACGTTTTATGTGGAAAGCGATTCCCTGCTGGCCTTCGATGCGCGGCTGACGGCCGGCACCATGTTCCTCGGCAACCAGGGCGGCGTGCAGGGCGTGGTGCGCGGCATGGCCTCGGGCCAGGGCTTGTTTACCACCACCCTGCAAGGCACGGGCGAAGTGGCGATTTTGTCGGACGGCAATGCCATCGGCTTGCCCGTCACGCCGGACGTGCCCGTGTTTGTCGACCCGCAAGCGTATATCGGCCACACGGGGCAGCTGAGCTCGACCATCGTCACGGACTTGAACTGGAAAACCTTCGTCGGCCAGGCGTCCGGCGAATCGTACCAGGTGAAATTCACGGGCCAGGGCACGGTCTACATCCAAGCGAGCGAAAGGTAAGCCATGACGATTTACAATCCCGATACCTTGCCGAAGAACGATAACCTGAACCGTTTTTCGTATGTCATCGACGTCAAGGAACAGATATTCATTCGCAAGGGAAAGATGATCGCCTTCTATGGCGAACTGCGCTTCGAAGCCATGGGCAGCAGCGTGCTCGACTTGATCGTGCGCAATGCCTTCAATGCACCGAAATACGTGCACCACTTTGTCGTGGCGCAAGGGCAAGGCCAGTTGATCCTGGGCGACAACGGCAACGACCTGGCGTGCTACGACCTGGACAACGCCAACATGACCATCCGCGCGAAAAACCTGCTGGGTTTTACCAAGGACGTGATTTGCCAGGAATCGACCCTGCCCGGCTACCTGACCATGATCGGCACGGGCAAGGTCATCGCCTCGTCGAACGGCCCCGTGCATTTCCTGGAATTGCCGTGCCGCGTGGATGAGCAGGCCGTGCTGGGCTGGGCCGATTGCCCCAGCCCGTCGTATCACTACGACTATGCCCACGTGCAGGGCTGGGCCTCGGCCGCCGGCGCGCTCACCGGTTTCAGTTTGTCGGGCGAGGAAAAGCAGATCGACTTCACGGGCGCCGGCACGGTGCTGGTGCAGTCGTCCGAGCTGGACGTGACGGGCAGTTCCGCCCTGATGCAGCTGCTGGCGCAATTGCCGCTGCTGGGCAAGGAAGACCTCGGTACCTTGAGTCTTTCTGTGCAGCAGCAGATGAAGGAACAGCGCTAAGCTGCTTTACGGCCGCGCCCAGTTTGGCGGCCGTTTCTCGAGGAAGGCGGCAACGCCTTCTTCCGCATCCTCTTCCATCATGTTGCGCGCCATCACGTCGCCCGCATACGCATACGCGTCGTCCAGCGGCAGCTGGCGCTGTTTGTAAAACATTTGCTTGCCGTAGCGGATGGCCGTCGGGCTTTTCGCCATGATTTGCTGCGCCAGGCGCGCCACGGCGTCGTCGAGCGCCGCGTCGGCCACCGTTTCATTGATCAAGCCCCAGTCGGCGGCCGTGTCGGCGTCGATGAAGCGGCCCGTCACCAGCATGTCGAAGGCCCGCTTGGGCGACACATTGCGCGACAGGGCGACGGACGGCGTGGCGCAGAACAGGCCCACGTTGATGCCGGAGACGGCAAAGCGGGCGGATGCGCCCGCCACGGCCAGGTCGCAGCTGGCGACCAGCTGGCAGCCGGCCGCCGTGGCGATGCCGTGCACGCGGGCAATCACGGGCACGGGCAAGGTTTGAATGGCTTGCATCACGCGCGAGCATTGCGCAAACAGGGTTTGATAATACGCAAGCTGGCGCGTGGCTTGCATCTGGCGCAAGTCGTGTCCTGCGCAAAAAGCCTTGCCTGCGGCGGCCAGCACCACGCAGCGCACGTGCGGCTGCCCGGCAATAAGGTCGAGTTCAGCCTGCAGCGCGGCCAGCATGGCTTCCGACAGGGCATTGAATTGCAGCGGACGGTTCAGGCGCAGGGTGACCAGGCCACCCTCGTCTTCGCGCAGCACCAGCGACGCATCGTTATCCTGGGTTTCGGGTGTTGCGGTCATGCGGTCTCCCCTGGCCTGATGGCCTTGTTGTTTTAGGAAATTTTACTTGGCGGCATTGACGCTGCCGATGCCGGCGATCGACTTGTGCACGATCTTCGGCTTGCCGTAATACGTCAGTTCGCCCATGCCGCGCACCACGGCGTTCAGTTCGCCCGAGGAATACACCTTGACGGAGCCGATGCCTTCGAAATTGACGTCGACGTTTTTCGCCAGCAAGGCTTTCGTATCGACTTCGCCCACGCCCTGCGCCTTCAGGCGCAGCCAGTCGACCTGGCCATCGGCGGCCAGGCGGCCCGCACCCTTGTAGCTGATGTCGACTCTTGGGCCATTGAGCTTGGTCAATATCTTTTCGCCCGCGCCTTCCGCGATCATCTTGCGCAAGGTGGGCATGGTGATGATGATGCGCGGATCGCCTTCCGTTTTCTTGATGTCCTTGTCCTTCATGGAAATTTTCAGTTCGCCATCGACCACTTCCGTGATCACGCCGCTGAGGAATTTCTGGTCGCCGCGCAGCAGCAGGCTTTGCTCCTTGCCCGATTCGACTTCGATGCTGATGGGGCCGCGGATATCGATGGCGTTGAAGGCGCCGACCGTGCGGGTTTGCTCGTCGGCATGCGCGAGGGTGGAGAGGCAGGCAAGGGACAGGACTGACAACAGGAACAGAGGGCGCATGGCGGTATCCTTGAGTAGTTGATCAGTGTATTCTATTGTGCAACATCTCCATTGGGGAGAAATTTGCGACGAATGGCACAAATCGCGGCGCGGATGAGCGCGGCCAGCGGCCAGCCGCGCGCCCGGCAAGGCGCCGTTGGGCTATGCTGTGGCGTACCGCGTCCTGGAGACTGCATGAAAAATTACCACAAAGAAGATTATCCCGTCGCCGACATCCGGCGCTTCCTCGAACCGGGGCCGGTGGTGCTGGTCAGTTCAACGTGGCAGGGCGAAAGCGATGTCATGACCATGGCCTGGCACATGCTGATGGAATTTACGCCATCCTTGCTGGGCTGCTTCATTTCCGATGCGAACCACAGCTATGAAATGATCAAGCGCAGCATGGAATGCGTGATCAACCTGCCCACGGCCGACATGGTCGACCAGGTGGTCGCCATCGGCAATTGCAGCGGCGCAGACACGGACAAGTTCACGGCCTTCGGCCTGACGCCGCAGCCGGCCGAGCAGGTGGGCGCGCCCCTGATCGCCGAGTGCTATGCCAACTTCGAATGCAAGCTGGCCCAGGTGGCGGGCAACCCGAAGGGCGGCTTCTTCATTTTCGAGTGCGTGAAAGCCCACGTGGCCACGTCGCCCAAGCTGCCCGAAACCCTGCACTACCGCGGCAACGGCGAGTTCATGGTGTCGGGCCGCACCATCAGCCGCAAGAGCCTGATGAAACCTGAAATGCTTTAAATGACACCCTGCGCCAGCATCGCATCGGCCACTTTCACGAAGCCGGCGATATTGGCGCCATCCACATAGCTGACGGAACCGTCCGCGCGCGTGCCGTATTGCTTGCATGCGGCGTGGATGCCTTGCATGATCTGCAGCAAACGTGCATCGACTTCTTCGCGCGGCCACGATATGCGGGCCGCGTTCTGGCTCATTTCCAGGCCGGATGTCGCCACGCCGCCCGCATTGCTGGCCTTGCCCGGCGCGTACAGCACGCCGGCCGCTTCGAAGGCCTTGGCTGCCTCGATGGTGGTGGGCATGTTGGCGCCTTCGGCCACGCACTGCACGCCATTGGCGATCAGGGTGCGCGCAGCGTCGATGTCCAGTTCGTTTTGCGTGGCGCAGGGCAGGGCGATGTCGACCGGCACATGCCATGGCGACACGCCCGCCTCGAAGCGCACGCCCGTGCGCGCGGCGTAATCGCTGACCCGGCCATACAAATGATTCTTGATTTCCATCAGGATGGCCAGCTTTTCCGGCGTGAAACCTTCCTCGTCGATGACGGTGCCGCTCGAATCGGAGACGGTGATGACTTTCGCGCCCATGGCCATGGCCTTTTCCACCGCGTATTGCGCCACGTTGCCCGAGCCGGACACGGACACGCGCATGCCTTCGAACGAGCGGCCTCGCGTTTTCAACATTTCTTCGGCGAAATACACGGTGCCGTAGCCCGTCGCTTCCGGACGCATCAGCGAGCCGCCGAAGCTGGCGCCCTTGCCCGTGAACACGCAGTCGGCGCGGTTGCTGAGTTTTTTCATCATGCCGGCCATATAGCCCACTTCGCGCCCGCCCACGCCGATGTCGCCGGCCGGCACGTCCGTGTCCGAACCCACATGGCGGAACAGTTCGCTCACGAAGGCTTGGCAGAAACGCATCACTTCGCCCGGGCTCTTGCCCTTCGGATCGAAATCGGCGCCGCCCTTGCCGCCGCCCATCGGTAACGTGGTCAGTGCATTCTTGAACGTTTGCTCGAATGCAAGGAATTTCAGCACGGACAGGGTCACGGACGGGTGGAAGCGGATGCCGCCCTTGTACGGCCCGATGGCCATGCTGTGCTGGATGCGGTAGCCGCGATTGACTTGCACTTGCCCATGATCATCGACCCACGACACGCGGAACATCACCACGCGTTCCGGCTCGATCAAGCGTTCCAGCAAGCCTTGTTCCGCGTATTTCGGGTGCTGTTCCAGGAATGGCCACAAGCTCTCCATGACTTCGGTGACGGCTTGCAGAAACTCGGGTTGACCTGGATTGCGTGCGGCGACATGCTGGACATACTCGTGAGCAGATGCGTATTTCATCAGAATTCCATGGAGGTAATCGGTTATTTGGGCAACTATCATCGCAGATTTTGCACGAAAATGGTGCGGAAATTTGGTTTTGAGGGGTTTCTGCTACATTGTGGGGCGCGCTTTCCCATCAAGCGGCGAGGCCAAACAGAGAGTGGTCTGGTGGAAAAAGTGACCGAAAAACAAAAAACGCCAGCGTGAGTGCTGGCGTTGCGGACCTTTACGTCAGGTGTCCGGATCGTTTCGGGCACAGCCCGGGCAAGGGCGTTTCCTTGCCGATGAGCAGCTGCATGGCGCGCTGCCGCAGCGTGTGGCGAATCCGGTGCGGAGCCCGGCATGCAACAGTATCCAGCAAGAAATAGGAAAGAGTGCGCAGGCCGGGCACCGGGCAAGGGGCGCTGGCGCGCCAGTAACGTGTTGCTGCCGGTATACCGGTATGGTTCAGCAGGGAACGCAGATTGTTCAGCTTGCGTGCTGAGCGGATCCTGTTGGCCAGTGCTGGCGCCAGCCGCGCAAGGTGCGGCGTGAGCATGGCGTCGATATGCAGGAAATGCTCGAGCTTGCGCGACATTGCTGTCATTTGCGGATGATGTTGCCGATAGTGCAGCAGGACGTTGCTACTGTAGTGTATGGACATGCCGGCACTCAGGCAGCGTATCCAGTAATCGTAAGCGGCGCCTTCCTTCAGCTGTTCGCTGAATGGCCCGATACGGGAGAGCAGTCGTTTGCTGAGCAGCACGCCGGATGGCTGGATGGGAGAACCCAGCAGGCAGGCGGGCCAGGCGGCAAATTGCCGTGGCGTTGCCCAGGCCACGGGATTGCCGCCATGGCTGTTAAGCGTGGCAACTTGCGATGCATACACAATTGCATCTGGCGTGTCGGATGCTTCTGCCTGTGCCAGTTGTTCGGCCAGTTTTTCAGGCAGCCAGATGTCATCGTCGTCGATGAAGGCCACCCATGGACAACGGGCGGCGGCCACTCCCGTGTTCCTGGCGGCCGCCAGGCCGGTGCCCGCATTGTGCACGATGGTCACGTGCGGGTAGGCAGCGTGGACGCAAGCGGCAGTGCCGTCGCTGCTGGCATCGTCGATCAGCAAGATTTCCTGCGCCGGCCGGGACTGGGCCAGCAGCGATTGCAAGGTGTCCTCGAGAAAGCCCCGTGACCAGCCGTTCCTGGTGCAAATGATGACGCTGACGGGGGCGACGCTCATGGCGCCACGGCTTCTGGCGGCGCAACACGGATGCGGATGGCTGCGCCGTCTTGCCGGATGTCATACGGTTGCAGTGTCAATGACGGGCAGGACGATTTTCCTGTTTGCAAGTCGAACGAGATGGCACAGGCCGGGCAATACACTTTGTCGCTATCGCAGCCGCCATCGGCCAGGTCCACGCCGTAATGCGGGCAGGCCGCATCGTAGGCGCGGGTGCCGTCGCTGGTGCGCACCAGCATGATGCGATACGGCGCGGCATCGACGATGATGCGCTGCGTGTCGGGCCCGTCAGCAGGAAGCTGGCCATGTATGACGCCGCTCGCCTGGTCGAGCTGGCCGGCAACGACGGGAACGGCTGCCGGCGTCTGCACGGGGGCGACGACGACGGGCGCGCCGAAATTGTCTTCGCGTCGCAGGTGCAGCACTTCATCGTGGCCCTGTTCGATATCGGCGGCCCGGCGCCAGAATTCGCGCGAGTAAAAACAGGCGGGATCGAAGGTCGGACGGGAAGCATTCAGGCGCATGGAGATGGCCACGCGCGTCGCGTCCGTCGTATTGAGGTGCGTGCCGTGCAGCACTTCTGGATCGAAGACCAGCATCTCGCCTGCCGCCAGCGGCAGATAAGTCGGCACCGGCAGGCGGTAGCCCGCTTGCAGGTACAGCGTGCGGCGCTCGCAGGGCAGCGAGGCGTTGGCCAGTTCCGGATACAGCACCATGCCCGCTTCCGCGGGCACTTCGCCAATGGCCCACCAGATATTGCGTCCGTCCCGCGAATGGCCGGCCCAGCTATCGATGTGTGGACCATGTGCCCAGGCGGCGGGCGGGTGGCCCCGGTGATAGTCTTTCGGCGCGTACACGGGGTCAATGACCTTACGGGCCTGAAACTGCTCGCGCACGGTCGCGCTGAGGCGGCCAATGCCGGGATTTTCGCTCGCCGGATTGGTCTTGCGCGCCACTTCGTAAGGGAAGTTGATGCGCAGGATCAAATAGTCATCCACATAGAAATCGCCATCCCAGCCCAGGACCTGGCGGCCGACGGCCGTCGCCATGGCCAGCAAGGGCTGGCGCAAGCGTTCCAGTACCTGGTTGCGCAAGGACGTCACATCGTCGGTGTCGATCACTTCGTGCAGCCGCTCGATGCCATGCTGGCGCAGCACCTGGGCTGCCGCAGCGCCCTTCATTTGTTCGACCGTGGAAATAATTTCGCTGAGCACACGCTCGGTCATCGTTGCCCACGGGGCGAGTTCACGGACGTGGCACTTGAGCCACACGCCCTGTGTCGAGGATGGAGCGCTCATCTTCATTGCTCCGATGCCAGGGTGCGCAAGGTTTGCAAGCCGCGCACCGTGATTTGGCGCAACTCTTGTATCAGCGGCAGGGCGTCCTGGCGCGCGCGGCGATACTGCGCGACCGAGCGCGCGCGGTCCATGATGGCGCTCACGCAGTCGCCACTTTGCATCAGATCAACATCCCACGACGCCATGCCGATGGTCGACAGCATCGAGCGGCCCCGTTCGTCATACGACAGGTTGATGCTGTGCGAGCCCATGGCCAGGCAGGGCAGGAAACCATGCAGGCGGTAGCTGACGTGCAGCTTGCAGGTGCGCAGCGCTTCGATGTAGCGGCTGACTTCGTCAAAGTACAGGGGCGCCGCTTCCGGGAAGCCGGCGGCAAATTCGAGATCGATGTAGTCGTGGCAAGCCAGGTAGACGGGTTGCGCATATTCGGCACGCAGGGCGGCAATCAGGCGGCGCAAGTCTTCGGCGATGCGCCACTGCAAGGTGGCTGGAACGCTCATGCGCATGGGGTGACGGATGGAAATGATCACGCCGCCCTTGGCGGCATCGCCCTCGGCATTCGGCGGCAGGTACAGCGTGGGGCAGCCACCGACCGTCACCTTGGCGCCAAGGTCGGCGAGGATTTCCTGCGAACCCGTGTCGCGCACCATGGCCACCTTGGCATGCTCGACCAGGTGCCGTATCGCAGTCGGGCTGAGCGCATCGGTGCGGTCTTCCATTTGCCCGTCGCGCCCCGTGATGCGGCCGTGGGATAGCCCCATCAGCATCATCGGCCGGCGCAAGGCATTGACGGCCTGGGCATCATAGGACAGCTGGCCGTTTTCAAACAGATTCCCGCCGCCCACGATGACGGCGTCGGCGAGGCGATTCATATCGTAAATCTGGCGTGGCACCAGGCCGCCAAATTGCGGTCCCTTCAAGGCAGGAATGCTGACGACATTGGTGGCCGCTCCGAACACCTCATAGAGGAGCTCTGCCGTAGCGTAGCCGATGAGATCGTTGCCGATATTGCGAGTGGTGGGGCGCACCATGAAAATATTCACTGCTTGTTCCTTGTTAGGTTTTATTTGCTTAGCAAAAAATGTTGCCGGCTGCTTTTGAACGCACGGTGTCAATTCCTGTCCTGAGGGGCTCTGGCAGCGTCCGCGTCAGGCAGCGGACGCCGCTGCCACGCTTGGAGATGGCGCAAGAATCAGCGATTTCATGGCGCCGCAAGAGCGTGGCGTTCGAGAACGTACTTTCAATGAGGGCGAACAGGCCGGGCGCGTTTCGAACTTTGTTGCGTGCAATTGACTGTTTTTCAATCAGAAAAAATTACTTTATAGAAAATATGTTGCTTCAAAATACTATCTTACTTCCTGTCATTTGTGACACGATGTTGTCTTTTATTTATGTTTGTGTCGCTCCATAGCAACTGTCGCTAGCTTCCTGCAGGCAGTGCCTATACTGCGCAGCAATGACAACGCCAGCCCGAAGGCTGGCGTTGTCGTTACCGTGCTGCCAGGAGTGTCACCCCGCCATGCTGCGCAAGATCAAGCCCGTGATGTAGGCGCCGTAGGTGCCCAGCGCGTAGCCGAGCACGGCCAGCAGCACGCCGACGGGCGCCAGGGCCGGGTGGAAGGCGCTGGCGATGACGGGGGCCGACGCGGCGCCGCCGATGTTCGCCTGCGAGCCCACGGCCATGAAGAACAGGGGGGCGCGGATCAGCTTGGCGACGAGCAGCATCAAGCCGCCATGCACGGCGATCCAGATCAGGCCCAGCAGGAACAAGAACGGCTTGTCGAGCAGGGCGCCGAGGTCCATGTGCATGCCGATGGTGGCCACCAGCACGTACAGCATGGCCGAGCCGATGGTCGATGCCCCCGCGCCTTCCAGGCTGCGCGCCCGGGTAAAGCTGAGCAGCAAGCCGAAGGTGGTGGCCAGCACGACGATCCAGAAGAAATTCGACGTCAGGCTGTAATCCTGCAGGCGCCATGCGGCGGGCAAGGTATTGATCCAGCTGATGATGGGGCCGGCCAGGAAGTGCGACAGGCCCGTCACGCCCAGGCCCACGCCGAGGATGATCATGATGTCCGTCAGGGTGGCCACGCGCGCGTGCTGGGCGCGGTAACTTTCGATGCTGTCCTTGAGCGCATTGATGGCCGTCAAATCGGCACCCGTCCAGCGGTCGAAGGCGCCCGCGCGGCCTGCCAGGAACAGCAGCACTGCCGTCCAGACGTTGGCCACCAGCACGTCGACGGCGACGAACTGGCCGAACAGGGTGGCGTCCACTTCGAACACTTCCTTCATGGCCGCCTGGTTGGCGCCGCCGCCTATCCACGAGCCGGCGACAGTCGTCATGCCGCGCCACGTGTCGCCCGCCACCGTTTCCGGGTGGATCAGGCGCAAGGCTTCGAACGACACGAGGGCGCCCAGCATCACGCCGAGTGTGCCGGTGAGAAACATGATGATGGCCTTGGGGCCGAGGCGGATGATGCCGCCGAAATCGATGGCCACGCACAGCAGCACGAGCGCGCTGGGCAGCAGGTAGTCGCGCGCCACGGCGTACAGGCCGGACGTGTTGCCGTCGATGATGCCAAACGTGTTGAGCAACGCCGGGATCAGATAGCACATCAGCAGGGACGGGATATACGTGTAAAACTTTTTCCAGAAGCCATTTTGGCGGGAGGCGGTCCAGAAGACGGCTCCCAGGGTCATGGCGAGCAGGCCGAGGACGACGGCGTCATTGGCGATCAGGGCAGAGGTGGCAGGTGGCATCGGGGATTCCGGTGAACGTGTCAGGGACGCACGGGATGCCGATAAGGCCCCCGGGCGCAGGGTGGCCGTATCGTATAGCAATGTTGAAGCCTAAACAAATTATTCAGGCCGTGCCAGCGGGAATTTTTCTTGTCAAATCAAACACTTACATACTGGTTTGCCACCCCGCGCTCCAGACTGGCGGTTACAAATAGCGCGCCAGCAAGGCCTTGTCGAGGGACCCGTCGAGTTCGATGCGCACGAAGTGGCCGCTGCCGGGCGCCACCTGGATCTCGCTGCCATCGTCGGCCAGCATGCGGGTAATGGTGAAGTCGCGGTTGCCGCCCGGATGCACGGCTTCGATGCGGTCGCCCACGGCGAAGCGGTTTTTCACGTCCACCCTGGCCCAGCCGTCCGTCACGCCCAGCACGTCGCCCACGTACTGGCTGCGGTCCGCCTCGGACGCGCCGCGCATGTAGTTCTGGTGCGCCTGCGTATGGTGGCGCTGGTAGAAGCCGTCCGTGTAGCCGCGGTTGGCCAAGCCTTGCAGCTGGCCCAGCAAGCCGATGTCGAAGGGCCGGCCCGCGACGGCGTCATCGATGGCCTGGCGGTAGACTTGCGCCGTGCGCGCCGCGTAGTACAGCGACTTGGTGCGGCCCTCGACCTTCAGCGAATCGACGCCGATTTTCACCAGGCGCTCGATGTGTTCCACGGCGCGCAAGTCCTTCGAGTTCATGATGTAGGTGCCGTGCTCGTCTTCGAGGATCGGCATCAGCTGGCCCGGACGCTGGGCTTCTTCAATCAGATAGGGCTGGTCGGCCAGCGGGTGGCGCGGCTGCTGGTGCAGGGCGGAAAACGCGTTGTTGTCGGCCTCGGCCAGCGCCTGGTGGAATTCCAGCGGCACCACTTGCATGCCGCCCAGGTCGCCGCTGGCGTCTTCGGTGGCATTTTTCACCTTGTAATCCCAGCGGCAGGAATTCGTGCAGGTACCCTGGTTCGGGTCGCGGTGGTTGAAGTAGCCGGACAGCAGGCAGCGGCCCGAATAGGCGATGCACAGGGCGCCGTGGACGAATACTTCCAGTTCCATTTCCGGGCAGCGCTGGCGGATTTCCTCGATCTCGTCGAGCGACAGTTCGCGCGACAGGATCACGCGCGTCAAGCCCATGCGGTGCCAGAATTTCACATCGGCCCAGTTGACGGCGTTCGCCTGCACGGACAGGTGCACGGGAATCTCCGGCCACTTGTCGCGCACCATCATGATCAGGCCCGGATCGGCCATGATCAGGGCATCCGGGCGCATGGCAATCACCGGCTCCATGTCGCGCAAATACGTTTTCAGTTTGGCGTTGTGGGCGAAGATATTGCTGGCGACAAAGAATTGCTTGCCGCGCGCATGCGCGCCATCAATTCCCTCCTGCAAGGCTTGCAAGGTCGAAAAATCGTTATTGCGCACGCGCAAACTGTAGCGGGGCTGGCCCGCGTAGACTGCGTCGGCGCCATAGTCGAAGGCGGCATGCATCTTGGCCAGGGAACCGGCAGGCAGGAGAAGTTCGGGAGCGTGGCGCATGGAGGAGGGGCAAAGCCGGCGATTGTAAGCGGGCGGCGAGCGCATTGCATTGCCCTGGATCAAGGGATTGCAAGGCGCTGCGCCGTGGCAGCCTAGGCGGCCGGACAGATGTTCTGGTTGGCGCGGAACAGGTTGGCGGGATCGTATTGCTTCTTGATGCGCGCCAGGCGCGGATAGTTCACGCCATACGCGTCGGCCGTGCGCCCGCTTTCATCCTCGGTCAGGAAATTGACGTACACGCTGCCCGTCGCATACGGTGCCGCGTCGTTGAAGAAGTCGCGTGCCCAGGCGATGCAGCGCGCGTCATCGGCTGGCTCGTCCCAGCGCGTGTGCACGTTCATCACGTACAGGGCGTCGCGGTGCGGATAAGCCGTATCCTGCGGCGCCGGCCGGCTCGCCTGCGCGCCCAGCAGGCCGAGGAAGATTTCGCATTGCGGCGTCGGCAGCTTGCCGGCATGGCGGATGACGGTATCGATGGCCGCGTCGCTGAGCTGCGTGAAGTTGTGCGACTTCCAGTAATTGCGCGCGCCCGGCGTGAGCAGCGCATCGAAGGCCTGTTGCCAGGCCGTGTACGGCATGCTGCCCAGGTGCATGCCCAGCGGCTGGCCGAAGCTGCCGATGCGCTCGATCGTTTCCTGCATGGCGGCAGATTGCACGGGTGAAAAAACGGGCAGGACCAGCACGTCCTGGCCGTGCACTTCCGGCGGCAGGAAGGGCAGCGGCGGCGCCTTGCGCAAGACGGCCCAGACGGTCAATTCATCGGGCATGCCGTCGACGAAATCGCGGTATTTCGTCAGCACCGCCTTGGCTTGCGCATAGGAAAACACGATGAGGCCGGCCGTCACTTGCGGCCCCACCGGATGCAGCTGGAATTCGAAGCGCGTGACCACGCCGAAGTTGCCGCCGCCGCCGCGCAAGGCCCAGAACAGGTCGGGATGCTCCGTCGCGCTCGCATGCCGGAATTGGCCGTCGGCCGTGACGACGTCGGCCGCCAGCAGGTTGTCGGCCGCCAGGCCCAGCGTGCGGCTGAGCCAGCCAAAGCCGCCGCCCAGGGCCAATCCTGCCACGCCCGTGGTGGAATTGATGCCCAGCGGCGTGGCCAGGCCGAACGCCTGCGCCTCGTGGTCGAAGTCGTGCAAGGTGGCCCCGCCTTCGACGTGGGCGCGGCGTTGTTGCGGATCGATATGCACCGAGCGCATGCCCGACAGGTCGATCACCAGGCCATCGTTGCACAAGGCGCTGCCGGCGATATTGTGGCCGCCGCCGCGCACGGCCAGGGGCAGGCCGTGGTCGCGCGCATATGCCAGCGCCGCGCGCACGTCGGCCGTGCCCGCGCAGCGCGCGATGAGGGCCGGATGCCGGTCGATCATCGCATTCCAGACGGCGCGCGCGCTGTCGTAGCCGGCGTCGTTTGTTTGTAACAGTTGCCCTCTCAATGAGGCTTGCAACTCATTGAGCTGGCCGTTCGTCAAGGTATTCATCGTGTACCTCCCAGCGGCTGCATGCGGTTATGGGTATGGTGACGGGAAGCAGGAGGACTGTCCCCGCGTGCCGGCCTGCATGCATCGTTTGCCAGCGCGTGGTTTCATGATAGGAAGGCGCCAGACGGTACGCAAGCCCAGGTGCTGGCAAATGAAACAAGGAAGTACGAAGGCTTGCGCTGCGACAGACGCTGGGCTGCCTGAACGACGGGGCTGCCGCTTCAGACGTAGGGCGTGCCCGCCATGGCGGCGTTCAAGCCCGTGTGTCCCCGGTCCACCAGGGACAGGAAGCCGGCCTTGGCCAGTTGCGCGTCGCCATGTTGCGCGAAGGCACGGTGCGCTTCGATGAGGGCGGTGCTCCAGGTGGCCAGCAGCAGGCTGGCCGCCAGGTGGGCGAGGGGATCGCTTGCATCGCGCCCCGTGGCGTCGCTCAGCGCTTGCGCCACCACGTGCGCCAGCTCGTCGCGGATCGCCCGCGCCCGCGCTTTCAAGGTAGCGCTGGCCTCGATGGTGGCAATGAAGCCCTGGCCGGCGGCGGAAAACGTGAGGTAGGGACTGTCCTCTGCCGCCAGGCGGTGCGCCAGCAGGCGCAGGGTTTCGATGGGAGCGATGGCGGGATCGCGCTGGCGCAGGGCGTCGCGCAGCAGTTCGCGTCCCTCTTCCTCGCGGTCGAAGAACATGTCTTCCTTGCGGGGAAAATGGTTGAACACCGTCATGCGTCCCACGCTGGCCGCGGCCGCGATCTCGTCCACCGTCACTTGCTCGAAGCCGTGGACGAAGAACAATCGCGTGGCGGCGTTCGAGATGGCTTGCCGGGTGGCAAGGCGTTTGCGGGAGCGGAGGTCGGCAGGAATCGTCATGTTGCCCCGATCATACACGAAGTGTACTGAGTACAGATAACGCTTGATGATGCGGCAAGATGAGGAATACTATTTATGTACTGAGTACATATTTAGATTGAGTATATGAAGAAATCCCTTCCCGTGGCGGCGCTGCCCGTCATTTTCGCCACTGTCGTGCTGGACGCCGTCGGCATCGGCCTGGTCTTCCCCATCCTGCCGGCGCTGCTGCGGGACGTCACGCATGCCGATAACGTGGCGCCGTATATCGGCATCATGACGGCCCTGTACGCGCTGATGCAGTTCATCTTTGCGCCGGTACTGGGCGCATTGAGCGACCGCCTGGGCCGGCGTCCCGTGCTGCTGCTGTCGCTGGCGGGCGCGGCCGTCAATTACCTGTTCCTCGCCTTCGCGCCCAGCCTGTGGATGCTGCTGCTGGGGCGCGCCATCGCGGGGTTGACCAGCGCCAACGTTTCCGTGGCCACCGCCTATCTCACCGATATTTCGGCCGAGAACCAGCGGGCGCGCCGCTTCGGCTTGCTCAACGCCATGTTCGGCGCAGGCTTCATCATCGGGCCCGTGCTGGGCGGCGCGCTGGGCGATTACGGGCTGCGCCTGCCGTTCATGGCGGCGGCCGTCTTGAATGCGGGCAATCTGTTGCTGGCGTGGTTGAGCTTGCCCGAATCACGAACGCCGACACGCGGAAAAATCGACCTGGCGGCATTGCATCCCTTGCGCCCCTTGCGCTGGGTTTTCTCGGAGAAAAGCTTGCTGCCGATCACCGTCATCTTCTTTACCTTCAGCGCGGCCGGGGAAGTGTATGGCGTGTGCTGGGCCTTGTGGGGACACGATGCGTTCGCGTGGAACGGGCTGTGGATCGGCCTGTCGCTGGGCGCTTTTGGCGTGTGCCAGGCGCTGGCCCAGGCCTTCTTGCCCGGTCCGGCCGTGAAACTGCTGGGCGAACGCGCCACCATCCTGACGGGCGTGGCTTGCGCCTGCGTGGCGCTGCTCGTCATGGCGTTTGCCACGCGCAGCTGGATGATCTTCGCCATCATGCCCGTGTTCGCCCTGGGCGGCATCGGCGCGCCGGCCTTGCAGTCGCTGGCGACGCGGCAAGTTGCCGAGGACCGGCAAGGCCAGTTCCAGGGTGTCCTGGCTTCGGCCGTGAGCCTGGCGTCCGTGCTGTGCCCGCTGGTGTTTTCCAGCATCTATTTTGGCGTCAGGGCGCACTGGCCCGGCGCCGTCTGGCTGTCCGTGATCGTCGTGTATGCGGCGCTGGTGCCGCTCGTGCTGGGCTTGCGCTTGCAGAAACCGGCGCAAGCCCTGGCAGGCTAGTGCGCGTGCGAGGCCCCGCTGCTGCCGGCCTGTCCCGTCATGGGCAAGTGTTCGGGCGGCATGCCGTCCTTGAACAGTTGACGCAGCTGCTGGCGCAGCTCCGGCGTGTCGTGGTGATGGTGTACCGAGACCGCGTGTTCCACGGCAATACCCAATAGCTCTTCCTCGCTGTCGGCCGAGATGGCCACCGAGCAATGTGTGTCGCTTGGAAATTCCCGGCAATCGATGAATTTGCGCGTCATGATCGACTCCTTTCTGCAAAGAGCGGGCACCGCGCCCGCTCCATTCAGTATAGGTCGCAAATTCGCCTAGGCGGCGCGGCTGCCGGTATCGGCCTCGTGTACCGGCAAGTGTGCTGGCTGCGCCGCCTCGGCCGGAAAATCGTCGACCTGGATCACGCCATCGGCCAGGCGCGCATATTCCAGCAAGGTATTGTGTTCCTGGCAGCTGACGGCGCCTGCCGCCTTGGCTGCGGCCAGCCACTGTTGCATGGCGGACAGGCTTTGCGGCAAGTGCCGCAGGGCCGCGCCTGCGGGCGTGTCTTTCAGGCGTTTTTCGATGTGCAGCACGTCGGGCAGCAGGGCCAGTGCCCGCTCGGCGCAGGCCACGGGATCTGCGGCGTCGCTGGCGACATGGCCGTCGGCCAGCAGCCGTTCGCGGTCGGCGCCCGGCGTTTGCAGAGCCAGCGCCACTTCACTGCCCAGTTCGTCGGATGGCGGACGGTGTGGCAGGCCAAACGGAAACAGCAGGGTGCGCAGCAGCACGGCCAGCCCGCGCGCGGGGAAATTATCGAGCACGCCCGTCAAGCCTTGCTGCGCCTTGACCAGCGCATCTTGCAGCGACCAGTGCACATAGGGCAGGTCGGCGGCGAAACGGCCATCGTCCTCGTAGCGCTTCAGCACGGACGACGCCAGGTACAGCTGCGCCAGCACGTCGCCGAGGCGGGCGGACAGCCGTTCCCGGCGCTTGAGTTCGCCACCGAGCACGAACATCGACATATCCGTCATGACGGCAAACGCCGTCGACAGCCGCGTCAGGGCGCGGTAATAGGGCGCCAGTTCCGCGGCGCCGTCGTCGGGCACGGCTGCCAGGCGCGCGCCGCCCAGGCCGTACCACAGCCCCCGTGCCAGGTTGCCCAGGACAAAGCCCATGTGGCCAAAGAAGGCTGCATCGAAATCGCGCACGGCCTTGCGGCCGTCGCTTTCGCTGACGGCGGCCATTTCCCTGAGCACATACGGATGCGCGCGGATGGCGCCCTGGCCGAAGATGATCAGGCTGCGCGTGAGGATGTTGGCGCCTTCGACGGTGATGGCGATGGGGATTTGCTGGTAGGCGCTGGCGAGGAAATTGTTCGGTCCCACGCAGATGCCCTTGCCGCCGAGAATGTCCATGCCATCGTTGACGAGCGCGCGCCCCCGTTCCGTGACGTGGTATTTGACGATGGCGGAAATGACGGCCGGCTTTTCGCCCAGGTCGACGGCGTGCGCGGCCAGGGTGCGGGCCGCATCCATCAAGTACAGGTTCGCGCCCATGCGGGCCAGCGCTTCCTGCACCCCTTCGAACTTGCCGATGGGCATGTTGAACTGGCGCCGCACGGCCGCATACGCACCGGTGCCGCGCACGGCCATCTTGCCCATGCCGACGCTGGACGAGGGCAGAGAGATAGCGCGGCCGGCGGCCAGGCACTCCATCAGCATGCGCCATCCTTTCCCCACTTGCGCCTGGCCGCCGATGACCCAGTCGATGGGGATGAAGACATCTTGACCGGACGTGGGACCGTTCTGGAAGGCGGCGTTCAAGGGATGGTGGCGGCGGCCGATCACCACGCCGTCGTGGCTGGCGGGGATCAGGGCGCAAGTGATGCCGGGCGCATCGTTGTCGGAGAGTAAATGGTCGGGATCGCTGGTCTGGAATGCAAGGCCCAGCAAGGTTGCCACGGGCGCCAGGGTGATGTAGCGCTTGTTCCACGTAAGACGGAAACCGACAGTGGCGCGCCCTTCATGCATGCCCATGCACACGACGCCCAGGTCGGGAATGGCGGCCGCGTCGGAACCTGCATACGGGCTGGTCAGGGCAAAGCAGGGAATCTCCGTGCCGGCGGCCAGGCGCGGCAGGTAGTAATCCTTCTGTTCTTCGGTGCCGTAGTGCAACAGCAGTTCGGCCGGCCCCAGCGAATTGGGCACCATCACGGTCACGGCCAGGGCCGAGCAGCGGCTCGACAGCTTCATCACCACTTGCGAATGCATGTAGGCGGAGAATTGCTTGCCGCCGTATTGTTTCGGGATGATCATGCCGAGGAAACCCTGGCTTTTCATGTAGTCCCAGGCTTGCTGCGGCAAGTCGAGTTGCTGTTGCGTTTCCCAGTCGTTGACCAGTTCGCACAGCCGTTCGACGTCGTGCTCGAGAAAGTGGCGCTCCTCGGCGGTGAGCATGGCGCGGCCATACGCCAGCAGCTTGGGCCAGTCGGGCCGGCCGGAAAACAGGTCCGCATCCCACCACGTGGTGCCCGCCTCGAGCGCGTCGCGTTCCGTCTCGGACATGGTCGGCAAGATGCGCTTGAACAGCGCGAGCAGGTGCGGCGCAAGCAAGGCGCGGCGCACGGGGCCGGGCGCAAACAGTAAAGCCAGGCCCAGCAGGGCCAGCATCAGTATGATCGTCAGCATGCGATATCTCCCTGTGTCATGACAACAGAGTAGGCCGATGCGGCCGATGTTACTGTGCGGTACTGCGCATAGGGGCGAAGCCCGGCAGCGTGACAGTGCCGATGAAAAATGCCAGGCTGAAGGTTGGTTTTTTTGTCATGGCTTGCTGAGTGCTTGCTGGCCCGGGGTGGAATCGAAGCAGCGGCACGAGGATGTGCCAAACCAGGCCCGGCCTACTGCGCGCTTTCCATGGATGCCACGGTGTCGAAGAGATGCGCCAGCGCGCTTTCCATGGCGCCGGCGGTGGCGTCGCCGCTCTGGTTGGTGATGATGTAGACCCCGAGCTGATATTGGGGAACGATGTAGGCGTAGCCTTGCGCACGCGGCACGCCGCCATGGTGGACGTAATGCGTGCCCAGTTGGCGATTCGTGCCGATGTTCCAGAAATAGGCAATGCTGAAGTCATCCTGAAAGCGTAGCAGCGGCTTGTGCGATTCAACGACGGCGGGATGGTTGCCCAATTGCAGGCGCAGGTACTTCGCCATATCCGGCATGGTCGACTTCAGGTTGCCGGCGGCCCCCCAGGGCAGTTGCGGCATCGGTGTCGTGATGACGGGATTGTCGCTGTGGTAGCCGGGCGCCAGCCGGCCGGCATCCTTGGCTGCGATTCTCAGCCTGGTATCGTGGATGCCGGCTTCGCGCGCGAGAAATTGCGTGAGCAGCACTTCATAGGGCATGCCGTAGATGGTTTCGAGCGCGTGCGCAACGAGTTCGGTGCCGGCGCTGGAATAGGCGTAGTCCTTGCCCAGCGGACCGTTGATGTTGACTGTATGCAAGTCCTGCCAGAATTGGGGTTGTCCGTAGTTGGCATAGGCTGCGTTGAGCTTTGCCGGCGTGGCGTGTGCCGTGAAATCCTGCAATACGGTGTTCACCTGCAATGGCAGCATGCCCGGCATATTGCTGGTGTGCGTGATCAGATGGCGCAAGCGCACGGGCTGCCCCTGCGACTGCAGGTTCGGGTAGGCGGCGGGCAGGTATTTTTGTATGGGATCGTCGAGCGCCGCCTTCCCATCGAGCACCGCGTTCGCCAGCAGCAGGCCGGCAAAGGTTTTGCTGACTGAGCCGATTTCATACAGCGTTGTATCGTTCGGCGGATTGGCCTTGCCGGTCTCCAGCTCGCCTTGATGCAGGATGAACTCCTGGCCGCGATAAACGACGGCTATCGAGGTCGCGTGCAGCAGTTTCGACTGCAGCAGGGTGGTCGCGGTCTGGCGCATTGCCGCAGGAATGTCATGCGCGGGCGCCGTGGCCGCGGGCTTGCAAGCTGCCAGCAGCAGTGTCATTCCAGTTGTGATTGCGGCGAGTCTGATCATCATGCGCACCATCCAGTGGGGAGGGGCATTCTCGCACAATGGGTTCGGCGGCGACAGAAAAAAGTCACGCTTATGGTTTTGCCAGAGGGGGAACGGCGGTGCCGGACAAAAGAAAACGCCACCCGAAGGTGGCGTTTTTTTATTCTTGGTGGCCCGGGGCGGAATCGAACCACCGACACAAGGATTTTCAATCCTCTGCTCTACCGACTGAGCTACCAGGCCAAGGCGGCGAATTATAGCAGAAAGACTTTCCACCTGACCAGAGCTGGCTGTGTTCAAATGCAACAGATGGCCAAAACATGGTGTTTTGGCATCCTTGTATGACCGAAAGGGATGTGGCGATGCAGCGACGTATTGGAGTGCAAGGCCTGGCGGTGGCGGGTTTGTTCGGTTTGTTGTGCGGCGCGGCGCGGGCCGACGGGTTGGCCGAGCTGAACGCGGCGCTGGCGCGCTTGCAGGGGCAGATGCCGATCAAGGCGCAGGTCGAATCGAAAACCTGGCGCCGCGAAGGCGAGGGCAAGGCGGCGGAAGAGGATAGCGGCCAGGCCACGGTGGCGGTCGAGGGCGGGCCGTCGGGCTTGCAAGTGCTCTACAGTAAGGAGCTGCTGGCGAAAGTGGAGGCCGAGCAGCGCGCCAAGGTGAAGGATCCGAAGGCCAAGGCGCCGATCGGCTTTGCGCTGGGGGAAATGAAGGCGACGGAGCTGCGCTCCATGGTGTCGGCGGCGGACACCCTGTCGCGCGAAATCGAGGAAGCCGTGTTCAGCGGCGAAAAAATGGATAGCTACAAGGGCAAGCCGGCGCGCCTGCTCAGCTTTACCTTGTCGCTCGACAAGGTGCCTGAGAAAGACCGCAAGTATGTGAAGAAGTTCGAAGGCGGCCTCGATGTGTGGATCGCGGCGGACGGCACGCCGCTGGCCAGCCATTTCCACGTGGATGTGAGCGGGCGTGCCTTTGTCGTCATCAGCTTTACGCAAAAGACGGACGAGACGCGCCAGTATGGCGTCAGCGGCGACCATTTATTGCTCCTGCGCAAGGAAGGCAAGAATGCCATGTCGGGCGCGGGCGAGAAGGTGGAAAGCAAGATCGTCAAGACCTTGCAATTGCAGTCCTGACTGAACTGTTATAGAGCCTCATAAGCCGCTGAATCAGCGGCTTTTTTACATGGCCGAGCTGCCGCCCAGGCCGCTCTTTTGCAGCACGCAGCGTCCCGCCTGGCAAGTGGCGCCCGGGTCCGTGATGATGGAGCAGGTCGACATCATGCCGTCCGCCTGCTGCTGTTTGCGGCTTGCCTCGGCTTGCGCCTGGGCCAGTGCCTTGAGTTTCTTGCCGTCATTGCTTTTGCTGGACCACGCCAGATAGCGCTCGGGGCCGCCGCAAGCCTTGGCGCCGATGGCGATGGTCTGGCATTGCTGGGTGGAATCGCACGCGGCGGCGCCCACTTCCGCCTGGATCTGCGCCAGCAAGCCGGCATTGCCGGGGGCGGGCGGCGCATCATCTTGCGTGGGGGCGCTGCCGCAGGCGCTGGCGGCCAGCAGCAGGAAGCTGGCGCACGCGGCGCGCAGCAGGGCGGAGTAGGTTGGCGTTTGCATGCGCTCATCATGTGCCACGCTTGCGTAAATGGCAAGCGCGATTCGCACTTGGCCAGAACCTTGATCCCGGTCATTTTCCTTATTAACTAGTCAAAGTTAATATAAATCAACATCCAACCAGCGATGTACGGGTGGCAACCGGGCCGGTGCGCTGCATTCCCGCGCCGGCGCGCGCCGCCGATTCGGGAATGTTTCCAGGAGTTAGACTATGCGCCGCACCTTATCCCCCTTCCTCTTCATCGCCAGCCTGACTTTCGGCAACGTGCTGCACGCCGCCGACAAGGAACCGATCCAGCCGATCACCGCCGCCAAGGTGGCCAATCCGGCCATGGTCGAGCTGGGCAAGAAACTGTTTTTCGATCCACGCCTGTCGCGTTCGGGCTTTATTTCCTGCAATAGCTGCCATAACCTGAGCATGGGCGGCACGGACAATATCAAGACGTCGATCGGCCACAACTGGCAGCGCGGCCCCATCAATTCGCCTACCGTGCTCAATTCCAGCATGAACGTGGCGCAATTCTGGGATGGCCGCGCCAAGGATTTGCAGGAGCAGGCGGGCGGTCCCATCGCCAATCCCGGCGAGATGGCTTTTACGCACGAGCTTGCCATCGACGTGCTGGCCTCGATTCCCGCCTACCGCGCGGAGTTCAGGCAAGTGTTTGGCCAGGATAAGCTGACCATCGAGCAAGTCACGCGCGCCATCGCCGCCTTTGAAGAAGTGCTGGTGACGCCCGGTTCCCGCTTCGACCAATGGCTGTCGGGCAAGAAGAGCGCGCTGACGAAAGACGAGCTGGCCGGCTACCAGCTGTTCAAATCGAGCGGCTGCATCGCCTGTCATAACGGTCCCGCCGTGGGCGGCAACACCTTCCAGAAGATGGGCGTCGTCGAGCCGTACAAGACGGCGATGACGGCGGAGGGACGCTCGGCCGTGACGGGCAAGGATGCGGACCGCTTCAATTTCAAGGTGCCGACCCTGCGCAACGTGGAGCTGACGTATCCCTACTTCCACGATGGCGAGGCGGCAACCCTGACGCAAGCCGTCGACGTGATGGGCCGCCTGCAGCTGGGCCGCACCTTCACGCCCGATGAAAATGGCAAGCTGGTGGCCTTCCTGAAAACCCTGACGGGCAAGCAGCCGCATATCGTGCTGCCGATCCTGCCGCCATCGTCGGACACGACGCCGCGGCCCGTGCCGTTTGACTGAATGAGTCCATGAAAAATGCCCGCATCAAGCGGGCATCGGGGTTTATTTCAATGTTCTCTGGAACAACTGATAGATGCGGCGGTACTCGTCATACCACGCTTCCGGCTGCACGAAGCCGTGGCGCTCCATCGGGTAGCTGGCCATTTCCCAGTTATCCTTTTTGAGCTCGATCAAGCGCTGCGACAGGCGTACGGAATCCTGATAGAACACGTTGTCGTCGATCATGCCGTGGGCGATCAAGAGATTGCCCGTCAGTTTGTCGGCGTATTCGATCGGCGACGAGATTTTATACGCTTGAGGATCGACGTCCGGCGTGTTCAGGATATTCGCCGTGTACTCGTGGTTGTAGGTGGTCCAGTCCGTCACGGGACGCAGCGCGGCGCCGGATTTGAAGATTTCCGGCGCACGCATCAGGGCCATCAGGCTCATGAAGCCGCCATAGCTGCCGCCATAGATGCCCACGTTCTTGATGTCGCCCTGGTGCCGGGCTGCCAGCCAGTTGGCGCCGTCGATGAAATCTTCCAGTTCCGGATGGCCCATCTGGCGGTAGATGGCCGTGCGCCAGGCGCTGCCGTAGCCGAGCGAGGCGCGGTAATCGACGTCGAGCACGATGTAACCCTGCTCCACCAGCAGGTTGTGGAACATCTGTTCGCGGAAGTAGACGGGGTAGCGTTCGGTCACGTTCTGCAGGTAGCCGGCGCCGTGCGCGAACATGACGATGGGATATTTCTTGCCCGCTTCCAGCTGGGCCGGGCGGTACAGCTTGGCCCAGATCGGCGCCGCGCCATGCGTGGACGGCACTTGCACCAGTTCCGGCATGACCCAGCTGCGCGCCTTGAAGGCGTCGCTGCGCGTATCCGTCAGGATACTGGCCTTGCCGCCCGTAACGGCAACGGTTGCAAGCTGGGCCGGCATATAGCTGGTGGAATAGCGCAGCAGCAGCTTGCCGTTATCGGGCGACAGGCCGAAGTTTTCCACGCCTTTCAAGCCGGTGACTTCGCGCGCGCCGCCCTCCTTGGCCGTGCTGGCGCACACTTCATACGTGCCTGGCGCCTGCCGGTTGCACATGAAATACGCGGTTTTGCCGTCGCGGCTCCATTCGACGGCGCTCACTTCCCACTGGCCGCTGGTCAGGGCGCGCGCCGGGGCCGCGCCCGTTTTCGTGTACAGGTGGGCGTAGCCGCTTTCTTCGGACAGATACCACAGGGTGGCGTTGTCGGGCAGCCAGCCGAATTCGTCGGCGCGGCGGTTGACCCAGGCCGTGTCGCTGATGCGGTGCATGGGCACGAGGGCGGCCTTGGCCAGGTCGACGTTGGCGAGCCAGCCATCCTTGTTGTCGATGGCGCGGATGCGCACGGCTGCCTTGCCGCCGTCGTCGGTCCAGGCGATGCCGTCGCGCTGGGCGTCGATGCGCACGGCACGGTTGCCTTTCAGCGGCGGCAGCTTCTGTTCGGCGCGCATGGCGGCCAGCGGGTCGGCGGCGATGCCGGGCAGGTTATCGAAAGCGATGTCGCGCACCTGGCCCGTGCGCAGGTCGGCCAGTTTCAGGCTTTGCGCGATCGGCATGTTGCGGCCCACGCGCGTGCGCTCGTCGTCCGCTTCCGGATAGCCCGTTTCCGTGACATAGCGGGCCAGTTTGCCCAGCTTGCCCTTTTCGGCGGCCTTGTCCTGCGTGACGAACAGCAGCCAGCGGCCGTCCGGCGACAGGGCGCTGCCGGAAATGGTGATTTTGTCGCCCAGGTAGATCGGTTCCGGCGCGCGCGTGGCGTCCAGGCGGCGCTCTTCATGGCGGCGTTCGCGGCTGGCGTCGCGGTCTTCCTTCTGGCGCGCCAGGTTGACGATCAGGCGCAGCTGCAGTTCGCGCAGGGCGTCCGCTTCCGGCTTGGCGTCCGGGTCCTTGACGGCGCGCAACAGGGCCACGGGGGCGCTCAGGCGGTCAAGCCGGTTCCAGCTGAACCAGTCTGTGCCGCTGCGGTATTGCACGGCGCCGCCGTCGGCGGAGTATTGCGGGTCGCTGATGGCGGACACGCCGCGCGTGATCTGGATCAAGGCGCCGCTTTTCAGGTCGCGCTCGAACAAGTCGCCGTTGCGCAGCAGGATGGCGCGCGTGCCGGCCCGGTTGACCACCATGTGCTGGCCGTCGAGATTGGCCAGCTGCGCATCGTCGACCTTCTTGCCGCTATTGAATTTGGCGTTCGCGCCCGGTAATTGATAGGTGTCGCGCAGGGGCGAGCCGAGACGTTTCTGCTTGTAGTAGAGCTGGCCATTCCAGCCCCACCATGCCGCTTCGACGGGCGTGCCGATCCAGTCGGGATCGGCCATGGCCTGGTCCAGGGTGATGGGCGTGGGTGCGGTGGATGGGGCCGCATGGGCGGCGGGGAGCAGGGAGAGCAGCAGGAGCGGCAGCAGGGGAAGAACCAGACGCATCGGGGATCACTTTAATCAAAGGGGATGGTGAAGGTACAGGCTATGAGGCCGGTATTCTAGCGGAGGAGTTTCGTGCAGGAAATGTCGGAAAGCTAAGCCTGATACCGGGCCAGCCAGCCGGGAAAGTCGTTCAGCGGCATGGGCCGCGCATACAGGTAGCCTTGCAAGCCGTCGCAATCGTGGGCGAGCAGGAAGTCGGCCTGCTCCTGCGTTTCCACGCCTTCGGCCACCACGCGCAAGCCCAGGTGGCGCGCCATGGCCAGTATCGCTTGCACGATGGCCGTGTCGCGCGCATCGTGCGGCGTGTCGTCGATGAAGCGCTTGTCGATTTTGAGTTCGTACAGCGGCATCGAGGTCAGGTAGGCGAGGCTGGAATAGCCGGTACCGAAATCGTCGATGGAAAAGCGGATGCCCAGGGCCGCCAGTTCGCGCATGCGCGCCAGCGAGGCATCGCGCTGGTCGATCAGCAGGCCTTCCGTCAGTTCCAGGATCAGGGCGCCGGCCGGCGTGCCGTGTTCGGCCAGCGCCGCCTGCACGCGGGCGGCGAAATCGGGCTGGCGAAACTGGGCCGGACTGACATTCACGGACAGGGCGACGGGCTGCCCGGCCTGCGCCAGCATGGCGGCGGCGCGGCACGCCTCGCGCAGAGCCCAGTGCCCGAGCCTGACGATCAGCCCCGATTCCTCGGCGATGGGAATGAAGGTGCCGGGCGCGATATGGCTGCCGTCCGCCTGCGGCCAGCGCATCAGCAATTCGGCGCCCGTCACCCGGCCATGGCGGTCGACCTGCGGCTGCACGTGCATGCACAGTGCATGGGCATCAAGGGCGCGCGCCAGCGCCCGTTCCAGGGTCAGGCGGCGTTCCACGCCCGCCTGCATGGCCGCTTCAAAGAAGGCGATGCCGTTGCGTCCCTCCGCCTTGGCGCGGTACATGGCGATGTCCGCTTCGCGCAGCAGGTCGTGCGTCTGCTGGCCCGCTTTCGGCAGCAGGGTCACGCCGATGCTGGCGCTGCAATGATAGGACTGCCCGTCGATCTCGAAGTCGCGCGCGATGGCGGCGCGGATTTTCTCGGCCACCTGGGCCGCCGCGCGGGCGGCGCTGTCGAGGTCTTCGGCCAGGTGCGCCAGCAGCACGACGAATTCATCGCCGCCGATGCGCGCCACCGTGTCGGCCTTGCGCATCAGCTGCGCCAGCCGTCCGCCGGCCAGGCGCAGCAGCGCGTCGCCGGTGGCGTGGCCGCGCGCGTCGTTGATGTGTTTGAAGTGGTCGAGGTCGATGAACATCAGCGCGCTGATTGTATTCCCTCGCGGCGCGGCGGCCAGCAGGTGGCCGATGCGGTCCATCAGCAGGCGCCGGTTGGGCAGGCCCGTCAGCACGTCGTAGAAGGCCAGGCGGTGGATGTCCGCTTCCGATTTCTTGCGCTCGTCGATTTCGCGCTCGACGGCCACCCAGTGCGTCTGCTTGCCGTCCGCATCCGTGAACGGCGCCAGTTCCGCTTCGACCCAGTACGCCTTGCCGGCCTTGTTGTAATTGAGCAATTCCGCCCTGGCCGGCTGGGCATTGGCCATGGCGGCGGCGACGCGCGCCAGTTCGCCCGCATCGGTGGCGGGGCCCTGCTGGAACAGCAGGCTGCGGCCCAGCACTTCGGCGCGCGCATAGCCGCTGCTGCGCTCGAAGGCGTCGTTGACGAAGATGATGCGCGTGGCCGGCGCCGCGCCGCCGGGGGCATCGGTCACTTCGGCGAGCATCACCATGTCGTTCAGGCGGGCCAGCGCCGTGGCCGTCAAGCGCAGGTCGGCGTTCAGCTGCGACAGGGCCTGGCTGCTGCGTTCCAAGTGGCGCAGCAGGAAGGCGCAGGACAGGGTCAGCACGGCGGCGATGAACAGGAAGTTCAGGGCCACGATCAGCGCGCGCAGCACGGGGGAGTCGGGCACGCCCTGCACGTGCAGGGCGACGTCGGGATGCAAGCCGAGGAAAAAGATGGTCAGCGAAGTCAGGGCCAGGGTCGACAAGGCTGGCCGCATCCCCAGCAGCAGGGCCGCCAGCACGGGCATGAGCATCATGTAGATCTGGCTGACGGGGCCGATTTTCAACAGCAGGCCCACGCCCACCAGGTAGGCGACGATGAGGAATTGCCACACGCGCCAGCGGTAGGGCATGGCGCGCAGATGCCAGATGAGACCGACCCAGCCGATGGCCAGCACGTCGAGGGCGACTATGGACCAGATAGCTTCGCGCGCCGCCAGCAAGGCGCTGGGAATGGCGGTGATGATGCCAAGCAGCAATACCACCTGCAGCAGGCGCGAAAAAATCTGTCCGCGCCAGTGCGCGAGATCGTTTGACGCGGCCACGCTGCCGTCCTTTCCCCAGGAGCTGTGCTGCCGAGCTGAGCAGTATGGTAAAAATATTACGCGCTATCGTTCTGCATGTCATCTTGATCATTCGGCATGGTTGACTGCACGGCTACCTGCGGGGCGCGTCGGGCCGCCTACTCCGTCTGCGCCGCGGGCCAGTAGTGGCTGTCCGGCGTGTCCCGCGCGCCGAAGATGGCCTGGCCGACCCGCACGACGGTGGCGCCTTCTTCGATGGCGATTTCATAATCGCCGGACATGCCCATCGACAGCTCGTCGAGGCCGATGCCAGGCGGGGCGTCCTGGCGCAGGCGGTCGCGCAGTTCGCGCAGCAGCACGAAGCAGCGGCGCACGCGCACCGCTTCCGCCGATAACAGGGCCAATGTCATGAATCCGCGCACCCGCAGCGCCGGGAAGGCGGGCAGCTGGCGCAGGAAGGCAGCCACTTCGTCCGGCGGCAAGCCGTACTTGCTGGCTTCGCCCGACGTGTTCACTTGCACGAACACGTCGAGCCCGCGCCCTTCCGCCTGCAGGCGCCGTTCCAGCGCCTCGGCCACGCGCAGGCTGTCGAGGGCCTGGAACTCGCTGGCAAAGCGCGCCACCAGCTTGGCCTTGTTGGTCTGCAAATGGCCGATCACCGACCATTGCAGGTCGGCCAGGTCCGCCATCGCTTCCCACTTGCGGCCCGCTTCCTGCGGCTTGTTTTCCCCCAGCAGGCGGCAACCCGCGGCATAGGCCAGCCGCAGGCTCTCCTCGGGCTTGGTCTTGCTGACGGGCAACAGGCGCACGCCGGCCGGATCGCGCCCGACCCGCTGGCATGCGGCCGCCATGCGCGCATGCACCGCCGCCAGATTGCGGCGGAAGTCGTCCACGGAAACGGCCTGCGGCCAGCGCCCATGCTGCACGTGCATGGTGGGAGTGGGCAGGGGAGTGTCATTGTTCATGTGTCAGCCTTGTGTCAGCCTTATAAGCGGCAGGAGTCGCCGCAGTGATGTATGATTGTCCTATGCCAAAATATATCATGTCTGAGACCATCATGAAGATGAAGGGGAAAACCGCGGCGCAGCTGTTCGACAGCATCCGCGCGCTGACGCAGGCGGGCGAACTGCCGCCGGGCCAGGCGCTGCCGACCGTGCGCGAGCTGGCGGCGACCTTGGGCGTCAACCGCAATACCGTGTCGCTGGCGTACAAGCGCCTGGTGACGGCCGGGATCGCGGTCACGCAAGGGCGCCTGGGCACGGCCATCCGCGCGCAGCGCGATCCCGGCGAGCAGGAAGGCTTGCTGCCCGGCTCGCCGCTGGCCGACCTGGGCGGCGGCAATCCGAACCTGGCCTGGTTGCCCGATATCGGTGCGGCCCTGGCGCGCAAGCCCTACCGTCCGCGCCTGTATGGCGAGGCCACGCTGGATCCGGCGCTGGAAGCCCTGGCGCGGCGCTGGCTGGCCGGCGATTGCCCGGAAGGGCACGACATCACCCTGACGAATGGGGCGGTCGATGCGGTCGAGCGCCTGCTGGGCGCGTACCTGGTCGCGGGCGACAAGGTGGCCGTGGAAGACCCGTGCTTCGTCAGCAGCATCAACACCTTGCGCATCGCGGGGCTGCACGCGGTTGGCGTGGCGGTCGATGCCGAGGGGATGCAGGCCGGAGCGCTGGAACGGGCGCTGGCGCAAGGCGCGCAAGCCGTCATCGTGACGCCGCGCGCACACAACCCGACCGGCTGCAGCCTGAGCGCGGCGCGCGCGGACCAGCTGCGCGCGGTGCTGGCCGCCTATCCGCACGTGCTGGTCATCGTTGACGACCATTTTTCGCTGCTGTCCGTCGCCGGCTACCGGGACGTGATTCCCCCTGCCGCCCGGCGCTGGGCGCTGGTCCGTTCGGTGTCCAAGATCTTCGGCCCCGACCTGCGCCTGGCCGTCGTCGCCAGCGACGAACAGACCGCCCGGCGCCTGCGCCTGCGCCTGGCGCCCGGCACGAACTGGGTCAGCCATCTCTTGCAGGACGCCGTGAGCGCCTGCCTGTCGTCGCCGGACGTCCTGGCGCAGGTGGCCCTGGCCCGCGCAGACTATGCGCGCCGCCGCGGCATCCTGGCCGATGCGCTGGCGGCGCAAGGCCTGGTTTGCGCCAGTCCTGCCGATGGCTTGAACCTGTGGCTGCCGCTGCCGGGCAGCAGCCAGGCGGCCGTGCTGGCGCTGGCCAGGCATGGCTGGCTGGTGCGCGGTGGTGAAGCGTTTGGGGTGCAGGCGCCGGCGCAGGGATTGCGGATCACCGTGTCGAGCATGGATGAAGCGGGCGCGCAGGCGTTCGCCGGCGTGCTGGCTCAGGTGCTGGGCCGGCCATAGTTTTTTAATGCCTCGCCACAGAAAGGGAACATCATGAAAGTCCATTTCATCGTGCATGAAGCGTTCGAGGCGCCGGGCGCCTACGAGACATGGGTGCGCGAGCGCGGCTACGCGGCCACGTATTCCCGCGTCCATGCCCATGAGCCGCTGCCCCCGTCCATCGCGGACATCGACCTGCTGGTCGTCATGGGCGGACCGCAATCGCCGTCGACGACGCGCGAGGAATGCCCGCATTTCGACGCCGCGGCCGAACAGGCCCTGATTGCCGCATGTGCGGCGGCGGGCAAGGCGGTCGTCGGCGTCTGCCTGGGGGCGCAACTGATAGGCGCAGCCCTGGGCGCGCGCCAGGCGCACAGCCCTGAAAAGGAGATCGGCAAGTTCCCCGTCATGCTGACGGCGGAAGGGCGGGCGAACGACAAGTTTGCCCATTTCGGCGACGTGCTGGAAACCGGACATTGGCATAGCGACATGCCGGGCCTGACTGACAGCGCGACGGTCATCGCCTGTAGCGAAGGTTGCCCCCGCCAGATCATCGAATACGGCAGGCTGGTGTACGGCTTCCAGTGCCATATGGAGTTCACGCCGGAGGTGGTCGAATTGCTGATCGCCGCGTCGGAAGCCGAGCTGGCCATGCTGGAGCCGCACCGCTTCGTGCAGCCGCCAGCGGTCTTGCGCAGCCACGACTGGCACGCCATGAACGGCCAGCTGTTCGGTTTCCTTGACCGGCTCATGCAGGCGTACGCATCGCCGTAAAAAAAACGCCAGCGTCGACGCTGGCGTTGGGGGGGCAAACAGGCGAGGCGCTTATTTCTTCGGCGCGCTCAGGCATTCCTTCATGAAGGCTTTGCGGGCATCGCCCTTCATGTCCTTGGCGTCGACATTGCACGCTTTCATCTTGTTTTGCTGCGTCATGGCCGGTGCCGGCTTGGCGCTCAGGCATTCCTTCATGAAGGTCTTGCGTTCATCGCCTTTCTTGCCGGCGGCGTCCGCATTGCAGGTCGTCATCTTCGATTGTTGGGCCGTCTTGGCGACGGGCGCCGCTTCCGGTGCGGCGGCAAAGGCGGTGCTGGCAAACGCGGCGGCGATGCAGAGGGCGATTAATTGTTTCATGGCAAATCCTTGTAGACGCAGTCGGTGGAAGGGGGCGATGCAATCGGCAGACAATGCCGATATGCAAAACGTAACTAACTATATGACATTTATCAACAAAATTCCCACTCGAGTGTGTCTTTTTGTTACTGGCAGGCAGAAGGCGCCCGCCAGCTGGCCCGGGCAGCCATGTTGCGGCGGCAGCGCCCCTGTTTTTTGCTATGCTAGCGTCTTTCCACCGGCCGATGCCGCTGCCTTGGCCGGCGCACCCTCAATACGGAGTAGTTATGGTCTCGTTGCAAGAGCAGTTTTTAAAGGCCGGCCTGGTCGACAAGAAGAAGGTCAAGCTGGCCAACCAGGACAAGAGCAAGCAGAAAAAGGACGAGCGCAAGAGCGGCACGCAAAGCGTCGACGAAGTGCGCCTGGCCGCGCTCGAGACCCAGCGCAAGAATGCCGAGCGGGCGCGCGAACTGAACGCCCAGCGCGACGCGGCCGCCAACCAGAAGGCCATCGTGGCGCAGATCGCGCAAATGGTGCAAAAGAACCGCCAGAGCAAGGGCAACAACGGCGACGTGCCGTACAACTTTACATTTAATAACAAGATCGAGCGCATCTACGTGACGGCCGCCGTGCAAGCCCACCTGGTGGCGGGCCGCCTGGTCATCATCTGCCTGGGCGGCGCCGTGGAGCTGGTGCCGCGCATCATCGCCGACAAGATCGCCGAACGCGACCCCGCCATCGTCGTGCGCGTGAAACAGGCCAGCACGGAAGTGGACGAGGACGATCCGTATGCGGCGTTCCAGATTCCTGATGATTTGATGTGGTAAGAGGGATGTTTGCCCGGCGCTGACGGCGCCGGGGGAGTGGTTGCGGGCCGGAAACGGCCTGCGTGTTGTATAGACAGTCCACAAACAAAAACGCCACCCGAAGGTGGCGTTTGTGAATGTAAAACGAATTCTTGGTGGCCCGGGGCGGAATCGAACCACCGACACAAGGATTTTCAATCCTCTGCTCTACCGACTGAGCTACCAGGCCAAGGTGGCGAATTATAGCAGACCAAAACGGGAATGCAAGAGCCGGCTGCGACTTTTCCCCGATTTCCTGCATGGGCATGGTTTTACTTGCTTGTGGATCAAATATGATTTGATATCAGCGGTATTTTTCTCAACAAAGGATGGGCGCATAGTGTGGCCATCGACATTGACTTGAGAGGATTACCGCATGAACGCCACCACAAATCGCACCGCCATCCCTGAAATCGGCCTGGGCACCTTCCGCCTGCAGGGCCAGGTCGTCATCGATTCCGTCACCACGGGCCTCGACGTCGGCTACCGCCATATCGACACGGCGCAAATCTACGGCAACGAAGCCGAAGTGGGTCAGGCGATCGCCGCCAGCCCCGTCCCGCGCGACGAGCTGTTCGTCACCACCAAGATCTGGATCGAGAACCTGCAGCGCGACAAATTGATTCCCAGCCTGAAGGACAGTCTGCACAAGCTGCAGCTGGAGCAGCTGGACCTGACCCTGATCCACTGGCCGTCGCCGCAGGACGCCATTCCCGTCGCCGAGTACATGGCGGCGTTGGCGGACGCCAAGGCGCAGGGACTGACGAAAGCCATCGGCGTATCGAATTTCACGAATGCGCAGCTGCAGCAAGCCATCGACACGGTGGGAGCGGCGGAAATCGCCACGCAGCAGGTCGAAATCCACCCCTTCCTGCAAAACCGCACCGTCATCGATTTCGCACGCCGCCAGGGCATCCACATCACGGCCTACATGCCGCTCGCGTACGGCAAGGTGGTCGTCGATCCCGTCATCATGGCCATCGCGGTAAAACACGGCGTGACGCCGGCGCAAGTGGCCCTGAGCTGGTCGCTGCAGCAGGGCTTTGCCGTGATCCCGTCGTCCACCAAACGGGCCAACCTGGAAGCGAACCTGCATTTCCAGCGCATCACCCTGTCGCCGGACGAGATGGCGCAGATGGCGACCTTGGAGCGTGGCGAACGCCTGGCCAACCCGGACGGCCTGGCGCCGCAGTGGGATTGATATGGGCGCCATGACGAAGCTCGGGCAGGGCGGTTTCAGCATCGGGCTGGAACTGCCGCTCGATAATGACTGGTCGTCCACGGGACGCCAGGCGAATGCGGCGTCCGGCCGCGTGCCGGGCGAACCGGACCTGCAACAGCATGCGGCGCTGGCAAAGCTGGCCGACCGCCTCGGTTTCAGGGCCCTGTGGCTGCGCGACGTGCCTTTGTATGACCCGTCGTTCGGCGACGCGGCCCAGGTCTTCGAGGTGTTTACCTATCTTGGCTACCTGGCCGGCATCACGGAGAACATCTTGCTGGGCACGGCCGCCGTGGTGCTGCCCCTGCGCGAGCCTGTATTGACGTTAAAAGCGGCGGCCAGCGTGGACCAGTTGAGCGGCGGGCGATTGCTGCTGGGCGTGGCCAGCGGCGACCGTCCTGTCGAATATCCCGTCTTCGGCCGCGACTTCGAGCAGCGCGGCGCCGCGTTCCGCGAACAGGTGGCCATGCTGCGCGACTGGGGCGAGACGCATCTGCCGCCCGGCATCCGCCTGCTGCCCAAGCCGTCCGCGCCCTTGCCGCTGCTGGTGGCGGGGCTGGCGCAGCAGTCGCCCGCCTGGATCGGCGAGCAAATGGATGGCTGGCTCGCCTATCCGGGCACGCCGGACGACCATGCGCGGCGCTCGGCGCAATGGCGCGCCGTCGCCGGGGAAGATAAACCCTACGTCAGCTTCATCCACCTGGACCTGGGCGAGGCCCCGAACTTGCCGCTGCAGCGCTTCCGTTTTGGCGCACGCACGGGGCGCGACGGCCTGATCGCCGAGTTGACGGCCATGCGCGACGCCGGCGTGCGGCACATCGGCTTGCAGCTGCGGCAGAACCGCCGCCCGCTGGCCGAGACGATGCAGGAGATCGCGGACCACGTGCTGCCCGTCTTTCATGGCATCGCTTGATCTGGGACACGCGTCCTGTACTTCCGGACTATCTGAAAAGGGTGGGGCAAACGCTATAATGGTCCCATGAACAGTCCCACTCCCCCTACCATGCGGCGCTTCATGCATAGCCACAGCGACGTTTGCATCGTCGGCAATGGCGCCATCGCGAAAACCACGGCGCTGGCGTTTGCCCAGGCAGGACAAAGCGTCACCCTGTTATCCCCGGTGAGCCCGCCCGCGCCCACATCCCCTTCGGCCGCCAAGCCGGTCGAAGCCAGCTGGGATGTGCGCGTGTATGCGCTCAATCACACGGCGCACCAGCTGCTGTCGTCGCTGAAGGTATGGGGCGCCCTGGAGGCCGACAGGGTGGCGCCCGTCGACGCCATGCTGGTCAACGGCGACGGCGCGCAGGCGGGTGGACTCGGTTTCGACGCATATGGCGCCCATGTGGGCACGCTGGCGTGGATCATCGAAGACCGAAACCTGGGCCAGGCGCTGGACGCCGCCCTGAAATTTGCGCCGAACGTCAACGTGGTGCAGGGCCGCGCCAGCCGCCTGGAATGGACGAACGACTCGGCCATCGTGCATCTCGATGGCGGCGACACCATCACTTGCGCATTGGTAGTGGGCGCGGATGGCGCCCAGTCGTGGGTGCGGGGCCAGTGCGACATCGGCCTCGATTACCGCTCCTACGGTCAGCGCGGCGTGGTCAGCAACTTCGCCTGCGAAAAGCCGCACCATGGCGCGGCCCACCAGTGGTTCACGGGCAGCGAAGGCATCGTCGCGCTGCTGCCGCTGCCGGGCGACCGCGTCTCGCTGGTCTGGTCGGCGCCCGATGCGCTGGCCGACACCTTGATGGCCGAATCGGCCGACGCCCTGGCCGCGCGCCTGGCCGCCTACTGCCACGACAAACTGGGCAAGCTGACGCCGTTGCAGCCGGAGCTGGTGCGCGCCTTCCCATTGACCCTGATGCGCCCGCACGCCATGGTGGCGCCGCGCGTGGCCCTGGTGGGCGACGCCGCCCACGTGGTGCACCCGATGGCCGGCCACGGCATGAACCTGGGTTTTGCCGACGTGGCGCAGCTGGTCAAGACGATCGCCGAACGCGAAGCGCACCGCGGCATCGGCGACGAGCGCGTGCTGGCCCGCTATGCGCGCGCGCGCAAGGAAGACGTGCTGTTGATGCAGCTGGCCACCGATGGCCTGGCGCGATTATTTGGCGCCGACCTGGAGCCGTTGCGCGTGGTTCGCAATTTGGGATTAAACTTGCTGGATAAATTACCGGCCCTGAAGCGGAAAATGATCGCGCACGCATTGGGACATCAGTAAATATCAGCGAATCTTAAGATATCGCCGGATAATGGCAGGTGTGAAAATTCAAGGTCGCCGCAGCTGGTCTGCGGCGATCGTTTTGTCAAAGAGATAACGATGCCGGGCCAGAGGCGAGTCCCGCCAGGCGTTTCAAGTGGAGAAGTGATAGTGATAAAAATGAGCAGAATCGCATTGGTACTGGCCTCTGGCCTGATGATGTCGTGCGCCGGCGCGGAAACGCCAACGGAAGCGAACATCAAAAAGCTGATCGAGCCGCGCCTGGGCGAAGGCGCCAAGGTCGATTCGGTCAAGGAAACGCCGTACGGCGGCCTGTATGAAGTGCGCACGGGCGGCGACATCCTGTACACGGACAAGGCCGCGCAATACCTGTTCGTCGGCCACGTCTTCGACGCCAAGACGTCGCAAGACCTGACCAAGGTGCGCCTGGACGAAGTCAACCGCATCAAATTCTCCGACTTGCCGCTCGATTCCGCCATGAAGACCGTCAAGGGCAATGGCAAGCGCGTGATCGCCGTGTTCGAAGATCCGAACTGCGGCTATTGCAAGCGTTTCCGCCAGAACGCGCTGAAGGAAATCGACAACGTCACCGTCTATACCTTCATGTACAACATCCTGTCGCCGGATTCCATCGTCAAGTCGCGCAATGTCTGGTGCGCGCCGGACCGCAACAAGGCATGGGATGACTGGATGTTGAACGGCAAGGCGCCAGCCACGGTGGCCGCCACCTGCGCCAATCCGCATGAAAAAATCCTGGCCCTGGGCCAGCAATTGCGCGTGTCGGGCACGCCTGCCATCTTCTTTGCCGACGGCAGCCGCATTCCGGGCGCAGTCGATGCGAAAACGCTGGAACAGAAATTCTCGACCATTAAGTAATCCGGGCTGTCGCCAGGAAGGCTGGACGGCGCGCCCTCGCAAGGCGCGCTTTTTTTTGCACTTTTTTCCGCTGTCGTATCATCAAGTGTTGTTTGTAGACGCCATAACAATTCAAAAAAGGAGAAGCAGCAGATGATTACCCTGAATATCAACGGACGCGACACGCAGGTCGATGCCGATCCTTCCACGCCCATCCTGTGGGCGCTGCGCGATAACCTGAACATGACGGGCACCAAGTTCGGCTGCGGCATGGCGCTGTGCGGCGCCTGCACGGTGCACCTCGACGGCCAGGCCATCCGCTCGTGCATCACGCCGATTTCCTCCGTCGGCACGCAAAAGATCACCACCATCGAAGCGATGGAAAACGACCAGGTAGGCAAGGCCGTGCAGGCGGCGTGGGTGCAGCACGACGTGCCGCAATGCGGCTACTGTCAAAGCGGCCAGGTGATGAGTGCCACGGCGCTGCTGCGCACCAACAAGGCGCCCAGCGATGCCGACATCGACGGCGCCATGAGCGGCAATATCTGCCGCTGCGGCACCTATCAACGGATCCGCGCGGCCATCAAGGACGCGGCCAAGACCCTGGCCTGAGGAGAGCGACATGCGTATCGAATGGTTGAATCAGGAAGCATTGCAGCATGGCGGGGTGACCCTGGGCGCGGCGCTGGCATCGGCGCCTGTTACCGTGGCCGATGGCGTGTCGCGGCGCGGTTTCATGAAGGCGGGCGCGGTGGCCGGCGGCGGCTTGATGCTGGGCTTTTTCCTGCCAGGCGCAGGCAAGCTGGCGCAGGCGGCCGATGCCGCACCCGCCAAGCCCGTGTATGCGCCAAACGCCTTCTTGCACATCGCCCCCGATAACACGGTGACGGTGCAGGTGAACCGGCTGGAATTCGGCCAGGGCGTGCAAACGAGCTTGCCCATGCTGATCGCCGAGGAGCTCGACGCCGACTGGAGTATGGTGCGCGGCGCGCTGGCGCCGGCCGGCGAACAGTACAAGGATGCTGCCTACGGCATGCAGATGACGGGCGGTTCGGGCAGCATCGCCCATTCGTTTACGCAGTACCGCGAAATCGGCGCCAAGGCGCGTGCCATGCTGGTGGGCGCCGCCGCTGCGCAATGGAAAGTCAGCCCTGACCAGGTGCGCGCCGCCAAGGGCGTGCTGTATGGCCCAGGCGGACAAAAGGCCACGTATGGCGAGTTTGCCGATGCGGCCATGCGCCAGCCGGTGCCCGCCACCGTCAAGCTGAAGGACCCGCGCGACTTTGCCATCATCGGCAAGCCCGTGAAACGCCTGGACGCGGCAGCCAAGTCCACCGGCAAGCAGCAGTTCGGCATCGACTTCAAGCCGCCTGGCGCGAAGGTGGCCATGGTGGCGCGCCCGCCCGTGTTTGGCGCGAAAGTGGCGAAGTTCGACGCCAGCAAGGCAAAAGCCATCAAGGGCGTACTCGAGGTGCTGGAAGTGAAGACCGACCGTGGCGGCAGCGGCGTGGCCGTCATCGCCGAAGGCTACTGGCCGGCCAAACAGGGGCGCGACGCGCTGGTGATCGAATGGGACACGAGCGCGGTGGAAAAGGTCAGCAGCGACAAGCAGCTGGCAGCCTTCAAGGCGCTGGCGAAAACGCCGGGCACGGTCGCCAGACCTGCCGACATGGCCAAGCTGGCCTCGGCGCCGAAAAAGATCGAAGCCGTCTACGAATTTCCCTACCTGGCGCACGCGCCGATGGAGCCGCTCAATTGCGTCGTCGACCTGCAGGCAGACAAATGCACGATGTGGGTCGGTTCGCAATTCCAGACGGGCGACCAGGCGGCCATCGCTGCCACGTCCGGCCTGAAACCCGAGCAGGTGACCTTGCACACGATGATGGCGGGCGGCGGCTTCGGCCGGCGTGCCGTGCCCTCGTCCGACTACGTGGTCGAAGCCGTCAACGTTGCCAAGGCCTGGCGGGCGGCGGGCAAGGGCGGACCATTAAAACTGATGTGGAGCCGCGAGGACGACATCAAGGGCGGCTACTACCGGCCGTCGCATGTGCACCGCGCGCAGATTGGCCTGAACGCCAAAGGGAAAATCCTCGCCTGGGACCATACCATCGTGGGCCAGTCCATCATGGCCGGCACGCCGTTCGAAGCCTTCATGGTGAAAAATGGCGTCGACGGCACCATGGTCGAAGGCATGGGCGAACCGTACACCTTGCCGATGAAGCTGTCCGTGCACACGGCCAAGGCGAACGTGCCCGTGCTGTGGTGGCGTTCCGTCGGCTCGACGCATACGGCCTTCGTCATGGAAACCCTGATCGACGAGGCGGCGCACGTGGCGAAGATGGACCCCGTCGCCTATCGCAAGCAGCTGATCGACGCCAAGCATACGCGCCACATCGCCGCGCTGGACCTGGCCGTGGCCAAGTCCGGCTATGGCAAGAAGAAGCTGCCGAAAGGGCAGGCCTGGGGCGTGGCCATGCATGAATCGTTCAATTCCGTGGTGGCCTACGTGGTGACGGCGTCGGTGGTGCAAGGCGCGCCCAAGCTGCACCAGGTATGGGCGGGCGTGCATTGCAACCTGGCCGTCAATCCCCTGACGATCGAGGCGCAAGTGCAGGGCGCCGCGCTGATGGCGCTGGGCATGACGATTCCTGGCGCAGCCATCACGCTCAAGGATGGCGTGGTGGAGCAGCAGAACTTCGGCGATTACCCCGTGCCGCGCATGCCCGACATGCCGGTAATCGAGGTGCACCTGGTGCCGTCTGGCGATGCGCCGACGGGCATGGGCGAGCCAGGCGTGCCGCCGCTGGCGCCCGCCTTCGCCAACGCGCTGTTCGCGCTGACGGGCAAGCGCCTGCGCAAGTTGCCTTTTGATTTGGCGGCCGCATGACGGTAGCGGTTTTTTGAGCACGGTCGGCATCTTGCTGGCAGCCGGAAGGGGACGCAGGTTCGACCCTTCCGGCGTGCAGAACAAATTATTGCAGCCATTGGCGGAAGGACCGCACGCGGGTCTGCCGGTGGTGGTGGCGGCAGCGAGGAACATGCTGGCTGCCTTGCCGCGCGTGCTGGCCGTGGTGCGCCCCGACGATGCCGAGGTCGCGCGCCAGCTCGGTGCGCTGGGCTGCGAGGTACGCGTCTGCCATGATGCCGACACGGGCATGGCCGCCTCGCTCACCTGCGCCATCGGTCACGTGCGCGGCGCGCCGGGCTGGCTGATCGCCCTGGGCGACATGCCTAGTGTGGAAGCGGCTACAATCGCCGCCTTGTCGCACGCCATCGGCGATGGCGCGCGCATCGCCGTGCCCGTGTTCCAGGGACGGCGCGGCAATCCTGTCGCGTTCAGCGCCTTTCACTTGCCGCTGCTGCTGGCACTCGATGGCGACCAGGGCGCGCGCAGCATCGTCAACAGCCATGCCGTGTGCGAAGTAGCAGTGGACGACAGCGGCATCTTGCGCGATATTGATACACCTGACGATTTGTCGCCGGCGCCTGGCGCGCCTGGGCGATTGTAGAACATCCATGCCAGACACGAGGAAAACATGAAGAAAGCACCGATTCAAAAAATCACCGCCAAGGCGGGAGCCAAGGCAAGCGGCAAAGCCACAAGCAAAGCCGCGGCAAAAACCGCAGTGAAAACCGCACCGGCCGCCGGCATCATCTACAGCATTGCCGCAGCCGACCTGGCCGGTCACATGTTCAAGGTGACGTTGACCGTCAAGTCGCCGGCCGCCATCGGCCAGGTATTTGCCTTGCCGGCCTGGATTCCGGGCAGCTACATGATCCGCGAATTTTCGCGCAATATCGTCAGCATCCGCGCCGAGTCCGAGGGCAAGGCCGTGGCGCTGACCAAGCTGGACAAGCATTCGTGGCAAGCCGCCCCGTGCAAGGGCCCGTTGACCGTCGAGTATGACGTGTATGCCTGGGACTTGTCCGTGCGCGCCGCCCACCTGGACCAAAATCACGGCTTCTTCAACGGCACCAGCGTGTTCCTGCGCGTGCTGGGCCAGGAGGCCGAGCCGCACGAAGTGCACATCGTGCAGCCGAAGGATGCGGCCTGCAAGACGTGGAAAGTGGCCACCACCCTGCCGGAACTGAAAGCGAAACGCTATGGCTTCGGCAGCTACCAGGCGGCCAACTACGACGAGCTGATCGACCACCCGGTGGAGATGGGCGACTTCGCGCTGGCCACCTTCAGCGCGCATGGCGTGCCGCACGATATCGTCGTCACGGGCAAGGTGCCGAACCTGGACCTGGACCGCCTGTGCCGCGACCTGAAAGCCATCTGCGAAACGCAGATCGCCTTCTTCGAGCCGAAGACAAAAAAAGCGCCGATGGACCGCTATGTGTTCATGACCATGGCCGTCGGCGACGGATACGGCGGCCTGGAACACCGCGCCTCGACGGCATTGATCTGCGCGCGTGCCGACCTGCCGACGACGGCTTCAAACAGCACGGAAATCGGCGATGGCTACCTGAAATTCCTGGGCTTGTGCAGCCACGAGTACTTCCACACCTGGAACGTCAAGCGCATCAAGCCGGCCGCCTTCGCGCCGTACAACCTGCAGGCGGAAAGCTATTCGCCGCTGCTGTGGCTATTCGAGGGCTTCACCAGCTATTACGACGACCTGATGCTGGTGCGCGCGGGCCTGATCGACGAGGCAGCCTATTTCAAATTGCTGGGGAAAACCGTCAACAGCGTGCTGCGCGGCAGCGGCCGCACGAAGCAAAGCGTGGCCGATTCCAGCTTCGACGCCTGGGGCAAGTACTACCGCCAGGATGAAAACGCGCCGAACGCCATCGTCAGCTACTACACCAAGGGTTCGCTGATCGCGCTGGCCTTCGACCTGACGATCCGCGCCAAGACGAATGGCGAAAAGTCGCTGGACGACGTGATGCAGGCCTTGTGGCAGCGCTATGGCCGCGATTTCTACAAGGGCAAGGGAGAAGGCAAGGGCCGCGGCGTGACGCCGGCCGAAGTCGAAGCCCTGTTCGATGAAATTGCCGGCACGCGCCTGAAACCGTTCTTCGAGCGCTACATCCGCGGCACGGACGATGTGCCGCTGGCGCGCCTGCTGGCGCCGTTCGGTGTGAAATACAGCGATGCGCGCAAGGCGGAAAAGGCCAGCCTGGACGTCAACCTGGGCCGCGACGGCAACGATGCCAAGCTGGCGCAGGTGCACCAGGGCGGCGCGGCGCACGTGGCCGGCCTGTCGGCGGGCGACGTGCTGGTGGCCATCGATGGCTTGCGCGTGACGGGTAACCCGGCCAACCTGGACACCTTGCTGGGCCGCTACGCCGTCGGCGCCAAGGTGGCCATCCACGCCTTCCGCCGCGACGAGCTGATGACGTTCGCGGCCGTGCTGCAAGGCGACCGCGTGCCCGGCGTCAGCCTGGCGCTGCTGCCGGCGCCGAAGAAAGCCACGGGGCCGAAGCGTCCTAGCGCGGCATGATGCTGTTTCTCATGCGGTAAAACAGAAAACCGGCCGTCACTGGCCGGTTTTTTATTTCAAGCAGCAATTTCCCAAATGCAACTTATCCGGTGAAACTGGCGGCTTGCCATCATATTTACTGCAAATGAACTAATTTTTCTTTAACTAAACTAAAATTGCCGAACCGCTTCTTTTAGATCGCGCCCAACGTGCAAACCCTCGATCCTCGAACGATTATGCTGATGACCACGCTGATGTGCGGGGCGATGAGCATCGTCATGTTCTCGGTGTACCGCAGTTTCCGGCGCGAGGTGCATGGCCTGGGGCATTGGGCGGCCGGCTTGCTGTTGCTGGTGTGCGCGTCCCTGCTGTTCGGCACCCGCGAAGTGCTGCCGCCGGCATTGTCCATGATCGCGGCCAATGCGGCGCTGGTGGCCGGCATCGGCCTGTCGATGCTGGGCACGGAGAAATTCTTTGGCCTGGCGCCCAGCCGCCGCGCCTATCTGCTGATACTTGCCCTGGCCATCGCCGGCAATAGCTGGTGGTTGCTGGCGCAGCCCGATTTTTCGGCGCGCGTGGCGGTCTTTTCCCTGCTGGTCTTCCTGTTTTATGCGCGCCAGGTGCAACTGGTGTGGCGCCATGGCGAGCGCCATTTCTCGAGTTTTTTCTTTGCCGCGCTGATGCTGATGCAAGCCGTCGTGGTGTTGGCGCGCGGCGTGTCTGCCTTGCTGCATGGCGGCGCCAGCGTGAACCTGACGGTGGCCGGCACGCCGGCCGGCATCTATCTGGCGGTCGCCAATTTCATGGCGCTGCTGCTGACGGTGGGCTTCATGACGATGGCGACGCGCCGCCTGCAGCAGATACTGGAGCGCCGCTCGACCCACGATCCGCTGACCCAGGTGCTGAACCGGCGCGGCTTTGGCGACGCCTATGCGCGCGAGATAGACAATCTGCGCCGCCGCCGCTTGCCGTTGACATTGCTCAGCATCGACCTCGATTACTTCAAATTGATCAATGACCGCCACGGTCACGCGGTGGGTGACCGGGTGCTGGCGCACGTGGCCACCGTTATCAAGGGCGCCTTGCGCGAATCGGATTGCGTGGCGCGTTTCGGCGGCGAGGAGTTCGTCGTGCTGATGCCGGACATGCCGGCGCATAATGCATTGGGCGTGGCCGAACGCATCCGCGCCTTGCTGCGCGAGCCCAGTCATGCGGGGCTGCCGCCGTGTACGGTCAGCATCGGCGTCGCTTGCCAGGCGTCGGTGGTGGAAGGGCTGGAACAGCTGTTGTCGCGCGCCGATGCGGCCCTGTACCTGGCCAAGGAACGGGGACGCGACCGCATCGAACTCGATACCGCCGCGTTTACTGTGGACCGGACAAGGTCCGCAGCTGGAATTGGTACCGGTCGTTGAACAGGAAGGTTTCGGAGAAATCGAAGGTCCGGGCGTGGCGGTGCATCAGGTGTGCCGCTGGCGGAAAGAGGGTGGGCACGCGCCGCACGGCGGCCAGCGCCGCGGCCGATGCTTCGCTGTCGCGCGAACGGTGCACGTGCACGCTTTTCAGCTCGCCGTCTGGGCCCACGCTCAGGTCGAGCACGACGATGGCAGGGAGCATGGGCGGCAGGCGCCCGCTGAACGTGTAGGCACTGTTGGCGGCCATGATCTGCTGCGCCACCAGCGACTTGTAGGCGTCGATGCTGTCCGCGAGCTGTATCGCGGCCGGCGTGCGAGGGGGCGTGGACGTGGGCGTGGACGTGCTCACCGCCGGCGGGGCCGCGGTCTGGCAGGCCGACAGCAGGCTGGCGGCGGCAAGGACGATAATTCCGTATCTCATGCTACCAGCCTACCATGGTTTAACTGAACAGGCGTTCCAGCTCCACGCCGGGGTCGGGCGCGCGCATGAACGCTTCGCCCACGAGGAAGCTGTGGATGTGCGCATCGCGCATGCGTTGCACGTCGGCCGTGTCGTGGATGCCCGATTCCGTGATGATCAATTTGTCTTGCGGGATGCGCGGTAACAGCTTGATGGTCGTGTCGAGCGACGTTTCGAAGGTGCGCAGGTTGCGGTTGTTGATGCCGATCAATGCGCTCTTGAGTTTCAGGGCCGCTGTCAGTTCGTCGCCGTCGTGGCTTTCGATCAGCACGCCCATGCCCAGTTCGTGGGCGCACGCTTCCATTTCGGCCATCAGGCCATGGTCGAGCGCCGCGACGATCAACAGGATGCAGTCGGCGCCCATGGCGCGCGCTTCATAGATCTGGTACATGTCGACCATGAAATCCTTGCGCAGCACGGGGATGGCGCAGGCGGCGCGCGCCTGCTGCAGGTACTCCACGGATCCCTGGAAGAACTGTTCATCCGTCAGCACGGACAGGCAGGCCGCGCCATGCGCGGCATAGCTGGCGGCGATATCAGACGGGCGGAAGTCGGCGCGAATGACCCCTTTCGATGGCGACGCCTTTTTCACTTCGGCGATGATGCCGGGCTTGCCGGCGGCGATGTGCTGGCGCAGGCTCGCTTCGAAGCCGCGCAGGCCGGCGCGCAGGGCGCTGTCGTTTTCCACGTCGCCGCGCAGGCTGGCCAGGCTGCGGCGGGCCTTGGCCCTGGCCACTTCATCGGCTTTCACGGCCAGGATTTTATCGAGTATGTCGGACATGATGGTCGCTATTCTATAAAGGAGGGCGGCAGCTTACGCTTGTGCCGGGGTGCCCAGCTGTTGCGTGACCTGCACGAATTGCGCGAGTTTCGCCAGGGCCGCGCCCGAACTGACGGCGGTGCGCGCGCGCGCCAGGCCGTCTTCGATCGAACTGGCCACGCCGGCCGCGTACAGCGCCGTGCCCGCGTTCAGGGCGACGATGTCGGCGGCCGCACCGGGCTCGCCGCGCAGCGCTTCCATCATCTTGGCTTTCGATTCCACGGAATCGGCCACCTTCAGGTTGCGGCTGGCGATCATCGACATGCCGAAGTCTTCGGGATGGATTTCATATTCACGGATTTCGCCGTTGACCAGTTCACCGACCATGGTGGCCGCGCCCAGCGACACTTCATCCATGTTGTCGCGGCCATACACGACGATGGCGTGCTGCGCGCCCAGGCGCTGCAGCACGCGCACCTGGATGCCGACCAGGTCGGCGTGGAACACGCCCATCAAAATATTCGGCGCGCCGGCGGGATTGGTCAAGGGGCCCAGGATATTGAAGATGGTGCGCACGCCCAGCTCGCGGCGCACGGGCGCCGCATGCTTCATGGCCGCGTGGTGATTCGGCGCGTACATGAAGCCGATGCCCGTTTGCGCGATCGACTGGGCGATCTGCTCGGGCTGCAGGTTGATGTTGACGCCCAGCGAGTCCAGCACGTCGGCGCTGCCGGACGAGGAAGACACGCTGCGCCCGCCATGCTTGGCCACGCGCGCGCCGGCGGCGGCGGCCACGAACATCGAGGCGGTGGAAATATTGAACGTGTGCGCGCCGTCACCGCCCGTGCCGACGATGTCGAGCAGGTTGGTGGTGTCGGCCATGGGCACCTTGGTGGAAAACTCGCGCATCACTTGCGCGGCCGCGGCGATTTCGCCGATGGTTTCCTTTTTGACGCGCAAGCCCATGGTGAGGGCGGCGATCATGGTGGGCGACATTTCGCCGGACATGATCTGGCGGAACAGGTACAGCATTTCGTCGTGAAAGATTTCGCGGTGTTCTATGCAGCGCAGCAGGGCTTCTTGTGGTGTGATCGGCATGATGCTTCCTTCTTCAATGATGGCGCAGGAGGACACTGATGGCACGCCGTGGCGTGCGCGGAAAATCAGCGCTCGAGAAAGTTCTTCAGCAGGGCGTGGCCGTGCTCCGAGAGGATCGATTCGGGGTGGAACTGCACGCCCTCGATATCGTATTCCCGGTGGCGCACGCCCATGATTTCGCCGTCGTCCGTCCACGCCGTCACTTCCAGGCAGGAAGGCAGCGAGGCGCGTTCGATCGCCAAAGAGTGGTAGCGGATCACTGTGAAGGGGCTGGGCAAGTCTTTGAAAACGCCCACGCCCGTATGCGCGATGAAGGAAGTCTTGCCATGCATGACTTGCTTGGCGCGGATGACGTTGCCGCCAAACGCTTCGCCGATGGCCTGGTGGCCCAGGCACACGCCCAGTATCGGTTTCTTGCCGGCGAAGTGCTTGAGCACTTCCACGGAAATGCCCGCCTGTGCCGGCGCTTTCGGACCGGGCGAGATGCAGATGCGGTCCGGGTTCAGCGCCTCGATCTGTGCGATCGTGATTTCATCGTTGCGGTAGACCCGCACGTCTTCGCCCAACTCGCCGAAATACTGCACGATGTTGTAGGTGAAGGAGTCGTAGTTGTCGATCATCAGCAGCATCTTAAAACCCTCCATCCAGGCCATCTTGCACTTGTTCGGCGGCGCGCAGTACGGCACGCGCCTTGTTTTCCGTTTCCTGCCATTCCATTTCGGGGATGGAGTCGGCCACGATGCCGGCCGCGGCCTGCACGTACAGCATGCCGTCCTTGACCACGCCCGTGCGGATGGCGATTGCCACATCCATTTCGCCGCCAAACGACAGGTAGCCGCAGGCGCCGCCGTAGATGCCGCGCTTGGTGATTTCCAGTTCGTCGATCACTTCCATGGCGCGCACTTTCGGCGCGCCCGTCAGGGTGCCGGCGGGGAAGGTCGCGCGCAGCACGTCCAGGTTCGACAGGCCATCCTTCAGCTTGCCTTCCACGTTCGAAACGATGTGCTGCACGTGCGAGTATTTTTCGATGACCATGCGGTCGGTGACTTGCACGCTGCCCGTCTCGGCGATGCGGCCGATGTCGTTGCGCGCCAGGTCGATCAGCATCACGTGCTCGGCGATCTCTTTCGGGTCGGCCAGCAGCTCGGCCGACAATTCGGCGTCGCGCTCTGGCGTGGCGCCGCGTGGACGGGTACCGGCGATCGGGCGCAGGGTGACTTTCTTGCCGCCGTCCGCCGTCTTTTCGTTGCGCACCAGAATTTCCGGCGAGGCGCCGATGATCTGCATGTCACCGAAATTATAGAAGTACATATACGGCGACGGGTTGAGCGAACGCAAGGCGCGGTACAACGTCAGCGGCGAATCGACGTAAGGTTTGCGAATGCGCTGGCCGATCTGCACCTGCATCAGGTCGCCCGCCATCACGTATTCATGCGCCTTGGCAACGGCCTTCAGGTAATCTTCCTTGGAAAAGTCGCGGATGGTTTCCGTGCGCACGGAAGCGCTGGTGACGGGCGCATCGACGCCGCGGCGCAGCATCATGCGCAAGTCCTTCAGGCGCTGCTGCGCTTTCGAAAACGATTCGGGCTGCGTCGTGTCGGCGTAGACGATCAGGTAGAGCTTGCCGGACAGGTTGTCGATGACGGCCAGTTCTTCCGTCACCATCAGCTGGATGTCGGGCAGCTTCAAGTCGTCTTTCGGTGCGCCGCCAGCGAGTTTTTTCTCGATGTGGCGCACGGTGTCGTAGCCGAAGTAGCCGGCCAGGCCGCCGCAGAAGCGCGGCATGCCGGGGCGCAGGGCCACCTTGAAGCGCGACTGGAATTGTTCGATGAAGTCGAGCGGATTGCCTTCGTGTTCTTCGATCACGCTGCCGTTCTTGACGATTTCGGTGCGTTTGCCATAGCTGCGCAGCACGGTCGTGGCGGGCAAGCCGATGAAGGAATAGCGGCCGAAGCGTTCGCCGCCGACGACGGATTCGAGCAGGAAGGTGTTCTTGCCGCCTTGTTGGGACTGTGCCAGTTTCAGGTACAGGGTGAGCGGGGTTTCCAGGTCGGCGAACGCTTCCGCGATCAGGGGGATGCGGTTGTAGCCTTGCTGGGCCAGCGATTTGAATTCGAGTTCGGTCATGTTTCTCTCCATGCCGTCAGGGTATGAGTGTGCATAGTGCACAAACCCTGCGGTGGGTTATCAAAAAACTTGCCGGGACACGCAACGTGCGCAACATGCGCAAACGACGTGTGTACAACCGGCAGCAATCGTAACGGCTCGGCCCTTAAGCCTGCCAGGATTGCCAGCGTCGCCAAAGCCAGGCCTCAATCGAGCCGGTTTGGGTGACATTGTGTTTTTTGATGAGAAACGTGTTCACGATATGGTGTTGGGTTTGGTCAGTATGCCGGTTAGTTTTGCATGCCAATAAAACGGGCTGCTTCGAGCAGTGTCTTTACTATACCATCGGAATCGGTATCGTGTATAGAGTGTCCGTGATTGTAGCCATACGGTACCGTCAGTACGGGGCAAGCCGCAGCCCTGGCCGCTTGCGCGTCATTCGAGGAGTCGCCGATGGCCACCACTTTGGATGGCGGCAGGTCGAAGTCCGCACACACTTGCAGCAGCGGCATGGGGTGCGGTTTTTTCTGCGGCAGCGAATCGCCGCCATAGACGATCTCGAAATACTGATCCAGGTTTTTCAGTTTCAGCAGGGGCAGGGCGAAGGCGATCGGCTTGTTGGTGACGCAGGCCAGGCGCAGGCCCGCCGCCTTCATCGCCGCCAGTCCCGCTTCGACCTCCGGATACAGGGTGCTGAACTGGCCGTTGATGGCCAGGTAGTGACGCTGGTAGCCCTCCATCGCCTGCTCGAAACGCTGTTCCACGCCGGCGTCATCGAAGTCGAGCGCCAGCACGGTGCGGATCAGGTTTTCCGAACCCTTGCCCACCATCAACTTGATGGCGTCGGCGCTGATGGGTGCCAGGTCCAGTTCGGCGCGCATGCCATTGATGGCGACATGAAAATCGGGCACGGTGTCGAGCATCGTGCCATCGAGGTCGATGATGGCGGCGCGCACGCCAGCCAGTACGTGGTCTTTCACCGTGCCCGCCTGCATCAGTTGCCCACCGTTTTGGCCAGTTCGGCGCGCATGGCGTCGATGACGGCCTTGTAGTCCGGCTTGCCGAAGATGGCCGAGCCGGCGACAAAGGTGTCGGCGCCGGCGGCGGCGGCAGCGGCGATGTTGTCGATCTTGATGCCGCCATCGACTTCCAGCATGATGTCACGGCCCGATTCGTCGATCATGCGGCGCGCTTCGGCGATTTTCTTCAGCGCTTGCGGAATGAAGGACTGGCCGCCGAAGCCCGGGTTGACGGACATGATCAGGATGATGTCGATCTTGTCCATCACGTGTTCCAGGTAATGCAGCGGCGTGCCCGGGTTGAAAACCAGGCCCGATTTGCAGCCATTGTCGCGGATCAACTGCAAGGAACGATCGACGTGATCCGACGCTTCCGGATGAAAGGTGATGATGTTCGCGCCAGCCTTGGCGAAATCCGGGATAATGCGATCGACAGGCTTGACCATCAGATGCACATCGATGGGTACTTGCACGTGCGGGCGAATCGCTTCGCACACCAGCGGGCCGATGGTCAGGTTCGGCACGTAATGGTTATCCATCACGTCGAAGTGGATGATGTCGGCGCCGGCGGTAACGACGTTGCGCACTTCCTCGCCCAGGCGGGCAAAGTCGGCGGACAGGATGCTGGGAGCGATACGGAATGTTGTCATGGTGAAGTAGCCAAAGGATAGAAAATGCGATTTGCGCTATTTTACGCCTGACGCCGTTACCATGCCTCATGAAGTACGGTGAAACACAGAATACGCATCGCGCAATGGCCAATGCGTCGCGCGCGACACACAATATGACTGGCAATGTCTGAAGAGGAATGACGATGGCGACTTATGAATTTACGGTAACGGTCAAAACGCAATATCTGCCCGATCAATCGGCACCGGACCAGGGGCGGCACGTGTTCAGCTACACGATCCGCGTCGTCAACACGGGCACGGCTGGCGCGCAACTGATTTCGCGCCACTGGGTCATCACGGATGCGAACAACAAGGTGGAAGAAGTGCGCGGCCTGGGCGCCGTCGGTCACCAGCCGTTGTTGCAGCCGGGCGAGCAGTTCGAATACACGAGCGGCACCATGCTGGGCACGCCGCAAGGATCGATGCACGGCGAATACTTCTGCGTGGCCGAAGACGGCCATCAGTTCGAAGCGCCGATTCCCGAGTTCGTGCTGTCGGTGCCGCGTACCCTGCATTAAGGAAACGCCGGGGGCTTGCCCCCTTATTTCAGTTTTTCGGTGGCGTCCTGTTCTTCACTGAGCTGCTTGCGTGCCGGCGGTGCGGGCTTTTTGCCCGAATACATTGTCCACCAGACTATAAATGCCAGCAAGAAGAACGCCACCAGCGCCTCTATCATCAAGATCCACATACGCATCCCTATGTTATTTACCCGCAGCCCATTTACCAGCCGTCTGTTTACACGCGGTAGTCTACCTGTTTCAATCGGCGCCGTCGCGCTTGTCTTGTCCGCCTGCACCACGCCGCCCGTCGCGCCGCCCGCGGCTTCCAGCGGCAAGGCGCCCGCCATTGCGCCGACCGTCGTCAAGCCTGTGCCTGCCAAGCCGGCCGATGCCAAGGATGCCACGGATGTGGCGGCGCCCACGTTCGTGCCCGCCAAGTTTGCCGCCTTGCCAGGCTGGGCCCGCGACGACATGCGCGCCGCCTGGCCCGCCTTCATGGCTTCGTGCGGCGTGCTGGTGAAACGGCCGGACTGGAAGGAATCGTGCACGATTGCGCGCCAGGTCAATGCCGACAGCGACAAGGCCATCCGCCTGTTTTTCGAGACCTTCTTTGTGCCAAATCAAGTCGTCACCGCCGATGGCGCCAATACTGGACTGGTGACCGGTTATTACGAGCCATTGCTGCACGGCGCGCGCAAGCGCGGTGGCCCATACCAGACACCGCTGTACAAGGTGCCTGACGATCTGGTCTCGGTGGACTTGTCCGGCGTGTATCCGGAACTGAAAAACATGCGCTTGCGGGGCAAGCTGGTCGGCAAGAAGGTGATACCGTACGCAACCCGCGCCGACATCGAGCGCGCCACGTCCGTCACGGGCAAGGAATTGCTGTGGGTGGATGACGAAGTCGAGGCGTTCTTCCTGCAAGTGCAGGGTTCCGGGCGCGTGCAGCTGACCGATACGCAGGAAACCGTGCGCGTGGCGTATGCGGATCAAAACGGCCATCCGTACAAATCGATCGGCCGCTACCTGGTCGACAAGGGCGAGCTGACCCTAAGCCAGGCGTCCGCGCAAGGCATCAAGGCGTGGATCGCGGGCCATCCCACGCGCAAGGATGAATTGTTCAACGCCAACCCGAGCTATGTCTTCTTCAAGGAAGAGCGCTTGCCCGATCCGAAAGTGGGGCCGAAGGGCGCGTTGGGCGTGCCGCTGACGCCGCAGCGCTCGGTGGCCATCGATTCGCGTTTCCTGCCGCTGGGTGCGCCCGTATTCTTGTCCACCACGCAAGCCAATAGCGAGATTCCCATGCAGCGCCTGGTGATGGCGCAGGATACGGGCGGTGCCATTCGCGGGCCGATCCGGGTCGATTATTTCTTTGGCTTTGGCGCGGAAGCGGCCGAGAATGCGGGCCGCATGAAGCAGAGCGGCGCCGTGTGGGTGTTGTTGCCGAAGCAGGCACCGGCGCGCTGAGTTTCTCGCGGCGCCGGGCGGGGATTGCGCTAGCGCAAGGTTAGCGCAGGACCATGACGGGTAAATGGGTGTGGGCCAGCACTTTTTGCGTTTCGCTGCCCACGAACAACTTGTTCAAGCCCTTGCGGCCATGCGAGGCCATCAGGATGATGTCGCAATGGTAGGTTTGCGCCGCATTGACGATTTCATCGTGCGGGCTCGGCGATACGGCCACCACGCCTTCGAAAGGCACGCCGGCGTCACGCGCCGCTGCGCCGATCTTGTCGATGGCGCGTTGTGACGCTTCCTGCATCTGCTGTTCATACAGACTTGCGTCGAGCACGATGCCGCCGTCGGCCATCGGCGAGAACGGGAAGGGCTGCACCACGCTGATGGCGACCAGCTTGGCTTTGTTCAGCTGGGCGAAGGCGAGGGCGGTCTCGGCGGCTTTGTCGGACAACGGCGAGCCGTCGGTGGGAAATAAGATGGTGTTAAACATGGCGTGCTCCTCAAGTGATGTAAGACAGCTTATGGATTTACATCAATTAAAACCTTGATATAAATCAAACCTCGCAGGCTTTGGCGCGAATAGTGTCGCCAAGGCAATCTTTTAGCAGTGTATGCCCGTTCATCGCTTCAGGTGCGCACGCTACGCAGCGGCGTGCCCCACACCATGGCCACCGTCAACAGGATGCTGCCGGCCGCGATACAGGCCAGGCCATTGCGCACGCCAAAGTGTTCCGCGATCCAGCCGGCGGCCAGCGCGCCCAGCGGCGCCGTCGCCACCGTCAGGAAGCGCATGGTCGACGTCATGCGGCCCAGCATGGGGTCGGGCGTCACCTTCTGGCGCAGGCCCAGGTAGGGAATAAAGAACAGCATCACGCCGCAATCGAAAAAGAACATCAATATGGCATACGCCACGGCGCTGGCGGCCGCGCTGCCGAACAGTGCTGCCGGAATCGTCGGCGTCAGGGCAAAGCACACGGAGGTGGATGCCAGGCCGATCAGGATGGTGCGGCCGGCGCCGTAGCGCTTTGTCAATGGCTTGACGATGAAGGCGCTGAGTAGCACGCCGGCGCCGCCCAGCATCTGCGTCATGCCCAGCACGCCAGGACTCATGCCCAGATCGCGCGTGGCGAACAGCACCGTCAAGGCCATGCTGGCGTAAAACAGGAAGTGCCAGATGCCGGCGCCCCAGGCCAGCGCGCGCAGCAGCGGCTCGCGCCACACGAACAACAAGCCGTCGGCGATGTCGCGCAAAGCGTGCTTGTCGGATGGCGCCGGGCGTGGGTCGCGCACGCTCATGGCACGCAAATTGAAGACGGAAATCAGATAACCGCACGCCGTGCACAGGATGGCGACGGGCGCGGACAAGACCTGCACCAGCACGCCGGCCAGGCCGGGACCGATCAGGCGCGAAGCCGATTCGGTGGCGGCAAATTTCGACTGCGCATCGATCAAGCCATCGCGGCCCACTAGGAAAGTCAGAAACACCTGCTCGGCGCCGCCGCCCACGACGAAGCCCGTGCCGATGATGAACCCTACTATATATAACCACGGCATCGACAGCACGCCGCACCAGTAAGCCACTGCCACGCTGGCCAGGGCCAGGCCGGACATGCTTTCGCTGAACAGCATGATCGGGTGCTTGCTGCGCCGGTCCAGCAGCACGCCGACGGGCAAACCGAACAGGGCGAACGGCAGCGCCTGCAAGGCAACCAGCACGCCCATCTGTTCCGGCGTCGCATGCAGTAACAGCACCGCGCACAGGGGCAGGGCCAGTGAGGTGATCTGGGCGCCGAAGCAATTGAGGCCGTTGCTGAACCACAGGCGGCGGAAATCGACGCTGGCGGCGCTGCCGTCGCCGCGCAGGTAATGGGCGCAGTACTGGAAGAGGGAGGAGAAAATATCTTGCTCGATATGAAAATGATCAGGCTCACAATAATAGCAGCGCACCTGCCGCGCCGCTGCCGTTAGCCGCTACAATCGTTGTCACCGTGTTCATCCAGAGGAGACTATATGCAATACGAAGACTTGATCATCGATATCCAGGACAAAGTGGCGGTCATCCGCCTGAATCGCCCGAAGGCCTTGAATGCCTTGAACGACAACATGATGAATGAGCTGGGCAACGCCTTGCTGAAATTCGATGCGGATGACAATATCGGTTGCATCGTGCTCACGGGCAGCGAAAAAGCGTTTGCCGCCGGCGCCGACATCGCCGCCATGGCCGATTACACCTACCCGGACACCTTTACCCAGGGCTACATCAGCCGCAACTGGGAACATATCTTGCGCGTGCGCAAACCTGTGGTGGGTGCGGTGGCCGGCTATGCGCTCGGTGGCGGTTGCGAACTGGCCATGATGTGCGATTTCCTGATCGCCGCCGACAGCGCCAAATTTGGCCAGCCGGAAATCAAGGTCGGCGTCACGCCGGGCGCGGGCGGCACGCAGCGTTTGCCGCGCGCCATCGGCAAGGCCAAGGCCATGGATCTGCTGTTGACGGCGCGCACCATCGACGCCACCGAGGCGGAGCGCATCGGCCTGGTGTCGCGCGTCGTGCCGGCCGATAAGTTGCTGGAAGAAACCCTGTCTGCCGCCAAGACTATCGCCGCCATGCCGACCTCGGTGGCCATGATGATCAAGGATTGCGTCAACCGCGCCTTTGAAACCACCTTGACTGATGGTGTCGCCTACGAGCGCCGCTTGTTCCAGGCCGCCTTCGGTACGCCTGCACAAAAAGAAGGCATGCACGCTTTTCTGGAAAAGCGCTTGCCAAACTTCGACGGTCTTTGATATGATTCGCCTCCCCGATGAGACGCACTAGTTTGCGGCACAAAAGGGACAGCCTTCAGGGGCTGGGTAGTAAAAAAGAAGGTTGACGAAATGGCCGAAACGCTTCATACTCTTCCTTCTTCGCAGCTGACAAACACAACGCTTTGTCGATAGCGCGAAAGCAGTAACCGAATACAGTTCTTTAACAATTAACAGTCGATAAGTGTGGGCATTTGATGTAAGTGCAGCGCTGCGTAAGCAGCGTCAAACTTAAAATATCAAATGTTCACAAGAAATAATGAAATAGGCGCTACGAAAGTAGTGGCCTGTCAGTTTTTTGAGTGAGCGACCCATCAGCAATGATGGTGCCGGTAAAACGGCAAAGTAACAGAGATTAA
>NZ_JAPUBW010000005.1:0-379647 GCF_030397735.1 Janthinobacterium sp. SUN120 | reverse complement strand
GCCCAGGGTCAGCTCGCTGCCCGGAGTAAATCCCGAGGCGGCCACCAGTTCGCTCTCGGTGAAGACTGGCGGCGCCGCGATCTGCAGGCGCTGCACGGCGATGCGCGTCGTGTCGCCCACCGTGGCGGCGGGCACATTGCCCTGCTGCACGCGGATGGCGGGCGGCGCTTTCGGCAGCGAGGGCGCTACAGGAATCTGCTGCAGCTGGCTGCCGGCACCGGGAGGATCGACGGCCCAGGCGGTCTGTATCAGCGCCAGCAAGGGCAGCAGGGTCAACGGAAGTAATTTGGTGTTCAAGATCATCCTTTCAGGCGGCGCGCCCGCGCCAGGCTCGCCGCTTGCGGCTGCACTGACGGGGAATACAAGAGCTGAATGGAAAAATACTTTTTTGATATCAATGTTAAATACAATGACAATGAAAAAATTAAATTCCCACCAGCAACATTGATCCATTTTAGCGCGCCATTGAACGGGGAAATACCCATCCGAAGGCCTCATTCACCGTTTTGGTGCAGCTTGTATACGAGCAGCGCCAACATCCGCGAAGTAGCGTAAAAATGCTGCATTTCAAAGAAAAATTCGTTGTCTTTGTGCAACAATGTTGACCGTCTGCCACTGGCAAAATGCTATTCCACGCAGGCCGGTATGGGAAAAAATGGATGGTGAATTATTATTATCGCAATATAAAACAATGTTATTTTCCCGACATCAAGATATGCCTCCAGCGCCGCACTTTTGTGTCGCACGCTGGCATGTCACACTCTTATGAAAATGAGATATAAAAAAATATTATGAACTTACAAATACGTCCCTTGACCATGCCACTGCTGGCACGCGACGGCCGGCGCTACGAAGAAAATGGGAGGCCCACCCGGCACGTCAGCATGAAGCTGGCATGCCGGATGGCTGCGAAAAAAGCGGGGAGATGAGGGATGGTGCCGGGCGGACCCGGCCAGGCGTTACCTGGACAGCACGTATTTCGCCAGGGTCGCCGCATCGGCTTCGCTGAGCTGGCTGAACGGCGGCATGGGCACGGGGCCCCATTTGCCGGCGCCGCCACTGCGGATGTTGGCCGCCACGGCGGCGATGCCGTCCTTGCCCTTGTACCTGGCCGCCACCTCGGCAAAACCGGGGCCGACCACTTTCTGGTCGAGGGCGTGGCATGCCATGCAGCCGTTCGCCGCCAGCAAGCTTTTGACATCCTTGCCGCCGGCGGGCGGGACGGCGGCTGCCACGGGTTTGGCGACGGCGGCGGCAGGCATGGCGGCGCCCCGCTCCGCGCCATAGGTTTTCACCAGGTAATCGACCATGGCCGGCACGTCCGCATCGTCAAACTGGGCACCGAACGGCTTTTTCATCTTCTTGACGGTCGCTTCCCAGTAGGCGCGCGGCGAGGCGGGCGGCTGGGTCGATGCGTACTGGGCCGCATGGCACGTCATGCAGTTGCGCTGCACCAGCTGGTAGCCAGGCAATTCGCTGGGTTTATAGGTCGCCGTTTCCGGCGGCAAGTGGATGTCCAGCGCGCACGCGCCGCCCGCCGCCGACAGTGCCAGCGCAGCAAGTAATATCTTCATATGGTTCTCCTCAGACTGCCTGGATGCGCGTGGTTTCCACCACGTTGCGCATATAACCCATGGGATTCCACAGGGCTTTCATGGGCTGGCTCTGGCCGATGCGGTTGACGGCGCGCACCATCAGCACATGCTTGCCCTTGCGCGGCGCCTTCATGACCATCGTCCACTCGCGGAACGAAAAGCGTCCCAGGTCCTTGCCCAGCCTGGCTTCCTGCCAGGTCTGGCCGCCATCCACCGAGACGGTCACCTCGCTGATGCCGTGGCCGCTGTCAAACGCGATGCCGCGCAGGGCCAGGTCGCGTCCCGCCTTCACTTGCGCGCCATCTTGCACGCTGGTAATGAAGGAGCGCACGTTGAGGCGGCTGATCGGCGTCGTCTTGCCCACGGGCGCGCCCGGTTCGATGAAGCCGGAACCATTGTCGGGAATGCGGTAGCCCGTGCTCATCCAGAAGCCGTCAAACGGCTTGTCCAGCACGGTGATGTCGCTCAGGTGCTTGACCCAGTAAGTGCCGTAATAGCCGGGCACGATCAGGCGCAGCGGATAGCCGTTGAGGAAAGGAATGTCCTCGCCATTCATGGCCCAGGCCAGCATGACGTCGCCCGCCATGATGTGCTCGACGGACAAGGCTTTCTGAAAGTCGGGACCGTCGCCCACGGGCGGCGTTTCCAGGCCATTGAAGGCCACTTGCACGGCATTGGCCGCGATGCCGGCCTTTTCCAGCACGGTTTTCAGGGGGATGCCCGTCCAGCGGGCATTGCCCATGGCGCCATTGCCCAGCTGCCCGCCATTCGCACGGGGGGCGAAAAAGCCGCGGCTGTTGCCTGAACATTGCGTCACGGCCACCACGTCGACGGGCTCGGCCAGCTGCTTCAGTTCCGCCAGCGACAGTTCCAAGGGCGTCTTGACGAGGCCGGCGATGCGCAGCCGGTAGCTGTCGCCGTCTATGCTGGTGGGCAAGCCGCTCCAGTGATAACGCACGAAAAACGCATCGTTGGGCGTGATCGCGCCTTCATTGAACACGCCGAACGGCGTTTCCAGCTGCGGCGGACGGCTGGTCAGCAGGATCAGCGGGCGCTTTTGCGGGAAGGCCACCAGTTCGCGTTCACCGTTTTCAAACGGCAAGGTGACGGAAGCGGCCAAGGCTGACCCAGGCCCCGCCACTGCGGCGGCGCCCAGGGCGGCCGTCGTGCGCAGGAAGCGGCGCCGGCCTGCGGGCAACAAGGTCGTGTCAGACATGTTTGAGCTCCACTTTGGTGTCGGCCGCCTCACCGCCGTTGCGGTCGTCGTTGACCAGCTTCTTGATGTAATACATGACGCTCAGGATGACCACGCTCAACAGGCCAAACCAGAACGACACGCGCTGCTCCGTATCGGACGACACGCTCATGGCGCCCAGGATCACCAGCATGGCGATGATGGTGAAGTAGGTCAGGTAAGGAAACAGCCACATGCGCACCTTGATGCGTTCCGGGCATTCGCGTTCCAGGCGGCGACGCAGGCGCAATTGAGATATCGCAATGAGCAGGTACACAAACAGGATCAGGATGCCGTAAGAGTTGACGATGAAGGGGAACACGAGGTCGGCCGACACATACGAGACGGCAATGGCAAAGTAGGCGAACAAGGTGCTGAACAGGATGGCGCGGATCGGCACACCGTTCTTGCTCAGCTTAACCAGGCCTGTGGGCGCATCGCCGCGGCGCGTCAGCGCAAAGATCATGCGCGACGAGGCGTACAGGCTGGAATTCAAGGCCGACAGCACGGCCGTCAGGATGATGGCGTTCATGATGTGGGCCGCGTATGGGATGTTCATGACGGTCAGTGCGCTGACGAAAGGCGTGGCGATGGCCGGCGAATCCCAGGGCACGATGCAAACGACGACAAACATGGAGCCCACATAGAACATCAGCACGCGCGTAATGACGGAATTGGTGGCGCGGGCGATGGCCTTGGCCGGGTCCGATGTTTCGGCGGCGGCGATGGTGACGATTTCGGCGCCCGAATAAAAGGCCGTGGCGGCGACGGCGCCGCTGAGCACGGGGCCCCAGCCATGCGGCATGAAGCCGCCGTTGCTGGTCAAAAAGCCCAGGGTCGGGATGCTGTTAGGCAAGCTTCCCGTGATGAACAAGGCGCCGACAAACAGGAAGACGATGATGGCGACCACCTTGATCGAGGCGAACCAGAACTCGAATTCGCCAAACGCCTTCACGGAGAACAGGTTCAGGATGGTCATCGACACGAGCAGCACCAGGCTGATCGACCACGACGGCACGTCGGGCAGCCAGAAGTTGACCAATTTCGCACCGGCAATGGCTTCCAGGGCAACGACGACGACCCAGAAATACCAGTACATCCAGCCGCTCATGAAGCCGAGGAATTTCGACACTTTCGGCTTGTCGTCGAAGGCCAGGCGCGCATATTCGTAAAAGGAGCCGACCACGGGCAGGGACGAGGCCAGCTCGCCCAGCATGCGCATGATCAGGACGACGAGGCCGCCCGTGAGCAGGAAGGAAAGGATGGCGGCCGGGCCGGCGGCCTTGGCGATGACGCCGCTGCCGACAAAGAGGCCGGCGCCGATCACGCCGCCGATGGCGATCATGCTCATGTGGCGTTGCTTGAGCGAGTGCTGCAAGCCGGTACTGTTATGCGATTCGCTAATCATGTTTTGTCTCCTGAAAATCTCTGAAGCTCGGTGCGCCCTGCCTGCTGCGGCTTGTTCTTGCCGCGCGGCTTTGTTTTATTTAGGCAACACCGTCAAGCAGCATCGATACATCGTGTGAATCAGTCTGGTTGGCCGCATTCCATAAGTCAATCTGGAAATGCAGCGGCCCGGCGCGGCGCCCGAGGGGCAAGCGCGCTGGAGGGTAAGTACGGCTTATTGCGGATTAAAAAAAGGGAGCGGCGGCAACACTTGTGGCGTGCACGCCACTCCCGGGAACGTCTTACACCTTGCCCTTCCATGGCACGAGGGTACGTTCGAGGTAACGCATCATCAAATCAAACAGGAAAGCGAAGAAGCCGATCACGATAATGCCCATGATCACCACGTCGCTGGCCAGGAACTCGGACGCGCTGAGCACCATGTAGCCGAGGCCGCGCGTGGCCGCCACCATTTCGCCCGCCACCAGGGTGGTCCAGCCCACGCCGATGCCGATGCGCATGCCGGTGAGGATTTCCGGTATCGCCGCGCGCAAAATCACGTGCACGATCACCTGGAAACGGGTAGCGCCCATCGAGTAGGCCGCGTGGATTTGCTCCAGCGACACGGAGCTGACGCCGGCGCGGGCCGCGATCGCCATCGGCGCGAAGATGGCCAGGAAGATCAGGTAGACCTTCGAGAATTCGCCGATGCCGAACCAGATGATGACCAGTGGCAAGTAAGCAAGCGGCGGCAATGGACGGTAGAACTCGATCAAGGGATCGAAGATGCCCCGCGCCACGCGGTTGACGCCCATCATCACGCCGACGGGAATGGCAAACAGGCAAGCCAGGCCAAAGGCGCCGAACACGCGCACCAGGCTGGCCACCGTGTGTTCCCACAGGGTGGCGCCGCCGAAACCGGTGGTGGCCGCCATGATGAATTTTTCATACACGGCTTGCGGCGAAGGTAAAAACAAGGGTTTCACCATGCCGCTGGCCGTCACGCCAAACCACAGCAAGAGCACGGCGATGACGGTGACGGTGGCGATGCGGCTGGAATTGCCCTGCCCCGGCGCGCCGAACGCTTCGCCGGGCATGGCGCAGCGGGGGGCGAACAGGCGGCCAAAAAAACCGGCGCGCTTGGCGGTGGTGGGAGGAAATCCCACGACGGATGGGCTATGCATGGGACACCTCCAGCTCTTTATTGACGGCGCGCTCGTCGCCATAAATGATGTTGAGCACCGTTTCGCGCATCTTGATGAAGTCCGGGCTCGATTTCACGGCGCGCGCATCGCGGCACTCGAGGAAGCGCTTGTTGAAATCGAGTTCATACGTGTGCGTGATGCGGCCCGGACGGGGCGACATGACGATCAGCCGGTTCGCCAGGAACAGCGCCTCGTCGACGCTGTGGGTAATGAAGAAGAACATGGTGCTGGACTTGGCCCAGATATCGAGCAGCAACTCCTGGATGGTTTCGCGCGTCAGCGCGTCGAGCGCCGCCATCGGTTCATCCATCAGCAGCATGGCGGGATTGCTGGTCAGGGCGCGGGCGATGCCCACCCTTTGCTGCATGCCGCCCGACAATTGATAAATCATATTGTCGTGAAAGTCCTTCAAGCCGACGAGCGCCAGGTTTTTTGCCGCCTGTTCGCGCCGCACGGCTTTCGGCACGCCTTGCAGCTTCAAGCCGAATTCCACGTTTTCCATCACATTCAGCCACGGCAGCAAGGCATGTTTCTGGAATACGACGCCACGGTCGGCGCCCGGCCCTTCCACTTTATTGTCGCCGAGCATGATCTCGCCCTTGGAGGGGGCGATAAAGCCTGCCATCAGGCTCAGCAAGGTAGTCTTGCCGCAGCCCGAGGCGCCCAGCGCGACGACGAAGTCGCCGCTGTTAATCGTCAGATTGATATTGTTTAAGGCATGTACGCGTTCACCGGCCGTCTTGCCCGGATAAATCACGCTGACATCCTTGACGTAGAGATTTTCCATCGTGTGCCCCGCATAGGTGTAGTCACTTCAGTTCAACGTATTCTGTTCAGTCAGCGCGCCCGCAGGCGCGCCATCGCACAACGTTTACTTCAGCAGGCCGGCGGCCTGTGCATACTTGGGTGTCACATATTTGGCGTAATCGCTTGCCAGGGTGTCGATCTTGCCTTCGCCCTTCAAAAATTGCGCCGTGGCCAGCAAGGCTTGCGCCACGCCGCCCTTCGCGCCGCCACCGAGCCAGGCGGGCGACGCCTGCTCCTGCAGCGAGGGGTAGGCGTACAGGGCCACGGAAGCGGCCACGTCCTTGGCGGCCGCGCCCGAATGCTTGACGTTGGCCTTTACTTGCGGGGAATCGATGGTCCACGCTTTCGGATTGGCGCGGTAGTCGGCGTCGGCAGCGGCCATTACCTTGACGAACTTGGCCATGAAGTCCGCGTTCGCTTCGCCCCAGGCGCGCTCGACGGCCATGCCGTCAAACGTGGCCTTGCCCTTCTTGCTCAGTTCGCCGGAAGTGACGAGCACCTTGCCATTTTGCTTGAGTTTGCTCAAGGCCGGGTCCCACACGAAGGCCGCGTCGATATCGCCCCGCTCCCAGGCGGCGGCGATCTGGTTCGGCTGCATGTTCAGCAATTTCACTTCCGTGGGCTTGATGCCCCACGTTTCCAGCGCGAACATGGTATGGAAATGCGTGGTGGAAACAAATGGCACGGCGATCTTCTTGCCGCGCAAGTCCGTGGGCTTGCTGATGCCGGCGCCGTTGCGCGCCACCATCGCTTCGGCTTCGTTGATGTCGTCGATGATCCAGAACAGCTGCAAGTCGACGCCGCGGCTGACGGCCGCCGTCAGGGGGCTCGAACCGATGACGCCGATCTGCACGTCGCCGGATGCCATGCCGGTGGCCACCTTGGCGCCCGAATCGAACTTGCGCCAGTTGATCTTGTAGCCGGTGGTTTTTTCCACTTCGCCGCTGGCGATGGCCACCAGGAAGGGACCGTTGATTTCCTGGTAGGCAATCGTCACTTCCTTGCCTTGCGCGAAGGCCGTGCCGCTGGAGGCGGCCACGACACCCAGCACCAGGGTGCCGAGGACGGCGCGGCGCAGCGTTGAAAATACCGTGTTTTTGCTCGTGTATGTGTTCATGTCTCACTCCAAGTTATTGTTATGTGTGAACGTGCGGGCAATCTCATCCCTTGCGGGAGGCGCCGCTGGTTGCTCTATGTCAACTCATACGGCGGCTTAGTACGGCTACTGCTATTACTATTTAAAACACTTCATCCTTCAAGTGATACCAGCGGTACAGGAAGCGCTGGCCCAGGCGGCGGAACGGGGCGAACGCTTGCGATTCGACCAGTTCCATCATGTTCGGATACGGCAATTTCGAATTGAAGATCGGCAAGCCCGTGTCGCTGGCCTTGCCCGCGATGCGCTCGGCCATGCGCCGGCCCGCCTGCGCCGAGTACATGACGCCGTTGCCGCCGTAACCGAGCGAATAAAAGATCGATTGCTTCGGGTCCGGTTGCACGATGCGCGGCATCATGTCGTGGCTGACGTCGACCCAGCCCCACCACGAGTAATCGATGCCGATACCCGTCAGCGCGGGGAACTTGCGGTGCAGATCGTTGATCAAAAACTGTTTGTATTTGTCGTCCGGCGCGTCGGCGCCCGTGATGGCGCTGCGGCTGCCGATCTGCACGCGGTTGTCCGGCATCAAGCGGTAGTAGTGGCGCAAGATGCGCGTATCCGTGATCACCTGGTGGGTGCGGAAGTTGCACGCCTCGATTTCCGCCGGGGTCAGCGGGCGCGTGACGAGCGAGTTCGACAGAATCGGCAGCAAGCGGTTCTTCACTTGCGGATGCAGGTGGGGCGAGGTGTAGCCGCCCGTGGCCACGGCCACGGAACGGGCACGCACCACGCCGCCCGGCGTTTGCAGATAATGCACGCCATTGCGCGTTTCCCAGCCCATTACGGGGCTGGACGGATGCACCTTGGCGCCCAGCGCGCGCGCCTTGCGCAGGTAGCCGAAGGCCAGCTTGCCCGCATGGATGCCGATGCCTTCCGGCTCGTGCAGCGCGCCGGCCGCTTCCTTGTCGTCGACGTACTCGCGCTTGACGGTGTCGGCGTCGAGGATGCGGGCGTCGTACTTGAAGATCTCGCGCATCACCTTGGCTTCTTTTTCCAGCGCGGGCATGGCTTTCGCCTTGTGGGCGATGTACAGGTGGCCGCCCGGCTGCGGGTCGCAATCGATGTCGGCCGTGATCTTCTTGAACGTTTCCATTGCGTCGCACACTTCCGCGTGCAGTTTCAGGGCCGTGTCCAGGCCATAACGGTCTATCCACTGCGAACGCTTCAGGCGGCCCGTCGTGCACTGGGCCTGGCCGCCATTGCGCGTGCTGCAGCCCCAGCTGACCCGGTTCGCTTCCAGCACGGTGGCCTTGATGCCGTGTTCCTGGGCCAAAAAGATGGCGCAGGACAGGCCGGTAAAACCCGAGCCGATGATGGCCACGTCGACGTCGATGTCATGCGTGATGGGGCCGTCGTCGGCGGGCGGCTCGCCGGCCGTGCCGATCCAGTAGGTGGGCGCGTAGGCATTGCCATGGCCGGGGCGCTGGGCCACCAGCGGATCGAAGGCGGGGTCGTAGGGCGAGCGGGCGGCGGTGCTGTTGTTGCCCATTACGCCAGGCGGGGTGTCGACAGGTTTGTTCATGGTCATTCCTGGTGAACGTGCTGGCTCAGACTGTGACGACGGGTGGGCGATCCTTGCGGAAAGCATTCTTGACTGCGATCTTGCCGTCGCGGAAAGTGAAGATATCGACCATGCGCGCTTCGATGCGCGTGCCGTCCGCCTTGGTGCCGGCAAAGGTCGACTCCGTCACGCCGCGCTCGCCGCTGACGAAATGCACGGGGTTGAGCCAGGCCGCGTCGGGGAAGGTTTGCCATGCCAGCTCGAAGCCGGCGCGCACGGCGTCGCGGCCGATGAAGCTCTTGCCCAGAAGTTCCGGACCGGCCACGGCGTGGAATTCGCAATCGTCGGCCATGGCGGCCATCAGGGCGTCGATATCGTGGCGGTTCCAGGCATCGCCGAACGCTTGCAGGAAGTCCGTGGTGACGGCGTCAGTGTGCGGTACAGGGTGGTTCATGGTTGTCTCCGTAAATCGTTTTTGATACGCTACGTTCCGTTTTTTGTCTTTTATTGAATTTAAGCCTTAAGCATGGCCTTGTCAAATCAAATAATTCAAAAAAACGGGACGCCTTGTATTCTTTAATGAAATTATGATGCTTTCGTGACAATCTGTGAGAATTTGGTCACAGCCCATTCCCACAGGCTGGCTCACTTAATTAAACATAGTCTTTGTACTTGTCCAGGTGGCGGATCGGTTTGCTCAGCGCATCGCGGCGGAACGGGTCGCCCAGCTCGCGCGTGCACATGATTTCGATGATGGTGGTCTTGCCTTCATTCATCTGCATGTCGATGGCCTTTTTCAGGGCCGGGCCCACGTCTTCCAGCTTGTCGACCGTGATGCCTTCGGCGCCCATGGCCCGCGCGATTTCCGCGAAGCTCTGGTTGTCCAGCTCGCCTGCCACGAAGCGGCGGTTGTAGAAATCCACCTGGTTTTTCTTTTCCGCGCCCCATTGGCGGTTGTGGAACACCACGGCCGTCACGGGAATGTTGTGGCGCACGCACGTCATCGTTTCCATCAAGCTCATGCCCCAGGCCCCGTCGCCCGCATACGACACGGCCGGACGGTGCGGTGCAGCAACCTTGGCGCCGATGATGGTCGGGAAGGCATAGCCGCAGTTGCCAAAGCTCATCGCCGCAAAGAAGCTGCGCGGCTTTTCAAAGCGCAAGTAACTATTGGCCACCGAGTTGATGTTGCCGATGTCGGTCGACACCATCACGTCTTCCGGCATCGCCTTTTCCAGCTCGCGCAAGACCTGGCGCGGGTGCAGGTAGTTGCCTGGCTCTTTCTTTTGTTCCTCGATCATGTCCAGGCTGTACGCATCCTTTTCATGCGTCCAGTTCGTCAATTCCTCTTCCCACGCGGCCTTTTCCGCTTGCACGGTGGCATAGCGTGCGTCGCGCGTGGCGTCGCAATCGAGCTTCTTGCCATCCAGGCGGGCAATAATCGCCTTGGCGGCCGCCTTGGCGTCGCCGCAAATGCCCACTGAAATCTTTTTGACCAGGCCCAGCATCTTGTTGTCCGCGTCGATCTGGATGATCTTGGCGTTTTTCGGCCAGTAATCCATGCCGTGCTGCGGCAAGGTGCCGAACGGTCCCAGGCGCGAACCGAGGGCCACGACAACGTCGGCCTGGGCGATCAGTTTCATCGCCGCTTTCGAACCCTGGTAGCCGAGCGGGCCGCACCACAGCGGATGGCTGGCGGGGAAGGAGTCATTGTGCAGGTAACTGTTGACGACGGGGGCGCCCAGGCGCTCGGCCAGGGCCTTGCACTCTTCGATCGCTTCGCCCATGACGACGCCGCCGCCCGAGATGATCACCGGGAACTTGGCCTTCGCCAGCAATTCCGCCGCGTCGTTGAGGCTTTGCTCGCCGCCCGCGCCGCGGTCCAGGCGGTTCGGTTTCGGGATTTCCGCCTTGATTTCGCCATAAAAATAGTCGCGTGGGATATTCAATTGCGTCGGACCCATTTCCGACATGGCGCGGTCGAAGCAGCGGCCCGTGAATTCCGCCATGCGGGCGGGATTGGTCACGTGGCCTTGATATTTCGTAAATTCCTCGAACATCGGCAATTGGTTCGCTTCCTGGAAGCCGCCCAGGCCCATGCTCATGGTGCCCGTCTCCGGCGTGATGATGACGACTGGCGTGTGCGCCCAGTAGGCGGCGGCGATGGCCGTGACGCAATTGCTGATGCCGGGGCCGTTCTGGCCGATGACGACGCCATGGCGGCCCGAAACGCGGGCATAGCCGTCGGCCATGTGGCCGGCGCCCTGCTCGTGCACGACGGGGATCAGGCGGATGCCGGCGGGCGCGAAGATATCCATCGGATCCATGAAGGCCGAGCCCATGATGCCGAACATGTCGGTCACGCCATTGGCGGCCAGGGTTTCCACGAACGCTTCGGAAGGCGTCATCTTTTGCGGGCCGGTGGGGATGGCCGCTGCGGCGGCGGCTTTTTGCTCGGTCATGTCATTCATGGGTGTCTCCTGGTCTGTGGTGATGAAGTGCAGCGAATTATCAATTAATTTATCAAAAATCGGTATATTTTGTTCCGAAATTTGATATACAATTCAATTTAAGCGTTCGGCAATCAAAAGTCAAACAGATTTTCAAGGAAACGGTACAATTTGAGTTCGAAAATGAAATAAGCTGACGTCACACTCAGAGCTACCCAACCGAGGCCACCATGGACATGATTTCATCCCCAAAACTTGAGCCGGAAAAACTGGAAGGCGACACGCCCACGATGCGTTTGTTTGCCTTGCTGGAAGTGATTGCCGAAAAAGACCAGTTGCTGTCGCTGCAAGCGCTGGTGGAAGAAACGGGCTTGCCGAAGCCCACCCTGCACCGCATGCTGCAACAGCTGGAAAGCGTGGGCGTGCTGCAGCGCGAAAGCGATGGCCGCCACTACAGCACGGGCGTGCGCCTGCGCCGCCTCGCGTCGAACCTACTGATTAACAACACTTTCCATGGCGCCCGCCGCATGGTCTTGCGCCAGCTGGTCGAGGAAGTGGGCGAAAGCTGCAACCTGACGGCCTTCAGCGGCAGCGAAGTCGTGTACCTGGACCGGGTGGAAACGGCGGCCCCGCTGCGCTTCTACCTGCATCCCGGTTCGCGGGTGCCGGCCCACTGCTCGTCCAGCGGCAAGCTGTTCCTGGCGCAAATGACGCCCGTGCAACGGCGCCGCCTGCTGGGCCACATGGAATTGACGCGCTTTACGGACAAGACGGAAACGGACCCCGTCAAGCTGGAACGCGAACTGGAACTGGTGCGCCGCAACGGCTATGCGCTGGACGACGAGGAATTCTTGCCCGGCCTGCTGTGCGTGGCCGTGCTGGTGCCGAACCCGAACGGTCGCTCGAACCTGGCCGTGGCCATCCAGGCGCCCATCATCCGTTTGACGCACGACAAGGCTTTACATTTCTTGCCAGCATTGCAACGCGCCGCGCAAGCCCTGGCCGCCATCGAATCGGAAACCATGCCGACGACGGGCGGGGACGACGACGCATTGCAGGCAGGTAATTCATAACCCCGTAGCGCCCCCGCTGCGGTTTCACAGGAGAACAAGGTGCCAGATTCACGCCAACATCCCCCCGCCGCAGCGGCGCAAACCTTGCAGTCCGTGCGCAGCCTGTTCCACATCGACAGCGACCTGCTCGTGCCCGTCTTCACGGAACGCGACCCGCACGTGCCCGACATCGACCCCGCCTACCGCTTCAACAAGGATGTGACCCTGGCGATCCTGGCCGGCTTCACCCACAACCGCCGCGTGATGGTGCAAGGCTTGCACGGCACGGGCAAGTCCACGCACATCGAGCAAGTGGCGGCGCGCCTGAACTGGCCTTGCGTGCGCGTCAACCTCGACGGCCACATCAGTCGCCTGGACTTGGTCGGCAAGGACGCCATCGTGCTGCGCGAACAGCAGCAGGTGACGGAATTCCAGGAAGGCATCGTGCCCTGGTCGCTGCAACGCCCCGTGGCCCTGATCTTCGACGAGTACGACGCGGGCCGCCCCGACGTGATGTTCGTCATCCAGCGCATTCTGGAACGCGACGGCAAGTTCACCCTGCTCGACCAGAACCGGGTCATCACGCCGCATCCCCACTTCCGCCTGTTCGCCACGTCGAATACGGTGGGACTCGGCAACTTGAACGGCATGTACCACGGCACGCAAGTGCTCAATCACGCGCAGATCGACCGCTGGAACATCGTTGCCACCCTGAACTATTTGCCGCAGGCGGAAGAAGCCGAGATTGTGCTGGCCAGGGTCCCCGCCATGAACGACGAGGCGGGCCGCCAACTGGCAGCCGCCATGGTGGCAGTGGCCAGCCTGACGCGCCACGGTTATGCGGCTGGCGACCTGGCGTGCCTGATGTCGCCGCGCACGGTGATTACCTGGGCGGAAAATTGCCAGATCTTCCGCGACCCGGCGCTGGCCTTCCGCCTGTCCTTCCTCAACAAATGCGACGAGGCCGAGCGGCCCATGGTGGCCGAGTATTACCAGCGCTGTTTCAATGAGGAATTGCTGGCGAGCCAGGCATGAGTACGGAAGCGACCGCGCCTGCGCCCTACACGCGCGAGCAGCAGGAAACGGACGAGTTGTGCGCGGGCGCCATCCGCGCGCTGAGCGGCGTTGCCTCCATCCGCTACCGGGGCCAGCGCCTGCACGACGGCCACCGCCCCCTGCCCATCCACTCCGCCCATCTGCAGCCCGATGCCGCGCTGCAGGATTTGCCCTCGCTGCGGGGCGCGGCCGACAGCGTGGCCCTGCGCCTGCTGCACACGGACGCCGCCTTGCACAAGTCCTTGTGCCCGGTGGAACCCGTGGCGCGGCTCGTCTTCGAATTGCTGGAACAGCTCAGGGTGGAAACGCTTGCGCCAGATCAACATGCGGGCGTGGCGCACAACCTGCGCCACCGTTTCACGGCCTGGTCGCACGCGTTCTACGATTCCGGCCTGGCCGAAGGCGCGTCGGGCTTGCTGTTGTACACGGTTTTCCAGATGTGCTGGTCGCGCCTGACGGCCAGGCCCGTGCTGGAAAAGACGGAAGATTTCATCGAGGCGACGCGCTGGTCCGTGTCTTCGCAACTGAGCGGTGACCTGGCCGGCTTGCGCCGCCATCGAACGGACCAGGCGGCATTTGCGCGCCACGCTCTGGCCATCGCCCACGCCGTCGACGCCATGCTGCAGGAGGCGCAGGCGAAGCGCGAAGGCGACCAGGACGACGCGGGCGACGCCAGGGCGCAGGCGGCCTTCAAGCTGCTGCTCGATTTCGACAGCGACAACGACCACCTGCCCGATGCCGCCCCGCTGGGCGACAGCCGCACCTTCAGAGATGGCAAGGGCGCCTACAAGGCGTACTCCACGGCTTATGACCGCGAAGAAAAAGCGGGCGAACTGGTACGCCGCGCCCTGCTGCTCGAATACCGCGAACGCATGGATGCGCGCATCGCCAGCCTGGGCATCAACACGGCCCGCCTGGCGCGGCGTTTCACGCAACTGCTGGCCGTGCCGCAACGCGACGGCTGGTCGTTCGGCGAGGAAGAGGGTTATATCGATGGCCGGCGCCTGGCTCAGCTGATCAGTTCGCCGTCAGAGCGCCGGCTGTTCCGCAAGGAACAATTCCTGCCGCACGCCGATTGCCTCGTCACCTTCCTCGTCGATTGCTCCGGCTCCATGAAGACGCATGCGGAATCCGTGGCCGTGCTGCTCGACATTCTGCTGCGCGCGCTGGACCAGGCGGGCATCGCCACGGAGTTGCTGGGTTTTACGACGGGCGCGTGGAACGGGGGACGTGTCAAGCGCGACTGGATGCGCGCCCGCTCGTCCGCCCAGCCGGGCCGCTTGAACGAACTCGTGCACATGGTCTTCAAGGATGGCGATACGAGCTGGCGCCGCGCGCGGCCCGACATCGCGGCCCTGCTGAAAGCGGACCTGTACCGCGAAGGCGTCGATGGCGAAGCCGTGGACTGGGCGTGCACGCGCATGCTGGCGCGCCCGGAACGGCGGCGCATCTTGCTCGTCGTATCCGACGGTTGCCCGATGGATACAGCCACGAATCTGGCCAACGACGAGTTTTATCTGGCGCAACATTTAAAGCAAGTAGTGGCGCGCCGCGAAGCGCAGGGCGCCGTGGAAATCTGCGGGCTGGGACTGGGGCTGGACCTGGGCGCCTACTACAGCCGCAGCTTGGCCACCACCCTGCCCGCCTCGCTGAACAATGAGCTGTTCAGCGAGATCGCGCAGTTGCTCGGTGGATGCAAACGCCAATCACTCAAGTAACTTCGTACCGCACGGCATGCGCTTCCATGGGCAGCGGGATTTCCCAGTTCCACAGCATCGATTGCAACTTCTTGTTGCTGAGCGACGTGTCGCGCTGGCCGTTGCGCCGCAGCAGCTCCTTGCGCGGCTGCTCCAGATACACGAGTTCCACCTGCGCATGGTATTTATAGAGCAGGTTGAGCGTCTTTTCGCGCATCAGCCTGGACAAATGCGTGGCGTTCCACACGAACGGTTCACCCTTGCGCAACAGTTCGCGCGCCCGCTCTTCCGCATAGTCGCCCACCTGCCCTTCGTTCTTGCCGTGCTTCAAGCCCAAGGCGATGCGCGCATCGTCGAAGGAGACGACGGGCAGGCGCGGATGGTGCTTCTCCACCCATGTATTCTTGCCCGACGCGGGCAAGCCCGACATGACGATCACGTGCGAGCCCGGCTCCTGGAACAGGGAATAATCGGGATGCGCCTCGGCGCCGCGAAAATATTTCACGCGCGTGTGATCGTCGACAAACACCCGGCGCTGGCCATAGCAGCCCTCCTCGCGCGCCAGTTCGCGGAACAGCTCGATGGCATCTAAAATGCGCTGCGGATCGGGACAGATCCTGCCGCGGATATCGGCCTCGGCCAGCATGGCCAGCAAATGGATATCGACTTGCCACGACAGTTCGCGCACGGTAAATTCCGGCGTCACGCCGCGCCGCGAGGTTTCCAGCGCGAAGAAGGGCACTTGATGTACGTTAATCAGGCGGCAGATTTCCTCGCGCACGGCAAACGGCACATCCACATCCCACAGGGCGATGCGCGCATCAAGGGCGCCCTTGCGCGAGTGGCCGGGCTGGCCGATGGCGCCCGTGACGGGGTCGATCACGGTGGTGCTGCACTTGGCCACGTCGTGCAGCAAGGCGGCCAGGAACACGATTTCCTGCTGCGCCCGCGTGGCTTGCTGGTAATCGGGCATGGCTAGCAGGGATTCCACCACCATCATCGTATGCGTCCACACATCACCTTCCGCGTGATACACGGGGTTTTGCGGCGTCGTCTTCGCCAGCTCCAGCTGCGGGAAGGCGGCCAGGCAGGCGTTGAAATCGGGCGACTGGCCCGCCGGCGGCACCAGTTGTTGTAACTGTTTCCAGTTCATCTAGTACTCCTTGAAAATGTTGCCAGTTCGTCCAGCGACTGGCAGGTGTGCAAGCCCAGGCTCTCCCAAGTCACCAGCGGCTGCGGCGCGTACAGGTCGACGCCCTCGGCCAGCAGATTCGGGATCAATGGACGCGTGCTGTGGTGCGAGCCGCTGTCGAGGATGGTTTGCGTAAAGTCATGCCGCACCAGCTTGTAGCGGGCCAGCACCTGCTCGTCGTCTTCCACCTTCAGGTACAGGCCTTCCGCGTGGTCGGACTTGTCCGTCTGCTTCCAGCACAGATCCAGCGGCAGGCGTTCCCGCGCCACCACGCCTTCGAAAGCGTCGCGCCACAGGCGGGACTTGGCCAGCGAATGGCGTAGCAGCTGCCACAGCTGTTTCGGCGAAGTCGGCATCAATCCCGCGTACAGCACGGGGACGGACAGCACGGGCGAGCCGGCCAGCATGGCGTGGCGGCGCGCCGTCGATAAAAACATCTGCGTGCGGCGGCAATACACGTCGAACTCGTTGAAGTAATGGGGTAGCCGGTCGTAAAACACGGAATGCTTGCTGTAAGACCATTCGCCAAACAGCACAAATTGATCTTCCAGCAGGTGCAGCAAGGCGTGTTCATGCGCATGCGCCCACGGTTTCAACAGGTTGAACTGGCGTTCGCTGCCGCCGCCCGCCAGGTAATGGCCGCGCGACTGCAGCAGCACCTCGCCCGCGTCGCTGAACGACACGGCGGAGTTGGCGCCATCGATTTTTTCCTCGATGACGACGTACCGGCCGGCCAGCTTTTTCAGGGGCATCTGGTCGGAGCTGTCGTCGCCATCCTGCAGGCGCGAGCCTTCCAGGTGCGGCGTGCGCGGGTATTTGAATAAGGGCAAAGATTGTAAAAACATAGCGTCCCACGCCGCGTTCACCGGGGCGTGTCCATACAGGGTCAGGGGTGCTGACGACGTGTTCGGGCGTGGACGATCGAGACTAGCGTCTCGGATACGTGTGCGGAGAGAGCAAAAACAGTGCCGCAGCAATCGGGGGCGTCAACGCGCCGAACGATGCTGCAGAGAGCATTTCGTCAGCGTTAGCAGGTGATGGCGAAGAAGCGAGGCACTTTTGGCTCCAATAAGGAAGAGGTTCGAGAAAGAACCGCGAATATAAAGGCTGTTTGATTATTTTGCAAGTGGCGCTGCGTATCGTGCGCCCTCTTGCGCGCACTGTCGGGGCCGGCGGCTTTGCAAGCGGCACAAAATTTGCTAAGCTGGCGGCACTTCCTGTCGCTGCTGCGTGGAAAACAAACATGGCCCTTGCAAAAGGGCCGTGCATTCGTTATTTCCGGAGCAGAATCGTGTTTCCCCTATCCAGATTACAAAAAGCCTTGCGCCGCCAGGGCATCGCTGTCGCCTATGCCGACGGCATTTATACACTCAGCAATCCGCACGCCCAGGCGTCCGTGCTGCTGCCCCACAACTTTCCCCTCGAGGAAAAAGCCGTGCGCCAGCTGATGGAGTTTGCCGCCGTCGCCGTGCCGGGCCAGGATGGCCATGTCTGCAAAGCGTGCGCCACGCCCGACTTCCACCCGGGCAGCATCGCGCCCGTGGGCAGCATCGTCGCCACCAGCCCCGACATGGTGATCCCCGCCATCCCCGGCACGGACATCGCCTGCGGCATGCGTCTGATCACGACGGGTTTGACCCTGGCGCAGTTCGAGGCGCGCAAGCCGCAGCTGCTCGCCAAGCTCAAACATGTGCTGCTGGAAGACGGCCGCAACGTGCCGCTGCGCTCGAAAGCGTTTGCCGCCCTGTTCGACGTGGGGCCGGAAGCGTTCATCGACAGCCTGCACAATGAGGGCTTGTGGCCACGGGTCGACAAGCAGCGCTTGCTGCGCGAGCTCGACGATTGCATCGCCTTGCGCGAACTGGGCGGGGGCTTGCGCCATGCGCCCGAAGCGCTGGTGGGCACGCGCGAAGTGATACGCGATCCCAGCCTGGGCACCACGGGATCGGGCAACCACTTCGTGGAAATCCAGCTGGTCGATGCCGTCATGGACCGCCATGCCGCGTACCGGCACGGACTGGTGCCCGGCGAAGTGGTCGTCATGATCCACAGCGGCAGCCGCGACGTGGGCTTTTTTGTCGGTAGCCGCTGGATGGACCGTGCCAAAGAGGCGTGGCCGGCAGGCGTGCGCCATCCGAAGTCCGGCCTGTACGGCTTGACGGGCGAACTGGCCGGCGAATACATGGACGCCATGGGCGTGGCGTCGCGCTATGCCTGGGTCAACCGCATGGTATTGGCCGAGCTGGTGCGCGACAGCCTGGCGCAGGTGTTTGCGCAGGATCAATCCCGCCTGGTGGTGGACGTGCCGCACAACGTCATCCTGCGCGAGCACGGCATGAACATCCACCGCAAGGGCGCCACGCCCGCGCGCGAAGGCGACCTGGCGCTGATCCCCGGTTCCATGGGCGATTATTCCTATGTGGCCACGGGCATGGGCAATCCCGACTGGCTGTGGTCGTGCTCGCACGGCGCGGGACGCAGCATCCGCCGCCAGGCCATGCGCGCCATGCGGCCCACGGTGGGCGGCGACGAAATGGCGTTCCAGTGCGTGACTTTGCGCGAAGAGCGCCGCGTCGAGGAAGCGCCGATGGCGTATAAAAAGATCGGTCCCGTCATCGCCGCGCAGGAGGAAGCGGGCTTGCTGCAATCGGTGGCCCGCCTGAAACCTTTATTGACGTTCAAGGCCTAGCGCAGCAATTGCGGCACGGCCGCCGCCATCAGCGAAATGCCGATGGCGGCCAGCACGGCGAACGCGATGCGGCGCATGCCGCGCTGGGCGATCGGCGGCGGATAGCGCTTGCCGGCCATCGTGGCCAGCACGCCCACGGGCAAGGCCAGCGTGCACAGCAGCAATACTTTCGCATCGAGCTGGCCCTGGCTGCCCGCCATCAGCGAGCGCCCGCCCGCGCTGATGGCGAACAGGAAGATCAGGCTGTAACGGATGGTGGTCAGACTCATTTCCTGGCGATAAAACTGGTACACGAGCGGCGGTCCCGCCAGCGAAAACAGGCCCGAGAACAGGCCACCGCACACGCCGCTGATGAAGAAGCTGCGCTTGTCGGCCGCGCCCGGTCCCGGCGGCGCCTGCAGCAGGATGCTGACGCCGCCATACACGATGGCCGCGCCCAGCAAGAGTCTCAGGATGGGCGCATACGCCTGGTCCAGGTATCCCAACAGCAAGACACCGGCCGCCATGGCCGGCAGCAAGCCGATGCTGGCGGCGCGGATGGCGCGCCAGTCCAGGTGGTGCAAGGCGCCCGGCAAGGCCACGAGACAATTGGCCAGGGACAACAAACTGACGAGGGCCGCCAGCGCGGGCACGGACGCCAGGCCCAGGCCGCTGGCCACGCCCATGACGATCATGCCCAGTCCGAAACCCGTGACGGTCTGGAAATACGTGCCCGCCGCCACCACGCCCAGCAGCGCCAGCACGGGCAGGCTGAACAACTCAGCGCCCACCCTGGGCCTGCACGGACGTGACGGCAATCACGTTATACACGTCGTCAGCGCAGCAACCGCGCGACAGATCGTTGGCCGGTTTGTTCAAGCCTTGCAGCAAGGGACCGATGGCGACGGCGCCGCCCATGCGTTCGGCCAATTTATAGCCGATATTGCCCGCGTCCAGGTTCGGGAACACCAGCACGTTCGCGCGGCCGTTGACGACGGAATCCTTGACTTTTCTTTGCGAAATCTCGGCCACGATGGCCGCATCGAGCTGCACGTCGCCATCGATGGCCAGCAGCGGACGCTGGGCCTTGACCCGGTCCGTTGCCGCATGCACCTTGTCGACGGCCGCATGGTGGGCGCTGCCGCTGGTGGAAAATGACAGCATGGCCACGCGCGGCTCTTCCATCAGCAAGGCTTGCGCGCTGTCGGCGGCGGCCATGGCGATGTCGGCCAATTCCTCCGCCTTCGGGTCGACGACGAGGGCGCAGTCGGAAAAGATGAAACCGCCCTTCAGGCTGTGGAAAGGTTCGCACAGCATCATCAGGAAAAAGCTCGACACGAGCTTGAAGGCCGGATCGACGCCGATGATCTGGATGGCGCTGCGCACCACGTCGGCCGTCGTGTGCACGGCGCCCGCCACGCAACCGTCCGCGTCGCCCAGCCGCACCATCAGGTTGGCGTAGCACAAGGGATCTTGCACGGCGATCCTCGCCTGCTCCACCGTCATGCCCTTGGCTTGACGCAGCACAAACAATTGCTGGGCATAGTGTTCCGACTCGTCGGACGTTTCCGGGTCGACCAGGCGCACGGCATCCAGGTCCAGCGCCTGTTCGCGCGCCAGGGCCAGGATGGCGGCCGGCTTGCCGACGATGGTGATGTGCGCCAGGCCGTCGCTGGCCGCACGCGCGGCCGCCTGCAGCACGCGCACGTCGCCGCCCTCGCACAAGACGATGTTTTTCGGCACGGCGCGGGCTTGCGCGATGATGCGGTGCAGGGCTTTCATGGCGACTCCAATTCGGTAAAAAAATGCCGGAACCACGCAAGCATGAAGCATGAGACATGAAACATGATTCCGGCACATAAAACCCGGCGCGATTGCCGGGGTCATACAAGGATCGGGCAGACTGATTACACGTAGTCTTTGTACTTGTCCAGGTGGCGGATCGGCTTGCTCAGCGCATCGCGGCGGAACGGGTCGCCCAGCTCGCGCGTGCACATGATTTCAATGATGGTCGTCTTGCCTTCATTCATCTGCATGTCGATGGCCTTTTTCAGGGCCGGGCCCACGTCTTCCAGCTTGTCGACCGTGATGCCTTCGGCGCCCATGGCCCGCGCGATTTCCGCGAAGCTCTGGTTGTCGAGTTCCCCGGCGACGAAACGGCGGTTGTAGAAATCCACCTGGTTTTTCTTTTCCGCGCCCCACTGGCGGTTGTGGAACACCACGGCCGTCACGGGAATGTTGTGGCGCACGCACGTCATCGTTTCCATCAAGCTCATGCCCCAGGCGCCGTCGCCCGCATACGACACGGCCGGACGGTGCGGCGCGGCAACCTTGGCGCCGATAATCGTCGGGAAGGCATAACCGCAATTGCCAAAGCTCATCGCCGCAAAGAAGCTGCGCGGCTTTTCAAAGCGCAAATAGCTGTTGGCCACCGAGTTGATGTTGCCGATGTCGGTCGACACCATCACGTCTTCCGGCATGGCTTTTTCCAGCTCGCGCAAGACCTGGCGCGGGTGCAGATAGTTGCCCGGCTCTTTCTTCTGCTCTTCGATCATGTCCAGGCTGTACGCATCCTTTTCATGCGTCCAGTTCGTCAATTCCTCTTCCCATGCCGCCTTTTCGGCTTGCACGGTGGCATAGCGCTCGTCGCGCGTGGCGTCGCAATCGAGCTTCTTGCCATCCAGGCGGGCAATAATCGCTTTCGCGGCGGCCTTGGCGTCGCCGCAGATGCCCACCGAGATTTTCTTGACCAGGCCCAGCATCTTGTTGTCCGCGTCGATCTGGATGATCTTGGCGTTTTTCGGCCAGTAATCCATGCCGTGCTGCGGCAAGGTGCCGAACGGTCCCAGGCGCGAACCGAGGGCCACGACGACGTCGGCCTGGGCGATCAGTTTCATGGCCGCCTTGGACCCCTGGTAGCCGAGCGGGCCGCACCACAACGGATGGCTGGCGGGGAACGAGTCATTGTGCAGATAGCTGTTGACGACGGGGGCACCCAGGCGCTCGGCCAGGGCCTTGCACTCTTCGATGGCTTCGCCCATGACGACGCCGCCGCCCGAGATAATCACGGGGAACTTGGCCTTGGCCAGCAATTCCGCCGCATCGTTCAGGCTTTGCTCGCCGCCGGCGCCACGGTCCAGGCGGTTCGGTTTCGGGATTTCCGCCTTGATTTCGCCATAGAAATAGTCACGGGGGATGTTCAATTGCGTCGGGCCCATTTCCGACATGGCGCGGTCGAAGCAGCGGCCCGTGAATTCCGCCATGCGGGCGGGATTCGTCACGTGGCCTTGATATTTCGTAAATTCTTCGAACATCGGCAACTGGTTCGCTTCCTGGAAGCCGCCCAGGCCCATGCTCATCGTGCCCGTTTCCGGCGTAATGATCACGACGGGGGTGTGCGCCCAGTAGGCGGCGGCGATGGCCGTGACGCAATTGCTGATGCCGGGGCCGTTCTGGCCGATGACCACGCCGTGGCGGCCCGAGACGCGCGCATAGCCGTCGGCCATGTGACCGGCGCCCTGCTCGTGCACGACGGGAATCAAACGGATGCCGGCCGGGGCGAAGATATCCATCGGATCCATGAAGGCCGAGCCCATGATGCCGAACATGTCGGTCACGCCATTGGCGGCCAGGGTTTCCACGAACGCTTCGGAAGGCGTCATCTTTTGCGGGCCTACAGGTATCGCTGCGGCGGCGGCTTTTTGGTCGGACAAATCGGTCATGGCTCAGTCTCCTTACAGTTTTATGAAAAATCGGTATATTTTGTTCCGATATTTGAAATACGTACTCAATTTAACGGTTACGAAATGCGCTGTCAATGAAATTTCATGAAAAATCGGACTGTTTCATTCCTGAATCCGGAATCCGTGACTTTGCCCCACTCCTGAAACAACAATGGCGGCTTATCCGCAACAGACAAGCCGCCATCCCTCGCTGCGCCGTCGCGCTTAGAACTTCAGGCGCATGCCGGCCGTAAAGGCGCTCGAGTTATGCCCAGGCAAGGGCACGCTGCCGCCGCTCGATGCATCGCCGACGAAGTTGGTGCCCGCGCCATCGTTGCTGATACGGCCGTACGAGGTGTACAGATTCGTGCGCTTGGACAAGGCATACGTGTAGCCGATGGCCAACTGGCGCCCGCCGCGGCGCGCATTCGTGCGGTCATCCTTGCGGATGTACGAAGCCATCACGCTGCCCGCCGCACCCACGGGGGCCGACGCGCCCAGCATGTAGTTGCGGAAATCCGTGCCCGCATCGTCCTTGTCCGTTTCATACGCGGCGTGCAGCTTGGCGGGACCGAAGTCGTAGGTGCCGCCCAGCAAGGTGACTTTCGCCGTGTTCAGCGGCGTGTCCTTGCGGTTGTCGTGGGCCAGGGTCAGCACGAGCGGGCCGTTGGCGTAATCGATGGAAAAGTCGATGGTGCGGCCCAGGGTGTTGCTGTCCGGCTTTTCGCCCAGGCCGTACATGACGGCGGCCGACAAGCCGTTCACCTTCGGCGTCTCGTACATGATGGAATTTTTCGTGCGCAGGCTGGCCACGCTCATCAGGTTGATCGAGGCGCCCGTCATGCCCGTCTCGAACGGGTCGATATTGTCCAGCGCGGTGAACAGCGGGTTGTGCTGCAAGCCCAGGTTCACGGCGCCGAAGCCGCCCGACAGGCCCACGTAAGCCTTGCGTCCGAACAAGGCGCCCTGGCGGTTGGCGCCCGTGTCGAGGTCGAGGCCATTTTCCAGCAAGAAGTTAGCTTTCAGATTATTGCCCAGGTCTTCCGTGCCCTTGAAGCCGATGCGGCTGCCCGACTGCACGCCGGTGGCCAGCTTGGTGACGGAACCGTCCGCGCCACCGTGTTCGGACGTCAGGCCCGCGTCGAGCAAGCCGTACACGGTGACGGACGATTGGGCGCTGGCGTTGCCGGCGAAGAAGGAGGCCAGGATGGCTGCCGCTACGAGTGTGTGTTTCATGTCATCTCCAGGTATTGTGGTTTTTATAAACGCTTGAAACGATAATCGACTACGGTGCTGCAATTGCGGGTAAATGCGGTGGCTCAGGCGATCAGCCCGGCCATCGGCGACGAGGGCGAAGCGCTCATGGCGTTCGCTCTCCGGGGCATGCGTCCGGCCAGGTAAGCCTCGCGCCCGCCCTGCACTGCCAGTTTCATGGCGCGCGCCATGCGTATCGGTTCGCGCGCCGCCGCGATGGCGGTATTCATCAGGATGCCGTCGCAACCGAGTTCCATGGCGATGGCCGCGTCCGACGCCGTGCCCACGCCCGCGTCGACCAGCACGGGGACGCGGGCTTGCTCGATGATCAGCGACAAGTTCCACGGATTCAAAATACCCATGCCCGAACCGATCAGTGACGCCAGCGGCATGACGGCGATGCAGCCGAGGTCTTCCAGCATGCGCGCCTGGATGGGGTCGTCGCTGCAATACACCATCACCTGGAAGCCGTCGCGCACCAGCTCCCCGGCCGCCTTCAAGGTTTCCGGCATGTTCGGGAACAAGGTCTTTTCATCGCCCAGCACTTCCAGCTTGCACAGCGGGTGGCCGCCCAGCAGCTCGCGCGCCAGCTGCAAGGTGTAGACGGCGTCGCGCGCGTTGTAGCAGCCGCCCGTGTTGGGCAGGATCGTGTATTTCGATGGCGGGATGAAGTCGAGCAAGTTCGGCTCGCCCTTTTCCTGACCGATATTCACGCGGCGGATCGTCACGGTGACGATGTCGGCGCCGCTCTCTTCGATGGCCAGGCGCGTTTCCTCGAAATCCTTGTATTTACCTGTGCCCACCAGCAGGCGCGACTGGTAGGTGGTGCCGGCCAGGGTCAGGCCGCTGGGTGGCTGGCTGGGGGTGGCGTCGTCTCTCATCGTGGTGCTCTCCTAAGTTGAACCAAAGCGGTCTCTTGCCGGGGCGGCTCGCCGCAAAACGCAAAATCGACTTCCGGCTGGCGTCCCGACACGAGGTCGGCGATCGCCCTGCCCGCGCCGCAGCCCATGGTCCAGCCCAGGGTGCCGTGACCCGTGTTGAGGAACAGCTGGCGGTAGCGCGTGGTGCCGATGTAGGGCACGTTCGACGGCGTCAGGGGGCGCAGGCCGGCCCAGTAGACGGGGTCGCTGTAATCGCAGGCGTGGGGAAACAGCGCCTGCACGCGGCGCGTGATGGCGGCGCAGCGCACGGGATTGAGTTCCCGCGTGTAGCCGTTCAGCTCGCACGTGCCCGCCACGCGCAGGCGCTCGCCCAGGCGCGAAAACACCAATTTATGGCCATCGTCTGTCAGCGAGACGGTCGGTGCGGCGGACGGGTCAAGGATGGGATAGGTGGCGGAATAACCTTTGCCCGGATACAACATCAAGCGTATGCCCAGCGGCTGCAGCAGGGGCGCGGAAAAGCTGCCCATGGCCACCACCACGGCGTCCGCGTATTCCAGGCGGTGGCACCCGTGCGCATCGATGCATTCCGCGCCCGTGATGCGTTCGCCGTCCGCCAGCAGGCGCGTCACGGCGGTGCCGTACTGGAAATCCACGCCGACAGCGGCGGCGCGGGCCGCCAGTGCCGTGGTAAACAGATGCACGTCGCCCGACTCGTCGCTGGCCGTGAAATCGCCGCCGACGATGTGCCGGCGGGCATGGGCCAGGGCAGGTTCCAACCGTATCACTTCATCGGCGCTGACGGTGTTGCGCGGGCAACCCAGCTCGCGCAACAGCGCGGCACCCGCTTGCGATTTGTCAAACTCTTGCTGGTCCGTATAAAAATGCAGGATGCCCCGCTCCAGGTGGTCATACGCGATGCCCGTCTCGCGCCGCAAGGCTTGCAGGCTCTGCCGGCTGTACTCGGCCAGGGCGACGATCTGGCGCATATTGCGCGCCACCCGCGACGGCAGGCATTCGCGCAGATAGTGCAAGGCCCATTGCCATTGCAGCGTATCCAGGCGGGGCCGGAACAGCAGCGGCGCATCGTCCTTGCCCAACCATTTCACAACCTTGCGCAGGGTGGCGGGATTGGCCCACGGTTCCGCATGCGAGACGGATATCTGCCCGCCATTGCCGAAGCTGGTTTCCTGCGCGGCGCCCGCCTGACGCTCGAGCACGCGCACGTCGTGGCCCGCCTGGCGCAAATACCAGGCCGATGCCGTGCCGACCACGCCGGCGCCGAGGACGAGGATCTTCATGGCGGGCCCGCTTCGCTTAGCGCGTCAGCAGGACGGCAATGGCGACGAAGGCGGCAATCCACACCGTTTCCATCACCAGCATGATCACGGGACGCCAGCCCAGCGAGGCCAGCGACTGGAACGACGTTTTCACGCCCAGCGCGGCGATGGCGATGACGAGACAGGCGCGCGAGGCATTGTTGATCCAGCCATTCACTTCCTGCGGGATCAGGCCCAGGCTGTTCGTGATGACGAGCCAGACAAAGCCGATCAGGAAGAACGGTACGAGCGGCGGCGCATCGACTTCGCTCTTGCCATCCTTGCGCTTGAACATGATCGACAGGCCCAGCACGACGGGCACGAGGCACGCGACGCGCGTCAATTTCACGAAGGTGGCCACGTCGCCCGTGTGGTTGCTGACCAGGTAGCCGGCGCCCACCACTTGCGCCACGTCATGGATGGTGCCGCCGATGAACACGCCCGCTTCCGTCGGGTCAAAGCCCAGCAGCTTGACCAGCAGCGGGTAGACGATCATGGCCAGGGTGGACAGCGACGTCACGCCCACCACCGTCAGCAGGGTGAATTTTTCGTTTTCCTTGGTTTGCGGCAGCACGGCCGAGATGGCCAGCGCGGCCGAGGCGCCGCAGATGGCCACGGAACCACCCGACAAAATCCCTTCCGTGATGGGCCGTTTCAGCCACCTGGCCAGCATATAGCCGAAACCCAGGGTGGCGACCAGGCCGCCGACGACGATCAATAAGGGCGTCACGCCCACGGAAGCGATCTGGTTGAAGGTGATGCGCGCGCCCAGCAGGGCCACGCCCGTGCGCAGCAGCACCTTGCTGCAAAACTCAATGCCGGGCTTGCAGGTGGGGTCGGATGCGAGGAAGTGGAAGGCCAGGCCGAAGAACAGCGCATACAGCAACTGGGGGCCGCCGTAATTGCTGGAAATAAAGGTGGCCGACAGGGCGATCACCAGCGCGATGGCCACGCCGGGCCAGCTGCGCAGCACGGCGCGGGGGCGCCAGATGGCGACGGCGGAAGACAGGTAGGGAATGTTCTTGTCGACAACGCGTGTTATCGCTGAGGAGTTGGTTTTCATGCGGGTCCGCTCATAATGTTTTAAAAATTGGGACATTTCATCTCGTTTTTTAATAATACACGATGAGCTAGCGAAGTCCATGCTTTTCCATGAAAATCGAAACCGGATGTTCCGGAAACTGACGTTTTAAGGTTGATGCTGGCGTAAACGACAAGCGGCGCGGCCCTTTGCAGGGACGCGCCGCTCTTTAACTATGAGCCTGAGAGCTTACTTTTTGTTCAGGCGGGTAATCAGGCTGGATGTATCGTAGCGGTTGCCGCCCGCCTGCTGCACTTCGCCATAGAACTGGTCCGTCAAGGTCGTCACGGGCAAGTCGCTGCCGTTGCGCTTGGCTTCGGCGAGGCAGATGCCCAGGTCCTTGCGCATCAGGTCGACGGCGAAGCCGAAGTCGAACTTGCGTTCGATCATGGTCTTGCCCCGGTTTTCCAGCTGCCACGACTGCGCCGCACCCTTGGAAATCACGTCGACGACGAGGGCCGCATCGAGGCCCGCGTTTTCCGCAAAGGCGATGCCTTCGCTCAAGGCTTGCACGAGGCCCGCGATGCAGATCTGGTTGACCATTTTTGTGAGCTGGCCGGAACCGGAAGCACCCATGTAGGTGACGGCGCGCGAGAACAGCGCAATGACGGGCTCGGCCCTTGCATACGCTTCCGCATCGCCGCCCACCATCACGGTCAGCTTGCCGTTTTCCGCGCCCGCCTGGCCGCCGGACACGGGCGCGTCGAGGAAGAACACGCCCTGCTCTTTCGCCGCCGCATGGATGGTGCGCGCCGCTTCGGCGGAAGCCGTCGTATGGTCGATCAGGATGCTGCCCGGCGCCATGGCGGACAGCAAGCCGCCCTCTTCCAGGATGACTTGATACAGATCATTATCGTTGCCGATGCACGTAAACACGAACTCGGCGCCTGCAGCGGCGGCGGCCGGCGTGGCGGCGCTGCTGCCCTTGTGCTGTTCCAGCCAGGCGGCCGCGCGGGCCGGATTGCGGTTGTACACGGTGACGTCGTGCCCGCCCGCCGCCAGGTGACCTGCCATGGGGAAACCCATGACGCCCAAACCGATGAATGCCACTTTTGCCATATTGTCCGTCCTGTCGATGAATGAATCCGATTATTGTTGCACAAACAGTCGCCGCCGGCAGCCTCAAGGCGCGGGGGCGCGCCGATAATACAGGTCGAACTCTTCCTCGCCATCGGGCACGAAGCCGTGACGCACATAGAAGCGGTTCGCCTCGCTGCCGCGCAAGGCGCCCACGCGCACGCTCTTGCAGGCCGCATCGGCCTCTGCAAACACGCGCGCCAGCACGGCCGCGCCCATGCCTTGCCGCTGGTAGCCGGGCGCCAGGTAGAGGTGGTCGAGCAACAGATAGTCCGCTTGCGGCCGCAACACATAGAAGCCGGCCAGCGTGTCGTCATGGCGCAACTGCCAGGTGCGGGCTGGGTCGTAGCTGGCCAGGAAACGATCACGCGCGCGCTGCGGATCATAGCGGCCGATGCGCTCCAGGCTTGCACGCATGGCAGCCACGCGCAGGCTGGCCAGCGCCTCGCCATCGGCCAGGCTGGCAGGCAAGAAGGTCAGCATGGCGTCACAGCAGGTCGCGCAGCGCCGCCACCAGGGCTGCGCATTCGTCCGGGTTGCCGATGCTGATGCGCAAATACTGGCTGATGCGCGGCGCATTGAAATGGCGCACGATCACGGAGCGGGCGCGCAAGCCGGCCGCCAGTTGCGCCGCGTCATGCTGCGGGTGGTGGGCAAACACGAAATTGGCCACCGAGGGCAGCACCTCGAAGCCCAGCGCCGCCAGGTCCGCCGTCAGTTGCTCCCGGCTGGCGATCACGGCCTGGCGCGTCTGCTGGAAATACGCTTCGTCGTGCAGCGACGCGACGGCGCCGGCCAAGGCCAGCCGGTCCAGCGGATACGAATTGAAACTGTTCTTCACTCTTTCCAGCGCCTCGATCAGGTCAGGATGCCCGAAGGCACTGCCCACGCGCAAGCCGGCCAAGGAGCGCGACTTCGAGAACGTCTGCACCACCAGCAAGTTCGGATAACGCTCGACCAGGGACACGGCGCTCTCGCCGCCAAAATCCACATACGCTTCATCGACCACCACGACGGCGTCGGGATGGTCGCGCAGCAGCGCTTCCACGCCGGCCAGCGGCAAGTCCACGCCTGTCGGCGCATTGGGATTAGGAAAGATGATGGCGCCGCACGGCCCCTGGTAGTCTTCCGGACGGATGCGCATGGACTCGTCGAGCGCTACCGTGCGGTAATCGATGCCGTACAGCTTGCAATACACTGGATAGAAGCTGTAGCTGATGTCCGGGAACAGCAGCGGCGCATCGTGCTTGAGCAAGGCCATGAAGGCCAGCGCCAGCACTTCGTCGGAACCGTTGCCGACGAACACTTGCGCGCTGCTCAGTCCGTGGTAAGTGGCCAGGGTTTGCTTCAGTTCGCTGGCGGAAGGGTCCGGATACAGGCGCAGGCTGTCGTTGGCCGCTGCGCGCAGCGCGGCCAGCACCTGCGGTGACGGGCCGTACGGGTTTTCGTTGGTGTTGAGTTTGACCAGGCCGGGCAGTTTCGGTTGCTCGCCCGGGATGTAGGGGGTCAGCTCGCTGACGATGGTGCTCCAGAATCGGCTCATTGCTTTATTGGTGGGGGCAGGATGGGGATACGGTAGATTACCATAGGGTGAGCGGGGTCAAGGCGGACACTATCGGCGAGGAGTAGCGTAGGCGGCATCGGCCCCAACGCGAAGAGGACGCAGCATGAACAGCATGCACAAGCTGAGCGATACGCAGGTGCGGCATGGCGCGCTGACGCAACAGTCACGCCAGCGCAAGATCGATGCGTGGCTGCAGGTCGCAGCCAGTCTCAGCGAGCAGATCACCGTCGAATTGCAGACTGCCACGGAGCAGCTACAGGGCGAAGGAATGGCCGACTTGCAGCGCGTGACGGCGCTGGCGCAACGCCTGGCAAGCAATAGCAAAGCCATGCGCGATACCCTCGGGACACTGTTTGACAGCGGTGAAAAAAGCGAGGAGCATGCAGTGACAAGCACGGAGGATTGCGCCATGGACGAGCAAGTCAACGCACTGGCAAAAGACATGGCCAGTGTGAAACTGGACGTAAAGGATGTAAAGGTCGATGTGGCTGGTCTCAAGGTGGATGTTGCCGGCCTGAAAACGGATGTCACTGGCCTCAAGGTGGGTGTTGCTGGTCTGAAAACTGATGTCGCTGCTCTCAAGACCGATGTCGGCGTTCTCAAGACGGATGTCAGTGGCTTGAAACTGGACCTCGCTGTGGTGCGCTCCAATTATGCGACCAAGTCAGATGTGGCTGAGGCGAAGTCGGCTGTCATCCTGTCGTGCGTGGGGACGATCATTGCCATGTCGGGCGTCGCGTTTGCGGTGGCCAAGCTCGTGCACTAGCTTGCGGTAGTGGGGACGCTGGCTTTCAAAGTCTGAATGGAGGAAAAAACGCCTTGCGCTGCGCGCTTTGGGCGGTTTTTCTACCTGGGTTTGATGCGCTGGTGGCTGGCATCTGTTGTGGGCATAAAAAAAGCTCCCTTGCGGGAGCTTCTCTTATGTATTCTGGCGGAGAGGGTGGGATTCGAACCCACGGTACGATTTAACGTACGCTTGATTTCGAGTCAAGTACATTCGACCACTCTGCCACCTCTCCGTTTACTGCGGTCTATTCGTTCAAACTGACGTGCCTGTTTGAACGAGGCGCTATTTTAGCATGGGGATTGTTGGGTTGGGTAGGGGTTTTATTGGCGATTTGCAACTGAGGGCTGGTAGCCAAACCAAAAAACTGATCGGGCGATTCGGGGAGCCTCGTACAAGGCGCGGCTCGCCTTTGTAGACGCCACCTTGGCGCACGCGTGAAAACCAATTTGACGATTCGGGGAGCCTCGCGCGAGTACGCGCTCGTCTTCGAATCCCACGCGCAAGGCGCGCAGGCGCCTTGCTCCTCTTCGCCGCCACAAATAAAAAAAGCTCCCTTGCGGGAGCTTTCTCTATTTGTTCTGGCGGAGAGGGTGGGATTCGAACCCACGGTACGATTTAACGTACGCTTGATTTCGAGTCAAGTACATTCGACCACTCTGCCACCTCTCCATTTGCTGCGGTCTCTCCCGCATTGCTGCGAGAAGGCAAGATTATAGCAGCCGCTTGAAAAAATGGAAGGACTATTTTGCGCCTTCCATTCACCGGGCTGCCTGAACCTTTCAGGCTTTCAGATGCGTCAGGCCGCCCATGTACGGGCGCAACACGGCCGGGATCTCGACGCTGCCGTCCGCTTGCTGGTAGTTTTCCAGCACGGCCACCAGGGTACGGCCCACTGCCAGGCCGGAGCCGTTCAGGGTGTGCGCCAGTTCCGGCTTGCCGGCCGCGTTGCGGAAACGCGCCTGCATCCGGCGGGCCTGGAAGGCTTCGCAATTCGACAGGGACGAAATCTCGCGGTAGGTGTTTTGCGCCGGCAGCCATACTTCCAGGTCGAAGGTCTTGGTGGCGCCGAAACCCATGTCGCCCGTGCACAGCGACATCACGCGGTATGGCAGACCCAGGCGCTGCAAGATGGCTTCCGCATGGCCGACCATTTCTTCCAGCACCTGGTACGACGTGTCCGGATGCACTACTTGCACCATTTCCACCTTGTCGAACTGGTGCTGGCGGATCATGCCCCGCGTGTCGCGGCCGTAGCTGCCCGCTTCCGAGCGGAAGCATGGCGTGTGGGCCGTCATTTTCAGGGGCAATTGATCGAGCGCCAGGATTTCATCGCGGGCGATGTTGGTCAGCGACACTTCCGATGTGGGGATCAGGTAGAAGGTCTCGCCCTCGCCTTCCGCGCCGCCTTTTTTCACCGAGAACAGATCGGCTTCGAATTTCGGCAACTGGCCCGTGCCGCGCAAGGAATCGGCGTTGACCATGTACGGGGTATAGCATTCCGTGTAGCCGTGCTCGTCCACATGCGTATTCAGCATGAATTGCGCCAGTGCGCGGTGCAAACGGGCGATGCCGCCCTTCATGACGGAAAAGCGCGAACCGGTCAGCTTGGTAGCCACTTCGAAGTCGAGGCCCAGCGGGCCACCCACGTCGACGTGATCCTTGACCTCGAAATCGAAGGTGCGCGGCGTGCCGACCTTGCGCACTTCCACGTTGCCCGACTCGTCCGTGCCCAGGGGCGACGATTCATGCGGCAAATTCGGCACGGCCATGATGAAATCGCTCAGCTTGGCTTGAACCAGGGTCAGGGCCGCTTCATCGGCTTTCAGCTCATCGCCCAGGCCAGCCACTTGCGCCATCACGGCCGAGGTGTCTTCCCCCTTGCCTTTCAACATGCCGATTTGCTTGGACAGCGCATTGCGCTTGCCCTGCAGCTCTTCGGTGCGCGTCTGGATCGCCTTGCGTTCGGCTTCGAGGGCGGTAAAGCCTGCCACGTCGAGCTGGAATTTGCGCGTCGCCAGGCGTTCTGCGACGGTGGCGATGTCTTTACGGAGAAGTTGGATATCTATCATGGGTGGATGGCGGTGCCGATGTATCGAAAGCACTCATTGTACCAAGACCCAGTTCACTTCGATGAGTTTTGCGCAAGGTCAACCATCGTCATGGCGGCCTGGCCGGGCACTCGCGCCCGCTTTACATTTTCTGCTTGGCTTATTGCTTAAATGAACGCGGCTTTTTCGGCAGCCGTCAGGCGGCGGGCGCTGACGGTAACGACAGGCATTGTACTGTCTGCGGCCTGGGCGATCACGGTGCTGCTGGCGCTCACTTCCAGGGTATTCGCGCCGGCGGTGGCGAAGCTGGCGCCGATGGCGATGATGGCGGCGGCGACAAAGGTGATTTCCATGTTTTTCAGTGCGTTCATGATGTAACTCCTGGTTAGTTTGTTTCGTTGACTGCTGCTGGTATGGTGGTACTTTAGCCAACGGCCGCAAACAACGCCACCGGCTTGCGACCAGCGGCGAAAAACAGGGAGCGAACGGTGAAAATGGGGGACTGAAGGGAAAACAAGGGAATGAACAATGCCTGACAAAACCGTAGCGAGCGGCAGTGATTTGTGGCTAAGAAGCGCAACCGTGCTAGAGCACGGTGAGCATCGCAGGCCGCAAAGCGCGCCGCGCAGCAGGTTTTGACAGGCGTTCTACAAGGCGTCCTTGACCAGACGCCCTAACCGGCCGATAGCCTGCTCGATGCGCGGCGTCCACGCATTGCCGCAATTGAGGCGCAGATAATTGCCGAACTTGCCCGAGGCCGAGAACAGCTGGCCCGGCATATACGCCACGCCGTCCGCGATGGCCTGGCCATGCAGGGCCAGCGCATCGACTTGCGGCGGCATCTGCACCCACAGCACGAAACCGCCCTGCGGCTCGGACAGCATGCAGTCCGCCGGAAAGCTGGCCGCCACGGCGTCGGACATGCGGGCGATGCGCTGCACCAGGGTGCGCCGCATCTTGCGCAGCTGCTGGTCGTAGCTGCTGCCTTCCAGAAAGTCGGCCAGCACGGCCTGGAAGAAATGGCTGGTGGCGCCGCTCGACACGGTTTTCAGCAGCGCCACTTCCTGCGCGAAACGCCCGGCCAGCACGTAGCCCACGCGCGACGCGGGGGTGATCGCCTTGGAAAACGAAGAGCACAACAGCACATTGCCGCTCGTGTCGTAGGCTTTCACGGGCCACGGCCGCTGCGGCGCAAAGCACAGGTCGCCATATACGTCGTCTTCCACCAGCGGAATATTGAATTCCGACAGCAGCCCCGCCAGCCGCTTCTTGTTTACTTCCGGCATGACGCAGCCGAGCGGGTTGTTCGCGTTCGGCACGAACAGGCACGCTTGCACGAGGCCGGCGCGCAAGGCCAGTTCCAGCGCGTCGAGCGACGGCCCCGTCTTCGGGTCGGTGGGAATTTCCAGCGCCTTCATGCCCAGGCTTTCGATCATCTGCAGCAGCACGAAATACGTGGCCGACTCGATGGCGATGGTGTCGCCCGGCTTGGCGACGGCGCGCAGGCACAGGCTGATCGCTTCCGTGCAGGAATTCGTCACGACGATCTCGTGCGGGTCGAGCTTGCCCCAGTCCAGCGCCCGGCGCGCCACCTGGCGCAGGAAATTGCCTTCGCTGATGTCGTAGCAGCTGACTTTACTCAGCAGGACGGGATCGCGCCGCGCCACCGCGCTGATGGTGCGCTGCATGCGCTTGATCGGCAGGATCTCGTCGGGCGGCCATGCCGTGCCCAACTGCACGATATTCGCCGTTTCGTTATCCTTCAGCACGCGCATCAACAGATTGTTGATGCCGACAAAGGCCGGCTCCTTCAGGTGCTGGGCGTCGGCGCTGCAGGGCCGGCGCGGCGCCCGGTGGCGCACGAAATAGCCGGACTGGGGCCGCGCATCGACTTGCCCCCGGTCTTCCATCAGGCGCAAGGCTTGCATCACGGTACTGATGGAAATGCGCTTTTGCTGCGCCAGGTGGCGTATCGACGGCAGGCGGTCGCCGGGCGCGAACACGCGCGAGTCGATCAGCGCGCCCAGCTCGTTGGCCAGGTGCTCATACAGATTCAAATGCGCGCTCATGTTCATCCCTTCAGTATGCGGCGGCCGCGCGGGGCCGGCACAGATACAGTTGCCCGCTTTTTTGATAAGCACAGTCTACGGCGAAGTGTACTGTATTCATCACAATTTCGTTTTCCTGCATCTGTCATGGTTCACGGCAAGGGCCTAAGCTGTTCCTGTCAGCACAACAGGAGCGACGCCATGCATACCGACCACGAATTACGCAGCGAACGGCCCTTACGCCTGGAAAAAGCGCACGCCAAGGTCATCGAATGCCTGTCCGGCATGGCGTGGATCACGGCCTACGCCCAGTTCGAGGATTGCGTGCTGCGCAGCGGCGAACGCTACACGATACCGAATGACGGCCTGGTGCTGGTCGAAGCCGTGGGTAGCGGACACATCCGCGTCCACGGCACAAGCGCACCGCGCCCCGTCCTGCTGCGCTGGCTGAACCTGGCACTGCCTCACACCTTGAATACTAGGAATACATGACTCAAGCACCACCACTGCGCGTCCTCGTCACGGGCGCCGCCGGCGTTATCGGCACCGTTTTCTGGAAGAGCCGGCACGGGGAATTTTCCCTGCGCCTGGCCGACCTGCACACAAGCAAGCTGGCCGAAGCGCCCTGCCCGTTCATTCAGCTCGACGTGAGCAACTACGCCGCCTGCCTGGCCGCCTGCGCCGGCATCGACGTGGTGCTGCACCTGGCCGGCGTGCCGCACGCCAGCGCCGATTTCGATGCGCAACTGCTGCAACCGAACGTCATCGGCACGCACAACATCTTCCGCGCGGCGCAGGCGCAAGGCGTGAAAAGAGTCGTGTTCGCCAGCAGCGCACAAGCCATCGAAGGCTACCCGCTCGACGTACAGGTGCACGAGCACATGCCGGCGCGCCCGGCGAACATGTATGGCGCCAGCAAGGCCTTCGGCGAAGGCGTGGCCTCCGCATTCGCCCACCAGCATGGCATGACGGCGATCGCCGTGCGCATCGCCAACGTGGCGCAGTTTGAGAAAGGTCAACAACACAGCGCGCGCGACGTCGCCGCCTTCATCAGCGAGCGCGACGTGGTGCAATTGCTGGCCCGCTGCATCGCCGCCGACGTGCCGCCCGGCTACCACGTCGTGCATGGGGTGTCGGACAACCGCTATAAACGCTTGTCGATCGCAGCGACGCGCCAGCTGGTGGGCTACGCACCGCAGGATGACGGTTTTACCTTGCTGGGCCTGTAGTATCAGCCCTTGCCGGCTGGCTTTCCCGCTTTGCGGTCCAGCTCGCGCAGCCAGGCCAATTTATCGGCGATCTTGCTTTCCAGGCCGCGCGGCACGGGCTGGTACCAGCCTGGTTCCGCCATGCCGTCCGGAAAATACGTTTCACCGGCCGCATACGCATCAGGTTCATCGTGCGCATAGCGGTAGGCGTGGCCGTAGCCCAGTTCCTTCATCAGCTTCGTCGGCGCATTGCGCAAGTGCACGGGCACTTCCTTCGATTTATCTTTCTTGACGAAGGCCATGGCCGTGTTGAACGCGTTGTAGCCGGCATTGCTTTTCGCGGCAATCGCCAGGTAAATCACGGCCTGGCCCAGCGCCAGCTCGCCTTCGGGCGAACCGAGCCGTTCATATGTTTCCGCCGCGTCATTGACCATGGTCAAAGCGCGGGGATCGGCCAGACCGATGTCTTCCCAGGCCATGCGCACGATGCGCCGCGACAAATAACGGGGGTCGGCGCCGCCGTCGATCATGCGGCAAAACCAGTACAGGGCCGCGTCCGGGTTGGAACCGCGCACGGACTTGTGCAGGGCGGAAATCTGGTCATAGAAATTATCGCCGCCCTTGTCGAAGCGGCGCGAATTCAAGGTCAGCGCATTGTCGACGAAGGCCGCGTCGATTTTGGTCGTGCCCGTCGAGCTGGCAGCCGTCTCGGCCTGCTCCAGCAAATTCAAGAAGCGCCGCGCATCGCCATCCGCGTAGCCGATCAGGGTGTCGGCCGCCGCCTCGTCGAAGCTCAGGTGCGTCAAGGCCGTGGACTGCGCCTTGGCCAGCAACTGCTTCATCTCGTCTTCGTTGAGCGATTTCAGCACATACACTTGCGCGCGCGACAGCAGCGCCGAATTGACTTCGAAGCTGGGGTTTTCCGTCGTCGCGCCGATGAACGTCACCAGGCCTGATTCGACGAAGGGCAGCAAGGCGTCTTGTTGCGATTTATTAAACCTGTGGATCTCGTCGACGAACAATAAGGTGTGCTTGCCGAACTGGTCCAGGCTGTGGCGGGCCTGGTCCATGGCTGCGCGGATATCTTTCACGCCAGCAAACACGGCCGACAAGGCGATGAATTCGCTGTCGAAGGCATTCGCCATCAGGCGCGCCAGGGTGGTCTTGCCCACGCCGGGCGGCCCCCATAAAATCATCGAATGGGCCTTGCCCGCCTCGAACGCGAGGCGCAGCGGCTTGCCCGCGCCCAGCAGGTGCGTCTGGCCGATGACTTCGTTCAGGGTGGCTGGCCGCAAGGCTTCGGCCAGCGGCTGGCGCGGTGCGGTGGAAAAGAGATCCGCCATAATGAGTTACCTAATAAGAATGCAAAAGCCCCGCATCGCTGCGAGGCCGGCTCATACGCAAGGCGCGACAGTCTTAATTATTAATGACGTCGGCGCCCTTGGGCATGACAAATTTAAAGTGATTGGCCGAAAGCGCCGGATTCTTCTGGAAGTTCTTGAACGCCAGCACCGACGTCTGACCGAACGAATCGCGCAATTCCATCGCTTCCGGCACGCCGTTGCGCAGGCCGATGGTGATTTCGTCGAAAGTCGTATCCTTGGCTTTCGGCGTCGCTTTCAGCCATTCCAGGCCATCGCGCGTGCCCGCTTCGGCCAGGGTGAAATTCTTTTCCAGGTCGTTGCTGCCGAACAAGATGGCCGCCGGCGAGGAACCGAGCGCGTCGCCCAGTTTCTTGACCGTCACCTGGCTCAAGTCCTTGTCGTAGATATACAGCTTGTCGCCGTCGGCTTGCAGCAACTGCTCGTACGGCTTCAGGTAGGTCCAGATGAACTTGCCCGGACGGGCAAACTCGAACGTGCCGCTGGCGGGCGTCGACACTTTCGCCTTGCCGCTGGCGTCCGCCTTCTTGACTTGACGCTGCACGAACTCGCCCTTGGCCGACTTGGTGCCGGCAGCAAAGCTCTTGAATTGCTCCAACGCGCTGGCCGAGGCGCTGGCAGCGAACAACAGGCTGCAGGCAACGCTGGCCGCGCCGATCATCATTTTTGCTGCGAAAGTATTGCTTTTCATTCTTTACCCTTGTTCGGCACTTGCCGCCGGCACCAGGATTTCCCGGTTGCCATTGGATTGCATGGTTGATACCACCCCGCTCTGCTCCATCTGCTCGAGCAGACGGGCGGCGCGGTTGTAGCCGATGCGCAAATGGCGCTGCACCAGCGAAATCGAGGCGCGGCGGTTTTTCAGCACCACCGCCACCGCCTGGTCGTACAGGGCATCGGCCTCGCCGCCGCCCTCTCCCGGCGCGCCGCCTTCGGCGCCGTCGCCTTCCAGAGTGCCGCCTTCGAGGATGCCCTCGATGTAATTCGGTTCGCCCTGCAGCTTCAAATGGCTGACGACGCGGTGGACTTCTTCATCGGACACAAACGCGCCGTGCACGCGCATCGGCAAGCCGGTGCCGGGCGGCATGTACAGCATGTCACCCATGCCCAGCAGGGTTTCCGCGCCCATCTGGTCCAAAATGGTGCGCGAGTCGATCTTCGACGATACCTGGAAGGCGATACGCGTGGGAATGTTGGCCTTGATCAAGCCCGTGATCACGTCTACAGATGGGCGCTGCGTGGCCAGAATCAAGTGCAAGCCGGCGGCGCGTGCCTTTTGCGCGATACGCGCGATCAATTCCTCGACTTTTTTGCCCACCACCATCATCAAATCGGCCAGCTCGTCGATGATGATGACGATGGTCGGCAGTTTTTCCAGCGGTTCCGGCGCATCCGGCGTCAGGCTGAACGGATTCGGGATGTGTTCTTCGCGCTTTTTCGCGTCGGCAATCTTCGCGTTGTAGCCGGCCAGGTTACGCACGCCCATCTTGCTCATCAGCTTATAGCGGCGCTCCATCTCGTTCACGGCCCAGTTCAGCGCATGGCCGGCCTGGCGCATGTCCGTCACGACGGGCGCCAGCAAGTGCGGAATGCCTTCGTAGACGGACATTTCCAGCATCTTCGGATCGATCAGGATCAAACGCACGTCGAGCGGGTCGGATTTGTACAGCAGAGACAGTATCGTCGCATTGATGCCGACCGACTTGCCGGAACCGGTGGTGCCGGCCACCAGCAAGTGGGGCATCTTGGCCAAATCGGCCACGACGGGCTTGCCGGCGATATCCTTGCCCAGCGCAATCGTCAGGCTGGACACGCCATCGTTGTAGACCTTGGAGCCGAGGATTTCCGTCAGGCGCACGATCTGGCGCTTGCTGTTCGGCAATTCCAAGGCCATGTAATTCTTGCCGGGAATGGTTTCCACCACCCGGATCGACGTCAAGGACAGCGAACGGGCCAGGTCGCGCGCCAGGCCGACGATCTGGCTGCCTTTGACGCCCGTGGCCGGCTCGATTTCATAGCGCGTCACCACAGGGCCGGGGTAAGCGGCCACTACCTTGGCATCCACGCCAAAGTCCGAGAGTTTCTTTTCGATCAGGCGGCTCGTGAATTCCAGGGTTTCCACGGAAACCGTTTCCACCACGGGCGGCGCCTCGTCCAGCAGCGACAAGGGCGGCAGCTTGCCATCGCCCAGGTTCTCGAACAGATGGGCCTGGCGTTCCTTTTCCACGCGCTCCGATTTCACCACCGTCACAACCTGCGGCTCGATCTTCACGGGCGGCGCGGCCACGTGCTTTTCCACGTGCTTGGCCCGCTCGATGACCACCACTTCGTCGCGGCGCACGGCGGCCACTTCGCCCTGGCGGCGGTCTTCGCGGTCCTGGTAGCGCAGCACGAACCAGTTGAAAGCGTCTTCGATGGCGCCGCCGATGCGCTCGGCCACTTGCAGCCAGGACACATGGAAGAACAGGCTGAAACCCAGGCCAAACAGCAGCAACAGCAATAAAGTGGCGCCCGTGAAACCGAAGGCCACGTGGGCCGAGTGCCCCACCAGCTGGCCCAGCACGCCGCCCGGATCGCGCGGCAGCTGCACGTGCAGGCTTTTCGCCATGCGCAGGTATTCGAGGCCCATGCTGCCGATCAGCATGATGGAGAAGCCGACGATGCGGATCAGCATCTCGACATGGTGCTCGCGCTCCACCTCTTCCTCTTCCAGCAGGAAGCGCTTACTCAGGCGCCGGTAGCCATTCCACACCGTCCGCAGCAGCCACACGCACCACCACCAGGCGGAAAAACCGAAGATATACAGCAACAGATCGGAAAAGGTGGCACCCAGCTTGCCACCCAGGTTGGCGACCTTGTCGACGTTGGTGGCGTGCGACCAGCCAGGGTCGAGCTTGTTGAAGCTGGCCAGGATCAGCACGAAATACAAGGCAAACGCGGCCAGCGCGAACCAGCGCGCCTCGGACAACAGCCGCACCAGCCGGTTGGGCAGGGGCCGGCGTTCGACCGGTTTTCGGGTGTAGCTATTTTGATTGGCCTGGGCTGGTTTAGTCATTCTGGGAAGCGCTGCAAGGTGAAAAATGTTTCTGAAAGGGAATTTCCCATAATAAGGAAGTATTCTAAGCCATATATGCCCCGGACGGCCCCACGATTCGTCGCTACAGGCGGCTTGGTCTATAATCGTGGATTGCTTGCGCAAGCGCAATACGCCCTTGTTCTTCGCGCGTATGCCCCCAATTCGGATAGACCCCACTCATAGAGAAGCCTCATTATGACCACTACCAAACACGCCCGCGTTTTGATCCTCGGCTCCGGCCCAGCCGGCTACAGCGCCGCCGTCTACGCCGCCCGCGCCAACCTGAACCCGATGCTGGTCACCGGCGTGGAACAAGGCGGTCAGCTGATGACCACCACCGACGTGGAAAACTGGCCAGGCGACCCGATGGGCGTGCAAGGTCCGGACCTGATGCAGCGCCTGCTGCAGCACGCCGAGCGTTTCAATACGGAAATCGTGTTTGACCACATCCACACCACTTTCCTGAATGAAAAACCGATCCGCCTGAAGGGCGACAGCCACGAATACACGTGCGACACCCTGATCATCGCCACGGGCGCATCCGCGCAATACCTGGGCCTGCCATCGGAAGCGGAATTCATGGGCAAGGGCGTGTCCGCCTGCGCCACCTGCGATGGCTTCTTCTACCGCAACCAGGAAGTGGCCGTCGTCGGCGGCGGCAACACGGCCGTCGAAGAAGCGCTGTACCTGTCGAACATCGCCAATAAAGTCACCCTGATCCACCGCCGCGACAAGTTCCGCGCGGAAGCGATTTTGATCGACCGCCTGAACGCCAAGGTTGCCGAAGGCAAGATTGTGTTGAAATATAACCACACCCTGGACGAAGTGACGGGCAACGAAGGCGGCGTGACGGGCTTGAACATCAAGTCGACCATCGACGGCAAGGTTGAAGCGCTGAGCGTGCACGGCGTGTTCATCGCCATCGGCCACAAGCCGAACACGGGCATCTTCGAAGGCCAGCTGGAAATGCACAACGGCTACATCAAGACCAAGACGGGCCTGGAAGGCATGGCCACCGCCACCAGCGCGCCGGGCGTGTTTGCCGCCGGCGACGTGCAAGACCACATCTACCGCCAGGCCATCACCAGCGCCGGCACGGGTTGCATGGCAGCACTGGACGCCCAGCGCTACCTGGAAGGCCAGGAGTAAGCGTCGCATGGCGTCGATGAAAGACTTTGCCGACCTGAAAGCGGTCAGCAAGCAGCTCAAGGAGCAGGCGGACGCGCGCGCGCAAGCTGCGGCGGAGCGCGTCCAGCAAGCCAAGGTGCAGGCCGTGGAAAGCAATCTGTTCAAGGCCAGCATCGGCGGCGTCAAGCGCCTGCCCGAGTCGGACCGCTACGTGCCCAGCCTGCCCAAGGCCGGTGCCATGGCGGCCCAGCAGCCGGCACGCAAGCTGTCGCCGGAAGAGGACGATGCGGCCGTGCTGCGCGAATCGCTGTCGGACTTGTTCGAAGTCGACCACTACCTGGAAAACGATCCGGCCCTGAACTACGCCCGCCCCGGCGTGGGACCGGACGTCGTAAAAAAGATGCGCAAGGGCCACTGGCCCGTGCAGGATGAGCTGGACTTGCACGGCTTGCGCCGCGACGAGGCGCGCGACGGCATCGGCGCCTTCCTGAACCAGGCGACAAGGCGCAAGCTACGCTGCGTGCGCGTGATCCACGGCAAGGGTTTCGGCTCGAAAGGCCAGGAACCGGTCTTGAAATCGATGGTGCACAGCTGGCTCGTGCAAAAGGATGAAGTCATCGCCTTTTGCCAGGCGCGCCGCTCCGAAGGGGGCGATGGCGCGCTGGTGGTATTGCTTTCTTCCGCACTGCAGCCCATCCGCTAGGCTTGACAGCAAGCAATTACAATTCAGTCACCAGTTCCGCACTGCACACGGCCCCGTTTGTCACCATTCGGGGCCGTGTCATGTTAACCTGTGACAATTATTTCCTGCTCAAGCGCTCCACCCATGATGCCACCCCAATTGCCGCCTGGCTCGCTGATCAAGATCATTGAGGTCATCGCCATCCTGGTGGGCGCGTTTTCCGGCTTCATCGAAGCGCGCCGCAAGCGCATGGACCTGGTCGGCGTGTTCGTCGTGGCCTTCATCACGGCATTCGGCGGCGGCACCCTGCGCGACATCCTGCTCGACAAGCGGCCCCTGTTCTGGGTGTCGCACCAGGAATACGCAATTTTGATCTTCGTGCTGGCCCTGACGGCCGCGCCCCTGATCCAGCATTTGCGCCAGATCGTCTCGGAACGCCTGATCGTCATCGCCGACGCCATCGGCCTGGGCATGTTCGCCATCGCGGGCGTGGCTGAAGCGATGCGCGCCGGCATGCCGATCTTTATAGCCTCGATGATGGGGGTGATTACGGGGATTTTCGGCGGCGTGATGCGCGACATCGTCTGTAACGAAGTGCCGATGGTGTTTCGCGACGGCAAACCGTATGCGATCTGCGCGTTTTTCGGCTGCTGGGCTTATTTATTGCAGATGCACTTCGGCGCCGAGCACGACTTCGCGCTGTGGACCAGCGCCAGCGGCATCACCATCTTGCGCCTGATATGCTGGAAATTCGACATGCGCTTGGGGCGCTGAACGGTGCTGATGCGTAATCCATAATATTATTGGCAACTCATGTCGGATTACGCGCTGGCGCTAATCCGACCTACGGTCTGCTGAAGAACATCTACATAGCGCCTGCCAGAAGCGTAGCGAGCGGCAGCGATTTGTGGCTAAGAAGCGCAACCGTGCTGAAGCACGGTGAGCATCGCAGGCCGCAAAGCACGACGCGCAGTAGCTTATGGCTGGTGCTAGACGGCGTCTGGACCCGTTTCGCCCGTGCGGATGCGGATGACCTGCTCCACGTCGCGCACGAAGATCTTGCCATCGCCAATCTTGCCCGTGCGGGCCGCCTTGATGATGGCGTCGACCACCAGTTCCGACACGCTGTCGTCCACCACCACTTCGACTTTGACTTTCGGCAAGAAGTCGACCACATACTCGGCGCCACGGTACAGCTCGGTATGGCCTTTCTGGCGGCCAAAGCCCTTTACTTCCGTCACGGTCAAGCCCGTCACGTTCACATCGGCCAGGGCCTCGCGTACTTCGTCGAGCTTGAATGGTTTGATGATGGCGGTAATCTGTTTCATGGCTACTCCTTAAAATTGTTGGATTGTGGACAGATGGCTGCTTACTCGTAGAACTTGGAAGTGATGGGATAGCGCCAGTCGCGGCCGAAGCCACGGTGCGTGACGCGGATGCCCACCGGCGACTGGCGCCGCTTGTATTCATTGATCTTGATCAGGCGCGTGATTTTCGCCACGTCGGCCGGCGGGTAGCCAGCCTCGATAATGTCGGCGATCGGCCGATTTTCTTCCATGTACAGCTGCATGATGCCGTCGAGTATTTCATACGGCGGCAAGGAATCCTGGTCCAGCTGGTCGGCACGCAGTTCGGCCGACGGTCCGCGCGTCAGGATGCGCTCGGGAATCACGTCCGACACGCTGTTGCGGTACGCGCACAGGCGGTAGACGAGGGTCTTGGCGATATCCTTGATCACGGCAAAGCCGCCCGCCATGTCGCCGTACAGGGTGCAATAGCCGACGGCCATCTCGCTCTTGTTGCCCGTCGTCAAGACGATGCTGCCATGCTTGTTCGACAGGGCCATCAGCAAGGTGCCGCGGATGCGCGCCTGGATATTCTCTTCCGTCGCATCTTCCGCCAGTCCCGCGAACTCCTCGGCCAGGGTGGCGCGGAAGGCGTCGAAGGTTTGCTTGATCGGAATTTCATCGTAGCGCACATCGAGGCGTTTTACCATGTCGCGCGAGTCGATCCACGAGATATCGGCCGTAAATTGCGACGGCATCATGACGGCGCGCACCTTGTCGGCGCCCAGCGCATCGACGGCGATCGCCAGGGTCAGCGCGGAATCGACGCCGCCCGACATGCCGATCAGCACGCCAGGGAAGCCGTTCTTGCCTATGTAGTCGCGCACGCCCAGCACCAGCGCCTGGTACACCTGCGCCTCCGTCGTCAATGGCGCGGCCAGCGGCTGCGGCACGGGCGTGGCGCCGTCGAAGTCGACGACCTGCAAGTCTTCCCCGAAATGGCGCAGCTGGGCGCAGATCGTGCCGGCCGCATCCATGACAAACGAGTCGCCGTCGAAAATCAGCTCATCCTGGCCACCGACCAGGTTGGCGTACACGAGGGCCATGCCTTGCGCGCTGACATTCTTGCGCATGGTGTCATAGCGCAGATGCTGCTTGTTCATGTGGTAGGGCGAGCCGTTCGGCACCAGCAGCACTTGCGCGCCGGCCGCGCGGGCGCGCATGGGCGCATGCTCGAACCACGTGTCTTCGCAGATATTGATGCCGAAACGCACGCCTTTCACGCCAAACACGAAAGCCTGGTCGGATGACGTAAAGTAACGTTTTTCATCGAACACGGTCGTATTCGGCAAGTCGTGCTTGCGGTAGGTGCCCAGCACTTCGCCGTTCAGCAGCACGGAGGCGGCATTGTGGCGCACGCCCTTCTCGTCTTGCAGGGGCAAGCCCACCACCACGTGCAAATCCTTGAACTGGGCCAGGTCGGCAGCCAGTCCCGCAAACGCTTCCTGCGTTTTTGCGTAGAATGCATTGCGCAGCAACAGGTCCTCGGGTGGATAGCCGACCAGCGACAGTTCCGGCGTGAGCACGATATCGGCGCCCGCCTCGAACGCGCGGCGGGAAAGGTCGAAGATCTTGGCACGGTTGCCGGCCAGATCGCCGACCGTACTATTCATTTGAGCAATTGCGACTTTGACTGTCATGATGATGATGGATATTTCGTTCTATTAAACAAGACAGGGGCGCGCAGGCCGATGGCGGCGCCCCGAGAGTGATGAATGCACACTACAACAATGAATTATCGCACGGCTATCGTCACTACCCTGGCTGAAATTGGCGAAGCGGCCTGGTCTGAACTGCTGGCAAGCCAGGCGGACGCCACTCCCTTCCTTTCCTACGCCTTTTTGCACGCGCTGCACGAGTCCGGCTGCGCCAGCGCGGACACGGGCTGGCAACCGAATTACCTGGTACTGTGGCAAGGCGAGGTGCTGGCCGCCGCCCTGCCCCTGTACCTGAAGATGCACTCGTACGGCGAATACGTGTTCGACTGGGCCTGGGCCGATGCATATCAGCAACATGGTCTCGAATATTACCCGAAACTGCTGTCCGCGATACCGTTTACGCCCGTCAGCGGCACGCGCTTGCTGGCCCGCGATGGCGAGGCGCGCGCGGCTCTGCTGGCCTTCCTGCAGGCGCAGCAGCAAGCCAGCGAGGTATCGTCCTGCCACATCCTGTTCCCGCCGGAAAGCGAAGCGCGCCAGCTGGAGGAAGCCGGCTACCTGATGCGTAGTGGCGTGCAGTTTCACTGGCTCAATCCGGGCTACACGGATTTCGAGCAATTCCTCGCCACCCTGGAACACAAGAAGCGCAAGAATATCCGCGCCGAGCGGCGCAAGGTGCGCGAAGCGGGCGTCACCCTGCGCCAGGTGCGCGGGGTGGACGCTCTTGATGCCGACTGGAAACTGTTCCACCGCTGCTACAGCAATACCTATGCGGAACACCGCTCCTCGCCTTACCTGAGCCTGGACTTCTTCCAGCGCATCGGCGCCAGCATGCCGGAAAACATACTCCTGGTGATCGCCGAGCGCGAAGGACGGGCCATTGCCGCCTCGCTGGTGATCCACACGGCCGACACCCTGTATGGCCGCTACTGGGGCGCGCTCGAACACGTACCCTGCCTGCATTTCGAGACGGCGTATTACCAGCCGCTGGAGTTTTGCATCGCCAACGGCATCGCCACCTTCGAAGGGGGCGCCCAGGGCGAGCACAAGATGGCGCGCGGCTTCCTGCCGCAAAAGACCTGGTCCGCCCACTGGCTGGCGCACCCGGCCTTTGCGGACGCCGTGCAGCGCTTCCTCGAGCGCGAACGGGGCGGCATCGATGCCTACCTCGATGAATTGAACGAGCACAGCCCGTTTCGCGCATAAAAAAACGCTCCCGGCCATCGCAGGCGGGGAGCGTTTTTCTTACTGGGTGTTCTTAGGCTTTGGCGGCGTCGGTCTTGAAGGCGGCAACGCCGTTCAGGATTTCTTCCTTGGCCACTTCAGGACCATACCAGCCGTCGATCTTGACCCATTTGCCTTTTTCCAGATCCTTGTAGTGCTCAAAGAAATGCTGGATCTGGCGCAAGCGCAGTTCGTTCAGATCTTCCGGCTTTTGCCAGTGGCTGTAGATCGACAGGACCTTGTCGACTGGCACGGCCAGCACTTTCGCGTCTTCGCCCGACTCGTCGGTCATTTTCAGCACGCCGATAGGACGGCAGCGCACGACCACGCCCGGGATCAGCGGGAACGGGGTGATAACCAGCACGTCGACCGGGTCGCCGTCCGGCGACAGGGTGTTCGGCACGTAGCCGTAGTTGCACGGGTAATGCATGGCGGTACCCATGAAGCGATCGACGAAAATCGCGCCGCTTTCCTTGTCGACTTCGTACTTGATCGGATCGGCATTCATCGGGATTTCGATGACGACGTTGAAATCGTTCGGCAGATCGCGGCCGGAAGAGACGTTATTCAAACTCATGGGGTTCCTCATTAGCGGATTGTGTTTTAACCGCGCAATTATAGCGAAGTACAGGCAGCTTGTGCGATGCAGCAGCAGCCCGCCGACGTTTTGCGCGTCCAGCCAGCAACAGTGGCGTGCATGGCCCGCCGGCGCGCGCAGCCGGCCATCGAGAGAATAAACAAACCATCGGCAATAATAAGTACAAACACCTAAGCAATACTACCGACGCCTTGAATTAATTCCGATGGAATATCTGCGTATTTTCATTTGAATATCGCCACACACCAGACATGGTTATTATAATCCGCATTGCATTTTTTGCAGCCACTTATAACAACAGTTTTATTCTCATTCATTCCGCGGCACCCCTGCATTATTGCGCGACACCCCGCCCTCTACCCTCCAGGCGTTCTGCCAGCCCCGCAACACCCTTATCCAGCATAATATTTGTTCTTATTTGAAGTGTTTATTTGATTCAAATAAGTGCCCCGTCAAAAAATAGCACTACCGGAAGACAATCATCAATTCTGATAAACTGTCACATTCTGGTGATTCCAAACTTTGTATATTCTGCAATCGACGCCTTCCCTGAATTCAATATGGCGCATCACGCGCCACCGATAAATCCTTGCAAAAAGGAATATGATGATTCCCTCTTTCCGGCCCGGTCCTTTATTAAAGGTCACCGGCGTTATTTTCATTCTGTTTGGCCTCGCCCTGCTGGGCGGCGGCATCTGGCTGGCCACGCTCGGCGGCTCCTGGTACTACTTGCTGGCCGGTATAGGCATGCTGATCGCCGGCGCGCTGGTATTCCAGGGCAAGCGCAGCGCGCAACCGTGCATGGCGCTGCTGCTGCTCGCCACCCTGATCTGGTCCCTCGTTGAAGTGAAATTCGACTGGTGGCAATTGCTGCCGCGCCTGGACATCTGGTTTGCCGCCGCCGTCTGGCTGCTGCTGCCCTTCGTCAGCCGCCGCCTGGCCCCACCCGCCGGCGCAGCGAAACAGCCGCAAGCGGGCAAGACGGCCCTCTCCGCCGCCGTGGCCCTGACCGTCATCGCCGGCGTCATCGCCCTGTTCCAGGACTACCATGACCTGCATGGCGACGTGCCGGCCGAAAACATGGCCGCCACGGCCTCCGGCGATTTCGCGCCCGGCGTCGAGCACAACGACTGGTCCGCGTATGGCCGCTCCGGCTATGGCGACCGCTATGCCCCGGCCGCGCAGATCACGCCCGCGAATATTTCCGGCCTGAAAGAAGCCTGGACCTACCACACGGGCGACTTCAAGGGTCCGAACGACCCGGGCGAGATCGCCAACGAAGTCACGCCGCTGAAGGTCAATGACATGCTGTACCTGTGCACGCCGCACAATATCGTCATCGCCCTGAACCCGGACACGGGCAAGGAAATCTGGCGCCACGATCCGAAGATCAACCGCGACGCGGCCAGCTACCAGCACATGATCTGCCGTGGCGTGGCGTACTGGGACGTGAACGCGGGCCGGGCGAAGAACAATCCGGCTCCCGAAGCTGCCGGCATGGAATGCCCGCGCCGCATCCTGGCGCCGACCATGGACGGCACCATGATCGCCGTCAATGCCGATACGGGCGAGTCGTGCAAGAGCTTTGGCAACAATGGCGTCGTCAACCTGTATAAAAACATGGCCATGATCAAGCGCGGTTTCCTGATGCCAACGTCGCCGCCGGCCGTCTCGCAGAAAATGGCCGTGATCGCCGCCAGCGTGACGGACAACCATTCGACGGAAGAGCCATCGGGCGTAATCCGCGGCTACGATCCCGTCACCGGCAAGCTGATGTGGAACTGGGACCCGGCCACGCCGGAAGATACGGCGCCTTTCCCTGAAGGCAAGAACTACACCAACAACTCGCCCAACTCGTGGGGCGTGGCCAGCATCGATGAAAAGCTGGGCATGGTTTACATTCCGATGGGTAATGAAACCCCCGATACCTGGGGCGGCAACCGCAACAAGAATGGCGAGAAATTCAACAGCGCCATCGTCGCGCTGGACCTGGCGACGGGTAAAGTACGCTGGGTCTACCAGACCGTGCACCACGATATCTGGGACATGGACATCGGCGGCCAGCCGAGCCTGGTCGACATCGACACGCCGAAAGGTAAAGTGCCCTCTGTTGTTGCCACGACGAAACGCGGCGACATTTACGTGATCGACCGCCGCGACGGCAGCCTGGTCGTGCCGGCACCGGAAAAACCCGTACCGACGAGCAATCCTGCCGCCGGCGACACCCTGTCGCCCACGCAGCCGTTCTCGGCCCTGACCTTCTTGCCAGAGCGCAATATCAGCGAAGCGGACATGTGGGGCACCACGCCGTTCGACCAGCTCGCCTGCCGCATCATCTTCAAGGAACGCCGCTATGAAGGCCCGTTCACGCCGCAAACGGCTGGCAAGGGCGCCGTCATCTCGCCGGGCCCGCTGGGCATCTTCGAATGGGGTGGCGCGGCCATCGACCCCGTGCGCCAGTTGTTGATCGTCAACCCAGACTACATGGGCTTCCTGGAAAAACTCGTGCCGCGCGCGGAAACGACGGCCAAGGGCGGCACGGGCGGCGAAATGGGCTTGCAGCCGCAGACGGGCGTACCGTTCGCCGTGGAAATCAAGGCCTTCCTGTCGCCGCTGGGCTTCCCATGCCAGGCACCGCCGTGGGGCTATGTGGCCGCCGTCGACCTGCGCACCATGAAGAAAGTGTGGATGCACAAGAACGGCACCACGCGCGACAGCGGCCCCGTACCGATCCCCTTGCCGCTGGGCGTGCCCAGCCTGGGCGGCATGGTCACCACGGGCGGTGGCGTGACCTTCCTCAGCAGCACGCTCGACTACTACATCCGCGGCTACGATGTCAGCAACGGCAAGGTGATCTGGAAGGCCCGCCTGCCAGCCGGCGGCCAGGCTACGCCGATGAGCTATGTGTCGAACAAGTCGGGACGCCAGTTCGTCGTCGTCATGGCCGGCGGCCACGGTTCGCTGGGCACGAAGATGAGCGACACCCTGGTCGCGTATGCCTTGCCGGAAGGCACTGCGGTAACGAAGAAGTAAGTTAGTCAGGTAGCAGCGCACTCCGCCATGGGGTGCGCGCAAAGAAAAAGCCGTTCAGTCTGCACTGAACGGCTTTTTTACGTCTGGACAATTGGCTTACAAAACGGCTTACAGGATGGTAGCCAGTGCGCACTGCCGGTAATGCGCGGCAGCCTGTTCCGTCTGCTGCAGGGCGTCGTGCATCTGCGCCAGCTTCAGGTGGGCATCGCGCACCATTTGCGGCTCGTTGGCATCCGACAAGGCCTGCTCCAGGTGGCGCTGGGCCTTGCCCCACAGTTTTTGCTTGAGGCACAAGGTACCCAGGGTCAGCGCCAGTTCCGCATCCAGCGGACGCTGCTTCATCCATTGCTCGCAATGTTCGATCTGCAGCAGCAGGGCCGGCGTGCCGCTTGGCGCCGCCGCTTCGCGGTAGGCGCGCACGACGCGCTCGTCCCAGTCGGCGGCCAGCGACTCTTCGCACACGAGGCGCGCTTCATCGTGCAGGCCGCGCGCATTCAGGGCCGTGGCGGCGCGGCAGGCGATGTACGGCTTGACCCGGTCGGCGCTTGGCACGGTGGACCACACGCGCATCAGCGACTCGGCGTCATGCGAGGGGTCGGACAGCAGATGGTCGTAGGCCAGTTCGCGCAGGCGCGACGACAGGGCCGGATGCAGGGCGCGGTGCTTGTCGAGCGAACGCACGAGGCGCAGCACTTCCGGCCAGTTCTTCGCCTGCTGCTCGGCTTTCAGCGACCATTGCAGCGCGTGGATATGGCGCGTGCCGCTGGCATTGAGTTCGCGCACGGCGGCCAGGGCCGCTTCCGGCTGGTGGTCGTCGACCAGCAATTCCGTCACCGTCATCAAGCGGGCCGTTTTCAGGCTGGCATCGCCTTCGACGCGCGACAGCCAGCTGTCGCGGCGTTCGGACTGGCGCATGCGGTGCGCGGCGCGCGCGCCGATCAGCGCGGCCAGGCCGGCGTTCTCTTCCAGCTCGGCGGCGCGCAAGGCAGCCTTCTCGGCATGGCCGAAACGGCCTTCGAACAGGGCTTTCAAGGCTTCGCGCAAGCCCTTGTTGCCGTCGCGCTCACGCTTGCGCTGGCGGTAGGCCGCCACTTGCGCCGGCATGCGCACGGTGGCGCGCACGGCGCGCACCAGCAGGTACAGCAGCACGAACAGCACGACCTGCAGCAACAGGAAGAAATTCAGCGACAAATCGATGCGGTATGGCGGATAGAACAGCACCACGTTGCCGGGATTGAAACGGGCCGTCACGGCGATACCGATCGCCGCAGCCATCAGGGCGAGTAACCAGAGAAATAGACGCATGGGCTCAGGACTTCGCTTTGTAGTTGCGCACAGCCGTCAGGCTGTCGGACAAGGTTGGCATTTCGATGGCCAGGTTGCTGCCCTGCACCTGGCGCAGCAGGGCTTGCGCCGTCTGCGTGCTCTTGGCGCGGGTGTCGAAATACTTGGCCAGAGCATCCTGTGCGGCGATCAAATCGTTGCGGAAAGCCGTTTCATTGCGCGACAACAAGGCCATGCGGGCATTGAGCAGGCGCAACTTGACGTTTTCACGCAAGAAATACGATTGCGTCGGCGACAGCATCAGCGCTTCCGGCGTATCGACGCGGCGGATGCGTATCAATTGACGCACGTCGGCCCACATGTCGCCGCTCCAGGTATTGAAGCCGTCGCGCACTTTCTGCAGCAGCGGTTCCGGCGCAGGCGGCCCCATCAGCTTGCCGCTCGCATCGCGCACGGGCTTGGCCTTACCCGGTTTTTCCGGCGCGGCCGGCAAGGCCGGCGTTTCGTCGGACAGCATCGGCAGCGAGTCGACCTGGGCGATCACGGCGTCGAGGCGCAGGGCCACGCCCGTCGAATCGACGCTGGGCAGGGCTTTCAATTTTTCCATGTCGCGCCCGATGGCGCGGCGGATGGTGATGAATTGCGGCTTGTCGGAACGCGACAGGCTGCGGTCCGCGTTTTGCAGGGCGATCAGCGCGCCGGGCACGTTGCCGGCCAGTTGCAGCTGCTGGCTGGCCGTCGACAGCACTTGCTCGATTTCCGTCAGCGCCCACTCGTCGCGGTTCTTCGACAAGTCGTTGTACAGTTGTTCCAGCGCAAGCTGCTGGCTTTGCGTTTCGCTCTGGCGGTTTTCCAGCGCGCCCACCTTGATTTGCAGCTCTTTCGTGCCTTCTTGCACGTTGCGCGCCAGCACGCCCGTTTCGGCGTTGCTGACATCGCCTTTTTGCAGGCGCTTGGCCACTTCTTCGCGCAGGTTGCGGATCTGCTTGCTGGTCGACCAGCTTTGCGCAGCCAGCAGCACGGCCAGCACGATGACGGCGATGCTCATGGGCTTTTGCAGCTGTTCCAGCAGGGTCGGCGCGCGGCCGGCAGGTTGGTCGGCCGCCTGCGGCGCCGTCTTCACGGCGCTGCCAGGCGTTGCATTCGGTTCGGAGAGTGTAGGCATTTCGTTCATGGTCGTGATTGTAACGCGGCGAGCACTCCTGCGTCGCCTGATCCTGTCAAGGTGACTCGGGCAAAACCCAGGGCCGCCGCCGTTTGTGCAATGCGGGCGTGCGGCACGATCAGATGCTGCTGTTGCATTTTCACAACAGCTGCCTTTTCAGCATCCATTTCGCCCAGCAGCGCCAGCAAGCCGCGCAGCGCTTCCGAGCTGGTGATGATCCAGTCATTATTATGCTGCAACAGGTTTTCCAGGGTCGCCCGCAAGGATGGCGTCAACCTTGGTACCTTGCGGCGGTAGGCCGTGACGAACTCGACAGTTGCTCCCGCAGCGCGCAAGCCGTCGGCCAGGTAATCGCGTCCGCCATCGCCGCGCACGATCAGCACGCGCTTGCCGCGCAGGGCCGGCAAGTCCAGCGCCAATAATAAATGTTCGGAATCGCTGCGCGCCGTGTCCAGCGGACTCGTGATGGTCGCGTTGGCGTCCGTGACGCCGTGCGCGCCCAGGGCCATCCGGCTGCCCTCGCCCACCACGGCCAGCGCCAGGCCGGGGGGCCAGGCGGGCAGATGCGCGAAGACGCAATCGATGGCGTTGGGCGAGACGAACGCCACCAGGTCGTAATCGCTCAGGCGGGCCAGCACGGCTTGCAGCCGCGCGCATTCATCCGCGCCGTCAAGCGCGTGGATTTCCAGCAGCGGCAGCAGGGTCACGGGCCAGCCCAGCGCCGCGATACGGGCGGCCAGCGGCCCCGCTTGCGCCGCGGGCCGCGTGATCACCACGGTGTCAGGCATGCGGCGCCAGGCCTTCATGGTTGTCGGGCGTGACTGCGCACGAGGCGAGGATGCCGGCGGCATCTTGCCCGCGCAGCAATTCGGCCACTTGCTCGCCCAGCTGTTCCGGCGCGCCGGCAGCACCGCTAACATCGGCGCTGGCCATGCGCGCGCCGTCCGGCGTGGCGACCATGGCGCGCAAGCGCATCTGCCCGCCCTCGACGGTGGCGAACGCGGCCAGCGGAATCTGGCAGCTGCCGCCGAAGATCTTCGACACCTTGCGCTCGGCCGTGACGGCTTGCGCCGTGGCCGTGTGGTTCAGCGGCGCCAGCAGGCGCACCAGGTCGGCGCCGTCCGCGCGCCCGCTGCGGATCTCGATCGCCATGGCGCCCTGGCCGGCGGCCGGCAAGCTGTCTTCCGGCGCCAGCACGGCGCGGATGCGCGACGCCAGGCCCAGGCGTTTCAAGCCGGCGGCGGCCAGGATGATGGCCGCATAGTCGCCACGGTCCAGCTTGCCCAAACGCGTATCGAGGTTGCCGCGCAGGGGCAGAATCGTCAGGTGCGGATAGCGCGCGGCGATCAGCGACTGGCGGCGCAGGCTGCTGGTGCCGACGACGGCGCCGTGCGGCAGCTCGGCCAGGCTGGCGTAATCGTTCGACACGAACGCGTCGCGCGGGTCTTCGCGCTCGAGGATGGCGGCCAGGGCAAAGCCTTCCGGCAACTCCATCGGCACGTCTTTCAGCGAATGCACGGCCAGGTCGGCGCGACCTTCTTCCATCGCCACTTCCAGCTCCTTGACGAACAGGCCCTTGCCGCCTACCTTGGACAAGGCGCGGTCCAGAATCTGGTCGCCGCGTGTGGTCATGCCGAGAATTTCGACGCTACACTGCGGATACAGGGCGGCCAGGCGGGCGCGCACGTGTTCAGCTTGCCACATGGCAAGACGGCTCTCGCGCGTGGCGATCACCAGGCGGGCAGGAATATTCAATTCGTTCGGGGTCAATTCGGATGCTTTCAAAACAAGTTCTTTCGCTGTGGCTGTCGTTGTCATTATCGTTGCCATTTCGCCCGTCTGATATCAATTTTGTATCGGGTGGCGCCTGGCGTCGCTATAATCGTTATCGCTTAGCCTAGAAGGCCAAGTCAGGCTAGCGTCCATGTTGAAGACCACAAATTTTATCATGCGCCCCCTCCCCTCTGCGGCCAAACGCCCGGTGCGATCCACATTCCCTTGCTTTTACACTTACTTTGGTTCTTTATTATGCTCAATGACGCAGTAGCACCAGAAATAGTTCCAGCGGCCGGCTCCGACAAGGATGCGCCGCTGAAAGAAGACATCCGCCTGCTGGGCCGCCTGCTGGGCGACGTGCTGCGCGAACAGGAAGGCGACGCCGTCTTCAATGTGGTGGAAACCATACGCCAGACGTCCGTGCGCTTCCGCCGCGAAGCGGACGCGGGCGCCGCGCTGGAACTCGACGCCATGCTCAAGGAGCTGAGCCGCGAGCAGACGATTTCCGTCGTGCGCGCCTTTTCCTACTTTTCGCACCTGGCCAACATTGCGGAAGATCAACACCACATCCGCCGCCGCCGCGCCCACCTGCTGGCCGGCTCGCCGGCGCAAAAGGGCAGCGTCAGCTTCGCGCTGAGAAAACTGCGCCTGGCCGGCGTGCCGCGCAAGACGGTCGACACCTTCTTCCAGGACGCCTTGATCGCCCCCGTGCTGACGGCCCACCCGACGGAAGTGCAGCGCAAGAGCATCCTCGACGCCGAGCACGACATCGCCCGCCTGCTGGCCGAGCGCGACCTGCCGCAGACGCCGAAAGAGCGGCACGCCAACATGCAGCTGCTGCGCTCGCGCGTGGCCACCCTGTGGCAGACGCGCATGCTGCGCTACTCGAAGCTGACGGTGGCCGACGAGATCGAAAACGCCCTGTCCTACTACCGCATCACCTTCCTGCGCGAACTGCCGGGCCTGTATGACGACATCGAGGACGATATCGCCGCCGAATACCCGAACGGCGACGGCACGATCGAGCCCATCAACGCCGCCTACGTGCAGATGGGCAGCTGGATCGGCGGCGACCGCGACGGCAACCCGAACGTCAACGCGGGCACCATGCAGCACGCGCTGGCGCGCCACGCCACCACCATCCTCGACTTTTACCTCGACGAAGCGCACGCGCTGGGCGCGGAATTGTCCGTCTCGACCCTGATGGTGGGCGTGAGCGCCGAACTGCAGGCGCTGGCCGACCAGTCGCCGGACGCCTCGCCGCACCGCAGCGACGAGCCGTACCGCCGCGCCCTGATCGGCATCTATGCGCGCCTGGCCGCCACGGCCCGCGCCCTGGGCGCCACCAACATCCTGCGCAAGGAAGTGGGCGCCGCGGCCGCCTACCCGGACGCGGCCGCCTTTGTGGCCGACTTGCGCACCATCGTCGCCTCGCTCGAGTCGCACCACGGCGCCGCCCTCGTGCGCCCGCGCCTGGCCACCCTGGCGCGCGCGGCCGACATCTTCGGTTTCCACCTGGCGTCGCTGGACATGCGCCAGACCTCGGACGTGCACGAGCGCGTGCTGGCCGACCTGTTCGCGAAAAGCGGCGTGGCCGCCGATTACACGGCCCTGTCCGAGGAAGATAAGCAGGCGCTGCTGCTGAACGAACTGGCCCAGCCGCGCCTGCTGTACTCGCCCTACATCGCCTACGCGGCGGAAACGGATTCCGAACTGGCGATCCTGCGCGCGGCGCGCGACATCCGCCAGCGCTACGGCGCGCGAGCCATCCGCAACTACATCATCTCGCACACGGAAACCGTGTCCGACTTGCTGGAAGTGTTGCTGCTGCAAAAGGAAACAGGCTTGCTGCGCACCGACTGGCAAACTGGCGACAGCATCTGCGAGCTGATGGTCATCCCCCTGTTCGAGACGATACCCGACCTGCAGCGCGCGGCCGGCATCATGAGCCAGGTCATGGCCTTGCCTTTGGTCAAGCAATTGATCGCCAAGCAGGGACAGTTGCAGGAAGTCATGCTCGGTTATTCGGATTCGAACAAGGATGGCGGCTTCCTCACGTCCAACTGGGAACTGTACAAGGCGGAACTGGCGCTGGTCGCCGACTTCCAGAAGGCCGGCGTCAAGCTGCGCCTGTTCCATGGCCGCGGCGGCACGGTGGGCCGTGGCGGCGGACCCAGCTACGAAGCCATCCTGGCCCAGCCGCCGGGCACCGTCAACGGCCAGATCCGCCTGACGGAGCAAGGCGAGATCATCGCCTCGAAGTTTTCCAACGCGGAAATCGGCCGGCGCAACCTGGAATTGCTGGTGGCCGCCACCCTGGAAGCGAGCCTGGCGCCGCAGGAAGCCAATCCGGCCCGCAACGGCCAGCTGGCGCAGTTCGAAGCCGTGATGGCGCAACTGTCGGACCTCGCCTATCACGCCTACCGCCACCTCGTGTATGAAACGCCGGGTTTTACGGAGTATTTCTTCTCGGCTACGCCGATCGCGGAAATCGCCGAGCTGAACCTCGGTTCGCGCCCCGCTTCGCGCAAGGCCAACCAGCGCATCGAAGACTTGCGCGCCATTCCCTGGGGCTTTTCCTGGGGCCAGTGCCGCTTGCTGCTGCCGGGCTGGTTCGGCTTCGGCAGCGCCATCGAAACGTGGATCAATCAAGCCGACGGCGCCGCGAAAGATGACAGGATCGCCACCCTGCGCGCCATGTACGCCGAATGGCCATTCTTCGCCACCCTGCTGTCGAACATGGACATGGTGCTGGCCAAGACGGACCTGGCGATCGCCTCGCGCTATGCGGAACTGGTGGCGGACCAGGGCTTGCGCGAACGCATCTACAAGCGCATCACGGACGAGCACGGCAACACCCTGCGCTGCCTGGAGCTGATCACCGGCAACACGGAACGCCTGGCGGGCAATCCGCTGCTGGCCCGTTCGATCCAGAACCGCTTCGCCTATCTCGACCCGCTGAACCACCTGCAGGTGGAGTTGATCAAGCGCAACCGCGCCCTGTCGGCGGAAAGCCGGATCGACGAAAGGGTGCACCGCGGCATCCAGCTGTCGATCAATGGCGTGGCGGCCGGCCTGCGCAACACGGGCTGATCGCACCGCCTTGCCATCGGCAAACAGGGCCGGCACCGCAAGGGCCGGCCCTTTTGCTTGCCCAATGGAAAAATATTCTCAAGAAAACAACAATTGGTATTACACTAGCGTCGGATACCTTCCCCTCTCCGGCGCCAGGCGCACGGCAGCGGCCAACCACGACGCCAGGGACGCGGATGAGCAAATGGTCGATTGAAACCCTGAGTGGCGCTTGCGGCGCCCTCATCCTGATCATGCTGGGCTGGTTCGCCGGCGCGGCCTGGCAAGAACTCGATTTCTGGCAGCATGTCTGGCTGGCCCTGCTGCTGCTGGCCGCCGCCGTCGCCGTCCTCTGGCTGATGCGCAAGCTGCGCAGCCACCTGGCCCTGACGCGCGCGCAGCTCGACGATAGCCTGATGCGCTACCAGCACCTGAGCGAAACGGCGCAGGACGGCATGTGGCAAACGGATGCGCACGGCCGCATCCTGCACGTCAACCAGCGCCTGTGCGACATGCTGGGCGTCCCCGCGGAACAGCTGCTGGACCACTCGATGGACGAATTCCACGACGAAGCCACCTTGCTGCGCCTGTGTCCGCTGCGCCAGACGGCGACGGATAGTTGCATGGGAGAACTGCATTACCAGCATGGCGACGGCTCGGAACGCTGGGCCATGCTCAGCGGACGCCGCCTGTACGACCAGCGCGGCACCCTGACGGGAGCGCTGGTCATGGCCAGCGACATCACCGAACACAAGCGGGCCGAACATGCACTGACCGTCGCCCATGCGGAACTGGAAAGCCGCGTGGCCCTGCGCACGGCCCAGTTGCTCGACGTCAATCTCCAACTGTCCGCGGAAATCGCCATGCGGGCGCAAACGGAAGCGGCCCTGGCGCGCAGCGAAGAACGGCTGCAGGACATCATTTCCATGATGCCCCTGTCGCTGTTCCTGAAAGACGCCGATTCGCGCATGCTGCTGATGAACCAGGCTTGCGAGCAGCAATGGGGCGTGCTGTTCCAGGATATCGCCGAGGGACGCGACGTGCAGCACTTTCCCTCGGACCAGACCCAGGCATTCCACGCGGCGGACCAGGAAGCGTTTGCCAGCCGCCAGGTGGTGATCCGCGAAGAACTCGTGTGGAATGCGCGGCTGCAGGAAAACCGCCTGCTGCAGACGCATAAAAAACCCATCTTCGATGCGCAAGGCCGGCCGCAGATGATCATCGCCATGGGCATCGACATCACGGAAAGCAAGCGCAACGAGGAGAACCTGCAGCGCACCCTGGCCCAGCTGCGTGAACTGACCGACCACCAGCAGACCATCAAGGAAGAGGAAAGGCGCCGCATCGCGCTCGACATTCATGACGACCTGGGCCAGAACCTGATGGTGCTGCGCATCGACGTGTCGCTGCTGCACGCGCGCACGGCCAGGACCCACCCGCGCCTGCACCGCCACGCCCAGCGCGTGCTCGACACCATCGACGCCACCATCCGCTCGGTGCGCACCATCATCAATGACTTGCATCCCAGCACCCTGGAGCTGGGCCTGGGCCCGGCAGCCGAATGGCTGATACGCCAGATGGAAAGCCGCGGTGCCATCCGCTACCAGCTCTCGCTCGACAGCGAGGCGCCCGACCTGGGCCTGGACCAGCGCCAGACGTCGGCCATCTTCCGCGTGCTGCAGGAATCGCTGTCGAACATCGTGCGCCACGCCCAGGCCAGCGAGGTGGAAGTGGCGCTGGCGCAAGATACGGATGCCATCGTGCTGCGCATCAGCGACAACGGCATCGGCATGCAGCCGGACGCCCACGGCAAGAAGGCGGCCTTCGGCCTGAAGAGCATCCGCGAACGTGTCCATGCGCTGGGCGGCGAACTGCGCATCGACAGCCAGGAGGGGCGGGGCACGGTGCTGGCAATCCACCTGCCGCACGCGAGGAAAGGCGCGCCGGCCGAGCATGATGAAATACAAAAATTAGCAAAAACAGTAGCAAATTAAGTATGCATTTTCAACATAAGAAAGTATAGTAAGTTTTTTTCTTTGAGGAAACCATCATGCAGCCACGGTTCTTACGCTTCCATGCCTCACTGCTCGGTCTGTGCCTGCTGACCGTCGTCCCCACCGCCAGCGCCGCCATCTATGCCGAACGCGGCTTTGGCGAGAGGGATGGCAACGGCAGCATCGCGTCCGACCTGAACCCGGCGGGCCTGGTGGCCGGCATCATCATGGAGGAAGAAGGACGGCGCCGCGCCGTCACATATCAGCATGGCCGCATCCGCGAGCTGGGCACACTGGGCGGCAATGAAGGTTTCACCAAGGCCATCAATACCCATGGCGTGGTGGTCGGTTCGGCACAGACGGCCGGCGGCGCCTGGCATGCCTTCCACTACGATGCGGCGGGCGGCATGCGCGACCTGGGTACCCTGGGCGGCACCAGCAGCTATGCCACGGCCATCGCGCGCGACGGCCAGGTGGCCGGCTATGCCGATACCAGCGACGGCGATTTCCACGCCTTTGTCACGAAAGCCGATCACAGCCTGCAAGACCTGGGCACCCTGGGCGGCGCCAGCAGCTATGCCAGCGGCCTGAACAACCATGGCGTGGTGGTGGGCACGGCCCAGCGCGGCGATGGCTACCGCCGCGCCTTCGTCTACCGCCCCGGCACGGGCATGCAGGAAATCGGCACCCTGCCCGGCGGACGCATCAGCTCGGCTACCGCCATCAATGACGCAGGCCTGATCGTGGGCGCTTCGGAAACGGAGAAGCGCCGCTGGCACGCCTTTGCCTGGGACGGCAAGCGCATGCTCGACCTGGGCGCCATGATCGGCCAGGGCGACAGCTACGCCACGGCAGTCAACGCGGCCGGACACGTCGTCGGCAGCGTCAGCATCAATGGCTTTGAACCGATGACCTTTGTCTACAAGGAAGGCGTGATGACGGTGCGCCGCCGCGACGATGGCCTGTACCTGACGAACAAGATCACGGACGCCGGGCTCGTGGTGGGCGCCATCTACACGGGGCATAAATTCCAGGCCTTCGCCGTGCCGTCGCAAGCGTCGCCGCCGCCGCCGCGCCGCAACCCGCTGGAATGGCTGGTCGTCACCTTCCTCATCTCCGCCAGCGGCGTGGCGCTGTACCAGCTGCAGCGCCGTCACCGCGCCGGCGTGTCGGGCCAGCGCATGCATTTCCTGTAAGGCCGCGCACGGCACGGGCGAAAAAAAAAGAGGCTTGCGCCTCTTTTTTATTGCCTGCTGACTACTTAATTTTGCGTCAAGAAGGTTTTCAGCTTGTCCGAACGCGAAGGCTGGCGCAGCTTGCTCATGGCTTTCGCTTCGATCTGGCGGATGCGCTCGCGCGTCACGTCGAACTGCTTGCCCACTTCTTCCAGCGTGTGGTCGTTCGACATTTCCACGCCGTAACGCATGCGCAGCACTTTCGCTTCGCGCGGCGTCAGCGAGTCCAGCACTTCCTTGATCACGTTGCGCATCGACGCGTGCAACGCGGCGTCCAGCGGCGCCAGGGTCGTGTTGTCTTCGATGAAGTCGCCCAGTTGCGAATCGCCATCTTCGCCCATCGGCGTTTCCATGGAAATCGGCTCTTTCGCGATCTTCATGATCTCGCGCACCTTGTTTTCCGGCATTTCCATCTTGACGGCCAGGGTCGCCAGGTCCGGCTCGCTGCCCGTTTCCTGCATGATCTGGCGCGAGATGCGGTTCATCTTGTTGATCGTTTCGATCATGTGCACCGGCACGCGGATGGTGCGGGCCATGTCGGCGATCGAACGCGTGATGGCCTGGCGGATCCACCAGGTGGCGTAGGTCGAGAACTTGTAGCCGCGGCGATATTCGAATTTATCGACAGCCTTCAGCAGACCGATGTTGCCTTCCTGGATCAGGTCGAGGAATTGCAAGCCGCGGTTGATGTATTTCTTGGCGATCGAAATGACCAGGCGCAAGTTAGCGACCGTCATTTCGCGTTTCGCGTGACGCGCGCGCTTTTCGCCGGCAGCCATCTGCTTGTTGATCTTGCGCAAGTCAGCCAGCGGCAGGGCCACGCGGGCTTGCAGGTCGATCATCTTCTTTTGCAGTTCCTTGACGGCAGGCACGTTGCGGCTGAGGATGGCGCTGTATGGATACTTGCAGTCGACTTCGCGGTCGACCCATTCCAGGTCGCATTCATTGCCCGGGAACACCTTGATGAAGTGGGCGCGCGGCATGCCGCATTTGTTCACGCACAGTTCCAGCACGGCGCGCTCGATGTGGCGCACTTCTTCCATCTGGCCGCGCAGGGTGTCGCACAGCTTTTCGACGACCTTGGCCGTGAAGCGGATGCCCAGCAATTCCTGCGAAATGGCTTCCTGCGCCTTGACGTAGGCTTTCGAGTTGTAACCCTCGGGCGCCTTGCGCATCTTGTCGTACTGCGTCGAAATGACGTTGAATTTCTCCAACGCATTCTTTTTCAGCTGGGCCAACTGCTCGCTGGAGAAACCGGCCGCGCCGCCATTGGCGTCGCCGTCTTCTTCCTCGGCTTCTTCTTCCTCTTCCTCGTCGTCACCGCTGGCGGCGGCGGGCGCGGCGGCAGCGGCAGGCGCCGGGGCATTGCTTTCGTTCAAATCGACAAAGCCGTCGACCACTTCATCGACCTTGATTTCGTCGCGCGCGATTTTTTGCGACAGCGCAACGATTTCGCCGATGGTGGTCGGGCAGGCGGAAATCGCCTGGATCATGTCCTTCAAGCCGCCTTCGATGCGCTTGGCGATCTCGATCTCGCCTTCGCGCGTCAGCAGCGCCACGGCGCCCATTTCACGCATGTACATGCGCACGGGGTCGGTGGTGCGGCCGAAGTCGGAGTCGACCGTCGACAGGGCCGTCGCGGCAGCCGCTTCCACTTCATCGTCGCTGGTGACGGTGGCGACGTTGTCGGTCAACAACAGGCTTTCCGCGTCAGGGGCGCGCTCGTAAACGGCGATGCCCATGTCGTTGAAGGTGGCGATGATGCCTTCGATCGCTTCCGGATCGATGATGTTTTCCGGCAATTGGTCATTGATCTCGGCATAGGTGAGGAAACCGCGTTCCTTGCCCATGTTGATCAAGCCCGTGATCTGCTTGCGGCGGCGTTCCAGGTCCGCTGCCGATGCTTCCGGATCGCCCAGCGCATCGGCCAGGCCGCCCTTGGCCTTGCGGTCGCGCGCTTTCGAGACGGCCTTCAGTTCGGCGCGCTCGACGGCGTTCAGTGCTGCCACTTCGTCGTTTTCCGGCGTGAATTCGCTCGGTTTGCGGCCACGGCGGCCCGGCACCTTGACGGTCGGCAAGAAGTAATTCGAGGTATCGATGGCGGCCAGGGCATCGGCGTCCGTGGTCTTGCTGACCACTTGCGCGCCGGTGATGATGGTCACGGGCGCCGCTTCAGGCTTGGCGCGCACGACTTTCGAACGGGCTGCCGTCACCACCTTGTTCGTGGCGGCGCTTTCGCTGACCTTGCGCGGCGCAGGCGCCGCCTTGGCGCTTGGCGCCACTTTGACGCTCGGCGTCTTGACGGGCGCCGCTTCCACGGCTTCGGCGGCGTCGGCCACGGGCGCGGCAACAGCGGCTTCCGCTACCGTTTCGGCCGGCGGCACGGCAGCCAGGCGCGAGCGGCTTTTCTTCACCACGGTGACGACGGTCGGCGCCGTCGTGACGGTGGCTTCCGGATTCGCTTGCGCATTATCGATGAAGTAAGATAAAGTCGTTTTGGGTACGGCAAGCGGTGCCGCGGCTGGGCGTGGCGCCTTGGCGGACAACGTTAAAGTTTTTGGCGTATTCTTCATGAGATATCTCTTAATGCGAGACCAGATGGTGTCGGCGCGAAGTGAATGATTCCACCTAAGCCTGCGAAACCGGACTCGATGGAGCGTATTGTTGCGGCTGCCGTCAAGGGCAGCGGCGCCTGTCTATCGTGACGTTCATAGCCCGCGCATCCGGCATGAGGAGCGCGGGGCCGAAGCCGGGTCAGATAAATAAGCGATGTACATTGCGGAATGAAAAAAAGCCCGTACCAGAACGGGCTTGAATCTATTGTTGTTCAGTGAAGACACAGCGGAGAGCAAGATTATGCACGAAGGCCCGTTATCTGAATAATTGATAAGTGGAATAACCGATATCAAAAATATCAATAATGGTGGCCCTGCGCCGCACTGCTCCTATCCCCTGCACACCTGAGCCAGACCTTCAAAAACAGGGTCCAGTCATCAGCGCAAGCCGACATTATACACATTTCCCGTATTTCGCGCTGTGCCGGCTGTAGCGCGAACCCGCATATCGCAGGTCAAGTTGCCAAAAAAGACAATGCACTTGCCTGTGGCGCGTGCTATGCTCCCCTTTTATAGCCCAACCAATGATGTCGATGACCAGCTCCACGCCAGACCAGCAAGCCACCACTCCTGACACGCCAGTCGATGCAGCCCCAGCGGCGGCACCGGCCGCAGCGACCACGCCGGCGCCTGCCGGCCTGACCGCGCGCGCGCTGCTGAAACAGTTCCAGGAGCAATTCCCGCCATTCCGCGATTGCCTGCCCTTGTCGATCGGTATCGACAAGCAGATCCTCGCGCGCCTGCCGGACCTGGACCGCAAGCTGATGCGCACGGCGCTGGGCATCCACACGGGTTCGCTGCGCTACCTGCGCGTGATGGAAAAAGCCAAGGTACGCTACGACCTCGACGGCACCGCCGGCGCGGAAGTGACGCAAACCCACCGCGACCACGCCACGCAAGTATTGCAGCAACGCTTCAAGAAGGAAGCCGAGCGCAAGAAAGCCGAGCGCGATGCCGCGGCCGCCGAAGAAGCGAACCGTTTGCGCCTGGAAAAACTGAATCAGCTGACCGCGAAATTCTCGCGCAAAGGCTGATCCGGTTTCATGGACACAGCTGCCGCACCGCCACTGCCCCCCTATCAAGGCATTGCACTCGACCACGTCAAGCTGGTACGCACCAGCGATGATGCACAGGCGGCCATGGCCGCCCTGCTGGCAGCGGACGCCATCGGCTTCGATACGGAATCGAAGCCGACTTTTGTGAAGGGCGAATCCTCCACGGGACCGCACCTGATCCAGCTGGCCACCGACGACATCGCCTACCTGTTCCAGGTGGGCAGCACGCCGGCGCCTGCCCTGGCCGAACTCAAGGCCATCCTCGAATCGACCACCACCCTGAAGGTGGGCTTCGGCCTGTCCGACGACGTCAAGCGCCTGCGCAACAAGCTGGGCATCGCTCCGGCCCAGGTGCTCGACCTGTCCGTCGCCCTGCGCGGCGGCCAGCGCAACGACCTGGGCGCGAAGACGGCCGTGGCCAAGTTCTTCGGCCTGCACCTGCAGAAATCGAAAAAGATTTCCACCACCAACTGGGCCACGTCGCACCTGACGGAAAAGCAGATCCTGTATGCGGCCGACGATGCGCAAGTGGCCCTGCGCGTGTACCGCCGCTGGATCGCCGACGGCGGCAAGGTCGCGCCGCAAAAAGCCCCGCGCGCCAGCACGCCGCCAGCCCCGCCGCCTATCGCCGCCTGAGCCGGCGCGCCTTCCTGCAGCATGAGCAAGAACAAGTCCATCGGCACCACGCTTGACGCGATCGCCGCCGCCGAACAGGCGCTGGGGCGGCAGCTGCCCGCATCCCATGTGCAATGGTTATTGGAGAACAATGGCCGCGCGCTGGGCGCCTTGAGCGTGTTTCCCGTCTACGACGCGGCCAATGCGCGCAAGACGTGGGAATCGATAGCACGCCATTACCGCGAAGGCTGGCAGGAATGGCTGGAGAATGCGGGGACAGGCGACGAGGCCGGCAGCCTGCTGCCCTTCGCCCAGTTCGGCACGGGCGATTACTACTGTTTTGACTATGCGCAAACGGGGCCATCGGGCGAACCCGTGGTCGTGCTGTGGTCGCACGAAACAGGCGCCACCACCGCGGTGGCGCCCAGCTTTGCCGCATTCCTCGCGCTGCCCGGCCGCCCGGGCTGACACCCGGCGGCCGGCACAGCCTTATTTGACGAGGCGCAAGGTCAAGGGATAGCGGTAAGTGACGCCATTGCTGGCCTTGACGGCCGCGACGATCGAGCACACCAGGTTGGCCAGCGCCACGATCCAGAACAGGAACAGGCCGATCAGCACGAACGACAGGATGAAACAGGCGAAATACCAGATGATCAGGGTGATCTGGAAATTCAGCGCTTCGCGGGCGTTCTCGGCCGAGAATTTATCCGCATCATCTTTCTTGATCAAATAAATGATCAGCGGCGCCACCCAGCTGGTGAACAGGCCGCCAACGTGGGACAGAATGGCGATCGTCGTATCTTGCGTACGACCCACTTCCGGCTGCGTGTTATCCATTATGATTCCCATCATTAGTTATAGATACATCAATATAACAGTAATATTTCTTTTTGGAATGGAACACTTGCTGCCGCAAGGGACTTTTTTTTCGCCGCTATGCCGCCGCCAGCGCCAGCCGCCCCAGGGTGGCGATGGCTTCTTCCAGTTGCGCGTTCCACGGGTGGCCGTAATTGAGGCGGATGCAGTGGCGAAACGCGCGCGTGGCGGAAAAAATGGGGCCGGGCGCGATGCTGATGCCGGCCGCCAGCGCGCTGCGGTGCAAGGCCAGCGCGTCGATACCGGCAGGCATCTCCACCCAGACGAAATAACCGCCCTGCGGCCGCGTGACCCTTGTGCCGGGCGGAAAATGCACGGCGATGGCTTGCAGCATGGTATTTTGCTGCGCCGCCAGGGTCAGGCGCAGCTGGCGCAAATGGCGGTCGTAGCCGCCTGCCGCCAGGTAATCGGCCAGCGCCATCTGCAGCGGGATGGGCGCAGACAGGCTCGTCGTCAGCTTCAGGCGCTCGACCTGGCGCGCGTAGCGGCCCGCCACGGCCCAGCCCAGGCGAAAACCGGGCGCCAGGGTCTTGGAAAACGAGCTGCAATGCATCACCAGACCCGCGCTGTCATGGCTTTTCGTCAAGCCGGGGCGCTGCTTGCCGAAATACAACTCGCCATACACGTCATCCTCGATCAGCGGCACGCCATGGCGCGCCAGCAGTTCGACCAGCGCGCGCTTCTTTTCCGGCGACATCAGGCTGCCCAGGGGATTCTGGAAATTCGTCATCAGCCAGCACGCCTTAGGCCGGTGGCGCAGCAGCAATTCCTCGAGCGCCGCCAGGTCGACACCGTCGCGGGGGCTGGTGGCAATTTCCACGGCCTTGAGTTCCAGCCGCTCCAGCGCCTGCAGGCACGCATAGAAGCTGGGCGACTCGATCAGCACCGTGTCGCCGGGCCGCGTGACGGCTTGCAGGCACAGGTTCAGCGCTTCCAGCGCGCCATTCGTGATGACGATGTCGTCGCTGGAAACAAGCACCCCGTCGAGCTGGTAGCGCAAGGCGATCTGGCGGCGCAGTTCGGCATTGCCCAGCGATAAATCCGTGACCGTGCTCCACGGGTCGAGGCGGCGCATGCTGGCCGACACGGCCCGCGCCAGCTTTTCCATCGGAAACAGATGCGGGCTGGGAAACGCCGAGCCGAAAGGCACGATATCGCGCGCACCGACGGCGCCCAGCACTTCGAACACGAGGTCGCTGACATCGACCGTGGTGCTGGCGTCGAGCGGGCGGGAACTGTCCGGCTCGGGCGCCAGCGCGGCGCGCTGCGGCGCCACGTAGTAGCCGGAGCGGGGCCGCGAGACGATCATGCCGCGCGCTTCGAGCAAATAATAGGCCTGGAACACCGTCGACGGGCTCACGCCCCTGCGCGCATGCTGCTGGCGCACGGAAGGCAACTTATCACCAGGCAACAACAGCTGCGTGCTGATCATGGCGGCGACTTCTTCCGCCAATTCCTCATATCGTTTCAACCCTGCTCCTCAAACTGATCCGTAGTTTTATTGCACAACTGATCCTGTCACAGTAACAGCACCCGTTATATGCTAGGGTAACAACATCCGGGCAGCAACACCGGCACGCCATAATCGACCGACGAGACAGGTTACTTTTCCATGCAACTCTCCATGCTACTGCATTCCCCCCTCGTGCCGGTGCTGACCCTGGCTCTGGCCGTCGCACTGCCCGGCATGGCGCTGGCCGCGCCCGCCAGCATTTCCGCCAGCCACGACAGCCTGGAACAGCGCATCAAGGCGTGCACGGCCTGTCATGCGCAAAAGGAGCGCCACGACGCCTTCTTTCCCCGCATCGCGGGCAAGCCGGCCGGCTACCTGTACAACCAGCTGCTGAACTTCCGCGAGGGACGGCGCCAGTATCCGATGATGAACTATATGGTGGAACACTTGCCTGACGATTACCTGCGCGAGATTGCCGGCTATTTTGCGGCACAGCACCCTGCCCCGCCGCCGGCCCAGCCCAGCAGCGCCGGCACGACGGCCCTGGCGCGGGGCAAGCAGCTGGTGCTGCACGGCGATGCCGGCAAAAAAATTCCCGCCTGTATCGCCTGCCATGGCCAGCAGCTGGCCGGCGTGGCACCCGCCATTCCCGGCTTGCTGGGCTTGCCGCGCGACTATATCAACGCCCAGCTGGGCGCGTGGAAGAACGGCATCCGCCGCGCCCACGCGCCCGACTGCATGGCGCAAGTGGCGCAGCGCCTGTCCGACGCGGACGTGGGCGCCGTCTCGGCCTGGCTGGGCACGCAAGTGGCCAGCGCCGACGCGCGTCCGGCCGCCAGTATCGCCCTGCCCTTGCCGCTGCATTGCGGCGGCGTGCCAGGCTCCGGCGCGCAGGTGGCGCCATGAAAAAATGGATGCTCGCGGCCGCCATCGGCGCCATCGGCGCGGCCGGCGCCAAATTCCTGCTGTGGCCGGCGGACGACGCGGGACCGCCGGCTGCCGCCAGCACCCTGAGCCAGGAACAGCTGGTCGCGCGCGGCGCCTACCTGGCCAAGGCGGGCGACTGCATGGCTTGCCACACGACGCGCGGCGGCGTGCCCTACGCGGGTGGCCGGGCCTTGCAGACGCCGTTCGGCAAGGTGCTCTCGCCCAACATCACGGCCGACAGGGAAACAGGCATCGGCAGCTGGACGGCCGACGATTTCTGGCGCGCCATCCACAACGGCAAGTCGAAGGATGGCCGGCTGCTGTATCCGGCCTTTCCCTACACCAGCTACACCAAGGTGCGGCGCGAGGATAGCGACGCCCTGTACGCGTATTTCCAGAGCGTGCCGCCGCACCGGCAAGCCAACCAGCCGCACGCGCTGCGCTTCCCCTATAACCAGCAGATCGCGCTGGCCGCCTGGCGCGCGCTGTATTTCAAACCGGGCGTGTACCAGCCGCTGACGGGCAAAAGCATGGAATGGAACCGCGGCGCCTACCTGGTGCAGGGCCTGGGCCACTGCAGCGCTTGCCATAGCAGCCGCACGACCCTGGGCGGCAGCGACGACGGCCTGTCGGGCGGCCTGATTCCCGTGCTGGGCTGGTATGCGCCGTCGCTGACGTCGGATGCGGAAGCGGGCCTGGGCGACTGGGACACGGCGCATATCGTGGAATTGCTGCAAACGGGCGTCTCGCCGCGCGCCACCGTCTTCGGCCCCATGGCCGAAGTGGTGCGGCAAAGCTTGCAGCACATGAGCAATGCCGACGTGCAAGCGATGGCCGTCTACCTGAAAAGCCTGCCCGGCCCCGCGCAGCCCGCGCAACGGGCGCCGCGCGACACCTCGGAGCAAGCCCGGCAGCAACTGGCGCTGGGCGCGAAACTGTATGAGGCGCAATGCGCAAGCTGCCACCTGGCCGACGGCAAGGGCGTGCCGCCCGGCTACCCGCCGCTGGCCGGCAACCGCGCGCTGACGACGGAGTCGGCCGTCAACGCCATCCGGCTCGTGCTCAACGGCGGCTTCGCGCCCGGGACAAAAGGCAACCCGCGCCCCTACGGCATGCCGCCGTTCGGCCCCGTCATGGATGACGCGGAAGTGGCGGCCGTGGTCACGTACCTGCGCGCCTCGTGGGGCAATGACGCGCCGGCCGTGTCGGCCCTGGAAGTCAATAAATACCGCAGCGTGCCGCTGGAGTAGCGCGCCTGAAAAACGTCCATGGCGGCGTTGCATCTCCTTGCCCTGAACGTTTTGCCGGCGCGCATACGAAAAAAACCGGCCAGCGCCGGTTTTTTCACGTCAAGCAGCCGTTCTCAGCGGAACTTGCTCTTGTGACCCGTCTTCAGGTCCAGCGCATAACGCACGCCGTTGTCCGTCAGCATGACTTCATCGGGCGGCTCTTCGCCGGCCAGGGCGCCGTCGATCAGGGGCAAGCCTTCGCCCTTGCGCATCAGGTCGTCGCAGCGCTCGTACACGTTGGCGCAGCCCGTGGAAGCCATCAGCGATTGCACGATGGCCACTTTCCACGCATCGACGCCGCCCGCGTTGAATTCGCAGATCAGGTAGCCTTGCACGCCGCCAAACAGCTGCACCACCAGGCCGGGCAAGCCCTCGTCTTCGCCCTTGATCAGGGTCAACAGCTGGTTTTCGCCCGCCTTCTTGATGGCAGATAATTTTTTCTCGATGGCGGCCTTGACGCGGCGCTTGATCAGCGCGTGGTCGACCGGTTCGTCTTCCTTGAAGCTCCAGATGCGCGCGCGGATCTGCGACTTCGAATTGTAGGCGGCGCGGGCGATGAATTGCTTGGACGAGCTTTGCACGATGGCCGTCGAGCCGGGCTTCATTTTTTCCTGCGGCTTGCCTTCGACTTTTTCAATCGCGGACGCGTAAATCCACGATTGGCCCAGCAAGCTCTTTTCCTTGCCCTGTTTGATGGTGATGATCAGCATGTAATTCCAGTAGTGTGACCGGCGCGTACCGGTCGTCGTATATCCAATACCGGCATGATACCTCATGCCATCCTGTCGCATCCTCCTGCATTCCATGCCGCTGCTGGCGCAGTCTGTCGCAGCGCGCTACGCAGGCGCGGCCGGCTGGCATACCATGCAAGTATACCAATTCCAAACAGGGAGCAAGAATGACACCGACACTTTTCCACCCACGCCGTGCCCGCGCCGCCACCGTCCTGCTGCTGGCCGCCTGCGCGCTGGCCCTCCCGGCCGCGTCGGCGCTGGCCTCGCCGCTCGACTGGATTTCCGGCAACAGCATCCAGGGCAGCGGCAAGCTGCAAAAGCAGACGCGCGAAGTGGGCAATTTCCATGCCGTGGCGCTGAACGTGCCGGGCACGGTCGAATTGCGTATCGGCAACACGGACAGCATCACCATCGAGGCCGACGACAATATCCTGCCGCTGATCGAGACGGCGGTGGAAAACGGCACCTTGCGCATCCGCCCCGCCAAGCGCAACGCCAACTTCCGCCAGAGCAGCCTGAACATCGTCATCCAGGCGCGCCAGGTGGAACGCATCAGCGTGGGCGGCTCGGGCAACATCACGGCCACGGGCTTGCGCGCCGAGAATCTGCGCTTCGACGTGGGCGGTTCCGGCTCCATCCACGCGCGCGACCTCGACAGCCGCCAGGTTTCCATCGCCATCGGCGGCAGCGGCAACTTCAAGGCCAGCGGCAAGACGGAGCAACTGACGGCCTCGATCGGCGGCTCGGGCAATATCCAGGCGGGCAAGCTGGCCGCGCGCGACGTGCAGGTGAGCATCGGCGGCTCGGGCGAGGCGCAGGTGTGGGCCAAGGATGACTTGACCATCAGTATCGGCGGCTCGGGCGAAGTGAGCTACTACGGCGACCCGCGCATCAGCCGCAGCATGCAGCGTTCGAGCAGCATCAAGCGGCTGGGCGCGGCGCCGAATTAAGCCCCCGCAATGACAAAAGCCCGGAGCGATCCGGGCTTTTTGCGTTTCAGACAGGCTATATCAGCGGGCCGGCTTCACCGGTTCGCGGTCGATCAGGACCGTATTGACGCTGTCCGTCAGCCAGATCTGGCCATCCTGGATCGTGCATTGCAGCTGCATCGTGCGCTGCGCCAGCTTGCTCATGTCTTGCGCCGCTTCCGACGGCAAGTTGATCACGGTCAAGTTCTTCGCCCGTTCCAGCTTGTTCGCGATCTGCTTCCACCAGATGTGGCTGGTTGCGCCATAGCTGTAGACGATGACCTGTTCCGAACGGCCGCACGCCTTCAGGATGCGCTTTTCGTCCGGCTGGCCCACTTCGATCCACAGCTGGATGGCGCCCGTCAAGTCTTTCTGCCACAGGTCAGGCTCTTCCGTGTCGAACAGGCCCTTGGTAAACGTCAGCGCCTCGTCGGCGTGGATGGCGAACGCCAGCAGGCGCACCATCATGCGCTCGTCCGTTTCGGACGGGTGGCGCGCCAGGGTCAGCGCGTGATCCTGGTAGTAATTGCGGTCCATGTCGGCGATCTGCAGATCGGCTTTGAAAATTGTTGCTTTAAGGGCCATCGTGTTTCTGTCTCGGTAAAGTAAATAGTGAAGTCGGTATCAGCGGAAAACCACGGTCTTGTCGCCATTTTTCAGGATGCGGTGCTCGACGAACCATTTCACGGCGCGCGCCAGCACCACGCACTCGACGTCGCGGCCGATGGCCGTCAGGGTTTCCGCATCCATCGCATGGTCGACGCGCTCGACGTCCTGCTCGATGATCGGGCCTTCATCCAGGTCGCCCGTGACGAAATGGGCCGTCGCGCCGATCAGCTTGACGCCGCGGTGATGCGCCTGCGCATACGGCTTGGCGCCCTTGAAGCTGGGCAGGAAGGAATGGTGGATATTGATGGCGCGGCCGTCGAGCGCCTGGCACAGGCCTGGCGACAGGATCTGCATGTAGCGCGCCAGTACCACCAGGTCGATCTTGTGCGTGTCCATCAAGTCGATGATCTTCGCTTCCTGCGCCAGCTTGGCCGCTTCCGGCGCGCCGGTGGCCAGCGGCAGGTGGTGGAACGGAATATTGTAGCTGGCCGCCAGCTGGTAGAACTCCATGTGGTTCGACACGATGGCGGGAATTTCCACGTTCAGCAAGCCGCTCTTGTAGCGGAACAGCAAATCGTTCAGGCAATGGCCGATCTTCGACACCATCAGCATGACGCGCGGCTTGACGCGCGCATCGTGCAGCTGGCCGTGGAAGGGGCCGTTCAACTGCATGGCTTGCGACAGGTCGGCGAAGTCGCTGCGCAACTGGGCGTCGCTGACGGCGCCGTCTTCCAGCGCGAAATGCACGCGCATGAAGAACAGCTGGGATTCCTGGTCGCCGAACTGGGCGGAATCGAGGATGTTGCAGCCGCGTTCGGCCAGGAAGCCGGACACGCGGTGCACGATGCCGCGCTGGTCCAGGCAGGACAGGGTCAGGATGTATTCGGGATGCGTCATGGTCGCGGAATAAAGCAAAAAAAGTGGGCTATGCTCGGCTCAGCCACGCGCGCCGGCCATCGGCTGCGCTGCCGCGAGCCGACTATTGTCGCACGGCCAGGCCAGTCAACCCGCATTTTCCACACAAGCAACGTGGCTGCCGGCAGCGGCAGGCCGATTCACGTTCATTTGATCTAACACAAAGTCATCGCATTTTTCCGCCTGCCAGGCGCCATTCCCGCGCCAAACGGGCCACTGGCGTGGAACCTGGCACGCCATCCGGCGTCTATCCCTTTGCTTGTTTCACCATACGCCGCATCCGGTGCACCGGGTGTTTCCTGGATCCGTTTTTCATTGAGGTAGAACATGTTCACAAACAGTATTTCCCCCAGTTTCAGCCCTGCCCTGAAGTCCCACCTGGAGGCCCAGTGCAATTTCGCCACGGAACTATCGCGCAAGCTGGTCGATACGGCGCAGCAACTGAGCGAGCTGCATCTGCGGCTGGCGCAAGACTTGCTGCAGGAATGGAGCAGCGCCAGCCAGCAACTGCTGTGCGCGCGCGACACGGGCGAGTTCATGTCGCTGGCCGCGGCCCAGTTGCAGCCGAGCAGCAACAAGCTGCAGCAGTACCAGCAGCAGCTCGGCAACCTCGTCGCCAACGCCAATGTCGAAATGAACCGCACGGCAGAGAACCACCTGCCCGAAGCGAGGCGCACGGCCGTAGCCTTCGCTGACGAAGTGGTGCGCAAGACGGCCGAGGAAACGGAAAAAGCCACGCAGCGCCAGCGTGAAATGATCGAAAAGATGCACGCCACGGCCCCCAGCAATGGCGCCGGCCGCAGCCGCGATACCGGCAGGCCATCCGATCAGGCGCATTGAGCACTTGAATTGACCACTTGACCCCACTCGACAGCAAGGAGAGCGACATGGCTAGCAATCAAGGTAATGAACAGGGCAAAGGCGCTGGCAGCAGCCAGAAAGCCGGCGAATCGGGCAGCGGCAAAGGCCCGAGCAAGCGCGGTTTCGCCGCCATGAACGAGGAACAGCAACGCGAAATCGCCAGCAAGGGCGGCCAGGCAGCCCATCAAAAGGGCACGGCGCATGAATTCGACTCGGAAGAAGCGCGCCGGGCCGGGCAAAAAGGCGGCGAAGCCGTCAGCCGCAACCGCGAACACATGGCGGAAATCGGCCGCAAGGGCGGCGAAAGCCGGCAATCGGCCCAGCGCGCCAATGAAAGCCGCAGCGGCACGGCCACGCGCAGCAGCGGCACCGAGCAGGGCCGCACTGGCCGGCAAGGCGGCAAGGACGAGGACGACAAGGGTGGAGCAGGCGGAGCGGGCTGAGCGGGACAGGCCGCCGGGCTGCCCCTGCGGCGCGCGGCCTGATGCAGGTAGGCAGGGGCGGCCCTGGCAGCCCTGGCAGCCCCGTGCAAGGGCTGGCGCAGCGTGGGGGGCGGCGGTATGGTACATTCTCGCCTTACCGACACCTCCGCGCCACGCCCCGCCCTTCCCCGCATGCAGCCATCCCTGAAATACCTGAGCGCCTATTCCGAACAAACGCAAGCGCAAGTGCAGCAACTGATCGCGCAAGACAAGCTGGGCGACGTCCTGTTGAAACGCTATCCGAACGCGCACGATGTACGCAACGACAAGGCTTTATACCAGTATGTGCAGGACTTGAAGAATGAATTCCTGCGCAATGCCGAGCCCATCAACAAAGTGGCGTTCGACAGCAAGATCCATGTGATCCAGCACGCGCTGGGCTTGCATACCTCGATCTCGCGCGTGCAAGGTGGCAAGCTCAAGGCCAAGCATGAAATCCGCGTGGCCACCATGTTCAAGGAAGTGCCGCTGGAATTCCTGCGCATGATCGCCGTGCACGAACTGGCGCACGTGAAGGAAAAGCAGCATGACAAGGCGTTCTACAAGCTGTGCACGTATATGGAACCGCAATACCACCAGTACGAATTCGACGTGCGCCTGTACCTGACCCAGCTCGACCTGTCCGGCCAGCGCCTGTGGTCATGACATCCACATAACAACAATGCCGCCCCGGACATCCATTGGGCGGCATTGTTGGTGTGGGTCAGAGTAGCCGCCCGGCAAGACGGGCGGCTCATGACGCATGTGCCGGCGGGACCGGCAGCGTGCTCAAGCTCAGGCGGCGTTCTTGCGGCGGCGCAGGAAGGCCAGCAAGCCCAGTCCGCCCAGCATCATGCCGTAGGTGGCCGGTTCCGGCACGGCGCTCACGCTGGCGGCGATATTATCGACCTGGAAGGTGTGCAAGGCGCCCTCCTGCCACGTTGCCGACAGCAGGTTGTTGAAACCCGTGAACGTGTAATCGCGGAAGTTGTGGCTGCCATCGAGGCTGAAGGTCTGGGTCACCGTGCCGCCGCCCACCTGATGGCCGAAGAACGTCACGTCGTAGGGGCCAGGCAAGCTCACGAAGTCAGCCAGACGGATCGAGCTCAGCGAGAAAGCGGCGCCATCGGTACGGCTCAAGGTGGTCGTCGTCAGCACGGTGGCGCCAAGACCGGCCGAGCCGGCATAGGCAAAGTTGCTTTGATGTGCGGAACTCAACAGGCCCAGGAAGCTGCTGTCGAAATCGTAGCCGCCTTCGGAATAGGAATCGAAGACGGAGCCGAGAATGCCGGGTTGCTCCAGCGCATCAAATCCGATGATGGTAGTTTGTGCATGGGCGCCGCCGGCGGCGAGAATGGCGGCGACGGCAGTCGCGCGCAAGAGAGTCATTGGTTTCACAATAGTATCCTTTCAAGATGATGAAGTAGCGAGGTTGTGGCAACTTGCAATATCTAGGCGTCGTAGCGGGAAACGGGAGGCGCCTCGCTGGGTGTCCGACATGCCTGTCTTTTGAACAATTGCAGTAGAACACATTCATGCATAAAAAGCATCTTCATTTTCAAAAAAACATGCTATTAGAGAAATATTCTGGCTATATTTATATTAATTAATTAATTGATCTTGATCAATTTTCCCGCACAGAAATAAAAAAGCCATGCATTTCACAATGCATGGCTCTGGATGAGACTTCACAAAGAAGATTTACGGCGCACTATCCTTCAACCGCTGCACCAGGGCCGCAGGATCGGCGTCGGCGTTCAGGAACGCCGCGTGCTGCGGGCGGATGAAGCCCTGCTCCTTGCCGTTTTGTACGAAAGCGATCAAGCCGTCATAAAAACGGTCGACATTGAGCAAGCCGATGGGCTTGGCGTGCAAGCCCAGCTGGGCCCAGGTGAGCATCTCGAACAGCTCTTCCAGGGTGCCATAGCCGCCGGGCATGGCAATGAAGGCGTCGGACAGGCTGGCCATCATCGCCTTGCGCTCGTGCATGTCCTTCACGATGAACTGCCGCGTCAAGCCCGTGTGCCCCACTTCGCGCTCGACCAGCTGGGTGGGAATCACGCCCGTCACCTCGCCGCCCAGGCGCAGCACTTCATCGGCGATCACGCCCATCAGTCCCACCTTGCCGCCGCCATACACGAGCGAGATATTTTCCGCCACCAGCACGCGCGCCAGTTCGCGCGCCGCCACGGCATAGTCCGGCGAGACGCCCGCGTTGGCGCCGCAATACACACATAAAGCCTTGATCACAGTATTCCCTACCCTTTCAATTCATCGATCGCCGCCTCGACCTCGAGGCGCTCCTTGGCGTCCAGTGCCACGCACTCGGCCGCCTTTTCATACAGGGCCAGCGCTTCCGCCAGCTTTTTCTTTCCGTCCAGCATATTCAAGGCGCGCGCATATTCGCTGTGCGCCAGCGCCGAATACGGCGTCAGGGCCAGCGCCGTCTTGAAGTGCTGGTAGCCATCTTCCTTGTTGGCGCCGTAGGTCAGGCCGCCTATCATGGCGCCGACCTTGTCGATAATTTCCGTATGATAAATCCCAAACGCGATATGCGCTTCCGCATGCATGGGCGCCACCGTCATCGTGCGGTCCAGGCTATTGCGCACGCGCGCGCCCATGCCCTGCGCCAGGGCCTTGACGACGGACGTGCCCAGCGCATAGCGGCCCAGGCTGTAGGCGTGCCAGTAGTAGCCGGCCGGGTTGTCCGGCTGCTCGCTCTGCTGGCGTTCGCAGCGCTCCGCCACTTCCTCGTACATGTCGAGTTTCCGGCTGTCATCCACTTCCAGGTGCGTGGCATAGATGCAAGTCGCCTTGTGCGCCACCGCATAGCCGGGCACGCCGACAGCCAGGCCCAGTTTCACGGCCCGCTCGAAGTCGCCCGCATGGAAGGCCAGCCACGCCTGCACCAGCGCCGGGTGCGTGGGAAAGGGTTCCACATCGCCCGCATGCAGGCGCGCCCAGGCCGCTTCCAGGGTTTGCGGGGTGTAGACATATGCTTCGTCCGGATAAGGAAATTGTTTCCAAGCCATATATCTCTCCTGTAAATGACGACGTGGCGCCAGCAGTCGCGTCAGTCGTTCTTGAGTTTGGTCACATACTCTTCCGACAGTTTGCGAAACAGCAAATGCGTTTCATTGCGCAAATACGGCCCGATCAGGGACAGCACCTGGTAACAGCCGCGCGCCAGCGCATCGGACATCGATTGCTGCTCGCTGTACTTGCGCGGGTTGCGCACATATTCGTACGACAGCCAGTAGGTGGCAACGACCACCATATTCGTCGCCATCGCGGCCACTTCCATGTCCGACGCTTCCAGCGACTGTTCGCTGCGCAAGTCTTCGCACAGCTGCGTGGCCACCTTGATCTTGTGCGCCAGGATCAGCTTGAAGTGCAATTCCAGCTTGCGGTTGCGCGACAGCAAATCGTTGAGGTCGCGATAGAAGAAGCGGTAGCGCCAGATCAGTTCGAACATCAGGTGCAAATACAGCCAGACATCCTCGATATTCGAGCGGCGCCCGTCGGGCACGGTCAGGATGCGTTCGATTTCCGCCTCGAACTGGACGAAGATGGAATTGACGATGTCGTCCTTGTTACGGAAGTGGTAATACAGGTTGCCGGGCGAAATGTTCATCTCTTCCGCAATCACGGTCGTCGTGATATTCGGCTCACCAAACTCATTGAACAGGCGCAGCGACAACTCCAGGATGCGTTCGCGGGTACGGCGTGGTGCTTTTTGTAGCATGGCGGGCAATCTCTCTGTGTTCTGCCTCAAGCATACCACCTAAGATAGCTGTAATGAAACACTCCGCCCCCGGGTGCCGGCGAAAAGCCCGGGCAAGAAAAAGCCTGCTCGCGCAGGCTGGAGGGATGCGGCACCGGCTCAGGCGGCCGGCGCTTTTTTCTTCGCCGCCGGTCTCGCCGCCGGCTTGCTCGCCGGCTTGCTTGCCGGCTTGCCTGCCGCTTTGCTGGCCGGCTTGGCCGCGGCCCGCGGCGCGCTCCGGGCTGCCGGCTTGGCCGGGGCCTTGACGACGATCGCTTTCGGCGCGGTTTTCAGTGCAACTTTCGGCGCCGCCTTCACGGCGGGCTTGGCCGCGGCCTTCGGCTTGGGCGCAGGCGCGGCCTGGGCCGACAGCGCCGCCACTTGCCGGCTCAAGGCCTCGATCTGCGCATGCAGTGCGGAAATATCCTGTTGCGTGGGCACGCCGATGGTGGCCAGCGCACGCGCGACACGCTCTTCAAACACCTGTTCCAGCTTGTCCCAGGAGCCGCTGGCCTGCTTGCCCACGCCATCGGCCAGCTTGCTGACACTGTCGCTGACGCCGGAAACCTTGTCTTCGGCGCGCTTCTGGAATTCCGTGCCTTCCTTCACCAGCCGGGAAAACACGCGTCCACCCTCTTCCTGCGCCTTGGCGAAGGCGCCCAGACCCGCTTGCCAGATCTGCTGCGCGGACGAGCGCACGGCGTTCGCCAATTCCTTGTCTTCCGCCAATTCCTTCAATTTCTTCACCATCGCCAGCTCCCGTCATATGAAAGGCCATGCCACTTCATGGATACTTTTTATTCTAGTGAGCAAAACTAGAGACGGGAGTCTAATCCGATAGAAAGCTGCCTCGGAAGGTGCGCCAGCGCACGCAGCGGCCAGCGCCTAGGCCGCCGCCTTCACCTGGCCATGCAGCAGCTTGTGCAGGCGGAAGCCTTCGCGGATATTCTCGCGCAGCACGGCGCCTTTCCACGGTTTCGTGTAGAAGCGGTCGACGGCGCCGCGGTTGATGGCCGCCATAATGGGCGTCAGGTCGGCAAAGGCCGACAGCATGATGCGGAAGGTGTCGGGACACAGGTGCTTGACCCGTTCCATGAATTCGGTGCCGCTCATGAGCGGCATGCACTGGTCGCACAGGATCACCTGCACCTTGTGGCGCGCCAGGATGTCGAAGCCTTCGGCGGCCGTCTGCGCCGTGAGGATGCGGTAGCCGTCCTGCGCCAGGAAGTCGCTGAGCACGTCGAGCATGAACACATCGTCGTCGACGATCAGCAGGGTTTGCTGCTCTTCGCCGGCGGCATCCTCAGGCGCCTGCAGCAACTTGCCGCCCATCAACATCTGCTCGAATTCCTCATGCGGCACGGGGCGGCTGAAATAATACCCCTGCATCTCGTCGCAGCCGTGGCGCCGCAAATAGGCCAGCTGCGCGTCGTTTTCCACGCCTTCGGCGATCACTTCCAGCTTCATGCTGTGCGCCATGCTGATGATGGCCAGCACGATGGCCGCGTCGTCCGGATTGCTGGTGACTTCGCGCACGAAGGCGATGTCGATCTTCAGCTTGTCGATGGGGAAGCGCTTCAGGTAGGCCAGGCTGGAATAGCCGGTGCCGAAATCGTCGATGGAAATCTGGATGCCCAGCGCCTTCAGGTTGCGCAGCACGGCGATGGTTTCCTCGGCGTTCGACATCAGCGAGCTTTCCGTCAGTTCCAGCTCCAGCAGTTCGGGCGCGATCTCGTATTTGCGGATGGCCTTGAGCACCTCCTCTTCCAGGCCGCCGACGAAAAACTGGATGCCCGAGACGTTCACCGACAGGTGCACGGGCCCGATGCTGCTGGCGCCCCACTCGCTGATCTTCTTGCACGCTTCGTCGAGCACCCAGTTACCGACGCGCACGATGAGTCCCGTTTCTTCCAGCAGGGGGATGAACAGGGCCGGCGAAACCATGCCGTGACCGGGGCGGCGCCAGCGTATCAGCGCTTCGGCGCCGCTGATGCGCCCCGAGATAATATTCACCTTGGGCTGGAAGAACAGCACGAATTCCTCGTTGTCGATGGCGCGCCGCAGGGCGTTTTCCATGTCCAGCCGCGCCATCGACTGCGCATTCATTTCGGCCGTGAAGAAGCGGAAGGCGTCGCGGCCCGCCTCCTTGGCGCGGTACATGGCCGTGTCGGCATATTGGATCAGGGTGTCCGCATCGACGCCATCGTCGGGGTACACGGAAATGCCGATGCTGACCGTCACCGTCACTTCATGGCCCTGCAAGTCGAAGGGCTTGCGCATCGCCTCGCGCACCTTGTGGACCACGCCCACGGCATGCTGGGCGCCGTCGGGCAGCACCAGGATGGTGGCAAATTCGTCGCCGCCAAAGCGGCCGATGGTATCGCGCACGCGCAGGCAATCGACGAGGCGGCTGGAAAACTGGCGCAGCAGGTCGTCGCCGATGGTGTGGCCCAGGGTGTCGTTGATATTCTTGAAGCGGTCGATATCCATGAACAGCACGGCCACGGCCCACTGGTGTTCGGCCGCCTGGGCCAGGGAATGGGTCAGCGAGACGTAGAACTGGCTGCGGTTCGGCAAGCCCGTCAAGGTGTCGAAATGGGCCAGCTTCATCAGGCGCTGCTCGGCATCCTTGCGCTCGGTGATGTCGCGCGCCACGGCCACCAGGATCCAGCTCTGCCCCGAGCGCAGGGTGCGCCGCTGCACTTCCACCGACAGCGGCGAGCCGTCCTTGCGCTGCAACTGCAATTCCGTCATCGGCCCGCCCTGGTCGCCGGCCAGCAGCTTGTTGTACAGCTCTTCCAGCTGGGATTCGCCCTCGTGCGCGCGGCCAGGCCCCACGCGCAGGAAATCCTCGCGCTCGAAACCGAGCATGCGGCAAGCCGTCTGGTTGACGTCGACGAAGCACATGCCGGCGCGGTCGACGAGGAAAATCGCGTCGGCCGTGGCGTCCATCGCCAGGCGGAAGCGGCGCAAGTCTTCATCGAGGCGGATGCGCGCCGCCATGTCCAGTGTCAGCTGCTCGTGATGGCGCTTGATCTCGTCGTACAGCAGCAGGTTGTCGTAGGCGACGGCGATCTGCGCCGCCACCGTGGCGGCGACCCGCTCGTCGACTTCGGAAAATTCAGTCGCCCCCAGCTTGTCGACCAGGTACAGCCAGCCGTGGCTGCGTTCGCGCGAGGCGATGGCCACGCCCAGGAAGGAGTGCACGGGCGGGTGCGTGTCGGGCAGGCCCAGCGCGCCGGGGTCGCCCTTCAAGCCATTGACCCGGTAGGGCTGGCGCTGCTCCAGCAAGCGGTTCAGGATGCCCGTGCGCGGCGCGCTGGCGATGCGCTCGAGGTTTTTCTCGGCGCCGCACGAAGAAAAATAGCTGAGCTTTTCGGCGCCCTCTTCCAGCACGCCGATGCAGGCGTACTTCGAGACGCAGATATTCTGCGCCACCTTGCAACCGGCCTCGATCAGGGCGCGCGGATCGCGTTCGGCGCCCAGCTCGATGCCCAGCTCGATCAAGGCCGTCAGGCGCAGGCTGACCGCCTGCAAGCTCGACAGGGAACGCGACAGGCGCTCCGTCATGACGCCCAGGTCTTCGGGGATGGCGGCCTGGCCCTCGCGCTGGCTGGCCAGCTGCGAAATCTGCTGGCTGCTCGATTCGAGTTCATCGAGATAGCCGCTGACCTGGTGCTCGATGCCCGCCAGCTTGCCCGAGGCGGGAAGCGCCGCGCCGCCGGCGCCCGGCGCCCCCGGCACCTGTGCCGCCGCCGGCATCAGCCCCAGCGCCTCGTTGACGGTGCGCACGATGACCTCGGGATCGGACGGCTTGGGCAGCACCCAGCGCACGCCGCAGGCCTGCGCCAGCAAGATCGCTTCCTGCTCGCGGTAGGTGGCCGTATAGAAGATGATGGGCACGTCGGTCAGCGCGGGATCGGCGTGCACGCGCGTGACGAATTCGTAGCCGTCCATGTTCGGCATGAGGATGTCGGAAATGATCAGGTCGGGCCGCTCGGTGCGCAGGATTTCCAGCGCGTCGGCGCCATTCGCCGCTTCCAACAGGCGGTGGCCGCCGTAACCCAGCAGCGCGGTCAGGAACTCGCGGTTCAGCACATGATCATCGACGATCAGGATGGTGGCTATGTCGTTTTTAACTGGCGTCGACGGCGCCCCGGGTAAAAAAGACTCCAGCTCCGCAACAAAAAGGTCGGGCTCGATCGGCTTGCCGATGTAGCCATTGAAACCCGCCTCCAGCAGGCGTTCGCGGTCGCCCACCATGGCCAGCGCCGTCACGGCCAGGGCCGGGATCGCGCGCAGCCGCGGGTCTTTCTTCAGCTCCGCCACCACGCCGTAGCCATCGAGCTTGGGCAAATGCACGTCGCAAATGATCAAGTCCGGCAATTCGCTGCGCGCCATGCGCACGCCCTCTTCGCCGTCATAGGCTGCCAGCGGCGTGTACCCGAAGGCGCGCAGCAAATACACCATCAATTCCATATTGGTGGCGTTATCTTCAATAATCAGGATACGTGCGGACAATTAGCGCCCCCAATAAAAACTGCATGGACTCATTTTCCGCCTGCGTTCAACTTTCCGCATGCGCGGCTAACATAACAATCCTATAACATCTTGCCATACATCCAGAAAAATATCTGTGCGCAGGGTACCTGCAGAGCTTCGCAAGCGGCCTCGGGAAGAAATTTCCGCCAGCCGTCTTCTGACGTTAGCTTAATACAGTACGCCAGTGGAAAACAGCATTTTCTGCCCGTGGCGCTGTTAAACACGGGCAACAGCAGAGTCAAAAGAGACAGTCTTGCCATGCAGATAAAACACAACAGGATTCAGGCAAAACGGGGGGAAGATGGGGGCTGGGCGACTTCGGTCTTGATAGTGATTTCTTCCAACAGCTGACGCAGCACGCGCGCATCGCTGGCCAGCGCCACGTGGCCGATGCCGCCGAAGGCGAGATTGCGCGCGCCGGGCAAATGCGCGGAAGATTGCGGCGCGACAATATTATCGTGGTGCGAGTAAATCGAGGTGATCAGGGCGCGCGTTTCCGGCGTCTCGCTTGCGGCCAGCTGCGCCAGCCAGCCGCTGGGCGCGCCATGGATACGGCTCATCTGGCGCGCATTGGCGCCCGCCGCCACATTGGCCAGCGCCGTGCCGTGGTGCGGCGTGCCGATGGTGACGATGCGCGCCACGCGGGCCGCGCCGTAATGGCGCAGCCAGGCGCGCGCCACCAGGCCGCCCATGCTGTGGGCGACGATGATGGCGCGGTCGCTGCCCGTGCGGGCGCACAGCGCCGCGATGGCTTGCTCGACCTGCGGCACGAACTCCTCGATATCGGCGCCTATCGGTTCCAGGTCGACGCCGTCGTGCGCGATGCCGGCCCGCGCCAGCTGCCGGCTCAGCTGCGCCCAGTAGCCGCGGTTGCACACATAGCCGTGGATCAGCAGCACCGACAAGCCCTGGCCAGCGACGGTGTCGGCAGCATGCAAACGCGGACGCAGCATGCCCCACGACGAGGCCCACAGCGTGGCGCGCAACTCGCCCAGGAACAGCCGCGCGGCGCCCCGCATACCCAACTGATGCTCCGGCGGCACGGGGCTGCCAAGATGCCGGCTTTCCCGGAAATTGCGCGCCACGACCAGCGCGCGCACGGCCAGCAGCATGGCGCCCGCCAGCAGCAGGGCCAGCACCGGCGACGCGACGCCCCAGACATGCATGGCCAGGTACGCCACCGCCAGCACGGCCAGCACCTGCAGCAGCATCAGCCACTTGAGGATGCGCGCGATCATGCCGTGCCTGCGACGGGAACGGGCGCCGGCTTGCCCGTCAGTTCCCGCGCCAGGCCGCTGGCCAGGCGCGCGGCCAGCGCATACAGCGTCAATTGCGGATTGGCGCCTATCGAGGTGGGGAACACCGAGCCGTCGTGCACGGACAGGTTGCGCACGCCGTGGTAACGGCCGTCGGCGCCCGTCACGCCCAGGCGCGCATCGTCCGACATGGCGCAGCCGCCCATCACGTGGGCCGATACCACGCGCGCCAGCAGCGCCTTCATCGGCAAATCGCCGATGGCCTGTTTCGCCTGCGTCCAGCTGGTGTAATGGCTGGCCAGCTCGTGCACGGGATACACGCTCCGCGCGCCGGCCGCGAACTGGATTTCCGCCATCGACAGCAGCGCGCGCCGCACGCCATCCCAGATGAAGGGTGTGAGCGGATAGTCGAGCACGGGCGCGCCGAAGCTGTCGATCGATACGCTGCCGCCCGCCGCTTCATGGTGAAAACCGTCGCGCAGCAGCGCCAGCAAGGCGTGCGCATGGGGGAAGTCGCGCATGGTGCGCGCATGCTCGTCGCCGAAGCCGCCCATGGTGGTGGCCATCAGCAGCGGATGCAGGGGCGGCGCTTCGAGCTTGTAGCCGATGGGGCCATCGATGGGCGCCGTGTGGAGGAAATGGTCGGAATAAATCGTCTGCGGCGCGCCGGCATAGGCGTCGACGCGCTGCTTGAACAAACCCGCCGAAATCACCGTCGGATGCAAGAAGGTGCGCCGCCCCAGCAAGCCGTGCGGATCGGGCGCCTGCGAGCGCAGCAGCAGCGCGGGCGAATTGATGGCGCCGCCGGCCAGCACGAAGTGCCTGGCGCGCAGCGTCAGGCGCACGCCCGTGGGCGCCTGCCCGGCAGCATCGAGCGCCGTCACCAGCAGGCTGTCGATGCGCTCGCCCTTGAAGCTGAAACGCTCGGCGCGCGCATGCACGAGCAAGCCCGCGCCCAGCGCCAGCGCCGAGGGGATCGTCGTCACCAGCATCGATTGCTTGGCGTTGGTCGGGCAACCCATGCCGCAGTAGCCGAGGTTCCAGCAGCCGTTCACATTGCGCCGGATCGCGGCCGTGGGGATGCCCAGCGCCGCGGCGCCACGCCGCAACAAGTCGTTGTTTTCATTCGGCGGCGCGGCCCAGTCGCTCACGTGCAGGCGTTTTTCCATCATGGCGAACCACGGCGCCATGGCGTCCACGGAATAGCCGGACAAGCCAAAATGCTTGCGCCAGTAATCGAGGGTGCCGGGCGGCGTGCGGAAGCTCGACGTCCAGTTGACGGTGGTCGAACCGCCCACGGTGCGCCCCTGCAAAATGTTGATGGCCTTGTCGCGCGTCTTGCGCGCGGCCGATTCCTGGTACAGCGCGGGATAGGCGTCCGCTTCGCGCATCTTGAAGTCGCGCGAAGACTTCAAGCCGCCCTCTTCGACGATCAAGACCTTCAGGCCGGCCAGCGCGAGGATTTCCGCCGTCACGCCGCCGCCGGCGCCGCTGCCGATGACGACGACATCCGCCTCCAGGGTGCGGTCGGCATTCAGGGTGCTGGCGTCGGTGACGTTCCAGCCGCCGGCCACGCCGATGGCGATGGGATCGGGTATGGGGGATGTGCTCATGGATGCCTTATGCGCTCAGTTCGGGCAGCGGTCCCGGATAGCCGATGGCGGCCCAGTGGGCGGCATCGGCATACCAGGCGCCGAGGATCAGGTCGTGCAGGGCCAGGTAGGCCGTCTGCAAGGTGGCCAGGCGGTGCGTGCGCCACGCCTGCAGGAAGGCCGCCACCTGGGCGGGGTCGGCTTCGCGCCAGCCATCTTTTACGCCGGCGACGAAGCGCCGCGCGGGCGCCAGCGCCAGCAGGCCGAACAAATCCTGCACTTCCTGCTGCGCCGCCAGCGGCAAGCCGCGGATGGCCGTGTCCACGCCGGCGATGGCGCCATCGAGCGCCGCGGCCCGCGCGGGGGTTTCCCGCGGCAGCGCGCTGCCCAGCATGGCCGGCACGATGGCGGCCAGCGCCGCGCGCGCCGCGCCATCGAGCACGAAGCGGCCAGGGGGCGCCGGTCCGCGCACCAGCCGGTACGCGGCGCCGCCGGCGGCCAGCGCGCAGGCGCCGAGCACACCCAGTTTCAGAAACGATCTGCGTTGCATTGCCATGTCTCCCCTTGTTTTATACCGCCTTTTGCAGGCCAGTGTACGCCAAAGGCAGTGGGCGTTTGAACGCAAAAACTAGAGCGGAGAGTCTAGTTTTTGCGACTGAAACCACAGCAGCAGCATGGCCAGCAGCGCCGCCAGCGCGCCGCCGATGGCGATGCTGGGCAAGCCGAAGGCAACGATCAGCGCACCGCCCAGCGCGCCACCAAGCGCCGTGCCCGCATTGAAGGCGGCGATATTCAGGCCCGCCGCCACGGCGTCGCTGCCCGGGCAATGCCGCCGCGCCAGGCGCAGCAAACCCATGGTCGACAGGGTGACGAGGGCAAAGAACAGCAAGCCCAAAGTGCCGCACAGGGCCAGCATGGCCAGGGGATGGGTGCGCAGCAGATAAAAGGCCAGCAGATTGAGCGCCAGCGCGGCCAGGGCCAGCATGGTGGCGCGCAGCGCGTGGGGACGATCCGCGCACCAGCCGCCCAGCAGGTTGCCGCCGATGGCGCACGCGCCAAAGCACAGCATGGCGGCGCCCAGCCAGCCCGCATCGAGCCCGCCCAGCTGCAGCAGGAAGGGCGAGACATACGTGAAAAAACTGAAAGTGGCCACGCTGACCAGCGCCGCCACGCCGGCCGCCAGCAGCATGGGCGGTTGCAGGATGGCGCGCAGGCTGGCCAGGGCCGATACGGCCGCGGCCTGCTGGCGCGCGGCCGGCATGGCCAGGCGCAAGCCCGCGCCGCCGCACAGAGCCAGCACGCCGATCACTGCAAATACCCAGCGCCACGACGCGACGGCGCCCAGCCACGTCCCCAGCGGCACGCCGCCCGCCAGCGCCAGGGTCAGGCCCAGCCAAACGATGGACAGCGCCCGGCCCGCGCGCGACGGGTCGACCAGGCTGGTGGCCGCATGCGAGGCGATGGCCATGAACACGCCATGCGCGAGGCCGACGGCAAAGCGCACCCCCAGCAGCGCGCCCAGCGCCGGCGCGGCCGCCATGGCCACGCTGCCGGCCGCCAGCACGAGCATGGTGGCCACCAGCACCTGGCGCACGGGCCGGCGCGCCAGCAGGGCCGTCAGCACGGGCGCGCCGATGGCCGCCCCCAGCGCATATGCGGCGATGGCGCCGCCGGCCGCCGCCACGCTGGCGTGCAGGTCGCGCGCCATGGGCGTCAGCAGGCCGGCGGCGATGAATTCGCACAAGCCGAAGGCAAAGCTGCACAGGGAAAGCAGATAAATGGAGAGTGGCAGCGCGGCGGACGGCAGCGCTGTGCGCGAGGACATGGTGGACATGGCAGTTCCTGACAATCAAAACGCCATGCTGGCCCCGCGATCACCATCTGTAAAATATCTTATTTATCTTGAAACGAGACGTTCAAAGTCTCACTGCGGGGAAAAGTGCCGCAATTGCGCCAGCAACCGCTCGCGCACGGGGGATGTGCGCCGCGGATCCCACGCCATGTACAAGTCGAGCTGGCGCAGCGGCGCGGGCGCGCCGCTTGCCAGCGGCAGCATGACGACGCCCGCCGGCATGGACGCCGCCAGGCTGGCCGGCAGCAGGGCCGCACCAAAACCGGCCGCCACCAGTCCCAGCACCGTTTGCAAACGGCGCGCCTGCTGCGCCACCTGCGGCACGAAGCCCGCATGCAGGCACAGGCTGGCCAGCTGGTCGTGGAAACCCTGGCCCAGTTCGCGCGGCGAGGCGACGAAATCGTCACCGGCCAGATCCGCCAGGTCCACCCGCGCCTGGCCCGCGCAGCGGTGGTTCAACGGCAGCGCAACGACGATGTCTTCGCCGGACAGGCGCTCGAAGCGCAGTCCCGGCGTGCTGCGCCCCGGCGCGCGCAGCAGGGCGATATCGACCTCGCCTTTTTCCAGCCACTCGACCTGCTGCTGCGTCGACGCTTCGCGCAAGGTGAATTGCACGGCGGGCGAGGCGGCGCGGAAGGCGCGCAAGGCCGTCAGTACGTGGGCGTAGGGCGTGATGTGGATGAAACTGAGGCGCAAGTGGCCCTCGATGCCCTGCGCCACGCGGCGCGTGGCGGCCACGCCCTCTTCCAGGCTGGCCAGCACCTGGCGGGCCGTGGCCAGGAAAGCCGTGCCGGCCGGCGTCAGGCTGACCTTGCGGTTGGTGCGCTCGAATACGGGATAGCCGAGCGCTTCTTCCAGCCGCAATATCGCCTGCGACAACGGCGGCTGCGCCATGTGCAGCCGTTCGGCCGCGCGGCGGAAATTGAGTTCCTCGGCGACGGCGATGAACTGGCGCAGCAGCCGGGTTTCTATCATGGGCCTTTTTTCGCCACCGCCAGGATATGCCGGGCGATGCCGCGCAGGATATTGACTTCTTCCGTTTCCAGCCCCGTGCGCGAAAACAGGCGTTTCAGCCTTGGCATGAGTTTTTTCGGGTTGTCGGCGTCGAGGAAATCGATGGCCACCAGCGCCTGTTCCAGGTGCGCATACATGCCGTCGACCTGCGCCAGGCTGGCCGCGTCGCCGTGGAAACCGACGGGACTGGCGATTTGCCCGTCGCCGAGGGCCGCCACGCGGCATTCGTAGGCGACGACCTGCGCCGCCTGCGACAGGTTCAGCGAGGAATACTCGGGATTGGCGGGGATGTTGATCAGCACATTGCACTGCTCGACGATCTCGTTGGGCAAGCCGAAGCGCTCGTTGCCGAAGATGACGGCCGCGTGCAAGTCCTCGCTGGCCGCCAGCTGCGCGGCGATGGCGCGCGGCGCCGTGACGGGCGGCGAAAATTCGCGCAATCGGGCCGAGACGGCCGCCGCGTAATTGCAGCCTTCGAGCGCCTCGGCGATGGAGCCGACGATGCGCGCCCCGGACAGGATATCCTGCGCGCCGCTGGCGAAAGCCACCGCTTCCGCGTCCGTCAAGGCATCGGGAAAGCGGGGATTGACCAGCACCAGATCGGAAAAACCCATCGTTTTCATGGCCCGCGCGACGGCGCCAATGTTGCCGGATCGACTAGTTTCGACAAGAATAAATCGCAGGCGTTTGAAAAGAGACGTGTTGATTTCGGGCAGATTCATTTAAAATAGCGCTATTGCGCGGTATCGATACAGGAAATTTCGGGAAACGGAGTCACAAAACGCTGACTCCAGGCCGGGATTTTAACCACTTCGGCACCGCTCCGCTCTTTAATTCATTCTTGCACTCTATCGTACCGGCGCCGAAAGGCGACGCTGGGCGGTCGCGTGCTTTTAACGGAAGCTCACATGCACCCAATGCTCAACACGGCGATCAAAGCCGCCCGCCGCGGCGCCGCCGTCATCAATCGCGCCTCTTTTGACCTCGACCGCGTCGTCGTCACGGAAAAACAACATAACGATTTCGTCACCGACGTCGACCAGGCGGCCGAACAAGCCATCATCGAGGTGCTGTCCAAAGCCTACCCGGACCACGCGTTCCTGGCTGAGGAATCGGGAGCTTCCGCCAACTCGCACGACGAGAATGAATATCAGTGGATCATCGACCCGATCGATGGCACCACCAACTTCATCCACGGCTTCCCGCAATACTGCATCTCGATCGCCCTCGCGCATCGCGGCGTCGTCACGCAAGCCGTCATCTACGATCCGGTACGCAACGACCTGTTCACGGCCACGAAGGGCGCCGGCGCCTACCTGAACGAAAAACGCATCCGCGTCACCAAGCTGGACCGCATCTCGAACGCCCTGCTGGGCACCGGCTACGTGGCCGGCAGCGCCCGCGCGCTGGACGAATACCTGAAGATGTACGCGATCATGGGCGAACGCAGCCAGGGCGTGCGCCGCGCCGGCTCGGCCGCGCTGGACCTGGCCTACGTCGCTTGCGGCCGCCTGGACGGCTTCTACGAAAAAGGCTTGAAGCCTTGGGATATCGCCGCCGGCGCCCTGATGATCACGGAATCGGGCGGCATCGTCGGTGAATTTTCCGGCGAATCGGACTACCTGTACAAGGGCGACGTCATCGCCGCCAGCCCGAAGATCTTTGGCCAGATGATCACCCTGCTGACGCCATTCGCCTGATTGCCAGGCCCGCGCTGATGTAACAAAAGCTGCCGGAGGCGACTCCGGCAGCTTTTTTTTCGGCCCGGCCAGTCTTCAGTTGCCGCGCATGGCCGGCAGCAGCACGCGGTAAATCTGCAGGAACGCCGGCCCCATCAGCACGACCATCAGCGAGGGGAAGATGAAAAAGATCAGCGGAAACAGCAGCTTGAGGGCGATCCTTGCCGCCGTTTCCTCGGCCCGCTGGCGCCGCTTGGTGCGCAGCTGGTCGGACTGCACGCGCAGCGACGCGGCGATGCTCGTGCCGAAGCGCTCGGCCTGGATCAGCAGTGTCACCAGCGCATCCACATCCTCCACTCCCGTGCGCAGGGCCAGGTTGCGCAAGGCCTTGTCCTTGGCGCTGCCGGCGCGCAATTCCAGCGTCACCAGTTGCAGCTCTTCGGCCAGGACCGCGCTTTTCAAGCCGATTTCCTGCGCCACGCGCGCCAGCGCCGCATCCATCGCCAGCCCCGCTTCGACACACACCGTCATCAGGTCCAGCGCATCGGGAAAGGTTTCGAACACTTCGCGCTGACGCTGTTTCAGGCAGTGCGACAGCCAGGCATTGGGCAGGTAGTAACCGAGGGCGGCCGCCGCGACCAGCCACAACAGCATATTGTGTCCGCCCTGGCGCAGCAGAAAATACGCCAGCAGCGGCAAGCCCACGAACAAGCCTGTCTTGGCCGCGTAAAACAGCGCAGGTGCGGCCTGGCTGCGCCAGCCGGCATGGACGAAGCGGCTGCGGATGGGCGAACTTTCCCAGCCCTCGTCCGGCAGCGACAGCCTGGCCAGCGGGCGCGTCAGGCTGACGGCGTGCGCCAGCCAGCGCCGCCTCGCATGGCGCCCGCTGTCGCCGCCGGCGCCCGCATCGCCCAGCGCCTGCAGCCGCTCCTGCACGGCACTGCCCGTGCACAGGCGCAACACCAGCAAGGCCAGCGCGAAAACAATCAGGAACAGCAGGCCCAGCAAGGCCAGCTGCGCCGTACTCATCGTGCTCATCGTGTCTGTTCTTTCATCTTATACCCGGATATTGATAATTCTTCTGATGCAGATCACGCCCAGCATCAGCAAGCCCAGCGATACTCCAACCATCTTGCGCCCGCCCCCATCCGTGTACAGCACGGCAATAAACTGCGGATTCATCAAATGCATCATCAGCGCCGCGCCAAACGGCAACAAACCCAGGACCCAGGCCGACATGCGCCCTTCGGCCGACAGCACGCGCACCTGGCCCAGCAATTTCAGGCGGTCGCGGATGATGGCGCTGATGCTGCTCAGCAATTCAGTCAGGTTGCCGCCCGTTTCGCGCTGGATCAGCACGGCGATGACGAAATAGCGCAAATCCGTGCTGGGCACGCGCGCGGCCAGGTTGCCCAGCGCATCGGCCATGGCGACGCCGAAACTGACTTCGTCGAACACGGCGCGGAACTCGTCGGCCAGCGGCCCCGTCATTTCCTCGCCCACCATTTTCAGTGCGGTGGGAAAGGCATGGCCGGCGCGCATGGCGCGGCTCATCAGGTCGAGCGCGTCCGGCAATTGCTGCTCGATGCGCACCAGCCGCTTGCTCCTGGCGCGGCGCACCAGCAGATATGGCAGCGCGGCGCCGCCCGCGGCCAGGCCCAGGCGCACATACCATGGCAGCGGCAGCGCGCCGGCCAGCAGCAGGCCGGCCGTCCCGCCCAGCAGGCAATAGCCCAGAAAAGTGGCCACGAACCAGCGCATGCCCGCCTGCAGCAGCAGCTGGTCGAGGCGCCGCGCGCCGGGCAAGCCTTCCAGCACGCCGTGCAACAAGGGATGGACGCTCAGCGGGCGCTGCTTGGTGATCGACAGCGCCTGTTCGCCATCGCTGGCCGTGTACATGGCTTGCAGGCGCCGCGCCACCCGCGCCGCGCCCGCTCCCCGCGCCGCTTGCCACGCCAGCCAGGCGCCAGCCACCAGCAGCAGCACGGCCAGGAAAAGGAACAGATAGACAAGGTAGGAAAGCATGGCCGGTCAGCGCCCCGCCGCGGTGGGTTCGAACAGGGCGGCCGACACGCCGATGCCAAAGCTGTTCAGGCGATCGAGGAAGCGCGGGCGGATGCCGCTGGCCGAGAAATGCCCGACCACCGCGCCGCCCTCGGCCACGCCCGTCTGCCGGAAACTGAAGATTTCCTGCATCGTGATGACTTCCCCTTCCATGCCCGTGATTTCCTGGATCGACGTGACCTTGCGCTTGCCGTCGATCAGGCGCGACACTTGCACCACCACCGACACGGCCGAGCTGATCTGTTGCCGGATGGCCTTGCTGGGCAGGTTGGCCGCCGCCATGCTGATCATGTTTTCCAGCCGCGTGATGGCGTCGCGCGGCGTATTGGCGTGGATGGTGGCCATCGAGCCTTCATGGCCCGTGTTCATCGCGCCCAGCATGTCGAGCGCCTCGGCGCCGCGCACTTCGCCCAGGATGATGCGGTCCGGGCGCATGCGCAGCGCATTGCGCACCAGCGCGCGCTGGCTCACCTCCCCCTTGCCTTCGATATTCGCGGGCCGCGTTTCCAGGCGCACCACGTGCGGCTGCTGCAATTGCAGCTCGGCCGCGTCTTCCACCGTGACGATGCGTTCCGTCTGGCCGATAAAGCCGGAAATCACGTTGAGCATGGTGGTCTTGCCGCTGCCCGTGCCGCCAGAAATGAGGATATTCATCTTCGCCTTGCCCAGGCCCTGCAGCACCTCGGCCATCTCGGCCGTCATGCTGTGGTAGGCGACCAGGTCGGCCAGGCGCAGCGGATCGACGGAAAACCGCCGGATCGACATCACGGGGCCGTCGATGGCCAGCGGCGGGATGATGGCGTTGACGCGCGAACCGTCGGGCAGGCGCGCATCGACCATGGGACTCGATTCGTCGATGCGGCGGCCCACGCGCGAGACGATCTTGTCGATGATCTTCATCAAATGGGCATCGTCGTCGAAGCAGACGTCGGTCAGCTCCAAGCGGCCGCCGCGCTCCACATACACCTGCTTGTGGCCGTTGACGAGGATGTCCGACACGCTGGCATCGGCGAGCAGCGTTTCGAGCGGCCCGAAACCCAGCATCTCGTGCTGGATGTCGCGCGTCAGGCTACGGCGCTCGGCGTCGTTGATGACCACCGCCTCTTCGTCCAGCAGGCGCTCGACCAGGCCGCGCAATTCTTCACGGATGCGCTCCTGCGACAGGCGCTGCATGCTTTCCAGGTCGACCCGTTCGAGCAGCAGCCCATGGATGCGCAGCTTGAGGTCGCGGTAGCCGTGGTTGTCGATGACGGCCATGCGTTGCGGCGCGAGCGCGGCGATCTTGGCGCTGCCGAGCCGTTCGCGGATGGACAAGGCGGCGATGGGGGAAGTAGCCATGAAGTGCTCCTGTTCTGGGATGGGGGGCAAGCGCGTGGATCAGGCGCGCCGCAGGACGCGGCCGAGCCAGCCCTGGCGCGCCGTGCTGGCCGCGCCGCCGGCCAGGCTGGCGGCGAACTCCTGCAGCGAGCGGGTGATCGGGCTGGCCTTGTCGAGCTGCAGGATAGGCACGCCCTGGTTGACCGAGGCGGCCGCCGAGGCGTAGTGATTCGGCACCGTGCGGTAGACCGCCGTGCCGTACGCCGCTTCCAGGTCGCGCAGGCGGATTTCGCCGCCCTTGTCGTGGCGGTTGACGATGATATGCACCTTGTCCTTCGCGTATTCGAGCGAGCGGAACATGCCCAGCAGGCGCTTGCCGTCGCGGATGTACGGCAAGGTCGCCTGCAGGACAGGGAAGATCATGTCGGCGTGATCCAGCGCGCGCACGCTGACGGCGTCGAGGTTGCGGCCCACGTCGAGCACGATGAAATCGTACTGGCGCCTGGCTTGCCGGATGACGGCGTCGATGTGCTCGGGCGCCACTTCGCTGGCGTGGGCCGGGTCCTCGGGCGCGGCCAGCACGCTGTAGTTGGGCAGGATGTGCAGCATGCTCGATGCCAGGAACGAGGCGTCGAGCCGGTGGATGTCGCGCGTGACGTCGGACAGCGTGGCCAGCGGCTTGTTCTCGGACACGAAGAGCGAGGCGTCGCCAAAATGCAGGTTCATGTCGATCAGGGCAACGCGCTGCTGGCCGCCGGCGGCCAGCGCATAACCGAGGTTGCTGGCGATGAAGGTGGCGCCGCTGCCGCCCTTGCAAGAGATGAAGGCCAGCACCTTGCCGTTGCCATGCTCGCGCCGCTCCAGCTTTTCCTCGATGCGTTCGAGCGCCGCATACAGGCTGGCCGGCGCGGCGGGAAACGGCAGCACGTCGCGCACGCCCGCGCGCATGGCCTGCAGCAGGAATTCAGGCGCCTGCTGGTGGCACAGCACGATGAAGGCCATGCGCGGATGCTGGTTGCTGAGGCGCTCGATGGCGGCCAGGTCGGCGCCGTCGTTCGACGGGCGGTCGAAGATCAGCACGTCGGGCAGCGATTGCGCCGCCTGCAGCGGTTCCAGCGTTTCGCCGCCCGCGTTGATCTCGTCGAGCCGGTTGCGGCTGCGCAGCAGCCGCCCCAGTTCGGACAGCGTTTTTTGATCCGTGGAATGGATGGCGATTTTCACGATATGCCTTGCTGGTTCTGTGGTGACGGTGCCAGCTTCACTGGCGCGCCCCGACGCCGATGGTGAAGGCGGCCCCTTGCGGCGCGGGCGCGGCAAAGCTTTTCTGGTACGCCGCGTAGGCGGCCTGGGCGGCCTTTCCGTCCATGCCTGCCACGGGATCGCGGTTCGCGCCCGCCTGCGGCGACAGCACTTGCCGCAGGCGCAGCTGCTCGACGCTGTGGCCGAACTGGCGGTCCAGGTTCGGCGTGGCGGCGCAGCCGCTGGCGGCCAGGGCGGCCAGCAGCACAGAGAGGAAAAGGGAAAGGGAATGCTGCATGATGTGCTCCTAGTGAGTGTCCGGGCCGGCGGGCGCCGTCTGCGTGGCCGCTTCCTGCCGTGGCCGTGGCGCGCCAGCACCTTCCATTTTTCCTTGCAAGAAGAACTCGCTGCGGCTGGGCGCCACATAGGCGTCGGTCGGCAAGACGATATCGCCGTCAAACGTGCCGTCGAGCGGCTTGACGAGGTGCGGTGTGATGATGAACACCAGCTCGGTACGGTCCGTCTGGAAATCGCTGCTGCGGAACAGCGCGCCCAGCACGGGGATCTCGCCCAGGAAGGGCAAGGCCTTGATATTGGTCGTCACATTGTTCTTGATCAAACCACCCACGGCAAAACTCTGGCCATCGAACAGCTGCACCGTGGTGGTGGTGCGCCGCGTGGTAAAGGCCGGCAACACGGCATTGGCGGCAGCGCCCCCGCCGGTGGTGATGCCGATGCCTTCGCGGTTCAGCTCCGATACTTCCGGCGCCACCTTCAGGTTGATGCGCCCGCCTTCCAGCACGGTGGGCGTGAACTTGACGGCGATGCCGAATTCCTTTTCCTCCAGCGTGATCTTGTTGGTGGTGCTGTCTTGCGCGACCGGAATGAAAATCTTGCCGCCCGCCAGGAAACTGGCTTCCTGGCCACTGATGGCCATGATGTTCGGTTCGGCCAGCACCTTCACCAGGCCGTCGCGCTTTTGCGCGTCGAGCGTCAGCCCGTTGCCATTCTTGCCGTGCACGGCGCCCAGCTGGCTGGGGTTGCCGCTGAGCAGGTTCGACAGCAAGCCGTAGGTCCAGTTGCCGCGCGTGCCGCTGATGCCCACGCTGGCGCCCAGCTGGTCGACCAGCGTCTTCGACACTTCGGCGATTTTCACTTCCAGCATGACCTGTTGCGGCGCCGCGATCGTCAGCATGTTGATGACCTTGACGCCGCCGGCCGCGCTGGCGGCGCCGTCGGCCGGCGCGGCCGCTTCGCCCGCGCCGCGCTGCGCATAGGCTTGCGCCATGTCGAGGATCTGGCTGGCCTTGACGCTGTCGCTCACCTGCCCCGACAGCACGATGCTGCCGCCGGCCGCGCCGGCCTTGACGGCGCGCTCGCCAGGGAAGACATAGGCCAGCTGCGCCTGCAAGCCCTCGACGTCGATCTCGACTTCAATATCGACGATCACGGGGCGCTGCTGCCGGTCCCACAGGATCAGGTTGGTGCTGCCCGGGGCCAGGCCCCAGACGAACAGCTGGCTGGACGAGCCCAGCATCCTGGCGCCGGCCACCCGCGGATCGTTGACGGCGATCTGCGACACCGGCAGGCTCAGGCTGCGCAAGGTGGACTTGCCCACGGCGATGCGCACGGGCGCGCCCAGGCGGGCGATATCGGCGCCCAGCGACATGGCCGGCGCCGCGACGGGCGACATGACGGCCTGCCGGGCCGGCGCCGCCGCGCTGGCGCCGCTTGGCCAGGCCAGGCTTGCCGCCGCGCCGCCCAGCGTCAGGGCCAGGCGCATGCCCGCACTCGCGGCGTGCTTACGAAATTTGTTCATCGATCATCCTTGCTCGCTTGCCTGCTGATTTTTAAAATTGCTGGACGCTCGTATCCATGCCCTTGATGACGGTGATGCTGTCGCGCGCTGGAGCGCGTGGGGAGGCCGCCTGGCGCCGCGCCGCGCGCACCGGCGCGGCCGCCGGCGCCTTCAGTTCCAGCAGCGACTCCTTGGTGGCGCCGCCCGTGGTGACGGGCGCCGGATCGACCTGGTTGCGCAGCACCAGCGACAGACTGCCCACGCTGCGCGCCAGGTCCAGCTTTTCCACCTGCTCCGGCGTCAGCTCCAGGGTCACGGCATTGACCACCTTGGGCTTGTTGTCGTCCCGGCCGGACTCTTGCGCCACGGCCAGCACCAGGATGCGTTCCAGCACGATCTTGGAAATGGCCAGCGGTCCGCCGCCCGCCGGCCTGGCGCGGTCATCCTGCGTATGCACGAGAATGTCGACGAAATTGCCCGGCAGGGCGAAGCCGGCCACGCCCACCACGTCGTTGACGCGCACGGTCATGGCGCGCTTGCCGGCAGCCACGATGGCCGACAGGCCGCCCGTGGCGCCGGGCGGCGCGAGCTTGCTTTCCAGCACAGGCTCGCCCTTGCTGACGGCCGTGCGCGTGATGCGCCCGTCCAGCGCGCCGGCCTCGCCAAACGCCCCCGGCGGCATGGCGCCCGCCGGCCAGTCCATGCCGCGCAGCATGGCCGGCGTCACCTTCGCGCCCACGCCGATATCGACCAGCGCGACCATCACCGTCTGGCTGGCCGGCGCGCCTTGTCCCGACATCCAGCGGGCCGCCGCCAGCACGGCGCCCCCCGCCATCAGCAGCGCCAGCAGGAGCACGATCGCAACGCGGCTATTTCTCATGATTTTTCCTCTTGGTAAAACTTGGGTTTCCGGACGGGTACATCATGCATAGCCGCCGGCCGCCAGGGCCAGCCAGATGGCGGTGCCGGCGGCAATGGCGATCGCGTACGGCAGTTTGCCGCCCGGCACGGCGGGCGCATCGACCCGCGGCACTTCGCCTGCGGCGGCGCGCAGCCAGCCTTGCAGCAGCAATTGCCGGGCATTGCTCATCGCCTGGCGCAGCGTGCCCTGGCACAGGGCGACGGCCAGCGCCAGCACGCCGCCCGCCAGCAGGCTGCACAGCACGGCAAACACGGCGGGGCGCGGGCCAAGAAAAGCCCCCACCATCGCCATCAGCTTGACGTCGCCCGCGCCCAGCGCCTTCATCGCATACATGGGCAGCAGCAAGCCCAGGCCGACGGCCAGGCCGCCCAGCGCCAGCCACGGCCCGGCCGGCGCCGCTCCGGGCCAGGCCACGCTGTTGAGCAGCACCCCAAGCAAGGCGCCGGAAAACACCAGCCGGTTGGGAATGCGCCGGCGGCGCACGTCATGCCAGACAGCCGCGGCAAGCAGCCCCCACAAGACTAAGGCGGGGCTGAACGTCCAGAAAGAATGAGGGTCCATCGTGTACCTGATGCAAGCCGATGGCATGACGGCATGCGCATCGTTGGGCGGGAAGTCGACAAGCCGGTGCGCAGGGGCAGCCGGCCTGTCGGGGTGCAGCGCGGTGGGCAAGCGCTTTAGATCGCCGCGCCCGTCAGTTTGGTGCCGATCGCCTTGAAGGCGCCATCGAGACCGGTAGTGAAATAGCCGACGGCCGTGACCAGCGCCGCAGCCACCAGCGCAGCGATCAGCGCATATTCGATGGCCGTCACGCCATCTTCTTCGGCGATAAAGTTTTTAATGAAATTCATATTATTCCCTTTCAGGTCAAGTTTTAAACATGATAAAAACTGAAAATACAGTCTGAAAATAAAAACATTCTCTTTGTTTTTATTTGCCAATTTCTGATGCGTGTATTTTATATAAACAAACATTAAATCGAATCAGAGAAAAGTCATTTTATGCGCAGTACAAACCATCTTAATTTTTTGTCTATAATCAGGACATATGTACTGTCACTCCGCATGGACGGGTTCGGCCAGCCGGTTGCGGGTGGCGTACACATATAATTCCAGGCGGTTGGTGACATCGAGCTTGCTGTAGATCGATGTCAAATGATTACGCAAGGTTTGCTCCGAGATAAACGCGCGCTGGGCGATCGCACGGTTCAGCGCGCCATTTCCTTCCACCATCATGGCCACGATCTTGCGCTCCTTCAGCGTCAGCCTGGCAATGCGCTGCTCTTCCGGGTCGGGCGCCGCTTCCGGCTTGTTCAGCACGCCCAGCATGCTGTCGAGCAGCGCCGGGTCCAGGCACAATTCGCCTTGATGCAGGCGGGCGATGGCGTCGACCATTTGCTTGACGGGCGTTTCCTTGCCCACCACGGCGCGCGCGCCGCTGCGCACGGCGCGCCCGCAGGCGGCCTGGTCCTGCGTGCCGCTGAACAGCAATGCGCGCGACACGCCATTGCCCAGCAGCTGCGGCAGATAATCGATGGCGCAGGCGCCGCCGCAGCCAAGATCGGCGTCGAGCACGATGACGTCGGGACACAGGGTGCGCGCCAGCAGCAGCGCGCTGTCGATCTCGGTGGAGCTGGCCACCACCTGCATCGGCGGCTGGGCGCCGGCGAGCAACTGCTCCAGGCCCCACAGCCAGGTCTTGTGGTCCGACACCAGCATGACGCGTATGACATTGTTTGTTGACATGCTTTACCTCTTTACTTGTAGCCCACTCCCATCGGGGAATGCTGTTGATCCGAATCGGCTTGCCTGCCTCGTCCGCGCGCGCCTTCTGCTGCCGCACGCGGGGGAAAGAAGTCATGGGGGCACAAAGGAAGAGGCCTTGGGCCGGCACGCGCCAACGCGGTGCGTGCCCCAGGGCAGCGGTCGCCGCATGCCGGGCGTGAGCCGATGGATGGGCAGCGTGGCCGGGGCGGGTGCGCCACGGGCGCGCCATCGCTGCTGCCACCGCTGCTGTTGCTTACATTGCAGCATTTTTGTTGCATCACCTTGCAAAACAAGTCCTTGCCTGCACGCAGGACAATCCTGACACCAGGCCTGTTTTCATACCCGCGCATATTACTCCCGGCCCTGTAGCGACGGGGCCGGCACGTTTGAAATAACGCAGTTAATTGTGATTATCTTGACCTGTAATAATTTAAATGGCGGACACACCCTTGAAAATCGATATAGAATAATTGCCAGTCAAATGGCGCAATGCCATCCGCCCGACATTCGTCATCGCGGAACTTAACCGGATTATTCCCATGCGCTTAAAACAGGCCGATTCCCGCATATTCCGCAAGCAAAGCGGACAGGGTGGCGCCACCTTGGTCGAATTGGCCCTGATAACACCGGTCTTTCTCATGCTGATAATCGGCATCATTGAATTGAGCATGGCTTATTTTGCCAATATGACCATGCAGCACGCGGTGCGCGAAGGGGCACGCTATGCCGTCACGGGGGCCAAGGACCTCGACCCCGACAGCGCCAACCAGCAGCGCTACCACGCCGTCATGCAAAAAATACGCGACAGCTCCATGGGCATGTATGACAAGGTCAGCCCCGTGATCTCCGTCAACGGCAGCGATGCGGTAGGCGCCGCCATGTTCGGCCAGGCCGGCGATATCGTCGTCATTTCCGTCGATTGCCGCTGGGCGTTTGCCACGCCCATGATCCGTGCCCTGTTCCGCGATGGCCAGGCGCATTTCGTGGTGGCGGCCACCATGCGCAATGAAAGCTTTGGCGGTCTGTGATGCGCGCACCCACTCCCCGTTTTCCGCGCCGCGCCGCGCGCGGCATCGCCGCCATCGAATTTGCCATCGTGCTGCCCTTGCTGGCCTTGCTGCTGTTCATGCTGGCCGACCTGTCGCGCGCCATCCAGGCCAAGACCATCCTGCTCAATATCAGCCGCGAAGGCGCCAACCTGTCCGCGCGCGCCACGTCCGACCTGAGCGGCTCCAGCCAGGGCATCATGAATGCGCTGGCCGCCAGCACGCCGCCGCTGGACATGCACGGGCGCGGCATGATCTACATCACCAAGATCATAGGTTACACGGCGCAGAGCGGCTTGCGCAATATCGTGCTGGAACAGTACCGCTGGGACGCCGGCGCGAAGGCCAGCGGCTACCTGCCCGCCAGCCAGGTGTGGCAATGCGGCAGCTGGCGCGATGGCACGTGCACCGGCATCGCCAAGGACGAATACGCCCCCACGGTGTCATTGATGCAGAACCAGCTGGCCGATGGCGAACTGATTTACGCCGTGGAAACTTTCTACAATTTCGACATGCTGTTCGGCACATTGAAATTTGGCAACAGCACGACGCCCGTGCTGGCGCCCAACCTGACTTCGATGACGGTATTCTGATGCGCATTCCACACAAGCGGCAAGGCGGGCAAGTCCTGGTCATGGTGGCGCTGTCGGCCGTCGTCCTGATCGCCTCCGTGGGCCTGGCCATCGATTCGGCCCTCGGCTACTTCGTCAAGGCCAAGCTCAACGCGGCCGTCGACTCGGCCAGCCTGGCGGCGGCGCGCGGCGTCACCGCGGGCAACTCGGAAGAGGAACAGCGGACCAGGGCGCGCCAGTCGGCAAAGGATTTTTTTGACGTCAATTATCCGGGCCACTTCCTGCTGTCGACGCCGACCCTCCATCCCGTCGACGTCACGTTCGACAAGGGTACCGTCACCATCGACGTCTCGGCCAGCGCCTCGCTGCCCGTCTCGCTGATGGGCGTACTCGGCTTCAAGACCCTGGACGTGGCCGCCAGCGCGCAAACCATCCGCAAGGACCTGGACATGGTGCTGGTGATGGATACGTCGCGTTCGCTGGAACACAATGCGGACGCCGTGCGGGCGGCGGGCAAGTCTTTCCTGAACAAGTTCAACGCCACGGTCGACCGGGTCGGCTTGCTGCACTTCGCCTCGGAAGCGCAAATCGACGTCCCGATCAGGCAGACCGACCGCGGTTTCGACCGCGGCGGCATGACCATGAAAGGTGGAAAGATCGATCAATTCGCCTTCGTCGGCGGCACCAACTCGTCCGCCGGCATGTTCCAGGCGCGCAAGCAGCTGAACGACATCGCGCAGGTCGACCGCTCCAGCCTGCGCGTCATCGTGTTTTTCTCCGACGGTTCGCCGGCGGCGTTTTCCTCGTACTTCCCCAACAAGGACAACAAATGCAAGGACGCAGGCGGCCTCGCCACCTTTCCGAAACTGCAAAACCCGGCATTGGCGGGCCTGTACAGGATGAAAGTGAGCGACTCGCTCCAGTACGGCGATTGCGCCGCCAGCCAGATCACCGCGCTTCCCGCATGGTATAACGCGACGAATGACGCGGCGCTGCGTGAGTTTCCCATCGTCACCAACTCGCCCCGCGTCGTGACCGCTTCCACCGCCACGGCGCAGGCGCAATGGACGAATGTGCACCGCGCCTCGCGCAACCTGGTCGAAGCGATGGCGGCCAAGGCGCGCCAGGAAGGCATTTTCGTCTTTACCCTGGGCATGGGCGCATCGCTGAAAACCAAGGAAGGGCCGGACAGCGAGCTGGGCGAAGACTTGCTGCGCTGCCTGGCCAATACCACCGATGCGAAAGCGGCTTGCCGCAAGCCGGCCGAACCCGTGGGCCTGTATTGCTATGCGGCCAGCGACAGCGACCTGAGTCCCTGCTTCACCCGGCTCGCCTCGGCCATCCTGCGCCTGTCCAAATAAGCGCCTAACCCTGCCACTGCCCCGCCACGACAAAACCCAGGGTCATGGCCACCACCATCGCCGCGCCGGTGGGCGTGGGCGGCGTGGGCGACGGCAGGTCGAACCAGCGGCACACGGCCCCCACCAGCAATCCCAGTACCGATCCTGCCAGCATGACGTTCATGGCGCCTCCCCTTGCGTTTCACGGCGCTGCAAATACAGGCCCGTGAGCCAGTAGCCGCAGCTGGTCAGGAACACCAGCAGCGCGGCGCCCAGCACGGGCGGCGCCGGCACGGGGATGTGCGCCAGCTGGCAGACGAATCCCACGACAAAGGCCAGCAGCAGGCCCAGGATGACTTTCTTGTAGTACATGCTCATTTCCGCTCCTAGAAGGCGAAGCAGCTGCAGCCCAGCGTGCCCCAGAAACCGGAGAAATCGCTGATCGGCACGGCCGACTTGCGCGCCCGGTCGTGGGCGTGGGCGTGCACGCCGCAGGCGCCCGCGCACTGGTGCGGCATGGCCGCCTGCGCCGGCCTGGCCACGGGCCGGTAATGGCCCGGCACCGCACGCACGGGCGACCACTCGGGCAGCACGGGAATCGGGGGCGGCGCCAGGGTCGTGAATTCCGCCTGGCCGTAGACGACCTTGCCGCCGACGATGGTGAGCACGGATTCGATGGACTTGATCGCCTCTTCCGGCACCGTGAAATAATCGGCCGACAGCACGGACAGGTCGGCCAGCATGCCCTCGCGGATGCGCCCCTTCTTGCCTTGCTCGCTGGAAAACCAGGCGCTGCCCGCCGTCCACAGTTCCAGCGCCGTGTCGCGCGACAGGCGCCCCGCCGCATCCGTCAGGGCCAGGCCGCCCACGGTGCGCCCCGACACGAGCCAGTACAGCGCAGTCCACGGGTTGTAGCTGGCCACGCGCGTGGCGTCCGTGCCGCCGCCCACGGGCACGCCCGCGTCCAGCATGCGCTGCACGGGCGGCGTGGCCTTCGCCGCCTCGGCGCCATAGCGCTCGACGAAGTACTCCCCCTGGAAGGCCATGCGGTGCTGGATGGCCAGGCCGCCGCCGAGCGCCTTGACCCGGTCGATATTTTTCGGGCTGATGGTTTCCGCGTGGTCGAACAGCCAGTGCAAGCCGCCGAACGGCGTGTCGCGGTTGACCTTTTCGAACACGTCGAGCATGCGGCCGATCGATTCGTCATAGGTGGCGTGCAGGCGGAACGGCCAGCGCTGCTCGACCAGGTGGCGCACGACCTTTTCCAGCTCGTCTTCCATGCCGGCCGCCAGCTCCGGGCGCGGTTCGAGGAAATCCTCGAAGTCGGCGGCGGAAAACACCAGCATCTCTCCGGCGCCGTTGTGGCGGTAAAAGTCCGTGCCGTCGCCCGGCTTGACCATGCCCGTCCACTTCTGGAAGTCCTGCAATTCCGCGCCCTTGTTCTGCGTGAACAGGTTGTAGGCGATGCGGATGGTCAGCTGCTCTTTTTGCGCCAGCTCGTCGACGACGGCGTAATCCTCGGGATAATTCTGGAAGCCGCCGCCCGCGTCGATGGCGCTGGTGATGCCCAGACGGTTGAGTTCGCGCATGAACTGGCGCGTGGAATTGACTTGCAATTCGCGCGGCAGGGTCGGGCCTTTCGCCAGGGTCGCATATAAGATCATGGCGTTCGGCCGGGCGATCAGCAATCCAGTGGGATTGCCGGCAGCGTCGCGCACGATTTCGCCGCCGGGCGGGTTCGGCGTATTCTTGTCGTAGCCGACGGCGCGCAGGGCGGCGCGGTTCAGCAGGGCGCGGTCGTACAGGTGCAGGATGAAGACGGGGGTGTCGGGCGCGGCCGCGTTGATCTCGTCGAGGGTCGGCATGCGCTTTTCCGCGAACTGGAATTCCGTCCAGCCGCCCACCACGCGCACCCACTGCGGGTTCGGCGTGCGCAGCGCCTGTTCCTTGAGCATGCGCAAGGCGTCGGCCAGCGAAGGCACGCCTTCCCAGCGCAATTCCAGGTTGTAGTTCAAGCCGCCGCGGATCAAGTGCAAATGCGAGTCGTTCAGGCCGGGAATGACGGTGCGGCCAGCCAGGTCGATCACTTGCGTGGCGGGGCCGCGATGACGCATCGCGTCCTCGACGTCGCCCACGGCGAGAAATTTGCCATCGGCGATGGCGACGGCGGACGCCAGCGGCTGCGCCCTGTCGACCGTGTGGAAACGGCCATTGAGCAAGATCGTGTGTGCATGCATGGGAACTCCCGATTCAGGTGAAGGATACGCCCCCGCCGGCGGGCGGCAGTGGCGCGATATCAATAAAATCTCAATGGCCTTCGCTGGCATTGAACATGGATTTGGCGTAGATCAAGCCCAGGCCATAGCCGCCGCCGTGCGCCACGGCCGTCGCCACCGTCTCGTTGTAGGTCTCGCCGCGGGCCCAGTCGCGCTGCAGTTCCAGCAAGTATTGCACGGACGTCATCGGCTGCGCGCCCGCCTGTATCATGCGCTGCATGGCCATCGCATGGGCTTCGTCGGAGACGTCGCCGCTGGCGTCGGCGATCACGTACACGTCAAAGCCCTGCTCCAGCGCCGACAGCGCGGGGCCGACGATGCACACGGACGTCCACAGGCCGGCCAGCACGATCTTGCCCTTGCCGTAGCCATTCACCTTGTCGGCGATGCGCGCATCTTCCCAGGTATTCATGCTGGTGCGGTCGATGGGCGCCTGCTCCGGGAAGACGGACTGGATTTCGTCAAAAATAGGGCCGGAGAACGATTTGGCCGCCACCGTCGTCAGGATCGTCGGCACCTTGAATTCCGCGGCCGCCTTGGCGACCAGGGCCGCATTGTTGCGCAGCAAGGCCAGGTCGATGGAGCGCGTGGCGAACGCCATCTGCGACTGGTGGTCGATCATGATCAGGGTGTGGTCGTTCGGGGTCAGCAGTTTTTGGGCGGCTTGGGCGGTAGCGATAGGCATGATGTTTTCCTCAGTGAAAATAATTGAATATCAAAGTAGTGGTATCCGGCCCGCACAATCTAGCGCCTTCCTTCTTGCGCTGCCATGTTGCGTGTCAGTGATAGGTAGTATGCACGCACAAAAAGGAAAACAAAAACGGAAAGAATGCCAAGCTATATTCGATTTTTTCGATGATATAAAATAAGCGCACCGCAACCAATCGCACGGAGGAAAACATGGGGTTCGAATTCAGGATCGCGGCCAGCCTGACGGCCGGCCAGCGCCAGCACATCGAACAACTGCTGGCGGCGCTGCCGCAGGCGGCCGACGGCATGCCCGGCACGGACGCCAGGCTGACGGATGCCGGCCTGTATGTATGCCAGTACCTGCGCCCGGAACCGTGGCACGGCCTGGACGCCGTGCGCGCCTGGCTCGATGCGCAGGGCGTGGACTACGCCGTCGCGGAGATCGACGACTAGGCTTGCGGCGCTCGCCCTAGAACTCGTCCCACGCATCGTCCTCCGGACGCTGTTTCTTGGTCGAAACTTGCGGCGCATGGGGCTGCGCCCCCTTGGCGGGCAGGCGGACGGCGGCGCGCGCCGCCTTGAGCGGCACTGGACGGCGCGCGGCGGGACGGGACGCCAGCGCCGGCGTGGCGGCCGCCTGCGCCGTCTTGAACACGGCCACGGCGTCGGCCAGGCGGGCCGCCTGCTCCTGCATGGCTTCGGCCGCCGCGGCCGCCTCTTCCACCAGCGCAGCATTTTGCTGCGTCACCTGGTCCATCTGGCCGATGGCCCGGTTGACTTGCTCAATGCCGGAGCGCTGCTCGTCGCTGGCGGCCGAGATATGCCCGACGATGCTGCTGACCTTGTGCACGCTGTCGACGATCTCGTGCATCGTGCGGCCCGCCTCGTCGACCAGGCGCGCACCGCTTTCCACCTGCGCCACGGAATCGTTGATGAGGGCCTTGATTTCCCTGGCGGCACTGGCCGAGCGTTGTGCCAGGTTGCGCACTTCCGTGGCGACGACGGCGAAGCCGCGCCCCTGCTCGCCCGCCCGGGCCGCTTCCACGGCCGCGTTCAAGGCCAGGATATTCGTCTGGAAGGCGATGCCGTCGATCACGCCGATGATGTCGACGATCTTGCGCGAGGAATCGTTGATCGAGCCCATGGTGTCGACCACTTGCGCCACCACCGCGCCGCCCTTGCCCGCCACGGACTCGGCCGACGCGGCCAGGCCATTGGCTTCGTGGGCGTTCTGCGCATTCTGCTGGACCGTGCCCGTCAGTTCTTCCATCGACGACGCCGTCTCTTCCAGCGAACTGGCTTGCTGTTCCGTGCGCGCCGACAGGTCGAGGTTGCCCGAAGCGATCTGGCGCGAGGCCGTGGCGATGGTTTGCGTGCCGCTGCGCACCTCGGTGACGATGCGCAGCAGGCTGGCAGTCATGTCCTGCAAGGCCTGCATCAGCTCGCCCGTCTCATCCTTCGAGCCCACCGCCACCGGCACCGTCAAGTCGCCTTGCGCCACCTGCCTGGCCACCTCGATGGCCGAACGCAGGGGCCGGCTGATATTTCTGGCCAGCCACATGGCGATCATGCCGGCCAGCAACACGGCCACCGCGCCGCCGCCCAGCAAGACCCAGCGCGTCTGCGCCTGCAAGCCCGCCAGCGCCTGCGAACGCTGCGCCAGCAGCGCCGTTTCCGCGTCGCCCACTTCCTTCAGCAACGCGCGCATGGCGTCCATGCCCTGCTTGCCCCGGCCCTCTTTTTCCAGCGCCAGCACGGGTTCGATGGGGGCCGTGCCCTGCGCCACGGCGCGCCGCAGGGCGATCACGGGGTCGAGCGCGCCGGCCAGCCAGGCTTGCTGGGCGGCATCGAGTTTCGCCAGGCGTTGCTGCTGGACAGGATTGTCGCTGGTCAAGGCGCGCGTCCTGTCGAGGTGGCTGCGAAACGAAGTCTTGCCCACGGTGTAGGGTTCCAGCGACGCCTCCGCGCCCGTGATCACGTAGCCGCGCTGCCCCGTTTCCATATTGATCAGGCTTTCCAGGATGGCGTCATTTTCACCGAGCACCTGGTAGGTGTGGGTATTGATGGCGTTGGCGTCGGCCAGTTTCGAGAAATTCAAGGTGGCTACTGCGACCAGGACGGCCAGCAGCAAGACAATGGCGCCGAAGCCGCCATACAGGCGGGTGGCGATGCGAAGGTCGGCAATGCGCATGGTATTCCTCCAGGAACAAGAACCCCGGCAGCGCGGCGATCCCCCCGCGCAAGGGGTGCAGGCGGGAATTCTACCCAGATTTACGCCAGGGCAGCGCGCCCTTGCCGCATTTTTCTTTACTTGCGGCATTGCAAACCTGAAACAAAACAGGCGCGTTTTTGCCATGCTGTTATACTTCGCGTGTGCGGCACATATGACCAGTCCCCTTGCCGCTGTCTTTCGACCCCTAATCTGATTGCCTGCGACTGGCGCCCCACGATGGCGACAGGCCGATCTCACAATAAAGTTACCATGTCCTTTTCCTCCCTCGGATTGTCCGACGCTATCGTACGTGCCGTTACCGAACACGGCTACACCGTGCCGACCCCGATCCAGTCGCAGGCGATTCCCGCCGTGCTGGCTGGCGGCGACTTGCTGGCCGGCGCACAAACCGGTACCGGCAAGACGGCCGGCTTCACCCTGCCCGTGCTGCACCGCCTGTCGACCGACGCCAATGGCGCAGCCATCACCAGCAACACCTCGACGCGCCCGATCCGCGCCCTGATCCTGGCACCGACGCGCGAACTCGCCGCGCAGGTCGAGGAAAGCGTGCGCGCCTACAGCAAGTACACGAAATTGAACTCGGCCGTGATCTTCGGCGGCGTCGGCATCAACCCGCAAATCAAGCAACTGAAACATGGCGTCGACATCCTCGTCGCCACGCCGGGCCGCTTGCTGGACCACATGGGCCAGGGCACCGTCGACCTGTCGAAAGTGGAAATCCTGATCCTGGACGAAGCCGACCGCATGCTGGACATGGGTTTCATCCGCGACATCAAGAAAGTGCTGGCCGTGCTGCCGCCGAAACGCCAAAACCTGCTGTTCTCGGCCACGTTCTCGGAAGAGATCAAGGCCCTGGCCGACGGCTTGCTGAACAAGCCGGCCATGATCGAAGTGGCGCGCCGCAATTCGACCGTGGAAGTGATCAAGCAAAAGATCCATCCCGTCGACCGCGACAAGAAACACCCGATGCTGTCCTACCTGATCAAGTCGAATAACTGGACGCAAGTGCTGGTATTTACGCGCACCAAGCATGGCGCGAATAAACTGGTCGAGCAGCTGGGCGCGGACGGCATCGGCGCCCTGGCCATCCACGGCAACAAGAGCCAGTCGGCACGCACGCGCGCGCTGTCCGAGTTCAAGGATGGCACCCTGCAAGTGCTGGTCGCCACCGACATCGCCGCGCGCGGTATCGATATCGACCAGTTGCCGCACGTCGTCAACTACGACTTGCCGAACATTCCGGAAGACTATGTGCACCGTATCGGCCGCACGGGCCGTGCCGGCGCCAAGGGCGAAGCCGTGTCGCTGGTCTGCGTGGATGAGCACGAAATGTTGAAAGACATCGAAAAGCTGATCAAGCAAACCCTGCCGCGCGAAGTCATCGAAGGCTTCGAGCCGGACCTGAACGCCCGCGCCCAGCCTGTGCAATTGCGCAGCGGCACCGGCGGTCACCGCAACAACAGCCGCGCGCCAGCCGGCGCCGTGGTGCGCGTGAAAACGGGCGGCAGCGGCGCCAAGCCACGCAGCGCCGGCCCATCGGGCGGCGGTGGCGGCGGCAACCGTTCGGGCAATGCGCCGCGTTCGGCGGCGAACCATCGCTCCGGCGGCCGCGGCCGTTAAAACGCGGCCTTAAAGCTACTGCGCGGGGCGCTATGGCGTTTGCGTTGCTCGCCGTACTCTTGTACGGCTGCGCGACTCGACGCAATATCACTCCCGCTCGCTACGCTTTCAGGCCCCGCTTTCCAGTATTAAAATACAATAAAACCGTTCCAGGACTTGCTCTTGGGACGGTTTTTTTATGCACGCCACCATTTGCCGATTTGGGCTAGGATAGTGCCCATCATCCTCACCTGCGTGCTGCCATGCCGAACTTCGCTGCCAACCTCAGCATGATGTTTACCGAACTGCCCTTCCTGGACCGCTTTGCCGCCGCCAGGGAAGCGGGCTTCGATGCCGTCGAATTCCTGTTCCCCTATGCCGTCGAGGCGCGGCAGATCGCCATGCGGCTGGAACGCCACCAGCTGCATCTGGCCCTCTTCAACTTTCCGCCCGGCGACTGGGAACACGGCGAGCGGGGCATCGCCTGCGATCCGCGCCGGGGCGAGGAATTTCGCGGCAACGTGCAACTGGCGCTCAATTACGCGCTGGCGCTGGGGGCGAAGCAGTTGCACTGCATGGCCGGCATCGTGCCGCCCGGCATGAGCCTGGAGCGGGCGCGGCAAAGCCTGATTGCCAATCTGCAATATGCGGCCGACGCCTGCCGTCCGCATGGCATCAACGTGCTGATCGAGCCGATCAACCGCTACGACATGCCCGGTTACTTCCTGAACCATAGCCAGCAGGCGGCCGACATCATCGCCGACTGCCAGCGCGGCAATGTCTTCCTGCAATACGACATTTATCACATGCAGCGCATGGAGGGGGAACTGAGCAACACCATCCGCGCCCTGCTGCCCCTGATCCGCCACATCCAGATCGCCGACACGCCGGGCCGCCACGAACCGGGCACGGGCGAGATCAACTACCGCCATCTGTTCAAACTGCTGGACCAGGTCGGCTACGCAGGCTGGGTCGGCTGCGAATACCGCCCCGCCAGCGACACCGTCGCGGGACTGGGCTGGCGCGAGCAATTGACGGGCACAGCGGGCACGCTGGGCGCCTGATCGCAGCGCGCTTGCGCCCGCACAAGGCGGCCGGCGCAAGCCGGCACGACAATACCTTTCCATACAGTATTTCCTGTCGAGAGGTGCCGTGTCCACCCTGCCCGCCCGCCATCGCCGCGCCCTTTGCCTGAAGCTGTACCTGAGCCTCTTCCTGGCTGCCGCGCTGTGCGGCTGCACCACCGCGCGCCCCGAGCTGGCGCAAGTGCGCGCCCTGGCGGCCGGCGCCGATGTCTTGACCGCCTTCAACGAACTGGCGCAGCGCCACGTGGACACTTACCAGCGCGCCCGCCCCTATCTGTCGCCGGCCGAAGACGCGCGCGAGCGCCTGCTCGATGCGCAGCGCCGCGCCGCGCAGGCGGACGTGGCGCGTTTGGCGCAGGCCGTGCGCCTGTACCTGCAGGCGCTGGGCCGGCTGGCCGATGCCGATGCGTATGACGTGCAGTCCGAACTGGCCGGCGCCGGCGCCGCCATCCGCGCCTGGCCGGGCAGCGGCATCGACGACCGCCATGTCAGCGCCTACACCTTGTTGCTGCAGCAACTATCGCGCCTGGGCGGCGCGGCCAGCCAGCAGGCGCACCTGGCGCAAGTGCTGCACGAGGGCGATGCGCCGCTGCAAGCCCTGTTGGCCGCGCTCGACAGCTTGCTGGCGCTGTACGACAAGAGCGGCGATAACGAGCGCGACATGGTGCTCGGCTTGCTCGACGTGGAAATCGCGTATGCGGACACGCCGCAGCAGCGCCTGCTGGCCGTGCTGGCGAAAAACATGCAGCAAAGCAAGACCGAGGAATACCGCCTGGCTGGCCTGCGCCATACCCTGGCGCGCCGGCAACTGGCGGCACTGGGGCGCGAACACGCCCAGCTCGCCGCCGCCCTCACCACCACGGAGGCAAGATGGACGGATCGGTAGGCAGCGAACGCCGCGAAGCGGCTCTCAGCAGCGCCATGCGCGTCGAGCAATTGGCCGACAGCCTGTCGCAGGCGGCCGTCACCTTGCACGGCGCCGTCATGCGCGCCATCCGCAAGCGCGCCAGCCAGGGGGGAAACGGCATCAGCCTGAGCCAGGCGCAAGCCGTCTTCGCCCTGGAAGTGGCCTTGCGCCAGCAAGCCAACCAGCTGTATGCCGATGCGGCCGGGCACACGGTGGCGGGCCTGGAAACGGCGCAGCGCCAGCTCAGCGGCCTGCTCGACACGGTACGCCTGCGCATCGCCCGCAACGACGACGTGCGGCACTGGATCAGCCTGGCGACGAGCTTGTTGCACCTGGGCAGCGCCGTCCTCGCCGGCAATCCCGAGCGCATCCTCGGCGCCCTGGGCAAGGTGCGTGAGCGGCTGCAAGAGATGGCGCCGGACTGATTGAAATCGGCTGGCAAGCGCCTATACTGGGACGTCCCCGCCTGGCAATCGTGCCTGCGGGACGATGACCAGAGGAGACCAACATGCGTATCGAACCGTATTTGCAATTCGATGGAAACTGCGCGCAAGCGCTGGAATATTACCGCCAGCACCTGCATGGCAGCGACCTGTGCCTGATGCCCTATCGGGGCTCGCCGGCCCAGGAGCAAGTCAAGGAAGACTGGTACGACAAGATCATGCACGGCTCCGTGCAACTGGGGCCGACCATGCTGATGGGCTCGGACGGCGGCTGCGACGAGGGCGCCAAGGGCATGAGCGGCAGCGCGATCTGCCTGACCGTCGACACGCCGGAGGAGGCGGAACGGGCCTTCGACGCGCTGGCGCGCGACGGCACCATCCAGATGCCCCTGGCGGAAACATTCTGGGCCAAGCGCTTCGGCATGCTGAAAGACCAGTTCGGCGTCGCCTGGATGATCAACTGCCTGAAAGAACCAGCATAGAACGGCCGCTGCCAGCCTGCGCCGCGTCAAACGCGGCGCGGGTGGTAGCGCAAGCAGAGTCGCCCATCCTGGACTACCATATAGGACAGACTCTTAACGGGTGATGGCCATGAATGGATTGCCGCAAGACCAGCTGCAGCGCCTGCAGGGCGTGCTGGAGCAACGCAAGCTGGCGTTGCTGGAACAAATCGAGAATGAAGCGGCCGAAGCGGACGCGCGCGCCTCGCTGCTCAATGAAATCGAAGCCTCGCCGGCCGACAACGCCAGCGTGCGCACCTTGAACGCCCTCGTCAGCGAAGCGGCCGAACACAACGTGGCGCAGCTGGCCATCATCAAGCACGCGCTGGCCAAGTTTGCCGACGGCAGCTACGGCCTGTGCGACAACTGCGGCGAAGCCATCGGCCTGTCGCGCCTGAATGCGCGCCCCGAAGCGCGCCTGTGCATCGATTGCCAGACACGGCTGGAAAAAGCCCAGCGCTGAACAGGGCAGCGGCGCCGCATGTCACCAGCCGTTGCAGCATGACAAAGGGCAAGGCATCGCTGCCCTGCCCCCTGCTTTCCTTCCTTGCTGCTGCCTTGCGTCCCCCGCCAGCTTCTGTGCGCCGGCTGGGTGGACGGGTCTCCTCTACTGCCATTGCCCTGCTTCAAGTATCCGGCTGCATGCCGGATCAACTCATGTGCTGCCCGCCATTGATGGCGATATTCGCGCCCGTGACGAAGGCCGCCTCGTCAGACGCCAGGTAAGCGACCAGAGCCGCCACCTCGTCCGGCTCGCCCAGGCGGCCCAGGGGAATCTGCGGCAGGATCTTCGTTTCCAGGATATCGGCCGGCACGGCCGTCACCATCTGCGTGCGCAGGTAGCCGGGCGAGACCGTGTTGACGGTGATGCCGTGGCGCGCCACTTCCAGCGCCAGCGCCTTGCTGAAGCCGTGCACGCCCGCCTTGGCGGCCGCATAGTTGCACTGGCCAAACGCGCCCTTCTGGCCATTGACGGACGAGATATTGATGATGCGGCCCCAGCGGTTGGCCAGCATCGGTTCGAGCACTTGCTTGCTCATGTTGAACAGGCTGTCGAGATTGGTGCGCATGACCTCGGCCCAGTGCGGCAATTCCATCTTGCGCATGCTCTGGTCGCGCGTGATGCCGGCGTTGTTGACCAGCACGTCGATCCGGCCGAACTTTGCCAGCACGCTTGCCACGGCCTCGCTGCAGGCATCGAAATCGCTCACGTCGACGGCCAGCGGGTGGAAATAATACTGCTGCGCCTGTTGTTCGTCGAGCCAGCTGCCCACCCGCGCATTGCCCGGCGTATGCGCCGCCACGACGGCAAAGCCCGCCCCATGCAGGCGCCGGCACAAGGCCGTGCCCAGGCCGCCCATGCCGCCCGTGATCAGTGCTACCTTTTGTTCCTTCATTGCTGTCTCTCCCCGCTTGTTATGGTTGTTCTGCGTGGGATCAAGTGTAGGTGGCACTTTTGAAGCGGGCATTGCGCCAGATCAAAGGCTGAGCCTGCGTATTGCAGCGTCCGTCTGCGCTGCATCCATGCAGAGACAATTATCAAAATTATACTCCCTGGAGAGGTGATGGCACCTCGACAGGCAAGTCGTGCGGACTTTGCTTGACGGTAAGATTCACAGGGAGAACGCGATGGAAATCCAGGACGACACAGCAGCATTGAGGGACTTGTTCAACGATATCAATCCCGGCATGAGCGACGTGGAATCCGTGCATCAGGCGGAGCTCGATCCACAGCATGCGCTGGCCCTGATGGCCAACCCGAAAGCGGCGCTGAAAGCCATGGGCATCCCCGTCAGCGATGCCTCGCAAGTGCAGGTGACGATGAAGAACCGCGCCAGCCGCGCCATGCTGGAGGTGGCGCAAAAGGCGGCGCAATTGCGGCGCGTCATCGTCATCGTGATTCATTACCGCAACTGCGACGCCGACATCATCATCATCGCCATGAGCTGAGGCAACAAGCACCGGCCGCAGTCGTGCGCGGCCGGCACCCGGGACTGTGCCAGAATGGCCACTACTGCACAGCGAGAGGACAGGCCATGACCTACAAGACCGTATTGCTCCACATCGACGACAGCGCCGGGCGCGCCGCCCGCATCGACGCGGCGGCCAGCATCGCCCAGGCGTGCGGCGGCCACCTGACGGGCGTGGCGCTGACGGGCGTGTCGCGCCTGCTGTACCAGAACCAGCCCGACCTCGATGCGGACCCGAACCTGAGCTTGCATCTCAACTTCCTGCGCGAGCGGGCGACGCGCGCCCTCGACGGTTTCGAGGCGCAGGTGCGCGCCGCCGGCGTCGCTTCGTTCGAACAGCGCGTGCTCGACGACGAGGCGGCGGGCGGCATCAGCCTGCTGGCCCGCTATGCGGACCTGGTCGTCATCAGCCAATACAATGCCAGCGATAGATCGCCGTCCGTGATGCGCGACTTTCCCGCCTATGTGCTGCTGCATTCGGGCCGCCCCGTGCTGATCGTGCCGTATGCGCCGCCGCTGCCTCGGCTGGCGCCGCCGGCGGCCGCGCGCAATGTGCTCATTTCCTGGAACGCCAGCAAGGAAGCGAGCCGCGCCGTGAGCGCCGCCCTGCCCCTGCTGCAGCGCGCCGGACAAGTCCACGTGGCCATCTTCGACGCCCAGGTGCATGCCGCCGAGCACGGCGAACAGCCGGGCGCCGAACTGACGCACTACCTGGCGCGCCACGGCGTGGAAGCGCGGCTGCATTTGCTCGATGGCGGTGGCGTGCGGCGCGGCGATATCGGCGAAGCGCTGCTGTCGCAGGCGGCCGACCTGTCGGCCGACTTGCTGGTGATGGGAGCGTATGGCCATTCGCGCCTGCGCGAAACCATCCTGGGCGGCGTCACGCGCACGATCTTGCAAAGCATGACGATCCCCGTGCTGATGGCGCACTAGGCGGGCGGACTGATGGCAGGACTAGCCGCCCTGCCAGGGCTGGCTGCGGATCTTCGCCACCTGGCGCTGCGCCAGCCACTGCCACAGCTGCAGGGCCGCGTCCTGCGGCAGGGCCGACATGTGGCGCGGCGTGGCCAGGGCGATTTCACAATCGCGGTCCGACCATTCCTCGAAAGTGACTTCGCCTCCGCTAGCGACCTCGACCTGATACATCAAGCCATCGTCGTAGCCAAAGCGCAACAGGACGGCGGCCGGGCTGCCGTCCGGCGTGACGGCGCCGCCGCGGTACACCTCGGCCAGCGCATCGGCCAGCTGTGCCGGCGAGGGCGCGCAGATGTCGCGCCCATCGGCCCGTGTCAGAATGAACCATGCCTGTGTCATGACGCGCCCTCCTATCCATACTCGTTAGCATGCGAGGCAAGTACTACGGGCAGTCACCTTGGTCCAGTGTCACTTCGGGCGCGCGGAAACTATCCCTGTCGGCATTGTTTACCAATAATTACTAATACTAACAAGGATCATACCTAAATTTCATGCAGCGCGGAATTTATGCATCTTGCGCCACAGAAGCGCCAATTCACGCCACCAGCACGGGAATGCTGAGCGGATCGAAATCATGCCAGTCGCCATTGGCGATCGTGCCTTCCGCTTCCTCGATATGCTCGGCGCCCAGCCGGTGCAGCGCCTCGAGCGCCCGTTCGCGCTCGTCGAGGCCGCCCAGCGCGACGGCGATCAGCATGCCCGGATGGCGTGGCTGGCGGCGGTTTTCACCGTTGTCTTCGCCATTCTTCTCGGCTTCGCCCGCTTCCTTCATCTTGTTGAAACTGTAGAGCGAGCCCACGTGGGCGCCCACCAGCGCCCCGACGACCGGCCCCAGCGGCCCTGTCGCCAGGGCGGTGGCCGCGCCGATGCCCGCGCCCAAGGCGGCCCCGACGGCCACACCTTCCACCACGCCCTCCGGCGTTTCCTTCGCGCCCGGCGACATGTCGCGGTCGCCACCCAGCGCGTGCAGATCATGCTGCCCCGGCTGGTTGACAAAAAAGGCGCTGATGCGGCTGTCGGAAAAACCCGCCTGGTTCAGCGCGGCGCGCGCGACGTCGATCTGTTCCTGCAACTGAAAATGACCTGCGATGATGCGTGACATGATACGGCCCTCCTCGTCGGCTGCTGGCGCACCATGCGCCGCCTCGATAGCGTGCGCCAGACAACGCCAGGATACCGTTCGCTTACGCACACAGCCGCTTCTCCCATGCCCAATCATATGCTCACTCAAGCAGACGCGCTGAAGGGGCTGCGGATATCCGACAGGAATTGTTGTGCGCGCGCATGTTGAGGCCGCGCAAAGAAATCCTCGGGCGCGGCCCGTTCCAGCACTTGCCCGTGATCCATGAACCACACGCGGTCCGCCACTTCGCGCGCAAAGCCCATTTCATGCGTCACGCACACCATCGTCATGCCGCCCTGCGCCAGGTCGCGCATCACTTGCAGCACTTCGCCCACCATTTCCGGGTCCAGCGCGCTGGTCGGTTCATCGAACAGCATCAGCGGCGGCTGCATGGCCAGCGCGCGGGCAATCGCCACGCGCTGCTGCTGCCCGCCCGACAGGGCCGCTGGCATGGCGCGCGCCTTGTGCGCGAGGCCCACCCGTTCCAGCAGGGCCAGCGCCCGCTCTTCCGCTTCCTTGCGGCTCAGGCCGCGCAAGCGCTGCGGCGCCAGCGCGCAATTGTCCAGCACGGAAAGGTGCGGAAACAGGTTGAATTGCTGGAAAACAAAACCGATATGCGAACGGAAGGCGTTCACGTCCAGCCCCGGCGCGTGGATGTCCTGGCCCGCCACCGTGATGCGGCCCGAGGCGATCGGCTCCAGCCGGTTGATGGTGCGGATCAGGGTGGATTTGCCGGAACCGGACGGCCCGCACACCACCAGCACCTCGCCCTTGGCGACGTGTTCATTGATGCCGCTCAAGGCGTGATACTCGCCATAGTATTTGTTGACGTTGTCAAAGGTAATCATGCAGCCGCTTTCAAGAGTCGCGCCTGGCGCCGCTCGAGCCAGAAGGCGGCGCGCGACAGGCTGAAACATAAAACAAAGTACGTCATGCCCAGCAAGAAATACACTTGCACGGGTTTCGTCAGCACCAGGCCATTGACTTGCGAGGCGATGAACGACACTTCGGCCAGGCCGATGATGTATCCCAGCGAGGTTTCCTTGATGGTCGAGACGAACTGGTTGACCAGGGACGGCAGCATGTGGCGCAGCGCCTGCGGCAGCACGACCGTGCGCATGCTGTCCAGATAGTTCAAGCCCAGCGAACGGGCCGCCTCCACCTGTCCGCGCGGCACGGCTTGCACGCCGGCGCGCACGATTTCCGCCAGATAAATGCCGTCGAAGATGACGAGGGCCGCCAGCATGGTGCCGAATTGCCCGCTTTCATGGCCGGTGATGCTGGGCAGGAAGAAATACGCCCAGAAGATGACGAGCAGCAAGGGGATGCCCCGCACCACGTGGATCAGCGCGGCGACGGGCCAGCGCAGCAGGCGCCAGGGACTCAGGCGCGCCAGCCCCAGCAGCAAGCCGAACGGCAGGCTGAGCACCAACGCCAGGCTGGCCAGCAGCACCGTCAGCGCCAGGCCGCCCAGCGGCCCCTCGGGATAGCGGCCAACGAGGAAATACAGCCAGTAATCGTGGATCAGTTCCAGCATCAGGACACCTTCTTTTGCAGCAAGGCCGCCAGGCTGGCGATCAGCAGGGAAACGGCCAGATAGGCCGCGCTGGCAAAGACGAACGCTTCCACGCTGCGGAACGAGGCCGCTTCGACGCGCTGCGTCTGGTACATCAGCTCGGCCACGCCGATGACGGTGGCGATGCTGGTGTTTTGCCACAGGTTCAGGGTTTGCGACAGCAGCGGCGGTGCGGCCAGGCGCAAGGCTTGCGGCACGATGCACAGGCGCATGGTGGCGAGAAAGCCAAAGCCCAGCGCCCGGCCCGCCTCGAATTGCTGAGCAGGAATGGCGCGGATGCCGCTGCGGATGTCTTCCGCCATGTAGGCGGCCGTATATAAAGTCAGGGCCGTGACGGCACTGACGGCTTCGATATTGCCGGCATACAAGCGCTCCTTCCAGGCGTCGGGCAACAGTTCGGGCGCGCCGAAATACCAGAACAGGAAGTGGGCCAGTAAGGGCACGTTGCGGATCAGCTCGACATACGCGGCGCCCAGCCCGTTGAGCAGGCGCGACGGCGCCAGGCGCAGCATGGCCACGCCGCACGCCAGCGGCAGCGACAACAGCAAGGTGATGCCCATCAGGCGCAATGACAGCAGCAAACCGGACAGCAACCAGTCGCGGTAGTCGCCGGCCAGCAAAAAGTTCAGATCAAACATGCGGAAGAGTCAGGCAAGGTTCAGGCGTCGATCTTGTCCGATTCAATTTTAAATGTGCGTTTCTGGAATTTCACATTGCTCGTCGGGCCATACCATTTGAAGAACAGTTTTTCCGCCTCGCCCGACTTTTCCAGCTCCCGCAGCACCTTGTCGACGGCGGTTTTCACGCCCGTCTCGCCCTTGCGGATGCCGAAGGCAAACACTTCCTGGCTGATGTTTTGCGGCAGCACAATGTAATCCTTTTGCGCGGCGCCCAGCTTGGCGTAGTTGTTGAGCAGCGAGACTTCATCGTCGACATAGCCAACGCCCTTGCCTTGCTGCAAGCCGAGATAGGCCTGGCCCGCCGTCTCGAACGTCACCACGTCCACGCCGGGCACGGCCTTGCGGATATTCGGTTCCTGCGTGCCGCCCTTGACGGTCAGCACTTTCTTGCCGGCCAGGCCAGCGACCGTCGTGATATTGCTGCTTTTTTTCACCAGCACGCGCTGGCCCGTGTAAAACGTGGACAGGGAAAAATCGACCAGCGCTTCGCGTTCCTTGTTGTGCGTCAAGGATGCCGTCAGGATATCGATGCGGCCCTGCTGCAGTTCGGGAATGCGGGCGGCCACGGCCAGCTGCTTGATCACCGGCTTGACGCCCAGGCCCTGGGCGATGGCGCGGCACAGGTCCACTTCATAGCCGACCAGCTGGCGCGACTTGGCGTCGATGAAACTGTTCGGCTCGTCCGTGCCCAGGGTGCCGCAGACCAGCTCGCCCTTCACCTTGATGGCGGCCAGCTGGTCCGCTTGCGCCACCTGCGTGAAGGCGATGGAGGTGAAAAGAAGCGCGGCGAAGTGTAGGCGGGTCTGCATGGAATTCCTCTGGTGGACAATGAATGCCGCCATTAGACCGCAGCGCTCTTATTTCCAAAAAGGAATCTTTTCACCCTTGCTTATGCAGAATTCATCTAAGAACACCTATCAAAACCTACTGCGCGTCGTAATTTGCGGTCTGCGATGCTCACTGGCTCGGCGCCCCCGTACCTTCGTACAGTTGCGCTTCTCAAGCCAACGGGGGCGCCGAGCCTTCCTTCCGCTCGCTACGGTTTTGTTAGGTGTTGTAAGGCACCAACTAAGGCGCCAGCGCCTTCGTCTCGCCGCCCAGGCGGATGATCGCCGCCCTGGCGCCCACGGCGCCCGGATAGCGGGGGTCGAGCTGCAGCGCCTGCCTGTACGCCTCGAGCGCTTGCGGGCGCAAGCCTTGCTCCACATAAAACTCGGCCAGGCTGTCTTGCAGATTCGCGTCGCGCGGATGCAGGCTGGCGGCCGTCTGCAGCACGGCCATGCCTTGCGCCACGGCGCCGCCGCCTTTCAGGCGGTACGCTTCCAGGTTCAGCGCCGCCGGACTGGCCGCGCCCAGCGGGTCGCGGGCCAGCGCCAGGCGCAGGGCCGCGAGGGCGGGTTCCGTCTTTCCGGCGCGCAACAAGGTCAAGCCGTGCAGCGCATGCGCGCGGTCGCTGAGGGAATACAGTTCCACGGCCAGGCGGCTGGCCGCCAGCGCCGAATCCGCCTCGCCGCGCGCGGCCGACGCTTGCGCCAGATCAAGCAACTCGGGCACGAAATCGGGATAGGCGCGCTGGCCGCGGAAGGCCGTGCGCAACCGGCTATCCAGGGCGGCGATAGATGCCGAGGCGGGTGCGGCCGGCCAGGCGATGGCGGCCGTGCGGTCCCAACTGGCGGCCAGGGCCACGATGGCTTGCTCGAAGGCGGGATCGAAACGGGGCACGGTGCCGGCCTTTGCGCCTTGCGACAAGCGAACATAGTCGCGCGCAAACGCCAGCGCGCCGCCGCGCGAGTAGGTATTCAAGTCGACGCCCGATGCGCGCAATGCCCGGGCCATGCTGGCGCCGGCTGCGAGAAACACGCGGCCGCCCGCAGGATGGCGGGCCGCCTCGATGTAGGCGCGCGCCGCCTGGGCGTCGGGCGCCAGCGCTTGCCGGTTGATGTGCGTGAAGGCTGCGCGCGTGGCGGCCGCATCGGCATACGCCTGATCCGTGCGTTCGGCGTAGGCGCGGCCCTCCTCGAACAGGCCTTGCGCCACCTGGTAGGCGCGCTGCGCGCCCGCGTCGGCGATATACGTGTTCAGCTGCCACGGTTCACCCGTGACCACTTCGAACAGGCGCTGCACGAAGGCTTCGGGATTGACGCGCTCGAGATTGGCGGCGACGGCGATGGTGAGCTTGCGCGAAGGAAAGCTGTACAGGTAGGTAACGGTTTCCGGCTGCTGGCCGCCGTGGGCGATGGCGTAGCGCCCGCCCGTCGGCAGGATTTCCCAGCCCATGCCGTAATTCGTCAAGCGGCCCGCGCGCGTGGCCATCGGCTGCACCATGGCGGCCACGCTGGCCGCCGACAAGATCTTGCCTGCGTGAACGCCCCGGCCAAAGGCCAGCATGTCGGGCACGCTGGCGCGCGTGCCGCCGGCCGAAAAGCGGCTGCTGATGTCGACGAATTCCGAATTCTTCAACTCCTTGCCGGCTAGCCGGTAGCCGCGCACGCGGTGCGCGATCACGGCGTCCGAGTCGTCCATCACGGTGGCGTCCATGCCCAGCGGCCCCCACACGTGGCGCCGCATGTAGCCGCCATAGCTTTCGCCCGAGGCGGCCTCGATGACGGCGCCCAGCAGGTTGTAGCCATAGCTGGTGTAGCGGAAGCGCGTGCCCGGTTCGGCGATCAGGTCGAACTGCTCGAAGACGGCGATCGACTGGCGCGTATCCTTGTGCTCCTTGAAATGCTGTTCCACCCTGCTGTCGCGGTAGGCGTCGATACCGCCCAGGTGGCCCAGCAACTGGCGCACCGTCACGGGAAACGGCTTGACGGGAAAATACGGCACATAGGTTTGCACGGGCGCATCCAGGTCGATCTTGCCCTGTTCGACCAGTTGCAAAATGGCCACCGCCGTCATGGGCTTGGTGACGGACGCCAACCGGTAGCTGGACTGGGCCGTGGCCGGCACGTGGTTTTCCAGGTCCGCATAGCCGTAGCCTTTTACCCATTCCACGTCGCCCTGGCTGAAACCGACGGTGACGCCCGGAATGCGCTCCGCGCCCATGCGCCGGGCCGCCCAGCCGTCGAAATCGGCCAGGCGCGCGGCCAGCGCGGCGGAAGGAGCAGCGGGTGAAACAGAGGATGGGGCGGAGGCGGCCTGCGCCACGCCGCAGAACAGCGCCAGCGCGCCGGCGAAACCGTAGTATTTGCTGCTTTGCATAGTCATGATTCCATGGTGAGGGCCGTGTGCACAGCACGGCGCTGATGCATGGTAAGTGTCTTCCACACGCCGTTGGCGGGCCGTGCACGAAATGCACGTGGCCCGCACGAACGGCACCGGCGTCGATGAAAATGTTGCAAAGGAGTAGCACATGAGCAGCTACAATGCCCGCCATGCCCTCCCTCTTCCGCTACCTGCTGCTGTGCTGCCTGGCCTTGCCCTCTTTCGCCTGCGCCATGCATCCGCTCTCGCTGGACGACGGCTGGCGCACCTGCGGCAACACGCCTTCCGCGCCCGCCTCGCTGCAGCAGCTGGTCCGGCCGGGCCAGCTGCTGTGCGTCGAGCGCGATGTCGCCCTGGCCGCCACGCCGTCGTCGACGCAATTGCTGGTGCTGTCGGCGCTGGCTGCCAGCGAGCTGTGGCTCGATGGGGTCTTGATCGGCAGCAATGGCCAGCCGGCTCGCCAGGCCAGCGGGGAACGCGCGGGCGACGTCGATTTCGCCCTCCACCTGAGGCCGCAGCAATTGGCCATGGGCACACACCACCTGCGCCTGCTGCTGTCGACGCAGCAGGTGCCGGCCCACCTGGCATCGCCATTCTATGCGCTGTACCTGGTCGACCGGCACGATTACCGCGCGGCGCTGGCCTGGTACCGGTTGCCGCCACTGCTGCTGGCCGGGGCGCTGGGCGCCGTCGCCCTGCTGTTTCTCGCCTTGACGGTACTGTACCAGCGGCAGCGGCACTGGGCCATGTTTGCGGCGCTGTGCCTGGCGGCGGCGCTGCTGCTGGTGGCGGAACTGTGGCGCAGCTTTGCCGGCTATGCCTATCCCTCGCACATGCCGCGCCTGTACGCCGTCAGCGCCCTGACGTGGCTGTTTTCCGCCTTGCTGCCCCTGTATTTTTATACGGCTTACCGCCTGCCCCGCTGGCCGCTGGCGGCGGCGGTCCTGCTGGCGGGCATCGCGCTGGCCGGCGCGCTGCCCACGCATTTCGACGCGCGCTGCTGGCTGATGTTTCTGACGGGCCTGGCGGCGAGCCTGGCGCTCAACCTGGGCGCCCTGTGGCGCCGCCTGCCGGGCAGCCGCGGCGGCACCTTGATCGCGCTGGCGTCGTGCGCCCTGTTCCTGCTGACGGGCAGCCAGTTTGCCGAAGGCGGCTTCGCCCTCGTCGTGTGCTTCCTGCTGCTGCCTGTATGCGCGCAATTGCTGGCGCAGCTATTGCGCGAACGCAGCAAGGCGGCGCGCGCCCAGCAGCTGGAAAACCAGCTCTTGCGCAAAAGCATGCAACCGCACTTCCTGATGAATTCCCTCAGCCTGATCAGCGAACTCAACGCGCAATCGCCGCAGGCGGCCGAAACCTTCATCGAAGCGCTGGGGGCCGAATTGCGCATGCTCAACGAATTCGCGCAGCAGCCCAGCATTGCCCTGACGCAGGAACTGGCCCTGTGCGAGAATTACCTGAGCATCATGGGCACGCGGCTGCAGCAGCCGTGCAGCCTGCTGCTCGACGGCGAGGCGGCGGGCATCACCGTGCCGCCCGCCCTGTTGCTGACGGCACTGGAAAATGCGTTCAGCCACAACCGCTACCGCCACGGCGCGGCCTTTATCCTGCGCATCGCACAACATGCGCAAACGCAAATACTTACCTTGCTGCTGCCCGAAGGCGAGGCGCGCCCCCATGCAGGCAGCGGCGTGGGCGAACAGTACATCCGCGCCAGCCTGCACGCCGTGTTCGGCGATGCGGCCAACTATGCCTGCGCACAGCATCCGGCAGGCTGGCGCCTCACCTTTACCTTGCCGGCGGCGCCATGAATGTGTTGATACTGGAAGATGAACCGCTGATCGCGCAAGGCCTCGAACGCGAAGTGCGCGCGCATTTCGGCGCGCGCCTCCGCAATCTCGTACTGCATGACAATGTGCCGCAAGCGCTGGCCGCCCTGGCGCAGGGGCAGATCGACCTGCTACTGCTGGATTTGAACCTGCATGGCGCGGACGGCTATGATTTGCTGCGTCTGGCCGCCGATGCGCGCTTCCAGACCATCATCGTCTCGGCCCACGCGGAACGCTCGATCACGGCCTTCGAATTCGGCGTGCTCGATTTCGTCGCCAAGCCTTTCAGCCGCGAACGCCTGCACAAGGCGCTGCAACGCTATACGGGGCGGCACACGGAAGCGGCTTCGCTGGCCGTCAAGAAACGGGGGGCACTGGAATGGATCGCCATGGCCGACATCGACCACGTGCAAGCCGATGGCCACTACAGCAATATCGTGCTGTGCAGCGGCGAGCAGTGCTTTCACGACTTGCCTATCGACAAGCTCATGGCCCTGCTGCCGCCCCACTTCCTGCGCGTGCACCGCTCCTACATCGTCAACAGCCTGGGCTTCAAGCGGCTGCAGATCGGCGCGGGCGGCAAATACGCGCTCGACACGCAGACGAGCACGGGCATCCCCGTGTCGCGCAGCAGCTATCCCGCGCTGAAACAGCGGCTGCTAGGCTGATATCGTCGAGTTAAAGCCAGACTTACCAGTGCGGTGCGTAGTTGGGGAATGGCGAGGCTATGTGTTCGGGTTCCACGGGCGGCGCCATCCAGTCGCGCGGGTCGACCTTGTAGTACTGCAAGAATTGCGCATACAGTTCTTCATGGTGTTCCGCCATCTGGTACGGCTTTTCAAAGAAGGTTTCCGTGGCCACGGCAAAGAATTCGGCGGGATTGGTGGCGCCGTAATGGTCCATCACGCTTTGCTGCTGGTACATGGCGTCGTGGCGCAGGTTGTCGAAGTCGCGCGACAGCACGGTGGCCCAGCTGCGGTAGCTCGACACGCTGGGCAGGTAGGGCGCGCCATTCGCGGCGCCCGATTCGCTGTCGAGCTGGTGGGCAAATTCATGCAGCACGACATTGTGGCCATCGCTCCAGTCGGCCGCGCCCCGCTGTACGTGGTCCCAGGCCAGCACCACGCGGCCATCGCCCCAGGATTCGCCCAGCAAGCCATTCGCCGACGGCGTCACCACGCCGCCCGGCCCCACTTCATTGCGCGTGACGATGAATTCCGTGGGATACACGAGGATGGTGTCGAGTTCGGGATACACCTGCGTCTGGCGGTTCAGCAGCAGCAAACAAGCCTGGCCGGCGATGGTGTAGCGCATCTCGTCCGTGATTTCCAGGCCGCCGCAGCCGACGAATTTCTTTTGATACAGGAATTGCACGACGAGGCGGCGCAACTGCTCCTGCAGCGGCGCCGGCATATGCTGATAGACGGGGATATTGTTTTCCAGCACGGCCAAGCCTTCTGCCGGCAAGGGTTTCGCCAAGGCACGCTTCAAACGCCAGCGGGGGAACCACAGCGAAAAGACGATGGCCGCCGTGACGAGGGCGATCCACAGCAGCGGGTTCATGCGGCGGCCCGTTTCAGAACAATAAGAGCAATGCAGGAGAACACGGCGTAGGCAGACAAGGACAAGCTCCTTCAAGTGAACCCGCACGGCGCGGGCAGCAGTCCAGCCCACATGGGGATGCTTGCAGTCTTTTCAATCAGACCACGTTCAATCGACTCACCTCGGATGGTTCGGCACAACGCCAAAAGCCGGGTCGCAACCCGGCTTTCGACATGCGTCTGATAATACGAACTACAAGCGACGCCCGCCAGCCGCCAGGCGGCCGTTCAAGCGCCGTATTACTCGGCAGCCTTTTGCTGCGGCGCACCAAACAGGGCGGCGACCAGCGGATCGCGCGTCACGGGACCACGGTTGACGCGGATGGCGTAATGCGTGTCATCGGCCAGGATGTGGAAGTGACGGCCGCTGCCTGCCATGCTTTGCTCGCGCAAGCCTGGACGATCCTTGCGCGGTGGCGCGCCTTCGCGTTTTGGCTGGACGATGGCGGCCAGGAAGGCGCGCACGCGCTCAGGGTCTGGCGTCAGCTGGTACACTGCCTTGCCCAGGTAGGTGGCGGTGCCTTCGATGTAGCGGGCCAGTTCGATCACGCCCGCTTCGCGCAGGTCGCGGATGTATTTGCGGGCGCCCGATGGCGAAAACTTGAGGAACCAGGCGATTTCGTCGGCCAGCATCTCGTGCAGCGACAATTCGCCGATCAGCTTTTGCATGTTTTCGATGCGGCGCAGGGTGGCCGACGTCGAACGCACGCGCTCGATCGGTGCCATGGAAATGGGATTCATGCGTTCCGGGGGGATAGGTGCTGCGCGTTCTACCATTTGCGAGCCTTTTTCGGGGCTACGAAGTTCCTGGTGCGCTGCCTTTAATTCGCTCTTCACGTGAGACTGAGTCATTGCATGCATTTGAATACTCCTTTTAAACGATTGCCGGTAGCCCGGATTGTTAAGTTCTTGGCAATTTTTATACCAGAACACCACGAATCCTGAGCGTCTGGGCACAGAATGCCCGTGTCGGCGGCTGCGGTCTGTGCGTTAACGAACATTAGAAGCAAGAAAGTGAAAAATATTGCCCTATTGAATTCTTTCTCTCGTGACATCTAAAAAAGACATCTAAAAACCCGGCATGACGAGCCTGTGCCGCCATTCGTGGCGCAAAGTGAAATAGCGAACAGAAGCGGAAACGCCATTGCAATAAATTCAAGCTTCGCGCGCGGCGCCTGCCGCCCGCATCGCGAATCTTCGACCCTTGCAAAGGAAACATCATGAAAATGCCCGCCCTGTTGGCCGCCGCCTTGCTTGTCACCCTGTCCGCCTGTAAGAAACCGGCCGAGCCGCCCCTGCCCGAAACGGCGCCCAATCCCGCTTCCACCCCGCAAGTGATGCCTGCCCCCGTCACGCCAGCCATGCCGGACGCGGGTTCCGGCAGCACGACGCCGCCTGCGCCGCTGACCGATCCCGCCACCGCGCCCGCCCTGCCGCCGGCCACGGCGCCGAAGTAAAGCCTACAGTCGAGGCCGGCACACGACCTCAGACGGGCGCCCGCGCGGCGCCACCCCTACTCCACGGGGGAGTTACGCGTTGCCAGCCTGTTTGCAACGCGTTTTTTTACGATTGGAGTCGGCCACGCCCTGAAGGTTCACCGGCATGCGGCTCCGAGAATGCGGCAATCCGCACAGCCTTTCCCCTCGTCGTGCGGAAAGACGGAATCTCGCCATTTCCCATTTTCACTAGATTCAAATTAAACCTTTATAAACAATCACTTGCAATAAATGTCAAAATGCGCTCCACTGGCACGGAAGATGCTTTTATATTTTCATAACCGCCGTCAGAGCGGCAGCCCGACCCACTATATAAAACCATCTACCTTTTGGAGACAACAGCATGGCACGCACCTTCCGCATCTCGTCCTTCCTGAACACCAAGGCACTGACCGTCGCCGTCGCACTGGCCGCGCAATTCCCGCTGGCCGTCCATGCAGCCGACCTGGTCCGCCTGGGCAACCTGAAATTCGCCCATTACGGCGCCGTCGCCTACATGAAGGAAATCGCGCCCAAATACGACTTGAAAATTGAAGAGCGCATCTTCGCCAAGGGCCTCGACATCGTGCCGGCCATGATCGCCGGTGAAATCGACGTGTCCGCCAGCGCGCTGGAAGCGGCCATCACGGGCCGCGCCACGGGCTTGCCCGTGTACCTGGTGGGCGGCTTCGCCAAGGGCGGCGTGCAGATCGTCGGCCGTCCCGACCTGAACATCAAGGGCATCGCCGACCTGAAAGGCAAGAAAGTCGGCGTCACGCGCGGCGGCCCGCAGGAAATCCTGCTGTTTGCCGAATTGACCAAGGCCAAGCTGACCTGGTCCGACAAGCCGGGCAAGGACGTGCAGATCCTGTACATGGGCTACCCGGACCTGAACCAGGCGCTGCTGACCAAGGATATCGACGTCATGAGCCAGTCCGAGCCGTACTCGACCCAGGCCATCCACAAGAAATACGGCGCGGCCATCATCAAGCCTTACGACACGCCGCTGGGCGAGCCCGTGCGCGCGCTCGTGATGACGGAAAAGATGTACAAAGAGAAACCTGCCGTGGCCCAGCGCTTCATGGATTGCTTCGTCGCCGCCACGCGCGCCTTCCTGGCCGACCCGAAACTGGCGGAAAAATACGTGCGCGAATCGATGTTCAAGAACCAGATCACCACCGAGGATTACCGCGACGCCATCGACAACGCCATCTTCACGGAAGACATCACGCAAAGCCACGTGCAGCTGACCACCGATTACATGGTGAAATTCGGCGTGGGCCGCATGGCCAAACCGCCTGCAGCACAGGATTGGGTCAAGCTGGACCTGCTGGACAAAGCCAAGAAGTCCTATGTTCCACGCTAACCATGACCACGCTAATCTGAAAGTATCACGATGAATATTCAAATGATGAAACGCTTCGCGCACGGTGCCGCCGTGCCCGTGGCCGTGCTGCTGCTGTGGCAAGCCATGTCGACGTTCGGCTGGATCAACCCGCAAATCCTGCCCTCGCCCGTGGCCGTACTGGTGAAATGGTATGAATACCTGGTGCCGATGGAAGCCTACACGCCCGAAACGGGCAATTACCTGGTGTGGATGTTCTCCGGCGAGTTGCCGCATGACGCCTGGGCCAGCCTGTCGCGCGTGCTGGGCGGCTTCGCCATCGGCGCCGGCCTGGCATTGCCGCTGGGCTTGCTGATGGGCACCAACAAGACCATCTATAAACTGTTCGACCCGCTGGTGCAGGTGCTGCGCCCGATTCCGCCCATCGCCTACATTCCGCTGGCCATTTTGTGGTTCGGCCTGGGCAACCCGCCCGCCTTCTTCCTGATCAGCATCGGCTCCTTCTTCCCCGTGCTGATGAATACCATCGCCGGCGTGCGCCAGGTCGACGGCATCTACATCCGCGCCGCGCGCAACCTGGGCGCCAGCCAGATGACCATGTTCCGCCGCGTCATCCTGCCGGCCGCCACGCCCTACATCCTGGCGGGCGCGCGCATCGGCATGGGCACGGCCTTCATCGTCGTGATCGTGGCGGAAATGATCGCCGTCAATAGCGGCCTCGGTTTCCGCATCCTGGAAGCGCGCGAATATTTCTGGTCTGACAAGATTATCGCCGGCATGTTCACCATCGGCCTGTTCGGCCTGGCCATCGACATGGCCATGAATGCCCTGAATAATCATTTGCTGCAGTGGCACCGCGGCCTGGAACACTGAGAGGAACGGCCATGACCACGATCAATATCAATGCAGTCAATAAAATCTTCACCACGGGCGGCGCGGACGTCATCGCCCTGAAGGATATCAACCTGGAAATCGCCAGCGGCGAGTTCATTTGCCTGCTGGGACCGTCCGGCTGCGGCAAGTCGACCCTGCTCAACGCCATCGCCGGCTTTTCGCAACCGACCTCGGGCCAGATCCTGGCCGGCGGCAAGCTGATCACCGAACCCGGTCCCGACCGCGGCATGGTGTTCCAGGAATATGCGCTGTTCCCCTGGATGACCATCGAAAGCAATATCGCTTTCGGCCTGGAAATCGCCGGCAAGACGCCGGCCGAAATCAAGGAACGGGTCGACATGCTGCTGAGCATGCTGGGCTTGACGGAATTCCGTGCCCGCTACCCGAAAGACTTGTCGGGCGGCATGCGCCAGCGCGTGGCGATTGCCCGCGTGCTGGCCCTCGATTCGCCCATCATGCTGATGGATGAACCGTTCGGCGCGCTGGACGCCTTGACGCGGCGCAACCTGCAAGATGAATTGCTGAAAATCTGGAAAGTCTTCGGCACCACCATCGTGTTCGTCACGCACTCGATCGAGGAATCGATCTACCTGGCAGACCGCACCATCGTCATGACCTACCGTCCCGGCACCATCAAGCGCGACGTGGCCATCGAACTGCCCCGCCCGCGCGACCCGAGCGACCCGGAGTTCAACCGCCTGAAGCGCATGCTGGGCGAGATGGTGATGGAAGAGCAACAGCGTCATCATAACGCCGAGACCATGGCCAGCACCGCTGATTAGTGGTGTCTGACCAAACCTACTGCGCGTCGGTATAGGCGGCCTGCGATGCTCACCGTACTAGAGTACGGTTCCGCTTCTCGGCCACCTCTCCCTTCCGCTCGCTACGGTTTTGTCAGACACTGCAACTTTGCATGTCAGTCGTAAATCAGGATTCACCCATTCGGGTGAATCCCGCCGTACACTACCATTCCTTCTTTGCGGCACACGCAAGCTTAACCCGACACACGGAGCACCATGGCATTCGGCAAATGGACCCTGAGACCCGCGCTCGGCCCCCTGCTGGCCGTGGGATCGCTGGTCGTGCTGACGTGGGCGTCGTATGCCTGGGTCAAGCAGCGCCAGCTCGATGAATTGCACCGCACCCTCGATTCGCGCGCGGAACTGTATGCGGCGTCCATCGGCGGCGCCCTCAACAAGTACGAATTCCTGCCCCTGGCCGTGGCCCAGAGCGATGCCGTGGCGCAATTGCTGGAACAGCCCAGCGCCGACAAGGTCACGCAGATCAACGCCTACCTGGTCGACATGAACCGCCGCGCGGGCGCCTTTGCCGTCTACGTGCTCGACGACAAGGGCACGACCCTGGCATCGAGCAACTGGCAAGACCGCAGCTCGTATGTGGGCGTCAACTACGGTTTCCGGCCCTACTTCAAGGATGCGATCGCGGGCGGCATCGGCCGCTTCTACGGCATCGGCGCTTCCACCTTCGAGGCCGGCTATTTCATTTCGCAACCCGTGCAGCGCAACGGGCGCATCATCGGCATCGTCGCCGCCAAGGTCAACCTGGACTGGATCGAGCAATCGTGGCGCACGCCCGGCGCCGGCGAACAGATCTGGGTCAAGGATGCAAATGGCGTGCTGATCCTGGCCACCACGCCCGCCTTCAAGTTCAAGACCCTGGCGCCCCTGGCGCCGGCCGCGAAGAACGATATCAGCGCGCAGCGCCAGTTCCTGCAGGAAAATCTGCCCATCTTGCCGCACCGGTTGCGGCGCCAGTTTGCCGACGGCGCCAGCGTGATGACGCTGGAACGTCCGCAGACGGGCGATACGCCCGCCCTGTCCGGCAGCGCCGACTATCTGGCCGTGAACCGCGCTCTGGGCCCGCTGCAATGGCAGATCACCGTGCTGGCCGAGCTCGACCAGGTCGACGAGGCGGCGCGCAACGCGGCCATCGCCGCCGCGCTGGGCTGGGCCTTGCTGCTGCTGGCCCTGATGTATGCGCGCCAGCGCCGGCGCCGCATCGCCGACAAGCTCAATGCGCAACAGACGCTGGCGCGCGCCTATGAACAGCTGGAAATCAAGGTCGAGCAGCGCACGGCCGACCTCGTGCATGCGAACGGCCGCCTGCAGGCGGAAGTGGCCGAGCGCGAGCGGGCTGAGCAGACCCTGCGCTATGCCCAGGCGGAATTGGTGCAAAGCGGCAAGCTGGCGGCCATCGGCCAGATGGCGGCCGGCGTCACGCACGAGCTGAACCAGCCGCTGGCCGCCCTGCAAACCTTTTCCGACAATGCCAAGGTGTTCCTGGCGCGCGGGCGCATCGACGACGCGCTCGACAACCTGTCGACCATTTCCGACCTCGTCAAGCGTCTCGGCTATGTGACGTCGCAACTGAAAGGCTTTGCGCGGCGCAGCGACGATGCCCGCAAACCCGTCAGCGTGCGCCAGGCGTTTGCGCAAACCATGCTGCAAATCCGCACGCGCAAGCATTCGCAGCGCCTGACCCTGCATGAAAGCTGGCTGGAGGACGACATCATCGTGCTGTGCAACGCCATTGGCCTGGAACAGGTGTTTACCAATCTGATCACGAACGCCATGGATGCCGTGCCGGAAAACGAGCCCGTGCAAATCTGGTTCCAGGTGCGCCGCGAAGGCGACCTCGCCGTGCTGCATATCACCGATAATGGCCCCGGCATTCCGCTCGCTTCGCTGGACAAGATTTTCGACCCCTTCTATACCACCAAGGAACACGGGCTGGGCTTGGGATTGTCGATCAGCGCTGGCATACTGCGCGCGGCCGGCAGCGCATTGGCCGTGCGCAACCGCAGCGCGCAGGAAGGGGGCGGCGCGCAATTTACCATCACCCTGAGCTGCGCCCCGGGGGAAAAGAATAAAGAGACAGAGGAAACACCCGATGCACGAGAATAATTTTGAAGGCATGCAAGTGCTGCTGGTGGAAGACGACGCGGTCGTGCGCAAGGGCGCGCGGCAATCGCTGGAACTGGCGGGCTTGCAAGTGACCGCCGTCGCCACGGCCGAAGAAGCGCTGCCCTACCTAGTGCCGGAATTTGCGGGCATTTTATTGAGCGATATCAAGCTGCCCGGCATGGATGGCTTGAAACTGCTCGATATCGCCGTGGCGCAGGATGCCAGCCTGCCCGTCATCCTCGTCACGGGCCACGGCGACGTGTCGATGGCCGTGGGCGCCATGCGCCGTGGCGCCTACGATTTCATCGAAAAACCGTTTTCCGCCGACTTGCTGGTGGAAGTGTGCCGCCGCGCCCTGGATAAACGCCATTTGGTGCTGGAAAACATGAACTTGCGCCGCCAGCTCGAACAGCGGGTCGGCATCGAGGCGCGCATCGTCGGGCGCAGCGCGGCCATGGCCAAGGTGCGCCAGCTGGTGCTGAACCTGGCGCCGAAATCGGCCGACATCATCATCCTCGGCGAAACGGGGACCGGCAAGGAACTCATCGCCCGCTGCCTGCACGATTTCAGCGAGCGGCGCGACCACCCGTTCGTGGCCATCAACTGCGGCGCCCTGCCCGAATCGATCTTCGAATCGGAACTGTTCGGCCACGAAGAAGGGGCATTCACGGGCGCGCAGCGCCAGCGCATCGGCAAGATCGAGTACGCCAACGGCGGCACTTTGTTTTTAGACGAAATCGAAAGCATGCCGCTGGCCCTGCAAGTGAAACTGCTGCGCGTGCTGCAGGAACGCCAAGTGGAGCGGCTCGGTTCCAATAAATTGATTTCCGTCAATTTCCGTGTCATCGCCGCCGCCAAGGAAGACTTGAATGTGCTGGCCGAACAAGGGAAATTCCGGCCCGACCTGTATTACCGCCTGAACGTGGCCAGCCTGACCCTGCCCGCGCTGCGCAACCGGCGCGAAGATATCCCGCTGCTGTTCGAGTTCTTCGTGCTGCAGGCAGCCTTGCGCTACGGCCAGCCGGCCGCCCTCGTCAGCGGCGAACTGATCGCCTCGCTGATGGCGCAGCGCTGGGCCGGCAATGTGCGCGAGCTGCACAATGTGGCCGACCGCTTCGTGCTGGGCCTGCTCGACGACACCCTGAGCCCGGCAGGCTGCCGAGAAGCATCCTTGGCCGAACAAGTCGACACCTTCGAAATTTCCATCATCGAGGAAGCCTTGCGCCGCCACAATGGCAACGTCATCGACGCGGCTGCCAGCCTGAATATCCCGAAGAAGACCCTGTACGACAAGCTCAAGCGCTTCGATATCTCGACGGAACAGTTCCGTTGATCTGAAGCAAATAGCCGACACGGCCATGAGGCGGCGTCCTACCCGTGCGGACGGACTCCTGTGTGAGAATGCAAGCTCAACCTCATTTCTCACAGGATACCGCCATGAAAACCGCCGCTCTCTTGCTGGCCGCCACCCTGATGACCGTCGGCGGCGCCTGGGTGCAAGCCCAGTCGACGACGAATGTGAACCAGACGGGCAACCACACCAACAATGCCAGGGACCCTGGCCAGCAATCGGACCAATCCGACAAGCTCGATAACAAAGGCAAGCCGATCCACGACGCCAAGCCCGGCAAGACGCGCACGGACAAGCGCACGCGGCGCGGCAAGCCCGTGGCCACGCCGGACACCCCGGCCGCCAGCGGACCGGCCACCGCGCCGCCAGCGACGCCAGTCGCGCCGGCCCGCTAAGTCTGCCTCCAGCGCTGCGCCACATTGCTCCAAGGCACGCTATCATCGCGCCTTTGCAATATATCCAGGATGACAATGAAAGCAGTATGGTGTGGAATGGCGGCGGCCAGCGTATTCGCGGCCGCGAGCGTACAGGCGGCGCCCACGGTGGGCGAATGCATGGAATTGACGACAGGCATCAAGTTCAGCAAGAACAATGGCGATGCGCAAGTCAACGTCGAGGAGATGTTCGAAGGCAAGAAACAAAAGGGCACGCAGCTGATCCTCGACGGCGGCGTGCTGCTGGCCACGTCCTACCAGGATATCCGCGACGGCCAGGTCTTCCTGACGGGCGCCATCCATTACAACGAAGACGGCACCGTGCGCAGCAAGAACGCCTACACGCCGCAGTCCGCCATCCCCGCCAACATGCGCCCCGGCCAGGAAGTGCGCGTGCAGTTCACGGACACGCGAACGGACACCCACTACCCGCTGGCGGGCCTGTCGGACAAGATCACCACCTCCACGCGCACGGATAAACGCGATTTCTCGATCACCTTCCTCGGCTGGGAACGCCTGGAACTGGGCGGCCGCCGCTTCCCCGACGCCTGCAAGTTCGAACTGCGCGACGTCGGCGGCAAGAGCAAGGGTAAAAGCGGTGAATACGTATGGTACGCGCAAGGCTATGGCGCGATCATGACGGACAAGCTAGACAAGGATGGCGACGTGCAGCCCGCGTACCGCATCGCGCTGACGAAGATCATCAGCGCGCCGTAAGGACACCTTCTTTTCCGCAATGCTTGCGGAAACGCAATTAATCCACCATCCCGCCCCTCTACACTGACCTGTCTGGTCAGCCTGGAGCGGCGATGGCGTATCCCAAACTTCCGTATATCAGCGGCAAGAGCACCGCCCTGCTGCACTGCGACCGCACGCAGGAAGCCATCGTGCGCATCCGCCCCGAACTGCCGGGCAACGTCATCGTCATCCATGGCGTCAATGACGTGGGCACGAGTTTCAGTGCCGTGGAAAAGGGGCTGTGCCAGGGACTCGACGCGCGCATGTACGGCGGCGGCCACGTTTTCACCCCTGCCGCCTACCGCCTGCCGCAGGAGGCTGACAAGCGTGAAACCATCGCCGACCCGGACGATGTGTATTTCAAGCGCAAGCCTGATGAGGCGACGTACAGCCCCGTCATTCCGTTTTACTGGGGCTTTCGCGAACGCGGCAACGCCAGCAAAGTGGTCAACGGCCAGAACACTGACCGCTACGGCAACCGCCTGGACAAGGACATGTCGAAGAACGGCGGTCCGTTCGGCAATGCCACCAACACCCTGCCCGACATGTGGAACAAGGGGCTGTTTTCACCCTACGATGTTGGCGGCGACCCCGTGCGTCCGCTGATGACGGCGCCGGGCCGCATGTACATGGTGCTGGCGGCCAAGCGCCTGGCCGCGCTGATCGCCATGATCCGCGACTACGACAGCGACGACGTGGTATCCATCGTCGCGCACAGCCAGGGCTGTCTGATCTCGCTGCTGGCGCAAGCCTTCCTGCTCGATGAGGGCAAGCGCCCCGCCGACACCCTGATCCTCACGCATCCGCCCTACAGCCTGGTGGAAGACACGACGATGTTTTTCGGCGCGGCGGAGGCGAGCCGCATCTTCGGCGGCGGCCGCGATGCTGCGATGGAAAGCCAGTACGACGCCATCGACAACCGCCAGACCCTGCATGCACGCTTGCAAACCCTCGTACAGATCGTGCAGGGCGTGGTGGCAAAAAAGCACACCACGCCCGCCTTTGCGCACATCAAGGATCACACTATCTGCCATGGCATGGCGGGCGCCGCATGGCGCGCGGAAGCGGACCGCGACAACCGGGGCAAGGTTTATCTGTACTTTTGCCCCGAAGACATGACTGTGGCGCTGGATAATATGCAGGGCATAGGCTGGCAAGGCATACCCGACCACGTCGATGGCCATGGCCTGTCCAAAACCAAGGGTAAGACGAACAAAAGCATCTGGGGCGACGGCCCCACCTACTGGGAAAAGGAATTCCAGCGCCGCCAGCCGCTGGCGGAACTGGGCAAAGGGTTTTACCAGCGCGTATTTACCAACAAACAACGCCCCGATGCGGCCGGCAAGAACCGCGGGCCCGTGCCGGTGGGCCCGCCGCCGCACGACTTCGCCCTGCGCGTGGAAGGCGAGGACGACCATGCCCACGTGGCGGGCGCCAACCGGGGTCACCGCGCCAGCCATGACGAAGCGCCCTGGCCGCCCGTCAAGCCCAGCAAATGGAATGTCTTTTCCACGGAAGCGAAACGGCGCGAAGGCTTGCGCACGATCAATGGCGAAGCGCTGCGCGTACCCACGAAGGCCGTGTTGGACGGCGGCGAGATCCGCCCTGGGCAATTCCCGAAGGATTCCGACCAGGCCAGGCTGCCGCGCGACCAGCAAGGACCGTGCGAGGAAGTCGACCCGATCGACGCGGCCATCGCGGTGACCAGCAAGAAAGGTTTGCGCATCCGCAAGCAGGAAATCATCGCCGATCCGCGGCCGCTCAAGCATCGCATTCCCGAGTACGGCGCCGGCATGTTCGGCGCGGGCGAGCGCGAGCAAGTGGAAAAGGCCCTGAACCTGGGCAAGGAAGCGGGCGACCAATGCAAGCTCGACCGCGTCTCGCGCCACCCGGGCGGTGGCGACAGGCTGCGCGTGGACCGCGAAGAAACCCCGAACGAGGCGCGCCAGCGCTGGCAGAACGAGGTCAGCCCCAAATCCTTCCACGGCGCCATCATCGGCAACGCGGAAAACCACCGCAACGTGACGGCGTATGACGTGGCCATCGGCGGGGGCAAGGCCAGCAGCGATCCGAGGTTTTACCGGTATTTGTGTGCGGTGGCGGATTGGCGGCTGCAAAACGACAAAAAAAATCCTATAAGACAATCCATCCTGAGATGGGAGGATTTCATGAAAAAATTTGCAGCCTATTGGGCTGCAGAACCTCTACAACGCAAGCAAATCATTGAAGGTAATGCCCATTATTACAGTTCGGGAGAGTTACCAGCCTTTGTGCCCGCATTGCAAGCAGGCCTGCCGTCTACCGTCATTTGTGAAATAGTCAACGGTAGGCGCACTGAGTCGCTCATCACTCCGGTCGTCCATAAATCAAGCGACGATATTCCAAGATGAAAAATTTATTCCCACGCTGGCAGTATTCGATTGGTGCAGCTGCCATCGTGTTGGCACTGCTACTAATGTTCATTCCATCCCCTTTCTTGCTGGAGTTCACAATGAGCAGAAAAATATGGAAGCACCTGCAATGGTTCTTGCTGATCCCCCCCATCGTGGCAGCTACATTGCTCGGCTCTCGCTGGCTGCATTCGCCCAAGCCCGTGGCCGTCGCAAAGCCGCAAGTGCAGCAGGCGGCGCCTAGCGAACAGGACAAGCGGGAATATGTGCTGGAAGTGATCGGTCTCGGCGTCACCCTGGACAAATACCGGCAGGGAAAACTGTGGGAAGCGCTGCAGCAGGGAAACGCCTATGCCAGCATCCGCGAACAGGACAAGGAAAAGTACACCTGGGATGCCATGCAAAGAGCTGGAATAGCAGGTGGCCGCGGTGGCGACACACTGGAGAATGGGGCGAGGGATACTCCCATGTATTTTGGCGTCCCCGTTTTCAATGCTGAGCCACCAATCTTTAATTCGCGCATGCTGGACAGCCCCGACTCTCCAGCCATAGGCCTGGCCGGTGGCGCCGCGTCATCCGGTCTGCACTGGCATCTGTTCGCCAGTGGTCCACGCCGCCTGAGCGAACATCCGGACCGCATCCTGGAAGACGTGTTCGCCTTTTTCGATGCCCATCCCGACGTGCCTTACATCGTGCTCAATTCTGAAGACAGCATGCCAACGCGCAACCTGTACAGCCCGGACAACTCTCCGCCGCTCACACATGACGGCCGCTACATTCCCGAAATGCCCGACGCCTCGGCCCTGTTCGTGCTGGCCCGGCGCGAACGCATCGATGCCGTGCGAAAGTTCGCCTACGACGATGCACCGCCCGAGGATAGCGTCGATGACTTGAATACCTACGGCGTGGCGCGGCGCCTATATCTGGCCTACTATGACTTGATGGGCACCGTGCCCCAGGAACGTCTGGAAAGCGACCCGGCAGCCACCACCCGGCGCCAGCCCTCAATCGCCGAATGGCTGCCCGTCGCCGCACAATTCGCCCGGCGTCCCGACATCCGTGGCACGGGCAGCTTCAGCATGCTCGACAAGCTCCAGCACAAGACCTATCACCCGCCGAAAGAGTGGCAGCCCACGCCCTGGTTTCCTGTGCCCTTCAACAAGGAACAGTTGGCGCAACTGGACCGCCTGCCGACCTTCGGCTTCATCCACAGGCCCACGTTCGTCAGGATGACGGATGAACACGGCAAGCCGCTCACGCGCCGCGACCAGCGCGAACAAGCCTTGCAGGCGGGCTGGCAGGAGGCCCTGCACAGCTTGCCGGAAAGCGAACGTCCCGCCGCGCCGGCGCGCCTGGTCGCCGCCACGGGCGGCAATCAGGCACAGTTGGTGGCGCTACACAAAACCTTGCTCAAGCATGCGGAAGATGGCGGCACGGAACTCGACAGCGGCAAGCCGCAGCAGTGGATCGATACGGACCAGCGCCTGGGCAACACGGGCGCGGCCACTCTGTTCGTGCAAATGGCCGTCGGCGTGATGGGCAGCTACCGCGACGGCGGCGTCAGCGCCGTGGTGAATCTGCGTAATCCGGAAGAAGCGACCATCGTGCTGGTCAGTCCGCCATCGGACGAAAGACGCCGCACGCAAAAACACCCGCACGGCGGCGATGTATTGCGGCATTACGTCACGCCAGCCATCGACCCGGCGAACTATCCATCGAACTGATTACTTACCCTGTGCGGCAAGCTGCGCCAGCGCATTCCCCCGCACCTGGAACGCCACCTGCGCCACCGTCTTGCCTGCGTCGTCGACGAGGGCCAGCGCGTGCTTGCCGGGCACGGGGCGCCAGCTGATGCTCTCCGCCGCGCCGCCCAGGTCCTTGCCGTCGAGCACCCAGCGCAAGTCGCGGCTGCCCTGGGCCTGGAAGAACACGCGCTGCAGGGCGGGCGGGATGTCGGGATCGATGGCGAGGATGCTGTCGTCGGCCGGATACACGATGGCGGGCGGCTTCACGGTGTCGCCCACGACGGCGATGACGGGGCTTTCCGTGCCCGCGATAAACCATTCGCGGCGCGGCGCTTCCAGCGCGGGCTGGTACGCCACCATTTGCTGCAGCACGCCGGGCGGCGCTTTCGGGGCATGGCTGGGCACGTTCTTGTGCAGGTAATCCATGACGTCGCGCCACACGGGCGCGGCGCCCGTCACGCCCGACACGTCCCACATGGGCTTGCCGTCGAAGTTGCCCACCCACACGCCCACCGTGTAGCGCGCCGAGTAGCCCATGCACCAGTTGTCGCGCATGTCCTTGCTCGTGCCCGTCTTGACGGCGCTCCAGAAATTCGTCCCCAGTTCGTTGCGCAAGCCAAAGGTCATGCTGCGCGCGGCGCGGTCGGCCAGGATGTCGCCCACGATGAAGGCGGCGCCCGCTTCCATCACGCGGCGTTTGTCCTTGCCCGCCTGGCCCGGCTGCAGGCTGGCCGTGCTGTACAGCCCGCCATTCGCCAGCGCGCGGTAGGCGTTGGCCAGTTCCAGCAAGGTCACTTCGGACGAACCCAGCGCCAGCGAAGGGCCGTAGTATTCGGCCGGCTCCGTCAGGCTCGACAAGCCCACGTCATTCAGACGGTTGTAGAAGCCATCCTGCCCCGTCAGCAACACCGTGCGCACGGCGGGAATATTGAGCGAACTGGCCAGGCTGGTGCGGGCGCTGACGTATCCCTTGAAATTGCGGTCATAGTTTTGCGGCGCATACATGCCGGACGCCGTGGCGACGTCGAGCGGCGAGTCGTCCATGACGGACGCGGCCGTCATCAGGCGGCGCTCGATGGCCAGTTCATACAAGAATGGTTTCAAGGTGGAACCAGCCTGGCGCAGGGCCGCCACGCCGTCGACATGGCTGCCGCCCGCATTGCCGACATAGGCGAGAATCTCTCCGCTGCGGTTGTCGAGCACGATGATGGCGCCATCGTTGACATTGCGCTCGCGCAAGGATGCCAGTTGCTGGCGCAGATTTTCCTGCGCGAAACGCTGCAAGGCGCCATCCAGGGTGCTGGCCACTTGCGCGCCCGGCTGTTTCAACAGTTGCTGCGCCACTTGCGGCGCCGGCGCCAGCTCCGCATACAGGGCGTTGCGCTGCAAGGCCGTCTGCACGCGCTGGCCGATCAGCTGGCAACTGCTGTCCATGCGCCATTCCTTCGCCAGCGCGCAGGCGCGGCGCGTGACGGTGGCCGGCGGCGCGTTCGGCGCCCGCACGAGGCTGGCCAAAATGATGCCATCCGTCTGGTTCAGGCCCGACGGCGCCTTGCCGAACAAGCTGTACGAGGCGGACGCGATGCCCTGCAATTCGCCGCGGAACGACACGAGGTTCAAATACGCCTCGAAAATCTGCGCCTTGCTCCAGCTATCCTCGATGGCCTGGGCAGCGCGCATCTGGTCCCACTTCTGGCGCAGGCTGCGTCCGCCCGAGGACGCCTGCAAGTCCGCATCCAGCTGGCCCGCCAGCTGCATGGTGATGGTGGAAGCGCCCCGGGGTTTCTTGGAAAACAGATTGTCCCAGGCGGCCGTGGCCAGCGCGGACACATCCACGCCGCCGTGGCGCATGAAGCGCTGGTCTTCCGCCAGCAGCACGGCTTGCTGCACGGCGGGAGAGATGTCGGCCAGCGGCACCCACGGCAAACGCCGCACCTTCATGTCCACGCGCAAGGATTGCAGGGGCGCGCCGCTGCGGTCCAGCAATTGCGCTTCCGAACTGCGGTAGGCGGCCTGCACCTGGGCCGGCGTCAGGACCACCTCGGCGAAAACCTGGCCGGCCAGCAGGCAGCCCGTGACAAAAATCAAACTCTTCACTGTCCCACCTTCACATTCGCGTTCGGCGACTCGCCAAACATTTCCGGCGAATACATCGCTTCGATGCGCGTGGCGGGCAGGCTGAAATCCCCGGCATTGTTCAGGCGCACCGTGTATTCCACGCTCCAGTTACCCTTCGGCACGAAGGCGTAATAGGCGCGGAAGGCGTCGAAAGCCCGCTCCTCGAACGTGGGCCAGACCCAGCCCGTGGATTTTTCGCCGGCCGTCAGCAGCTGCGAATCGCGGCCCAGGCCGTTGCCCAGCACCGTGGCGCTGGCGGGAATCGGGTCGTCGACCACCACCCAGCTCATGTCCGCCTGCGCGGACAAGTCCAGGCGCACGCGGTAGACGTCGCCGCGCGACCAGGCGCCCGCCGTCTTCTGTTCCACTGGCGTAATGGTTTTCTTGATCGTGTAGCCGCTGGACACGGGCGCCTTGAGCGGGATGGCGGCCAGGCTTTGCACAGTGGCCCACGGTTTGCCCGTGCCGCTGTGCGCCAGGCCCAGGGTGTCCGTGCCCTTCGGCCACGCTTGCAGCACGGGGCCCACTTTCGCCGCGCCATTCCACACGAGCGCTTGCGTATCGCTGCCCAATTTGACGGCGCTGGCGCCCGTCACGGGGGTGGACTCGAACTTGGCCGAGAACTTGGCAATCGCCAGGGTACCCCAGGCGTTGGCCACCGTGGTATCCCAGCGGCCCTTCTTCTGGCGGCCCATGCTGCCGCGCACGAGGCGGCCGATGTCGTCTTTCCACGCGGGATTGTCCAGCACGGCCAGCAACAGCCGGTTGGCGTTGACGTCGCCCGACACCATCAGCCACCACCAGTTATCCTTGCGCTCGGTGGAAAAGCCCATGGTCGTGCCCTGGAAGTTCAAACGGCTGCGCAAGATCTGCTGCGCCTCGGCCAGCAATGCATCGCGGCGCGCCAGGCTTGGCGTGCGTTGCAGCAACAAGCTCCAGTCGATGACGGCCGACGTCGGCCACAGGTTCGGATTGATGCTGATGCTCTCCAGCGCATCGGGCGGCACCTTGTTCGAACGCGACAGCGCTTCCAGCGCGGCCAGCTTGCGCACGGCCAGGTCGGTCGTGTCCAGCGCGGAACGGCGCACGATGCGGCCTTGCACGAAGGCCGTCAAGGCTTCTTCCATGCGGTTCTTCGTCTGTTCGGGAATCGCATAGCCCGCCTCCCTCGTTGCCGACAGCACATACGCCGTCAAGCTGTCGCTGCCCTGCTCCATGATGGGGAAGTATTTCAGCATGCCATCGCTGTCCAGGTAGGCGGGCAAGCTGGCGGCCAGCTTGTTCCACGCCTCCTGGTCTTGCAGGGCGATGGATTTCGACGTGTTTTGCTCGAAGCAGGTGTACGGATACGCAGCCATGTACTCGCGCACGCCGGGCAACTCGCCGCCCAGTTTGGCGACAAAGCTGGTCTGGATGCCGCCCCGGCCCGGCAAGGCGCCGGCCGGCATTTGCACGGACATATTGACGGGCTTGTCGATCTGCTGCAAGGTGGCTTGATAGGTGCGCACGGGCGTGGCCTGGCCCACTTTTTGCGTGATTTTCAGCTTGTCCGTAGTGTTGCCAGACCCGCTACCCGCCTTCGCGGCGATCTCCCACACAATCTGTTGCGCACCGAGCGGCACCTGGTAATCCCAGCCCACTTCGCGCGCTTCGCCCGCCGCCAGGGTCACACTCTGGCGCGGCAAGGCCTTGCCAGCAGCGCTGGCATTGAGTTCCACGTTCAAGGATGCGACCGAGGTGTTGCGCACGGTGAATCCCGCGCGCAACTGGTCGCCTTCGCGCACGAGGGTCGGCAAGCCCGACATCAGGATCAAGTCTTGCGAGCTGCGGATGTCCGTGCTACCCGTGCCAAACAATTCCTTGCCGGCACTGGCGATGGCGACGATGCGGAAGCCCGTCAGCGAATCGTTGAGCGGCACTTGCACGGTCGCTTCGCCCTTGGCGTCGAGCTTGACGGTGCCCTTCCAGAACAGCAGGGTGTCGAACAGCTCGCGGCTGGCGCCCTTGCCGCCGCCACCGCCGGCCGGAAACGCCTTGCGGCCGAAGTGGCGCTTGCCGATCACCTGCATCTGCGCCGTTGCCGTTTCCACCTGCAAGCTGCGCTGCGCCATCATGGTATCGAGCAACTTCCAGCTATCGTTGGGCATCAATTCCAGCAAGCCCGTGTCGACGGCCGCCAGCGCCACTTCCGCGCCGGCCGGCAAGGCTTTACCGTCGGCGCGGCGCACGCGCACGGACACTTCCGCCTTGTCGCGCGTTTTATACACCTCCTTGTCGGACACGACCATCACGTTCAGTTCATGCGCCTGCCACCCCACGTTCAGCGATGCGATGCCCATCTTGTAGGCCGGCTTGCCCAGGTCGACCAGGGCCGTCGGCTGCACGCCATCTACCCTGCCCCGCACGACAAACACGGATACATACACATTCGGCGCGTAGTTCGGTTTGACAGGGATAGTCACCACCGGTTCCCGGCCATTAAGCTGGCGCACATAGGTGTCGAGGATACCTTCGCGCTCGACCGTGATCAGGGCCGTGCCCGAGCGGAAGGGCATGCGCACTTGCAAGCTCGCTTCCTGGCCCGGTTCATAGCGTTTCTTTTCAGGCAACACATCGATGCGGTCATTGTCGCTGGCGTTGAACCACCAGTCGCCGCTGCCGGCCACCCAGGTTTCGCGGTTGGCGACGGCCGCATTGCCGGCACTGTCCTGCGTGCGGGCGCGCAGTATCAGATTGCCGCTGGCGGGCGCCTTCACGTCGCAGATCAGCAAACCTTTGCTGTCCGTCTTGCCCGAGCACGCGGGGCCCAGCTTGACCACTTCGCTGCTGTTTTCATACGCATAGAAGCCGCCGATCAGGCGCCGGCGGTGCGAATAGCTGTTGCGCTGGAAGAAATCGACGGCGACCGGAGCGTTCGCCACGGGCTTGCCATTGGTGCCCAGCACGGCGACCGTGAACTTGAACGCATCCTTGCTCAGGGCCCAGGCGTCGGGCTTGATGCCGATCACATAGTTGGACGGCCACAGCGGCACCCGCGCAGCCACCGAGGCTGTCTCGCCATTCGCATCCTGGAAAGCCATTTCCGCCACCAGGTCGCGCGGCGTGGACAGCTGCGGCAGCTGGTCGATGACGATGCGTGCGCCGCCCGCCTTGTCCAGGGTCAAGCTTTGCGTGCGCGCAGCCGCCGCGCCGGCGCCGGCCGCGCCATGGCCTTCGTCCTGCCATTCGCCCTCATCGTCGTCGTAGCCCGTGCCCTGTTTCACCAGGCCTTCCTTTACGTCGCCATTGCTGAAGCTGTAATCGGGATAGTCGGCAAACGTCACGCTCTTGTCTTGCAGCACCGTACGCAGCTTGACGGGCGCATTCGTGGCGGCGCCGCCGGCCAGATAGGTGATTTGCGCATCCAGGGCCAGCTGCTTCGCCTGCACGGCGGGGGCCTTCGGTCCCTGCAGCACGGCTTTCATGGTCGGCACGCGGAACGCTTCTACGCGGAAACTGCCGGAAGGACGGCCCGCCATCGTCACGCTGTACTCTCCCTGCTTGGCGTCGGCGGGAATGAGCCAGTCGCTTTCCGCCGTGCCGCTGGCGGACCAGCGCAGGGGCAACTGGTAGTTCTGGTCGCTGCCCTGGTGCGTGATGACGATGGAGGTGGCGCTGCCGGGGCCGTTGTTCTTGTCGACCAGGCTCATGCCTTCGCCCGTGTGCTTGCGGATGAAATGCTTCATGTGCACGGTTTCACCGGCGCGCAGCAAGGTGCGGTCGAATACCGTGGCCAGCAGGGTGTTGTCGGCGCGCGTGTCGTCCGTGGGCAAATTGAAGCGCCAGGCTTCGATGCCGCCCACCCAGTCCGACAGGGTGAACGTCATGTCGCCGCCGCTGCGCGCACTGATGAAGTAGCGGCCATTGTTCTTGCAGCTGGAATTGGCCAGCTCGCCGGGAATGTGCGCCACGCCGTCCGCGCCCGTGGCGCCTTGCCACAGCAGCTTGCCGGCGCAGTCGCGCACGGCCACTTGCGCTTTCGCAACAGGCGCGCCCTTGTCCAGCGACGTCACCCACACGAGCGACGATTGCGCGCCATGCTTGAAGTGGGCCGCCAGGTTCGTCACCAGCGCGGCCGTGCGGATGTAGGCCGTCGTCGGTTTGCCCAGCAGCACTTTGCCCAGGATGGGGCTGGCCAGCTCCACCACGTAAAAGCCCGGCTTCTGCAACGGGATGCCGATCACTTCAAAGGTTTTCTTGCCATCGGGGCGCGGCAGGCTGATGGGGCGCGTACCGGCCGCGTCCGCCAGCACGGATTTGCTCATGTTGCCCGCATACTGGGCGTACGGCTGCCAGTACTCTCCCCCGTCGCCATTGCCGGCCAGGCGCCGCATCCACTCGATGATGAACTTGTCGTCATTGTCGGGCACGCGCAAGGTGGCGCCGCTGGCGGCGGCTGGCTGGGCGATTTCCTTGCCAGACAGCACGGGCTCGATATTGCGCACCGTCACGGGCAGCAAGCCGTCGCCCTTCGCTTCGATGATGCCGAACGGGGCCGGGAACTTGAGCAGCGGCGGCTGTTCGCCCGTGCGCACCGTCATGGGGAAGCGCGCGCGGTTGAGCAAGGCGCGGCCCGCGTCATCCGTCAATTTCGGCGGCAAATTCAGCACGAAGCTGGCTTGCACGGGAAACGGACCGTTGAAGGTGGCGCCGTACAGGAATTCCGCCTTTTCCTCGTCTTTTGATATCGTCGGCGCATACGTCTTGCCGCCCCCCTTCAGGGTCATAGCGCGCACTTGCGCCGCGCTCACGGGCGCGGAAAACTGCACGCGCATGGGCAGGAAGGGAATGCACTGCTCCTTGGGATTGCTGCGCTCGCAGCTGAACTTGGCCGTGAAATCGGGCCGCGTCTTGAACTGCAGGGTTTGCGCCTTGTCCGTGGCAATGCCGCTGGCGCTGGCAATGCCCTCGCCCCACACGAGCGACACCTTGGCGTTGGCGGGGAAGCTGCGCTTGCATTGCAGCACGGTAACGGGCAGCGGCGGCGCGCCCTTGCTGGCGACGGGCATGCCCACCTTCCACAGCGTGCCCCGCTTCTTGAAATACACGGTCAGGTAGCGGTCGAGAAAACTCTTGCGCAGGGTCAATACCTGCTCCAGTTCCTTGCCTTTGAGCAAGCGCACGGGAATCTTTTCATTGATGCCATCGGCGCGGCAATACGCGTTGGCGGCCACGCTGGCCTCGTTCGGCGCGGCGTCCAGGCCCAGCACGAAGATCTGGTTTTCATCGATATACGGCTGGCCGTCATACGGTACGGCCTCGACGATGGCCGGGCCGCCCGTGGAAAAGCGGTAAGCGCCAGTGCCCTGCAAGGCCTGGCCCGCCACGTCCTTCAACCCCGCTTTCAAGGTAAAGCTGCAGGCCACGCCGGCCGGCAAGTCGCGCTCGAAATCGTAGTTCCAGTTGCGCTCGTCGGCCCAGCGTCCCGCGCCCGCCACGACGGCAGGCTCGGCCTTGCCGCAATCGATGGCGAACGGCGCGGGCAAGCCCATGTCGCCGAACGGCACCATCGGCGTGGCGAACTGGGCCCGCACCTGGCGCACGGCCTTGACCGTGCCGCTGGGCGAAAACAGGGACACGCCGCTATCGGCCCAGGCCGGCATGGCCAGACCCGGCGACAGCAGCAGGCCCAGCAGACATAGCGGGCCCAGTTTGCCAGACAGCGGGGAGGAAACAACACGGGGGTGATCAGGCACGGGTGACTCCTTGATGAAAAGTGGCGGAGCTGGCTGCGGCGCGTAAAAGTTGCCTGGAAGAAGCCCGGCAAGGCAACAGAACGCGGCAGGAATACAACATCAATGTAATATTAGTTATCAAGCTCATCATTGTTGCTAATATACAGTGGCACGCTGGTAACAAGTCGTACGATTGCCTCTGGTCGCGGCGCCAGGAAGTGGCCGTGATTGCAAAAGTTTCCCGAGGCGAATTAGTTTTTTTCAACACCGAAGTCTTTGTCGTGAATCTGCAACACCATTGATATACAACAATGCTTTGTGCGCCAACGCACCGACCAGTTGAACCTGCAACCGTATTCTCTAGTCCAACAGCAGTGCATTTATCGCAAGAAAGCGCACCTGGAATTGTTGTCTACCTCTAGCAATAGCATGTCTGGCAGTTGTCGCATTGATGCAGTAGAGAAAATCTCTTATCAACGTTGGGAGTTACTTGTGAATAATCTAAAAAAAATCGCCGTCGCCGCCGCAGTACTGTGCTCCGCCCTCGGCGCACAGGCCCAGGAAATCAATCCCTCCTGGTACATTCAACCTAGCATCAACGCACTCAAGCCAGATTCCGACTTCGCCACGGATAAAACCGGCTATGGCGCGGGCTTGCGTTTCGGTAAACCCGTTTCGCCGGACTGGGATATCCAGCTGGGCACCACGTATGCCCGCTCCAAGGATGGCGGTCAGCGCTACCAGCAAAATACGCTGGGCGTAGACGGCCTGTACATGTTCTCGCGCAAAGCCTTCCGCCCCTTCCTGCTGGTCGGTGCCGGCATGCAGCGCGACAAGGACACCAGCTTCGCCTTCGGCGAACGCAGCAAGAGCTCGCCGTACGCCAGCGTGGGCCTGGGTTTCCAGTCCAGCATCACGGATCAGTTGTCCCTCCAGGCTGACGTACGCAATGTGCACGGCTTCCTGCGTGGCAACACCTTCGACCCGAGCAGCAAGTCCAACAACTACTACGTCACCGTGGGCCTGAACTACGCGTTCGACAAACCGCCTGCACCGCCGCCACCACCGCCACCGCCGCCAGTGCGTGAAGAAGTCGTCGTGGTCGTGCCGCCACCACCGCCACCACCGCCGCCACGCTTTGAAAAAGTGACGATGGCGGCAACGGAACTGTTCGCGTTCGACAGCGCCAAGCTGGGTCCGACACAGACCAAGCTCGACGAAATCGCCCGCGTGCTGAACGCGGCGCCGGACGTCAACAACGTCGTCATCAGCGGTTATGCCGACCGCATCGGTTCGCCCAAGTACAACCTGAAACTGTCGCAGCAGCGCGCTGATGCAGTCAAGGAATACCTGGTCGCTCACGGTGTCGCCGCCAACCGCCTGACGGCCGAAGGCAAGGGCTCCACCAATCCTGTCGTCACCTGCGATAACAAGAAGCGTGCCGACCTGATCAAGTGCCTGGAACCAAACCGCCGCGTTGAAGTGGAACAGATCACCATCGAACGCCGCGTGCAGTAAGCTCAACAGTGGTACGCCACTCGTGAATAGAAAAAGGGGCTCGCGCCCCTTTTTTGCATTGAAAGCCATCATGAATATTTTCCCCCGCTATCCCAGACTGGCCGGCCTGGCGCCGTTCAGCAAGCAGATGCGCAGCGTCATCGTCTGTTCCGTCACCGAATGGCTGGAACACCGCGCCTCGAGCAAGGGCGCCGCCCTCGCCTATTACACCCTGTTTTCCATCGCCCCCATCCTCGTGCTGGTGATCGCCATCGCGGGCTTTTTCTATGGCCCGGCCGCCGCGCGCGGCGAGCTGATGGGGCAATTGCAGGGCTTGCTGGGCACGCAGGGCGCCGAAGCCATCCAGCTGGTGCTGGCCGGCGCGAAGAATCATGAGCAGGGCCGCATCGCCACCCTCATCGCCAGCGCCCTGCTGCTGTTCGGCGCCACCAGCGTGTTTGCCGAACTGAAAGCCAGCCTGGATGAAATCTGGCAAGTGCCGCCCTTGAAGGAAGCGGGCGCCTGGGACATGCTGCGCACGCGCTTGCTGTCCTTCGGCCTGGTGCTGGTGCTGGCCTTCCTGCTGATGGTGTCGCTGGTGGTCAATGCGGCCATGGCCATCCTCGCCAATTTCTGGGAAGGCGTGTGGAAAGACACGGCCGTGCTGTTTACCATCCTATCGAACCTGATCGGCTTTGCCGTCATCGCCAGCCTGTTTGCCGTCATCTATAAAATGCTGCCGCGCGTGCGCCTGTCCTGGCGCGACGTGGTGATCGGCGCCGTGGGCACGGCCTTCATGTTTTCCCTGGGGAAATATGCAATTGGCGTGTATATCGGCAATAGCGGCGTGGCCAGCAGCTATGGCGCGGCCGGTTCGCTCGTGGCCCTGCTGCTGTGGGTGTATTACTCGGCGCAAATCTTCTTCCTGGGCGCCGAATTCACGCGCCAGTTCGCCCTGCAGCTAGGCAGCATGAAGGATATGCCGAAGACGGACGATGGCGACGTGCAAATCAAGATATTGAAACGCCACCAATCCTGAGCCGGCTGCGGCAAGTCAAAACGGCGCCCGCGGGCGCCGTTTTTCTTGAGTTACCGCAAACTATTCGCCCAGCAGCTCGGCCACCACTTCCATGCCCTGCACGCGCTCGGCCACGACTTTCACGATGACGATGATGGGCACGCCCAGCAGCAAGCCCCATACGCCCCACAGCCAGCCCCAGAACAGCAGGCTGATGAACACGGCCGTGGGATTCATGCGGGCGATGCGCCCCGTCATCCAGGTGGTGACAAAGGTGCCCACCAGGGTGGCAATCGCCATCGACGTGCCCGTTACCAGCAAGACCATTTCCAGCGATTCGAACTGCAAAAAAGCCACCAGGCCCGTGGCGATGGTGATGAGCAAGGGGCCGAAATACGGCATGATGTGCAGCAAGCCGGCCACGATGGCCCAGGCGCCCGCGTTTTCCAGGCCGATCACGCGCAGAGCGATCCACATCAGGACGGCCAGCAAGCCATTCGTGACGAGCAGCATGAACATATAGTTCTGGATCGAGGTATTGATGTCTTCCAGGATGTGCACGGTGACTTTCTTGCGGCTCAGCGACGGCCCCGTCAGCTTGACGAGCTTGCGCTTGAAGGTATCGCCCGACAGCAGCAGGAAAAACACGAGGAAGATGACCATGGTGGCCTGGCTGAGGAAGCCCACCAGGCCCAGCGAGCCGGCCCAGACCCAGTCCATGATCTTGAAGTTGGGCGCCTCGGCCGCGGCGGCGCGGCGGTTGTTGCGGCGCGCTTCGGCGCCGGCGGCCACTTGCTCGATTTCATTGGCCACGGCCTGCATCTTCTGGAAGGTGCTGTTCTTGCCGCCCGTATTGGCGGCGATCAGGCGCGACAGTTTATGCGTGGCGGCCGGCAATTCTTCCACGATGGATTCGAATTCGCCCTGCACGCGCTCGACGACGACGATGGAGCCGAACAGGATCAGGGCCGTCACGGCCGTGGCGGCGATGGCGCGCGGCAGGCGCAGCTTTTCCAGCCAGGCGACGACGGGATTGAGGGTGTAGGCAATGAAAATGCCGAAGATGACGGGAATGAGGAATTTCTGTGCCCACTGCAGCGCATAAATGAAGCTGACGGTGGCGATGATGCCCAGCGCCATGCCGCGCGCATTGACATGCAGCGGTAAACGCAGGGATGCGTCCGGATTCTCCACGGGCGCGCCGGGAAGTGGCCCGGCAGGCTCGGTGGAGGCGGCCGCCACCGGCTCGGGCGGGGTATCTGTAGGCTGGATATGCATGCGATTCCCGCGACGGTCGGTGGTGGGCCGCAGGGCCAGCCGTGGGGCGGGCCGCTGCGGCAGGTCAGGCCATTACTTGACGCGGATGTCGTTCTTCACCGACTTCACGCCCTTGACGCCACGGGCGACTTCGCCTGCTTTGGCGGCATCCGACGGCTGGGCCACGAAGCCGCTCAGCTGAACCACGCCCTTGAAGGTTTCAACGTTGATTTCCGTCGATTTCAGGGTAGGCTCGTTGAAGATGCTGGCTTTCACCTTGGTGGTGATGGCCGCGTCGTCGATGTACTCGCCCGTGCCTTCCTTGGTTGGGGTCGAAGCGCAACCTGCAACGGCGAACAGGGAAGCGACGAAAAGGCCAGTAGCGATAGATTTAGTGAATTTCATGGTGGTTTCCTTAGGAGTGGTCAATCAATGTGCTCACAATGAGCTTCTTATACCAGTCTGGTGACTGCGCCCCGGAGGGAGCTCAGTAGCCGAACTGGGTTTTTGCAGCCTTGATACAGTCATCCTTGGCTGCGCCGGCTAATGCATCGCATTTTTCTGTCGCGACCTTGTACTCGGCTTTTCTTTTTGCTTCGCGCGCATCGCTGCGCGCTTCGATGACTTTCTTGTCTGCCTTGGCGTCGGCCAGGGCCGCCACCTTGGTGGACTTGGCCAGCTTGACGCAGACATCCTTGTCGTTGCCCGTCAGCGCATTGCAGCGCGCCAGGTCGACGTCGTAGTTGGCATCGGCAATCTTGATGCGCGCCTTGGTGTAGGCACGCAGGGTATTCGTGTATTGCGCCTGGGCCACGGCTTCATCGTAGGCGCGCACGGCCTTCGCTTCGGCGATGCAGACATCCTTCGGGTTGCCCGTGATTTTTTCGCATTCCGCATGCGCCAGCTTGTAATTCAAGCCCGCCTGCTCGTTGGCCGCCTTGTACGCTGCTTTCGCTTCCGGCGTGGCAGCCACTGCCTGGCCGCCCCAGGCGGCGCACGCCAGGCTGACGACGATGGCGGTGAAAAGCTTATTCTTGTTCATGTATTTCTCCCTGGTGGTAGCAAGCATGTCTGCTTGGCATGACTACCGTTTTACGTGGATCGCCGCCTCTCTTCTGTACGCTGCCGTACACAAGTAATTTATTTTGAAAGCGGGAGGCAGACAGGGAGAAATAACAACGTTTTGCGGGATCGCCGTGGTAAAAAATACCATTTCGACATGAAATAAGTACGTGCGGCAGCGTACAGACCGGGGGCGGGGGCATGACTAAGATGGCACTACACCCTCACCTCGTCAGGAGAATAAAATGAAAACCAACGCCACCATGGCTGCACTGATGCTCGCCGCCACCGCCGTACTGAGCGGTTGCGCCACCGGCCCTTCTTACCAGTCACAACAACCATACTATCCAGCCAACCAGCCTGAGTCCGCCATGTACGGCACCGTCGATTCCATCCAGCTCGTGCAGGGCGGCGGACAAACCAGCGGCGCCGGCGCCGTCGTGGGCGGCATCGCGGGCGCCCTGCTGGGCAACACCATCGGCTCGGGCGGCGGACGCACGGCCGCCACCGTGGCGGGCGCCGTCGCCGGCGGCGTCGTGGGCAACCAGGTGGAAGGCCGCAGGCAGCAAGCGCAGGGCTACCAGATCAGCGTGCGCCTCGATAACGGCGAATACCGCACCGTGGTGCAGGACAACGCAAATGACTTGCGTCCCGGCAATCGCGTGCGCATCGTTGACGGCCGCGTCTACCGCTATTAATCCGCTGGCCAGGCTTGCCCGCAAGCCTGCGCCGGACCATGCACCAACTAGGAGATACCATGGGCACCATCATTCTGATCATCTTGATCCTGGCCCTGGTCGGCGTCCTGCCTACCTGGCCGCATAGCCGCAACTGGGGTTACGGCCCCAGCGGCATCGCCGGCCTCGTCGTAGTGATACTGATCCTGCTATTACTGACGGGCAGGTTGTAAAAAAAGGCGCTACGGCGCCTTTTTTATTTCAAGGAGGAAATATCATGACTATCCACAACACACTCTTGGCCACCCTGTTCGCCTGCAGCCTGGCGCCGCTGGCACTGGCCCAGACGGCCGCGCCGCAGCCGGGCGACCCGCAACGCTGGTATCAGGAAGACAGCACGGCGCAAGCCCAGCTGCGCACCCTGCGCAAGGAAATCGCCGCCGCCCTGGCCGAAGCCAAAAAAGCCTGCCGCTCGGAACCTTCCGCGGCGCGCGCCACCTGCCTGAAGGAGGCGCAAGACACTTACCGGCAAGACATGGCGAACGCGGAAAAACTGCGCGAAGCGGCCCATCCGCAGTAGTGAAGCGTACTCTTGCGACTCGGCCTGATCAGGCGGCGTCGCGCTCGTAGGGCGGCAACTCGTGCACCACGAGCGGCGTATCTTCCGTGACAAAGGCGAGCCAGCCGGCCGCCTTGATCGCGCGCAAGCCATCCTGGTAGCCCTGCTCCCAGCGCCACTCGATGGAGCCCTTGGAAAAATTGATGTCCTTGGCCGCCATGTGCCAGTCGCGCCCCGCGTACGGCAGGCGCACGATGTGCATGGTGCTGTCGCAGCCCAGCGCGACCAGCTCTTCCGTCTGCTGGCGGTTGTGCTTGGTATCGGGCAGCCCGGCGTACAGTTCGCGCAACTTGCGCTGCAAGGTATGCGTATTGACATAATCGGCGATATGCCGCTTCGAGCGCGACGCGAAGGTGACATCCTTTTGCCGCGTCTGCACTTCGTCGAGGGTGGTCGGTTCCGGCCCTTCCGAGCTCCACAGGTCAACCATGAAGACGAGGGTGTCCACGTGGGGCGTGTCGTCGAGCACGGTTTCCAGCGGCGTGTTCGAGTACAGGCCGCCATCCCAATATAAGTCGCCATCGACGCGCACGCCGGCAAAGCCGGGCGGCAAGGCGCCGCTGGCGCGGATATGGTCCGCCGTCAGGGGTTGCTGCTGGCTGTCGAAACTGGTGAGGCTGCCGCATTTGACGCGCAGGGCGTTGACCGTCAGGCGCATGCCGCCGGGCTGGTTCAGGTAATCGAAATCGACCAGGTCTTCGAGGGTGCCGGCCAGTTCGCTGGTGTCATAGAAGCTGGCCTCTTCCGGCTTGACGGCGATTCCTGCCGGAAACATGCTGAACGAACGCGGCTTGAAGAAGCCGGGCACGCCCCGCAGCACCGTATCGAGCGTGGCCAGCCAGATGTTCGAGCGGCGTTGCTGGTCCGATACCAGGTTCATGTCGATGCTGTCGCGGTGCGCCACGCGCTGCCAGAATTGTTTCAAGCGCACGAGCCGGTCTTCGTGCTTGTTGCCGGCAAGAATGGCGGCATTGATGGCGCCGATCGAGGTGCCCACCACCCAGTCGGGTGCCAGGCCATGTTCGTGCAGCGCGTGGTAGACGCCAGCCTGGTAGGCGCCCAGTGCGCCGCCGCCTTGCAGCACCAGCACGATGCGCAGGCGCGAGGGATTTAACTGATTGATCGGTGTCTTTGAATTCGTCATCGAGATGGCCCTCTGTCCGCCGCGCGGGTGCGGCGTGAATCATTGTAAGGGATTGCGCCTGCACGTGCCGGACGTTGGGTACGGGCAAAAAAAAACGCCGTCGATGACGGCGTTCCTGTGCAACACGGCTGGCGTTCAGCGCTTGCGGCGCAGCCAGCTGGCGGCAACGGCGGCCACGGCCACGAGGACCAGGGCCGGCTTGACCAGCTTCTTGCGTCCGATGAAGGACAGCGCCGTCAGCACGTAAGGCATGGCGCCTTGCAAACGCATGCCGCCCGGCGCCAGCAGGGATTCGACGCGGTGGCCGGCAAAGCCGACGGCCGTTTCGACCACGCCCTGCAGCATCGATTCGGGACGCAATGCGTAGCCCACGTTGGCGCGCGCATGCACGATGCCCACGCGGTACATTTCACCCTGGGCGATCAGCAGGCGCTTGCGGGCGGCTTGCGCCGCCAGTTTGTCGTTTTCCGACATGAATTCTCCTCGTAAGGCCGCTTACATCAGCATGTCGCGGTCGGCCTTCAATTCCGCCATGGTGGCCGGCATGGACAGCTTTCCTTGACGCAACATGGCGCGCGCATACATGACCAGGGCAATCGCCAGCAGTACGAACACGACCGTCATGATCGCCAGGATCTTCCAGCCCAGGCTATCCCAGGCCAGGAAGACGATCAGCACGCTGCCGTAAGCGATGGCAAACAAGCCCGCCACGGTCGCCAACGCGAAAATGACAATCAGCTGCAGCATGTGATTGCGCACTTCCGACAGTTCGATGGTGGCCAGTTCCAGCCGCGACAACATCAGTCCGACGGCGTTTTTGGCCAGGCCGGCGACCGAGCCGATCAATCCCGGCCCCTGGTGAGACGAAGCAGACTTGTCCATATCGCTCCTGACAGTGGATTACTTGCGGCCCAGGATGAAGCCAACCAGCACGCCGACGCCAGCGGCGACGGCCACGGTGCGCCATGGGTTTTCCTTGACATAACCGTCTGCCTGGGCAGCCATCTGCTTGGTGGCGACGATGGCCGACGCTTGCGCTTCATGTGCCTTGGCCAGCGCGGCATCCAGGGTTTTCATGCCCTTGACGCGCACTTCGTCGGCTTTTTCGCCGGTCAGGGCGGCAGCGGCGCTGAACAGGGCCTGGGCATCCTTGACCAGGGTTTTGACATCGTTATTGACGGTGGTGATATTGTTTTCCAACATGGTTTAGCTCCTTAGCTGTGGATGAATGTAGTTACTATACCTACTTTACTCAAAAACACTATTCCATTAGATCGCGCATATCATCGGCGTGCTCTTCTTCAACAGCCATGATTTTGATCAACAAATGGCGTGTGGTCGGGTCTTTGTCGCCGATTTTCACGATCATCTGGCGATACGACTCGATCGCCACCCGTTCCGCGATCAGATTGGCACGCACCATGCTTTGCACGTCTTCGGAGTCATCATACTCGGCATGGCTACGCGCAAGCAATGTTGCAGGATTAAAATCTGGCTTGCCATTCAATTGCACGATGCGCTCGGCCAGCCAGTCGGCGTGTTCCTGCTCCTGCTGCGCATGTTCCAGGAACTCGGCCTTGATGGTGCCGTTGTCGCGTCCGCTCACCGTGTAGTAATGGCGTTTATAGCGCGCAATACACACCAGTTCGGTGGCCAGCGCCCCATTCAACAGGGTGATCAACTCCTGGCGGTCGCCCTGATAGCCGGCCGTCACGGCGCCATCGTCCAGGTTTTTCGCGGCGGCGCGGATGGCGGCCGTATCGATGCCAGCTGGAATCTCAACAGATGTTTGGGTCATGATGTTTCCTTTCAAGTCTTGCATGGGTATCCACCGGCCAGGTAGCGGCCGGTGCTGCCTACTAACAAATCAAACACCTGGCAAAACCGTAGCGAGCGGCAGTGAATTGTGGCCGAGAAGCGGAGCTGTGCTATAGCACAGTGAGCATCGGAGGCCGCAAGTCGCGACGCGCAGCAGGTTTGGCCTGGTGTTTTAGCGGCGGGCGGGAATGGCCGTGTTGTCCTCAGACAGGACAATTTCCACCCGGCGATTCAGCTGGCGGTTCGCCGCCGTATCGTTGCCGGCGGCCGGGTAAGCGGCGCCGTAGCCTTTCGTGGCGATGCGGTCGCGGCTGATGCCTTGCTCCAGCAGCGCATTGCGCACGGACTCGGCGCGGCGTTGCGACAATTCCAGGTTATGCGCGGAACCGCCCGTGCTATCCGTAAAGCCTTCGATCAGCACGGTGCGCTGCGGGTTGTTTTTCAGCACGTCGGCCAGCTTGCGCGCCGTATTCGCGCCATCGGCCGTCAGGTTCGCCTTGTCCGTGCCGAACAGCACGTCGCCCAGGGTGATGACCATGCCCCGTTCCGTTTTCTTGGCGGCCAGGTCCGCCAGCTGCGCTTCCAGACCGGCGGCGCGCGCTTGCGCATCGCGGGCCGATGCTTCGGCCGCTTGTGCCTGGGCCTTGGCCGCTTCCGCATCCGCTTGCGCCGACTGGGCGCGGGCCGTGGCCTGGTCAGCCTGCTGCGTGCGCGCATCGAGGCGCAACTGGTCGCGCTGCTTGCCGGCGTTGGCGATATCGGCTTCCGCTGCCTTTTGCTTGGCAACTTCTTGCGCCGTGGCTATCTTTTGCTTGGCAAGGTAGGCCAGCTTGTCGACTTTTTCGCTGTCTTCCTGGCGCGTGGCGGCCGCGTTTGCCGCTTCCAGTGCCGCGCTCGCTTCACGGAATTCGCGTGGCGCATAGGTCGACACGATCGGATTCGATTGCGCCGCCATGTAGTCGCCGCGCGTCTGGTCGAGCAGGCTGGTGGTGGTCGGTGCGGAGCTGCAGGCGGCAACCAGGGCGGCCATGGCCAGCAGGCCGGGAATGGTGGTGTAGGTAGCTTTTTTCATGATGGGGTCCTGTTATTGTTGTTGCTTATTGTTTTGGGGCTTGTTGATTGGCACGGTCGAGCTCTTCGCGCATGACGCGGATGTTCTCGTTGATTTCATCGGCGGCCGATGTCGCCTTGGCCGAATTGGCCTTGCTTTGCGCCAGCTTGGCGTCCGCTTGCGCCTGGTCAGCCAGGTCGCGCGCCGTCTTGTAGTCGCGGTCTTTCAAGGCCTGGTTAGCCATGCGCATTTTTTCGCGGGCCGAACGCATTTCATCGGGAGCCAGGTCGGCGGCGCCGGCGCTGGCGGCGTTATCGACGGCGGCGCGCGACACGGCGACATCGGCCGTGGCGGGCGTTTTCAGGCTGGAACAGCCCGTCATCAGGACGACGGCGCTGATGCAGGCAGCCAGGGCGGTCAAGGGGGTTTTGATGGAATCTCGGTTTGTCATTTTTCTTCTCCTGGAGAGTGAGGTAACGATATAAGTCATACATGGAACGAATCAGGAACTGCGTTTGATGTATGACGTTATAGGCCCCGCATCCCCGCATATCCGTTCGGTGCCGCACATAGGGTAGGAAATCGACAATACTTGCATGGGCAACGTGCGCCAGCGCACGTGTCCGCCAGCAAAACCTGAAACAGGCCCGGCTTTGGAGCGATTCCTGTAGCATCGTGACTACTTGTCCAGAAAGAATCAGCTCATGCCGCTCTCCCGCCGTCAAAAAATCGCCCTCGCCAGTACCGCCGTGCTGATCGCCCTGCCCGTCACGGCCGCCGTCGTCCTGCTGAACATGGACTGGAACCGCGCCAAGCCCTGGCTCAATGCGCGCGCCAGCGACGCGCTGGGGCGGCCGTTTGCCATCGAGGGCGACCTGGCGCTGACGTGGCAGCAGCCAGCCACCGCGGAGCGAAAAACCTGGCGCGACTATCTGCCCTGGCCGCACCTGCAGGCAAAGGACGTGCGCCTGGGCAACCCGAACGCCATGGCGGACACGGGTGAGAAGGCGCAACTGGCCACCGTGAGCCAGCTGGCGTTCTCGCTCAATCCGCTGGCCCTGCTGGACAAGAAAATCATCATCCCGCAATTGCGCTTTGACACGCCGCAAGTGCGCTTGCTGCGCAGCAAGGATGGCAAGAACAACTGGACCTTCGACAAGCAGGACCAGCCATCGCCATGGCAGCTGGAATTGCAAAGCGTGGTCTTCAGCAAGGGCACCGTGACCCTGGACGATGGCGTCAGCAAGACAGCGATGCGCGCCGATGTCGACACCATCGCGGACGATGCGCGCTACGGCATCGCGTGGACACTGTCCGGCACCTACCGCGGCGAAACCGTCAAGGGCGGCGGCAAGGCGGGCGGCGTGCTGTCGCTGCAGCGGCAAGGCACGCCCTTCCCCATCCAGGCCGACATGCGCGCGAGCGGCAGCAGCGTGGCCATCGAAGGCACCTTGACCCGCCCGACAGACTTGGCCGCGCTCGACGTGCGCCTGAAGCTATCCGGACCCAGCATGGCGCGCCTGTATCCGTTGACGGGCGTGTTGCTGCCGGAAACGCCGCACTTCAGCACGGAAGGCCATTTGACGGGCACCCTGGCGCCGCGCGGCGGCGAATGGGTGTACGACCAGTTCAGCGGCAAGGTGGGCTCCAGCGACATCAACGGCAAGCTGGCCTTTTCCGCCAGCACGCCGCGCAAGCGGCTGACGGGCGAAGTCCACTCGCGCCTGCTGCAATTTTCCGACCTGGGTCCGCTGGTGGGCGCCGATTCCAGCGCCAGCAAGAAGGAACGGGGCGTGCCGTCGACGCAGCCGGCCGGCCGGGTCTTGCCGGTGGAAACCTTCAAGACGGAGCGCTGGACCAGCCTGGACGCCGACGTGCGCTACACGGCGGATAAAATCACGCGCGATGCCGAGTTGCCGATCAGCAAGCTCGACACGCATGTCGTGCTGACGGATGGCGTGCTGTCCTTGACGCCGCTCAACTTCAACGTGGCGGGCGGCACCCTGACGTCGCAGATCAAGCTCGACGGCAGCGGCAAGGTCATCGCCAACGGCATCGCGGCCGAACTCAAGGCCAGCGCCCGCCATCTGCACATCCAGCAACTGTTCCCCCGCCTGCCGGCCCTGCAAGCGAGCGTGGGCGAAATCAATGGCGATGCGTCGCTGTCGGCCACGGGCAATTCCGTCGCCACCCTGTTGGGCAGCTCGAACGGCGAAGTGCGCGCGCTGATCAACCGGGGCAGCATCAGCAAGCTGTTACTGGAAGAAATGGGCTTGAATATCGGCAGTATCGTGCTGGCCAAGCTGGCAGGCGACAAGCAGGTCAAGCTGAACTGCATGGCGGCCGACTTCGCCGTCACCAAGGGGCTGATGCGCACGCGCCAGTTCATCGTCGACACGGATGACGCCATCCTGCATATCGATGGCACGGTGAACCTGGCCGATGAACGGCTGGACCTCACCCTGCGGCCGGACAGCAAGGGCTTGCGCATCTTTTCGCTGCGCTCGCCCCTGTATGTGCATGGCACTTTCAGCAAGCCCGACGTGAGCGTCGACAAGGGCGTGCTGGCCCTGCGCGCCGGCGGCGCGCTGGCGCTGGCCGTGGTGGCGCCCGTGGCGGCGCTGCTGCCGCTGGTCAACACCGGTCCCGTCGAGGATAGCGAATGCGCGGCCTTGCTGGCCCAGGCGCGCGTGAAACCGGTGGCGCCCAAGCCGGGCAAGCCCGTGCGCAAGGCACGTTAAGCGCGGCATGTGTGCTTTTACAATTGTTACACCCCTATGTGCGTTGCCGAACAGACCCTGCCTTGCCGCAAATCTATTCTGTGATCGTGCCTGAAACACCCAAGACGTGGCGATACGAAGTCCCACCGGCCCATACCATGCCGGCGCCACGAGGTCCGAATTCATAGGAGAACTATCATGCAAATCATTAAAAAAATCGCTGCCACCACTTCCGTTGCTGCCCTGCTGCTGAGCCTGACGGCTTGCGCCAACATGTCCGGCCAGGATAAGAACACGGCCATCGGCGCCGGCATCGGCGCCGTTGCCGGCTCCGTGCTGACGGGCGGCAGCGCTGTCGGCGCAGTCGGCGGCGCCGCCGTCGGCGGCGTGATCGGCAACCAGGTCAAGCCGAAGTAAACGTTGATCGAAAAAGCGGGGTGGGTGCCCAGGCGCCCGCCCCGCTTTTTTGCGTCCGGCTTCCGTTGATGAAATTGAAAAGTTATTTTGAGGAAATCAAACGAAGACGTTGGCCATGCCGATGGCGCCGCTATCCTTGACCAGCTCGTAGCAGCGGCAGGAAACGGCTTCCAGGCCCGCCGAATCGAGGATCTCGATATTGCCGCGGCTATAGGTGATGAGTTTTTGCTGTTGCAGCGCGCTGGCCGCCTTGGTCACGCCGACCCGCCGCACGCCCAGGGTGTGGGCAAGAAATTCATGCGTGAGGTGAAATTTTTCCGACTGCAGGCGGTCGCGCGTGATCAGCAGCGAACGGGCCAGGCGCGCCTCGAGCACGTGGAAGCGGCTGCACACGGCAATCTGGATGGCTTGCGCCAGCAAGGTGTCCGTGTAGCGGTACAGCAAACGCTGCAGGGATTCGAGCTGGGCGAACTCGGCGCAGAACTCCGCGCGCGCGATGCGGCTGGCCGTACCGGAACGTTGCACCACGGCACGCACTTGCGCCAGGTCATGACCGAGCGCGACGGACGCGCCCAGCACGCCTTCGCGGCCGACGGAGCCCACTTCCAGGGTCATCCGCCCTTCCGCCACGGCCAGCAGCGAGATCAGGCAATCGCCGGGGAAATAGATGTGGCCGATAGGCTGGCCCGGTTCGTACAGCACCTCGCCCACCTCGACCGTGACGGTGTCGAACAGCGCCGTCAGGTGCCGCAAGTCGTGCTCGGGCAGGCTGGCCAGCAAGCGGTTGCCGGCGTCTGGCGCACCCACGGGCAAACCCAGGCCGGATCGGCCTGCATCGCGGGGCAGGGTCATGCTGGCAGTCGTTGGTGGCATTGCTTTTCCTCGGCGTCGTTACAACTCGACATAATTTTTACCTAGCCTACGGTGCACTACCGGCCCTGTATGTACGGTGACGCACGGAAGCGGAGCAAGCGGCACAGCACACTGGCAACAGACGCACATAACACGCAGAACACGCACTACCCTTTTTACTATTTTAAAAAAACCAAGGAGCCTTCCATGACTACCACCACCAAATCCCTCCATCCGCTGGTGCTTGCCGCCGCCGTCGCCGTCCTGCTGTTTTGCGGCGTGGGCACGGCTGCCCTGATGGGCTGGTTGCCTTCTTCCCAGGGCGATACCCAGCCGCTGGCGGCCAGCACCTCGGCCGAGCAAATGGCCAGCCTGCAGGCGAACCAGCCGCCAGCGAACCTGCAGCCTGCCGGCGCCTTGCCGCTGGCCGCCCTGCCACCGCAGCAGCAGCAGCAGCAGCAGCAGCAACCACAGCAGCAACCCGTGCGCCAGCCGCAGCCGCAATACGCGGCCGCCCCGGCGCCGCAGGTGTGCGCCAATTGCGGCGTGATCGAAGCCATCCATGAAGTCAATACGCGCGCCGAAGGCAGCGGCGTGGGTGCGGCCGGCGGCGCCGTCGTCGGCGGCTTGCTGGGCAACCAGGTGGGCGGCGGCCACGGCAGGCAATTGGCCACCGTGCTGGGCGCCGTCGGCGGCGCCGTGGCCGGCAACCAGATCGAAGGCAGCGTGCGCGCCACGCGCAGCTACAACATCGTCGTGCGCCTCGATAACGGCAAGACGCGCACCGTGCACCAGAGCGCCGCGCCGAACTGGCGCCAGGGCGACCGCGTGCGCGTCGTCAACGGCGGCTTGCGCGCCATGGGCTAAGCGAACCGCGGCGGCGCCGCTGCCGCGATTAGTTGCAAATTAGACACACGCCCGGCTAGTCCGGGCGTTTTCTTTTTGGCAATGTTCGCTGGCGTACAGATGAGCTTGCCGTCCCGCGAGATGATGCATTCAGGAAAGTTCAACGGAATGTCAAAGGAGACGCCATGGAAGACGACAAGACAGGCAGCAACAGGATCTGGCTGGGCTTTATTGGCGGCGGCTTGCTGGCCACCGCGCTGGGCTTCTGTGCGCTGGACCTGGCGCCGCCGGCGGGCAGCCCCGTATTCGGCGTCATGCTGCTGCTCACGGGCGGCATGGTCAGCTGCCTGGCGGGCGCAGTCGGCATGGCCGGCATGCTGGCGTGGGTGCCGGGCATGGCCGATGAACACGCGGACCGCCCCCGATAGTTGAGCCTTGTGTACGACAGCGTACAGAACGCAAGGGAAACAAAGTAGACACTTAGTCATGGCATCAGCGTTCAGCGACCCGGTCGCCGCGCAATGACAAGAACCGATGACGGCGCCACGCGCCAGCGCCTGCAAGGCCACGGCAGTCGCCGTCATCCACACATTACTCTCGGAGGACACATCATGCTGTATACAATCGCCGTCGTACTCATCATTCTTTGGCTGCTGGGCCTGGTAACTTCCTATACCATTGGCGGCTTCATCCACATCCTGCTGGTGGTCGCCGTGATCATGGTGCTGCTGCGCCTGATCAGCGGGCGCGGCTTATAGCCCAGGCCCTTGGCCGGGTATGACAAGAGCGGCGCGCGTGCAAACGGGTGCCGCCTTTTGCCGTATTTTTCGCACGGTGTGCGCGCACTGGCAAGCGGCGTCGTTTTGCAGTAACGTGTACGGGTAGTCCTGGGTATGTCCCCATAACAAAACAAGGAGAAAATCCATGAAAGAAACATTCAAAAAAGGCCCTGGCGCCAAATCCCTGATCGGCATGCTGGTGATCGCATTGGCCGCCACCGGCTGCGCGGACATGTCCTCGACGCAACGTGGCACGGCCACGGGCGCCGGCATCGGCGCGGGCCTGGGCGCCTTGATCGGCGGCACCACTGGTGGCGGCAGCAGCGGCCGCACGGCCGGCGGCGCCCTGCTGGGTGCGGCGGCTGGCGCCGTGGTCGGCAATATCTGGTCGAACCGCATGGAAAACCAGAAGCGCGCGATGGAACAGGCGACACAGGGTACTGGTGTGCAAGTGTCGCAGACGGCCGATAACCGCCTGAAAATGGAAATTCCAAGCGACATTTCCTTCGACACCAACCGCGCCGACATCAAGGGCAACTTCCGCCCGATTCTCGACCGCTTCGCCGCCACCCTGAATGAAAACCCGAACACGACGGTCAGCATCATCGGCCATACGGACAGCACGGGCAGCGATTCCATCAATGAACCGCTGTCGGTGGAACGCGCGGCCCACACGCGCGACTACCTGTCCATGCGCGGCGTCTCGCCGACCCGCGTCGTCACGGAAGGCCGCGGCGCCCGCGAGCCGATCGCCTCGAATGCGGATGCCTCGGGACGCGCACGCAATCGCCGCGTGGAAATCTACGTAGCAGAGCTAGCCCCGCGGGGGTAACACCGAACCAAACCTACTGCGCGTCGGTATAGGCGGCTTGCGATGCTCACCGTACTAAAGTACGGTTGCGCTTCTCGGCCACCTCTCCCTTCCGCTCGCTACGGTTTTGTTCGGTGTCGGGATGTTGACATCAATATCAAGATCGTAAAAAAACCCGCTGGCAAGGTCACTTGCCAACGGGTTTTTTCCATTTAAAGCAGCTTATTTTGAAGCAGCTTATTTCGACGTCGTTGCCTTGGCGCCGCTTTCACCCTCTTTCGCCACCTTGGCGAAGTCGCCCGCCGTCACGATCGACACGGCCGAAGGCTTCAGGTAGTCGCGCAAGCCCTGGTTCACTTGCGCCAGGGTCAAGGCGGCCACTTTGGCTTCCAGGTCCTTGTTGTAAGCCATGGTGCGGTCTTGCGCCAGGTAGCCGGCCAGTTCGCGCGCCAGGCCCGCATCCTGCGTGCGCTCCACTTCTTCCGATTGCAGCCAGCCCTTTTTCGCTTCCGTCAATTCGTCTTGCGTGAAACCGTCGGCCAGCACCTTGGCGATTTCCTCGCGCAGGGCCGCTTCCACCTTGACCGTGTTTTGCGGCGCGCTGATGGCATACGCCATCCAGTAACCGGCCGGTTCGCGCGACGGAATGCTCACTTGCGAGCCGACGCCGTACGACAGGCCTTCCTTCTGGCGGATGCGGTCGGCCAGGCGGCTGCGCAAGGCGCCGCCGCCGAGCATGTGATTGGCGATCAGCAAGGCGGGATAGCTGGCGGCGTCATCCTTGAGGGGGATAGGCTGGATGGCGAACAGCACGCTGTTCGCCTTGTCCGGCGTTTCCAATGTGACTTTCTCGCCGCTGACGGGCTTGACGGTGTCAAGAATGCGCACATACGGCTGCTGCGCCTTCCAGCTGCCGTACAGGCTGGCCACTTGCGCCTTCAGCGCGGCCGGGTCGAAGTCGCCCACGGCCGCAAAAGTCGCGTTCGACGCGCCATAGTAGGCGCCATGGAAGGCTTTCACGTCGGCCACCTGGATGGCTTTCCATTGCGCCAGCTCGGCCGGCAAGGTGGCCACGTGGCGCACATGGCCTTCCGGCGTGGCGTCGAGCAGGCGGCGGAAGGCGTTCACGGCCAGCGGCTGCGGTTCAGGCAATTCCTGCTCCGCGCGGCCGACGCGCTCGCGCTGCAATTCCAGGAATTCCGTCTCGTTCAAGGCCGGCTTTTGCAGCACTTGCGCCAGCAAGTCCATGGCGGCTGGCAAGTTTTCGCGCTTGCCTGTCAGCATGGCGGTGACGCCCTCGGCGCCGCCCGTGATGGCGACCTGCATGCCCAGCTGGTCGAACTTGTCCTTCACTTCCTGGCGCGACAGTTTATCCGTGCCGCGCGACAGCAGATTCGCCGTGTAGCTGCCCACTTGCCCCTTGCCGCGCAAGCTCTCTTCGCTGCCGATCCGCAGTTTCAACACGACGCTGACCGTGCTGCCCTTGGTTTTCTTCGGCAGCAAGGCGCCCTTCAAGCCGTTCGGCAAGGTGAAGCGCGTGGTGCGCGCTTCGATATTGTCTGGGCTGGGGTCGAACGCTTCGCCCTGCGCCACGACGGCGCGGCCCGTGTAGCCGGCCAGTTGCGGCGCCACATCGGCGTAGGCCGGCACGACGGTGCGGTCCGGCGCATCGGTCGGGATGAAGCGGCCCAGGGTGCGGTTCGAGCTCTTCAGGTATTTCTCGGCCGCCGCCTGCACTTGCGCCGTCGTCAGCTTGTCGAGCTGGTCGCGCTGCAGGAAGAACAAACGCCAGTCGCCGGCCGCCAGCGATTCCGTCAGGGCGATCGTCAGGCTCGCCGTGTTCGAGGTGGCCAGTTCGATCTGCTTGTTCAGCTGCTGTTTCACGCGCGCCACTTCCGCGTCCGTGACCGGCTGCGATTTCAAGTCTTCCAGCACTTTCAGCATGGCCGCTTGCGCCGCATCAAGGTTGCCATCGACGGGCACCAGCGCGCCAAACAGGTTGTAGCCGGGCTCCAGGTTGCTCACGGAGTTGTATTCGATCTTGCTGGCCAGCTTGGTTTCCACCAGCGCCTTGTGCAGGCGGCCGGCCGGCGCGTCCGTCAGCACGTGGCCCAGCACCTCGATGGCGACGGCGTCCGGGTTGCCGGACGGCGCCACGTGGTAGCCGGCGCCGACGAACTGCGTGCCGCCGCTGCGGCGCACCGTCACGGCGCGCTCGCCATCTTGCACGGGTTCGGCCGTGTAGGTCGGCTCGATCACGCGCGTCGGTTTCGGGATCTTGCCGAACAGCTCATTGATTTGCTTCAAGACCTTGGCTTCGTCGAAGCGGCCCGCCACCATCAGCACGGCGTTATCCGGCTGATAATATTTATGGTAAAACGCGCGCAGGCGGGGAATATTCACCTGCTCGATGTCGGAACGGGCGCCGATGGTCGACTTGCCATAGTTGTGCCAGTCGTAGGCGACGGCCTGGATGCGTTCGCTCGTCACGCCGATCGGGTCGCTCTCGCCCATTTCGAACTCGTTGCGCACGACGGTCATTTCGCCCTTCTGCGTCTTCGGATTCCACAGGTCGTTCTGGTCGATGGCGGCGTTCACCATGCGGTCCGCTTCCATGGCCAGCATCTGGCGCAGGTTGTCGTCGTTGGCGGGGAAGGTGGCGTAGTAATTGGTGCGGTCGTACCAGGTGGTGCCGTTGAACTGGGCGCCCGTCGAGTTCAGGATCTCGACGGGGGTCTTGGTCCCCTTCTTGACGCCGAAATTGGCGCTGGGCTTAAAGAGCAAGTGCTCGAGCAAGTGGGCCATGCCCGTTTCGCCATAGTTTTCATGGCGCGAACCGACCAGGTAGACGATGTTGGTGGTCAAAGTGGGCTTGCTGGCGTCGGGGAACAGCAGCACGCGCAAGCCGTTGGACAGGCGGTATTCCGTGATGCCTTCGACGGACGTGACTTTGACGGCGGCGCGGCTGGGCGCAGCCTTGCCGGCTTTCTGGGTCGGCGCCGCTTCCACCGGAGTGGCGGCAAGGATGAACGAAGGCGAGAGGATGCCGGCGGCAAGCAGGAGGGCGGTAATGGGTTTCAAGGCAGAGTCCTGGTAACACTACGTTTTAGACAAGCGCAAAAGCGGCGCCATGGAATACAAACGCAAGAATTGCCATGGACCCGCGCTGCGTCTTCGCCGCCCAGGGAAATCATTGCTCTCGCAATTTACGGCATACTTATCACTTACGCAAGTCCTGTCATCGAGCTGTTATGTGCCCGTGTTATACTCCCTGGTTCCAGAACTATCTGCCTGTATATGAGACGAGCTCTCGTCCTGCTCTGCCTTTTTGTTTTCATCGCGTTACCCCAGGCGTTCGCCAGCATGGCCTACGCCAGTCCTTCCCCATTCCAGCATGCAATCGCGGCCGGCGCTGCCGCCACGCCCGCCTTCGGCATCGATTGTGCTGACGCCAGCCTCCACGCGGACCTGCCTGGCGACAGCTGCGATACTGAAGAATGCGACAACGACCCCATCACGCTGTACCCGAGCTCGCGCCAGGGGGCGCCGTTTTGCGCCATCATTTGGCAAGCGGGACCGGGCGCACTTGCCGAAGCGGACGTGCGGCTGGCCACCCGGCCGCCGCGCGTCCGCCCCTGAAGACATGCATGCAGCACCCACGCGCCCGGGGCTCTAGCCACCAGGCACGCTTTACACTGATCGACTTTACAAGGTTATACACATGGAATGGTTATTTGACCCGACAATCTGGGTCGGCCTGCTGACGCTGGTCGTACTGGAAATCGTACTGGGGATCGACAACCTGATTTTCATCGCCATCCTGGCCGAGAAATTGCCGCCGCACCAGCGCGACAAGGCCAGGGTGCTGGGCCTGACCCTGGCCCTCGTCATGCGCCTGGGCCTGCTCTCGCTGATTTCCTGGCTGGTCACCCTGACCACGCCATTGTTTTCCATACTGACATTCTCGTTTTCGGGACGCGACCTGATCCTGCTCGTCGGCGGCCTGTTCCTGCTGTTCAAGGCCACCAGCGAGCTGCACGAGCGCCTCGAAGGGGTCACGCACGCCCAGACGGGCCCGAAAGTCTACGCCGGCTTCGGCCTCGTGGTGGCGCAGATCGTCGTGCTCGACGCCGTCTTTTCGCTCGACGCCGTCATCACGGCCGTCGGCATGGTGGAAAACCTGTACGTGATGATGGCGGCCGTCGTCATTTCCATCGTCGTCATGATGCTGGCGTCGAAAGTGCTGACGCGCTTCGTCAACGCCCACCCCACCGTCGTCGTGCTGTGCCTGAGCTTCCTGCTGATGATCGGCCTGTCGCTGGTGGCCGAAGGCCTGGGCTTCCACATTCCGAAAGGATATTTGTACGCCGCTATCGGTTTCTCGATTGTCATCGAGTTCTTCAATCAGCTGGCGCGCCGCAACTTCCTCAAGCTGCAGTCGAACGCCCCGCTGCGCGACCGCACGGCGCAAGCCGTGTTGAGCCTGCTGGGCGGACGCAAGGGCCGCGAAGCCGTGGAAGAGCACGAAGTCAAGGAACTGCCCGACGTTTCCGCCTTCGGCGTGGAAGAGCGCAACATGGTCAGCGGCGTACTGACCCTGGCCGAACGCTCGATCCGCTCCGTCATGACGCCGCGCGGCGACGTATCGTGGGTCAACCTGAACGACAGCAGCGAGAAGATGCTGCAATTGCTGCGCGAAACGCCGCACAGCATGATTCCTGTCTGCAATGACGACCTGGATAACGTGGTCGGCATCGCGCGCAGCAAGGACCTGATCGAGGACTTGGTGTCGCGCGGCAAGATCGACCCGGACAGCATGCGCGAAGCCGTCGTCGTGCCGGAAGCGGCCGGTGTGCTGAAAGCCATGGAAACGTTAAAGCGCTCGCGCGGCCAGCTGGTGCTGGTGGTCGACGAGTTCGGCACCGTGCAGGGTGTGCTCACGCCCATCGACATCCTGGAAGCCATCGCCGGCGAATTCCCCGACGAGGACGAGCAGCCGGACGTGGAAGTGCTGGGCCCCGGCCACTGGCGCATCGATGGCGCGACGGACCTGCATTACCTGGAGCAAGTGTTCGAGACGGAAACCCTGGTCAGCGAAGACGGCGAATACAACTCGCTGGCCGGCTTCCTGCTGGCGCATTTCGAAAACATGCCGGCCGTGGGCGAAGTGCTGGAACTCGATGATTTGCGTTATGAAATCGTCGAGGCCGACGAGCGCCGCATCGCCTGCGTGGACGTGCGGCGCATCGAGCCCGATCACAGTTTGTAACACAATGGCAAGCGTGCCCCGCTTGCCATGCCGTATGCTGGGGTCTGCCCATACCGGAGACCCCACGATGAAAAAATCCCTGCTACGCCTGACCCTGCTGGCTTGCGCCGCCTTAGGCAGCCACGCCGGCGCCCACGCCGCCGCGCCATCGCCCACCATCAAGCCGGGCCTGTGGCAAGTCGACAGCAAGATGGCGTCGCCGGACGCCGCCACCGACAACGCCATGTCCATGGTGCTGCAACAACTGGGCAACCTTCCTCCCGATCAACGCAAGCAGCTGGAAAGCATGGCGGCCAGCCGCGGCATGGCCATGCCCACCGTGGGCGCCGACGGCGCCGTGCGCGTGACGGCGTGCGTGACGCCGGACATGGCGGCGCGCAAGCAGATTCCCACGGGCCAGCCCGGCGATTGCAAGTCGAAAAACACGGACATCGCGGGCGGCATGCAGGTATCGTTCACTTGCGCCAACCCGAAATCGAGCGGCGAAGGCAAGGTCATGTTTACGGGCGACCAGGCTTTCAACATGCAGCTGGCCGTGACGACCAGCGCGCGCGGCGCACCGGAACAGGTGAACGTGACGAGCAGCGGCAAGTGGCTGGGCGCCAGCTGCCCTGCCCCGGCCCCTGCCGCGGCATCAATTCAGAAACCGTGACGGAAGCCCAGGTTGAAGGCAGCATCGCCGCGGCCGCTGTCGCTGGCATTGCCCACCGTGTAGCGGGCGCCGTTCTTGTTGTGGATCTTCGCGTAGGACGCGTAGAAATCGCTGCGCTTTGACAGGGAATACGTGAGGCCGACGGCCATCTGGCTGGCGTCGCGGTTGGCCAGGTCGCGGTCATCCTTGCGCACCCAGGACGCCAGCAGCTTGAAGCCGCCCACGGGCACGGACACGCCCAGCAAGGTGTCGCGGCTGTCCGACGACGACATCGACAGGGCCAGCGCGCTGTAGGCGTTGTTCGGGTCCCACGGCGAGCTGCCATAGCCCTTGTTCACGCCCACGGCGGCAAAGACGGTGGCCACTTTCAGGTCGACATTCGCCGCGATCAGGGTGTTGCGGGCCGACATGTCGATGGCGGGCAAGGTGCCGGAAGCGAGGATGAGGTTATTCTTGCGCTGGTGCGACACGCTGACATTCACGGCGCCGGCCGAATAGCCGAGCGTGGCGCCATACGCGCGGTTGCTGGCGTTGCTGTACGGCGACTCGCCAAAGCTGTAGATGGCGCTGGCAGTCACGCCGCGCAAGGCGGGCGTCACGTACTTGACGGTATTGTCGTAGCGTTTCACGCTGTAGCCGGCCAAATTGCTCGCGCTGCCGGCCATGCCGCCCTTGAACGGGTCGGCCACGTCGGTCAGGGCCAGGTAGTGCGGATTGTACTGGCGCCCCAGGGTCAGCGCGCCCAGGCGGCTGTCGAGGCCCACGTAGGCCTGGCGGCCGAACAAACGGCCCTCTTCCGACTGGCCCGTGTCGTTCTGCACGCCCGCTTCCAGGGTAAATACGGCGGACACGTCATTGCCCAGCGCTTCGCGGCCCTGCACGCCCAGGCGCGAACCGGACGCCACGCCGCCGGACACCTTGGTGTTGGCGCAATTGGCGGCGCAGCCCCGCTCGGCCACGATGCCTGCGTCGAGCACGCCGTACACGGCAACGTTAGTGGATGCGGCACTGCCTGCGCCATCGGCAGCCTGGGCCGGTGCAAAAAGCATCCACGGCCCCATCCCTATCACAGCAAGCGCAAAATACGAGGTCTGCATGATAAATATCTCGGTAACGTGAATTGAAACTTCCCGGTATTGATCAGGACATGCGCTGTGTGTCTGATCTTAGTGTTACCTTATCCTCGCTTTTTGTCCAGCCATCCGTGCGTTGTACAACAGAAACTTCAGCTTAGGCCATGAAACCGCGTCGCGTACTGACAACACGCAAGAGTGAGCATGATTCAGGCAATTTGCGGCAAAATGGCGTTAAATGCAGGCCCTGCCGTAAAGCAATGTTCGGTGGCGAACGTTGCGAGAATTGACGCAGGCGGTACACTACTGGTTTTACCGACAGCGGCTCGCCCGTTTTTTCTGCATGCTAGCTATCCTCGAACGCATTGACCCCAACTCCAGCAATATCGACTTGCTGGTGGAACTATTCAACTCACTGCGTCCCAAGCGCCCCCACGACAGCGCTACCGCGATTGCCAACGTGCGCACCCTGCGCCAGCTTCTCAAAGGTAACCCCGCGCAAGCGCGCGCCCTGCACGAATACGTGCTGCGCGTGCTGGCCGCGCGCCGCCACGCCAGCCTGTACACCGATATCGGCGTGCTGTCGAACAGCGGCTTTTTCACGGAATTGAAACGCCGCATCGCCTACCGCATGCTGCCGCCCGCCCTCGGCGACGAATACCTGAACGACGCGCTCGACCAGGTGCTGTACCTGAAGACCGATTATTTGTGGATCAGCAACGTGCCCGCCACGGACTGGCTGGAACTGTTCGACGTGCTCACCAGCGACGACATCGAACTGGCCGTCGGCGACGGCAATATCATGCTGCCAGGCATGCTCGACGCCATCCGCACCCTGTCCTACCGCGTCTGCGCCATGGGCCTGGAACCGGAATTGACGCGTTTCCATAGCGAAATTGAAGTGTTCCAGTCGCCGTTCATGGTGCAGAACACGGAAGTGAACGCCTACCTGGACGCCTACACGAATCTGCTGCACGGCGATCTCGAGCACATCGAAGATGCGCGCCATTTGCTGGTGATGCTGGACCAGTGCGACGCCGTCATCGCCAAGATCCGCAAGAAGGCGCTGTACCAGGGCACCAGCATCCCCCTTACGTATTTATTGGTGGCGCTGGCGCAAAGTATCGAGCGCCTGCGCAAGCTGCTGTTCCTCGTCGACACGAGCGGCGAATTGCCGGCCTCGAACAACGTGGACATCGCCGCCATCACGGTGGACGCCACGCAAGACTTGCTGCACCCGCAACCCGTCAGCCGCCGCCGCGCGGGCGCCGTCGGGCTGGCGCTGGAACTGATCCAGGCGCACAACAACAAATACAAGGTCAGCGACCTGTTTTCCGACAATATCAACTTGCTGGCGCGCAATGTGACGGAAAACGCCAGCCGCACGGGCGAGCATTACATCGCGGAAAACCGCCGCGAGATGGGCGCCATGTTCCTCTCGTCCGCGGGCGCGGGCGTGATCATCGGCTTCATGGCCCTGTTCAAGATATTGATGTCCTACCTGCGCTCGGCGCCGCTGGTCGAAGCGTTCATGTTCAGCATGAATTACTCGATCGGCTTCATGTTCATCCACTTGCTGCATTTCACGGTGGCCACCAAGCAGCCGGCCATGACGGCGTCGCGCATCGCCGCCGGCCTGCACAGCAAGGATGGGCGGAATATCGACCTCGACAGCATGGCGGAATTGATCAACAAGGTGTTCCGCACGCAAAACATGGCCGTGCTGGGCAACCTGGCCACGGCCATCCCCACGGCGTGGCTGATCGCGCTCGGCTACAAGGCGATCACGGGACACAACCTGGTGACGCCCGAGAAGGCCATGCATTTGCTGCACGATATCGACCCCATCGGCAGCCCCGCCATCTTCTACGCCATGATCGCCGGCGTGTGCCTGTTCGTCGCCGGCCTGATTTCCGGCTACTACGACAACCAGGCCCTGTACACGCGCTGGGCGCAGCGCATCGCACAATTGCGCGGCCTGGGCCGCGTCATCGGCCAGGAACGCCTGCAGCGGCTGGGTTTGTATCTGGAAAACAACCTGGGCGGCCTGATGGGTAACTTCTATTTCGGTATCCTGCTCGGTTCCATCGGCACCCTGGGTTTCCTGATCGGCTTGCCGATCGATATCCGCCACATCACCTTCTCGGCCGCCAACTTCGCCACGGCCCTGGTGGGCCTGGACCACAACATGAGCTGGCAACTGGCCGTCAAGTCGCTGTCGGGCATCTTCGCCATCGGCACGGCCAACCTGCTGGTGAGCTTCGGCCTGGCCCTGTGGGTGGCCCTGCGTTCGCGCCAGGTGCGCTTCAAGCACGGCATGCAATTGCTGAAGATCCTGGGCAAGCGCTTCCTGCGCTCGCCCATCGTCTTCTTCTTCGGCTCGAAAAACCCGCCACCTTTGGCATTGGCCGATGATTCGGCAAACCTGTCACCCACGACCAAGGCTCAAAAATGACCGCCAGGCGCATGCAACCCTGCCTCACCGCCCTACTGCTGTGCTGGACCCTGGCTGCATGCGCCTCGCTGCCCAACGTCAAGAATCTCAACACCACGCTGGAACCGGTGGCCAAGCCCAAGGTGATCACGGGCAAAGGCTCCGTGCTGAACGTCAACAGCCGCGCCGCCCTGCTCAACAAGCGCTGGGCGAAGTCCGGCATGGACTTGAAAGCCCAGGCCGCGCTGGAAGAGGCGGCCACGGGTGTGCCCTTGATCAAGGGCAACAAGGTGACCCTGCTGTTTGACGGCCCGCAAACGATGGAAGCCATGTTCCAGGCCATCAGCGAAGCGAAGAACAGCATCAACCTGGAAACGTATATCTTCGACCAGGACCCGCTGGGCCTGAAGTTTGCCGACATGCTCATCGAAAAGCAGCAGGCGGGCGTGACGGTCAACGTCATCTACGACAGCGTGGGCACCCTCGGCGTGCCGCAGGCGTTCTTCGAGCGCATGCGCGCGGCCGGCGTGCACCTGGTGGCCTTCAACCCCGTCAATCCCGCCAAGCTCAAGGGCGACGACTGGAAGATCAACAACCGCGACCACCGCAAGGTGCTGATCGTCGACGGCAAGACGGCGTTTACGGGCGGCGTCAACATCAGCGACACCTATGCGAAAAGCTCGCTGTTCCGCTCCAAGAACAAGTCCGCCGACAAGAGCGACGTGGGCTGGCGCGATACCCACGTGAAAGTGGAAGGCCCGGCCGTGGCCGCCTTCCAGTGGCTATTTATCCGCACCTGGGCCCAGCAAGACCAGGCCGACTTGCCGGATGCGAATTACTTCCCCACCCTGTCGGAAGTGGGCGACAAGCTGGTGCGCGTCGTGGCCAGCGAGCCGGACGGTGGCTTCGAAATCTACAAGGCGTATATCCTGGCCATCCAGGAAGCAAAAAAATCCATCCACATCACGTCCGCCTATTTCGTGCCCGACCAGCAGACGGTCGACGCGCTGGTGGCCGCCGCGAAACGGGGCGTGGACGTCACCGTGGTGCTGCCCGGCGTGTCCGACAGCGGCCTCGTGTTCCATGCGGGACACGCGCTGTACGACCAGCTGCTGGCCGGCGGCATCCGCATCTTCCACTTGAAACTGGCCGTGCTGCACGCCAAGACGGCCGTCATCGACGGCGCCTGGTCGACGGTGGGCTCGACCAACATCGACATGCGCAGCTTCCTGCATAACAGCGAACTGAACGTGATCGTGCTGGGCGACAGCTTCGGCCGCGAAATGGAAAACGCCTTCCAGGAAGACTTGCGCGACTCGGAAGAGATCACCAGGGCGAAATGGGAAACCCGGCCGATTGCCGACCGTATGAAGGAGTGGGCGGCCCGCTTCATGAATTACTGGCTGTAGCGGAGTAGCCATCAAAAAGTCCAGGGCGTTGTTGCATTGCCTCGCCGTACTATTCGTACTGTCTTCGGCAACGCGCCTAGCCCTGGCCATTTTGCCGGCCACTCCTGATGCCGGTTGCCGCCTACCCCATTAATTCTGGCTACAGCGGCCGCAAGCTGGCCCACACGCCGCCCTGGCGCGCGAACGCTTCCGTGCTGACTTTTTCAAAGTCGGCGCTGTCTTCATTCCAGCTGTAGCGCTCGACGCGAATGCAACTGTTTTCCACGCGCAGCACGTTGAAGGAATTCGATTCGCCCCTGCCCCGCGTGGACGTGGCCGTGCCCGCCTGCACCATCAGGGCAGCGTAGCCGGCGATCTTGTAGCGCTCGGCCGTGTTGCCCGCCACGCTCGCATGCAAGTGCCCGGCCAGCAATAGATCCACGCCGCATTCGGAGAACATTTGCAGCGCCAGCGGCGCACGGTCGACCAGATCATCGTCGTCGAAGTGCTCGGGCAAGTCAAATGGATGATGCGTAACGATGATGCGCGTCAAATCGGGCGGCAAACGGCCCAGGCGTTCGCGCAGGAAATCGATCTGCTCGTGGCTGATGCGGCCATCCTTGAAGGTCAGCGAGCGGGCCGTATTGATGCCCAGCACGGCGATTTCCTCGTCCACATATTCGGGCGACAAATCGTCCGTCACATGGCGCCGGTATTTCACCAGCGGCGTCAGGAAGCGGGAAAAGACGTTATAAAGAGGCACGTCATGGTTGCCCGGCACCACGATCTGCGGCCCCGGCAAGCTGTCGAGAAACTGCCGTGCTTGCTGGAACTGGGCGCTGCGGGCCCGTTGCGTCAAATCGCCCGACACCACCACCACGTCAGGTTCCAGCCGTTCGACGAGCGCGCGCAAGGGCGCCAGCAAGTCCGCGTCGACCTTGCCAAAATGCAAGTCGGACAAATGCACGATGGTACGCATGGCCTTACTCCCCGGAAGGTGCCGGCGCAGGCACCAGCACCGTCAGCGCGGCGGGGCGGATGCGGTACTGCAGCGGCGTATTCATGACGGTCACTTCGCCATCCGTGGCCACGCGCAGGCGCCGGTGCTTCGTGGCGATTTCCAGGTCGGTCGCCGTCAGCACGTCGAAGTCCTTGGCCTGCGACAACCTGCCGAACAGCGCATGCAAGGCCAGCTTCAGCAATCCCAGGCGGCCCGGACGCTGCGCCACGTACAGGCTCAGCTGGCCGCCATCGAGCCGTTCGCGCTCGCCGATATTCAAGCCTTCCATCAGGTATTCATTGTTACCGATAAAGACAAACGGCGTGCGCCGCGCATGCACGGCGTCCTTCAGTTTCAATTGCACGCTGAGGAAGGGATAGCGGCGCAACGCGGCCACCAGCGCCCAGCTGAACGCCAGCCACTTGCCCCGTCCCAGCCGGCGCTGCTGCTTTTCGCGGTCGCGCACGATGTCGGGATACAGGCCCAGGCTGGAATTGTTCAGGAAGATGCGGCCATTGACTTCACCCACGTCGACCTGGTGCGGCACGCCCTGCGCCACGTTGGCGATCGCCGCATCGAGCTCGAGCGGAATGTTCAAATCCTTGGCGAAATGGTTCAGGGTACCCAGCGGCAAGACGCCAAACGGCGTGCCGCTGCCGACAACGACGGACGCGACGGCATTGATGGTGCCGTCGCCGCCACCGGCCACGACGATGGGCGCGCCATCGCGCAGCGCCTGCCCGGCCGTGGCGATCATGTCGGCGCCGCTGGCGGCCAGGGTGATGGCGGCGTCGAGCCCCACGGCGGCGAATTTCGCTTCGAGCTGCTGCGCCCAGTCGGGCGCATAGCCGCAACCGGCGCCCGCATTGATGATGACTGCAATCTTGCTCAGGATGGTTTCCCCTTATCTGGTTTGCCGGATATGCCGGCGGCGGCGCAGGGTCGACACGCCGGCGATGCAGATGGCCAGCCAGCCATAGCTTTCCGCCATGGCCGCCAGCACATCGCTCAGGTAATGCGCGCCCAGGTAAATGCGGCTGAAACCCACGAGTGACGCCATCAGGAAGGCGCCCAGCGCGATGGCGATGCGCTTGCCCCACGCGCCCGGCGCCGTCTGGCAAATCAGGTAGGCGGCCAGCAAGCCGTACAGGGCCGTCGAGGTGGCCGTATGACCGCTGGGAAAGCTGTACGTGCTCAGGGCCGTCTGCAGGATGGGCTCGTCAAAGCTGGGCCGCGCGCGCACAAAAATGTACTTTAGCAGCAGGTTCAAAAACATGACGCCCGGCATGGTAATGACCAGGGTAAACAGCCAGTAGCTGGCGCCCTTGCGGTGCAGATACCAGCCCAGCAAGACGGCCAGGATGATGGCGCCGATCACGCCATGCATATGCGTGATGACCAGCAGGCAACTGGTGATCCACGGCACGGCATGCTGGTTGAACCACTGCGCCACCTGCAAGTCGATCACGGTAATTTGCTGCATGCCCATGACGGCTTCGGCGATCTCATGGAAGACCACGATGGCGACGAGCATCAGGGCCACGCCCACCGTCATATGCAGGCCCAGTTCGCCTTCGGGCGACAGGCGAGCCTCGACGAAGCGGCGCAGTTTCGTGGTCCAGCCCGTGGTCATGCCCATGTCATTTTTCTCTTGCAAACTCATCTCTCTTTCATGTTCCCGGTACTGATCAAAAAAACCACACCAATAAAAAAATACTGTTTATTCATACAGTAGCTGTGTATTCATACAGTAGTTATGCTATTCTGATGACTCGTTCAACACATCTCCCTCAAAGGAATTGTCATGGCAACATTGAATAGCGGTTTTGGCTCACGGTTCGGCCTGGAATACGCCCCAAGCTCTTTCCTCGTCCGCATGGGCAAGCGCGAAATCCTCGTCTGCCGCGACTTCCGCAAGCGCTACTACACCGTCAATCCCTTGATCGAGTGCGGTACGGGCATCGAGCCGGGCTATGTTGAAGTGCTGCTGATGCGCCGTTGGTTGCTTATTCTATCCAAGGCACATTAAGAATGACTTTAAAACAAGGTGTTCGCACCCTGTTATCAAGTCAGCTCCGTCCGGCCACGCCGGGAACGCCTCAGTACCGGCCAGCGGCACGCTGACCGACCCCTCACTACTGTGTGCGTTCCAGCGCGGCCGGGCTGGCAGGTGTTTCGGCAGCTGTACCGGCAAGTGCGTCGGCACCTGCATCGGCAGCTGTGCTGGAAGGCATGTTGGCCGGCGGTACGCGGTCAGTCGCATTCGCTTCGTACCACAAGGTAACAAACAGCACCATCACGACAGGGCCGATGAACAAGCCCACGAGGCCCAGGGTTTCCACGCCCCCCAGGATGCCGAACAGCACGGCAAGGAAGGGCAAGCGGGTGGCGTTGCCGATCATGCCGGGGCGCACGAAGTGGTCGGCAACGAACAGCACCACGGTGCCCCAGGCGGCCACGCCGATGGCGGCGCCCACATTGCCCTGGAAGACCAGCAAGGCGGCCGCGCATCCATATGCGAGCGGCGCGCCAAACGGGATGATGGCCAGGATGCCCGTGGCAAACGCCCACAGGGCCGGTGACGGCAAGCCGGCGATGGCGTAGGCGATGCCGATCAGCACGCCTTCTGCCAGGCCCACCAGCACCAGGCCGTTGACGGTGGCGCGGATGGCCGTGGGGATCTTTTGCGCATAGCGCCCCCACCGTTCGGGACGCAAAAAATGGCTGCCGACGGCCGTGATCTGGCGCGTCAGCGCTTCGCCATCCTTGTAAAAGAAAAACAGGCATAAAAACGCCAGGCCGAAATCGACCAGGCGGTGGAACACGTCCGCGCCCAGCACCTTGAGCATGTCGCGCGCGGAATGAAAGCCGCCCACGGCGCTGCCCGCAAAGAAGTGGCCCAGGCCATGGGGCTGGCTCAGGGTGGCTTGCCACCAGTCGCCGATGGCGCTGCCGGCCAGCGGGACATGCGCCACCCAGTCCGGCACGGGCAAGCCGTCGGCATTCGCATGCACGACGAAATTGGCCAGCACGGGCACTTCGCGCGCCGCCTGCGCCACGCCGAACAGCACGGGAATGATGAAGATGCAGGCAAACGCCAGGGTCAGCACGGCTGCCGCGACGATGGTGCGCTGGCCCAGCGCCGCGCGCACGCGCACATACAAAGGCCAGGTGGCCACGCACAGGATGCCGGCCCACACGAGCGGCAAAAAGAAACGCTGCATGACGAAGGCCGTCACGGCGATCAGGGCCAGGGAAAAGCCTGCGCTGACAATGTCGCGCTGGGTATCGTTCATGCTGCTCCATTCGTGCCCGGCACCATCGGCCGCCAGTATTCGCTATGCGCCACATGCGCAGGCGTAGCGTAACACGGAGATTCGCCGATTTACACGAGGCCCAGTTCCGCCGGTTTCACGCCGGCAAACACGTGGTCGAGTTGCGCCGGCGTCAAGCCGAAAGTGCGGCGCAGCAATCCGCCCAGCACGGCCCGGTATTCATTCAGCACGGGCATGTCGCGGTTCTGGAACAGGTTTGCCTGCGCAATCGCCACTTGCTCGCCCGCCACCTGCTTGCCCTTGATCCCGCCGCCCAGCACCCAGAACACGCTGCCGTGGCCGTGGTCCGTGCCGCGGTTGCCGTTTTCGCGGAAGGTGCGGCCAAATTCGCTGACGACGACGACGACGGTATTGCGCCAGGCGCTGCCCATTTCCTGCGAAAACGCGGCCAGTCCCCGTCCCAGTTCATCGAAGCGCCCCGCCAGGTAGCCGCTGGCGCCGCCCTGCCCCACGTGCGTATCCCAGCCGCCCACGTCGACGAAGCCGAGGTTGTACTTGTCCTTCATCAAGCGGGCGATGCGCTGCGCTTCCAGTTCAAAACCCTTGGTACTGATGGCGTTGCGGTTGGCCGCCTGCATTTCCCCCATCAATTCCTTCGTCACGTCGTCGCGCACGACAAAGCCCGCGCTGACGGGTTGCTGCAGGGGCGTGCCCCGGTACATGGCGGCGATGATCTGGCTTTGACGCGCATCAATGCCGGACTTGCCCACGGAGCGCAGCGCCATGTTCGGCACTTGCACGCCGCCCTGGAAGATCAGCGGCAGCTGGTCGGTGAAAGCGATGGCGGGGCCGGCCTTGCTGCCATTCAAGGTCTGCACAAGGCGGTTCAGGAAACCCGAACGGAAGTCGCGCCGCGTGTTGATCTCTTGTCCCAGCTCGATGGTATCCTGCGTCTCGAAATGGCTGCGCGTCAAATCCGTCGTGCCCGCGAACGGGATGAAGGCCGCCTCGCCGCCCGTGAACATGGGATAAATGCTCTCGCGCAAGGCCGGATGCAAGGCCCAGTCGGCGTTCAAGGCCAGCGCGCCGTTTTCCTCGCCCGGTTTCGCGATGGCGATATTCGGCCGCGCTGTGTAGTAAAAATCGCTGCCGACCGGCACCAGCAAGTTATTCGCATCATAGCCGCCGCGCAGGAAGACGAACAGCAGCTTCGCATCCGTGGCGGGTGCGGCCAGCAGGCTGCCCGCGCGAGTGAACAAGGGTGCGGCGGCCAGGGCTTTCAACAGGTCACGACGATTCATGGCAATCCTCCGATTTCAACTTAGCGGTGCATCATTTCCGGCGAGGAAAGAAGAAAAGTATTCCACTCCTGCGGCGAAGCGGCCTGATCCAGTGCCTGGCGCGTGGCCGGACTCAAGCCTGGCTGCAGCGACTGGTAATACAGGGCGCTGGCCAGTTGCGGGAACGCCACTTTTTCCTGCGGCTGCGGGCCATCCGTCTTGAACAGGCCGGCGCTGCCCGAACCGATGGTGCGGGCGATGTCGAAGCGCGTCGTCATTTGCCCCGGACTGGCCCAGGAAGCGTCCGTCAACGGATAGCCATCGGGCGTCTGGCGTCCGTACAGGGGCTGGCCCATGCGCGACAGCCAGTTCAGCATGGGTCCCGCATTCAGGATGGGCTTGTCGTCATAGCTGAGGCGCACGGCCGACACGACATAATGCATGGGGTCCTTGAATTTCTTGCCCAGCGATTGCCTGAATTCGGGGCTGTCGAACATGGTTTGCAGCACGTCGGCAATCAAGCCGTCGCTGCGCTGGAAGGTGGCCGCCATGCGCGCCACCAGCGGTGCGGGCGGGTTATCGCCGACGAAATACTGGGCCAGCTTGCCGCTGATAAAGTGCGCCGTGGCGGGACTGCGGCTCAGGCGGTCCAGCGCTTCATCGAGCTCGGCCAGCCCCCTGCCCTTCACCGTTTGCCCGAGGAATTGCTTGTCGCCGTAATCGTGGCGGTTGGGATTGAACTCGAACAAGCCCCGGCGCACGTATTGCGACTGCAGCGCCGGTTTCACCTTCGGCGTGTCCGCTCCCAGGTTCACGCCCACGCCCGTCAGGATGCGCGCCAGTTCCTGTACGTCCATCTGGCTATAGCCGCCGTTCACGCCCAGCGTATGCAGTTCCATCAGCTCGCGCGCATAGTTTTCATTGATGCGCTTGGCGGCGTTGGCTTCATTGTCCAGGTAGCGCAGCATGGCTGGATGGTGGACGGTGGCGCCCAGCAAGTCACGGAATTTCCCCAGAGCATGTGGCGCGATGGCGTTGGCCTCGTAATCGCCCACCATGGCGCGCAAGTTGTGCTTGCCCTGGTGCACGCTGAAATGGTTGAGCCAAAACCAGCTCAGCTGCTGCTGCAACTGGTTCGGCGAATACACGTCCAGCAACAGCGAGCGCGTGGCCGCTTCGCGCGCCAGGCGGTTAAGTTCTTGCTGGTAATCCTTTTGCGCCTGCTGCTTCGCCATGTCGTCCATGACGCCGGCCGACTCCTTGCGCTTTTGCTCCATAGAAATCACCAATTGCTCCAGCGGCACCTGGCTAATGGTCATGGCGTCGATTTGCGCGGCGATGGCTGGCGGCAAGGCCGCTTTTCCTGGATGCAACTGCGTCCGCAGCCAGGCGTTCCAGCCTTTGTCCTGCACCTGGCGCACGCTGCCCCCGTTCACGCCCCAGCTGATTCGTTCCAGCATGGCGATGTCCTGTGCGGGACTGCTCTGCGCGCGATGATCGGCCTGGGCGGCCGGTCCTGGTCCGGTCGCGGCGCAGCCGGCCAGCAAGAGCAGGGAAATCAAGGTCGTCGGCAATAGTCGGTGCGGGGTCATGGCGGTCCTTCAAGCGGTTTCATGCAGAATGCTTGAGGGTACGCCCAGGTTGACCTGCGCATGATTGCCATTTGCAACGAGTTGTAATCAGGCACGATGGTTTGCCAGCCAATCTCTCGCCGGCATGGGCACATTATGATGAATCATCTCGGATAAAATGTTATCGGGAGAATGGCGTATTGCAATGGCATTCCGTCTTTTCTCTCGAACCAGACATTATCCATACAATACATCCACATTAAAAAGAAATGAAAATATTATTTATCGCTGCATTAGGAACGTTATCGCTGATTCAAGCGCCGTCAGCCTTGGCGGAGAATCTGAATGGGAAAACCCTGTATGTACAGCGCTGTGCCGTGTGCCATGGCGCAGAGATCAAGGGAACGGGGCCGTTGGCGAATAAAAGCAATCCGCCCACGCCCGATCTGACCACCGCCGCCTTCAAAAAACGCCTGAAGGATTATCCTGGCGTGATCGTATCGTCGGTCATCCTGCGTCCGAATGGCGATCTGATTCCCAAGACCTTGAAAGAGAATGGCGTCAAGATTGCGCCATATGCCTGGCGGGTAAAAGACTTTCGCGATTTGAATCAATACATGAGCGATGTGATTTTAAAAAATCGCTGATATCAGATAAGCAACGCTCTCCGGTCAATTCTGCCGTTTTAATAACTGCGCACATTTGTCGCGCAGGAAATCGCGCAACTGCAGCACCAGCGGCGTCACCTGCGCCCGGTGCGTGCAGACTAGGTGCAAGGGCGTGGCCTCGCCTGCCACGTCGGGCAACAGCGCTTGCAGACGGCCGGCGTCCAAGTCGCCCGCCACGTCGAGCCGCGACTTATAGGCGATGCCCAGTCCCGCCACGGCCCAGCGGCGCACCAGGTCGGCGTCGTCGGCGCTGCGGTTGCCGCTCACGGACACCGTCACTTGCTCGCGCTGGGGCAGGCGGTAAAAAGTCCAGCGGTCGTGCAAGCCGTCTTCCAGCGCGAAGCGCAGGCAATTGCGCTGCGACAACTCTTCCAGCGCCAGCAAAGGGCCGTATTCGCGCAGGTAGGCGGGCGACGCCACCAGCATCCGGTCGTTGGCGGGCGCGATCGGCATGGCGATCAGGCTCGAATCGTCTTGCTGGCCATAGCGGATGGCCACGTCGACTTGCTGGCGCACCATGTCGGCCACCCGGTCGCTGACGCTGAGCTGGTAATGCAGTGTCGGATGGCGCAGCTGGAACTCGTCCAGCCAGCCCAGCATCAGATTGCGGCCCAGGTCGGAGGGCATGGCAATTTTCAAGGTTCCGCCGAAACTGTCCTTGCCGGCCAGCAGGGCATCGTGGCCTGCGCGCAGCAGGCGCAAGGCTTCCCGCGCATGTTCCAGGTATTGCGTGCCTTCCGGCGTCAGGCTCAGCGAGCGCGTCGTGCGGGCCAGCAGGCGCAAGCCCAACACGCCTTCCAGGCGCTTGACGGCGGCGCTGGCCAGCGCGGGCGAGATGCCGATCTCGCGCGCAGCCGCCGACAAACTGCCCCGGTCGGCCGTGCGCACAAATACCTGCAAGTCATCGAGTCGCAGCAATTTTCAACATTCCTTTGAAAGTGTTTCGGTACGCGCCCCCTGTTTCCAGGGCGGCATTGCCACCATCATACGGTATCCACTCAACGAGGAAGCACATGAAAGCCATCGCCTACCACCACAGCCTGCCCATCACGGATGCCGACGCCCTGCTCGACATCGAGCTGCCCGTGCCCGTCGCCACGGGGCGCGACCTGCTCGTCGCCGTCAAGGCCATTTCCGTCAATCCCGTCGACACCAAGGTGCGCAAGAACCGCGCACCGAAAGAGGGCCAGCCGGAAGTGCTGGGCTGGGATGCGGCCGGCGTCGTCACGGCCGTCGGCCCCGACGCCACCCTGTTCCAGGTGGGCGACAGGGTCTGGTACGCGGGCGCCATCAACCGCCCCGGCAGCAATAGCGAATTCCAGCTGGTCGACGAGCGCATCGTCGGCCACATGCCGGCCAGCCTCGATTTCGCTCCGGCCGCCGCCCTGCCGCTGACGGCCATTACGGCCTGGGAATTGCTGTTCGACCGCCTGCAGCTCAGCCGCGACAAGAGTTTGACGGGCAAGTCCCTGCTGGTGATCGGCGCGGCCGGCGGCGTCGGCTCCGTGCTGGTGCAACTGGCGCGGCAATTGACGGGTGTCACCATCATCGGCACGGCCTCGCGCGCGGAAACGGCGGACTGGGTGAAGGGATTGGGCGCCCACCACGTGATCGATCACAGCCTGCCGCTGGCGGGGGAAATCACGCGCCTGGGTTTGCCGCCCGTCGACTATGTGATCAGCCTGAACCAGACAGACCGGCATTTCGAGCAGATCGTGGAATTGATCGCGCCGCAAGGCAAGTTTGCCCTGATCGACGACCCCGAGTACATCGACGTGCGCAAGTTCAAGGGCAAGAGCGTGTCGCTGCACTGGGAACTGATGTTTACCCGTTCGCTGTTCCAGACGCCGGACATGGTCAAACAGCATGAACTACTGGAAGAGCTGGCGCAGCTGGTGGACGCCGGCGTCATCAGGACGACCCTGGCAGAGCGCTTCGGCACGATCAACGCGCAAAACCTGAAACGCGCGCATGCCCTGTTGGAAAGCAATACGGCAAAAGGGAAGATCGTGCTGGAAGGGTTCTAAATTCAGGTAATCAGGATGGCCCGGAAATCATTGACATTCGTCAATGTCGGGCCCGTGACCACGCTGTCTCCCAGCGTCTGGAAGAAGCCGTGGCCATCGTTGTTGTCCAGGCTGTCGCGGGGCTTGATGCCCAGCGCCCAGGCCCGTTGCAGGGTGTCCGGCGCAAGAACCGCGCCGGCTATGTCTTCCTGGCCGTCGACGCCATCCGTGTCGCCGGCCAGCGCGTCGATACCCTCGCGTCCATCGAGCGCGATGCCCAGCGCCAGCAGGAATTCCACGTTGCGCCCGCCGCGCCCGTTGCCGCGCACGGTGACGGTCGTTTCGCCGCCCGACAGCAGCACGCACGGGGCGGGAAACGGCTGGCCCCGCTGCGCCGTTTGCAGCGCGATGCCGGCCATCACCTTGCCCACGTCCCTCGCCTCGCCTTCCAGGCTGTCGCCCAATATATACGGCGTGACGCCTGCCGCGCGCGCCACCTGCGCCGCCGCTTCCAGCGCCATCTGCGGCGTGGCGATCAGGGTCGTGCGCGTGCGCGCCAGGCGGGGATCATCGGGTTTCACGGATTCGCCGCGCCCGCTTTCCAAGGTGGCGCGTATGCTGTCCGGCAAGTCCATGCCATAGCGGCGCACGATGGCCAGCGCATCCTCGCATGTCGTCGCGTCGCCCACCGTGGGGCCGGACGCGATGTCGCCCAGCTTGTCGCCGGGCACGTCGGAAATCGCCAAAGTGATGACTTGCGCCGGATGGCAGGCGGCCGCCAGGCGCCCGCCCTTGATGGCGGACAAATGGCGGCGCACGCAATTCATTTCGCCGATGGTGGCGCCGGACGCCAGCAGCGCGCGGTTCAAGGCTTGCTTGTCGGCCAAAGTGATGCCATCGAGCGGCAAGGCCAGCAGGGACGAGCCGCCGCCCGAAATCAGGCAAAGCACCGTATCGTCGGCCTGCAGGTTGCCGACCAGTTCCAGCATGCGGCGCGCCGCGTCCATGCCGGCCTGGTCCGGCACGGGGTGCGACGCTTCCACGATCTCGATGCGTTCGCAGGGCACGGCATAGCCGTAGCGCGTGACGACCAGCCCGGACAGCGGTCCCGGCCAGTGCCGTTCCACGGCTTGCGCCATGGCGGCCGACGCCTTGCCGGCGCCGATGACGATCAGGCGGCCCTTGGGCGCTGGCGGCAGATGGGGCGGTATGCAGTGCGATGGCTGGGCCGCTTCGATAGCGGCCTGGAACATGGCTTGCAGCAAGGCGCGCGGCGCCGGGGTGGTCGTCATGGTCAATTCCTCCGGTTCGATGGCAGCTTCGTTCAACGGTTCACGATGCGCGCGGGAACGCGCAGCACCAGTATGGCGCCCAGCAGCATGACTGCGGAAAGAATATACAGGGCCACGTCGGTGCCCCCCGTCGCATCCTTGATCCAGCCGACGAGGAAGGGGCTGACGAAGCCCGCCACCTGGCCCAGCGAATTGATCAGCGCCAGGCCGCCGGCCGCCGCCGCGCTGCCGAGAAACGCCGTCGGCAAGGGCCAGAACATGGGCAGGCCGGACAGCGCGCCCATGGTCGCCAGCGACAGGCCGATGAGGGCGACGACCACGTTGCCGTGTGCCTGGGTGGCCAGCAGCAAGCCGCACAGCGCCATCAGCAGAGGGCCGCTCAAATGCCAGCGGCGTTCCTTGTGCTTGTCGGCCGAACGGCCCACCCAGATCATGAAGATGCTGGCGCACAGGTAGGGAATGGCGCTGATCCAGCCCACGGCCACGGGGCTGGCGAAACCCAGCGACTTGACGATGGTGGGCAGCCAGAAATTGATCGCGTACACGCCCATCTGGATGCAGAAATACACGAGGCCCAGCATCCACACGTGCTTGTTGCGCAGCACGCTGGCGAAGGTGTCGGCCGTACTCGCGCTGTTGCGGCGCTGGCGTTCGTCCTCGTCGAGGTCGGCGCGCAGCAGCTGCTTTTCTTCAGTATTGAGCCACTTCGCCTGGGCGATGCCGTCGTTCAGCAGCACATACACGAGAAAGCCCAGCAGCACGGTGGGAATGCCTTGCAGCAAGAACATCCATTGCCAGCCGGCCAAGCCGCCGTGGCCCGCGAACGATTGCATCATCCAGCCCGACAGGGGGCTGCCCAGCAAGCCGGAAATGGGAATGGCCGACATGAACAGGCCCATGATGCGGCCCCGGCGCGAAGCGGGATACCAGTTCGTAAAGTACAGCACGATGCCGGGGAAGAAACCGGCCTCGAACACGCCCGTGATGAAGCGCAGCGAGTAGAACGCGGCCGGCGTGGTGACGAACATCAGGCAGGCCGAGGCGATGCCCCAGGCGATCATCAGGGTGCCGATGACCTTGCGCGCGCCCAGGCGGTGCAGCAGCAGATTGCTGGGCACGCCGCTGGCCACGTAGCCGATGAAGAAAATGCCGGCGCCCAGGCCGTACACGCTTTCGCTCCATTGCAGCGCATCGAGCATTTGCAGCTTGGCAAAGCCGACATTGACACGGTCCAGGTAATTGAACAGGTAGCAGATGAAGATGAAGGGGATCAGATGCAAGGTGACCTTGCGGTAGGCGCCTTCGCGCACGCGGTCCTGCGCGGACGCGCCGGCGGACAGGCTGGCGCCTGGATGGGTGGTCATGGGTGTCTCCTGACTATTTTTTTATGGGATGCGACCAGCCCATCGTACAATCGCCCACAGAAACAGTCATCGTGCGGATGCATGAAGAAAACCCGTCTTGAATCCGATTATTCCATGCAAATGCACAAAACCAGAAGGTGAATACCATGCCGAGCATCGATCCCCCATTGGCGCAGGACATCGTCCGGCGCACCATGCACATCATTCCCTTCAGCGTCAACGTGATCGATGCGCGCGGCGTGATCCTGGCCAGCGGCGACCCGCAGCGCGTGGGCGACCTGCATCCGGGCGCGCAACTGGCGCTGGCCCGGCACGCCAGCGTGGAAATCGGCGCGGCCGACATGGCCAGGCTGCCGGGCACGCGGGCCGGCATCAACCTGCCCCTGACGGTGCGCGGCGAGATTTGCGGCGTGCTGGGCCTGACGGGCGAACCGGACGCCGTGCGCCAGTTCGGCGAACTGGTGCGGGCCATGGCGGAAATGATGCTGGAGCAGGCGCGGCTGGTCAGCGAGTTGCAGCACGAAAAGCGCTACCGCGAGGAATTCGTGTTCCAGCTCGTGTACCGCACGGGCATTTCCGATGCCAGCATGCAAGCGTGGGCGGCACGCCTGGCGCTGGACTTGCGCGTGCCGCGCGCCATGTTCGTGCTGGAAATACCCGATGCGGGAGAAGGTCCGGGCGAGCGGCTGGACCAGGTGCTGACGCAGCTGCAGCAGGTGCAGTCCGACCTGTCGGCGCGCTGGCCCGCCCTGCTGATGGCCGTCGTCTCGCCGGGCGAACTGGTGCTGCTCGACGCCTTTCCCGCCAGCGGCCCGCAGCAGGCGCGCGCGGCGCAGGCAAGGCAGCGCCTGCTCGAACTGCACCAGGTGGCGCAGCAGGCGCTCACGCCGCCCGCCACCCTGTCCATGGGAGTGGCTTTGCCGGGCCTCGATGGCGCGACGGCGTCGTATGAATCGGCGAAGCAGACGGCGCGCGTGGGGCGCACCCGCGATGGCGGGCAAGCCACTTTTTCCTACCTGGAACTGAGCCTGCCCGTGCTGCTGTCCGGCTTGCAAGCCGGTTGGCAGGCGGAGCAATTGCGCCAGACCCTGGCCCGCCTGCAGGCGCACGACCGCAAGTCCGGCCCCCTGATGCGCACGCTGGCCGCCTGGTTCCGCCACCACAGCCACCCGATGGCCACGGCCAGGGCACTGCACATCCACCGCAACACGCTCGATTACCGGCTGCAAAAGATCGCCGAACTGACGGGGCTGGACCTGGACGACACGGATGACCGCCTGCTGCTGTATGTCGCCCTGCAACTGAATTGACGCAGGCCCGTCTACAATGGCGGCTGACCGCACAACAGGAATAGCATGAACGACGCCTTCGAATGGACCAGCCTTGCCCGCACTTTCGGGCTGTTTACCGTCACGGCCGTGGCCGAACTGCTGGGCTGCTACCTGCCCATGCTATGGCTGAGCAACAAGGGCAGCGCCTGGCTGCTGTTGCCGGCCGCCGTCAGCCTGCTGATCTTCGTCTGGCTGCTGACCCTGCATCCGGCCGCCAGCGGCCGGGTGTATGCCACGTATGGCGCCATCTATATCGCCACGGCGCTGGGATGGCTGTGGCTGGTGGACGGCGTCACGCCCGCCTGGACGGACATCGCCGGCGTGGGCCTGGCCCTGGCCGGCGCCGCCGTCATTGCCATGGGACACAAGGCGGCTTGATTTTCCTCAAGCGGCATGCGCGCGGAAGTTTGTTTCCGCCGACCATGCCGCGCTGGCGCGGGCCAGCAAGACGGCTTCGCCATCGGCCAGCCAGTCATCCGCATCGGCGATCTTCCACATGGCTTGCAGCAGCTTGCGACGCAAGTCCGGGTCCGTGATTTCATCGAGCAAGCTGTCGATCACGCCATGGGCCAGCTGCACGGCGCCATGCACGGTCGACGTCAGCATGTCGTCGCACAAGTCTTGCAGCAGTTGCTGGAAGGCGGCCGGTTCCAGGTCGATATGCTCGAGGATCTTGCTGCGATGCATGGCTTGCAACTCGGCGCTGGCCAGGTTGCCGTCGACCACCATCATCAGGGCCAGGATACGTCCCGCTGCCTGGGGACTGTTTGCTTCATAGGTACGCATGATTTTCTACTCTTTCTATTAGTCAATTAAAAGGCACGCCACCGCCAGGCGGGGCGCGCCGTACAACATTTACTTCTTGTCGCTGCGGGTGATGAACACGCTGGCCACGCAACTCGACACGATCAGTACCGCCACCACCAGCAAGGACGCTTCCACCGGCACGTGGTACCACGGCATGATCAGCATCTTGGCGCCGATGAACACCAGCACCATCGCCAGGCCATACTTGAGCATGTGGAAGCGGTCCGCCACATCCACCAGCAGGAAATACAGTGCCCGCAAGCCCATGATGGCGAACAGGTTCGACGTGAAGACGATGAACGGGTCCGTCGTGATGGCGAAGATCGCCGGGATCGAATCGACCGCGAACACCAGGTCCGTCACCTCGATCAGGATCAGCACGAGGAACAGCGGCGTGACATAGCGCAAACCACCCTTTGCCACGAAGAAACGTTCGCCGTGGTCGCCATCGGCCACCCGCAAGTGGCGGCGGGCAAAGCGCAGCACCGGGTTGTTCGCCACGTCCGGCTCCGCATCGGCCGCCACCAGCATGCGCATGCCCGTCACCAGCAGGAAGGCGCCGAACAGGTACAGCACCCAGCTGAACTCGCTCACCACCCACGCACCGGCCATGATCATCACGGCGCGCATGACGATCGCGCCCAGCACGCCATAGATCAGCACGCGGCGCTGGTACTGGATCGGCACCTGGAAGGCGCTGAAGATCAGCAGGAAGACGAACACGTTATCGACCGACAAGGCTTTTTCGATCAGGTAGCCGGAGAAAAATTCCAGCGCCTTCTGGTTGGCGATCTCGGGACCGGCCGTGCCGTTCAGATACCACCACAGTCCGCCGTTGAACAGCAGGGCCAGGCCGACCCACACGAGCGACCACGTCGCCGCTTCCTTGACGCCCACCTTGTGCGCCTTGTTGCCGCCGAAGACGAACAAGTCCAGCGCCAGCATCACGAGGACAAAGGCGATGAAACCGGCCCACATGGGTGCCGTTGCAATACTTTCCAGGCCGTTCATCGGCGGCCTCCGCAATGCTCTGTTTGTATTCTGAAGTCCATGGCACTCTCCTTGCATGAATTGAGCAGCCATCATAGCCTTCTTATAAACATCGAACAAATCGAATATAATTTAAGAATACATCGAAAAATTCGATGTATTTATTTTCCGGGAAACACCATGTCCACACTCAACTTCAAGCACTTGCGCTATTTCTGGATGGTGGCCAAGACGGGCAGCATCGCGCGCGCGGCCGAGCAGCTGCACCTGACGCCGCAGTCGATTTCCGGCCAGCTCAGCGAGTTTGCCGACACCCTGGGCGTGGAACTGTTCCGCCGCAGCGGGCGCCAGCTGGAATTGACGGATACGGGCCGGCGCATCCTCAGCCATGCCGAAAGCATTTTCAGCACGGGCGATGAATTGCTGGAAATCGTGCGCGACCAGTCGCGCACCACGACGACGACCTTCCGCGTGGGCTGCGCCGATTCCGTGTCGAAACTGATCGCTTGCCGCCTCGTCGCGCCGGCGCTGGGACTGGCCGAGCCGCTGCGCATCATTTGCCGCGAAGGCAGGCTGGCCAGCCTGCTGGCGGACCTGGCCGTGCACCGGCTGGACCTGATCATGGCGGACCGCCCCATGCCGGCCCACTTGAGCGTGCGCGGCTTTAACCACTTGCTGGGCGAAAGCGGCATGACCCTGTTCGGCACGCCGGCGCTGGCCGCCACCCTGGCGGGCGGCTTTCCGCAATGCCTCGATGGGGCGCCGCTGCTGCTGCCCGGCGAAGACTTCGCCATCTACGGGCGCTTGCTGCAGTGGCTGGGCGACAACAAGCTGCACCCGCGCATCGTCGGCGAATTCGACGACAGCGCCATGATGAAAGCCTTCGGCCAGTCCGGCGCCGGCCTGTTCTTCGCGCCCACCGTCATCGCGCCCCAGGTCTGCGAACAATACGCCGTGGTGGCGCTGGGCCGGGTCGACAGCCTCGTCGAGCAAGTGTATGCGATCACCACGGAACGGCGCCTGAGCCACCCGGCCACCATCGCCATCAGCCAGAGCGCGCGGCGCGAGCTGTTCGTGTAAGCCTGCCTTGCAAGCCGGTTCAGTCGCCGACGACGATCTTGCCCGGCTGCCCGCCCCGCTCCAGCAGCGCGTGGGCGCGCCGCAAGGTGGCCGCATCCATGGGCGACAGGCGCTGCCGCACCGTGTGGCGCAGCACGCCGTCATCCAGCAGCCGCGCCACGCGCTGCAAAATGCGGTGCTGCTCCAGCATATCGTCGGTAGCAAACAACGGCCGCGTAAACACCATTTCCCAGTGCAGCGAGATGCTCTTGCCCTTCAGCGGCGCCGCGTCGAAAACATCGTGGTCATCGATGACGGCCAGCTTGCCGTGCGGCGCGATCAGCTCCACCAGCGCCGCGGCATGCTGGGCCGTGTGCGACAGGGCGGCGACGTGGCGCACGGGCGCCACGTGCAAGGCCGCTACCTGCGCCGCCAGCGGCAGCGTGTGGTCGATCACGTGATGGGCACCCATGGCGCGGCACCACGCCATGCTGTCGCCGCGCGACGCCGTGGCGATCACGATAAAACCCGTCAGCTGGCGCGCCAACTGGATCAGCATGGAACCGACGCCGCCCGCGCCGCCCAGCACCAGCAGGCTGCCCCGCGGCTGCATATCGCCGGGCGCGATGGCAAAGCGCTCGAACAACAATTGCCACGCCGTCAGCGCCGCCAATGGCACGCTGGCCGCCTGCGCAAAGTCCAGCGATGCCGGCATGGCCCCCGCGATGCGCTCATCGACCAGGTGATATTCGGCATTGGCGCCCGCGCGGTCGAACGAACCCGCGTAATACACGGCTTGACCCGGCGCAAACAGGGTGACTTCGCTGCCCACCGCATGCACGGTACCGGCCGCATCCCAGCCCAGGGTCACGACACGCTCAGGCACTTCTACCAGCCCGGCGCGCACCTTGGTGTCGAGCGGGTTGACGCCCATTGCCCGCACCCGCACCAGCACGTCGCGCGGGCCGGGCACGGGCATCGGCCCCTCCACGTCGAACAAGCCATGCTCGTCGCCCACGCCGCTGCCCTTGTTGAAACCGATCGTCTTCATTGCCACCCCCCGCAGATAAAAGCCCATGGTAAGCAGCCACGCAACAAAGAAAAATATGCTTCAATGCGTTTCACTGCTGACCAAACTGTCATGAATCATGCAAAACCAGGAAACAGATAATCTCTCCGGCGTGGCCCTGTTCGTGCAACTGGCCCAGGCGGGCAGCTTTGTCGCCGCCGCGCGCCAGGCCGGCATTTCACCGTCGGCCGTCAGCAAGAGCCTGGCCCGGCTCGAGCAGCGGCTGAGCGCGCGCCTGTTCCAGCGCAGCACGCGCCAGCTGAGCCTGACAGCCGAGGGGCAGCTGTTTTTGACGCGCAGCGAACGCATCCTGGCGGAAATGCAGGCGGCGCAGGAAGAACTGGCGGGAGCGCGCGCGCCGCGGGGACGCCTGCGCCTGGGCTTGCCGGAACTGGGCGGCGTGTTCCTGCCCGCGCTGGCCGATTTTGCCGCGCAGCACCCCGCCATCGCGCTGGAGCTGGACTTTTCCGACGCGCTGGCCGACGTCGTCGGCGATGGCTTCGACGCCGTCATCCGCATCGGCGCACCGCGCGATTCGCGCCTGGCCGCGCGCAAGCTGGGCCAGTTCCGCTCTTGCCTCGTGGCCTCCCCCGCCTATCTGGCGCGCCACGGCACGCCGCAGCATCCCCTTGAGCTGCAACAACATGCTTGCCTGCACTACCGCTTCCGCCACAGCGGCAAGGTCGAGCAGTGGCGCTTGCGCCAGGACGATGGCGAGGCTGCGCCGGACTTGCCTTTGTCCATGATCTGCAACAATGTGGAAGCGCGGCTGCACTTTGCCCGGCAAGGCCTGGGCATCGCCTGGCTGCCCGACTTTCATGTGCGCCCGGCACTCGCTGACGGCAGCCTCATCGAGGTGCTGAAGGATTACGCCATCAGCGGCCATCCGGCCCACGGTTGCTGGCTGTTGTGGCCGTCCGGGCCGCACCTGGCGCCGAAAGTGCGGGCGCTCGTCGATTTCCTGGCCGAGGCGCAGCTGTTGTCGTCAATTGCCCACAAATAAGGCAGAGGAAAAACATTCGGACAAATATATCTTTATAATGGCAAGTCTTCCCGACGCCCTGCGCGCCCCTTCCTGGACTTGCCGCAATGAAGCACTTGCACGATATTCCCTCTGCCTTCAAGCATGAATTTGCCAACCCGCGCCTGTGGTGGTCGCGCGCCGTCGTCGTCGGCATGGCCGCCATCGCCGGTCTCGTCGTCGTGGGCTTTACGTGGCTGGCCGAGGAAGCGCTGGACCTGTTCCTGTTTTTTAACGGCAAGGCCTGGTGGTTCGCCCTGCTGTGGACGCCCGCCTGCGCCGCCCTGCTCGTCTGGCTGACGCGCCGCTACGCGATCGGCGCGGCCGGCTCCGGCATCCCCCAAGTGATGGCGACACTGGACCCGGCCGTGGCGCCCGAACAGCGCTCCTTGTTTGTCTCCTTGAAACTCAGCGCCGCGAAGATCGGCCTGACGGCGGGCGGCTTGCTGGGAGGACTCTCGCTGGGACGCGAAGGACCGTCCGTGCAGATCGCCGCCGGCGTGATGCTGGCCGCGCGCCGCTGGCTGCCCCGCCACTCGCAGGTGAGCGCCCATTCCCTGCTGGTGGCGGGCGGCGCGGCCGGCATCGCGGCCGCCTTCAATACGCCGCTGGCGGGCGTCATGTTTGCCATCGAGGAACTGTCGCGCTCGCCCGAGCAGCGCAACAGCGGCCTCATCGTGGCGGGCATCGTGCTGGCCGGCATGATGGCCGTGTCCATCCACGGCAACGCTACCCACTTCGGCATCATCCACCCTGGCCCCATCGGCCTGGCGCTGGCCTTGCCGGGTTTGCTGGTGACCCTGGTCGCGGGCGTGGCCGGCGGCCTGTTTGCGCGCCTGCTGCTGGCGTCCGCCCGAGGCAATCCGCTGGGGAAACTGTCCGCATGGAGAAAAGGCCGGCCCGTGCTGTTCGCCGCCGTCTGCGGTGTGCTAGTGGCGGCCATCGGCATCGCCAGCCATGGCGCCACGTTCGGCAGCGGCACCGTGGCCACGCGCGCCATGCTGGAAGGCTCGTCCGACGTGGCGCCCGCCTTCGTTGCCTTCAAATATGTGGCGACGTGGCTGACCGTCTGGTCGGGCGTGCCGGCGGGCATCTTTGCGCCCTCCCTGGCCATCGGCGCCGGCATCGGGCATGACATTGCGCAATTGCTGCACTACCCGCACGCGCCCGCCCTAATCGCGCTGGGCATGGTGGGTTTCCTGGCCGCCGCCACGCAGGCGCCGTTGACGGCTTTCATTATTGTCATGGAAATGGTCGACGGCCACGGCATGGTGCTCAGCCTGATGGCTTGCGCCGTCGTGGCCAGCACCGTGTCGCGCGTGCTCAGCGAACCGCTGTACGGGGCGCTGGCGCAGCTGCAGCTGCAACGGCTGCCCGCGCCACCGCACTAGAAATTGCGGCAGGCGCGCAGCAAACGGCCATCCTGCCACTCGCAGACGGTGCGCGTGCCGTCGCCGGCCCAGGCCCGCTCCAGGCCCTGCTTGCGCCCGCGCGCATAGTCCACGGCGTGGCGGGGCGAGCCGTCCGCATGCCATTCGCGCCACGCGCCATGCGGCTCGCCATCGCGGTAGGAAGCGAGCCGGGCCAGCGTACCGTTCGCATGCCATTGCCTATCCTCGCCCTGCGCGCGGCCCTGTTCATCCTGCTGGCGCTGGCGCAGCGGCGTGCCATCGTCGCGCCAGCTTTGCGTGCTCAGCATGACGCCATCCTCGAACAGGTTTTTCTGGTCCAGCTGGCCATTCGCGAAATACAGCAGCGACCAGCCCTGCGGCTTGCCATGCAGGAAATTGAGGCGCGACATTTCTCGGCCGTCCGGCCACCAGGCCTGGTGCAAGCCGTTGCGCTGGCCGTCCAGATACGGTCCCCGCTCGGCCAGCCGGCCATCCGCATGAAACGCCGTCACTTCACCGGTCAGCACGCCATCGACGAAATGCGCGCGGTTGCTGACCTGGCCATGCTCGTCAAAGCTCAGGAATTCGCCATCGGCGGGCTGGCCCGCCTGGTACAGCAAGGCATGCCTCAGCTGGCCATTCGCATGAAAGTGGCTGTGCAAGCCGTCGTACTCGCCGTCGCGGTACGCCTTGCGGCTCTTCACCGTCCCGTCCGCATAGTATTCCACGTTCACGCCATTGAAATCGCCCTCCCCGTTGCGCTCTTCCAGCAGGCCCAGCTGGCCATCGGCAAAATACACGCTGCGCCGGCCAGCGTAGCGCGGCGACGCCACGTCGGTGCCCAGCAGCCAGGCATCCATGTGCAGCTTGCCCGGCGGCTGCGCGAAATGCAGCTGCCAATGCCATGCCTGGCGGGCCGCATCGTGGCGCAGCGGCGCGCGCTGCTCGTACACGGCCGCGGCGGGCGCCACGGGCTGGTAATCCCCGTCAAAATACAGGGACGCCGGCGACTGTTCGGCAGCCAAGGCCGGGGTGGCCGGGGCGCTGGCCATGGAAACGGACGGGGAACCGGCCAGGACAGAGGCCAGCAAAACAGAGGTGAGTATCTTCAATGCATGCTTTCATCAACGGTGCGACGGCGCCGATGATACGGGCAAGCGGGGCGGCGCGCCACACGCTTGCGCGTGACTACATGGTGAACGGAAACGGCTGCATGCCCGCCTGCCGGTCGTCGGGGGCGACGACGGCCAGCAAGGCGTTCAAGCCCTGGTTCAGGTGCGCCAGGCTGTCGGGGTCCAGCTGGGCCAGCGCACTGGGCAGCAAGCCGCGCGCCGGCTGCGGCGCGCCGGCGATGACGGCTTGCCCTTCCTCCGTCAGGGTCAGGGTGACGACGCGCTGGTCGGGCTGGTCGCGCGCCTTGCGCACATAGGTTTTTTTGACCAGCGCCTCGACCAGGTTGCTGGCCGTCGTCTGGTGGATCGACATCTTGCTGGCCAGCTCGCCCATGCGCAAGCCTGGCCGTTCCAGCAATTCCTGCATCACCCACAATTGCGCGCCCGACACGCCGCATTGCTTTTCGATTTGCGCCGAGTGGCGCTGCGCCGCGCGCATGACGACGCGCATGTTTTGCAAGGCCATGCCTTGCGCCCTGGCCATCGCCGAAACTTCCGCTTCCACCACCATTGCCTCCAGTTATCCTGCCGGCTTCGCGCCTGCTGGCGGGCCGGAATCCCTGCATGATACCTGCAAAGGCGGACGACTCCTAGCGCATGGAAACTGGCTCTCCGGCTTGCCACGCCTGCTCCAGCACCAGCTTGCCGGCCTGGTCCCAGTGGCGCTCGATGCCGTGCTTCTTGCCGTGCTCATACGGCACGATCTGCCGCAGGCTGCCGTCGCTGTACCAGGTCTGCAGCAAGCCGTGGCGCTGGCCTTCGACAAACGGGGTCACGCTGGCGCGCGCGCCGTTGGCATGCCAATCCGTCGTGTCGCCGTGGTCGCGCCCCTGCGCGTCTTTCTGCCAGGCAAACACGGGCCGGCCATTCGGGGCCCACGTTTGCAAGCTGAGCACGGCACCCTTCTGGTACAGTGTCTTGTTCGACACGACGCCATTGCCATGGCTTTCAAACGACCAGCCGTCGGGCTGGCCGTGCACCCAGACGGTCCGGGCCAGCACCTTGCCATCCTGCGCGTACATGACGAACTCGCCCTCGCGCTGGCCATCGACATACTGCCCCTTCCGGAACAGCTTGCCATCCGCATAAAACGATTCCTCCACGCCATCCATCTGGCCATGGCGTCGATACGAGCGGTTGCTGACGGCCCCGTTCGCGCCATACGACACTTGCTCGCCATCGGCCATCTCGTCGCCGTGATACAGCGTGCGACTCATCAGCTGGCCATTCTGGTGATACGTTTCCGAGATGCTGTCGCGCCCGTTCGGCAAGGCGGTCACCCGCTGCTGGACCTGGCCATTCTCGAAGTACACGCTGCCGCCGAGCAATTCCTCGCCCTGGGCATCGAAGTAGGTTTCGCGCAGCAGCTGGCCATTTTCATGGTAATACTTGCGAAACTTCACGAACTTGACCTGGCTCAAGTCCAGGTCCGTGGCATAGGTTTCAAAGGCCGGCACGCCCGGCGTGTCGGGAAATTCGAGCCGCACATGCCAGGCGCCCAGCGCCTCGTCGCGCACGGGCGGCGTGCGCAGCGCATACACGGCGCTGCGCTGATTGCTGGGCATGAAATTTTCATCCAAATACATGGTCCGGTCTTCCTCCTGCAAGGTTGGCGTCGGCGTTTGCCCTGCGGGCTGTGCCTGTGCCGCCAGCGGCGAGGCCAGGACCATGCCCAGCAACGCGGCCAGGGCCACGCGTGTCTTCTGTCGTGTGTGCATTGTGTTCCGTTGCAATGTTATCGTGCGGCGGCCATCATAATGGAAAGCAACGTTTTTCCCCGTCACGAAAGAAATCCATGCACTTGCCCTCCGCCCCCAGCGACACACAGATACTGGACATCATCGACGCCTGGATCGCCGACCTGGCGCGCGGCGATTACGCGTGCGCCCATGCGCGCACGGCGCACGACGCGTATTACGGCTGGACGCCGGCGCTGCTGCGCGCCGTGATCGAGGGTTATGGTTCGCCGCAGCCGTATGCGGATGGCAGCGTGTATCGCGTCACGCCGGCGGCGCAAGCCAGCGGCGCGCCGCACGAACGCTGCGTCGAGCGCCCGGCAAGCGAGGACGGCGGCGTGGCGATCGCCGAAGCACGCCACGCCCTGCCACTGAACGGCGCCTGGTCGGACCTGACCGCCACCTTCCGCGTGGAAGGCACGGCGGCTGGCGCCATGCTGGTATTACAGGAAATTCACGTGTTCTAAGGTTCTAGGCCGCGCCATCCTTGACGGGCGACAACTGGCTCGCATGCAGGCGCGCATACGCGCCGCCCTGCTGCAGCAAGGTGGCGTGGCTGCCCGATTCCACCAGGCGCCCGCCCTGCATGACGACGATGCGGTCGGCGCTTTCGATGGTCGACAGGCGGTGGGCGATGACGATGGTGGTGCGGTTGCGCATCAGCACTTCCAGCGCCGCCTGCACGGAACGTTCCGACTCCGTATCCAGCGCGCTGGTCGCTTCATCGAGCAGCAGGATGGGCGCGTCCTTGTACAGGGCGCGCGCGATGGCCAGGCGCTGGCGTTGTCCGCCCGACAGGCGCGAACCGTTCTGCCCCGCCTGGGTTTCGTAGCCTTGCGGCAACTGCATGATGAAATCGTGCGCATACGCGGCGCGCGCCGACGCTTCGATGCGGACCTGGTCCGGGGCCGGGTCGCCATACGCGATGTTCGCCGCCATCGTGTCGTTGAACAGGATCACATCCTGGCTGACGAGGGCGAACTGGCGCCGCAAGGCCAGCAAGGCGTAATCGCGCAGGTCGACGCCATCGAGCAGGATCTGGCCGCCGCTGACGTCGTAGAAGCGCGGCAGCAAGCCCAGCAAGGTCGTCTTGCCGCCGCCGGAGCCGCCCACCAGGGCCACCGTTTCACCGGCGCGGATGTCGAGCGTGATATCGCTCAAGGCCGTGGGCGCATCGGGATCGTCGCTGTTGTAGCGGAAGTTGACGTTCTGCAAGGACAGATTGCCCTGCACCGTGACCGGCGCGATGGTGCCCGGGTCCGGTTCCAGCGGCGTGTCGATCAAGCCGAAGACGGACTCGGCCGCCGCCAAGCCCCGCTGCAGCGGCTCATTGATCTTGGTCAAATTCTTGATCGGCGACTGCATCGCCATCAGCGCGCCCATGAAGGCGACGAAGGCGCCCGGCGTGATGGCGCCGCTTTGCGCGCGCAGCATGGCGAAATAGATCACGGACGACAGGGTAATGCCGACGAGCATCATGATGAAGCCGGAATTCATGGCCGAGGTGGCGGCATGCTTGACGGCCAGCTGGCGGTTGCGCTTGACGACGTTGACGAAGCGCGCCTGTTCATAATCCTGGCCGCCAAAGATTTTCACCACGCGCTGGCCGCCGATGCTTTCGTCCAGCACGGACGTCAGCTCGCCCACGGCTTGCTGCGAACTCTTGCTCAGGTGGCGCATGCGGCGGCCCGCCAGGGTCACGACGATGGCCACGATGGGCATCGACGCCATGCAGAACAGGGCCAGTTTCACGTCAATGCTGAACAATAAAATCAGGTAGCCGACGGTGGCGACGGAATCGCGCACCATCACGTTGAGCACGTTCAAGCCCGCCTGCGACACCTGGCTGGCGTCGAAGGCCACGCGCGACTGCGTCAGGCTGGTGGTGGTGGTGTCGAAAAAGCGGCTGGGCAGGCGCATGATGGTGGCGAACATCTTTTCGCGCAAATCCGCCTGCACCCGGCTCGATAGCCAGACGGAACCGTAATCGCCGGCAAAGCTCGACACCATGCGCAACACGGCCAGGCCCAGGATGGTGGCGGGAATCACCCACAAGTCCACCTGCCCCGCCTGTGCCGGCAAGAAACGGTCGACCCAGCCCTGCAGCATGCCCATCACGCCGGACGCGGGCGCGGCCTGCGTGCTGGCCGTCGCGCGCATGGCGTCGACGACGTTTTGCAATTGCCTGATTAACAATACATCGGTGGCGGACGCCACGCCCACGGCCAGCAAGGTGGCGGCGACGATGGCGCCATAGCGGCGAAACTGGCCGGCCAGGCGGAAGAACAGGAGGCGACTTTGCTGCATGCAGATGGGAAAAAGAAGGTAAAACGTGATTCTAACCGTTGCGGGTGGCTTTCCCCCAAGAAAGTAGAGCAGCATGGCTTGCGCGCCTGGCCATGGTGACAATTGGAGATGGTGATGGTGAAAATACGACCTACACTTGCTGAGCTAGCTTAACGATGCCGAGACATCGGGACTGGCCCTACACGCCGCGGGCCTGGCGGCGCACCCCATCCTTCCTGGAGATACCATGAGCGTTCCCATCTACAAAGTAAAGGCCGTGCACCTCGCCATCGACAAGAGCCTTCCCCCGCATTTGCATGTGAGCGCGATCGGCGAAGTCAGCTCCGGCGGCTGGCAGGCGGTCCCACTCGCACCGCGCGTCTACCTCAAGCCGCCGCAGGACGGCATCCAGGACCTGGACTTCGAGGCGACGCCGCCCAGGGGCAGCGAGCCCGTGATCCAGGTCATCCTGCCCATCGTGGCGGGCGCCGTCCTTGCCCTGCCGGACTGGCTCAAGGGCGTGCGCGTCCATGCCAGAACCAATGCGGTGGTCACCTTGCTCACCGACGAGGCATGCTTGCACCAGGTGGCAGCCATCAACCACGACTAGGCAGCCGCAGCGCACGCTGCGGGCAGTCATCGCGACGCCGCCCTCCCGGCAAGGAAGGGCGGCGGCCGGTGCTTATTGTTTTTTCACTTTCCAGGCGGCCGTGCCGGCCTTGCAGACCGTCAGCTTGAGGGTCTGTTCCTGGCCCTTGGCGCTCAAGCCCACCTGCACCTTGCGGCAAGTTTGCTCATCCGTCTTTTGCGTGTCGCTGGCTGTGATGTCGGCGGCGATGCGCACGGAATTGCGCAAGCCTTCATTGCTCCATTGCACGGTTTCGCCATCTTTCTTGTCATTGAGCACGTCGGTGACGGCCTTGACGAAGACGGGCTTGTCGTTCTTGTTCAGGTAGGCCATCGGCGTATCGGCCAGGAAACCCAGGCCGACGGCGGAAGCGGAAGCGCTGAAGACGACGCTGCCGAAGATCAGGGCGGACAGCAGTGTGGCGGGACGTATACGCATGGAAAACTCCTTTAAAGTAAAAATAGGGACCGCCGGGGCGACCCTCAGCCGGGGTCCGCCGGCGAAATGCCCACGGCCAGCAAGGCATCGATGCTGGGCACAAAATAGATCGCCGACGACAGCGCCGTGGAAAAATCCAGCAGCCGGTCCGTCTTGGTGACGCCATCATAGCCTACGCCGTACATTTGCCGCAGCATGCCCATGGTCACGGTGATGTCCTTGCAAAAACCGACAAACATGACGCCCGCCTCGGTGGCATTGGCGTAATTGGCGTTGCGGCGCACGATATCGACTTCCTCGCCATCGCGGATGAACTGGTTGCGGCCCACGTGGGAATCGACGGGCAGCGGCGACAATTCATGGCTGCCGGCCTTGGTGCGGCCCCACACCTGCTCCGCCGCGTGCACGGGCAAGGCGCGCAGGCGTTCCACGTCCATGCGCCATTTCTGCAGCAGCACGGTGGAACCGCCCGCGCCCGCTTCGCCGTCCGGAATGATGGCCACGCCGTTGGCACGGAACGGATTCGGGTTGGCGACGCCGTCGGCAAAGCCGTCAAACGTCACATTATTGTGATACGGAAAACACACCTGTTCGCTGGCCAGCTCGGCGAAGGGACTGAGCAAGGTGAGCGTCGTGCGCATGCTGTCGTACAGGGTGGCCGCGTTCGACTGCGTGATCCAGACCCAGAAATCGTGCTGGGTGGCTGGCGCCGTCTTGCCGTTGGCGCCCACCAGGTCGTGCGCGAACGATGCCATATTGTCCGGCACGCAGCCGGGGCACGCGGCGCGCCACAGTTCGGGCTTGAATCCCAGCACCACATTGGCCGTGCCGCCCGTCAACTGATGGTGGCGGTTCAGGGTGGGGTCCAAAATGCCCGTGACTTCGGATTCCCACAGCTTGCCCAGCCGCTGGAACAGCTGCCGCATGTCGACGCCGGCCTTCACCTTGAACTGCAAATGCACTTCGTCGCGCGCGACGACAGACAGCATGCTTTGTGGAATTGCCATGACAGTTGTTCCTCTTTTTCGTTTCTATGTGGATCTTAAACCAGAAGTGCCGGATGGCAGTTTCATTTTGGCAACATGCGATAACTGTAACTATAGGTAGTCATGAATTGGACGATAATGCAATGATGTAGAGCAAGAATAAGAATGGATACCATTGCATGAAATTGTATGAAAAGCTCGTCAGCGACATCGAGCAACTGGTGGCCAAGGGCGTGCTCTTGCCCGGCGAACGCATTCCCTCCGTGCGCCAGACCAGCCAGCAGCACAAGCTGAGCATCACCACGGTGCTGCGCGCCTACGTCAAGCTGGAAGGCATGGGCGTGATCGAAAGCCGGCCCCAGTCCGGCTACTTCGTGCGCCAGCGGGCCGGCGACACAGCCGCGCCGTCCATCTGCATGCAGGCGTCGCACCCCAGCCCCGTGCCGGCGGAAGTGCACGTGAGCCGCCTGGTGCTGTCGACCCTGCGCTCGATCGGCTTGCACGACGCCATCCCGCTGGGCTCACCCTACCCCGACCCGTCGCTGTTTCCCTGGGAACGCATCAACCAGTATGCGGGCGCGGTGGCGCGCCGCAACCGCGCGTGGAACGTGACGGACGACCTGCCGCCGGGCAACCCGCAACTGATCCGCGAAATCGCCCGCCGCTACATGGAAAACGGCCTGGCCGTCGATCCCGACGAAATCATCGTCACCGTGGGCGCCACGGAAGCGATCAACCTGTGCCTGCAAGCCGTGGCCAAGCCGGGCGACACCATCGCCGTCGAGTCGCCCACCTTCTACGCCATGCTGATGGCCGTCGAACGGCTGGGCATGAAGGTGGTGGAAGTGTCCACCGACCCGTATGAAGGCATCAGCATCGAGGCGCTGGCCGACATCATGGCCCGGCAGCCGATCGCCGCCGTCATGGTGATGCCGAACTTCCAGAATCCGCTGGGATTCCAGATGTCCGACCAGCGCAAGCGGGCCCTGGTCCAGCTGCTGGAGCAGCACGACGTGCCCGCCATCGAAAACGGCGTCTACAACGAGCTGTATTACGGCGACGCCCACCCAACCTCGCTCAAGTCCTACGACCGCAAGGGCCTGGTGCTGCATTGCTCCTCGTTTTCCAAGAGCCTCAGTTCCGCGCAGCGCGTGGGCTGGGCGCTGGCCGGACGCTACCGGGGCAAGGTGGAGGAACTCAAATTCCTCAACACCCTGGCCACGTCCTCGTTTCCCCAGCTGGCCATCGCCGAATACCTGCAAAACGATGGCTACGAACAGCATCTGCGCCGCACCCGCAAGGCGTATGCCCAGCAGGCGCGCATCATGGCGGCCGCCGTGCAGCGTTTCTTTCCTGCTGGCACGAAAATCTCGCACCCGCAGGGCGGCTACGTGCTGTGGGTGGAATTGCCTGGCGACATAGACTCCATGCAGCTGTACCGGCGCGCGCTGGAATGCAAGATCACGGTGGGTCCGGGACGCATGTTTTCCGTCAGCCAGGCTTACAAGCATTGCATCCGCCTCAACTACAGCTATCCGTGGAGCGTGGGCGTCGAGCAAGCCATCATCCTGCTCGGTAAGCTCATCACCGAATTCCTCTAATAACACCTATCAAAACCTACTGCGCGTCGTAATTTGCGGCCTGCGATGCTCACTGTACCTTCGTACAGTTGCGCTTCTTAGCCACAACTTACTTCCGCTCGCTACGGTTTTGCTAGGCGTTGCAAACCAGTTATCCGCCCACCAGCGACATGCGCACGGTGGGATATTGCTTGCGCCCGCCCAGCTGGGCCAGTGCGCCGCGCACTTCCGAATAGCGGTCGCCACGGCGCTGCCAATGCTGGCGCAGCAGGCTTTCCAGACCTTGCGCGGAATCAAGCCGGGGCCGCAGGTCGAGGCCGTCCTGGGCGAACAAGCACGTAAACAGCTTGCCGTCCGACGACACGCGCACGCGGCTGCAATCGCCGCAGAACGGCTGCGACACGCTGGAAATGAAGCCCACTTCGCCGCCGCCATCCAGATAACGGTAGCGGCTGGCCGTTTCGTGCGAGACAGGCTTGCCTTCGCCCAGCGACACGAGGGGGAATTCGGCGGCGATCAGCGCGCGCGCCGCCTCGGACGTGACGACGTGCGTGCGCGACCAGGCGCCGATGCCGCCCACGTCCATGAATTCGATCAGGCGCAGCACCACGCCCGTGTGGCGGAAATGGCGCGCCAGCGGCACGATCTGGCTGTCGTTGACGCCTTTCTGCACCACCATGTTGACCTTCACGGGAGTCAAGCCCACGGCTTGCGCTACCTCAATGCCGTGCAGCACTTTTTCGACGGGAAAGTCGACGCCATTCATGCGCTGGAAAATACCGTTATCGAGGCTGTCGAGGCTGACGGTGACCCGCTCCAGGCCCGCATCCTTGAGCGACTGCGCCTTGGCCGCCAGCAAGCTGCCATTCGTCGTCAGCGCGATGCTCACGGCGCGCCCATCCGGCGTGGTCAGTTTCGCCAGCGCCTCGATCAGCTGTTCCAGGTTCTTGCGCAGCAGCGGCTCGCCGCCCGTGATGCGGATCTTGTCGACGCCGAGGCGCACAAAGGCGCGCGCCATCGTTTCGATCTGCGCGAAGGACAGGCGCTCGCTCGATGGAAGAAACGGGTAGTCGCTGGGGTACAGCTCGGCCGGCATGCAATAGGTGCAGCGGAAGTTGCACTGGTCGATGACGGAAATGCGCAAGTCCGTCAGGGGGCGGCCCAGCATGTCCACGCACGGTTCGATATGGCTTGGCTGCCGGAGCGCCGGCTGCGGATACAGGATGGTGTTCATGGTGCTTCCCCTCGATAGGCATTCGTCTGGAAGTAGCATAGGACGAATGGGGGCAGGCAAAGAGGTACAGTCCGGCTCCGGCCGATAGAGTACAGACGCGCGGGACTGTGCTCCTACTGCGCTGGCGGTGCGGCAAACACCGTGACGCACAGTTCGGCGCCCGCCGCGCTGAGCAGCGCGCTGCCGCCGCCGCTCTCCGCCGTCGTCACGTTCACCAGTCCCGCGCTGGACAGCGCATTGAGCTGGCGCAACAAAGTGCTCATCTGTACTCCCGCCCGCTTGGCCAGCTTGGCCAGCGACCACGGTTTCTCCGGCGCCTCCTGCCGCGCTTCCCACAGCAGCGCCAGCAGCGCAATCAGTGCCGCGTCGATGCCGTCTTCCTTGTCTTCCTTGTGCATGTTTTTTCTCCTTGTCCACATCATAGATCACGGCCGGCGCCGGCGCGACCGGCATCGTCATCTTGCCATCTGTACTCTGTTTTTTTGTCCGGAACTGTGCGCCTACGGGGCAAGCCGCCGCCCCTACCATGTGATTGTCCCATCGCATATCACCAGGAGAGTCATCATGAGCAAGCCAAAGTCCGACGCGCGCATCGCGCCCTACACCCATGCCGCGGCCGGTTGGGGTGCCCTCAAGTACGTGGCCATCAACCTGTTCAAGGAAAAAGTCAGCGCGGGCAATTACCGTTCGCTGTTCGAGCAAAACCAGCCCGACGGCTTCGACTGTCCCGGCTGCGCCTGGCCCGACCGCGAACACGCGTCGACCTTCGAATTCTGCGAAAACGGCGTCAAGGCCGTAGCCGCCGAATCGACGAGCAAGCGCGTGCGCCCGGAATTTTTCGAGGAGCACACGGTCACCGCATTGATGGAGCAGTCGGACTATGATCTGGAACAACATGGCCGCTTGACGGACCCCATGGTGTACGACGCGGCCAGCGACAAATACCAGGCCATTTCCTGGGACGACGCCTTCGCCCTCGTGGCGCACCACCTGCACGCGCTGGACGACCCGAACCAGGCCGCCTTCTACACGTCGGGCCGCGCCAGCAACGAAGCGGCTTTCCTGTATCAACTGTTCGTGCGCGCCTACGGCACGAATAACTTCCCCGACTGTTCCAACCTGTGCCACGAAGCGACGAGCCGCGGCTTGCCGGAAACGGTGGGCATCGGCAAGGGCACGGTGCTGCTGGACGACTTCGAGCATGCGGACACCCTGCTGCTGTTCGGCCAGAATCCCGCCACCAACCACCCGCGCATGCTGGGCGAACTGCGCGAAGCGTCGCGCCGCGGCGCCACCATCGTTTCCATCAATCCGCTGCACGAACGGGGCCTGGAGCGCTTCACCAGCCCCCAGCATCCGCTGGAAATGCTGACGGGCGGCAGCACGAACATCTGCTCGCTGTTCATCTGCCCCACCCTGGGCGGCGACTTCGCGCTGATCAAGGCCATGGCCAAGCGCGTCGTCGAACTCGATGATGAAGCCATCGCTCATGGCCAGGAGCGCGTGCTCGACTGCGATTTCATCGCCGAACACACGAGCGGCTTCGACGCCTTCACCGCCGACCTGCGCGCGGAAAGCTGGGACTTGCTGCTGGCCGAATCGGGTGTGGCGCGTGACAAGATCGAAGAATTGACGCAGATCTATGTGAAGGGCAAGGCCGTCATCGCCACCTGGGGCATGGGCGTGACGCAGCACAAGAATTCGCTGGCCACCGTGCAAATCCTGTCGAACTTGATGATGATGCGCGGCAATATCGGCAAGCGGGGCGCGGGACTGTGCCCCGTGCGCGGCCACTCGAACGTGCAGGGCGACCGCACCATGGGCATCGAGGAACAGCCGACCAAGGAATTCCTCGACCGCCTGGGTCTCGTCTTCAACTTCGAGCCGCCGCGCCACCACGGCTATGACGCCGTCGGCACCATCGAAGCCATGCTGGAGAAGAAGGTGAAAGTGTTCGTTGCCCTGGGCGGCAATTTCTCCATGGCCACGCCGGACACGCCGCGCACCTGGGACGCGCTGCGTTCGTGCGACCTGACCGTGCACATCGCCACCAAGCTCAACCGCAGCCACCTCGTGCACGGCAAGGATGCGCTGATCCTGCCCACCCTGGGACGCACGGAAATCGACGTGCAGTCGGGCGTGGCGCAAGGCGTGACGGTGGAAGACTCGATGAGCATGGTGCATATCTCGTTCGGCATGAACCAGCCCGCCTCGCCCAATCTGCGCTCGGAAATCGCCATCGTGGCCGGCATGGCGCAAGCGACCCTGGGCAGCGAGAAGATCGACTGGCTGCGCTATTCCGGCAACTATGCCTTGCTGCGCGATTCCATCGAGCAAGTCTTTGACGACTTTTTCGACTACAACTTGCGCGTGGCCAAACCGGGTGGTTTCCATCTGGAAATCGCCTCGCGCGAACGGGTATGGAAGACGGAAAGCGGCAAGGCGCAATTCCTCGTCAACGCCGTGGAACTGGACACGCCGATCCACCGCGCCCGCCAGCAATACGGCGAGCGCCTGATGGTGCTGATGACAACACGTTCGCACGACCAGTACAACACCACCATCTACGCCATGGACGACCGCTACCGCGGCGTCTTCGGGCAGCGCCGCGTCGTCTTCATCAACAAGGACGATCTGGCCATGCTGGGCTTTGCGGCCGGCGACTGGGTCGACCTGATCGGCGTGTGGCACGACGGTATCGAGCGCCGCGCCGACCGTTTCCTGCTGGTCGAGTACGACATCCCGCGCGGCTGCATCGGCGCCTACTACCCGGAAACCAATCCGCTGGTGCCGCTCGACAGCGTCGGTTACGGTTCGCGCACGCCGACCTTCAAATCCATCCCCGTGCTGCTGTCGCCTTCGGCCGCAGTCAGCTGAGCAGGAGAACGCCATGTTCGGTTTCGATACCCTGGACCTGTCGCGCGCGCAATTTGCGATGACGGCCATCTTCCACATCCTGTGGCCCATCTTGACGATCAGCCTGTCGCTGTTCCTGTTCGTCGTCGAGGCGCTGTGGCTGCGCACCAGCGACCCCGTCTACTACCGCCACGCGCGCTTCTGGAGCAAGTTGCTGGTGCTCAACTTCGCCGTCGGCGTCGTCAGCGGGATTCCCCTGGAATTCCAGTTCGGCACCAACTGGGCGCCGTTTTCGCACCATTCCGGCCAGTTCATCGGCAACATCCTCGGCTTCGAAGGCGCCATGGCCTTCATGCTGGAAGCGGGCTTCATCGGCGTCATGATGTTCGGCTGGGGCCGCGTACCGAAGGGCGTGCATCTGTTTGCCACCGGCATGGTGGCGCTGGGGTCCAGCATTTCCTCGTTCTGGATCATGGTCGCCAATTCCTGGATGCAGACGCCGGCCGGCGTGCGCGTAGTCGACGGCAAGATCATCGTCACCGATTACGTGGCCGCCATCTTCAATCCCGACATGGCCTGGGCCGTGGGCCACATGTGGGTGGCCGCCGTGGAAACGGGCTTGTTCGTCATCGCCGGCATTTCCGCCTGGTATATGTTCAAGCGCCGCGAACCGGCCTTCTTCGCCCGCTCGTTCAAGCTGGCGCTGATGTTGCTGTTGGTCATCGCACCGTTGCAAGTGTGGCTCGGCGATTCCAGCGGCGTCGATGTCTTCAAGACCCAGCCCGCCAAGGGCGCGGCCATCGAAGGCCACTGGCACACGAACCCCGATGGCGAAGGGGCCGCCTGGTCCTTGCTGGCCTGGCCCAACCAGGCGGAGCAAAAGAATGACTGGTCCGTCGAAGTGCCCGGCATGCTCAGCGTGATCGCCACGCATAGCGCCACGGGCAAGATCACGGGCCTGGCCGACATCGCCCGCGCAGACCAGCCGCCCATGCTGCCGCTGCTGTACTACGCCTTCCGCGCCATGGCCGGCATCGGCATGTGGTTCGTGCTGCTGTCGTTCTGGACCTTCGTGGCTTGGCGCAAGGTGGGTGGACGGGTGCAGGAGTTCGTGCGCAACCGCAAGCTGCTGCTGGCCTGGGTGCTGACGATTCCGCTGCCCTACATCGCCGTCGAGTGCGGCTGGATCGTGCGCGAAGTGGGACGCCAGCCGTGGGTCGTGTACGGCTTGCTGCGCACGCGCGACGCCGTCTCCGACGTGGCGGCCCACGCCGTGGCCGGCAGCATGCTGATGTTTGCCGTGTTTTACGTCGTGCTGTTCCTCACCTTCTTTGTGTTTGCCAAGAAATGGCTGCAACAAGGCCCGGACGTGGCGCTGCCGCTGCCGGACGCCGCCCATGCCGTGGGGTATTGACATGCGCCGCCATCTGACTAGGAGTATGTAATGGATATGAATTCGCATGCCATGCTGGGCAATGCCTGGTTCGGCTTGATCGGCCTGATGCTGATCTTTTACGTCGTCACGGACGGCTTCGACCTGGGCGTGGGCATCCTCAGCCTGTTCACCCGCCGCGAGCAGGAACGCAACCTGATCTTCCAATCGATCGCCCACGTGTGGGACGCCAACGAAACCTGGCTGGTGGTGGTGGGCGGCGCCCTGTTCGGCGCCTTTCCCAGCGCTTACGCCACCTTGCTGGAACAGCTGTACATTCCCATCATGCTGCTGATCGCCAGCCTGATCATGCGCGGCGCCTCGATCGAGTTCCGCCATGCGGCCGGCAACAAGCGCCTGTGGGACGTGGTCTTCGGCGTGGGCAGCCTGCTGGCCGCCGTGGCGCAAGGCGTGGTGCTGGGCGAGGTCATCACGGGCTTGCAGCCGGGCCCGCTGAGTGCGGTCTTCACGGCCTGCACGGCGCTGGGCGTGGTGGCCGGTTATTGCCTGCTGGGCAGCACGTATCTGATCAAGAAGACGGGCGGCCTGCTGGAAGCGGCGGCGCGCCGCTACGCGACCACCAGCGTGCTGGCGACGGTCGCGGCCGCCATCGTGCTGTCGGCCGGCACCATGGTCTTCAGCGCCATCGGCCACGACCGCTGGGCGCAGCCGGGCGTGTTCGGCGTGCTGCTGGCCCTGGCCGCCATCGCCGCCAGCGCCTTCATCTACATCCTGTGGGCCGTGCATGTGAACGGCGTGCGCGGCCCCTTCCGCGGCGCCATCGTGCTGTTCCTGGCGTCGTTCGCGGGCCTGGCCATCAGCTTCTTCCCGGACCTGGTGCCGGGCAAGCTGAGCATCGCGGCGGCCGCGTCCGATGAACCGACCCTGATCTTCATGCTGATCGGCATGGGCACGATGCTGCCGATCATGATCGGCTACAACCTGTTCCAATATTACGTCTTCGAGGGCAAAGTCGTGCCCCGGAAACATTGATTCACATCACAGCATGCGTCTTCCATCATGATCATTCGCCCCACCACCAACTGGTTCCGCATGCTGTTTGTCTGGGATGGCTCGGTGCTGCAAGCCATCATCCCGCAATTGCTGCTGATGCTGGTCGTCAGTTCGCTGGCCTTGCTGACGGATGGCCGTATCTTCGGCGTCAAGATTCCGCTCGATACGGCGCCGTTTCCCATGGTCGGCATCAGCCTGGCGATCTTTCTCGGCTTTCGCAATAACGCCAGCTATGCGCGCTTCGTTGAGGCGCGGCATATCTGGGGGCAATTGCTGATCGCCGCGCGGGCCCTCGCTTCACAGGCGTTCACGTATCTGCCGCAGGAAACGAGCGGCCTGGACCACCAGTTGCTGCTGCGCCGCCTGGTCGCCTTCGTCTACGCGCTCAAGCACCAGTTGCGCCAGACGGACCCGCAGGAAGACCTGGCGCGCTACCTGCCGGCCGAAGACGTGCAGCGCTTGCAGGGCGCCAACTTCAAGCCCGTCGCCATACTGCATGCGGTGCGCGCCATGCTGCACGACGCCGTGCAGCGCCAGGGGGGCCAGACGCAGCTGCTGTGGATGCTCGACACCCAGCTCAACGACCTGGCCGCCACCGTGGCCGGCTGCGAGCGCATCAAGAACACGCCGATCCCGTATCCGTACGGCGTGCTGGTGCACCGCACCGTCTACATGTATTGCTTCCTGTTGCCGCTGGGCCTGGTGGACGCCATCGGCGTGGCCACGCCCCTCATTTCCGTCTTCGTCGCCTACACCCTGTTCGCGCTGGAAGCCATCGCGCAGCAGATCGCCGAACCGTTCGGCCTGGCGCCCAACTGCCTGGCCCTGAACGCCATGACGCGGGAAACGGAACGCTCGCTGCTGGAATTACATGGCGACCCGCTGCCGCCGTCGATACGGCCCTGCCCGCGCTATCAGATCGATTAACTGGAGGATACCTATCATGGAATGCGACATCACCACCATCGAACGCGACGGCTACCTGGACGTTCCCATGGTGCGCCACCAGGGGGGCGTGGCCACGGCGGGCCGCGACATGGTGGCCGAGGAGTATCCCGTGGCCCTCGTCTACAACGGCATCGCCCACGCCGTGATGATGGCCACGCCGCGCGACCTCGAGGAATTCGCCGTCGGCTTTACCTTGACCGAAGGCATCGTCGGCAGCGTGCGCGACATCTACGACCTTGACGTGTGCTGCGGCGAGGATAGCGCGGAAGTGCGGCTGACCATCGCGCAGCCGGATTTGATCAAGCTCAAGGCCCGCCGCCGCGCGCTGACCGGGCGCACGGGCTGCGGCGTGTGCGGCATCGAAAGTCTGGCCCTGCTGGACCTGGTGCCGGAAAAGATCACGCGTCCCCTGCCGCCGCTGGTGGCCAGCAGCGCCATCCTCGGCCGCGCCGCGCGCGAACTGCTGCCCTACCAGGAACTGATGCACAAGACGGGCGGCGTGCATGCGGCCGCCTGGTGCACGGCCGAGGGCGCCATCGTGAAAGTGTTCGAGGACGTGGGCCGGCATAACGGCCTCGACAAGCTGATCGGCTACCTGGCCCTGCACCGCATCGCCATGCACGACGGCTTCGTCTTCCTGTCCAGCCGCGCCAGCTATGAACTGGTGCGCAAGTCGGCGCGCATGCATATCGGGCTCGTCGCCACCATCTCGGCACCCACCTCGCTGGCCATCCGCATCGCGCGCCAGGCCGGCATGCAGCTGGCCAGCTTTTGCCGCCGCGACGGCTTTGTCGAATACACGGCGGAAGATGGGGAAAACAAGGGCCAGCATGCACCCTGAACGGCCGATGCTACATTCTTTGCCGTAAAGCAAGTGCACGCTTGACTTGGCGCCACGGCAGGCTTTCAATGTCCATTGTTTCCACTTATTAACATTGCCCCCGTGCCAGAGCACGGCGCGGCAGCGATGAAAGGATGGCGCGATGGCCCTGGCACAGGAGCAGCATCTGATGGATACATGGCAAACGGGCGGCTTGAAGCCGCGCGCCTGCGACTGCGGCGGCACCGTCTTCACCATCCTGCACCAGCGCGTGATGGCGGACATGCGGCGCCGGCAATTCCTGGGCGGCGCGGCCGCCATGCTGGCGCCCTTCGTCGGCTTGTCCACCAGCAACGCCATCGCCCAGCAGCCGCAAACGCCCCAGCGCCCCCTGCTGCTGACCAATCTGCGCCTGTTCGACGGCACGGGCAAGGCGCCCCGTTCCGGCATCCACGTGCTGGTGACGGGCCCGACCATTACCGCCCTGTTGCCGGCCGGCGAAAAGGTGGACGGCGCGCAAGTGATCGATTGCCAGGGCAAGCTGGTGATGCCGGGCCTGATCGACGCCCACTGGCACACCATGCTGGCCGCCATCAACCAGGTGACGGCCATGACGTCCGATATCGGCTATCTGTACCTGGTGGCGGCACAGGAAGCGCAGCGCACCCTGCTGCGGGGCTTTACGTCCGTGCGCGATCCGGGCGGCCCCGCGTTTGCATTACAGCGCGCCATCGATGAAGGCATCGTCGACGGCCCCCGCATCTTTCCGTCCGGCGCCATGATTTCGCAAACGTCGGGCCATGGCGACTTCCGTTTGCGCTCCGACATCCCCCGTGCGGCGAATGCGCCGCTGGGCATGGCGGAGACGGCGGGCATGGCCATGATCGCCGATGGCGAGGCGGAAGTGCTGCGCCGCGTGCGCGAGCAGCTGATGCTGGGCGCGACGCAAATCAAGATGATGGCGGGCGGCGGCGTCGCCTCCATGTACGACCCGCTCGACAGCACGCAGTATTCGGAGCGCGAACTGCGCGCCGGCGTGGAAGCGGCCGCCGACTGGGGCACGTATGTGATGACCCACGTCTACACGCCGAAAGGCATACAGCGGGCCATCCGCGCAGGCGTGCGCAGCATCGAGCACGGCCAGCTGGCGGACGACGACTCCGCGCGCCTGATGCGCGACACGGGCACATGGTGGAGCCTGCAACCGTTCCTGCAAGACGCGGATGCGAATGTGTATCCCGATGCGGCGCGCAAGGCCAGCCAGAGGATCGTATCCGAAGGCACGGTGAGGGCGTATGCGCTGGCGCAAAAGTACGGCATCAAGACGGGCTGGGGCACGGACATCCTGTTCAACGCGAAAAACACGCCCACGCAAGGCCGCCAGCTGGCGAAACTCACGCGCTTTTACGATCCATTGACCTTGCTGGCGCAGGCGACGGGGCAAAATGGCGAACTGCTGGCCCTGTCCGGCCAGCGCTCGCCCTACCCTGGCACCTTGGGCAAGCTGGCCGCGGGCGCGCTGGCCGACTTGCTGGTGGCCGATGGCGACCCTGCGAAAAACCTCGATTTCCTCGCCCAGCCGGAAGAAAACCTGCTGCTGATCATGAAGAACGGGCGCATCTACAAGGACAAATTGCGCGCGCCATTGGCAAGCTGAAGGCGGGCGCGTTGGCAACGGCGTTGGCTTGCCGCATAATGCGCCCATGTTCAAACTGACTTTTCTCGGCACGTCTTCCGGCGTGCCCACGCGCTACCGCAACGTCACGTCGCTGGCCCTGCAAACCACGCACAACCGCGACTGGTGGATGATCGATTGCGGCGAAGCCACGCAGCACCGGCTGCAGCGCCTGCCCCTGTCCGTGCACGACCTGGTGGGCATCTGCATCACCCACGTGCATGGCGACCACAGCTATGGGCTGCCGGGCTTGCTGGCCAGCGCCTCGATGACGGGGCGCAAGAAGCCCCTGCTGCTGATCGCCCCGGCCGCCATCAAGGCCTGGATCGACGCCACCTTGCTGCACACGGAACTGTTCCTGACGTATCCGCTGATCCACATCGACGTGGACAGCGCGCCAGTGGTCTACGAGGAAGCGGGCTTGACCGTCTCGCGCCACGCGCTGTCACACCGCGCACCGAGCGTCGGTTATCGTTTCGCGCTGGAAACGAGCAGGTGGAAGCTGGACAAGGCGGCCCTGCAGGCGGCCGGCGTGCCGCCCGGTCCCACCTGGGGACTCTTGCAGGCTGGCCAGGATGCGCTGCTCGACGATGGCACGGTCTTGCGCGCCGCCGCTTTCCGCCAGACGGAAACGCAGCGCGCCACGGTGGTGGTCGGCGGCGACAACGACACACCGGCCTTGCTGGCCGACGCTTGCGCGGATGCGCAATTGCTCGTGCATGAAGCCACCTACACGGAAGCCATGCTGCAAAAGGTGGGGCCCGGCCCCACGCACAGTTCCGTGCAGCGCGTGGCGCAGTTCGCCGAAGCGGTCCGCTTGCCGAACCTGATCCTCACCCACTTCAGCGCCCGCTATCACCATGCGGAAGGCATGGCCGAGCTGGAAGCGGAAGCGCGGCTGCATTACTCGGGTGAACTGTTCCTCGCGCGCGATTTCGACAGCTATGAACTCGATGCGGCCGGCGTGCTGACCAAGCTGCCCGCGAAATCGTCGCTCAATGGGGATTGACGCCATACTGCGCCGCATACTCGGCCGCCAGAGCGCGCGCCGCCTGCTGCTGTGACGGCGTGAGAATTTCCAGCAACTGGTCGCGGTTCTTGATCGATTGTGCGCTGCCCGCCTCGGCCGGCATGGCGATCCACGCATACGCCTGCACGTAATCGAGTTCCACGCCCTGCCCCTGCGCGTACAGCAAGCCGTATTCATTCTGCGCCGACAGGGAACCGGCTTCGGCCGCCTGCTTGTACCAGAACGCCGCCTCGGCATAGTCTTGCGGTACATCAATCCCCTTGCGGTAAGCCTGCGCCAAGTTGAATTGCGACTGGCCATCGCCCGCCTCGGCCGCCTGGCGGCCATACGCGAGCGATTGCGCCATGTCTTGCGCGACGCCATCGCCGCCCGCATACATCAGGGCCAGATTCGCCAGCGACGGCGGGAACCCCGCCTGCGCGGCCGCCGTGAACAATTCCACCGCTTTCGGCAAATCCTGCGTCACGCCATGGCCCTGGTAATACAGGCTAGCCAATAAATGCTGGCCGGCCGGATCGCCCGTGCGCGCCGCCGCATCGAATTGCTTGAAGGCCTCGGCATAATGACCGTCGTTATAGGCGAGGATGCCCGCTTCATTCAAAGATTCAGGAGAGGAGCTCATAAAGATTCCTTATTCGGGGATTTTTTTGGCATTGTACACAGCACTGTTCCGCGCAGAATGCACGATAGGAAACCGTGTGGCGCATTGCCGGATTCATGCAGTATGATGATTCTCCGCCTGATGTAATCCGCGCATTGTGCACTCGTGCCAGCCCAAGAATATCGCCATGAAACTGATCGCTCTGCTTTTATCCCTGATTTCCACCTCGGTCTATGCTGGTACCTTGCATCTGGATAAAGCCGCGACAGGCAAAGTGCGGCAAGCGGCCGATATCCGCTATGCGAATCACGATGAAAAACAGACGTATCGGCTGAAAATCGGAAAGCAGTGGATGCATGGCAGTTGCAGCAGCAGCGGCACGGGCAATTTGCACGCGCTGCTGCTGGACATGAATTTCGACGGCCATGCCGACCTGTGGGTCACCGGATACACGGATAGCCAGGGACGCATCCGCTGTTCCGATGTATGGTTATGGGATGCGCCAGCGCAGCAATACCGTTTCAATCAACCCTTGTCAGCCATTCCGAATCTGAACATCAACATGGCCGAGCAAAGAATCGAAGGGGGCATACCCAATTGCGGCTGCGCGGCGCAATGCTTTTATGAAGACAGCTATGCGTGGCAAGCCAGCAAATTAATTACCATCGCCCGGCGCGAACAGGATTGCGAGCGTTACCGGGAATACCGCTTGAATGACAAAAACCATTTGATTATCGTCAAGGATGAAATCATTGATAGCGGCAATCCTGGCCAGCAGGCAATCGAGAATAGCAAAATCTTTGACTGGCAACGCCATGCGCAAACCATGCGCAAATCCTGGGAATGAGGTTTATCCAACCTCATTGCCGCCACAGACACGACACCAGCGAGTAATTACATGACGACACATCCAGCTTCCATTACCTTCCATCCCGCCAAGGCGGAAGACACTCCGGCCTTTATCGACTTGCGGGGCAGGACGCGGCAAAACGCCGTGTCCGCGGAACGCCTGGCGGAAGTGGGCATCACGGCCGGCACCTGGGCGGAAATGATGCGTTCGGGCAGCCTGCCTGGCCACGTCTGCCATCATGACGGCCAGCTGGTCGGCTACTGCTTTGGCGAGCGCGACACGGGCGAAATCATCGTCCTGGCGCTGCTGCCGGAATTCGAGGGGCTCGGTATCGGCAAGACCTTGCTGGAATTGGTGATGACGGAACTGCGCGCGCACGGTCATCAACGGCTGTTCCTCGGCTGCTCCGACGACCCCGCTTCGCGTTCCTACGGCTTTTACCGCTACCTGGGCTGGACCTCGACGGGCGAGACGGACAAATACGGCGACGAGGTGCTGGAGTTTCGCTTTACGGCCTAGCGTCTAGCCCGGCACGCGGCTGGCATCCCACACGCGCAGGATCTGCGTAATGGCACCGTCCAGCACGGCGTAGCCCACGCCATCGCGGGTCTGGATAGCCACGCCCGACAGAAAGCTGTCGAAGACGGACGCCAGCGCCACGGCATCCATATCACCAGGCAATTCGCCGCTGGCCATGCCCCGCTCGACGCAGCGCACGAAGCCGGCACGCGTGCGGGCGCGCGATTGCGTGAGGGGCGCGGCCACGGCCGCATGCTCGGCCGTCGGCGCGCTCATGCAGCCGAGCGCCACCATGCAGCCGGGCGGGTGGCCCGCATCGGACTGCATGCTGGCCGACTGGCGCAAGGCCAGCTCGATGGCTGCGCGCGGCGCCAGGCCATCGTCCCACAGGCATTCCGTCACGCGTGCAAACGTGTCCAGATAGCATTGCGCCGCTTCGCGGAACAGCGCTTCCTTCGAGCCGAACGCCGCATAAAAGCTGGGCGCGGAAATGCCGCCGCCCAGGCTCGCCTTGAGCTGGCTCAAGGACGTCGATTCATATCCCTGCTGCCAGAATAAAAACATGGCCTGCTCGACCGCCGCTTGCCGGTCGAACGTGCGCGGCCGTCCCATTTGCGCCATCCATCGTTCCTTTTCATCTACCCGTATGCTACTTACATACTACTCGATACAAAAGTCGTTGACAACGCGGCACGCCATCACCTATATTTGTACCGATCGATACATATGTACCGCAACGACGGTCAGGGGCACTCCTGCGCCTGATCACTTGACAAGGATGTTTGCCGTGAATCACGCCACTATCACTACCGGAGCCAGCCCTGCGCCGGCCGACCGCCTCCCCGTCGCCGGCTTGCTGGCCCTGGCCATGACGGGTTTTATCTGCATCGTCACGGAAACCTTGCCCGCCGGCTTGTTGCCGCAGATCAGTACGGGACTCGGCATCAGCGCCGCGCTGGCCGGGCAAATGGTCACGGCCTATGCCCTCGGCTCCCTGCTGGCAGCCATTCCGCTCACCATCGCCACGCGCGGCTGGCGCCGCCGCAACGTGCTGTTGCTGACCATCATCGGCTTTCTCGTGTTCAATACCGTCACGGCGCTGTCGTCCCACTACTGGCTGACCCTGGCGGCCCGTTTCTTTGCCGGCATGGCGGCCGGACTGGCGTGGAGCTTGCTGGCCGGCTACGCGCGGCGCATGGTGGCGCCGCATCAGCAAGGCCGCGCCCTGGCACTGGCCATGGTGGGCGCGCCCGTCGCCCTGTCCCTGGGCGTGCCGCTGGGCACCTTGCTCGGTTCGCTGGTGGGCTGGCGCGCCGCATTCTGGATCATTTCCGCCCTGACATTGATCCTGATCGCCTGGGTGCTGGCGAAGGTGCCGGACTATCCGGGCCAGTCCGTCCATGAACGCCTGCCCCTGCGCCGCGTCTTCACGACGCCGGGCGTGCGCCCCGTGCTGGCCGTCGTCATCGCCTGGATGCTGGCGCACAATATCCTCTACACCTACATCGCCCCATTCGTGGCGCCGGCCGGATTGACGGAGCGGGTCGACCTGGTCCTGCTCGTCTTCGGCGTCGCCGCCATGGCCGGCATCTGGATCACGGGCAAGCTGGTCGAGCGCCACCTGCGCGCCGCCGTGCTGGCCAGTCTGGCCGTGTTCGGCGCCACGGCCCTCGTGCTGGGCATCGCGTCACAGTTTCCCATTGTCATTTACCTGGGCATGGCCGTCTGGGGCTTGTCCTTTGGCGGCGCGGCAACGCTGTTGCAGACGGCGCTGGCCGACACGGCAGGCAATGGCGCCGACGTGGCCTTGTCGATGAACGTGGTGGCGTGGAATGGCGCGATTGCGGCCGCGGGCGTGGCAGGCGGCGCCCTGCTGGAAACCTGGGGCGCGGGCGCCTTCCCGTGGGCCATGGTCAGCTTGCTGGTGCTGGCCTTTGCAATCGTCTGGTCGGCCCGCGCGCATGGTTTCCGGCCGGGACGGCGCAGCGGCGGCGCGCCCGTGGCCGGGCATTGAGCATCAGGGAGCCGCAGGGACACTCATGATGCGCGGCACGTGTCCCGTATGCGCGAGGAAACTGACCAGCGTGGCATGCGACAGCGCCACCGTGGCCGTGTTGCGCAGCGGATGGGCTTGCACAGAGTCCGCTTCCCACACGGCCTGGTCCAGCACCAGTTCCACCGCCTGCGCACTGTCATGCAGCAAGGCAAACAGGCTGACGGAGCCAGGCGTGATGCCCAGGTGCTGCAGCAGGCGTTCGGGCGTAGCCATGCTCAGCTTACTGACTGGCAACAAGCGCCCCAGCGCCGCCAAGTCGATACGCTTGTCGAAAGGCACGATGACGAGGAAATGCCGGCGGCCCTTTGCATCGCGCACGAACAGATTCTTTACCATCAGGCCAGGCATGGCTGGCACGTGAATCAGTGCTTCATCGATGGTGTGCACGGCCGGGTGCTCGACGAACCGGACATCGCCGGCGCTGCTTGCCAGCCAGCGGGACAGGGTTTCTTGCATGGAGACTCCTCAGCGCGGACGCGATGAAAAGATTGTAGCGGCGCGCCGCGTGCTGCGCTTGCCGTCAGGGCTGGTTCTCGTCCTTGTCGTCCTTGTCGTCCTTGTCCGTCGCCGCCAGCCCCCAGTCATTCCAGCCTTCGCCAAACAGCTCGATCGGATGCTGCGTGCGTTCGGAACCATTGCCGCAGCGCATGGCATCCGGCGGACAATACTTGTCACACCCCCAGCAGATGCGTTCGGGGTTCTTCGGGTTTAAGGGAAAGGGCTTGGCCATGGGAGGCGATCGTGTTCCGTTGAGGGTTCCTTGTCGACTCTAGACCTGGCGCGGGGGGAGGTCAAACCAATTTCAGCTAGAAATTTGCTCAAGTCAAATTTGCGAAGATTGCTGTGGCGGTAGCTTGCGCCTGACGTTCACCCAAAGACCAGACTATGCCATCCAAAGATAACCATCATTCCCTTTCATAACTGGTCACCGCATCATTCGCATTACTCTCGATGACCTTCATCATCCTGGCATTGCCCCGATATTTCATCTTGAGAATTCTCAGCTGATTTTTCGCCGCCTTGCAGTATTGGTGCATGCTCTTGAGAATGTCATCCTGCTGCCGCTTGGGTAGCTCCCCATCAAACTCTCCCGCCAGGTGCGCGCATGCTTCTGCGTTATAGATAAAACTGCTGACATCCTTGGGGAGTGGCTCGGCTGAAAAAGCGAAAGAGAGAACAAAATAAACTGGCACTATCAGGAAAAAATCGCGCATAATTTTCCTTTAATAGCCGTTATTAGACCAGTGTGGCCGGTCGCTTCCAGGCCCGTTGTATTTCTTGACCCCATATGTCGCAGCGACCGCGATAAGTTGCCTGTTCATGCCGGTTCTCGGCAAAGTGGCAATCTTCACCAGATTACCGCTCGCATCTTTCACCTCCACCGTTCCGCTCCACATCACATCCATATCAATCGCAAGGCCAGAATTGTGTTGCGAGCGTAGTGCAGGCTTGATGGGCAAATGATTAATCTGCAAGACAATCAACATCGCCTTGGCAGCCTTGACAGATGCGTCCATTTCACCATGATCCCACTCGATATTCACCCCCACCATTTTGGGGATGTGTTGGGGATCCAGCTGTTTTCTTGCGAGTCTCCAGGCATAATGCATCAGGTAAGAGCGTTGCGGTGGTCTATAAGTGGCATTGATTGCAACCCTGATCCCCGCCTCTTTCATTGCATGCAGAAAGTCTTCTACGGCCAGACGAAAATTTCCTGATAAATCCCTCGTGTTAGTACTGCTTGGAAATTTTCGTCCCCATTTTTCACCGCTGAGTTCGTCATCCATCTCGCCTCCGCCATAAAGTATCCTTAATTTAATGCAAAATTAAAGAGATAGCTTTGACAGGAAACAGGAGGCTTGGGGTAGCCGTATCAACTGCATATAATCGCCTTATCGCGTAGAAACGGCCACTTCCAGCACGATACGCGCCACATTGACACCGCCGTCGGCGGCCGGCTGTGCCTTCAGCTCATCTTGCGCGTAGACCATCGTCACCATGGCGCCAGGCACGAACAGGCTGATGTCTTGCTTGTGGTTTATGTAGATGCTTTCGTCCACTGCCGAGCCATCCGCCAGGCGCAAGGTGAAGCTGTTGACCTGATCGCCACGGCGGCTGTCCTGGCCCGCGAAATACGTGCGTTCGATGATGCCCGTCAAGGTTTGCGTCGGGAGGCGCTGGGCCTCGATGCTTTCCCACCAGACTTCGGAAGCGAACAGGCCATGCCTGCCTTTCAGGCCCATGTGGGGCCTGGCACTGTCGAGGGTGAGGGCCTGGGTTTTGGCGACGCGGCCGGGATCTTTTGCCAGGGCTTCGGCGAGGGTATAGACGGGTTTCATCAGGTGCGGGAATTGTTAAAACGGTCGCTCAATGTTTGCGCCGGATGACGTAAGCGTTGCCGGCAGGCTCGAAACCAAGCGCCGGATAGTAGGACATGGCGTCCGGGGCGGAGAGCAGTATCAAGGACACGTCGTCGCCGATGATCGCCTGGGTGCGCTTGACAAGTTCCTTGCCGATACCCAGGCCCTGGTACCGCTGGTCGACGGCCAGGTCCGACAGATAGCAGCAATACGCATAATCGGTCAGCGACCGAGCCAGCCCCACCAGCTCATTATCCACCCAGGCCGACAGCGAGAGGCAAGGCGCGGCGAACATGCGCGCGATTCTCGGGAGATTGGCGGTCGGACGCTTGATGCCGGATTGATCGAAGACACGGACGACATCGAGCGGATCGAGGGGGAAGTTATGGCGATATTCGACGGTGATGTTTTTCATTGGTTCACGGGTGTAAAGAGTTCGCGCATGGCGCGTTTGCATTCAAAATATTGCCATTGCGGGCACGGGAAGAAACCTCTTGTATGCAATAGTATAACCAGCGGTCATCCAGGCCTGTTGACGATACGCCCCAAGCGGGCGGAGGCAGCGGGATCTGCCGGTTCATGGCGTGACGGCGCCGGAGCGCGCCAGAAGCCATGATGCCACCGGGTGGCCGCCAACTCCCTCGCCGGCATGCCGTACGTTGATTCAAGCGCCTCCGACCTGTTAAAATATATGCAAATTTCAATAAATAAACCCGTAAATAACCCGGATTTTTCAGATACAAGGAATGTGCTTAGCCAATGAAAGCCATTATATTCTGCACCAGTTTCATAAAAGATGCGCCATCCTGGGAAAGCCGGTATCAACGGTGGCTCGACTACTACGAAAACATACCAATCAATGCAATAAAAAAAATAATGATTGACGATGGTTCGCCATTTCTTCCACCTGCCGAAATCATCAAGACGGTTTCCCATAAAGATACGCTGATTTCAAATGACGAGAAAAATCTCATCATTCGCTTCGATAACAATCTGGGGCGACAAAGCGGGATTGATTATCCTGGCTGGTGGCGGAGCTTTCTCCACTCCATCAATGTGGCAAATGAATTAGGCGTCGATAAAATCATCCACATCGAGTCGGACGCCTATATTATGTCGCCGCACCTGGCAAATTTCATCAATGAAATAGAATCAGGCTGGAACGTCCTATGGTCTCCACGCCATCGTTTTCCAGAGACTGCCATTCAAGTCATCTGCAGAGATCAGTTTGGCATTTTTGAGAAATTCAAGGACGACAACCCGAGCCTGGCTTTCCCGGATATCGCGGAAAATTTGCTTCCTTTCACAGCTGTACACAAGCAGTTCAAAGGCGACCGCTACAGCGATTTCACGAAAAACAGATGGATATTCCGTTCGCGAAAATTCAACAAGATCCCGATCTTTCAGCGGGAATTTTTCTGGGAAACGATACCGCCGGATGCTGACTTTGTCACCCAGGGGGTTAGCCGTCAACAATTCACCTATCGACGGGGCGAAGAAGCCTGACTGCGTCACGCTGAAAATTCGCCAATGCGCACATGCCTGGCGATGCCCCTTCCTATCCAATATCGAATAGACCTGGCAGGATGTAAATATATTGCTACCCTCACAATTGAATGAACGCATGTACGCCCCCCTTGTCGTTTCTTTTTTTCTTGTTGCCGGTATTTCACCGGCACTCGCGACCACAATAGACGAGGATCGGACACGAGGCGACATACATGGCTTGTTTGAGATAAGGGATGCTGCCGTCAAGTTTATTGCAGCAGAAAATCTCAAAAATGGAACAAGATGGCAAGTCATGCAGCCGAACCGGAAGATTCTGGTTACCAAATGCGCAGCGCCTTTGCGTGCCGCATGGGTTCCGAAAAGCCACGGCCTGTCTGGATTCAATGTTGCCGTGAGTTGCGCCAAGACCGTCAATCCCGCGATACAGCATAAATGGGAAGTGTTCGTGCCAGTTAGCCGTTAAAGGGGGCATCGCGCATAAATGATCGCTTGGGAAGCCAAGGTCGAATGGGCGCGAGGGCCAGTTCTGCCATTGGCGCATGGACAAAGGCGTTGGACGTCGTCGATGCCGGCTCAATTGAAAAGCAAGCCACGAAATAGATATCAAGGCAATTGGGCCATGGACAAATAAAAGCAATCCTCCCGCACCTGACCTGACAACATGCGATAAAAAAGCCAGTCAAATGACTGGCTTTTCTTATTATGTCGGACTTTCCTGAAACTGTTTTGCACTATCACAAATCTCATACCATGCAGGCTTGGAGCCAACATGCACATGGAATTGTATTCTTGCTTCAGGGTCATCATCCAGGCAATTGACTGAGATTGGAAATGAATCATTCTCTGAGCCAATTTCCCCTAAAGAAGTTCCGCATTTTTTGCAAAAAGTTCTTGCATATGTAAACGGAGGCTCCGGCTCATAACGTTGAATGAATTCCCGTCCCGCCAGCAAGGTAAATGAATTTTTATCAACGAAGGCCAGGGCGCTCGCTCCGGCCTTCCGGCAACGGGAACAGTGACACATGCCCATCATGCCCGGGGGGGATGCCAATTCAAACTTTACCGAGCCACAGCAGCAACTGCCTTTGATCATGAGGAGTCCTTTTTGAAAGTTGACACTGTATTTTTACACAGTATTTCCAAAAAGACAAGGCGCACATGATTCAGAAAGTACCGCGCGCGCAAGGCTGCCGCGCAGCGGGGAATTGCTGCCGCATCACCGGATATCGGCAGACTATTCTTGGCCATCAGGGCCAGATCATCTCCAGACCGACCATCTTGACGACGAAGAAGGTGACGAGCCCCAGGCCCAGGAGCGTGAGCACGAAGAGTGCGGCCACCTTGCCGCCCGCGCGCAGCACCGCGCGCGCCTCCTGCTCTTTCCCCTTCTTCCCTTGATCGTAATGCCACTTGATGGCGAAGAACATGCCCGTGCAAAGCACGAGAGCCTTGAACGTAACGAAGACTATAGGGGTCCAATCCATCATTTTGAGTATTTCCAGGTTTTATTACTTGATACTGTCTATCGTGAGGAGCACTTCCCCAAAACGCTGCTTCCGCAACTTCTGTTCAAACCATCCCCCAGGGCATCCTGCGTGACTCTTTCATTATAGCCAGCTATGAAATATCAAGAGCACCGAGCGCCGTGATTTGCCGAATGCGGATGAGCGAGGTGAAAACGTCAGCGACGGCCATGCAAGGATGGTGTTGCTGCAGGTTCTGACACATACTACTTTAAAACAATATCCATACATTGAGACAAAATGTCCCAGTTGCAAACCATACAAGATTGAAACCTGACCATCTGCTTGCCGCGCCTGGCCGGGAATAATGGGCCACGTTTTTTGCGGGTTGCGGAGGCGTTGCAGGCGGCGGTGGCGGAAGGATCGCTGACACCGGGTGACCGCCCGCCTCCGCAGCGCCGGTTGGCGGCACGTGTGCGTCCCCCTCGAATTACTCAGGAAAACCATTGCCAACTGCAATAGTCGCCGCCTTCATCGCAATCATTTCGGCCCCCGGGAGGCCCCTGTCAGCATTGGTCAGCACCGCCACATACAGCTGTTTCTCGGGCAGACGCAATGCGTAGGTGGAAAAGCCGGGAATGCCGCCGCCATGTGACTGCATTGGCATGCCGCGCATCTTGCGCACGCTCCATCCGTAGCCATAGGGAACACTTTTGCCGTCGGCCAGGACATGGGCGGTAAACGCTTTCTGCTGGCTGGGAGGCTTAAGCAGTGTGCCGGCGCTGACGGCGGCATCCCAGCGCGCCAGGTCGTCCACCGTGGACACGAGCGCTCCGGCCGCATACGGCAGCGTCATGCTGACCGCCTTGCCTGGTTCGAAGCCGGAGCCGGCACTGCTGCGCGTATAGCCCTTGGCGCGCATCGCACTGCCACGCTCATGGCCTTCGTACGCGCTGTCGCGCATACCGAGCGGCACGAAGATGCGCTGCTCGACGAATTTGGCATACGACAGGCCTGATACCTTTTCGATAATTGCACCCAGCAAGAAGTAACCTGAATTACTGTACGCATAGCGCGTGCCTGGCTCGAACTGGAGCGCATCGTTCTTGAAGCTGTCTATCATCTGAGTCACCGTCTGATCCGTATTCATTCCCGCCTCAAAGGTCGGCTTGTTGGTAAAGTTTGCGATGCCCGAGGTATGCGTCAGCAGATGCTCGATCGTAATGCGCTTGCCACCGCTGGGGTAGTCGGGAAGGAACTTCTGGATGTCGTCGTCCAAAGCCAGCTTGCCTTCATCCGCCAGCATCAGGATGCCGGTGGCGGTGAACTGTTTGCTGATTGAAGCGATGCGCATCACGGTGTCCGGGGTCATGGGCAGGCCCTTGGCCACATCGGCCATGCCATACGCCTTGCGAAACACGGTAAGGCCGGCCTGCGTGACGATGACAGTGGCGCCAGGCTCGTTTGCCTTGAACAGGGGCGCGATCTCGCTGTCGATACGTGCGGCCAGCGCCAGTTCTTCGCTGGCCCCAGTGACGCTTGCAGGAGCGGCGGTGGCGGCGGAGTCAGCATGGCTGGCGGGAGCTTGCAGCACCAAAAGCAGTGTCAGCAGCAGCGGTGAGGCGAGGCGACGCGAGTAAAGTTTCGACATATGGATATCCCGTTGAAAGTGGCTCGGCAGCGCGACCGTTCGCGCCAGCTCAGTAAGGAAGATAAAGAGGATGACGGCAAAGAACCAGCGGCTTGCGACGAACTGCATTTTCGGCGGACAAGCGGAAGAAAAACGTCGTTTTTTTAGCACGCACCGGGCTGGTCGAACGGATTGCCGTTTTTGCCAGTATTTACTTGAACATACAGTCGCCTTGTTGCACAATCAGCCATTTTCCTGGTGGGAGATGCACGATGAGTGACCAGAAAGCGGCCGGCGCCCTGACGATGGCAGATGTGACGGCCAGCGAGATCGCGGGCGATCAAACGCCGCAGCCGGCCAGTGCCGCGCCCTCGGCGAACTGCGCCAACCGCCAGGCGCCGCTGGCCGGCGCGTTTTGCCAGGCCTGCGGTCAGCCGGCCCACATCCACCATTCGCTGCTGCACCTGACCGAAGAAGTCGTGCACGGCATCCTGCACTTCGACGCCAAGGCTTGGAAGACGCTCCCGCTGCTGGTGGCCTTTCCGGGCCGCCTGACGCGCCGCTACATCGACGGCCAGCACAAGAACTATGTTTCGCCGCTGGCGCTGTTCCTGTTCATGGTCTTCCTGACCTTCTTCGTCACCTCGTTCGGCAGCGGCCAGCTTCTCAGCCGCGACGCCAATATCGCCTCGCTGACCAACCACGCCGCGTCTGACAAGCTCCGCGTCGAGCGCAATGAGCAGGCGCTGGAGGAAGCCCGCAAGGCCAATACCGGGGTCGCCGGTGTCGAGAAGGCGCTGGCCGTTTCGCGCAAGCTGCAACACGAAGCCGAGCAACGCCTGCTGTACGTCGCATCGCCCGAAAAAGTGAACAGTGAGGAGGCGATTGAGCTGAGAGAGCCCGGTTGGTTCGACAAGACTATCTCCAGGATCGCGTCCAGCCCGCCCAATCCCGACGCCACCTTTCCTGAGCTGGAAAAAAGCTTTCATCACGCCGCAGAGAATCCCGAGTTGGCGTTTTACAAGCTCAAAAACACGATCTACAAGTTCTCATTCCTGCTGATCCCGATCTCGCTGCCCTTCATGTGGCTGATGTTTTTCTGGAAGCCTGGCGTGACCATGTACGAGCATGTGGTGTTCGTGCTGTACTCGCTGTGCTTCATGTCCTTGCTGTTGACCGTGCTGATACCGCTATCGATACTCAACCAGGGCTGGCTGATCGGATTGCTGGTGTGCCTGGCGCCGCCCCTGCACATGTTTCTGCAGCTACGCGGCACCTACAACCTGGGCAAATGGGGCGCGCTGTGGCGCACTTGCATGCTGCTGGTAGTGGCCAACATCGTGTTTTGCGTGTTCCTCGTGCTGGTGTTGATGAAGAGCGTGCATTAGGGTCATAAAAACAGGGGGAGGATTCGGGGCGGGCTGGGCAGGTAGGCCCAGCCCTTTGAATCTCATACGCAGGACGCCGCCCTGCTCGTTTCCGCTAGACAATAAAAAACCGCCCGAAGGCGGTTTCTTTATTTCCTGGCGGAAGCGGTGTAATGCGAATAGCTAGGAATCATAAGACTCTTCAGTCAACACTCAAAAACTGTACCTACAGAAATACCTACGAACGAATATCGGCAAAAAAAATACTTAGCGAAAAATATCACGCTGCTGGAGCTGGATCAGCACATAGTCGGATGCTCAAGTATGTAGGCAACTAACTCTCGCAGCCATATAACACATGGAATCAGAGGGGGGGCGATAAGCATAGAGCAAAAGGACACAGCTCAACAACATTCCACGTTGCCACTTAAAAGACTACATTTTGCTGATGTAAATCAAACCTTCGTCAATCATCAACCAAGATCAACTTGTAGAATGGAACCTCAATCGGAAGGTGGGAGTCCATGCTATGCACCTCAACAATAAGCATCAACTTAATGGTTATACTTTCGTCATCTCCACCGCCCTCTCGGTTGATGGGCGCTATCGGGGACTGATTTGGATTTCACAGCGAGGTGACAACGGAGCTGTACTTGACCCAGCATTGTGTATCGAGACGCCAGGGGCGCTAAAATCAATCCAAGCGATAAAAATCGAGGCTCTAGCCTATGTTCAGGAGCTGATGCAGAGCGACGCGCTTGGGCCACTTCTGGATGCACAGATGGAAGACACAGCCCAAAACCAGTCCTACTGAGCAACCAAATTAAGATGCAAGAATTGCTGTCGTCCATTATTATCCGCGAGCACTCCCACACTCCTATCAAATTTGAAAAGCAAAGCTATCAACTAAAAGCCGAGAGATTTTCTCCCGTTGCGTGCCCCCGGCGAGAAGGCGCACAACGAACCTGATTTCTCCCCGATTCTTTCGCTTTATACAATGCCTTGTCGGCGGCCTCGACCAACTCAATAGGCTGGTTTTCTAAATAAATCGGAGAAAAAGCCTCCACACCGATACTCACGGTCACAATCCCAAGCGGATTTCCAGTATGTGCAATTTCCATCGATTGAACAGCGCCACGAATACTCTCGGCAACTGCCAATGTTCCGGCGAGGTCGCTTCCGGGTAGCAACACGACCATCTCCTCACCACCATAGCGGGCGGCAAGATCACCTGGTCGGCGCATACTATAAGCCAGCACCTTGCCAATTTTTCTTAAACACTCATCGCCGGCCACATGACCATAAATATCGTTGTATCTTTTAAAGAAATCAACATCGATCATAATTAATCCAAGCGAACTTTCCCCACGCTGCGCACGATTAAACTCTCCCATTAACGACTCGTCAAAATGACGCCGATTTGCTAGTCCCGTCAACCCATCCTGATTAGCAAGCCGAGACAAAGTTTCATTAATCAATTCCAACTCAATTCCAGCCAACATTAACTTTTGCTCAGTTTTTGAACGCAGATTTATTTGCTTCGCCATACGATAACCAAGGTAGGAAATGAGCAATACCAAAATCCCGCCAACCAAAAACTGAAGATAAACATCACTGCGCCAATTCGCCAACACTTCATCTTGCGACAATGCAGCGGAGACGGCCAAAGGGTATTCCTCAACCCTTCTATAGCTATTGATTCGTGTAACCCCGTCCAATCTCGATTTTATGGATGCCGTGCCTATCGGCCCTTTTGAAAGATAATCCTTAAACAATGGGAACTGCGATATATCTTGTCCAAGCATTTTTTCATCAAATGGCCTTCTCAATAAAAGTATGCCTTTTCCACTTGCGATAAAAATTGCTCCTCGCTTACCTATCGAAAATTTATCATAAAATACTTTGAAATATTTCATATCAATTGTAGCAAGGGCAACACCGCCGAAACTTCCATCAGGAAGATTAATGCGACGCGATACAGTAATAATCCAATCGCCAGTCGACTTGCTGCGTACAGGCGGACCGATATACGGGCCACGTTCGGTATTATTTCTATGGTACTTAAAATACTCTCGATCAGCATTATTCAAATTCTTTAGCAACACTTTCTGAGAATTGACCAGCCAGCTACCATCTTTGGCATAAACGAACACTCCATGCAACTGGGGTAACTCCGCCACGCGCATAACCAGTAGATCATGAATACGGGTCAGTTCAAGGTCAGAGGTTCCATCCTTCTCTATACGCTCTACCAACCCAATCAATGCGGTATCAGTTTCTTTGATCGTGTCATAGGCATGCTGGGCTACCGACTGCGCCAGATTAGCACTTTCCCGGGCGGCTTCGCTTAGCTGCACGTCTCTTGCACGCCATGCCATCCAGACCTGAATTGCAAGAAGTGACATACAAACCACGACAACAAATGTGATCGCCACCGGTAACAAGGAAAAGCGCTTGAAGCCCGAGCCCATCATCCGCGCCGGCAAGCTATTTGAATCGGCCATGGAACAACTCCCATTTACATGTGGAAAAGATTGTGCGCCAAATAGCGCTCCAAATACTCACACATCGTAACAAATAAGATGTAAAAAAGTTAAAAACAACACTACCACCTCACAATCTCGAATGGATGTCGAACAGTCCACATTTTTTGTAAAAATTGGGTTGCAGGGCAATCTGGCCACAAACGGGAGAACATTCCGCGCACAAACTCAAATTGGCGAAAAACTGCGTCAAAATGCGTCAAATCGCATGATCCCTCTTCGCCCCGCCGCGCCAGTCCTCATGCGCCTTCGGCCATGGCGCAAATTTGAGTCAAAAGACCCCTAACTAGCGGGCAGGTGTGGAGGGGGGACAACTGCGCGCGCCGGGCCGAAATGGGACTTTTTCTTGCATCTGGAGCAACATCAATCATCAAGACGTGAAAAAGCCGCCTCGTGGGCGGCTTGTGCGGTCGCTGGGGCGTTCCGGCGCGGCTGGGCTGTCGCGGCTCCACCCTGCCGGCTATCGCGGCGTGGCGGTCATCCTGGGCGGCCGGCGCGGATCATCGCCGCCTGTTCCTTGTCGTAGTCGTCGCGGCAGTCCACATCGCAGAACAGCAGCGCGGGCGCCAGCGCCTCGTCGCAGTAGTGGCAGCAGCCATGCGGCGCCAAGCCAGGCCGGCGGCGCACGGCGGCCAGGCCGCGCGCCACCTCGGCGAAGATGATCTTGTCCGTGTTGTCGATGTGATCGCTCATGCCGCGCCCTCCCCGCCCGTGGCCAGGTCATACGGGGCGAACTTCACCACTTCCACGCCGGCCCACTCGTTGATCGCCATGAACTGCGCCTGCAGCGGCACCAGCTCGTTACGCGCGAAGACACGCGCGGCCGGTTCGACGGCGCCGAAGCCGCCGGCATTGTTCGGCAGGATGCCCATCAGCTGGGGCGGCACGCGGTGCGCAGCCAGCTGGTCGTCGCGCGTGACGCTCTTGATGTTGAAAAACTCGTCCTTGGCGGCCACGTCCGACACCGGCAGAATCTGGATGCCGTCCTTCTTGCCGTTCGGCGCGTACATGAACAGGTTGCGGAAGTTACCCGGCCCCTTGCTGTCGCGCATGGCCTGGCGCAGGTTGTCCACGTCCTGGGTGTTGGCGGCCGCGTCCGTCATGTAGAACACGAAGCCGGCGTGTGAGCCGTTCTTGTAATACTTGCGACGGAACAGGGTGGCCGCCTCGTTGAGCCAGGCCGACTGCAGCGCGCTCAGGTACTGCGGCACGCCATACAACTCCTGGTTCACGTCCGGCTCCATCAGGTGAAAGACGCGGCCCTTGTCGAACTGGTGCACGGCTTGGTAGCCGTTGACGAAGAAATACGTGTCCAGATCGACGCCGCGCCGCATGTACTTGGCCAGCGCGTGCTGGTACGCCAGCGCCTTGCCGCTGCGGCTGGGCCGGTCTTCCAGGTAGGCGTTGCCAAACGTCAGGAAGTCCAGGGCCATGCGTTTAAAAGCGTCGCGCGACAGGTACTTGCTGGGAATCAGGGTGGACGCCAGCACGTTGGCCTTGAAGTGGATCGCGCTGCTGTGGTGCACGCCGGCATTGAAGGACTTGGCCAGGCCCGCCAGGTTGACGGGCGGCTCATACCAGTGGCCGTTCTTCCAGCATTCGAAGCAATCGAGGATATCGGCGTGCTCGAGCACGGGCGTGGGGTCGCCGAAGGAAAACGCCTCGATGCCGGCGGCGGCCGGCGCCGTGGCCGCTGTTGATGGGGCGCCCTGGGCCTGCTGGCCGCGCGCGCGCAAGTGTCGTGCTTTTCTCAAGAATAAATCTCCATGAAAGAGTGATGGTTGTCGGTGGTGCCTTCGAACGGCTCGTGATCGAGGGCGTGCATGCAGGCCCACGCCAGATCGGCGTGGCCGGTTTCGTCGCTGCGGCCGGCGACATAGGTCACGTGCCGCCCGCTGGGGGTCAGGGTCTTGTGGATGGCCATGAAGGACTGCGCGATGTCCGTCCAGCCGGCGTCAAACTCCAGCCGGCCCTTGCTGATGATGTTTTTGGCCTTCAAGACCATGCGGGTCTTGACTTCGGGCGAGTAGTTCAGCGGCGTGACGGCCGGGAAGAAGCCACGCACGATGGGCAGCACGCCGATACCCATGCCGGTCGTGTCGATGCCGATGTATTCGACGTTGTAGCGCTGGGTCATCTGGCGGATGGCATCGGCGTGGTCTTCAAAGCTCTGCCCGCGCCACTGGTGGCGCTCCAGGATGCGGAACTTGCCGCCGGCCGTCATGGGCGGCGCCAGCACGACGCAGCCGGCGCTGTCGCCGTTCAAGGCCGGGTCGTAGCCAATCCACACGGGCCGGTTACCGAACGGGCGCAGGCCCAGCAAGGGCTTGTAGTCATCCCATTCGACCCAGGAATCGACCATGCAGCGCTGCAGCTCGGCCAGCGGGAAGACACTGGCCGAGTCGTCAATAAAATTGCACATCAGCAGGTTGTCGAACTGGTCGGGGCTGTATTCGAAGTTGCGCAGTTCGTCGATGTCGAACAGGTTGCAGCCGCCGCGCTCGGCGTCAAGGATGGTGACGATCTGGCGCCAGATTTTGTCCTCGCCCGTGAATCCCGACGACAGGCGGCCATGGCTCACATCAATGTTCACCTGGTCGGCCTTGGCGCGGCGCTTGTTGAACAGCTCGCCCGTCCAGAACGGGTAAGCCTGGTGCGTGGTCGAGGATGGCGTTGAAAAGTAGGTCTTGCGCCATTTCTTGTGGATGGCCATGCCCGAGGCCACCTTGTTCAACTCCTGGAAATTCTGCGTCCAGAAAAATTCATCGAAGTAGAAATTACCGTGGTAGCCCTGCGCCGTGCGCGCGTTCGTGCCCAGGAAGTACAGGTGCGCGCCGTTCGGCAGCACGATGGGATCCCCCGTCAGCTCGATGCCGGCCGCTTCGCGCGCGAATTGCACGATGTATTGCTTGAAGACGTGCGCCTGCGACTTCGATGCGGACAGGAAAATCTGGTTCCGCCCGGTTTCCATCGCGTCGGCCAGCGCCTCGCGCGCGAAGTACCAGGTGGCGCCGATCTGGCGCGACTTCAAAATGGCGCGCGTGCGCTGGTCGCCGTTGCGATACCAGACTTTTTGATAGTCGAACAGCGAATCCTGGAAGGCGTCGAGCAGCTGGATTTTCTGTTCTTCGCTGAAATCGTTGCGCGTCGGTTTCTTCTTCGGACCCGCATTGCGGTTCGCCAGCTTGGGGTTGAGATCGACCTCGTTGCCGCCCGGCTGCTCATAGCGGCGCACGCGCGCCATCTGCACGATGGTGCGCGCCAGCAAGTCAATTTCCTTGTAGTCGCTGCCGCTCTTGACCTCTTTTTCGATCAGTTTCACCAGGCGCAGCTCGGCCGACGCTTCCACGTGCTCGATGGCCTGCGCCTTGTCCCACTCGTCGCGCTCTTTCCAGCTATTGATGGTGCTGCGCTTAATTCCGAGGTGGCGGGCGATGGACGAAATGCGCCAGCCCTTCCAGTACAGGGCGCGCGCGGCTCGGCGCGGCTCGGATTCGGGCACGGCCAATTCGGCGATTTTCTCGTCGGGGGTTTGTTCGCTTGTTTTCTCAATTGTCAGCATGCCGCCAGCGTAGGCCGCGCGCGCGCGGAGCGGGGAAAGGCAAAAGTCGCTATGACCCATAGCAACCCGCACCGCATTGAATCGCGGCGCCAAGACGTTGACCATGGCGTTATCCGATCAACCGAGAACATCCACCATGTCCAAACCATCGACAAAGCCATCTAAGTTTTTCCGCGTCGCGACCGAAGGCGCCACCACGGACGGCCGCAATATCGACCGCGCCACCATCGAGCAAATCGCCGCCACCTACAACCCGAAGACCTACGGCGCGCGCATCTGGCTGGAACACATCCGGGGCATCCTGCCCGACGGCCCGTTTAAAGCCTACGGCGACGTGATCGCCGTGAAAGCCGAAGAGGTGGACACCGACAGCGGCAAGAAACTGGCCCTGTTCGCGCAAATCGAACCCACGCCGGAGCTGATCGCCATCAACAAGGCAAAGCAAAAGCTGTACACCAGCCTGGAAATCCAGCCCGACTTTGCCGACTCGTCGCAGCCCTACCTGGTCGGCCTGGGCGTCACCGACAGCCCGGCCAGCCTGGGCACCGAGGCGCTGCAATTCTCAGCCAGCCGCAAGCAGCAAAGCACCAACCTGTTTACGTCGGCCGTCGAGGTCACGCTGGAATTTGACGAGCCGCAGGGCATCAAGCTGGCCGACGCCGTGAAAAACCTGCTGTCGCGCTTTTCGAACAAATCCGGCGCCGACGCCGCGCAGTTCGCCGACATCAGCGAAGCCGTGCAGGAACTGGCCGGCCACGTCGTCACCGCCAACGACAACTATGCCGATGCCCTCAAGCGCCTCGATGCCGCGGAAAAGGCGCAGAAAGCGACGCAGGACGAGCTGGCCGCCTTCAAGGCGCAAATGGACGAAGCGCCCGGCAACGGCCCGCGCCGTCCGGCCGCCACCGGCAACGACGGCGCCGTGCAGACCGAGTTTTAAGCGCGCGCCATCCACCAACACCCCATTCAACAACGGAGCACTGATTCATGAAAAAGCAAACGCGCCACGTCTTTGGCCAGTATGAAACCCGCCTGGGCCAACTGAACGACACGGACAACGTGGCCAAGACGTTCAGCGTCACCCCCAGCGTGCAGCAAAAGCTGGAAACGAAAATGCAGGAATCGAGCGAATTCCTGTCGAAAGTGAACATCATCGGCGTGACCGAGCAGGAAGGCGAAAAGCTGGGCCTGGGCGTGTCCGGCCCGATTGCCGGCCGCACCAACACCAAGGACAAGGAACGCAAGACGCGCGACCTGTCCACCCTGGACGGCACCAAATACCGCTGCGAGCAAACGAACTTCGACACGCATTTGAACTATGCCAAGCTGGACGCCTGGGCCAAGTTCGCCGACTTCCAGTCGCGCGTGGCTAATGCCATCTTGACCCGCCAGGCGCTCGACCGCATCGTCATCGGCTTCAATGGCGTGAAAGCCATGGCCGACACCGATCTGGACGCCAACCCGCTGTTGCAGGATGTGAACAAGGGCTGGCTGCAGCACCTGCGCGAACTGGCACCCGAGCGCGTGCTGGGCCTGGTGGCCAACGGCATGCCGGGCAAGGTCGTCATCGGCGACGTGGACGGCGCCGAGTATGCCAACCTCGACGCGGCCGTGACGGATGCCGTCAACCTGCTCGATCCCTGGTATCAGGAAGATACCAATCTGGTGGCCATCGTCGGGCGCAAGCTGCTGAACGACAAGTATTTTCCATTGGTCAACACCAAGCAGGCACCGACGGAAACCCTGGCGGCCGACATCATCATCAGCCAGAAGCGCATCGGCGGCTTGCCGGCGGCGCGCGTGCCCTACTTCCCGGACAACGCCATCCTGATTACGCGTTTCGACAATCTGTCGATCTACTTCCAGGAAGGCGCGCGCCGCCGCCGCGTCGAAGACGTGCCCAAGCGCGACCGCATCGAAAATTACGAATCGTCGAACGATGCCTACGTGATCGAAGACCTGGGCCTGGCCGCGCTGGTGGAAAACATCGAGCTGAAAGACAAGTGATGGCCAACCAATCCCCCGCCCTGCGCCACCGCGCGCGCATGCTGGCCGAGCGCACGGCCGGCGCCGCTGCGCCGCAGGGCGTGACCACCGGCAGTGCCTATGAGCTGATGCTCTATAAGCTGTCCGATGATCGACGCCAGCTGAAATCCATCCAGTCGGTCCAACGCAAGATCGAGGTCAAGGCCACCATGCTGGCGACCTATGCGCAGTGGATCGACGGCGTGTTGGCCGGCGGCAAGGGCGCCCAGGATGACGTCTTTGCCACCTTGCTGGTATGGCACATCGACACGGGCGAATATGACCGCGCCCTGGTCATGGCCGCCTACTGCATGGAACATCGCTTCACCCTGCCGGAAACCTACAGCCGCGACATTCCGACCATGATGCTGGACGAATTCGCCGCAGCCTACCTACAGGGCAAGCTGGGAGACGATCCCCAGCATGCCGTGGCCGTGCTGAGCGCCGTCGAAGCCATGACGGCCGCCAGCGATGCGCCCGACCAGGCGCGCGCCAAGCTGCACAAGGCCATTGGCCTCGCCATGATCGCCGTGCTCGATCAGGCCGACGACACGGACATCGCCCCGGCGCTGGTGGCGCAGGCGGAAACGGCCATGACCCAGCTGAAACGCGCGCGCGCCCTGTCCGAGTCGTGCGGCGTCAAGAAAGATATGGAACGGCTGGAACGGCGCCTCAAGCGCGCGGCCGGTTCCGCGTAAGAGCATCCCCCGCAGCACGGCGGCACGGGGGGATTCTGGCCACGCATCGTCAACGATATTGACCTGATGAACCCCGTCCACCGCCCCCTTTTGAAAGCGTCCCGTATGTCCTTCATGGCCCTGCCCCCGTCCATCCCGCACGGCGCCTCCCCGGCGCCGCTAGCGCCGGCCATCGGCATCATCGAGAACGACGGCTGGTTTCCCGATATTGCGCTGGCCGATATGCGCGACGCCATGCGCCTGGACGGCACCGTCACCGACGCGCGCCTGGTGCAAGCCGTGGTGGACGCCATCCTGCACGTCAACCGCGAGCTGGCCGACTGGCAGGCCACGCATGCCCAAGCCGGTATTGCCGCCCTGGTGGACGTGCCGGCCGCGCGCATCAACCGCGAGTCCCGTTTGCTGGCGCAGTACCGGCGCGCTGTCTACAGCACGGCGAAAGCGGACCTGATCGAGCGTTACCGCGATTACGACAGCACGGCCACGTCCGTCAGCGACAAGAAAAGCATGGAATGGCTGGACGAGGCACCCGGCGCGCAGCGGCGCAATGCGCAGTGGGCCATCGCCGATATCGTCGGCCGCACGCACCTGACCGTGGAATTGATCTGATGCAGGTACGCACGCAGCAACATGACACCGTAGACGCCCTGGTGTGGCGCTACCTGGGCGACGGCGCGGGATACGTCGAGCAAACCCTGGAAATGAATCCCGCGCTGGCACGCCACGGCGCTGTGCTACCTGCCGGCCTGGTCGTCACCCTGCCCGAGCCGGCGCCCGGCACGGGCCAGGTGCCCGCAGTCGATCTTGTGCAGCTATGGGATTAACCGTCGCACTACCCCTTTTATCCATCATGAAAAATCTATCACCCCTCTCACCGGAGAATCAAGCAATGTCCGCAGAATCGTTTGGTGGTTTCGCCACCCTGGTCAAACTGTACGGCTTCAAGGCGGCGCTGGGCATGGTCGGCGCCGCCATGTTGTACATCGTACTGCCGCCGCTGAACAGCGACGGCACCTTCAACAAGGGCGAGTTTGTCGCCCGCCTGGCCTGCGCAGGCGTGTTCTCGTGCCTGCTGGGCGGCACCGCATACCAGCTGCTGTGCGCCCAGCTCCCCGCCATCGGCGCCATGGTCAACGCCAGCGCCATCGACCTGATCGTCGGCGCGCCCGGCTGGTGGGTATCGCGCGCAGTGGCCCTGTGGTTCCAGCGCCGCAGCGACAAGGACATCGCCGAGCTGGTCAAAGACGCGAAGGAGCATTGATGGCCACCATGGAAAATCCCCTGATTGCGCGCGTCATCGACGCCATCCTGCACGCCGAAGGCGGCTACGTGAACGACCCGCAAGACAAGGGCGGCGAAACCAATTACGGCATCACGGTGGCCGTGGCGCGCGCCAACGACTACACGGGGCCAATGCGAGATTTGCCCGTTACGATGGCGCGCGCTATCTACACGGCGCGCTACATCACGGAACCCAAGTTCGACCAGGTGCTGGCCCTGCATGCCGGCATCGGCGCCGAAGTGATCGACACGGGCGTGAACATGGGGCCGCACCGCGCGGCCGAGTTCCTGCAGCGCTGGCTGAACGGTTTCAACGACACGGGCGCCCGCTACCCCGCCCTGTTTGTCGACGGTCGCCTGGGCGCGCAGTCGCTGGGAGCGCTTGCATCCTTCCTGACATGGCGCGGCCAGGATGGCGCCACCGTGCTGCTGCGCGCCTTGAACGGCTTGCAGGCGGCACGCTACCTGGACATCACCGAGGCCAACAAGACCCAGCGCCGTTTTCTGTTCGGCTGGATCAAGGATCGGGTGGCCATGTGAGCACGACCACCTGGCGCCCGCTGGCCGCCTGCCTGCTATGCGGCGCCATCGCGGGCTGGACAGCGCAGGGATGGCGCAAGGACGCCAACATCGCCGAATTACAGCGCGCGGCCGCCACCAACAAAAGCACCGCCGCCAGCGCACTGGCCCAGGCCACTGCCCGCGTGCTGACGCTGGAGCGCGCCGCCGGCGCCGCCCTGGTACAGCGCGCCGACCACCTCACCCAGGAGCAAACCCATGCGAAAACCGAGCGTGACCGTTTTAACGCTGACGTGCGCAGCGGCGCTGTGCGCCTGTCAATCCCCGTCGCCAGCGGCCAGTGCGCCGCAACTGCAGATACCACCGCTGCCGCAGGCCATCGGATTGAAGCGCGCGCCGAACTTGACCCAGCGACTGCGGCAGCTCTTGACGCCATTGCCGGCGACGGCGACGACACCGCCCGCCAACTGAACGCCTGCATCGACGCCTACAACCTAGTACGAGACACCTACCATGTACAAACCGAATAGCCTGCGCCAGCACCTGGCCGCCGCCATCCCCGACCTGCAGCGCGACCCCGACCGCCTGCTGGTCTTCGCCGACGAGGGCAACGTGGTGGCATCGGCCACCTCCTCCCTCTCCTTCGAATACCGCTTCAAGCTCAACCTGATCGTCACCGACTACGCGGGCGACGCGGATGCCATCATGGTGGCCCTGATCGCCTGGCTCAAAGTCCACCAGCTCGACCTGATGGCCAACGAGGAAACACGCAAGCACGGCATTGCCTTCGAGGTGGACTTCAATAACCATGAAACGGTGGATATTTCGATCAAGCTCGACTTGACCGAGCGCGTGGCCGTCAAGACCGGCGAGGCCGGGCGCCTCGACATCAAGCACCTGGCCGAGATACAGCACATGCCGGCCTACGCGGACGAGTTCTGGAAGCTGTATGCCGGCGAGACCCTGCTGGCCGAATGGCGCACGCCCGAGGCCACGCCATGAGCGACGACCTGCACGCGCTGGAAACATGGGCCGGCGCCCTACTGGCCAAGCTGCAGCCAGCCCAGCGCCGCGCCATCAATCACAAGGTGGCCATCGACCTGCGCCGCAGCCAGGCGCAGCGGATCAAGGCGCAGCAGGGACCGGATGGCACGGCCTACCCGGCGCGCAAGCGGCGCAAAGAATTCAAGGGGAAGAATGGGCGGATCAAGCGGCAAAAGGCGGCCATGTTCGCCAAGATTCGTAGCGCCAAGCACCTGAAAGCAAAGGCGACAGGCAACCAGATTGAGGTCGGTTTCTTTGGCTGGGTGGCGCGCGTGGCGCGGGTGCATCAAGATGGCCTGACGGATAAAGTCACGAAGAGGGGTACGAGTTATACATATCCTGCACGACAGTTGTTAGGCATGAATATTCTTGACAAAACACTAATAAGAGAATCATTGTTGCTCCACATGTCAGAATTATGAAAATAGAAATCACTTACTTTCAAAGTACATCATTGACTATTATTTAACATAAAACGATACTACCTATTTCAGGGTTTCCAAGGGAAAAGTAGTGAAAAATACCATTCAAGTACAAGAAGTTGTAGAGCCAGAATCTGGAAAAGTACACCGTTTTTATACATATAATCGAAAACCTTGCAAACGTGTTCCGATTGATACAAGGCTGAGTCGACAACTTGCAGGATATGCATTGATTGAGAAAGACCTTCGCAGCGTTGGAGTTTGGTTAGCCGAGATCGATTCTTTGCGTGCGAACGAAATAGAGATTAAGGGCCATATCTTAGCAAAAGATAGAAAAATGTATAATGTTATCAAAGGACTATTTGTCGCCGCATTAACATTTTATGGTAAATGTTTCACTAGGTGCGAAGGTAGACCAGTTAAATTAGAAAGGAAGCAAGTTGAAGAAAAATACCGATTAAAACACGATGACTTATTAAATTATCGAAATAATTTTGCTGCCCATAGTGGGGCAAAAAATCTTGAAAGTGTAGGAATTGCGGTCGTCTTACCTAGGGTAAAAAAAGGGGAAACTTATCCTCAACTATATAGAGAATTATATCAACCAGATCTATTTATTACAAAAGAAGGCGGCATAGACTTCAAGGAAGTGGTTGAAAGCATGAGGGAAGTTGTTTTAAAGAAAATACAATTACTTAGCGATAAAATAATGAAAGAAGAAGTAATGCCTCTTGGCCTTGACCATTGGCTGAAAAAATAATTTTATCATTTTCTGAAAACTTAAAATTAAATAAAAACAATGGTTTTCTATCTTTCCGAAACCCGCATACTCAGCCCCCCCCATAGTTAATAAGCGGAATATCAACCCGCCCCCGCGTGCATCCGCGCGCGGACTTCGGCAACATGTACTGCATGAACGCCGACCTGTCCGACCTCCTCCGCTTGCTGCAAAACCTGATCCGCCTGGGCACCATCGCCGAGGTCAAAGGGGCCAAGGCACGCGTCCGGCTCGGGCCGACACTCACCACCGAATGGCTGAACTGGGCAACACGGCGCGCCGGCAGCACGCGCACCTGGTCGGCGCCCACCATCGGCGAACAGGTGATCGTCTTTTCTCCTGGCGGCGACCTGAGGCGCGGCATCATCCTGCCCGCTCTGTACTCACAGGCGTTTGACGCGCCCGAAACCAGCGACAGCATCCACACCACGCACTACCCTGACGGCGCCGTGGTGCAGTACGACCACGCGGCCCATGCCCTGACGGCCACCCTGCCAGGCGGCACGGCCACCATCACCGCCGACAAGGTGACATCGAACGCGCCCAGCACCATTTGCACAGGCGACCTGACCGTCATGGGCAATCTGCTTGTCGAGCAATCGGCAACCGTCAACGGCGCCACCGCGCTGAATGGCGGCGTGAACGCCAAGGCCGGCGCCGCCGGCGGCGTGACCATGGCCGTGCAAGGGACAATCCAGGCGACCGACGACGTGCTGGCCGGTGCCATCAGCCTGCTCAAACATCCGCACGGTGGCGTCAAGCAAGGCGGCGACCAGTCAGACGGGCCACTGCCATGATGGGCATGCACGCCACCACCGGGCGCAGCCTGACGGGCCTGGGCCACTTGCGCCAGTCGGTCGCCGACATTCTCACCACGCCCATCGGCTCGCGCATCCAGCGCCGCCGCTATGGTTCCGAAGTGCCCGAGCTGATCGACCAGCCCCTGAACAGCGCCACGCAGTTGCGCATCTATGCCGCCACCGCCTTTGCCCTGCGCCGCTGGGAGCCTCGTCTGCAGCTCGCCAGCGTGCAGCTCACGCGCGACACGGACGGCGCCATCGCGCTGCTGCTCGATGGCACGGCCAATGGCCAGGGCATCACCCTGTCCGTGCCCGTCAAGCAAGGCGGCAGCGTATGAGCACGCCTATCGACCTGACCCAATTGCCCGCGCCCAGCGTCGTCGAGGTGCTGGACTTCGAAGCCATCCTCGCCAGCCGCAAAACGCATCTGGTCAGCCTGCTGCCGGAAGCCGAGCGCGCGGCCGTCACGGCCCTGCTGGAGCTGGAATCGGAACCGGCCACCAAGCTGCTGGAAGAAAACGCGTATCAGGAAACCATCTTGCGCAACCGCGTCAACGAGGCGGGCAAGGCCGTCATGCTGGCGTTTGCGCTGGACGGCGACCTGGACCAGCTGGGCGCCAACGTCAACGTGGCGCGCCTGGTCATCACGCCGGCCAATCCGAACGCCCTGCCGCCCGTGGCCGCTGTCATGGAAGACAACGACGCCTACCGCCTGCGCATCCAGGAAGCGCCGGACGGCCTGTCCGTGGCCGGCCCGAAAGCGTCCTACGAATTCCACGCCCGCAGCGCCGACGGCCAGGTCAAGGACGCGAGCGCCACCAGCCCCGCCCCGGCGCATGTCATCGTCACCGTGCTGGCCAACAACGACACCGGCATCGCCGACGCCGCGCTGCTGGCTACCGTGGCGCGCGCGCTCAACGCCGAGGAAGTGCGCCCCCTGGGCGACCGCCTGACGGTACAGGCCGCCCAGGTCATCGATTACCAGATCGAGGCCACCTTGTTTATCGGCGTCGGCCCGGAGGTGCCGATCCTGCTCGATGCCGCGCGCGCCAACGCCGTGCGCGTGTCGCAGCCGCGCCGCCCGCTGGGCCACAGCATCTACCGGTCCGCCTGCAGCGCCGCCGTCCACGTCGAAGGCGTGCGCAAGGTCGTCTTGAACAGCCCGGCCGCCGACATCGAGCTGAACGCCACCCAGGCCGCCCGCTGCACCGCCATCAAGTTGAATGTGGTGGTGCTCGATGAATAAGCACGTGGCCACCCTGCCGCCCAACACCACGGCGCTGGAGCGCGCCATTGCCGTGGCCTGCGCCGAGCTGGTCAACGTGCCCGTGCCGCTGCGCGAGCTGTGGAGCGCCGACCGCTGCCCCGTCGCCCTGCTGCCGTTTCTGGCCTGGGCCTGTTCCGTCGACCGCTGGGACGACGCCTGGCCCGAATCGACCAAGCGCGGCGCCATCAAGGCGGCCTATTTCATCCACAAGCACAAGGGCACGATTGCCGCCGTGCGCCGCGTGGTGGAATCGCTGGGCTATCTGATCCGCATCACCGAATGGTGGCAAACCACGCCACCGGGCGTGCCGGGCACCTTCCGCCTCGACGTCGGCGTGCTGGACACGGGTATCACGGACGCCATGTTTCAGGAAATGGAACGCCTGATTGCCGACGCCAAGCCCGTCAGCCGTCACATGACGGGCTTGGCGCTTTATCTGGAAAGTCGCGGCACGGTTTACACCGGCATTGCCGCGTACCACGGCGACGTTATGACCGTCTATCCCTGGATTGCGGAAACCATCGAAGTGCGCGGCACACTGTTGCAGGCCGGCGCATCCCATACCATCGACACCCTGACCATCTATCCATGAGCACATATTTCGCTATCCTGACGCAAGTGGGCGAGGCCAAGCTGGCCAACGCCATCGCCCTGGGGCAAACCCTGAAACTGAAAAAAATGGCCGTGGGCGACGGCAACGGCACCCTGCCGACTCCCGACCGAGGACAAAAGGCGCTGGTGCGCGAGGTGCACCGCGCCGACCTGAACAAGTTGGACAAAGACCCGGACAACACCAGCCAGATCATTGCCGAACAAGTATTGCCCGAGAACGTGGGCGGATGGTGGATGCGAGAACTTGGCATCTACGACGAAGCCGGCGACCTGTGCGCGGTGGCCAACTGCCCGCCCAGCTACAAGCCGCTGATGACCGAGGGCAGCGGCCGCACGCAAGTGGTGCGCATTGTGCTGATCGTCGCCAGCACGGCCGCCATCGAACTGAAAATCGACCCGTCCATCATCCTGGCCACGCGCCAGTATGTCGATGAACAGATCATTACCGTGCGCGCCTACAGCGATGCGCAACTGGCCAAGCACCTGGCCGCTGCTGACCCGCACCCGCTGCTGGCCAAGGTCGCTTATGTCGATCAGCAAGACACCAGTGCACGCGCCTATGGCGACCAGCAACTGGCCAAGCACCAGGCTGCCGCCGATCCGCACCCGCTGCTGGCCAAGGTCGCCTATGTCGATCAACAGGACACCAGCGCACGCGCCTATGGCGATCAGCAGCTGGGAAAGCACCTGAGCGCTGACGACCCCCATCCGCAGCTGGCCCAGCGTAGCCATGTGGATCAACAGGACAGCAGTATCGTTGCCTACGGTGAACAGCAGCTGGCCAAGCACGCAGCGGCGGCCGATCCGCATCCGCAATACAGCATGAAGGAAGTGGCGACACTGCCGAAGTTTGACGCGTCTAAAAAACTGGCCAATGCCGAGTTTGTGCAGCAATCGCAAGGCAATATTATTGGGCATGATGCGGTGGGAATGGACCGCAGCCTGACCCCTGATGATATCGGCAAAGCGCTGTACTTTTCGGCGCCAAACGTGATTTTCACATTGCCTAAGCCTCGCGATCTTGGTTTATCAACAAATTCAGGCAAGTGCATTCACTTCTTTGGCTTTGGTGGCAATACGGCAAAAATCGTCCCAGGAGCGGGTGCCAATATCAGCTTCATTGTAGGAGGCGTCCCTTTCATCGAATTGAAAACGGGGCAATACCTCACGCTCACTGCAGCGTCCGATGTTGTATGGCAGGTCATCGACTCGACCGCCGAGCTGTGGCGCAATGCCGACTTTGCGGCAATGGTGTCTTCGAGCGGCTACCAGAGATTACCCAGCGGCATGATTCAGCAGGTCGGCGGCGGAGCGCAGACACCGGAATCTGGCTATGTCGACGTGATCTTCCCGATTCCGTTTCCGAACGAGTGTTTTCACGTCTTCACTGGATATGAAGGGCAAGGCGGAAGCGGATCCGTCGCGCCCAGCAACGTCAACGCCGGTATGAAGACAAAAACAGGCTGCCGCCTGTACACCTACAACGGAAATGCGCTTTCGGGCGGCATCACCCCATCCTATTTTGCGATTGGAAAATAATCATGGCCGTCAGATATTCACCGAGCACCGGATTCTTTTACCCTACCTGCATCGAGTACCAGGACATCCCATCCGATGTGTTTGAGGTATCCGAGGCGGACCACTTGGCCGCCCATACCGCCCGCGCATCCGGCGGATCGTTCAAATTTGTCAAAGGGACGCTGCGCATCACACCACCGGCCCCCATTCCCTATGGCCAGGTATGCGCCGTCTACCTCAACACCGTTCGCGCGCGCCGTGACGGCATCCTCAACCGCCTGGCCGGTATCGGCTTTGCCGCCATGGCCAGCGGCGACGCGGAAACCGCGCAAGCCATCACCACGGCGCGCACCTGCCTGCTCGACATCACCATCTGCCCGACGGTCGCCGCAGCACAGGATATGGACGCCCTGCAAGCGGCCGTCAGCGCCGAATTCCAGCGCATCGCCGACGCCTTGCCGCAAGAGGCCCGGCGCGCCTTCGATGATGCAGGCAGCCCCCAGTAACACCCCCGACATTTACCACCTACCAGGAGAGCAACATGGCCACCGACTACCACCATGGCGTGCGCGTCATTGAAATCAACGAGGGTTCGCGCCCCATCCGCACCGTGTCCACCGCTGTGCTGGGCCTGATCGCCACGGCCGACGATGCCGACCCCGTATCCTTCCCGCTCGACACGCCCGTGCTCGTCACCAATGTCCTGGCCGCCATGGGCAAGGCCGGCAAGACGGGCACCTTGTACCGCAGCCTGCAGGCCATCGCCGCGCAGACCAAACCCCTGACCATCGTTGTACGCGTGGCCGAAGGCGAAACGGAAGCGGAAACCACCAGCAACGCCGTGGGCGGCGTGTCGCCCGATGGCAAATACTTGGGCGCCCAGGCGCTGCTGGCCGCGCAAAGCAAGCTGGGCGTAAAACCCCGCATCCTGGGCGCGCCGGGGCTGGATACCCAGGCCGTTACCAATGCCCTGGCCAGCGTGGCGCAGCGCCTGCGCGGCTTCGTGTATGCGTCGGCTTATGGCTGCGCCACCGTTACCGCGGCCACCGCCTATCGCGGCCAGTTCGGCCAGCGCGAGGTCATGATGATTTGGCCGGATTTTGTCCACTGGAATACCGCCACCGACGAGGAAGCGAGTATTTCCGCCGTCGCCTACGCCATGGGCCTGCGCGCCAAGATCGACGAAGGAACGGGCTGGCACAAGACGCTGTCCAACGTGGTCGTCAACGGCCCGACCGGCATCAACAAGGACGTGTTTTTCGACTTGCAAGACCCGGCCACCGATGCCGGCGTGCTCAACGCCAAGGAAGTAACCACCCTGATTAACATGGACGGCTACCGCTTCTGGGGTTCCCGCACCTGCGAGGCGCCGGGGGGCTTCTTCTATTTCGAGAGCTACACGCGCACGGCCCAGGTGCTGGCCGACACCATCGCCGAAGCGCATTTCGCCTTTGTCGACCTGCCCCTGCATCCGTCCCTGGTGCGCGACCTGCTGGAAAGCATCAACGCCAAGTTCCGCGACTTGAAACTGCAGGGCTACATCATCGACGGCCACGCCTGGTATGACGAGCAATACAACGGCAAGGAAGCGCTGAAAGACGGCAAGCTGGCCATCGATTACGACTACACGCCCGTGCCGCCGCTGGAGAACCTGAAATTCCAGCAGCGCATCACCGACCGCTATCTGGCCGACTTCGCCTCGCGCATCGCCGCGTAATCGCCATCACCACCCTGCCCGCGCCAGCGCGGGCGCATTGAAATACTGGAGAAATTATGGGCCTGCCCCGCAAACTGAAAAACTTCAACCTGTTCCAGAACGGCGTGTCCTTCATGGGCATGGTGCCGGAAGTCACCTTGCCGAAACTTAGCCGCAAAATGGAAGAGTACCGCGCCGGCGGCATGAGCGGCCCCGTGTCCGTCGACTTCGGCAATGAGGCGCTGTCGCTGGAATGGAGCGCCGGCGGCCTGATCGCCGAAGCCCTGAAACAGTACGGCGCGCACACGCACGGCGCCGTGCAACTGCGCTTTGCCGGCGCCTATCAGGAAGACGATGACGGCACGGTGGCCGCCGTCGAGGTCGTCGTGCGCGGCCGTTACAAGGAAATCGATATGGGCGGCGCCAAGATGGGTGACGACACCACGCACAAATACACCATGGCCAGCAGCTATTACAAGCTGCTGATCGACGGCGCCACCATCATCGAACTGGACTTCATGAGCGGCACCGAGAACTTTGGCGGCGGCGACACCAACGCCGCCATCCGCAAGGCCATCGGCCTGTAATCCCCCCTTTTATTTACCACCACACCACAAGGAACACAGCATGAACAACGACACCCAAAACCAGGCCGTCATCGAACTGGACGAGCCGATCAAGCGCGGCGATACCTTCATCACCTCGCTGACTGTGCGCAAGCCCAAAGCGGGCGCCCTGCGCGGCGTGTCCCTGATCGATCTGGCCAACCTGAGCGTCACCGCACTGCAGGTGGTGCTGCCGCGTATCACCGAGCCAACCCTGACCGCGCACGACATCGCCAACATGGACCCGGCCGACCTGCTGAGCGTAGGCGCGGAGGTGGGCGCTTTTTTGGTGAGCAAAGCAGATCGCCTTTCGGTATCCCCGGCGAAGTAGAAGACGCCATGGCCGACATTGCCGGCGTCTTCCACTGGACGCCGGCAGCGATGGACGGCTTTACGATTGATGAACTGATGGCCTGGCGCGAACGCGCCCGGCAGCGAAGCGGAGCGGAATAAATGGCTGGTCGGGATTTGAGGTTACAGGTAGTGTTTGCAGCGCTGGACAAGATCACCGGCCCGCTGAAAAAAATCATGGGCGGTTCCAGCGACACGGCCAAGGCGCTGAAAGCGACCAGCGACCGTTTGCGCGAACTGAACACCCAGCAGAGAAACCTGGGGAAATTCCGCGAACTGCATAGCGGTATTCGAACAACGGGGGTTGAGCTGAAAGAAGCTCAAAAAAAAGTAAAAGAGCTGGCCGCAAGCATAAAACAGACCGAGTCTCCTACACGCGCCATGACGCGTGATTTGAAGGCGGCGACGAAGGTCACGCAGGCCTTGACGCTGAAAGGCCGCGAACAGAGCCAGCAATTCCGCGTCCTGCGCACCAGCCTCAAGGAGGCCGGCATCGACACGCGCCAACTGGGCAAGGCCCAGGAGTGGCTTAAGAACAGTATTCAGTTGACCAACGTTGAGCTGGCGTCGCAACAAAAGCGCCTGGCCGCGTCAGCCACCAAGCAGCAGCGCGTCACCAACGCCACCCAGCATGCGGACAAGCTGCGCAGCAAGGCGGGCAGTATTGCCATGGCCGGCGCGGGCGCGACAGCGGCCGGCGCGGTCATGGCTATGCCCATCGCCAAGGGGCTGCACGAGGCGAAGCACTACCAGCTGGAAAAGGCCCGCGTGAATGCCCTGGGCCTGGGGCCGGAAACCAGCCAGCAGGCGATCACCTTCGCCAAGAACATGAAGACCTACGGCACCAGCCAGAACGAGAACCTGGAACTGGTGCGCGACGCGATGTCGATCTTTGGCGACTTGCACCATGCGGAAATGGTCGCGCCCACCCTGGCCAAGATGAAGTTTGCCAACAAGGCATTCTTCGGCGCCGAGTCTGGCGAAGAGAACGAGCGCATCTTCATGGACTTGCTCAAAGTCATCGAGCAACGCGGCGGCACGGCCAGTTCGGAGAAATTCCACGACCAGGCCAACATGATGCAAAAGGTCATCACGGCCACGGGTGGACGCGTGGGGCCGACGGAATGGCTGAACTTCATCAAGACGGGCGGCATTGCCGCCAAGATCATGGACGACAAGCAGTTCTATTACCAGATGGAACCGCTGGTGCAGGAAGTCGGCGGCCACCGTGCCGGCACGGCCCTGATGTCCGGCTATTCGAACCTGTATCAGGGGCGCACCACCAAGCGCGCCGTGACCAATCTGGAAAACCTGGGACTGATCGGTGACCACAGTAAAGTGAAGCACGATAAAGTCGGTCAAGTCTCTACGCTTGGCCCTGGCGCCCTGCTTGGCAGTGACATTTTCCGGCGCAGCCAATTTGAGTGGCTGGAGCAAGTGCTGTTGCCACAACTGGAAAAGAAAGGCATCACGGATCCCAAGAAAATTGAGGACACCATCGGCAGCCTGTTTTCGACGCGCACGGCCGGCAATCAGTTTCTGGATATGTTCAAGCAACGCATCCAGATGCACAAGAACGCCAAGCTGAACGCAGGCGCGTATGACATCGAGCAGATTTATGACCTGGGCAAGCAGCAGGCCGGCGGCGCCGAACTGGAAGCGACGGCCAAGCTGGCCAACCTGAAACTGACCATGGGCGAAAAAATCCTGCCGCTTTATGCCCAAGGTCTGGAAATGGCCATCAGCGCCATCACGCGCCTGAACGGCTTCATGGAACGCAACCCGACCTTGGCCAAGATCATGATTACCGCCTTTGCCGTGCTGGCCGGCCTGCTGCTGGTGCTCGGCCCGCTGATGCTGGGCATTGCCGCCCTGATCGGCCCGTATGCCATGCTGCACGTCATGTTCGCCAAGATGGGCGTGACGGGCGGCGTGCTCACGCCCATCCTGCGCGGCCTGGGCGGTGCCTTCATGTGGGCGGGCCGTGCCGTGCTATGGCTGGGGCGTGCCTTCATGCTCAACCCGATTGGCTTGGCCGTGACGGCCATCGCCGGCGCCGCCTACCTGATCTATAAATATTGGGAGCCGATCAAGGGTTTCTTTAGCGGCATCTGGTCGCATATCAAGACCGCCTTTGCTGGCGGCATTGGCGGCGTCAGCGCCCTGATCGTCAACTGGTCGCCGCTGGGTCTGTTCTATCGCGCCTTTGCGGGCGTGCTGGGCTGGTTCGGCATTGCGCTGCCGGCCAAGTTCACCGACTTCGGCGCCAGCATCCTGCAGCGCATTACCGCATCCTGGGCGCCTATCGCTGGCTTCATTGCCGATATCTGGGCACGCCTGCGCACGGTCTGCGCCGGCGGCATGGGCAGCATCACGGCCCTGATTATCAACTGGTCACCGGTCGGCGTGTTTTACCAGGCCTTCGCGGGCGTCATGAGCTGGTTCGGCATCAAGCTGCCGGCCCAGTTCACCGAGTTCGGCGCCAACATCCTGCGTGGCCTGGTCAACGGCATCACCGGCTCCATGGGCGCCGTCAAGGACGCCATCAGCAATGCCGGTTCCAGCACCATTGCCTGGTTCAAGGAAAAGCTGGGTATCCACAGCCCGAGCCGCGTGTTTGCCCAGCTCGGCGACTACACCATGCAGGGCCTGGCCGTGGGCCTGGACCGCAGCGAGGGCGCGCCGATTGCCAAGGTTTCCGGCCTGGCGCAGCGCCTGACGAAATTGGGCGCCGGCATCGCCATCGGCACGGCCACGGCATTACCCGCCAGCGCCTTCGACACGCGCGCGCCGCTGGCACAAGGCGGGTTCGGCGCCGGCATGACCATTCAGGGCGACAGGATCGAAATCACCATCCAGGCGCAAGCCGGTTCCGATCCCCAGGCCATCGCCCGCGCCGTGTATGCGGCCATGGAACAGCGCGACCGCGAAAAGGCCGCACGCATCCGCTCGTCCCTGCGCGACCACGATTAAGAAAAGACAGCACCATGATGATGATTTTAGGAATGTTCGTGTTCAGCCTGCCGACTCTGGCGTATCACGAGCTGCAGCGGCAAACCGAATGGAAGCACGCCAGCACGGCGCGCGTGGGCCTGCGCGACGCGCACCAGTACGTGGGGCCAGGTGACGACACCATCACCCTGTCGGGCTGGGTGGCGCCGGAACTGACCGGCTCCCTGTATTCGCTCGATGCGCTGCGCATGATGGCCGACACGGGCAAGTCGTGGATACTGATCCAGGGCACGGGCCGCATTCTCGGCTCCTACCGCATCACCAGCATGACGGAGGGGCGCACCATCCTCGACGGCAGCGGCGGCGCGCGGCGCGTCGAGTTCTCGATTGCGCTCAAGCGCGACGATGACGGCGTGCTGGCCATGGTCGGCCTGGGCGACATCGGCGACCTGAAAAACATGCTCAGCATCGACGGCATGACCAGCAGCATTGCCGGCGCGGCCAAGAATGCCGTGGGCAGCGTGGTGGGCAATGTGGTCGGTGGCATCACGTCGAAATACGGCGGCGTCGTCAGCGAAATGAAAGACAAGATCGGCGGCAGCATCAGCGGCGCCATCGGCAGCGCGGCGGACAAGTTCAAATGAGCGAGCATATCCCCGCCTTCAAGATCAGCATCGAAGACAAAGATTTGACGGCCATCGTCTCGCCGCGGCTGATTAATCTGACGTTGACCCTGTGCCGTGGCGACGAGAGCGACCAGCTCGACATTTCCCTGGACGACAGCGACGGCAAGCTGGCCCTGCCGCCGCGCGGCGCGCAGATCGCCCTGGCGCTGGGCTGGCAAGCCACCGGCCTGGTGGATATGGGCAAGTTCACGGTGGACGAGGTGGAGCACAGCGGCGCGCCCGACACCATCACCCTGCGCGCCAGGTCGGCCAACCTGATCGACACGTTTAAACAGCAGCAGGAGCACAGCTTTCACAAGACCACCCTGGGCGCCATCATTGAGGTCATCGCTTTCCGCAACGAGCTTTCGTCGGGAGTGTCGGCGCGCCTGCGCGACACCGCCATCGAGCACATCGACCAGACCCACGAAAGCGATGCGGCCTTCCTGCGCCGGCTGGGCAGGAAATACGACGCGGTGGCCACCGTCAAGAACGACACCTTGCTCTTCATCCCCATCAACCAGAGCCGCACCGCCAGCGGCAAGGCGCTGCCCGTCATCCCCATCACGCGCGCCCTGGGCGACGGCCACCGCTATCACAGCGCCGAAAGCGACGCCTACACGGGCGTGCGCGCCTTCTGGCACGACGAGCGCTACGCGCGCCGCCGCAGCGTGGTGGCGGGCGTGCCCGGCAACAGCAAGCGCCTTCGCACCACTTTCGCCAATGAAACGGACGCGCGCGCGGCGGCCGTCGCCGAATGGCAGCGCATCCTGCGCGGCCTGGCCACCTTTGAAATGAGCCTGGCCCTGGGCAACCCGGCCGTGTTCCCGCAATCGCCTGTGACCGTGCAAGGCTTCAAGCCCGAGATCGACGCCACCGAGTGGCTATCGGTCAAGGTCACGCACAACCTGGGCGGCAACGGTTTTACCACGCGGGTGGAATTTGAAACGAAGACGGAAGCGGTCGAGGCCGAGAGAGAGGACGAGAAAGACCCGGACGAAGGCATCACAGGCGTGGTGGCCAAGTGGAAGGACGTGGCGGCGAAGAAGAAAAAAGCGGGCCAAGAGCAAGCAGGCTCAAAAAGCAAGCTCAAAACCCTGGAGCACCTTTACAAGAGCAAGAGCGCTGCCAAGCGAGCGGCAAAAACTGCATGGAACCACATCAAGGAAGTGCGCGACATCATCAGGGAAAACAGCGACGAGCCATGGAAGCCAGAGCAAGACGATGCCAATTCTGGCGATAAGCCGGAGTAAGGGAAAGTTCTAGAGGTGTGTGAGTGGGTATCAGCGGCGCCGGTAACTCTTGGCACCGCTGTCGCTCAAGCAGTATTCCCCGCCGCGCGGCCCGGTGCAGTAGTTGCCGCTGCGGCAGGTACAGCCTGAAGCGTCGGCCAACGGCGCCTTTGCTGACTTGCCAGTGGTAGAGCAGATTTTTTTCGATGCGCTGATTGAGCCATCATTGCAGACGAATGTCGCGCCATCGCAGTTCGAAATACCACCCTTGCTGCCAGAGCACGGCGTATTGCCAGCGACCGCCGAAACGCACACCAAGAAGTATGCAAAAAAAGATAATTTCTTGATTAAGAATCTCATATTTTTTACCTAGCGTCCACGATTCGCATCCAGCCACATTGCCGGCATATCGCCCATTGGTCCGACACATTCCATGGCTCTACCGCGTGAGCGTTCGACGTGGCCGATAGAGTATGCCTTTCCGGCGATGTAGCATTTTTCGTCTTTTCCCACGCTGGAATCATGATCGGCGGGGGCCTGTATTTTGTAAAGCAGCCAGCCACAAGTGACCAGGCAAGCAATCAGCGCACCAAGTTGAAGGTGTGCGGTGCGTTGCAGCCGTGTAAAACTGATCGTTTTTTCGGCGCACGCCATGCAAGGTAATGCAGCGTGAGGATGTGAGGCGGCCATCGGTGCAGCTCCGGGTGCTGCAATCGGGTAAATTGGTTCGGCGGGCGGTTTGCTTGCTTGAGCGATCCGCTGTTCTAAAATCGCCTTGACCTCTTGGTATTTACTTCGCGGCAATTCCTTGAATCGATTAAGTCCATAGTCGGTGATAAGTCCCCGATAAATCTTCATGTCTTCATCACCGCTTAACATGGCAAGCTCATCAACAAGTAACTTGATGCTTGAGCGTTGATACGGCGTAATCAGATTGACAGGCTTTTCCTTCTCGCCCACATGAAGGGTGACTACGTTGCTCAACCTTGGCGATTCATTCAAATTACCAAAAATAGCCTGGCCTACATCACCAGAAAATTCATTCTTACTTGACATTCAAACTACACCTTTATTCCACCATCTACATTTATTACTTAATTCGCAACAATGCGGCCTCAAAAAGAAGTGCCGCATCAGGTGGCAAACTGCTATTAAGTTGAGCAACGATCTTTCCATCCTTTGATCGAAACAAGTACGGGCCTGCTAAAGAAGTCAGTAAAGTAAAATAGCCGTGTATCGAGTCGCAAAATTTCTTGGAGGAACAAATAAAAATTTGTCCGCCTCCTGATGCATACCCTTCAAGCGAAAACGATATACGCTCGTCGAAACTTTGCGGTAGTACAGCATCAATTTCGCGTGCGATGGACTTGGCTCCGTAAACTCCAGTGCCCGCATTGACCAGTGACGCCATAATTGCGGATGCCCGAGTGATTTTTCCAGCAAAGGGATATTCGTTGGCAGTTCGCGCAATTGGCGTCAAGCTGTCAAAGCTTATCCAATACCCTTTACCACCTTGAACTGGCTCTACATATGCCAATTCCTCCTTGAAATTCATGATATTGATTTTCACTCGCTGCCGATGCGTTGCCCAACGATAGCTATTGGCGGCATCTTGAAAGTTCGCAAGTCCGGCTCTTCGCATTTTTCGCTCAAGCACCAGCATATTCTGCGGGTCGTTCTCGTTTGCCTCGCCAGCCTTGACCATAGAATCGACAAGCAAGTAAAAGCTGACGTATGAGCACACGCTGAGATCATCACATGCTATTGCCGGCTCATCAGTCGGCGAATAGACAAGTGCTGTTCCACCTTCGCATTTCGATCTGTTGCAGGTGTCAACATCAGCAAGAACGATTGATGCAGGGCTGAGCAGCGCCAAGGCAAAAAAGCATTGAAACCACATTCTCATAAACTACTTCTTTTTGTCTTTCTTTGGCATATTGACTGTATTCGGAGATGTCACATCTCCGTAAATCGTCTGACCAACATCACCGTGGAACACAGGATTAATTGCGTACTTCGACGGCTCGCTCGAAATGCTCCGACTCAGCGGCGCCCCGCTCTGGGTTGAGGCCATTCCGCCAATCATCCCCAATACTCCCGCTTTCCCGCGACTATCCAGGCCACGAAAGCCCGTGAGCAATTCCTTCTCTTCCATGGTCAGAGCAGAAAGCGTCTTTTCGCCTGTCAGTATGTAATTTACATCAACTCCTATTGCTGCCAGTGCCCGCAAGTAAAGAGCATCTGGCGCCCGCTCATTCTGTTCATAGAGCGTCTGGGCACGCCGCTTTAGTCCGCCCACCGCAGCAAAATCATCCTGATTCATGCCTAGCCGTTGGCGTTCTTCTTTTAGTATTTCACCAATTGGTCTCATTTGTGCTCAAATTTATCTTTACAATGCTCCCATTTGAGAGCTATAGTTACGCCATCCTGTAGCGATTACACATCATAACATTATGAAAAACTTGTCAAAAGTCGGACGCATTACAAAAGGCGTCACCTCCCAGCCGCTTGGCGTTCGTCTGGCTCCTGACGAGGTAAAAGAAATTGAGACTCTTGCCGCCGACCAACAACGATCCCGTGCATGGTTCTTGCGCCTCCTGATCCTGCGCGGCCTCGCCGACTACAAGCGCGAACTCGCCCCCAAACCCACCCACTAAGGACAACGTCATGTACCCCGATGCAAAACGTATCCGCAGCCACCGCGTCATGCTGCGCCTCGATGACTATGAGCACCAGCTCGTTTCCTCGATCGCCAACTACCAAGGCGAAGAGCTTGCGGTGCTGGTGCGCCAGATCGTGATGCGTGAAGCCCTGGCCGTGATCGCCTTGGATGACGCCACTATCGACAGCGTACAGCGTCGCAGCGTTTAAACCGAGTCACTTTTGAGCAACTCTAAAGTTACAGAAAATGCCAGACCATCAAATTAACCTCAATGACGAAGAGCGCGCGGTACTAGAACTCGTGCGCCAACGCCAGGGGCTGGCAAGTATCGATCAGGCGGCCGAATGGCTCGTCAAGTCGCGCTTACGCATACAGTCGAAAAACATGACGGGTCGCGGTCGCGCCCTGTACCAAGTGGAAAGAAAGCTGAAATGAGAGTCATCGGCCTGCCCTGCCCGCATTGCACCTACACCGTTCGCGCCGTCAAAAGCCGCATGATGTCCGCCATGTTCAAGGAAATCACCTATATGTGTCAGAACCCGGACTGTGGGCACGTCTTCGTGGCAGGCCTGGAAGTACTGCGCACCCTCTCGCTGTCCGCCATACCCAAGCCGGATATCCGCATCCCGATGTCCCAGCATGCGCGCGCGGCGGCCACCAGCCAGCTGGCCCTGGACCTGACTGCGGGCTGCTGATGGCTATCCCGATCCTCGCGCCGCCGTAGCCCGGCCGCCGTAACTCCCCCTCTTTTGCTGTGACCTGCTGCGCTCCCTTTTGAGCGTGCGGGATTCGTTCAACCTGAAATAAGGAAAACCGATGGAAAACACGCTGCACGCCACCCGTCATGCCGACAAATCCATGGCATCAAGCACGATCCGCCCGACCTTGCAAAATTGTATTGTTCCCGTGGCGCCGACGTGTTTTCTGCTGCAAGCCAGCGCGGGCATCGGCATCGCGGCGCTGACCGCCCACATCCATGAGATTGCCAAGACCTATCACGCCTACGGCGCGGCCAATCTGACCTTCATCGTCAGCGATGTGCAGGCACTGGAGCGTGACGGCTTTTTCGCGCCAGCCAAACAACGCGCCCTGGTCGGCAAGCTGCCCATCGAGTTGAACTACATTTTCGCCAATGAAGCGGGTTCCCGGCACTGCTGCGGCGCATCGCACACGCTCCCGTACTGGGCAGAGCAATTTCTCAAGCCAGGGGCACGCTGATGCTGCGCCTGGCCAAAACCTGCGGCATCTGGCTGCTGACGCTCCTGATTGTCATTGCCCCCGACGTGCTGCGGGCCATCGGCGCCATCAAGGACTGAACCATGCCGGCGTCCCTTATCGACAATCACCTGTCCTTCCAGCCTGCCGCCGAAATTCTGGCCGCGCGCGACAAGGACATGCCTACGCCCCCGGGCGCCGGGCATGCGCTGGCCGCCATCGCCGAAGCCAAGGCCCAGCTGCGCAGCATCAAGCCGCGCAACCTGGCTCCCTTCATGGCCCAGGCATGGGGACTGTCGCCGCGTGGCGCGCGCCGTTCCGTGCTGATCGCCGCCGGCCTGGACGCCGACCGCTGGGAATCGCCCATCCATTCATTTACCGAGGAAGAGCGCATCGAGCTGCGCGCCGCCACCTCTGCCGCTATCCGTGTGTACGAAAGACTGTTGAATGCAATCTAAACAAATCCTGCTGCCGGCCCCGCAGCGTCACGAAGCCTTTTTGCGATCCGCCCAGTTCGCGCCCGAGCTGGCCCGCATTCCCTACAAATGGCGCAACCGCGTCATCACGGCCGCCATGGCAAAAATGGCCTGGTCGTCCTGGTACAAAGTCTATGAGTCCGTCGCCACCAGTTTTGTGCGCGAGTTCGCCGAACAGTACGTGCCGGCCGGCGTCGATCTGTCGCAAAGCGACGCCGACATCGTGGCCACCGCAGAGCGCGCGGCGGCCGGCGTCACCAAAATGCTGTGGATGGCCGTGTCGGACACGCACGCCCTGCAGATCATGGAAGACGAATGCGCCTCGTACGGCATCGAGCTGCCCGAGTTCGACACGATGACCGACACCATCGCCCGCCTGGTGGATGCCCGCTGGTGGCGCCGCCAACTGCGCAAGCGCGTCAAGCGCGCCTTTGAAGCCGGCAATATCCGCCTGGGCTACGTGAACTATCGCGGCGAACCCTACGCCAGCAACGACGCCGTGCTATCGCGCCTGGCGCAGAACCGCCGCAATGCGGCGGCGCTGGCCGCCACCCTGGTGCAGAACGAGCACGGCCAGCAATTCAGCATCGCCGAGCTGGCCGAGAAAACGACTGCGAATAAAGCCATCCGGCGCGGCGAGCTGATGTTGCGCATCAACGGCTTTGAGCAGATCGCCCGCGAGTGCGGCGACCAGGGCATTTTCATCACCTGGACGTGCCCATCGCGCTTCCACGCCATGCAGCACAGCGGCAAGCCCAACGACAAGTTCGACGGCTCCACGCCGCGCGAGGCCAATGCCTACCTGGGCAAGATGACCTCGCTGTGCCGCTCCGCGCTGGCGCGCCGTGGCATCGGCCTGTACGGCTTCCGCATCGCCGAGCCGCATCACGATGGCTGTCCGCACTGGCATCTGCTGCTGTTCGTGCGCCCCACGGCGAAATACAAGACGGCCCACCTGCAGGACGTGGCCGGCCGTGCCATCCGCATCATGAAGCGCTACGCCTGGCGCGTGGACCGTGGCGAACCAGGCGCCTTCGCGCGCCGCCTGGACGTGAAACGCATCGACTGGGCCAAGGGCAGCGCGGCCGGCTACATCGCCAAGTACGTGGCCAAGAACATCGACGGCGTGGCCGAGCACAGGACGAAAGAAGGTTATGTCGTCACGGCCGACACCGAAGGCGATGTCGAGCTGACGCCATCGGCGCGCGTCGAGTCCTGGGCCGCGTGCTGGGGCATCCGTCAATTCCAGCAATGGGGCGGTGCGCCCGTCACCGTCTGGCGCGAACTGCGCCGCATCGAGGAAAGCATGCTCAACGAAGCCCCGGCCGCCATGCGCCGCGCCTGGGACGCCGTGCAAAAGATCGACGGCGAAAAGCGCGCCTGCTGGGCCGAATACCTGCGCGCCCAGGGCGGCGCTTTGGTGCCGCGCAAGGAATTGGTCGTCACCCTGGCCAAGGACGAAAAAACCGTCATCGGCCGCTATGGCGAAACGCTGCGCACCACACCCTACGGCGTGCGCTGCAGCGACCTAATCGGCGTGGTCTTCAAGTCCGTGCGCCATACGTGGACGCCGGTACAGGCCACAGGCGGGCGCGGGGTGGCTGTTGGGGTTGCTGTTCCTCGGACTCGTGTAAATAACTGTACGCACCCCGACCGCCCTGCCCCGGCCACGCCGCCAGCGGCACGCGTTCCGAACCTGCCCGACGAGGCAAAAACAGCGCTGATTGCCGCTTGGGCGGCCGTCAACGCCTGCCCGTGGCCCCGACTGATCGTCCCCGACACCCCACCCAAAGAAGGAAATGGCACATGAGCACCTATGCCGTGATCGTTCGCACGCAAACCGAACGCTTTGACTATGCCGCGATTGCCGCTTGCTGCGGCGACGTGATCCTGGACGCCATCGACCGCTACGGCGTGTGCGGCGTTTCTGCCAAACTGAAAGGAGTACCGCAATGCTGAACACCCTGACCGATTCACCGCGGCAAATCGCCCGGGGCGACCGCGTGACCTTCGATACCGACGAAGGCTACCAGGCCGGCACCGTCAACGACCTACGCCGCGACGTGGGCAATGGCGAGCTGCACGCCTGGGTGGAGCTGGACCAACAGTGGCCGGAGATGTTCCGCGCGGTGCCGCTGGGCTCAATAGCATCGGCCGTCAATAATCTGGACGAAGCAAAATGAAAAGCCCATACCTGATCGAAGGGCCCACGTGCATCAACTTGAGCGGGGGCCGAACATCGGCCCATATGCTGAAAATGATACTCAAGGAGAACGGCGGAATTCCAGCGTGCGCCGTGATTCTGTTCTGCAATACCGGCAAGGAAGAGGAATTGACACTTCGGTTTGTGCGCGAAATCGGCCTGCACTGGGGCGTTACCGTCATTTGGCTGGAATACCGCCCTGGTCAAACATTCGCTGTGGTCAATTATGAAACGGCCAGCCGTAATGGTGAACCATTCACGGCCGTTATCGCGGACCGTGACGGTGTTTTGCCGAACCGGGTGGCCAGGTACTGCAGCTCAGAAATGAAGACGCGCACCATGCATCGCTACTTGCGTTCCCTGGGCTGGACCGAGTGGGATACCTTCATTGGTATCCGTGCAGACGAGCCGGCCCGCATTGCAAAGTTTAGACAACGCCCTTCACCAGAGACGCCTGACGAAGTGGTTTGTATGCCCAGCGCCGCCGCAGGCGTCACACGAGCAATCGTGGGCGACTTCTGGCGCGCCAGCGAGTTTGACCTGGGCCTGATAAGCGTCAACGGAGAAACGCCGGAAGGTAATTGCGATCTGTGTTTTCTTAAGAAAGCGCGCCGCGTGCTGAGCCTCATTTCTGCCCGGCCGTCAAGGGCGGTCTGGTGGGCATCATGCGAGACGCAGGCCGAAGCCGTCACGAACGGTAGCGGTAGCCGCTTTAGAAATGATCGGCCCAGCTATGGACGCATGGCTGAATTCGCAAAGAGCCAGATTGATGTGTTTGGTCACGAAGATGACGAAGCAATTCAATGTGGATGCATGGACTAAAAAAGAAAGTAGAGAATAAACATGACAAAAATGGAGAAATACAAAGAATTTTGCCGGCTGCGCGACTACCGCAAGCCTGGCGTCGAAGTACCACACCACACCGAGGCCGAAGCATTCGCCTTGGCGGCGCAAAGCAAAGCCGGCCATACAGAACCAGCCCAGCGTAAGAAAAACCCCACCACGAAAGGAATCAAATAATGAACGAAGACCGAATTATTTACCGCCAGGACTTATACAAAATGCTGGGCGTCACTTCGGAGACGCTGCGCAGATGGGTGAAGGAGAACAAGCTGCCACCAGCGGACGTTGCCATAACCCAGCGCACGCTGGGATGGCGCCTTTCAACGCTCCAATCCGCTGGGATCAGGCTTCTTTAACAGCCAGTCGGCGAAGGCCTGAAGCATCACCCGGCGCTGCTTCAGGTATTCGGCCGAGTTGTACACTCCGCGCACGCCGCCGTCCTTGTGCGCGAGCTGCACTTCAACGTGGTCGGAGTTGTATTCGTGCTCGTTGGCCCAGGTGGAACCGACCTTGCGCCAGCCGTGCCCCGTCATCTTGCCCTTGAAGCCGATACGGTGAATGAGGTAGAGGATAGAGTTTTCACTCATGGGGCGGCTGCCGCCCCGGTCGTTCGGGAAAACGTAGTTGCTGCCCCGCGAACGCAGCTTCATTTCAGCCAGCAGGTCGAGCGCCTGGGATGACAGCGGCACCAGATGTTCGCGGCCCTTCTTCATGCGCTTGCCCGGTATCCGCCAGACATCGCCCTCCACTTCCGCCCAGGTCATGCGACGCAGCTCGTCCGTGCGCGTCCACGTCAACGCCAGCAGCTTGCAGGCCAGCACAGACTGAATTTCATCCTCCAGGTCCAGGCGCTCCATGAACGGATGCACCTCAGCCAATGCCAGGGCGGCAAACCCTTCGCGCGGCTTGCGGGAAAAGGCGACCTTCGAATTGATGTTCGATGCGGGATTCTCTTCGCAGTGGCCGTGCTGAATGGACCAGTCGAGCACCTGGCCCACCCACATGCGCACGCGCCGGACGTACACGGACAGGCCGGCGGCATCCATCGGGCGCAGCGCGTCCATCAAGTCTTCCTTAGTAATTTCACGCACAGTTTTCGTGCCCAGCGTTGGTGAGACGTACATGGCCAGCGCGCGTAATGCATTTGCCTTGTAGCCGGCACTGATGTCCGTGCGCCCGGCCCAGTAGGTATCGATGGCGACATCAAGGGCAATGGATGGGCTCGTCTTGCGCTTGGGCTTGAGGTCTTCCCCGTCGATCAGCTTCAAACGCAAAGCGTCGCGACGGTCACGGGCTTCCTTGAGGCCGATAAGCGGATACGGGCCAATCACGGCAGTTTGCTGCTTGCCCTGGTCGTTGCGATAGGCCATGCGCCAAACCTTGTTTCCGCTTGGCAGGACTGCCAGCATCAGGCCGTGGCCATCGAAGAGCTTGCGCAGCTTGCCATCGTTTGGCGTGGCACGGCGGCAGTCTGCGTCGGTAAGCGTATTGATGGCCATGCGATATCCTGTAGGTACGGTTTTGAGAAAAACCGCATCATACCTACAATTGCGCCTACGCGTCATTCTGCGAGAGGGTTTTTGGATACCTCCGAATCTGCGATTCAAAAGGCCGAAAATCAAGCTAAGTCGTTGATTTTCAATGAAATTCGGTGGAATATAGGTTGAGTATACTCACGAATTTTTTATGTACTTGGCGGAAGCGGTGAGATTCGAACTCACGAACAGTTTAACCCGTCGCCAGTTTTCAAGACTGGTGCCTTCAACCACTCGGCCACGCTTCCAGATGGCAGCATTATACATAAAGGTCCGTGGCTTACCAATGGCGAGTAGTCGGTGGCGCGCATTTAAGCCCCAAAGCGGCCTCGGGGGCCAGTGGGCTGCGCCGGCATGCCAACGGAAAGCCTACACGCCCCAGTTTTCCCGCAGCGCCTTCTCGAACTCCCCCGCCGGCAACGGGCGCGAGAACAGGTAGCCCTGCACCTCGTCGCAGCCCGAACTCTTCAGGAAGGCCAGCTGTTCCGTCGTTTCCACGCCTTCCGCGATCACCTTGTGGTGCAGCTGCTGGGCGATGCTGATGATGGTGCTGGCGATGGCGCAGTCGCTGGCGTCGGTGGGGATGCCGGTGGTAAAAGACCGGTCGATCTTCAGGGTGTCGATGGGGAAACGTTTTAAATAGGACAAGCTTGAGTAGCCGGTGCCGAAGTCGTCCAGCGACAGGGCCACGCCCAGGGCCGTGATGCGGTCCATGATGCCGATCACGCGCTCGATGTTGTGCATCAGGGTGCTTTCCGTGATTTCCAGTTCCAGCCAAGCCGCTTCCAGGCCGTAGCGGGCCAGGGTCGCCGCCACCCTGGCGGGCAAGGCTGCCGTGAATTCGCGGGCGGAGACGTTCACGGCCAGGCGGATCGGCGGCAAGCCGGCCAGTTTCCACGCCTGCGCCTGGGCGCAGGCCGCTTCCAGCACCCATTCGCCCACTTGCACGACCAGGCCCGTCGATTCGGCCAGGGGGATGAATTCGGCCGGCGGGATCATGCCGTGCTGCGGGTGGTGCCAGCGCACCAGGGCTTCGGCGCCGATGATGCGGCCGCTGCCCAGCGCGTATTTCGGCTGGTAGTGCAGCAACAGTTGCTGCTCGGACAAAGCCTGGCGCAAGCCTGTTTCCAGGCGCATGCGCGCCTGCATGCCCAGGTTCATGTCCTGGCTGTAGAAAGCCACGCTTTCCCCTTCTCCGCCGCTGTCCTGCTTGGCGCGGTACATGGCGATATCGGCCAGGCGCAGCAGGGTTTCCGCGTCCTGCCCGTCCTGCGGATACACGCTGATGCCGATGCTGGCGCCCACGCGCAGGTCGTGGCCTTCGATCAGGAACGGTTCCACCAGCGAGCCCAGCAGCTTTTGCGCCACCATGCTGGCCTCGAAATGCTGGCCGATGTCGAACAGGCCGACGGCAAACTCGTCGCCGCCCAGGCGCGCCACCAGGTCCTGGTCGCGCAAGGCATGGCGGAAACGCAGCGAGACTTGCCGCAGCAGTTCGTCGCCGATGCGCCGGCCCAGGGTGTCGTTGATCAGTTTAAAACGGTTCAGGTCGATGAACAGCACGCAGCCGAGCATCTTGCTGCGCTGCGCCACGGAAAGGGCCTGGTCGACCAGCTTGGCCAGCAAGGTGCGGTTAGGCAGGCTGGTCAACGGGTCATAATACGCCAGGTGGTGCAAGCGCTCTTCGGCCAGCTTGCGCTCCGTGATGTCCGTCAGGTAGGCGATGAGTCCGATGGGCTTGTCGTCCAGGTCTTGCAGCGGCGACAAGGACAGGCTGGCCCAGAAGATCTCGCCTGACTTCTTTCGGCGGCGCACCTCCATCAGGCGTCCTCCCTGCTCCAGGAAGGCGTCGTGGAAACCCGTGTCTTCATCGTCGTACAGGAACAGGATGTTGCGCCCCACGGCTTCCACCGAGGTGTAGCCGAACAGGCGCTCGGCGCCCTTGTTCCAGCTGGTGATGTAGCCCGTCAAGTCCATCGTCAGCACGGATTCGTGCAACTGGTCGAGGATTTGCGTCTGCTGCGCCAGCAAGGCTTCGACTTGCGCGTAGGCGTGCGTGGAACGTTGCGCCAGCGAATGCACTTGCAAGACGCCCGCCGTCAAGGATGCCAGGCTGGCCAGGTGGCGGCGGTCGGCCTCGCTGTACAGGCTGCGTCCGGCCACGCTGTAATGGCCGAAACAGTGGCCATCAAAACTGATTTCCTGCAGCAAGGCGGGCGTATCGCGGGGAAACGGCGCGGGCGGCGCAGCGGCGTCAAGGCTGGCCGCGGGCAGGAACTGGCCGTGCGGGCTGGCCATCACGGCGCTGGCGATGCGGCCCAGCTCAGCAACCAGCGCGGGGCCGCGCAAACGCACGACGGCGTCGCACAGGGCGGCGCTGTCACCGAGGAAATCCGACACCGGAAACAGGGTCATGCTAGAGGTTCCGGCTGACCTGGATGGCCCATTGGTAGGCCTGCAGCAGGCTGCGCCAATAGGTTTCTCCATCGATGCCGGCGCGGCGCAAGCCCTCGGGCGGCGGCGTGGCGCTTTCGACCAGCGCCAGCAAGGTGCCCAGCTCGCCATTGCGTTCGAGCAAGGCGACGCTCACTTCCGGCGCCAGGTTCAGGGTGGCGATGATTTCTTCCATCGGCATGCCCAGCAGGACGTCGAGCAGCGAGAACACGCCAGCCATGAAGGCCAGGTCTTGAGCGTCGCGGTCGCCGCCGCGCAGCTGGCACAGCGCTTCCATCTGCGCCGCGCGCACGGCCGCCAGCGGCAGCAGCGCGTGGATCTTGCCATCGTCCTGTTGCCGCGCATACAGCAGCAGTTGCAGCCAGCGCTGCAGCTGGCGCCGGCCCAGCAACGTGATGGCCTGGCTGAAGCTGGTAATCGGCGCCGTGAAACCGAAGGCGGCTGAATTGACCAGTTTTAATAAATGATAGCTGAGCGATGGATCTTGCTTGAGCGGCACTTCCAGCTCGTGCGCATCGGCATCGCGGGCCAGCAAGCCCAGCAGCGCCAGCAAACGGCGCCGCGACGTGGCGTCTTCCGGCTCGCTTTGCTGGCGCGCATGGTGCAGGGCGTAATCGCCGGCAAACCAGCTGACGCCGAGTTCTTGCAAGGCGGCAAACTGCCCCGCGTCGGCGATGTTGTAGGCCAGGTGCGGTCCCGCCAGGGGCAGCAACTGGTGCAGGGCCGGACGGGCGCCGGACGCGTCAAAGCTCAGCGCGCGCGCGTCGACTTGCGCCGCCGTCACGGGACCGGCTTCGGCGCCATCGAGAATGAGGCGATAGCCGGCGTCGCGCCATTGCTGGCATTTTTTCTGGATGTGCTTGTCGCCGGCAAGATGGGCCGGCAAACGGAAGATGGTGCGTTGCGGCGCCAGTTGCGCCAGCACGGCCTCGTCCACGTCATGCGGGTCGGCCAGGGGAATGATGCAATCGAGCGGCGCCAGGAAGGCATACGCATCGGCGGCGGCCAGCGCTGCCAGCAGCGGCGCCGTCGAGGCCTGCGGTACATGCAAGGTGACAGCGACCCACTCGTTATGAGCATTGGCAACTGCTTGTAATCCCACCAACGGAAACAGGTTTGATTCAGACGCTGACATCGGTATCTCAGTGTGGGTAGGGCGCCATAGTAAATAAACTGACCAGCATTGGCAACCCTGGCCCGACAGGGATGCCATTTCGACAGCGAGAATCATTCTATCCGAATCTCACCCACGAAACAGTTTAATTTTGGCAATAAATATTCAAAAAAAACATTCCACCGGGAGACCCGCCTGTCATGCGGGTTTGACAAAACCACGGCGCCGCGCACGCCTGCTCAGGCGCTGCCGCCATGCGCGTGCTCGACCGCATATTTGATCAATTCGGCCTGCCCTTCGATACCGAGCTTGCGCTTGATGTTCAGCCGGTGCGTCTCCACCGTGCGCACGCTCAGGTCGAGGTCGCGGGCGATCTGCTTGTTCGACTGGCCCGCCGCGATATGCTGCAGCACTTGCTGCTCGCGCGTGGTGAGGAAGGAATCGTGCACTTGCGGGCGAGACAGTTGCCGCGCCAGGGCCGCGCTGTAATAAATGCCGCCGGACATCACCGTCTCGATGGCGAAGACGATATCTTTCCCAGGGGCATCTTTGAGCACATAGCCGCGCGCGCCGGCGGCGATCGCTTGCGACACATATTCGAGCTTGTCGTGCATGGACAGGATCAGCACGGCAATCTGCGGAAACGCCTGCTTGAACAGCGCCGTCGCTTCGATGCCATTCGTGCCGCGCATATTAATATCCATCAACACGAGATCCACCTGGTGTGCGCGCGCCTGGCTCAACGCCTCGTCTGCGCCGCCCGCCTCGGCCACCACGTCGAAATGCGCCACCGCTTCCAGGCGCGCGCGCAAGCCGTCGCGCACGAGGGGGTGGTCGTCCACCAGCAGGATGTTGATCTTCTCGGTCATGGTTGCGTATCTATTTAGTGTGTGGATGGAAGGCCGAGCCGCGCCAGCACCAGGGTGCCGGCCGGAGACGAGGTGATGTGCAGGCTGCCGCCGATGGCTTCCATGCGTTCCGTCATGTTGCGCAGGCCGATACCGCGCTGCGGATGCAGGGCGATGCCGTCGAAATCGAAGCCGCCGCCATTATCCTGGATGCGCAGTTCCACCGCCTTGCCCGCCTCGTGCAGGCTCACTTCCACGCCGCTGGCGTGCGCATGGCGCTCGCAATTGGTCAGCGCTTCCTGGGCGATGCGGAACAACACGGTATTGACCATGTCGGGCAAGCCCTCGCCCGCCGCCGCCGGGCTGGCCGTGAAACTGGCTTGCGCGCTGCTGCTGTCGTTAAATTCATGCACCAGGTGGTCGAGCGCGGCGGCCAGGCCCAGGTCGTCGAGAATGGCCGGGCGCAGGTTGTGCGAAATGCGCCGCACCTCGCCCAGCACCTTGTTCAGCTGCTCGGCAGCCCGCTCGAAGGTGGCGGGCGCCTTGTCTTTCTGTTCGGCATTGCCTGCCAGGCGCGCGATGCCCGCCTCGATCTGCAGTTTGATGGACACCAGCCACTGGCTGATGCCGTCATGCAAGTCGCGCGACAACCGCGCCCGCTCCTCTTCCTGCGACTCGACCACGCGCTGCGCCAGCACTTTCAGCTTGGCGTCGGCCACGCGCAATTCGCGCAAGTTCAGCACCAGGCCGCAGGCGGCCACCAGCAGGGAACCGAGGATGGCGATGGCGGCGATCAATTCCATGGTCGAGCGGATATTGCGCGACTGCTGGGCGTCGACCTTGGCCAGCGCCTGGTCCACGTCATCCATATAGATGCCCGTGCCCATCATCCAGCCCCATTCCGGCATCAGGATCACATAGCCGAGCTTGGGCGCGGACTTGTTGCTCGACGGCTTGATCCAGTTGTAGCGCTCGAAACCGCCGCCGCCCTTCGCCCGCTGCATCAGGCGCTGGATGGTCAGATTACCCTCGGCGTCGCGCAACTGCCACAGATTCTGCCCCACCAGTTCGGGCTGGCGCGGATGCATCAGCGACTTGCCCTGCAAATCATAGATGAAGAAATAGCCATCGTCGCCATAGCTGAGGGCGGACAGGATGCGCTTGGCTTCCTCTTGCGTGGCGGCATCCTTGCGCCCCGACTGGTACAGGGAAGCGATGGAATGGCTGGCCAGGGTCACGTAATGCTTGAGTTCGGCTTCCTTGCTGGCCAGGTACGCCTGCTGGATGGTGGCGCGCTGCTGCTCGGCCAGGGTGATGGCCTGGTGCCGCACGGCAAATGCGATGGCGCACAGGGCGAGGATCAGCGGCGTGAGGGCCAGGAAGATGACTTTCTGTCTGAGTTTCATGGCCTGGCGCTCCGGCGGCGTCGATGCTGGTGGGAATGCGTGATTTTACGTCGCGGCGACGCGATCGGTCTGCGTAGTAATACTGAGCGTTACTGCGTAGTCGTGCGCTTGCGGCAATTATACGATTCCTGAATACTCGCCATAAGCTGCAGATACACCAATTCATACCAAACTGGCAACGACCAGGCTCGGCAGCACACATCATCGCACGGCACAGCGCCCGTCAATCTCTGGAGGAAGCATGAACCGCATTTTCAAACAGCTCGGCTGGGCAGCGCTTGCGCTGGCAGGCGCCGGGTCCCTGGGCGTCGTCGCCCTGCAACGCGGCGAACCGATCAGCGCAATCTGGATCGTCATCGCCGCCGTCTGCGTCTACCTGATCGCCTACCGTTTCTACAGCTTGTTCATCGCCGACAAGGTGCTGGGCCTCGATGCCCGCCGCATGACGCCCGCCTTCAAGCACAACGATGGCCTGGACCACGTGCCGACGAATAAATATGTGCTGTTCGGCCACCATTTCGCGGCGATCGCCGGCGCCGGCCCTCTGGTCGGCCCCGTGCTGGCCGCGCAGATGGGCTATCTGCCCGGCATGCTGTGGATCTTGGCGGGCGTGGTGTTTGCGGGCGCCGTGCAGGATTTCATCGTGCTGTTCATTTCCATGCGCCGCGACGGCCGCTCCCTGGGCGACCTGATCAAGGCTGAACTGGGTGAAATCCCCGGCATGATCGCCTTGCTGGGCTGCTTCATGATCATGGTCATCATCCTGGCCGTGCTGGCCTTGATCGTCGTCAAGGCGCTGACGGGCTCCCCATGGGGCAGCTTCACCGTGATGGCGACGATTCCCATCGCCCTGTTCATGGGCGTGTATTCGCGCTTCATCCGCGTGGGCCGCATCGGAGAAATCTCCATCATCGGCTTCGTGCTGCTGATGCTGGCCATCATCGGCGGCCAGTACGTGCAGGAACACGCGGTGCTGGGTCCGATGTTCACGTTCACGGGCACGGAACTGACGTGGATGCTGATCGGCTACGGCTTCATCGCTTCCGTGCTGCCCGTGTGGCTGCTGCTGGCGCCGCGCGACTACCTGTCGACTTTCCTGAAAATCGGCACCATCCTGGGCCTGGCCATCGGCATCATCGTCGTCGCGCCTTACCTGAAAATGCCGGCCATGACCAAGTTCATCGACGGCTCCGGCCCCGTCTGGTCGGGCAATCTGTTCCCCTTCCTGTTCATCACCATCGCCTGCGGCGCCGTGTCCGGCTTCCACGCCCTGATTTCCTCGGGCACCACGCCGAAGATGATTGAAAACGAAAGCCACGCCCGCTTCATCGGCTATGGCGCCATGCTGATGGAATCGTTCGTCGCCATCATGGCCCTGGTGGCCGCCTCGACCATCGAGCCAGGCATCTATTTCGCCATGAACAGCCCGGCCGCCCTGATCGGCACCACGGCAGAGTCCGCCGCACAGGCGATCTCGCAGTGGGGCTTCTATGTCACGCCGGACATGCTGACGCAGACGGCCAAGGACGTTGGCGAGCACAGCATCATCTCGCGCGCCGGCGGCGCACCGACCCTGGCCGTCGGCATGGCGCAGATCCTCTCCGGCGCCATCGGCGGCAAGGCCATGATGGCCTTCTGGTACCACTTCGCCATCCTGTTCGAAGCGCTGTTCATCCTGACGGCCGTCGATGCGGGCACGCGTGCCGGCCGCTTCATGCTGCAAGACTTGCTGGGCAGCTTCGTCCCAAGCTTGAAAAAGACGGAAAACGTCATCGCCAACCTGCTGGCCACGGGCCTGTGCGTGGCGGCCTGGGGCTACTTCCTGTACCAGGGCGTGGTCGATCCATTGGGCGGCATCAACACCCTGTGGCCGCTGTTCGGCATCGCCAACCAGATGCTGGCGGCCATCGCGCTGATCCTCGGCACCTGCGTACTGTTCAAGATGAAACGTGGCCAGTATGCGTGGGTGACGATCACGCCGACCATCTGGCTGCTGCTGTGCACCCTGACGGCGGGCTGGCAAAAGATCTTCGACGCCAACCCGCGCGTCGGCTTCCTCGCGCACGCCAGGAAATACTCGGCGGCCCTGGATGAAGGCACCCTGCTGGCGCCGGCCAAGTCGGTGGCGCAGATGCAACAGATCATCTTCAACGATTACCTGGACGCCGGCCTGGCCGCCTTCTTCGTCATCGTCGTCGTCAGCGTGCTGTTCTTCGGCATCCGCACGATTCTGAAGGCGCGCGCCGACAGCCGCCCAAGCACCAAGGAAACGCCGTTCCAGGCCATGCCCACGGTGCAATGATGATCGACGAAATCATCAAGGCTGGACGGTATCTGGGGCAAAGCATGCGGCTGATGTGCGGCTTGCCCGAGTACGACACCTACGTGGCGCACCGGGAAGTGACCCATCCCGGCGAGCCGATGATGACGTATGAAGAGTTTTTCCGCGAACGGCAGGAAGCGCGTTACGGCGGCGCCGGCAAGCGTGGCGGTTGCTGTTAGCGGACACCTGACCCAGCCTACTGCGCGTCGGCATAGGCGGCTTGCGATGCTCACCGCCTCGGCGGCCCCGTACAAAGTACGGTTGCGCTTCTCGGCCACCTCTCCCTTCCGCTCGCTACGGCTGAGTCAGGTGTTGTTGCTAAGCAATAATTTGAGGGCGGTCTTGTGAGACCGCCCTTTTCATTTCCTCTCTTATAAGTTCCCCTCCCCTTTCTTCCATTAGACCCACATCAATATCAGGGTGTGTCTTCGCGTCTATATTTTTCCAATAGGAATTAAATAACAGCCAACGGGCGACCGGGGAAGCAGCGACGCATGTTCAATTTCCAACGCTCCAGCATCAGCCAGAAGCTGACCATGATCTCGGTACTGTCGTCGGGCTGCGCGCTGCTGCTGGTGTTCGTGGCGTTTGCGCTGACGTCCGTGCTCAGCCACAAAAACGATGAAGGCAAGCAACTGCTGTCGCTGGCGGGCGTGATCGGTGCGGCCGGCGCCGTGCCTTTGCTGGCGGGAAAATCGGCGCAGGGGCAGGCGGAACAGGTGCTGGCGGCCTTGTCCGCGCGCAACGAGGTGGCCCAGGCGGCCCTGTTCGACAAGGGCGGGCGCCTGTTCGCCCTGTACCGCGCGCCGCAGCATGCGGACGGCCTGCCGGCGCCGGAAGACATGGACCCGGCCTTGCTGGCCGACATGGCCGTGCAGCCCGTCACGCAAGGCTCGGGCACGACCCTGGCGCCCGCCATGCGCCTGTACCGCCCCGTCTACCGGCCGGGCGAGCCGCAACAGATCATCGGCGCCGTGCTGATCGAGGCGGACCTGAACCACATGTGGCGCGACATCGGCCGCCACGTGAGCGCCATCGGCGGCGCCACCGTGCTGTCCTTCCTGGTCGCCGTATTCCTCGCGCGGCGCTTCAAGAGCGTGATCGCCGAACCGATCACCAAGCTGATCGATACAGCGCAGAAAGTGTCGAGCAGCCAGACCTACAGCCACCGCATCGCGCACCAGCGCAGCGACGAGCTGGGCGTGCTGATCGACAGTTTCAACGACATGCTGGCGCAGATCGACAGCCGCGACAGCACCCTGGCCAATTACCGCGACCAGCTGGAACGCCAGGTGGGCGTGCGCACGGCGCAGCTGGAAAAGGCCAAGGATGCGGCCGAGGCGGCCAGCCAGGCGAAGAGCGCCTTCCTCGCCACCATGAGCCATGAAATCCGCACGCCGATGAATGGCGTGCTGGGCATGACGGAACTGCTGCTGGCCAGCCCTTTGAGTCCGCAACAGCGCCACTACACGAGCATGGTGCAGCGCTCGGGACAGAATTTGCTGGTGATCATCAACGACATCCTCGACTTTTCCAAGATCGAGGCGGGCAAACTGAGTGTCGAATACATCCGCTTCAATTTCCGCGAATTGCTCGACGATATAGAACACGTGTTCGCGCCGCAGGCGGAAGCGAAAAACATCAGCCTGGAATTCGACATCGCCTACGACATCCCGATCGCCATTTGCGGCGACCCGAACCGTTTGCGCCAGATCATCGTCAACCTGCTGGGCAACGCCATCAAGTTCACGGAAACGGGCAAGGTCACCGTGAAAGTGACCGTGTGCAGCGAAGACGCGCCCAGCGTGGGCTTGCGCTTCGAGGTGCACGACACGGGCATCGGCGTCTCGAACGAGGCGCAGACGCGCATCTTCGAATCGTTTTCGCAGGCGGACGGCTCGACCACGCGCAAGCACGGCGGCACGGGCCTGGGGCTGACGATCTCGAAACAGCTGGTGGAGCTGATGGGCGGCACTATCGGCGTTGATAATGCTTTAACGCAAGGCTCGATCTTCTGGTTCGAAGTAAATTTCGATAAGCGGCGGGTCGACAGCGACGACCCGTCCTTCAACCTGAAAACCACGCGAGGGTTACGCGCCTTGATCGTCGACCACACACCCGCCACGCGCGCCGTGCTGGAGCGGCAACTGGCCAGCTGGCACATCGTCAGCGACAGCGCCGGCACGGCCAGCGATTGCCTGGGCAAGCTGCGCGCGGCCGCCCAGGCGGGCACGCCGTATGCCGTGGCCCTGCTCGACATGGAATTGCCGCGCACCAGCGGCCTGGCCCTGGCCGCCAACATCAAGAGCGACCCGCTGCTGGCCGACCTCAAGCTTTTGCTGCTGAGCACGGAACAGGCGGCGGCCGACCCCGTGCAGCGGCGCGAGGCGGGCGTGGCCTACCAGCTGATCAAGCCGGCCCGCGAATGCGACCTGTTCGACTGCATCGTCACGCCGCCGCGCGCCAGCGACAGCCTGCGCATCCATCCGCCTCACACGGCGCGCCAGGTGGGCCGGCGCCAGCGCCGCCGCGTGCTGCTGGCCGAGGACAATCCCGTCAACGTGGAAGTGGCGCTGGCCATGCTCGACAGCCTGGGCCTCGATGTCGTCTGCGCGCGCAACGGCGAAGAAGCCTTGCAGGCGGCGCAAGCCGAGGATTTCGATCTGATCCTGATGGATTGCCAGATGCCCGTGATGGATGGCTTTGCCGCCACGGCCGAAATCCGCCGCCATGAGCAGCACTGCGGCCACGCGCGCGTGCTGCCCATCGTCGCCATCACGGCCAATGCGCTGCAGGGCGACCGCGAAGCGTGCCTGGCGGCCGGCATGGACGATTACCTGAGCAAACCTTTTACGCAGCAAGACCTGGGCCACACGATCGCCCGCTGGATCACCCTGCCGCGCGCGGCCACCGTGCACCACAGCGAAGCGCAGCAGGAGGCGCCGCCCGAGCCGCCGCCCGTGGCAACGCCGCCGGCGCCTGCATCCCCGGCATCGGCCCCGCCGCTGAACCGGCAGGCGCTGGAAAACATCCGCGCGCTGTCCGGCACGGATGGCGATGCGCTGCTCGAACGGGTCATCCTCGCGTTTACCGGCGAGACGCCGCGCCAGCTGGGCGCCATGCGCGAAGCCATCGCGAAAGCGGATGCGGAAGCGTTGCGCAAGGTGGCGCACAGCCTCAAGTCGGGCAGCGCCAACGTGGGCGCCGACGGCCTGGCGCAGCTGTGCAAGGAAATGGAAAAACTGGGCCGCGCCGGCAGCACCGAGGGCGCGGCTCCCCTTCTGCAGCAAATGCAGCAAGCCTTCCTGGCCGTACGCGAATCGCTGAACGCCATCCTCGTGAAGGAACACTGACATGACAGCGCCCCTCTCCCCTCCCCGCGGCCTGGTGCTGGTGGCCGACGACGATCCCGTGATGCGCTTGCTGATGCGGCAAATGCTCACGCAGGTGGGCCTGGACGTGATCGAGGCCGAGGACGGCGTGCAGGCGCTGGCCAGCTACAAGCACAGCGGGCCGGACCTGGTCATGCTCGACGTCGACATGCCCGCCATGGACGGCTTTGCCGTGTGCCGCGAAATCCGCCACCAGGAAGTGGGCGGCACGGTGCCCATCATCATGGTCACGGGCGGCGACGAGCTGGAAGCCGTCACGCGCGCCTACGAGGTGGGCGCCACCGACTTCATTTCCAAGCCCATCAACTGGCCCATCCTCGGCCACCGCGTGCTGTACGTGCTGCGCGCCAGCGACGCCATCGCCCGCCTGCGCATCGCCGACGCGCACAACCGCGCCGTGCTGGCCGCCATCCCCGACACCTTCTTTCGCCTGAACCGCGAAGGCTTTTATCTCGACTACGAACAGGGCCACGACGCCAGCGCGGGATTTTCCCTCAGCGACTGCGTGGGCAGCCATATCCGCGACGTGCTGCCGCCCGAAATCGCCGCGCGCCTGCTCGACAAGGCGCACGCCGTGCTGGCCACGCAGCATATCGGCTCGGTCGACTACACGCTCACGCACGAAGACAGCACGCGCCATTTCGAGGCGCGCCTGGTGGCGACGGGCGCCGACGAGGTATTGGGCCTGGTGCGCGACATCAGCGAACGCAAGCGCACGGAAGAGCAGATCCGCCGCCTCGCGTATTGCGACAGCCTGACGGGCATCCCCAACCGGCAAGCGTTCCTGGAAACCCTGGAGCGCGAACTGCTGCGCTCGAAAGAGCACGACAAGAAATTCGCCGTGCTGTTCATGGACCTGGACGCCTTCAAGCGCATCAACGACACCCTGGGCCACGACGTGGGCGACCATTTGCTCAAGGTGGTGTCCGAGCGCCTGCGCGAAACCATCCGCCCCAGCGACCTGGTGCTGCGCGCCGAACACGAGTTTGAAACCACCTTCGGCGGCAGCAACCTGGCGCGCCTGGGCGGCGATGAATTCACCATCCTGATTCCCGACCTGGAACGGGTGGAAGACGCGCTCAACGTGGCGCACCGCGTCAAGGAAGCCATGCGCCGGCCCTTCATGATCGAAGGACACGAGATTTTCGTCACGGCCAGCATCGGCATCTCGCTGTATCCGGAAGATGGCGAGGATTGCAACTCGCTATTGAAATATGCGGACACGGCCATGTACCACGCGAAGAACTGCGGCAAGAACAACGCCAAGCTGTACAGCTCTTCGCTGACGATGGAAATCATGAGCCACGTCAAGATGGAAGTGGGGCTGCGCAAGGCCTTGCAAAACAACGAGCTGTACCTGCTGTACCAGCCGCAGATCGACGTGCCCAGCACGCAGATCGTCGGCGTGGAAGCGCTGGTGCGCTGGCGCCATCCCGAACGGGGCATCATCTCGCCCACGGAATTCATCCCGCTGGCCGAAGAGACGGGGTTGATCGTGCCCATCGGCGAATGGGTGCTGCGCACGGCGTGCAACCAGGCCAAGGCGTGGCAAAGCGACGGCGGGCGCGCCATCCGCATGGCCGTCAACCTGTCGGCCAAGCAATTCAAGGATGAAAACCTGATGCAGATCGTGCTGTCGGTCCTGGCCGACACGGGCCTCGATGCGCGCCTGCTGGAGCTGGAATTGACGGAGGGAACGTTGATGGACGATGCGCGCGCCACCATGGTGACACTGGAGCAATTGCGCGGCATCGGCGTGTACCTGTCCATCGACGACTTCGGCACGGGCTATTCGTCCATGAATTATTTGAAACGCTTCGACGTGCGGGCCTTGAAAATCGACAAGAGCTTTATCGCCGGCTTGCCGCAGGATACGGAAAACGCGGCCATCACGCGCGCCATCATCGCCATGGCGCATGGCTTGAAAATGGTGGTGGTGGCCGAGGGCGTGGAAACGGACGAGCAGCTGCTGATGCTGGAAGAATACGGCTGCGACATGGCGCAGGGATATTTTTTAGGCCACCCGTCGCCGCACGACACGATCACGGCCATGCTGGCCAGGCAACGGGGCCAGCTGGCCAGCGTGGAAACTAGAGCACTTCGAAGGCAAGGATTTGCGTGACTTGCTGGGCATTGAAATTATCGTCGGAAATCATCACCAGGCTGCGGCGGCCGTTTTCCAGGCGCGGGCCCCAGCTGATGCCTTCGATATTGTCGACCCGCGGCAAACCGATCTTTTCCAGGTCCAGCAGCAATCGCTTGCGCGCCGGCACATAGCTTGCACCCGCCAGGGCCGGGATGGCCTGGATATCGGTGGCGCCCTGCGTATCCATTTCGTAGATGCGCACGTGATTCGTGTAGATGCCGTCAGCGTGTTCCACGCCGGCCCGCTCCACCACCAGCACCTGGTGATCGTTGACGGCGAGGATTTCCGACACGCCATTGTCCGCTTCCTTCCCTGGCGCAGGCCGCGATGCCACCGGCTCGATCGGATACGCGTACTGGCCCAGCACGGTGCCCGCGCGGTCCAGGCGCGTGATGCGCACCACGGAGCCGTTATCGGGCGTGGCCAGCGGGCCATCCTGGTACAGCGCCGCTTCCATGCCCAGCCACAGGCTCTTGCCATCGCTGGCAAACGACAGCGCTTCAAAGCTCATGTTGTTGCGCGATCCCGTTTCATCCTTCGCCACCTTGAACATGGCGGGCGTGGGCAAGGTGGCCAGGTAGTGGCCGCCGCTATCGGCGTGGCGCACGAACGGGTGCAAACCCACCTTGCGGTTGCCTTCGCTGCCGTACCACAGGCTGCCGTCCTGGGGGTCGACGCGGATGGTTTCGATGTCGGGCACCTGGTCGCCCTGCTCCAGCCTGGCATGGGCCAGGTTCGGATAGCGGCTGCCGTCGGGCTGCGTGAAGAAATGCACGCTGTTGAAGGTCACGCCGGCAAATGCGCGGCTGTCGTAATCGAGCGCGGCGCGGTAGAAGCGGGCCGGATTGATTTCCGAGCGGTCATCGCTTTCCATCACCCAGCTGTTGTTGGCCGCATCGTAATCGATGCCGGACAGGCCGCCCACCGTCGTGCCCTCAAACGGGTATTTCAAGGCGATGCGCTGTTCGCCGATCAGGCGCAAGCCCGCGATCGGTGCGTCGTGGGAGAAGCTGGCGCAAGCGGAGAGAAGAACAGCGGCGGACGCCAGGGCAAGCACGGTGCGCGCGCTGCGGAACAATTGAGGCATGATCGGTATCAAAGGAGTCAGCGGGAGCGTGGCTTACACCACGCCATCGGTCTTGAGCCGCGCGATGGCGGTCGCATCATAGCCGAGCGACGCCAGCACCTCGTCGTTGTGCTGGCCCAGGGTGGGCCCCAGCCACTGCGTCTTGCCCGGCGTGGCGGACAGTTTCGGGCTGATGGCGGGCAATTTCACGGGCGTGCCGTCGGCGAAATGGTGCTGTTCGAACATGTCGCGGGCGAGGAATTGCGGGTCGCTCAGCATGTCGCGCACGGAGTAAATCTTCCCGGCGGGCACGTCGGCCGCCTTCAACACGGCCAGCGCGCTGTCTATCGTGTGCGTGGCGCACCAGGCGCCGATGGCGTCGTCGATTTCCTGCGTGCGCGCCACCCTGCCGTCGTTGCGCGCCAGTTGCGGGTCGCCCGCCATGTCGATGCGGCCCATGGCCAGCATCAGCCGCTTGAAGATGGCGTCGCCGTTGCCCGCGATGACGATGTTTTCGCCGTCGCCCGTCGTGTAGGTATTCGAGGGCACGATGCCGGGCAAGGAACCGCCCGTGCGCTCGCGCACCACGCCCGCCTGGTCGTATTCGGGCACCAGCGACTCCATCAGGTTGAACACGGATTCGTACAGGGCCACGTCGACCATCTGCCCTTCGCCGCCATCCCGGCCACCCGTCACGTCGCGGTGGCGCAAGGCCATCATGGCGCCGATCACGCCGTGCAGGGCCGCCACGGAGTCGCCGATGGACACGCCCACGCGCACGGGCGGACGGTCGGCAAAGCCGGATACATAGCGCAAGCCGCCCATCGATTCGCCGATGGCGCCGAAGCCGGGCAAGTCCTTCATCGGCCCCGTCTGGCCAAAGCCGGACAGGCGCACCATGATGAGGGACGGTTTCTCTTTCTTGAGCTGCTCGTAGCCGAGATCCCACTTTTCCAGCACGCCGGGGCGGTAATTCTCGATGATGATGTCCGCTTCCAGGGCCAGCTGGCGCGCGATGGCGCGGCCCTCGGGCGTTTTCAGGTTCAGCGTTAAACTTTTCTTGTTGCGCGCCTGCACCGACCACCACAGCGAGGTACCGTCTTTCAGCACTCGCCAGGTACGGATGGGGTCGCCGCCATCGGGCGACTCGATCTTGATCACGTCGGCGCCGAATTCGGCCAGCATGCGGGCGCAGAAGGGCCCCGCGATCAGGGTGCCCAGTTCCAGCACTTTAATGCCTTGCAATGGACCAGTGGTCGCGGAGGATGTTGTCATGTTGTGCTCAGGTTGCCCTGCGGTCGAGCATCGCGCGGGCAATCGTGCCCGCGTCGACGTATTCCAGTTCGCCGCCCACGGGCACGCCGCGGGCCAGGCGGCTCACGCGCAAGCCCCGCGCCTTCAGCATTTCGCTGATGTAGTGGGCCGTCGCTTCGCCTTCATTCGTGAAATTGGTGGCCAGCACCACTTCGCCGACCACGCCATCGTTGGCGCGGTTCAGCAATTTTTCCAGGTGGATATCTTTCGGGCCGATGCCATCCAGCGGAGACAATCTCCCCATGAGGACGAAATACAGGCCCTTGTAGGTGAGCGTCTGCTCGATCATCAGCTGGTCGGCGGGCGTTTCCACCACGCACAGCAAGCGCTTGTCGCGCTCTTCGTCGAGACAGGTCTCGCACACTTCGTGTTCGGTAAAGGTGTTGCACAGGCCGCAGTGATGCACGGCATCGACGGCCTGGAACAGGGCGCGCGACAGCATGGCCGCGCCTTCCCTATCGTGCTGCAACAAATGAAATGCCATCCGCTGCGCCGACTTGGGGCCGACGCCGGGCAGGCGCCGCAGCGCCTCGGTCAGGAATTCAAGCGACTTGGACATGGATCAACCTTGCCCCGCGCCATGGATCGAGCGCATGCGGCAGTGCATCAGAATGGCATTTTGAAGCCGGCTGGCAAGTTCATGCCGCCAGTCAAGCCTGCCATTTTTTCCGCGGACGTCGCTTCTGCCTTGCGCACGGCGTCGTTGAAGGCGGCGGCCACCAGGTCTTCCAGCATGTCCTTGTCGTCGGCCAGCAGCGACGGGTCGATGGACACGCGCTTGACGTCGTTCTTGCACGTCATGACGATTTTCACGAGTCCCGCGCCGGACTGGCCTTCCACTTCCACCAGCGCCAGTTGTTCCTGGGCCTTTTTCATGTTGTCTTGCATTGCTTGCGCCTGCTTCATCAGGCCAGCCAGTTGATTTTTCATCATGAGAATGCTCCGTTCAATTCAGTTTGTGAGTGTGTTAATCATCAATGCAGGGTCGGCGCGGCGGAGCCGGCCGGTGCAGGGGTAATCGTTCCCGGCACAACAAAAGCGTCGAATACACGCTTCATGTCGAGCACGAAGGGATCGCTGGCGATGGTCGCTTCCGCTTGCAGCTGGCACGCCTCGCGATGGGCCTGCGCTTCCGCGCTGGCCGTGTACCAGACGGCGCCCAGTTCAGTGTCGACCGCGACCTTGCGGCCGAAGCGTTCGGTGAGCGCGGCCGCCAGTTTTTCCACGTTGGCAGGACTGCGCCACGTGTCGATGGGCACGCGCAGGCGGAACGTGGTGCTGTGGCCATCGTGCAGGCATTCGATCAGCTCGGCCTGCACGGCCAGCTGCTGGGCCACGCCGCGCAGGGGCAGCACGGCGGCGACGGCCGGCCAGTTGCCGTCCCAGTCCAGGCCCGGCACGGGCGTGATCACGTACGGCCCGCTGGGCGCGGCTTGCTTGGCGGCACGCTGCGGCATGACGACGGCCGGCTGCTCGCTGCTTGGCGCGGCGGGCGCCGACACGGCGGCGGACGCGCTGTCGTCGGAAAATTCGGTGACCCACGGCGGCAAGTCGTCATCCGGCTGCGCTGGCGGCGGCGCGGCAGGACGTGCCTGCTGCACGGGCGCCGCAGCGGCCGCCGGTGCTTCCATCACGGCAACTGGGGGCGCATCGTCCCACGGCGCAGGCGCTTTCGCGGCGGCGGGCGGTGGCGCGGCCTGGACGGGTGCGGCCGGGGCTGGCGCCGCGGCGACCGGCTCCGGTGCGGGTGCAGCCGGCTTGGGCGCCGACGATGGAGCCGACGGCGCGCTGCCGGGACGGCCTTTCGAGGCGGCGCGGGCCGCTTCCAGCGCCGCATTGATGGCGGCGCGGGCGGAACTGATCGGGGCGCCCGATGCGGCCGGGGCGGCTGCGGCAGGAGCAGCCGCTGGTGGCGGCGCCGGGGCGGCGACAGGCGCCGGTGCCGGAGCAGCCGCGCGCGGCGGCGGCGCTTCGCTGCGCGCCATGCTGGCGGCAGCGGCGGCCACGACGGCGGGCGGGGTCACGGCGGCATGGCTGGCCACGCTGTTCGTGGCGGCGCGGGCTGCCGGGGCGGATGCGCCAGCGGCGGCGCGCGCGGCCGCGACGGCGGCGGGACGGTTACCCGGCGCGGCCGCTGGTGCGGCGGCCGGCACGCCATCGGCGCCGCCTATGCCGGGCCGAAAGGCCAGCATGCGCAGCAGGGTCATGGTAAAGCCCGCATATTCATCGGGCGCCAGGCCCAGTTCATTGCGGCCATGCACGGCGATCTGGTAAAACAGCTGCACTTCTTCCGCGTCAAACGCGCCAGCCAGACGCACGATATCCGCGTATTCAGGCAAATCCTGCGGCAAGGCGGCCGGCACGGTTTGCGCCAGCGCAATGCGGTGCAATAAAGTGCCCAAATCCTGCAGGGCGCCGTTGTAGGACAGGCTGCGCGAGGCCATCTCGTCGGCCACGGCCAGCAAATCGGCGCCATCCTGCTGCGCCAGCGCGTCGAGCAGGCGCACGAGGTACGATTGGTCGAGCGCGCCCAGCATGCCTTGCACGGCATCTAACGTGACTTCGCCGGCCGCATAGGCGATGGCCTGGTCCGTCAGCGACAGCGCGTCGCGCATGGAACCGTGGGCGCCCTGGGCCAGCAGGCGCAAGGCCGGCTGTTCGAAGGCGATGCCTTCCTGCCCGAGGATATTGTCCAGGTGGCTGATGATGTGGCCGGGCGGCATCTGCTTGAGGTTGAACTGCAGGCAACGCGACAGCACGGTCACGGGTATCTTTTGCGGGTCCGTCGTGGCCAGGATGAACTTGACGTGCTCGGGCGGCTCTTCCAGCGTCTTCAGCATGGAATTGAACGCGTGGTTCGTCAGCATGTGCACCTCATCGATCATATAGACCTTGAAGCGGGCATTGCTTGGCGCATACACGGCTTGCTCCAGCAGCTGCGCCATTTCATCGACGCCGCGGTTCGACGCCGCATCCATCTCTATATAGTCGACAAAGCGTCCCGCGTCGATCGCCGTGCACGCTTCGCACACGCCGCACGGCTGGGCCGTGATGCCGCCCGTGCCATCGGGGCCGATGCAATTGAGCGACTTGGCCAGGATACGCGACAGGGTCGTCTTGCCGACGCCGCGCGTGCCCGTGAACAGGTAGGCGTGATGCAATCGGCCGCTGTGCAAGGCATGCGTGAGCGCGCGCACGACGTGCTCCTGGCCGACGAGCGTCTCGAAATTCTTGGGGCGGTATTTACGGGCGAGGACTTGATAGGACATGCTGAGATTTTACCATGCGATTTTGCGGGTGATCCTGCGCGGCGGGCGCAAGCCTCATGGCCGGGCCATTCAAAATGGCAAACGCGGCAAAGCAGCAATTGTATAACATGGCCAGCTGGAAATATGGAAAACACGGCAAGCCCGGCAATGCTGCGGGTCGGCAAGAAAATGGGGCAGTAAAAGCAAAAAAGCTGCCCATGGCAGCTTGATTGTCGATCCTGATAAAACATTCCCGAAGGAGGCGAGCCTGATCTGCGGCACTCATGGTTAATAGCCGTGGCTGCTTCGTTCCCGACCTGACCAGGTTAGCCATGCCACGATGCGCAGGGGCCCGCCGGGGACAATTATAACCGGTCTGCGGGGAATGGGGAAGTTGAGGCACAAACCGCCCTTCCCCGCAAGCAAGCGGCTGAGCGTCTTACAGCCCCAGCTCTTGCCAGATGCCATCCACTTTCGCCTTCACTTCCGGCGTCATGGCGATCGTCGTGCCCCATTCGCGGGTCGTTTCACCCGGCCATTTATTCGTCGCATCGATGCCCATCTTGCTGCCCAGGCCGCTGACCGGCGAGGCGAAGTCCAGGTAATCGATGGGCGTGTTGTCGACCAGGGTCGTGTCGCGGATGGGGTCGACCCGCGTCGTGATGGCCCAGATGACCTCTTTCCAGTCGCGGATATTCACGTCTTCATCGACCACCACGATGAACTTGGTATACATGAACTGGCGCAGGAAGCTCCACACGCCGAACATCACGCGCTTGGCGTGGCCCGCGTACTGTTTCTTGATCTGCACCACGGCCATGCGGTAGCTGCAGCCTTCGGGCGGCAGATAAAAATCCGTGATTTCGCTGAACTGCTTTTGCAGCAGGGGCACGAACACTTCATTCAGGGCCAGGCCCAGCACGGCCGGCTCGTCCGGCGGTTTGCCTGTATACGTGGAGTGGTAGATCGGGTCGCGGCGCATGGTGATGCGGTCGATGGTAAACACGGGGAAACTGTCCTGCTCATTATAGTAGCCCGTGTGGTCGCCATACGGCCCTTCCAGCGCGTGCTCGTAGCCGCTCGGATGGTTTTCGTCCGGGTAGATATGGCCTTCGAGCACGATTTCGGCGGAAGCGGGCACGCGCAGCTCGCTGCCGATGGCTTTCACCAGCTCCGTGCGGCTGCCGCGCAGCAAGCCGGCGAACTGGTATTCGGACAGGCTGTCCGGCACCGGCGTGACGGCCCCTAATATAGTAGCGGGATCGGCGCCCAGCGCGACGGCGATCGGATACGGCTTGCCCTTGCTCTGGATCGCGTGCTCGCGGAAGTCCAGCGCCCCGCCCCGGTGCGCCAGCCAGCGCATGATGACTTTATTACGCCCCAGCACTTGCTGGCGATAAATGCCCAGGTTTTGCCGCTTCTTGTTCGGGCCCTTGGTGATCACCAGGCCCCACGTGATCAGGGGAGCGACGTCGCCGGGCCAGCAATGCTGGATGGGCAGGCGCGCCAGGTCGACATCGTTGCCTTCCCAGACGATTTCCTGGCACTTCGCGCCGCGCAACTCCTTCGGCGACATGTCCCACACGGATTTCACCAGGGAACCGAGGCCCAGCAAGTCCTTGAAATCCTTCGGCGGCTCCGGTTCCTTCAGCCGCGCCAGCACATGGCCGATCTTGCGCAACTCGCTGACGTCTTCCGCGCCCATGCCCAGCGCCACGCGACGCGTGGTGCCGAACAGATTGCCCAGCACCGGCATGTCGTATCCCGTCGGGTTATTGAACAGCAAGGCCGGTCCGCCTGCGCGCAAGGTGCGGTCGCAAACTTCCGTCATCTCCAAAATCGGTGAAATGGGGGTCGAAATGGGCTTAAGTTCACCCATTTGTTGCAGTTGAGAAATAAAATCTCGCAAATCTGAATATTTCATGTGTTTTTAATTTTTTTTGACGTCGGACGCCGTTGCTGAAGGATCTATGCCAAGTAATTGATTTTATTGGCTTTTGGCACAATGCAAGTCAAAAAGTAAGACATAAAAGTAATAAAGAAACGATTCGTTAGTATTGACTTGATATAAAACGGCTTCTACAATTCGCCCAACTTGAAAGAGCACGCCGGCCCAGAGCTTGATTTTAGCGTTTCTCTTTCATTCACGGAGTCGGGGCTCCACATGACATTTTAAGGAGTGTTTTCAAAAGGCGTCTGCCTTACCCTCGGTAAAAGTTGTATTGCGACTGATCCAATACCAAAAACGGGACCGATCAGCTCAAGCAAGCAATGACGGCGTTTCTCGCACGCATCCATACGCGGCGGAAACGATGATATTTCTGATGCACGGCATTGGCAGTACCCACAACACCGCGAGACCGCGGAGGGACTGCCTGTTGACGCGACATTTCGGGGAACTCTATGACTCATCGTAGCACTGAAGCAGCATTGCCTGCTTCAACCGTGGCTGGCCAGCCAGCGTTGGCGCGTTTGCGCGCCCGCGCACAGGCCATTTCGGCACGTGGCGTTTTGACCACGGCACAACACACACTGACAGTCTTCGGCATTTCCGCCCTGGCACTGATCGCCCTGCTGATGTTCCGCCCTGACCTGGGCAAGCAACTGACGCACAGCCTGTTCCCGCTGCCGATGGCAGAGGCGCAAGCCGTTGAAGCACCGGCCCTGTCCGCACTGATGGAAGCGCCTGCTTCCGTGCAGACGGCCGCCGCCAGCGATACCCCGCTGACCAAGGAAGAAAAAGCCTTGCTGGGCACGCAAAAGCAGCAGCAATGGGTTACCAACTGGCTCTCCAAGCGCTACCGCGTGGCCAACGACGCGACCAATATGCTCGTCTCGACGGCGTACCTGACGGCCCGCGAAATCAAGCTGGACCCGCTGCTGATCCTGGCCGTGATGGCCATCGAATCGGGCTTGAACCCGTTCGCGGAAAGCCCCGTCGGCGCGCAAGGCTTGATGCAAGTCATGTCGAAAGTGCACCACGAGCGCTTCCAGGAAATGGGCGGCGTGCAAGCAGCGCTGAACCCGGTCGCCAATATCCGCGTCGGTTCGCTGATCCTGAAGGATTACGTCACGCGTGGCGGTTCCGTCGAAGCGGGCCTCAAAACCTACGTGGGCGCCGCCAACTTCGCCACCGACTCGGGCTACGGCTCGCGCGTACTGGCCGAATACCGCCGCCTGAAACAAGTGTCGGCCGGCCAGCGCGTGCCGACCACGACGCCGGTGATGGCATCGAACACGCCAGCGCCAGCCAAGGCGCCGGCGGCGGAAAGCGGCATCACCATCAAAGTACTGCCCCACAACGAGATCGCCGGCCTGTGACCCTTTAAAAGCCCTCACAGGGGCATCCAAAAAGCAGCACCCAGTAAAAAAGCCACCGCACGCAAGTGCCGGTGGCTTTTTTATTGCCCTGCGGCACTGGCCGCAGGGACTGCTCTCTATATTACTTGCGCTTGTTGGCGTTGACTTCTTCCTCGCGGAATTTCACTGCCAATTTATCCAGCACGCCGTTCACATACTTGTGGCCATCGATACCGCCAAACGACTTGGCCAGCTCGACCGCTTCGTTGATGACGACGCGGTACGGGATTTCCATGTTGTTCTTCAGCTCGAAAGCGCCGATCAGCAGGATGCCGTGTTCGATGGGCGACAGTTCCGCGATATTGCGGTCGATCAAGGGTGCCATGCTTTCGCGCAGCGCCAGCGAATCCTTGATGGCGCCGTACAGCAACACCGTGAAATGATCGCCATCGGCCTTGTCGAAACCATGCGCGGCGCGAATATTGTTCACGACGGTAGTCGCGTCTTCATTGTTCAGCAGCCACTGGTACAAGCCCTGCAGCGCAAACTCGCGCGCGCGGTGACGCGGCGTGCGGTTTTTGCTGGGATTGGCGAGCAAATTTTTCTCAGTCATGATTGTTACCTGTTCTTAAGTACGTGTTCACTACAAATTCCGGCGAGACACTACGGCGCGCTTTTAGGCAGCGCAGCCGCGGCTCAAGCGTGCGTGAGAAGGATGTCAGGGCAAGGCGCGAGGCCGAAGACAGTACGAAAGTACGGCGAGGCCTTGCAACGCAGCCATGGCATTCTTGTCACACGCGCTTAGTCTTCGTCGGTGTCCTGCAACTCTTCCAGCGCTTGCGCCAGATTGGCCATTTCCACTGCCACGCGTGCCGCTTCTGCTCCCTTGACCAGCATGCGCACTTCCGCTTGCTCGTCGTTTTCGGTCGTCAACACTGCGTTGGCGATGGGGATGCCGTAATCGAGACCGACGCGCGTGATGCCCGCGCCCGATTCGTTCGATACCAGCTCGAAGTGGTAGGTTTCACCGCGAATCACGGCGCCCAGTGCGATCAGGGCGTCGAATTGCTCGGTTTCCGCCATTTTTTGCAGAATCAGTGGGATTTCCAGGGCGCCCGGCACGGTCACGTGCAGGATATCTTCATCGGCCACGCCCAGCTTGCTCAACTCTTCCAGGCATGCCGACAGCAAGCCACCACCGACGATTTCATTGAATCGTGCCTGGACGATACCGACGCGCAAACCTTCGCCGGCAAAATTAGTTTCGTATGCTCCTACGGTCATCATATGCCTCTTTAATCTGGTGGTTCAGGGCGACATGCACATGTCGCCATCGTTTACTCTACATCGACGCCTGACAAAATCGTAGCGAGCGGCAGCGAGTTGTGGTCGAGAAGCGCAACTGTACGAAGGTACAGTGAGCATCACAGGCCGCAAATCGCGACGCGCAGTAGATTTAGTCAGGCGTCCTGGCCTGGGTGGCACTGAAAACCTGTTACTTCCAGGTCGAAACCGACCATCGACGGCATCTTGCGTGGGCTGGCCAGCAATTGCATCTTGCTCACGCCCAGGTCACGCAGGATTTGCGCGCCGATGCCGTAGCTGCGCAAGTCCATGCTGGCGGCGCGGCCTTTCGGCTTGGCTTGCGGCGTATCGAGCGCGGCGAACTGGGCAAACAGCTCGCCCGACGTCTCGCCGCAGTTCAGCAAGACCATCACGCCCCGCTCGGCCTGCTTGATGGCGGCCATCGAGGCGGCCACCGTCCACGAGTGGGTAGTCGCTTCGCTTTCCAGCACGTCCAGCAGGGAAACGGGCTGGTGCACGCGCACCAGCGCTTCCAGGCCCGGTGCCAGGTCGCCATGCACGAGGGCCAGGTGGGCCGATGCGCTCGGTTTGTCGCGGAAGGCGATCAAACGGAATTCGCCATGCGCCGTATGCAGGGTGCGCTCGGCAACGCGCTCGACCAGGGACTCCGTCTGGCTGCGGTAATGGATCAGGTCGGCAATCGTGCCGATTTTCAAGCCATGTTGCTCGGCAAACAACAGCAAGTCCGGCAGGCGCGCCATGGTGCCGTCGTCCTTCATGATTTCGCAAATCACGGACGCGGGCGTCAAGCCGGCCATGGCCGTCAGGTCGCAACCGGCTTCCGTATGGCCTGCGCGCATCAGAACGCCGCCTTTTTGCGCTTTCAGCGGGAAGATATGGCCAGGCTGGACGATATCGCTGGGCTGCGTGCCCTTGGCAACCGCGACCTGGATGGTCTTGGCGCGGTCGGCGGCGGAAATGCCCGTCGTCACGCCTTCGGCCGCTTCGATGGACACGGTAAAATTGGTGCCGTATGCGGTGCCGTTGCGCGATGTCATCATCGACAGGTTCAGCTCGTCGCAACGCTCTTCCGTCAGGGTCAGGCAGACCAGGCCACGCGCATGCGTGATCATGAAATTGATGGCTTCAGGCGTCACGAAATCGGCGGCAAGCACCAGATCGCCTTCATTTTCCCGGTCTTCTTCATCGACCAGTATCACCATGCGGCCGGCGCGCAATTCAGCGACGATCTCTTCGGTGCTGGATATAGACATTGTTCATCCTCGTATGACGCCTGGCAAAACCTGCTGCGCGTCGATTTTGCCAGGCGTTGTTAGTGAAACTAAAAACGAAACTAAAAACTGAAACCGAACTGAAACATCGAGTGCGAATCTTCCGCGAATTTCCGGGAATTTTCTTATAACCTGCTATTTTAAAGGATTTAGCGCTTGCAGACCTGAAATAAGACAGCTTTGCGGCACGGATGCCACCGCCTGCCCCGCAAAGCGCCAATTCCCTGATCCAGCGCACACGGCGGCAGCAAGACGCGCGCCGCCGGCCTTGCAAAGAGCATAAGATCAACCCGTCACCGCCACGGCGCTGACGCCCCATTCACAGCGACACCCCACACAGGAGCGGCACTATGAAAACCAACGGATCGGCCATCTGGTCAGGCGGCATCAAGGATGGCAAGGGCGCCATCAGCACGCGCAGCGGCGCCTTGCAGGAATACCCCTACGGCTTTGCCAGCCGCTTCGAAGGCAAGCCGGGCACGAATCCCGAGGAACTGATCGGCGCCGCCCACGCGGGTTGCTTCACCATGGCCCTGTCGCTGATCCTTGGCGAAGCGGGCCTGACGGCGGAAAAGATGGAAACGACGGCCGAAGTGACCCTCGACAAGGTGGACGACGGCTTTGCCATTACGGCCGTCCATTTGATCCTGAAAGCAAAAATCCCCGGCGCCAGCCAGGCTCAATTCGAGGAATTGACGGCCAAGGCCAAAGCCGGCTGCCCCGTGTCGAAGCTGCTCAAAGCCACTATCACGCTGGACGCTACCCTGCAGCCCTAGATTTTCGGCACGGGCTTGACGGGCTCCACGGCAGCGACGGGCGCCACCAGCGGCAGGCGCGAGTCGCTGGCCGGCAATGGCCGGTTCATCAAGCCGGGATTCATGGCTGCATTGTTCAGGTTATACGCGGCGATGGCCGCCGCCACGGACGGGTCTTGCGAAGACGGCGGCGGCACGGCCATGCCCGCGGCTTGCGCTGCCAGCTCTTGCGCCTGCGCATTTTGCTGGGCCAGCTGGGCTTGCGCCGTCGCCAGGCCCGCATCGGCTTGCCCCTGCGTTGCGCGCGCCAGCGACTGCGCCCGGTCAGATGCCGCCTGGGCCGCCATCTGCGCGTCGCTGGCGGCCAGCTGCGCCCGTACCGCATCGTCCGCCGCCGCTTGCGCCTGCTGCTGCAAACCCTGCTGCCGTACTTGCCCCTGGCGCAGCTCGTCCACGCGCGCAGCGTCCTGCTGCTGCGCCTGCTGATCGGCATTCATGCGTTCGGCATCCAGGCGCTGGGCATCGACGCGCAGGTTGTTCGTGCGCTGCGTCTGCAGCAAGTCCGCGGCATTGTCGGCCTGTTGCGCTGGCGGCTGGGGCCGCAGCTCCTGCAAGTCCAGGTTCAGTTCTTCCGCTTCCAGTTGCTGCTGCAGTTCCAGTTGCCGCTGCGCAATGGCAGCCGTCTGCGGCGGCGCCACGTCGACGGGCTGCTGCGCGGCCTGCGACGCCTGTACGGCGCCGGACGGCAGTGTTTCTCCCGTCAAATCCGCTTCGACACCGGCCGCCAGCGGCGCGCCCTGCTGCCGGGCCAGCACGGCGCCCACTTGCGCCAGCACCTCCGTTCCCTGTTGCAAGGCGTCCAGGGTGGCATTGCTGTCGGCCGCATACGCGGCTTGCAACGTTGCCGCATCGACATCTTCATTGCGCAAGTCGATGCCGATGCGGGCCAGTTGTGCTTGCGTAAGCAAGCTGCCGTCCTGCGCCAGCGCCGTGGCCGCATCCGTCGTGCCGTCGCCCGACAATAAATCGTAGCGCTGCGCCAGGCTGCCCGGCGTGTCGCCAGCCGTCGCCAGCTGGCTGGCGTCGATGCCGCTCGTTTGCAGCTGGGCAAACGATTCCGTCAGTTGCCGCGCCAGCGCCAGCAAGTCGTCATTGACATTCACAGGGGTATTGGCCGCCCTGGCCTCTTCCGTGGCGCCCTGCAAGGCCAGCAGTTGCCGGCGCGACAAGGCCACGCCGGACAGGAACTGGCCCAGCGGGGAGATGTCTACCTGTGTCGAGGAAAGTATTGCAAGGGCCGCCGCCGCGCCGGATGCCGGCACGGGCTGCGCCGGCGCCAGAGGTGCCGTTGCGCCCACGCGGGACGTGGCCGGGATGGTGTTGGGCACGGTTGCGCGCGAAATCGGGTCCATGGCTAGCCTCCACTGCGGAAAGCTTCATAGTATGCGCGTCTGCAAGAAAAGCAACACACGCCTGGCAAGGCGGCTGTGTTGCCGTGTTCAGCTCTTATCAGGCGGCAGCCTTGTCCAGCGACAGCATGCGCTCGACATAGCGGGCGATCAGGTCGATTTCCAGGTTGACCTTGCCATCGACCGTCAAGTGTTTCAAGGTCGTCATGGCGATCGTGTGCGGGATCAGGTTGATCGAGAAGCGGCAGCCGTTGACGGCGCCCGCGCCCAGGTCTTCCACGCGGTTGACGGTCAACGACACGCCATTGACGACGACGGAACCCTTGAAGGCCAGGTATTTCGCCAGTTCGTGCGGCGCTTCGATCACCAGCTCCCACGATTCGCCCACGGCTTCGAACTTGCGCACGATGCCCAGGCCGTCGACGTGGCCGGACACCAGGTGGCCACCCAAGCGCTCGGCCAGGGTCAGGGCTTTTTCCAGGTTCACTTCCGTGGTGGTATCGAGGCCCACGGTGCAATTGAGGCTTTCACGCGAGACATCGACGGCAAAACCCGTATCCGACTTTTCCACCACCGTCATGCAGGCGCCATTGATGGCGATCGAATCGCCCAGGGCCACATCGGCCAGCGACAAACCGCCCGCGTGAATATTCAGGCGCACGCCTGCATCGAGGCCGCCGTCGAGCGGTTGCACGGTTTCAATTTTGCCGATGGCGGCAACAATTCCTGTAAACATGGAGCTAACCTTATAAAAAGTGTAAATCTATTAAGTACGCTGGGCGAATCTTGCAAGGATACGCACATCTTCGCCCACTTGCTGAACCTGGTGAAATTGCAAAGTGCGCTGCTGCTTGATATCCGTCAAGGTGGGCAAGGCAAACATGCCTTGCGCATCGCCCAGCAAGGTGGGCGCCAGGTAGACCAGCAACTCGTCGACGCAACCTTCGAGGATCAGCGAACCGTTCAGTTTGGCGCCTGCCTCGACGTGGACTTCATTGATTTGCCGGCGTCCCAGTTCCAGCATCAGCGCGGCCAGGTCGACCTTGCCGGCCGCGTTCGGCAACAGGATGACTTCGGCACCCAGCGCCTGCAGTTGCGCCTGTTTCTCCGGATTGGCGACGGCCGCCACGATCCACGTGCCGCCGCCCTGCAGGATGCGTGCGTCGAGGCTGATGTCGAGCCGGCTGTCGACGACGATGCGGCGCGGCTGGCGCGGCGTCTCGACGGCGCGCACGTTCAGTTGCGGGTCGTCCGCCTTGACCGTGCCGATGCCCGTCAGGATGGCGCAGGCGCGCGCGCGCCAGGCGTGGCCGTCGGCGCGCGCTGCCGGCCCCGTGATCCACTGGCTCTGACCATTGTGCAAGGCCGTCATGCCGTCCAGGCTGGCCGCCGTTTTCAGGCGCACCCACGGCTTGCCGCGCTGCATGCGCGAAAAGAAGCCGATATTCATTTCATGCGCCTCGTCGGCCAGCACATCCGTGGTGACGGCGATGCCGGCCGCTTCCAGCTTGGCCAGCCCCTGCCCCGCCACCAGCGGATTCGGGTCCGTCATGGCAGCCACGACGCGGCCCAGCCCCGCGCGCACGAGCGCATCGGAGCATGGCGGCGTGCGGCCATGATGGTTGCACGGTTCCAGGGTGACATAAGCCGTGGCGCCGCGCACGTCGTTGCCACGCGCCGCCGCATTGGCCAAGGCTTGCACCTCGGCATGATCCTGCCCGGCCGCCTGCGTCACGCCGGCGCCGATCACCTGGCCATCCTTGACGATCACGCAGCCGATGCGGGGATTGGGCGAGGTCGTGTACAAACCGCGCGCCGCCCATTCCAGCGCCAGGCGCATGCCATCGATATCGTTGAGTATTTCCACGGGCTTCTTTGATAGTGAGTGATAGGTGAGTCGAATTACGAACTGTCGGCCACACCGCTGCAATTGGCCGCTTGCTGCTGCGGGTCGCACACGCGCACCCTGCCCAGCATATTGATTTTAATATGGCGCACCTGCTTTCCCAAAGCCAGGGACAGGGTACCCCAGCGCGCCGCCAGGCTATTGGTCGCGCTGCAACTGCGGCCTGCGCCATTGTAGGCGATATAAAACGGCGCCGTGGCCGACGAAAACGCGAACTGGGCCGTGATGCCCTCCGGCAGCGGCCCCTGGCGGAACAGCAATTCGTCATCGCCATCGAACGCCAGGTTGGCATTGCGGTCGATGAATGCCAACCAGCCCGTGCGCCAATCCACGCCACCGGGCCCGGCCGGCATCAGCAGCACGCGCTGCCCCCGCGCCATCGCCTGCGCCCGCGTCAATTCGATGGCCGAGAACAAGTCCGTGGCCGCCGCCCGCACCTGCTGACGCGCCAGCACCTGCTGCAGACTGGGCATGGCGGCGGCCGCCAGCAGCGCGGCAATCGCCAGCACGGCCAGCAATTCGAGCAGGGTGTGTCCCGCCCGGCGTGGCTGCTTGCGCGAACGGGCAAACCAGGGCCGGCCGCAGGAAGGCGAAAGGCGGCATGACAGTAAATCCCCCCTGCCTCGTGCCCGCGCCAGCGCAACCATGGCCTAGGGCCAGCAATGGCTGGCGGGGCCGCTGCTGCCGCGCTGGCCCGTGCTGTTCAGGGACAGGATGCCGCAATCGGTATCCTGGAATTGCGCATCGACCTTGGCCGTGCCCGGCATGGCCCGCAACAGCACGCATTGCCCGATAGTCGCGCCGGGGCAGGCCAGCGCCTCGATTTCATACGCGCTGCCGGCAGCCGGTCCTTCGCCGGACCACCAGGGAAACTGCTGCGCCAGCGGCGCGGGCGACGCCGAGGAAAAGGCCAGATAGTGATTGTTTTGCGAATAATAGCGCTCCTGCTGCTGCATCAGGCGCAGCAGGGCCGCCTGCCCCTGCACCCGCTTGGCGCGCACGACATGGCCGTGGTAAGCGGGCGCGGCCAGCGCCAGCAGCAGGCTCACGATCGCCAGCACGGCCAGCAGTTCGATCAGGCTGAAGCCCGGCGGGTTGGCAGCAAAAGCGCCTCCGTTTGCAGTGCACCAATGCCGCCTTGCCAACGTCCCCATGCGATTTCCCCCCTTTCCAAAAAGCGCCAGCCGATACGCTGCGCCGGCCTAGCCCATGCCTATTTTTTCTTGGCCGCCTCGTGCAATTCGCGCCAGTTCGCCACTTCGCGCCAGCTGAGGCGCCGGGCCGACAGCGGTGCGCTGACGACCTTGAGCACCGCCCCGCTGGCTGCGCCGGGCAAGCCCGGTTGCAGCACCGCCAGTTCCTTGCGCCCCTCGGCCCGCCCTGCCGCCGTCGCGGCGCCCACCGTGCTGTTCAGTTCGAGCGCTACTGGCGGTGCGCGCGCCAAGCCATCGAACAAGCGCCCCGTCTGCGCACCCGCCTGCACGACACCGGCGCCATCGGCGGCAAAACCGCTCAGCACATCGAGCACGTACAGGCGCGTGGCGGGCTTGGCGCAAGGGTCGCGCCCCGGCAAGACGGTGTTAAACAACACCTTGCCAGCGGCCAGCACGGGACTGCTGACGCTGCGTTCGCCCGTTTGCCCGGTATTGAGGAAATCGAGGTACCAGCCGCGCATGGCGTCGCTGCCCGTGTAGCGCAACTCGGCGCCGTCGACGCGCACGCCGCCCGCCGCCTCGCCCAAGCTGCGCTGCTCCAGGTCGGCCCGGCTGCGCGTGGAAGATGACTCGCGCACATCGTCGTGCACGGCATAAAACGACTGCGACAGGAAGGCGGAAGGCCAGGTATCGGCCGCTTCGACCAGCTTGCCCGTGCCGAACAGCAGCACATAGCCGCCGCCGGGCGCGTAGGCTACGCTCAGTTGCTGCGTCACGGGCTGGCGCCGGCCCTGCGCATCGCGCGCGACAAAGACGAGCTTGCGTCCCTGCCCCTCCTTCCAAGGCGGCCCGCCAGCCATGTCGAGGCGCCAGATATTGCCCTGCAAATCGCCAGCATACATATACGCCAGCGCGCCGTCGCTGCCCGGCACCACGGCGGGCGGACCCAGCGCCTGGGGCATGGCATCCACATCCTCGTTCGCGCCCGCATCAGCGTCATGGCCGCCGCCGCTGGCCACGGGCACCTTGAGGCGGAAGTAATTACTTCCCAACACCCATGGCGTGCCAGGCGCCTTGTCCAGCGCCAGCAGGAAGATGGCGGCGGCCGATGCGGGCGCCGTCGTGTCCTTGCCATCGTTCACATGGTTGTTGTAGCCGCTGGCGACGATGGCAAAGTCGCGGTAGGCCGGCGCGCCCTCCTTGCCGCCCATATTGATGCGGGCGAAGGCGGGCGACGCACGCACATTGCCCATCAGCCTGTCGTCGCGGTCCGTAAATTCCCACAGCGCCCCGTCTTGCCCGAAGCGGGCCGGGTCCGTGATGTCGAGCGCAAACACGCCCTGCGCCCCGCCGCCCATGCCCGACACCAGCACCGTCTTCCAATGTCCCAGCGCCAGCACTTCCGCCGTGGCCGCCGCACCGTCGAGCAGCGGGCCGGAGCTGTAGTGAGTGCTTGCAGCGGCTGGCGCAAGGTGCAGCAGCGCTTGCGGCAGATAGGCAAACAATTCGCTGCCCGTGCGCGCATCGAAGGCATGCAGCAAACCGTCGCTGGCGCCCAGGTACAGCATTCTGCGCCGCTGCAGCAGCGCCTGGCGGTGCAAGCCATAGCCGGTACCCGGCATGCCCAGCCCGGGCGCACCCACGTACACGAGATTGCCATAGGGTGCTGCGCCCAGGCTGCCTGACCTGCGCCGCAGGAAGCCGCCTGGCTGGCCCACCTCGTGCGTGCGCTGGCCCAGCAGGTACGCCAGGCGCGCCTCGCCCCGGCCATCGCCACTGTCGAATGCGCCGCGCTGCGCTGCGTCAAGGCGGTTCCAGGCCAGCGGCATCAGGCTGCCCTGGGCGTCGAGCGTGTAGACGGGACGCAAGGACGCAGGCGCGCCATCCGGCACGGGCTTGTCCTGTCCGCCGGCAATCCACCATGGCTTGCCGGGAAGCAGTGCGCCATCGGCCCCCACGGCAAACGTGGTGCGCGACAAGGTCATGCCGCCATCGGCCAGGTGCAGCTGCGTCTGGAACCAGTATGCCTCTTCCGTGCCGCTGGCCAGCGCCATCAGGGCCGGTCCTGCGAGCGCCGCCGGCAAGGTGCCCTTATCGGCTGCCGCGAAGGCTGCGCGCAATCCCGCGATCAGGGCGGCCGGATCGCTGCCGGGCAAGTAATGACCAGGCCAGCGGCCGTCCAAGCTCCATTCATCCAGCGCGCCGCCCGTCGCGCTCTTGAAGGGGTTGGCATCGCCATTCGCATCGAGAAAGCCGCCATACTTGGATGCCAGCAGCAAGGGTGTAGAGGCGGGAGTGGTGGCCGGGTCGCCCTGGCGCAAGTCGCCCGCATAGTGCTCGACCTTTGCGACACCGTCGTTCTTGCCGCCGGGACGCAGGGCCTGCACGTGCGACCAGTAGGCCAGGCCCGCCGCATGGTAGCTGGCGCCGCCCGCCCCATCGGCCAGCAATTCCAGCGCCGCCAGTTCCGGCCGCGGCGCGGGATTGCCGGGCGTGCCGCCGCTTTCCAGGCTGCCCACCGCATGCGTCCAGGCCATCGCATCGAACGGCGGCGGCGCAAAACTGTCCGGCGCGCGGGCGCGGTCGCCGGATGCGGCAGGAGGGACCGGGACATTGCCGGGCACGTAACGGTCGCCCGCCATGCCCGCATCGCCGAGGCTGACGACGATGTGGCGCTGGCAACTGGCCGTTTGCGGGTCGCTCCATTGGGTCACGACCGGCAAGCCGTCGTCGATGGCAGGCGGGGCCGTGGCAGGCGGCACTGGGGCGCTCGCTTGCCGTCCCTGCAGGTAGCGCAGCGATTCGTACAGCAATTCGGCCAGCGGCGCCGCCCTGGCGTACGCGCCAGGATGCCCTGCATTGCCGCGGCCCAGGCCATTGATGTAAGCGGTCACCCCGCCGCCAAGGCCCGCGCCCTGGGCCGCAGCTTCGGCCACATACACGCCGGTGGCGGGATGCCACTCGGCGCCGGCATTGTCTTGCGGCAAATAGTCGGGCGCCGTCCAGCGCTGCCTGCCCACATGGGCCAGCGGCGCGCGCAGCACGCCGCCATACACGGGGCCGGCGCTGGCGGGCATGCCGTTCAAATGACCAAACACGCCCACGCGCACCCGGCCGCCATGGCGCTGCACGACCCCCACCGGCTTGTAGTTCTTGCCATACGCCAGGCACAAGTCGTCGCGCAGCGGCCCCTCGTCAGCGTCGCACACGCGCACGCGCGCGAGGAACACCCCGTGCGTGGCAGCAAGGCCAGGCGCATCGCAAGTGCTGCCCGCAGACTGGCCAAGGCTGGCGTCGCCGAACAGCAGGCGGTTGCGGCAAGAAACGATGGCCAGTTGCGCCAGCGCAAATGGCGTCGCTGCCGCCACGCCCGCCTGCAAGACCTTGCGCGGGAAAAAGACGGGGTGGGCAAAAAAGTCGATGGGGCTGTCGGCGTCAGGCAGATAGGCGCGCTGCAGCACCGTCTTGCGCACTTCGTCGATGACGCGGTCGCCGCCCGTCAGCGCATAGCGGACAAGGTCGAGCATGCTGGTGCTGGCCCAGTTGAGAAAGTTGCCGCTGAAACTATCGCCGCCGCAACCGTGCAGCGCATCGGCCGGCTTCAGCACGGAGAAGTAAGCGGTCGCTACGCGCAAGTCCGGCAGCATGACGCCATCCTTGCTGCGATACGGATAGCTGTAGCACATGCGCGCATGAAAATACCCTGCGTACTCGCGCTGCGGCGCATACTCGCCGCCATATGCGGCAGCGGCCGCCGCATGCGTGAGGGACAGGTTGAGCAGCAGATTCGGCGGCACCCTGGCGCCGTGCAAGCCCGCGTCGGCCCGCGCCAGCGTCACCGGCGGGACGGCGGCGGCAAGGGCGCCGCCGCAACAGAGGCTGGCCAGACAGGCCAACAGCATCAGCCAGACGCAGCCGGCATGCCGCCGGGTAGACCGCAAAGCAGGCCACAAAGTGGACGGCAAAGTGGGTGGCAAGATGAACCGCGGCGCCCTCATGGCCCCGCTCCCGCCGCCTGTTTGCGGTAATAAGTTTGCAGCACGACTTGCGTGCTTTCCTGCGCGCCAAAACCGATGGCCGTGATGCGGTACACATAGCTTTCCGTGGCCAGGCCGCCAGCCACTGCCGTGGCCTGCGCGCCGGGCGGGTGAAACGGCAGCAGTTCGATAAGGTAGCGGGGCCGGCGCGACGGCAGGAAGCCCTGCCCCGTCTGCATGACGGCACCCGTAAACTGGCCATACGGCACGGCGCGGCTGCTGCCTTCGGCGCCATCGAGGTCCGTACTCAACCAGAGCGCCGGCGCCTCCGGGGCCGCGGGCAGGCACAGGCCCAGTGCGCCGCCCTCACCACAACCCTCCGCAAACCCTGCCGCACTGCCTGGCGCGAAGAGGCTGCTGCGTCCCGGCGCGCCGGGCAAGCCTTCGATATCGTTTTGCGCATCCACCAGTGCCTCCTCCGCCGCCTGAAACGCGATCTGCCGGTCGCGCTCGCCGCGCGCCGCCTTCTCCCCCTGCAAGGCCATCTGCGCCGCCGAAATGCCCAGCAACAAGATGATCACCAGCAGGCACAGCACATACACGAGGGTGGCGCCGCCGCATCGCGCACGAGGTGGGCGCCAAGGCACGCAACAGCGGACGCCCGCGCCAGCCATCGCGCCGCCCGCCTAGGCCGGCCCGTTGCGCAGCATGATGCTCGTCTGCACCAGTTGCCGCAGCCGCGAACGCGTCGCGGCAGGCAAGGATGCGCGCGCGATGCGCACGCCCGTGTCGCCGGCGCCATGCGCCTCGGCATACGCCTTGCCGAACAGGTCGAACTGCGCCGGCCCCAGTTCCGCCATCTTGTCGGCCTGTCCCGCCTCGTCATGCAGCAACAGCGCCACGCGCACGCTGGCCACGCGTTTCCAGTGCGTGCGCCGTTGAAAATCGCGCTGGCGCGCAGCCGCATCCGCCCCCTCCAGCAGCAGCGCCGCATCGTAGGCGTCGAGCGCGCTGGCATTGACATAGCGGTTCGCCACGCCGTCAGGCGGCGTATCCGTGTCGAGGCCATACAGCACCTGGAAAGCATCGACGCCACGGATGACGGCGTCCGCGCCCCAGCCGTTCGTGCCCCGGTATTTGCAGCGCAGCTCGCCTTCGCCATCGGCGCCCTGCGCCACGTAGAAAATGCTCCAGCCCCGCTGCGCCTCCGTTTGCGCGGCGCCCACGCCGAAGCCGGCGCAATTGAGGACGGAACCGTCGCCGCCCTCTTCCTTGCCGGCGCCGTAATAGCGCAGGGCCAGCACGTCGCTGCCATGCAGGGCGCCGGGCAGCGCGCCGCTGATGCCGTCGCTATTCTTGCCCAGGCTGCGCGCGTCGAGACCGGCGATATTCGCGCTGTCGTAATCCGCATGGGCGACGGGTGCGGCGCTGCTATCCCAATTCACATACGCCGTCTGGCGCACGGCGCGGGCGATGGCGTCGAGCGCATAGCGGGCGTTGTCATCCAGGCGAGCGCTGGCGGACTGGTCGCCATAGCTGCCGCTGGCCGCCAGCAGCACGCTACTGGCGGCCAGCATCAACAGCGCACCGAGCGACAGGGCCACCAGCAATTCGATCAGGCTCATGCCACGATGTCCGCCGCTCATGCGCCGCCCCCGCCCAGCTGGAATGCCAGCCTGGGCAGCGACTCGCCTGCCGCATTCACGGCGGGCGAGCCATCGGGCAGGCGGCCGCGCCAGCCCAGCTTGATGACGATGGGCGCCCCCTTGCCGCCGCTGCACGCCCACTGCAAGCCCTGAGCGGCGGCATCCCACGCGGCAAGGTCGCGGCAGATGCGCAGGCGCGCGCCGGGCAAGGCCGCATGCAGCCCCTGCTTCCATTCGGCGATGTCGAATTGCGCCAGCTCGGCCGCGCTGCAGGCGGCAGCGCCAAGACAGTCCGGCGCGCCACCGCCAGCTTCGGCGCCGTCCGCCGCCGCATATGCCACGTTCAGGTAGGGATTACCCGCATCGGGGCCATTCATGAGCACGTTGTTCGCGCGCATGCGCTCGGCCATGCCGGCGGCCAGTTGCACGCCCGCCGACAGCAGCGCCGACTCGTGGCGCGCGCGCAGGGCGTTCAATTGCAGGATGCTGGCACCCAGCAGGCCCAGCGCCAACAGCAGCAGCGACACCAGCACTTCGACGAGGCTGCTGCCACCCGCAGGAAACATAGTGCGACCGCCCTTGCGCATGCGCTACTCCCTTCCGCAGAAAGAGCCGCAGGAACAGGCGGCCCAGCTACAAGATAGGCGCGCGCAAAAACCCGCGTCTGCGCTAGCGCAAACAGGACGATGATAAGTCGAGAAGAACGGCGGTGGGATTGATCAGACCGCTTGCCAGGCAAGCGCTGGCATGGTGAGCACGGGGCGCAGGAGCGGCCCCATTGCCGGCAAAGTGAATGTCCGGGTAAGCGTCAGGGCTTGCGCGCCTGGCCCACTTCGGCGATCGCGTCCTGGAACTCGGCCAGGTCTTCGAAATTCTTGTAGACGGAGGCAAAGCGGATGTAGGCGATCTTGTCCAGGCGCTTGAGTTCCTGCATGACGAGTTCGCCGATATAGCCGGATTCGACTTCACGCAAGCCGCTGGTAAGCAGCTTCTCTTGGATGGACGCGATGGCCGTATCCACAGAGGCGGCCGCGACGGGACGCTTACGCAAGGCCAGCATCAAACTGCCGCGCAACTTATCCGCAGCGAACTCCGTCCGGCTGCCATTCTTTTTGACGACGGCCGGCATGATAAGTTCAATGCGTTCGTACGTGGTAAAACGCTTGTCGCATTTGCCGCAGCGGCGGCGGCGCCGAATGGCATCCCCTTCCTCCGATACGCGCGTATCGAGAACCTGGGTGTCGCCGTGCTGGCAAAATGGACATTTCATGGGCTGGCTACAACTTTATAGTAATAATTACGGGAAATCGCCGCCCTTGTACAAAGGGCGCCCGAATCACTCCGGGCGCCCTTGGGCACGACTGGAATGTGTCATACAGAATCTTACTCCGTATGACACATTCTGGACAAATAATTATGCTGCGTACACAGGGTGCGCGTCGGCCAGTACTTTCACGGCCGCTTTCACGCGCTCGATGGTGGCGGCGTCATGCGGATTGTCCAGCACGTCGGCGATCAGGTTGCCCACTTCTTCCGCTTGCGCTTCCTTGAAACCGCGCGTCGTCATCGCCGGGCTGCCCAGGCGGATGCCCGAGGTGACGAAAGGTTTTTGCGGGTCGTTCGGGATGCCGTTCTTGTTGCAGGTGATGTGCGCGGAACCGAGGATGGCTTCGGCTTCCTTGCCCGTCAGGTTCTTGGCGCGCAGGTCGACCAGCATGACGTGCGATTCGGTGCCGCCGGACACGATGCGCAGGCCGCGCTTGATCAGGGTTTTCGCCAGCACGTCGGCGTTCTTGATCACTTGCTTCTGGTATTCGACGAATTCAGGGCTCAGCGCTTCCTTGAAGGCGACGGCCTTGCCGGCGATCACGTGCATCAGCGGGCCGCCCTGGATACCAGGGAAGATGGCCGAGTTGATGGCTTTTTCGTGTTCGGCCTTCATCAGGATGATGCCGCCGCGCGGGCCGCGCAACGATTTGTGCGTGGTCGAGGTGACGAAGTCGGCGAACGGCACCGGGTTCGGGTACAGGCCGGCGGCGATCAAGCCCGCGTAGTGGGCCATGTCGACCATGAAGTAGGCGCCCACTTCCTTGGCGATCTTGCTGAAGCGTTCGAAGTCGATCTTTTTCGAGAATGCCGACGCGCCGGCGATGATCAGCTTTGGCTTGCGTTCGCGGGCCAGGCGCTCCATTGCCTCGTAGTCGATGTCTTCTTCCGCCGTCAAGCCGTAGGAAACGACGTCAAACCATTTGCCGGACATGTTCAGCGGCATGCCGTGGGTCAGGTGGCCGCCTTCGGCCAGCGACATACCCATGATCAGGTCGCCCGGTTTCAACATGGCGAAGAACACGCCCTGGTTCGCCTGCGAGCCGGAGTTCGGCTGCACGTTCGCGCATTCGGCGCCGAACAGCTGTTTCACGCGGTCGATGGCCAGTTGCTCGGCCACGTCGACGTATTCGCAGCCGCCGTAGTAGCGCTTGCCCGGGTAGCCTTCGGCGTACTTGTTCGTCAGCTGCGAGCCTTGCGCTTCCATTACGGCTGGCGACGTGTAGTTTTCCGACGCGATCAGTTCGATGTGGTCGTGCTGGCGCGTGTTCTCTTTTTGAATGACGGCGAACAATTCAGGATCGACGTTGGCGAGGTTGTGATCTTTTGCAAACATGTAAAAACTCCAAGTATGAGGGTGCTTGTACTGGCAGGTTGGATCGAATGAGGGGAGCCGGCGTTAAGTGAATAACAACATTGGACAGGCAGCCTCTTCGTGCTTTTCCATAGTGGCTACCCAGGCGAACGGCTGATGAAAAATCTCACGTTTCCCGGTGGGTGCCCACCTTTCGCCGGTTTGCCGACCGCCATTCATGGAGATCGCCCGACTTTTCGCCAGTCACGTGAGACGTAATGGAAGTCAAATTGTAAGTTAAGTACCCAAATTGAGCAAGGAATGCAACCGTGCGGCTATAATCGCCGCGCGCCATCGCAGCCCGGGCGCGGCCACAGGCCGCCCCGGGGATGGCCGCCGCTTTTAAGCTGGGCTTAAACCTGGCCATGGCATGTAAGCGTATGTTACGAAGCTTGCCATTGCACACGCCGGATTTACAATGCTGCGGTGCAACTTATATGCAGCTTTTGCATGGCTTTCCAGCAAGCGCCCACAGTCACAAGAAGAAAAATCGCGTAAAATGTTGCTCAATCTCACTACTGGCGCAATAAACATGCCTTCAGTCTTTACCTGGAACGTACGTGTCTACTATGAAGACACCGACGCCGGCGGCATCGTCTATTACGCTAACTACCTGAAATTCTTCGAGCGCGCGCGCACCGAATGGCTGCGCGCCATCGACGTGGGCCAGCAGGAATTGCTGGAACAGCATGACGCGATGTTCGTTGTCAAAAGCGTCAACGCCGACTATCATGCGCCAGCCAGGCTCGATGACACGGTAAGATTAACCTTAAGCATAGAAAAAATGGGGCGTGCCTCCATCGTTTTCCTGCAACAAGCCTGGTGCGGCGACCGCCTGCTCAACACGGCCCGCGTCAAGATCGGCTGCGTCGATTCGGCACTGCGCCCGCGCGCCGTGCCTGATGCAGTCGCGGCCCGCATGCGCGCCGCCTGAGCCCTACCCGCCACCCCCGGACAATTCACCCAACAGACTGCCAGCCAATGAACGTTACACAAGATCTTTCTTTCCTCGCGCTCATCTCCAATGCCCATTTGATCGTGCAACTGATCATGGCCCTGCTGCTGCTGATTTCCCTGACCAGCTGGACCTACATTTTCCGCAAGATGTTTGCCGTGCGCCAGGCGCGCAAGCAAACCATCGAATTCGAACGCAGCTTCTGGGCCGGCGGCAATCTGCATGCGCTGCACCAGAACGCCAGCGGCAACCGCGACCAGAGCGGCGCGCTGGCCCGCATCTTCGACGCCGGCATGGGCGAATTCATCAAGGGCAAGGCTTCCTACGGTTCGCGCGAAGCGCTGGACGTCGGCGCCGTGCTCGACGGCGCACGCCGCGCCATGCGCGCCGCCTTCCAGCGTGAAATGGACGTGCTCGAATCGCACCTGGCCTTCCTCGCGTCCGTCGGCTCCGTCTCGCCGTACATCGGCCTGCTCGGTACCGTCTGGGGCATCATGAACGCCTTCCGCGGCTTGGCCAACGTGCAGCAAGCCACGCTGGCCGCCGTCGCGCCCGGCATTGCCGAAGCGCTGATCGCCACCGCCATCGGCCTGTTCGCGGCCATTCCCGCCGTCGTCGCCTACAACCGTTTTTCGCATGACATCGACCGCCTGGCGATCCGCTTCGAGAGCTTCGTCGAGGAATTCTCCAACATCTTGCAGCGCCAGTCGCGCTAAGAGGGGGCAAGGTCCATGGGTTCCTCCTTTAATAGTGGCGGCATGCGCGGTGGCCGTGGCCGCAAATTCAAGTCCGAGATCAACGTCGTGCCGTATATCGACGTGATGCTGGTGCTGCTGATCATTTTCATGGTGATGCCGTCGTCGAACAATCCCAGCGTGGTGAACTTGCCCAACGCGGAAAAGTCGGCGAAACCGCCCGATGACTATATTCAGATCGTGCTGAAGCCGAATGGTTCGCTGTCGATCGGCGTCATCGGCAAGGAACAGCTGTCGCCGGAAACGGAACCGAACCGCGACGCCCTGCTGCGCAAGCTGCGCGGTTTGCACGAAAGCAATCCCGACTATCCCGTGATGATCGCGGGCGACAAGGAAAGCAAGTACGACGATGTGATCCAGCTCATTTCGGAAGCAAAAAAAATGGGCATTACCCGCGTCGGCCTGGCCACCAAGTAAGCGCAGCACCCTGTTTCCAGACTTGACCGTTTTTAGATAGACTAGACTTTGCAGACCAAACAAATCGACCATGTACTCGGCAAGCCCTACAGCGTGCCGCGCGAACGCAGCCGCTGGCCCTCGCTGGGCCTGGCGCTGGCGATGCACCTTGGCCTGCTGTTTTTCCTGTGGGTGGGCGTACACTGGCAAAATACGGAACCTGTCGCCGTCGAAGCGGAAGTATGGGACCTGAAAGTGCAGACGGCCGCGCCGCCGCCCGAAGTGGCGACGGAACCGGAACCGACACCGGCGCCGCCGCCGGAACCGCAAGTGGAACAGCCGGCCCCGCCGCCACCGCCGCCCGTGGCCGCGCCCGAGCCGAAGGTCGACCTGCGCGAGGCGGAGATCGCCCTCGAGCGCAAGAAGGCCAAGCTGAAGGAAGAAAAAGACAAAGCGGCAGCGGAAGAACGCCGCAAGCAGGAATTGAAGGAACGCGAGGAAGAAAAGCGCGAACTGGAAAAACAGAAGCAAAAAGAAAAAGACAAGGCTGAAAAGCTGGAAAAAGAAAAGGCCGACAAGCTGGAGAAAGCCAAGCAAGCGAAAGAGAAAGAAAAAGCGGCGGAAGAAAAAGCCGAGAAAGAACTGTCCGATAAAAAAGCGGCGGCCGAAAAAGCGGCCAAGGCGAAAAAAGCGGCGGCTGAAAAAGCGGCCGCCGACAAATTGCGTGCCGATGACATGAAGCGGATGATGGCGCAGGCAGGCAATGGCACAACAGGTACGGCCGCGAAAGCGACCGCGCCACGCAAGGACAGCGGCTATGTCGCTGCCCTGACGAGCAAGATCAAGAGCAATATCGCGTACAGCGGTAGCACGGACGTGCCGGGCAACCCGCGCGCCGTGTTCAAGATCGAGCAACTGCCAACTGGGGAAATTATTTCGGTCCGAAAGATTAAAAGTAGCGGCCTGCCGGCGTATGACAGCTCGGTGGAAAACGCCATTAATAAATCGTCGCCACTGCCGAAGAAAAAAGACGGCACCGTGGAACGCGAGATTGAACTCATATTCGAGATGAAGGATTTGCCTAAATGATGACCATGAAAAAAATGAGCTATGTCGTGCTCTGCGCCGGCCTGATGCTGGGAGCCTCCGGCGCCCAGGCGCAGCTGCGCGTGGAGATTACGGGGATCGGCAGCAACCAGATCCCGGTGGCTGTCGCCAGCTTCGTCAATGAATCGGCGGCGCCGCAGTCGCTGTCGGGCATTATCAAGGCCGACCTGGCGCGCAGCGGCGTGTTCAAGCTGATCGACGCCGATGCGCCCGTATCGGAAACGGCGCCCGTCAGCTACGAGCAGTGGAAATCGCGCGGCGCCGACGCCCTGGCGGCCGGCACCGTGCAAAGCATGGCCGATGGCCGCCTGGACGTGCGCTACAAGCTGTTCGATACCATCAAGGGCGCCCAGATCTCCAGCATGAACAATGCGGCCGCGCCGCAATTCAACCGCTTGCTGGCGCACAAGATCGCCGACGACATCTATGAAAAGTTGACGGGCGTCAAAGGCGCGTTCGCCACGCGCATCGCCTACGTCACGCAATCGGGCCGCGAATACCGCCTGGAAGTGGCCGACGCCGATGGCGAAGGCATCCAGGTCGCCCTGCGTTCGAACGAGCCTATCATTTCGCCGTCGTGGTCGCCGGACGGCACCAAGGTCGCGTATGTGTCGTTTGAAAAGAAAAAGCCCATCGTCTACGTGCAAAACCTGGTGACGCGCCAGCGCACCATCGTATCGAATGAAAAAGGCAGCAACTCGGCGCCGAGCTGGAGCCCGGACGGCTCGCGCCTGGCCGTGGCCCTGTCGCGCGACGGCCATACCCAGGTCTACACCGTCAATGCCGACGGCAGCGGCTTGCGCCGCGTCAGCACCAGCAGCGGCATCGATACGGAACCCCAATTCTCGGCCGATGGCCAAAGCATTTATTTCACCAGCGATCGCAGCGGCGGACCACAAATCTACCGCATGTCGACCAGCGGTGGCGAAGCCAAGCGCGTGACGTTTGGCGGCTCCTACAACATCAGCCCGCGGATTTCGTCCGACGGGAAGACACTCGCTTATATTTCCCGTCGCGACGGCAATTTCCAGCTCTACGCGCTCGACCTGGCTAGTGGCCAGGAACTGCGCCTGTCGGACACCGCCAACGACGAATCACCGAGCTTTTCGCCCAACGGGAAATATATCATGTACGCGACCGAATCCGGACGACGCAAGTCGCTGGCAGTGGTATCGGTGGATGGCCGCGTCAAACAGCGTTTGACTACGCAAGCTGGCAATATCAAGGAGCCCACCTGGGGTCCTTTTATGAAGTAAATGCTGTACAGTTTCACCTTTAACCATGACCCGGAGAATAAAAATGAGTAACTTTAAAAGTTTGGCTTTCATCGCCGCTACCGCAGCCCTGCTGTCCGCCTGCAGCACCCCAGTCAAAGTAGCAGAGACCCCAGTGGTTGAGCGCGCTCCTGAAAAAGTCGTCGCTCCAGTTGACACCCGTCAAGTTCAGCCAGTAACGACCGCATCGGTCGATCCACTGGACGATCCAAAAGGCGTGCTGGCTAACCGCAGCATCTACTTCGACTTCGACAAATACGTCGTGCGCGAAGCGGACACCCCAGTTGTGCAAAACCACGCTGGCTACCTGGTGAAAACGCCTAGCCGCAAGATCCTGATCCAAGGTAACACCGATGAACGCGGTGGCGCTGAGTACAACCTGGCCCTGGGCCAGAAACGTGCTGAAGCCGTGCGCAAGTCGATGGCAGCCCTGGGCGTGCCAGAAGGCCAAATGGAAGCCGTGTCGCTGGGCAAAGAAAAGCCTAAAGCTCAAGGCAGCAACGAAGCAGCATGGGCAGAAAACCGCCGCGCTGACATCGTTTATTGATGTTCAGGGGTGAGCGCGGCAGCATTGACGCTTACCTAACTGGCCAGTCATAGGCATAATAATGGGGCGCAGCGCGGTGATTCACCGCCCGGCGCCCCGTTTGCATGTTTGCGTAACTTTTGAAAGCCCGACTCATGATGACATTCTCGAAAGCCGGCGTCGCCGCCGCCTTGATGGCCGCGTTTGCCTACCTGCCCCTGCACGCCAACGCCGCCCTGTTCGATGACGACGAAGCACGCAAGGCCATCCTCGAGCTGCGCGCCAAGGTCGACGCCATGGCGCGCGACCTGAACAGCCGCATCGACGCCAAGGCGGACAAGACCAGCACCTTGAGCCTGCTCAACCAGCACGACCAGACCATGCAAGAGATCGCCCGCCTGCGCGGCCAGATCGAAGTACTGGGCAACGACCTGGCAAACACGCAAAAGCGCCAGAAGGATTTCTACACCGATATCGATGCGCGCCTGCGCAAGCTCGAACCGCGCCAGGTCACCATCGACGGCCAGGAAGCGGCCGTGGGCGTGTCCGAGCAAAGCGCATACGAATCCGCGTTCGGCCTGTTCAAGTCGGGCGACTACAAGGGCGCCGTGACGGCCCTGGACGGCTTCGTGAAACGCTATCCGGAATCGGCCTACGCGGCCAACGCGCAATACTGGCTGGGCAACGCCTATTACGCCCAGCGCGACTGCAAGAGCGCCATCACGGCCCAGCAGGCCGTGCTGAAACACTACCCGGACAGCCCGAAAGCGCCCGACGCCATGCTCAACATCGCCAGCTGCTACACGGAGCTGAAAGACAAGCCGAACGCGACCAAGACGCTGAACGCCCTGATCTCGCGCTACCCGGACTCCAGCGCGGCCCAGGCGGCCAAGGAACGGGGCGGCAAAAAGTAAAAGCGGGGAAAAAGTTGCCCGTTAGGTTTGACAGAATCCCGGGCACCCCCTATAATCTTTCTTCTTCGGGTCGTTAGCTCAGCTGGTAGAGCAGCGGACTTTTAATCCGTTGGTCGCAGGTTCGAATCCCGCACGGCCTACCACGAATACGCAGTACTGATCTGCTTGCGAGTTGTTATAGCAAGCATTTTTTTACGGCACAGTGTTACCGAAGTTGTTGTAAAAAGTTTTTGGGTCGTTAGCTCAGCTGGTAGAGCAGCGGACTTTTAATCCGTTGGTCGCAGGTTCGAATCCCGCACGGCCTACCAAATACTATGAAGAAGCCAACCGTTCGCGGTTGGCTTTTTTGTTTTCTAGGCTTGCCTGGATCGCAGCCACTCCTTCAACGCATCATTCATGCGCGTTTGCCACCCATCTCCGGTGGCCTTGAAGGCTTCGAGGATGTCGGCATCGAAGCGTATGGTCGTGCTGACCTTGCCACCAGTGCCAGCGGGTCTGCCGCGGCGGCGTACCGCCTCCTGCTGCGCCTCGGGACGGGAAACGGGCTTATCGCCCACTTGCCAGACACCCTGCTCGAAAAAACCGTCCGTCAATTCAGGCGCATCGTCGGGATCAATCCAGGCTTTGCTTGTATTTGTCGATTTCGCGTTCATTTGCCTTCCTCATGCTGATGATTCTGCGCGCCCGGCCACGCGGCGTCCAGACCAATACGACCAGGCGCTCGTCGAGCCAACTTGCAGTGATGAAGCGGGGTTCGCCGTAGTCCTGGCGCTGGTCCGGCAGCGTAATGGTGAGGCCGCCAAACACTACATGCGCACGCGCAAAGTCGAGACCACGGTCCCTGAGCGTCTTTTCACGCTTGACAGCATCAAAAGTGATTCTCATTATTTATTGTAGTAACAAATAATAGAAACAGCCAGCCCTGTTTCGCGAACAAGGGCGCCATCGGGACGGCTACATCGCCCTTAACGCGACACCAGCGCCGGCCTCCCGGCCAGATGCGCCACCACGCTGCCCATCGCCCGCCCCAGCGGCACCTCCACCCAGCGGTAAAACGCGGCACCGGCCGCCAGGCTGGCGCCCCAGGCCGTCAGCATGCCCAGCGCCTGCCACTCCGGCTCAAGCGGGACATAGCTGATAAACAGCGCATTGACCAGCAGGCTGACGGGAAAGTGGACGAGAAACACGGCATACGAAATGCGTCCGAGGGTGTTGATGACATTCCAGGCGCCGCCCTGGGACGGCGTGCGGGCGCGGCCGAACAGGAACAGGGCGCAGGCGACGATCAGCGCCAGGGCGATGCGGCTGCGGTAGTCGACGGTCAGGGCCAGCAGGACGGGCACGGCGGCCATGGCCATGAGCACGGTCATGGCGGAGGGTTTGCGGGCCGGATCGCTGGCCCACCAGGCCAGCATGCCGAGACCGTAGCTGCCGAAGAAATACGGCGCCCAATTGTCCCAGCCTGCGTCAAGATTGAAATACAGCAAGGAAAAGGTGATGCCCGCGGTGACGGCCAGCGGCATCAGCCAATGCCCGCGCCGCAGGCCCGCCAGGCGGCCGCCCAGCCACAGCAACGCTACCGTCAGCAAGTACAGCTGGAAATCGATGGCCACGTACCAGGCGCCGGCCGACAGCGACTCGTAGCCGAGCACGCCGTGCAGCAGCAAGGCATGGGCGCTCAGCTGACCCAGGGTGACGGCGGCCGACATGGAATCGTGCAGCATCCAGATGCCGGCCACGGGCGTGATGATGGCCGCGAGCAAGGTGGCGGCCAGGAAAGGCGGCGCCAGCTTGGCGTAGCGGCGCCAGATCGCCTGCAGCGGCGCGGCAATGCCGGGGCGGCCGGCGGGTGACAGGGATTTGGCGACGAGAAAGCCGCCGATGACGAGAAACACTTGCACGGCGATACGCGCGCTGCCGCCCAGCCAGCCTAGCAGCTCGGGCCACAGGGGTTGCACGTAGTCGGACATGGGGCCGTAAAACGCCAGGTGATGCAACACGATCAACTGCGCCGCGCCTGCCTTCAAACCATTGATCCAGCCAAACTGCGGACGATATGCCAGGTCCGCCTGTGATACCACTGCTGCTGCCGTCATTCCCATCCCTTGCCATGCCAGGCAGTGTCGCCAGCCCATCGCGCAACAGGCGCGCGGCTGAGGATTTACCGAAAGGCCGATATGATAGCCGAGCCTGAAAAATGGCGGGGCACGGCAGGCGGCTAAACTGTCGGCTTTTCCGCCTGCGGCGGCTCGGGCGCCAAGGGCTGCTGCGCCAGAATCGCGTCCAGCAAGCCGGGGAAGCGACTCTCGATATCGGCGCGACGCAAGGTGTTCATGTGCGTCGTGCCCGCGTTTTCCGTGTAGACGAGGCCCGCTTCGCGCAAGACCTTGAAATGGTGGGAAACGGTCGATTTCGGCCGCCCGCCGTCGAGGTCGCCGCAAGCGGCCGCATCGACGCGGGCCAGGTGGCGCACGATGTCGAGGCGGATGGAATCACTCAAGGCGTACAGCACGCGCTCGAGGACGAATTCGCTGGCGGGAGGATGTTTGTGTGGGCGCATGAGCAGAATCATACAGCATGCGCTATACTAATTCCATTATTCGAATATTTACGAACTACCGAATCAGTATTGTCCGACATTTCCACCAACAAACACAAAGGCCACCATGTCCGCCCTCTTCCAGCCCTACACCCTCAAAGGCATCACCCTGCGCAACCGCATCGCCGTGCCGCCCATGTGCCAGTACATGGCCGTCGATGGCCAGGCCAACGACTGGCATCTGTCGCACTACGCGGGCATGGCGCGCGGCGGCGCGGGCCTGGTGATCGTCGAAGCGACGGCCGTGGCGCCCGAAGGCCGCATCACGCCAGGCTGCACGGGCATCTGGAACGATGATTTGGCGCAAGCCTTCGTGCCGGTGGTAAAGGCCATCAAGGCGGCCGGCTCCGTTCCCGGCATCCAGATCGCCCACGCGGGCCGCAAGGCCAGCGCCAACCGCCCATGGGAAGGCGACGACCATATCGCGCAAGGCGACGCGCGCGGCTGGCAAACCATCGCCCCGTCCGCCATCGCCTTTGGCGGCGGCCTGCCGAAAGTGCCGCGCGCCATGGACCTCGACGATATTGCCCGAGTGAAACAGAACTTCGTCGACGCGGCCGTGCGCGCCCGCGAAGTGGGCTTCGAATGGCTGGAGCTGCACTTCGCCCACGGCTACCTGGCGCAAAGCTTCTTTTCCGCCCACTCGAACCGGCGCGACGATATCTATGGCGGCAGCCTGGAAAACCGCAGCCGCTTCCTGCTGGAAACATTGAAAGCCGTGCGTGAAGTGTGGCCCGAGCACCTGCCGCTGACCATCCGCTTCGGCGTGCTGGAATTCGACGGCCGCGACGAGCAAACCCTGCTCGAATCGATAGCCCTCGTGCGCCAGTTCAAGGATGCCGGCATGGATATGATCAGTGTCAGCATGGGCTTCACGATTCCCGACGTGTCGATTCCGTGGGGTCCGGCCTTCATGGGCCCGATCGCCGAGCGCGTGCGCCGCGAAGCAGGCGTGCCCGTCTCGTCCGCCTGGGGCTTCGGCACGCCGGCCATCGCCGAGCGCGTCGTCAAGGAAGAACAGCTGGACGTGGTGATGGTGGGCAAGGCGCACCTGGCCAATCCGCACTGGGCATATTTTGCCGCCAAGGAACTCGGCGTGGAACGCGCCTCGTGGACCCTGCCGGCGCCCTACGCGCACTGGCTGGAACGCTACTGATCATCCTTGACCGTCGCCGGATGCCCCTCCAGGGGCAGTTCCGGCAGGAACAGCAGGAAGACCAGTCCCACCAGCAGCAGCACGGCGCCGGCGCCGAACACGCTGGCAATCGCATGGCGGTACACCTCCACCGTCTGCACGGCCGCCTGCGCGCCCAGCGCCGAAACGGCTTCCACGCCATGCTGGTGCAGCTGGCGCGCAAGGATGGCGCCGGACGCCGTCACGCCCAGCAAGCCGCCCAGCGAGCGGAAAAAGGCCAGCATGGCCGTACCCACGCCGCGGCGTGCCAGCGGCAAGGCATTTTGCACGGCGATCGTCATGTTCGGCATCACCAGTCCCAGCCCCGTGCCGAGGAAGAAGATGGCCGGCTCGATGATCCAGTAACCGCGCGACGTTTCCATGGCCCAAGCCAGCACGGCAAACGCCACGACCGCCACGGCCAGCCCCGCCACCTGCACCATCTTGTACTTGCCCGAACGCGACAGCACCCGGCCGTTGAACATCGACGACGCCACCAGCCCCACCATCATCGCCACCGTCATGACGCCCGATTCGGCGGGACTGGTGCCCATCACCAACTGGAAGAACAGGGGAAAGAAGACGCTGGCGCCCATCAGGCCCATGAACGTCATGGCCATCACCAGGCTGGCGATATTGAAGGTGCGGTTCTCGAACAGGTCGGGCGGCAGCACGGGTTCATCCACCCGTCCCACGTGGAAGGCCAGCCAGATCCCCAGCAGCACGGCCACGCCGCCGCACACCTTGATGGCCAGCGCATCCCATGGCCACTCGGTGCCGCCCAGCGCCAGCACCAGCAGCGCCGCCGTGACGGCGCCCGTCAGCAAGGCAGAGCCCAGATAATCGATCCGGTGCGCATGCGCGGGCGCGGGTTTGCGCATGGCGCGCGCGATGATGACGAAGGCGGCCGCGCCGACGGGCAGGTTGACAAAGAAAATCCAGTGCCACGACAAGGCATCCGTGATCACGCCGCCCAGCACGGGGCCCAGCACGCTGGTGACGGCAAACACGATGGGCACCATGCCTTGCCGCTTGCCCCGCTCGGCGGGCGGCACGATGTCGCCGATGATGATCTGCGCCAGCGGCATGAAGCCGCCCGCGCCCAGGCCCTGGATGGCGCGGAAGATGATCAGTTCCGTCATGTTCTGCGCCAGCCCGCACAGCACGGAACCGAGCAGGAAAGTCAGCAAGGCCGTGAAAATCATGGGGCGGCGGCCGTACTGGTCGGCCAGCTTGCCGTACAGGGGCATGGTGGCCGTCGAGGCCAGCACGTACGCCGTCACCACCCACGACAGGTGCGCCATGCCGCCCAGGTCATCGACGATGCGCGGCAAGGCCGTCGCGACGATGCTCTGGTCCAGCGCGCCCAGGCCCAGCACGGCCATCAGGCCCAGGTAGGTGGCGCGTACTTCGCGCTCCGTCAATGGCGCCTCTGCGCCTGCGGGTATGCCAAGGCCGCTCATGCCTGGCCAATCTCAAGAAGAGGCTGCATGGCGGCGGCCAGCGCATCGACCTGCTGCGGCGTCAGGCGGGCGATACGCCGCGCCAGCGCATCGCGGCGTCGCGCGCGCAGGGTCTCGAGGATGGCCAGGCCATGCGCGGACACGTGCAGACCCGAACGGCGCCGGTCCTGCGGATCGGGCGCGCTGCGCTCGACGAGACCCGCCTCTTCCAGCGACTTGACCTGCGCGCTGACGGTCGGCCCGCGCACGTTCTGCAGGCGCGCCAGCGCCGCCACGCCGATGCCGGGCTGCTCGTGGATCAGCGCCAGCAGCATGTACTGCATCATCGACACGCCGCCTTCCAGCTCGCCCCCTTCGCGCTGCATGGAGCGCAGCAGGCGCTTGAACGCCGTGCGCAATTCATCGGACAGCACCAGCGCGCGTTCGGGGATAGGAAGGTCTTCGGTAGTGGACATGGAAATATATAAGTAGGTAGGCTATCTACTCATATTAGTCCGCCCTCGAGCGCTGCGCAAGGTTTTTTCCACCCCCGCCCTTCCCAAAACCGCCGTTGGCCGTCATAATAGCCGCCCTTGGGTCGTTAGCTCAGCTGGTAGAGCAGCGGACTTTTAATCCGTTGGTCGCAGGTTCGAATCCCGCACGGCCTACCAAGATTCAGTCGTCAGCATGGCAAGCATGTTGATACGGCACAGCGTTACCGCAGTAAGTAGTCAAAGTTTTTGGGTCGTTAGCTCAGCTGGTAGAGCAGCGGACTTTTAATCCGTTGGTCGCAGGTTCGAATCCCGCACGGCCTACCAAATACTTCAGAGAAGCCAACCGTTCGCGGTTGGCTTTTTTGTTTTCCAGCCCTCCCCTCCCATCGCTCCCTGATTCAATCCTAACAGGATCGAGTCCATGGAATCAAACCAAGATTATCTTTTTCCAGTTCATAAATACAATGGACGGCATGGCGGCACAGGCAATGCCTGCGCCCGTATCACCGCATCGTATTTGACCGAAAGGACTGGCCATGAAAAAACTCTTCACTCCGTATGACCTCGCAGGATTACCCCTGCCCAACCGCATCGTCATGGCGCCCATGACGCGCTCGCGCGCCAGGGATGGCGTGCCCGATGAACAAACGGCGCTGTACTACGCCCAGCGCGCGTCGGCTGGCCTGATCATCAGCGAAGGCATCCCCGTCAGCCGCGAAGGCACGGGCTTTCTGTTCGTGCCCGGCCTGTACACGGATGCCCAGGAAGCCGGCTGGCGCCAGGTGTGCGACGCCGTGCACGCACGGGGCGGGCGCATCTTCGCCCAGCTGTGGCATGTGGGCCGCCTGTCGCATACGTCGCTGCAAGCCGGTGGCGCGGCGCCCGTGTCGTCCGTTGCGCGCCGCGCGGACAACTCGCCCGCGTTTGCCTGGGCGTCGCCTGGCGTGGCTGGACAAGTCCCCGCCAGCGCGCCGCGCGCCCTGGACGCCGCCGACATCCCCCGCATCGTCAACGATTTCGTGCTGGCCGCGCGGCGCGCCATGGCCGCCGGTTTCGATGGCATCGAACTGCATGGCGCGAACGGCTACCTGTTCGAACAATTCATCAACGGCGCCCTCAACACGCGCGACGACGCGTATGGCGGCACGATTTCCAAGCGCCTGCGTTTGATCCTCGACACCATCGACGCCCTGAGTGCGGAAGTGGGCGCGCAGCGCGTCGGCGTGCGCATCTCGCCATTCGGCCGCCTGTACGACATGCAGCCGTTCGACGACGAGGCGGCCACCTGGCTGGCCCTGGCCGAAGCGCTCAACGCGCGCGGCCTCGCCTACGTGCACACGAGCGACCAGCTGACCCTGGGGCAGACGCCGATTCCCGCTGGCTTCGCGGCCGACTTCCGCCGCGCCTACCGAGGCACGCTGATCTCGGCGGGCGGCTTCGACGGCGACAGCGCGGAAGCGGCATTGCAGGAGGGCCGCATCGACCTGGCCGCCTTTGGCCGCCCGTTCATCGCCAACCCCGACCTGGTCGAGCGCCTGCGCCATGGCTGGCCGCTGGCGCAGGCCGAGCGCGCCACCTTCTACGGCCCGCACGGCGCGAACGGCTATACGGACTACCCCGCCTTTGCGGCGCAATAAATAAAAGGACACACGATGAACGTGCAAACACTGCTGGACCTGGAAGCCATCAAAAACCTGCGCATCCGCTACAGCCATTTATTGGACGGCAACCGCATCGCACAGGCGGCCGAACTGTTCGCGCCGGACGCCGTCTGCAACGCGGGACTGGGCGCATGGCGGGGCCGCGACGCCATCCGCGCCGGCCTGCAGCGGGCCTTCGACGACTACGACAAGGAGCGCCACGGCAGCTACCCTTTCCTGCACGCCGTGACGAACCACTGGGTGGAACTGCTCGACGCCGACACGGCGCAGGGGCGCTGCTACCTGATCGACCTGCACACGCGCCAGCCGGAGCAGCGCGACCCGTGGATTTTGCTGGGTGCGTATGCGGACGAATACCGCCGCATCGACGGCCGCTGGCAGATCAGCCGCTCGCAGCTCGACATCTTCTGGCCCGCGCGCAATGGCGGCGGCGGCCATCCCGGCGACGATCTGGAACTGCCCGCACGGGAGGGCGCATGACGGCGGCTGGAACGAACATGGACCTGGCGCAGCACGCCCCATTCCGGCGCGTGTTCAGTCCGGGCAAGCTGAGCTTCGGCCTGATCGCGCCGCTGGAAGCGTATCCCGGCACGCCCGTGCCCACGCTGCAGGACCATGAACGCATGGCCAGGCTGGTCGACGATGCGGGCTTTGCCAGCATCTGGCTGCGCGACGTACCCTTCCTCGACCCGGCCTTCGGCGACGCGGGGCAGGTATTCGATCCCTTCGTGTATGCAGGCTTCCTGGCCTCGGTCACCAAACGCATCAGCATTGGCACGGCCGGCATCGTGCTGCCCTTGCGCGATCCCGTCATCGTCGCCAAGCAGGCGGCCTCGGTGGATCAATTGAGCGGCGGACGCTTCCTGCTTGGCCTGTCGACGGGCGACCGCCCGGCCGAATATCCGGCCTTCGGCGCCGATTTCGACAATCGCGACGAACGCTACCGCGAAGCCTTCGCGCTGCTGCGCCAGCTGGGCGAACAAGACTTCCCCGCCGCCACGACGCAGCATTACGGCACCCTGGACGGCACCTTGGACCTGCTGCCCAAGCCCGTGCGCCGGCACCTGCCCATGCTGGCGATCGGCCGCTCGCGCCAGCCCATCGACTGGCTGGCGCGCAATGTCGATGCGTGGATCTGGTCCGTCGACGATGATCAAGCGATCCAGGACATCCTGGCCAGCCTGCGCCACCATGCGGGCGAGCAGCCGCCGCCCGCGTATGGCTACGCCACCTTCTTCGACCTGGACAAGGACCAGGACGCGCCGCCCCGGCGCTACTACAATGTGGTGCGCATCGGCCGCCATGCCCTGATCGAACACTGGCAGGCGCAGCGCGAACTGGGCGTGCGCCACGTGGCGCTCAACATGAAGCCGTCGCAACGCCCCGCCGAGGACGTCATCGCGGAGATGGCCGAGCATGTACTGCCCCTGTTTCACGCGGACTGAGGCCGCTCAAGCGGCGGGGTGAAACACGGGATTCGGTGCGGCCGCCAGCGCCACCAGCGCATCGATGGCTGCGCGCAGGCGCGGCTTCACATAGCGCGTGGCCGGCCACACGGCGTGAATCGGCATTTCGCCGCCCGCATGCTGCTCCAGCACGGGCACCAGCCGGCCCGACGCCAGGTCCGCATCGATCAGCCAGGTGGGCAGCTGGCACAGGCCGGCGCCCGCCAGAGTCGCCGCCAGCATCGCTTCGCCGTCGCGCAAGGCATGCCGCACGCGGATGGCCTGCTCGGTGGAGCTGCCGTCGGCCTCGCGCAGCAGCCAGACTGCCGGCCCTTGCCGGCGCCAGCCCACGATGCAATCGTGGCGGGCCAGGTCATCGCGCACCTGCGGCGTACCGTGGCGCGCCAGGTAGGACGGGGCGGCGCAGATCAGCAGCCGCTGCGTGCCCAGCTGGCGCGCCACCAGGTCCGCATCGTTGTTCAATGCGCCGATGCGCACGGCCAGGTCGATGCCCTCCTCGACCAGGTTGACGGTGCGGTCCGTGAAGGTCACGGCCAGTTCGATGCCTGTGTGCTGTTCGGCCAGTGCCAGCAAGGTGGGCAGGATGTGGCGGCGGCCGAACGCGGCCGGCACATCGACGCGCAGGCGTCCCGTGGGCACTTGCTGGCCGACGATCAGGCCATGCTCCGTCGCCTCCAGGTCTTCCAGCATCTGCACGCACATGTCGTAATACGTGCGCCCTTCCGGCGTCAAGGTCAGGCGGCGCGTGGTACGGTGCAGCAGCTTGGTGCCCAGGCGCGCTTCCAGCCGCGACACGCTCTTGCCCACGCCCGACGCCGTCACACCTTGTGCGGCGGCAGCGGCGGCAAAACTGCCCAGCTTGACGGTCATGACGAAATCGTTGATGCCATCGAAGCGGTCGTCGTTGTGCATATATTATGGAATCGAGAGAATGAATTCAGCGATTTTACGCCGATTGCATGCTTGCAGTCTTCAACACGCTGGCGCGCCGCCCTTCACCTGGCCATGGCCCCATACCTGCCCGGCGTCACCCCCATCAAACGCCTGAACATGGCGATAAAGGCGCTGACGGTGTCGTAGCCCAGGTCCAGCGCAATCGTCGTGACGGGCTGGCCGGCGGCCAGCAGTTCCAGGGCGCGCAGGATGCGGGCGCGCTGGCGCCAGGCTGTTGGCGTAAAACCCGTCTCCAGCGTAAAACGGCGCGCCAGGGTGCGCGGCGAGACGCCGGCCCAGGCGGCCAGCGCTTCCACGCCCCGTTCGTCGGCCAGGTCATCGAGCACGGCGCGCGCCACGCGCACCAGGCGCGGGTCCGTGGGTAGCGGCAAACCGAACGGCTCGTGCGGCGCCGCGGCGATCTCGTCGAGGATCACGCCTGCCACCCGGGCCTGCCGCGCATCGAGTACGCCATCGCCCCAGCTGCTGGCGCGATCCACCGCTTCGCGCAGCAAGCCCGAGACGCGCATCACGCACGGTGCGGCGGGCAGACCGTCGCAACTGGCCTCGTCCACATACACGCTCCAGCCCGCAAACGGTCCATGCGAACGCAGCGCATGGACGTGATGGGGCGGCATCCACACGCAATGGCTGGCCGGCACCACCCACTGCCCGCGGTCGGCAGCCACGGAGAGCAGGCCCCGCTCGGCGCCGAACAGCTGGCCGCTGGCATGGCGGTGCGCCGCCGTCACCCGTTCCTGCGGCTGGGACATGCGCATGGCGCGCAGCGGCGCCAGCAGCGTCGGCGGCAAGATTGGCGGATTTGACGTATCGATAGTCATAAACAACGCAGGCAAGACAATTCCACCATCATACAGTGGAGTCTTTCGACATTCAGGAGTGCAGCATGCGTGCAGAAGACGTGTTACCGGATCAACAAAACGAGGGCCAGTTCAATGGCATCACCGTGCGCAAGGGCACGGTGGGCGCCTTCCTCGCGAATGCCCGGCTATGGCTGGACGACACGAGCAGCAGCGCCGAAAAAGCCATCGCCGAACGCGACATCCGCGACGCCCTCCCCGCCCTGCACGCGCTGGGGCTGTTCGACATCGTGCAAGTGCGCGATGCTGCGCTGCGCGAACTGGTATCGCCATCGGCCACGTAGGCGGCACTGGCTCGTCGCGGGCGCGCATTTCCTCTATCATGCTGCTTTGCCCGCCTCCGCACTCGCCATGCCGTTTACCATTGCCGCCCCCGTCCACAGCGAACTGATCATCAAGAAAAGCCGTTTCATCGGTTGCGTGCAACCGATGACGGACCGCGCCAGCGCGCAGCAGGTGGTCAACGATTTGAAGGCCCAGCATCCGGGCGCCTGCCATGTGTGCTGGGCGCTGCTGGCGGGCGGGCAATCGGCGGCCGTCGACGATGGCGAGCCGAGCGGCACGGCCGGGCGGCCCATGCTCGACGTGCTGCGCCACCAGGACCTGGAAGGCGTGCTGGCGACCGTCGTGCGCTACTTTGGCGGGATCAAGCTGGGTGCAGGCGGCCTCGTGCGCGCCTACACGGACAGCGTGGCGCAAGCGTTGTTGCAGGCGGAAAAGACGGCCATCGTGCGTCAAAGGTCCCTGCGCTGCACGGTGCCGTATGCGATGGAAGGCATGCTGCGCCGCGAGCTCGACGGCGCCGGTGCCACCCTGCTGAACGTGGAACATGGCGCAGACGTACTGTTCGACTTCAGCCTGCCTGAAACGGCGGCCACCGCCCTGCTCGCCCACCTGCTGGAGGCGGGGAATGGACGGATACAGTGGCTGGACGCGCAGGATGGCGAGGATCAGCCATAATCAACTGGTGCAGCCTGGCGGACATGATGGACGGTGATAAGCGCCCCATGGAAGACATATCCGCTTTTGCCGGAATACGCTGATCCACCACCACGGCGAAATCGCCTTCATTCCCGGGCATGTAATTTCCGCAGTCTGTACAGATGCCCGCACCGGCATGCCCGCTCGCCCACGCTGCATTGGCGTCCACCACATCTGTCCCAGAATAATACAGATGCCACCTGTGTTTTTTCATGGCCTTGCCTTGAAAACCACCATCGTCATGGATAGCGCTGCTCCTGATATCCATTCGTAAACACATGGGAAATATTCTCCATCTGTCCGTCCACATAGCCGAACAGAATCTGATATCCGGTATGGTTTTCCTGGCCATGCTCTCTTTGCCGGACCATGATGGAATGGAGGCGATCATCCTCATACAGATAATCGTAACTCCCTTCGCCAAATTTTCCGAAATTGAGGTCCTGCGCGATGCGTGCCCCGTCAAGAAAACTGAGCATGACATTCCTCAAGCTCCCTCCCGCATTGAAATGCACGCTTTTCAGTTCGCCGCGCTCATGAAAATAGAAACTCCTGTTGATGATGGCAGCAGATCCGCCATAGTTTTCCACCAGGATGACCCTGCCTTCCCCATCGAAATGGTAGACATGGGTATCTTTCAGCGCCGCGGGCAGCGACTTCAGCTCTTTTCCCGGCTTGACGCCGGCCCTTTGGGCATCGAATGGCCTGACGTTACATAACGGCCCTTTGCTGATCTGCGTTCGCGCCACGCGCAGTTTGACGGCATCCACATACGTCGCCATGAAAGAGTCGGATTTCGACGCTATCGCGTGGAATTGCTCGCCCAGTTTTTGGATTTCACTCATGCTATATCGCTCCCGCTACGGCACTTCCAGCAATCAAGCCTTGCGCGGACGCTTGATCTGCAACAAGATGAAATGCGTCCACGCCAGCGCCGGCAGCACCATCAACAACAACATCAATCCGGCCGGCATATCCGGCACGAAACGCACGAAGCAGGCGAGAAAACTGGCGATGGCCAGCCAGAAGCGCCAGTTGAACGCGTATGCCTTGCGCGCCACCGTCGCCAGGGCGATGCGCCAGAATTCCAGCAAGGCCCACAGGCCGCCCGTCAGCAGCAACGCGGCCAGCGCATTGGCGCCGGGGGCGTCGGACCAGGTGCGCACCAGGTTGTACAGCAGCACGGGATAGCCGGCCGTGATGGCCAGGGTGGCCGGGCCGGCGGCGATGACAGCTTCCAACAGCTGCCCTTTGGAACGATGATCCACTAACTCTTGCTCCTCAAGCCACGACGCCGGAATGGGCGGCGATCACTTGCAGCGAGCCGGCCGCATCCTGCGCCCAGACGCGCGTAAAACGGAAGTCGCCATGCGTTTCCACGTCGTGATAGCTGCCCGTCAGTTGCATGCGCACGGAAACCACGGCCACGTGGCCGTTGACGCGCACATGGCGCTCGGAGGCACGCAAGTCCGTGATGGTCAGCAAGCGCTGCTCGTGCGCGGCCAGGTCCGCATGCTTGCTCAGCAAATGCCCCAGGTGATTGGTAAACAACAAGTCATCGGCCAGCAAATCTTTCAGTACCGCCACGTCGGAGGCCATCATGGCCAGGCGCAAGCGTTCTTCCGCATCGAGTACCTGCACTTCCGTTAAAGCATTCATCTTTTTCCTTGAAATAATTGGCACGATATTAATAAATAGGCAAAACATGCTGGCATGAAATCGTGTTTTTCACAATCCGCCGGAAGACTTATGCCTGTGGAGCATATTCATATAGCGTAATATTCGCAGCGGTATTGCGCAAAACGCCACCATAGTACTGTACAGTGCTTGCCCTTTCGCCCGGGGCAAGAGCGAAAGTTACTGGTAGCAAAGTTCCACGTGCTCTCCGCAGTCTCGAATAAAACCAAGATAAGGCCCACTTATGGCAATTAACATCATTCTGAACCTGCTCGTTGCGCTGATCGTCTTCGCCTTCATGTTCCACCAGCAACGCAAACACGCGACGTTTACCGTGCGCGTCTTCACGGGCCTAGGTCTGGGCGTGCTGCTCGGTGCAGCCGTGCAGTGGCTGTACGGCGCCGGCTCGCCCATCATCGCAGGCACCAATGAATACATCGACATCGTCGGCAGCGGCTATGTGAAATTGCTGCAAATGATCATCATGCCGTTGATCATGGTGTCCATCATCTCCGCCATATTGAAACTCAAGGACGCGAGTTCCCTGGGCAAGATCAGCGCGCTGACCATCGGCACCCTGCTCATCACCACCACGGTCGCTGCCGCGTTGGGCATTTTGATGGCCAAGCTGTTCGGCCTGACGGCTGTCGGCCTGACGTCGAGCGCCGCCGAAGTGGCGCGCGGCGTGCAGCTGCAAGGCTCGCTGGAAACGGCGAAGGCCCTGTCGCTGCCGAAACTGCTGGTCAGCTTCGTGCCGACCAACCCCTTCCTCGACATGACGGGCGCACGCAAGACGTCGACCATCGCCGTGGTCGTGTTTTCCATCTTCATCGGCATCTCGGCCACGGGCATCGCCGCCAAGAAGCCGGAAATTTTCGCATCCTTCGAAAGCTTCATGAAAGTGGCGCACGCCATCGTCATGCGCATGGTCACCCTGGTGTTGCGCCTGACGCCGTACGGCGTGTTCGCGCTGATGTTTGAAGTGGTGGCCTCGTCGAGCTACACGGACATCTTGAAATTGATCAACTTCGTCGTCGCCTCGTACAGCGCGCTGATCTTGATGTTCCTCGTGCACCTGGCCATCATCGCCGGCGTGGGCCTGAACCCGCTGCGCTTCGTGAAAAAAGTCTTCCCCGTGCTGGCCTTCGCGTTCACCTCGCGCACCAGCGCCGGTTCGATCCCGATGAGCGTGCAGACGCAAACCCAGCGTCTGGGCACGCCGGAAGGCATCGCCAATTTCGCCGCCTCGTTCGGTTCGACCATCGGCCAGAACGGCTGCGCCGGCATCTATCCCGCCATGCTGGCCGTCATGATCGCCCCCACCGTCGGCGTCGATCCATTCACGATCAGCTTCCTGCTGCCATTGCTGGCCATCATCACCATCGGTTCCGTCGGCGTGGCCGGCGTGGGCGGCGGCGCCACGTTTGCCGCCCTGATCGTGCTGTCGGCGATGGACTTGCCCGTCGCGCTGGCCGGCTTGCTGATCTCCGTCGAGCCGCTGATCGACATGGGCCGCACGGCCCTGAACGTGAGCGGTTCGATCACGGCCGGCACCGTCACCAGCCGGGTCATGGGACAAACCGACCTGGCCGTCTACAACAGCGACGACGCGCCCGACCTGGACGAAGCGGAACACGCCGCCTAGAACGCATAACCAAACCTACTGCGCGTCGCGGGTCGCGGTTTCCGATGCTCACTGGCTCTGCGCCCCCGTACATTCGCACAGTTCCGCTTCTCAAGCCAACGGGGGCGCCGAGCCTCGCTTCCGCTCGCTACGGTTTTGTTAGGCGTTCTTAAGCGCGTCCAGCCACACCAGCGGCGCGGCGCGCCGCGCCTTGCCACCTCCCTCTGTATTGATTGACAATAAACATGGAGGAAGGCGCAAGGCGATGAAACAGAAATGGCCGCAGCACATCTGCATCGTGCGTCACAGCCAAAGTACCGGCAACGTGGCGCGCGATGCCGACGTCCCCCTCGCCAAACTGGGTGCGCGCCAGGCGCAAGCCCTGGGTGACTGGTTCGCCACCCTCCCCCCTGAACAACAGGCAACCGTCGTGCTGTACTCGCCCTACATGCGGGCCCGGCGGACAGCACAAGCCGTGCTGGCGCGCATCAGTGCGGACAGCCTCCCCTGCGTGGTAGCCGACGAGCGCCTGCGTGAAAAGAGTTCGGCATCCTCGACCGCTGGAGGCGACCGGCACACAAGTCACGACCCAGCCCGACATGCCGGCCGCGCCGAAACCCTGAGCGCGAGGTCATAACGGCATAAAAACAACAGCATAAGCATATCCAGAAAGAATCGTTAGCGCCGGCGGGCGCCTCCCTTAAGCTCATGGCAACTGTTTCCACACCGACACTAATCGAGCCCAAAGGACACCGCCTTGCATCCGCGCCATTCATCCGCCCCCGCCTCCCTTCCCGCCACGCCGCTGCGCGCCATCGTGCTGGCCTGCGCCATGCTGGCCGCACCGTCCGCCTGGGCCCAGGACGCGCAAGCCACCGCCGGCACAGGCACCACCGCTGAAACGGCGGGCGCCGGCATCGACCAGGTCACTGTCGTCGGCTCGCGCGCGCGCAACCGCACGGTGTTCGACAGCAGCGTGCCCATCGACCGTTTCGGCGCGCGCGAAGTGAGCAATGCGCTGGCGACGGGCGACGTGGGCGCGGCCCTGCAAAACCTGTCGCCCTCGATCAACTTCCCCCGCATCGAGTCGAGCGGCGCGTCGGACTCCGTGCGCGGCATCCAGTTGCGGGGACTGGCCCCGGACCAGGTGCTGGTGCTGATCAACGGCAAGCGCCGCCACACGAGCGCCGTGCTCGACACGGAAAGCAGCTTTGCCGGCACCGTGCCGGTGGACATCAACGCCATTCCGCCGAACGCCATCGACCATATCGAAATCCTGCGCGACGGCGCCGGCGCCCAGTACGGCAGCGATGCCGTGGCGGGCGTGATCAACATCGTGCTAAAAAAAGCCCGTACGGGCGGCGCCGCGTCCATCAGCTATGGCGCCAACCACACGCATTTCGACCCGACCGATCAAACCCTGACGGATGGCCAGACCGTCATCGTCAACGCCGACTATGGCGTACCGCTGGGCGAGGCGGGATTCTTCCGCTTCGGCGCGGAAACGCGGCGCCGCTCGCCCACGGAACGTGCCGGCCCCAGCGACGCGGGCTGGACTTCCTACAACTTCACGCCAGCCGACCAGGCCCTCGACGGCAAGGTGGTGTTCAAGTCGGGCGACTCGCGCCAGCGCAACCACTATCTGTTCTACAACACCCAGCTCACCCTGGATAACGGCCTGGACCTGTATTCGTTTGCCACCCTCAACGAGCGCACATCAGATGGCAGCGCCTACTTCCGCTATCCGGGCGACCCGTCGAATGTACTGGCCCTGTATCCGAACGGCTACCGCCCCGTCACCAACGGCGACAAGCGCGACCTCAGCATCGTGGCCGGCGTGCGCGGCAGCTGGGGCGAGTGGAACTGGGACGCCAGCGCGCGCCACGGCAGCGACCGCTTTGACTACGGCGTGAACCACTCCGTCAACGCTTCGCTGGGCGCTGCCAGCCCCACGCGTTTCAACCTGGCCGGCTTCGACTTCCGCCAGAAGGCCTTGAATCTCGATGCCACGCGCAGCATCGACATCGGCTTGCCCGCCCCCTTGAACCTGGCGGTGGGCGCCGAATGGATGCGCGAAACCTACACCAGCTCGGCTGGCGACCCTGCCTCGTATGCGGCCGGCAGCTTTACCGATGCGCCGCCGGGCGCGCAGGCGGGGCCAGGCTTGCGCCCATCGGACGCCTACGACGGCAGCCGGCAAATCCGCTCCGTGTATGCGGACGTGGAAAGCGACCTCACGCCGCGCCTGCTGGTAGGCGCCGCCGCCCGCTATTCCGATTACAGCGACTTCGGCAGCGCCAGCACGGGCAAGCTGTCGACGCGTTATAAAGTGACGGACAACTTCCTCCTGCGCGGTTCGCTGTCGAACAGTTTCCGCGCGCCGGCCCTCGTGCAGACGGGTTTCCGCTTCGCCACCCTGAACTTCAACGCCGATGGCACGGCCCTGCAAACGGCGGCCCTGCTGCCGGCCAGCGACCCGCTGGCACGCAGCTTCGGCGCGCAACAGCTGAAACCTGAAAAATCGACCAACGTCTCGCTGGGCCTGGCCTGGAAACCGGCCGCCACCACCAGCGTGACGGTAGACGCCTACGTGATCCGCATCCGCGACCGCATCACGCGTTCGAGCGACTTGCAAAGCGACGCCGTCACGGCCTACCTGGCCGCGAATGACCGCAGCGACATCCAGTCCGTTGCCTACCTGGCCAACCTGCTCGACACCCGAACCAAGGGCCTGGACGTGGTGCTGAACCACGACCTGGCGTTCACCTCAGGCAAGCTGAACCTGAATGCGGCGCTGAACCTGAACAAGACCAGCCTTGACAAGGTACGCCAGAGTTCCGCTGCGCTGGCCAACATCGATCCCAGTCTGACCCTGCTGACGGAGACGAGTTTGTTCCGCATCAAACATGCGTCACCGTCCAGCAAATTAATCCTCGGCGCCGACTGGCAGGCAGCCGGCTGGGGCGTGCAGGCGCGCGCCACGCGCTTTGGCGAGCTGAAAGATTTTTCGTACGACAGCGATGCCCCCTTGATCGACGGCATCCCCGCCCAGCGCTTCGGCGCCGTCTGGTCGCTGGACCTGGAAGGCCAATTGAAACTGAGCAAGCAACTGACCTTGAGCGTAGGCGGCAACAACATCCTCGACCGCTATCCGCAGCGCGTGCGGGAAACGAATAACGCCACGTATGGCGGCGCCCTGCCCTACAATTTCATCAACCCCATTGGCGTCAATGGCGCGTACTTTTACGCTAAATTAAGCTACACGTTCTGACACTGGATACAAAGGAAATCATGATCATCAAACGCCTCTCCCACCTCGTCGCCGGCACCTGCCTGAGCGCCCTCCTGCTGTCGTCCGCCCAGGCCGGCGCGCCGCTGGTGCTGATGACGGACTTCGGCACGGCCGATGGCGCCGTGTCGGCCATGCATGGCGTGGCCTATGGCGTCGATCCGCAGCTGACCATTTCGGACCTGACGCACCAGATTCCCGACTACGACATCTGGCTGGGCGCCTACCGCTTGTACCAGACGGCCAATTACTGGCCGCAAGGCACGGTATTCGTTTCCGTCATCGATCCGGGCGTGGGCACGGCGCGCAAGTCGGTAGTGCTGAAAACCAAGGGCGGGCGCTACTTCGTGGGGCCGGACAATGGCCTGTTCACCCTGATCGCCGAGCGCGACGGCGTGGCCGAACTGCGCGAAATCGATGAAAAGGTCAACCGCCTGGCGGGATCAAGCGAGTCGTACACCTTCCATGGCCGCGACGTGTACGCGTACGTGGGTGCGCGCCTGGCGTCGGGCGCCATCAGCTATGAACAGGTGGGTCCTCAATTGCCGAGCGAATCCGTGGTGAAGATCGCGTATCAAAAGCCTGTACGCGATGGCAACACGATTCGCGGCATCGTGCCCGTGCTGGATGTGAAATACGGGAATGTATGGACGAATATCCCGAAATCCCTGCTCGATGAATTGCAGGTAAAACTGCACGACCCGCTGCAAGTACGCATCTTGCACAAGGGCAAGCAAGTGGCCAAGGTCACGGCGCCGTTCGAGCACACGTTTGGTGGCGTCGCCAAGGGCAAGCCCCTCGTCTACCTGAACAGCCTGCTCGACGTGGCCGTCGCCATCAGCCAGGGCGACTTTGCAGCCAAGCACCACGTCGAGTCGGGCGTGGATTGGGAAGTGGAAGTGAGCAAGGCCCCTGCCGCCAAATAAATCGTCTTGCGCGGCCAGGACGTCCTGTCCTGGTCCACCCCATATCCCTTGCGGATTTGCGCTGCGTCAAACGCAGCGCGCTCCCCGTCTCCGCCAGCATCGCGCCTGTGCAAGTCCGGTGAACCTGTACCGGCCCGCCTACTCTAAACCTTGCAAGCGATGCCAGCCTTGTTCCAGATGCGCAATCTGGCGAGGCATGCGTTTCCACGACAGTCTTACACTGAAAAGGAACAATCATGACGGCTCCACTCCTGACCACCAGCAAGCTCGTCCTCGGCAGCGCCATCGTCTGTGCGCTGCTGGGCGGTTGCAACAAACGCAACGATACCAGCACCACCGCCACGCCCGCCGCCACCGCGCCGGCAACGCCGCCCGCCACCAGCGGCACGTCCGGTACCACGGGCACGACCAATCCGGACGCCACCACGCCGGCCACGCCAGGGATGGCACCGGGCACCACCACCAACCCCGATGGCACGACCACCCCGCCCTCCACCACGCCGCCTGGCAACGGCACAGGCACAGGGACCACGCCGCCACCGCGCAACAGCTAGCGCGCCGCGTCCTGGCCAACCGGGCAGGCAAAAAAAAGAGCCTTCCGCGGAAGGCTCTTGAAATACCACGGCGCAGCGCAAGCTGGCCTTGGCCCGGTTTTACTTTTGCAGGCTGACCGACGTCGCCTTCGGCGTGCGGCGTCCCATCAGGAACAGCACGGCCTTTTTCAGCATGCGGTAAGCGAAGCGCACCAGCAGCAGGGTCAGCACGCACTCGATCAAGGTCAAGATCATGGCTACGGCCACGGGCATGCGCGCGGCGCGGCGGTGGAACTTGGCCACGGCGCCATCGCGGGCGATTTCGATGCTGTCGTAGAAGGTCGGCACGACCAGCAGGGTCAGAATCGTCGAGGTGATGGTGCCGCCGATGATGGCGATCGCCAATGGACGGTAGAACTCGCCGCCCTCGCCCAGGCCCAGCGCCACGGGGAACATGCCGGCAATCAGCGCGAACGTCGTCATCAGGATGGGGCGCAGACGCATGCGGCCCGCATACATCAGCGCGTCCTCGCGGCCATGGCCCTCTTCCTCGCGCTTGCGCGCCGCGTCCAGCAACAGGATGGCGTTCTTGGCGACCAGCCCCATCAGCATGATGATGCCGATAAAGCTCATCAGGTTGAGGGTGTTATTGGTGATCACCAGCGCCACCACCACGCCGATCAAACTGAGCGGCAAGGACATCATCACGGCCACCGGCGCGGTAAATGAACCAAACTGCATGACCAGGATCAAATACATCAGGCCGATACCCATCACCAGCGCGATCAGCATTTCCGTGAACAGCTCTTGCTGGTCCTGGCCGGCGCCACCGAGCGCCAGGCCGTAGCCGGGCGGGAAGTCGATGGAATTGGCCAGCTTCATGGCGTCGCTCGTCACTTCGCCGTTCGAGCGGCCTTGCGCATTGGCCGACACGGTAATCGTGCGCTTGCCATTCTTGTGCTCGATGCCGGACGGACCTTTGCCCATGGTGATGGTGGCGATCTGGTCGAGCGGGACCATTTGCGAGGTACCCGTCACGCTGATCGGCAGGCGCTCGATGTTTTCCGACGCCACGCGGTCATCGGGATGCAGGCGCACGGCCACGTCGCGCGTTTCGCCCGTCGGATCGACCCAGTCGCCCACTTCCACGCCGGCAAAGGCCACGCGCAACGATTGCGCTGCATCATTGACGGAAATGCCCATCGAGTTGGCCAAGCCACGGTTGAGCTCGATCTGCAGCTCGTTCTTCGGGTCTTGCTCGGACAGGCCCACGTCGACGGCGCCGGGAATCGTGCGCAGCTTGTCCATATAGGCATTCGTGATTTCCATCAATTTACGCGAATCCGGGCCCGTGAATTCCACCTGGATCGGCTTTTGCGAACCGTTGCTCAAGTCATCCTGCACCACGTATTCGGCCCCCACCAGGCGCGACATCTTTTCGCGCAGCTCGACGGCGATTTCCTTGGCCGAACGCTTGCGGGTATTGCGCTTGCCAATGTCGACATACACTCGTCCGCCGCCCGCATTGATGGAACTGTTGGTATCCTTGGTTTCAGGCAAGGTACGCGCCAGCACGGCCGCCGCTTCCAGTTTCAAACGCGAATACTCGATGCTGCTCGACGATGGCGTGCGCACATTGATCATCAAGTTGCCCGAATCGGATGCTGGCAGGAAACTCGTGCCGCCATGGGTAGCGTGCAGGGCGATGGCGCCCACCAGGCTGCCGAAGGCGATCACGGCCATCCAGCGGCGGTGATGCAGTGCCCAGGCGATCACGCGGCCGTAGCGGTCGGCCTGGTGGTCGAACCAGTGGTTGAATTTTTCCAGTACGCGGCCGATGCCTTTTTTCGGCGCCGAGTGTTCCTCGACCGGGTCGCCCCAGTAGGCAGACAACATCGGGTCGAGCGTAAACGAGATGCCCAGGCTGACGAGCACCGAGCACGTCACCGTCAATGCAAACGGACGGAACCATTCGCCGGAAATGCCGGGCATGAACGCGACGGGAATGAAGACGGCGATGATGGAGAAGGTCGTGGCGGCCACGGCCATGCCGATCTCGGCCGTGCCTTCCAGCGCGGCCGTGCGGCGGTCCTTGCCCATCTGCATGTGACGCACGATGTTTTCACGCACCACGATGGCATCATCGATCAGCACGCCAATGGCCAGCGACAAGCCCAGCAAGGTCATGAAGTTCAGGGTAAAGCCGCACAGCCACACGGCAATGAAGGCGGCAATCACGGACGTAGGCAGGCTCAACGCCGTGATCAGGGTCGAACGCCACGAGTTCAGGAAGGCGTAGACGACGAAAATCGTCAGCACGGCGCCCAGTACCAGCGATTCGATCACGTTGTTCAAGCTATGCTGGGCGTTTTCGCCGCCGTCGCGCGTCACTTGCAGGATCGTGCCTTTCGGCAAGGTCTTGTTGATTTCCGCCACCATGTCGCGGATCTTGTTGGCCACGCTGACGGTGGAAGCGTCGCGCACGCGGGTGATCGAAATGCCCACGTTGGGCTTGCCGCTGCGCATGCTCAGGCTGTTGACTTCGGCAAAGCCATCTTCGATGGTGGCCACTTGCGCCAGACGCACGATTTCCTCGCCGCGGCGCTTGATCACCACTTTCTCGAAGTCGCTTGGCGACTCGATGCGGCCCACGAGGCGAATGCTTTTCTCGTCCAGGATGCCGCGCACCTTGCCCACGGGCGCATTCGTGTTCTGGTTGCGCAAGGCGGTGACGACGTCGCTGACGGAAACATTGTATTCACGCAACTTTTCCGCCCGCAGCAGCACGGACAGTTCGCGCTTGAGCGAACCGCCCACGTTGACCAGCGCCACGCCATCGACGGTGCGGAAGCGGTCCGACAGCACGTCCTCGGCCAGGCGCGAAATTTCCGCATGGCTTTGCGTATTCGACGACAGGGCCAGCTGCATGATGGGCTCTGCAGCCGGATCGATGCGCTGCAGGATAGGTTCGCGCATTTCCGTCGGCAACTTGTAGCGCACGGCGGCAATCGCATTGCGGATATTGTCGGACGCTTCGATCAAATTGGTATTGAAGGAAAACTTCAGGAAGATGCTGGCCGAACCTTCATTCGAATCGCTGTTGACTTCGGTCACGCCGGAAATGCTTTGCAAGGACTTTTCCAGGCGGTTCACCACTTCCCGCTCGACCGTGTCGGGCGACGCGCCAGGATAAGGAATGCTGACGACGATGAACGGCACTTCGACGTCCGGATTCTGGTTGACGCGCAATTTCTTGAGCGCCAGCAAGCCGACGCACATCATGGCCAGGATCAGGACGATGGTGGCGGTGGGCCGCTTGATACTGAAATCAGAAAGGAACATGGCTTAGTTTCCTTTACCGGCAACGGCGGTGCTGCTGCTGGCCACGGCGGCGGCTGGCACGGCCTTGGCGGCCGTCAATTCCACTTTCTGCCCATCTTTGAAGGTCGAGCCCGGCGTGCGCAGCACGGTGTCGCCGCTGGCCAGGCCGCTTTGCACTTCCCACTGGCCCGTGCGCACGTCGCGCGCGCCTATACGCAAGTTAACTTTATGCAAAGCCTTGTCCTTGACTTTCCACGTGTACGTGACGTCGCCCGCCTTCACCAGGGCCGAGTCGGGGATCATCAGCGCGCTGACGGTCTCCGTCTCGATACGGCCTTCCGCATACAGGCCGGCCACGCGCGGTTGTTCCTTGTCATTGAAATCGACCAGCACGGCCACCTGGCGCGTGACGGCGTTGGCGGCCGGATCGACGCGTCGCACCTTGCCCGCGAAATCCTGGCCTGGATAACCATTGATGCGGAACAATACGGGCTGGCCCACCTTGACGACGCCGATCTTGTCGGCCGACACCAGGCCTTCCAGGCGCATGCTGGTTGGATCGATGACCTTGATCAATTCCTTGCCGATTTGCGCCGTATCGCCATTCGATACCTTGCGCTCGCTCACGATGCCGTCGAACGGCGCACGCACGAGGGTGCGCTGCAACTGCTGGCGCGCTTGCACGGCGCGGCTTTTCGCGGCGGACAGATCGCTTTGCGCATTGTTGCGGCGGATTTCCGCGTCTTCCAGCGCTTGCGTCGACGTCATGCCCGAAGCGCGCAGGGTTTTCATGCGCTGGAACATGCGTTCGGACTGCTCCAGCACCTGGCCGGCGGCGCGGCTGGCTTCCTCGGCCGAATTGAGGCCGTCGCGGATGGACGTTTCGTCCAGGCGCACCAGCACGTCGCCCCGCTTGACGATTTCACCATTTTCCTTCATGACCTGGATCACCACGGCCGACACTTCGGCGCGCAAGTCCGCGTTGCGCTCGGGCTGCACGGAACCGGTGATGACCGGCCCCGACGCCAGCGCATTGCTCTGGATGGTCAGCAAGTCTTCCGGGGACACGAGCAAATTGGCGGCAGCGCCCGCCTGTTCCTTGGCATTCTTGCCGCCCTTGCCGGGATCTTTGGACTCTTTGCCGCAGGCGGCCAGGGCAGAAGCGATTGCCAGAACAAACAGGGTTTTGCGCAACATGGGTAATTCTCCGGATAGATAGCACCACTACCGTTCCCGCGGCCCGGATAGGGCTGCGAGCGATAGCAAGCATAATATTTTTATTAAAACCACAAGCGCCAAAGTATCCATGAGCGCGTCCGGGCATGTCAATCGGCGGTTTCCTGTAATGCTTTAATCAATGGATGAAACGTAGTTTTTACGCGCTGAAACGCAAAACCCCGCCTTGAAGCGGGGTTTTGCGTTTCAGGGGAAGCGAACTTAGCGGCCGAAAATGGTGTTAATCAGGAAACCGATGGCCACGCCCGTGCACAGGCCGCCGGCGATTTCCACCAGGGTATGGCCCATGCGCTCGCGCAACCAGGTATGCGCGGGGCTGGCCGCTTCCTTGGCCAGGCGGTTGATGGCGGCCGCCTGCTTGCCCACGTGCTGGCGCAGGCTGTTGGCGTCGATGATGACGATGAAAGCCAAGGTCACTGCCACGCCGAAGGCGGGATGGCCGATGCCTTCGCGCAAGGCGATCAGGGTCGCCATGCTGGACACGACGGCGCTATGGTTGCTGGGAAAGCCGCCATTGCCGACCAGGCCGAACGCCCATTGCCGCGTGCGGACACTGTTGATCAGGAATTTGATCGGTCCGACCAGGATCCAGGTGATCAGGGGCGTGACGAGGTAAGCGATATCCACGGGGTATTCCTTCTTATATATGTATAGGGTGCGTCAGGGGAGACAGGCGCGCCGCAATTATCGCAGAACATCCGCGCCAGCAGAACTGTCTTCCGTCGGCCTATAAAACGCCGCCCCCGGCGGCAACTAATATAAAATCATGGCATATACAACAATTGACGTATATCAACACCGAGTGCGGCGCGTACAGCGGCGCGGATAATCAAACGTCTTCATATTTGCAACGGGGTACTCATGCGGCATTTCAGAATTTCCTTTTTAGTCACTTTTATCCTGATGGCAGTATCAGGCTGGTGGGGTTACAGCCATAGTGGCATGCCGGGCCTGATCCAGGCGCTGTGGATCACGGGCGTGCTGGGCATCATGGAAGTGTCGCTGTCGTTCGACAATGCGGTGGTGAATGCCTCGGTCTTGCGTCACTGGAATGAATTCTGGCAAAAACTGTTCTTGACGGTAGGTATCCTCGTGGCCGTCTTCGGCATGCGGCTGCTGTTTCCATTGGTCATCGTTTCCGTCGCCACGGGCCTGGGCCTCGTCGACGTATGGACCATGGCCACCACGACGCCCGATGTGTACGCCAAGCACCTGACGGACAACCATGCGCAAGTGGCGGCCTTCGGCGGCGCCTTCCTGCTGCTGGTGTTCCTGAACTTCCTGTTCGACGACGAGAAGGAATTGCACTGGCTGGGCTGGGCCGAGGAAAAAGTCAACGCCCTGGGCACCGAAAGCCTGGCCGTGCTGATCACCATGGGCGCCGTGGCTGCCTGCGTGGCGATGGGCCCCGTGGAACAAAAATACAGCGTGCTCGCGTCGGGCATCGTCGGCATCGCCGTCTACATCGGCGTGAACTGGATCAGCGGCTTGCTGGAAGAAGGCGAACCGGACTTGCAGGATGACGCAGAAGAAAGCGCCGCGCCGGCCAGGAACGGCAATGGCGACCTGGTAAAAACCGTGGCGCGCGGCAGCATCGGCGGCTTCCTGTACCTGGAAGTGCTGGACGCCTCGTTCAGCTTTGACGGCGTGATCGGCGCGTTCGCCATCACCAACGACGTCGTCATCATCATGCTGGGCCTGGCCATCGGCGCCATGTTCGTGCGCTCGATGACGGTATACCTGGTGCACAAGGGCACGCTGGACGAATTCGTCTACCTCGAGCACGGCGCCCACTATGCGATCGGCATCCTCGCCTTGATCATGCTGGCGTCCGTCAAGTACCATATTCCGGAGTGGTTCACGGGCCTGTCGGGCGTGGCCTTCATCCTGGTCTCGCTGTGGTCATCCTTGCGTTATCGCAAACGGCACGCGGCACAAGCTTGAAATCGGGGGTTCCACCCCCAATTGAGAGAGTAATGGCACGAGCGCCTTGCGCTCATCCCATGAAGGCATGTCTAACAACGCCTGACAAAACCGTAGCGAGCGGAAGGAAGTTGTGGCAGAGAAGCGCAACTGTACGAAGGTACAGTGAGCATCGCAGGCCGCAAATTACGACGCGCAGTAGGTTTTGATTGGCGTTTTGAGTTAATTACTGAAAAGGAGCACCACATGGCAATCAGTTTGCAAAAAGGCGGCAACGTCAACCTGAGCAAGGAAGCACCGAACCTGAAGAAGATCATCGTCGGCCTCGGCTGGGATCCTCGTTCGACGGACGGCGCCACCTTCGACCTTGACGGTAGCGCTTTCCTCCTGAAAAGCGACGGCAAAGTCCGTGGCGACTCTGACTTCATTTTCTACAACAACCTGAAGTCGACCGACGGTTCCGTCGTCCACACGGGCGACAACCAGACGGGCGAAGGCGAAGGCGACGATGAGCGCATCGAAATCGACCTGACCCGCGTACCAAACGACATCGACCGCATCAGCATCACCGTCACCATTCACGACGCCGACGCGCGCCGCCAGAACTTCGGCATGGTCTCGAAAGCCTTCATCCGCTGCCTGAACGCGGAAGGCGAAAAGGAAATCGCCCGCTACGACCTGTCCGAAGACAGCTCGACGGAAACGGCGATGATCTTTGGCGAAATCTACCGCTACAACGGCGAATGGAAGTTCAAGGCCATCGGCCAGGGCTTCAACGGCGGCCTGGGCCCACTGGCCCGCTCTTTCGGCGTCAACGCCTAATTCACACTCGTTAAACCTACTGCGCCGCTCACTTTCGGGCCTGCGTTGCTCGCTGTACCTGCGTACAGCTGCGCGACTTAACCCGAAATCGAGCTTGCTCGCTACGGTTTTCCGAGGTGAATTATCTTAATGTCATATCATTACTGCCGCCTGCACAGTTCAGGCGGCTTTTTTTTGGAGATTTATCATGCCAGTATTTAGTGTCACGGGCGACGTCGATCCTTTCCTCCACGTCAGCATGAAACAGGGCGAAACCATCTATTGCGAATCCGATGCGATGGTGATGATGGAAACGGCGCTGGACTTGAAAGGCAAGATGACGGGCGGCCTGGGCAGCGCCATCATGCGCCGCTTCGCGAATGGCGAATCGTTCTTCCAGCAGCACATCGAAGCGGTGCGCGGCAGCGGCGATTGCCTGCTCTCGCCCACCCTGCCGGGCGCCATCGAAGTGGTCGACGTGGGCGCGCGCCAGTACCTGCTCAACGACGGCGCCTTTGTCGCCGCCACCTCGGGCACGGAAATGAAGGTGCGCACGCAAAGCATCGGCAACGCATTGTTCGCCCAGTCGGGCGGCTTCTTCGTCATGGAGACGGCCGGCACGGGGCAAGTGGTGGTGTCGGGCTTCGGCTCCATGTTCCAGCTCGACGTCGAGCCAGGCAAGGATGTCGTGATCGACAATTCCCACGTCGTGTGCTGGGACAATAGCCTGAAATACGAGATTTCCGTGACCACGGGCGGCGGTTCGAGCGGCGGCGGCATCGGCGGCTTCCTCGGCAATATCGTCAACAGCGTGACCAGCGGCGAAGGCATCGTGCTGCGCTTTTCCGGCTCGGGCAAGGTGTTCATCTGCTCGCGCAATCGCGATGCATTCCTCAAATGGACAGCATCCGGCAAGGCCGGCTGATTCCCCCTCCTCTCTAAGGCCAGGTTAAGTCTGGCCGCTTAGAATCCCCGCGCGCGCACCTGCGCGCGGCTTCCCCCTATTTCCACCCGGTCCCCGTACATGCAAAGAGTCTGGTTCAACAAAACATTTTCCTCCGTCGGCACGGCCATGCGCCTGATCCGCGAGGCCGATATGGCCGCGACAAACGGTGCGCCCCGCTATCACCTCGTATGCAGCAATACGAACGCGCACGCGGCCGCCTTCCTGGCGGCCCACGAATACGCGGTCGAACCGTCCGGCCTCACGGGTCTCGATTATGTCGAGTGGTGCCTGGAATTTTGCCGCGACCGGGGCATCACGATTTTCTGGCCCGGCAAGGAAGCAGGCCTGATCGGCAGCGCCAGCGCGCGCTTCGCCGCCATCGGCACGCGCGTGCTCAGCGTGGCCAGCGAAGAGACCTTGACCCTGATGCATGACAAGGCGCGCTTCTGCGACGGCCTCGATCTGCCCATGGCGCGCCCTGCCGACTACCGCGCCGTCACAAACATCGCCGAATACGACGCCGCCTGCGCCGAACTGCGCCCGCTGCATCGCAAGCTGTGCATCAAGCCGTCCGAATCCGTGTATGCCCTGGGCTTTGCCATCCTTGATGAAGAGCGCACCGGCGCCCAGCTGTTGCTGGCCGGCGCCGCCTACCAGATCAATGCGCAAGAGCTGCGCAACGGCCTGGCGCAGATGGAAACGTTCAAGACCCTGCTGCTGATGGAATACCTCGATGGCCACGAATACAGCGCCGACTGCGTCGCCGACCAGGGCAAGCTCATTTGCGCCGTGCCGCGCAAGAAGCTGCACGGGGGCGGCAGCGGCCAGCTGATCGAGCTGCGCGCCGACTTGCTGGCGGCCTGCGACAAACTGGCGCGCGACTACCGCCTGAATGGCGTCTTCAACATCCAGTTCCGCGAAGGCGCGAATGGCCTGGCCTTGTTGGAGATCAATCCGCGCATGTCGGGCGGTATCGGCATGGCGTGCGCGGCCGGTCCCAACCTGCCCTACCTGGCGCTGGCCGGTTTCGACCAGGGTTTCGACAAGCTCACCGTGCCCGCCATCCAGGAAGGCATGCGCGTGGGCGAAGCCGCCTACGCCGTGGAGCTGCCATGAACCTCGTCAAGCAGCAGATGCCCACGGGCGAACTGACCTTGAAAGTGGACGAGGCGCGCTTTCCGCTGGATTGGCTGATCGGCTTTGCCGCGCGCGCCAACGCCAAGCGTGGCTTTTTGTTCCTGTCCAAGGTGCTGGGCAAGCACTGGCCCGTCACGCCGCGCGCCATGCAAACCATCCACGACGACCTGGCCGCGCAGATTCCCCCCAGCCTGCCCGGTCCCGTGGTCTTCATCGCCATGGCGGAAACGGCCGTCGGCCTGGGCCAGGGCGTATTCGAGGCGTGGCTGCGCGCGAACCCGAATGGCAAGGCCCTGTTCTTGCACAGCTCGCGCTACCGCGTGGGCAGCGTGCCCTTCTTCGAATTCGAGGAATCGCACAGCCACGCGCCGCGCCAGTTCCTGCATTTGTCGGACGCGGCCAGCGCCCTGTTTTCCACCGCTCGCAGCCTGGTGCTGATCGACGATGAAGCGTCGACCGGCAACACCTTCGCCAACCTGGTGCAAGTGTGCCGCGCGCGCTATCCGCAGCTGGAAAAGCTGCACCTGGGCGTGATCACCAATTTCATGGGCCAGGCAGCCAACGCGGGCTTGAGTGAGCGTTTCGGCCTGCCCACCAGCATCGGCGCAGCCTTGTCCGGCCAGTACGCCTTCCAGGCCGGCGATGCGCCGGCACCCGTGGCGGCCAGCGCGCAGCGCTTCGAGGCGAATGCGGAACGGGGCGCCAGCCCCGCCTTCGGGCGCATCGGCGTGGGACGCGCCTTGAATCCGCCGCAAGGCCTGGCGGTGCAGCTGGCGCAGGAAATCGGCGCCGGCGACTCCGTGCTGGTGCTGGGCACGGGCGAATTCATGCATCCATCGTTCCTGCTGGCGCGCGAATTGGAAAGCCTGGGCAAGAACGTGGTGGTGCAATCGACCACGCGCTCGCCCATCCTGTCGTGGGGTTCCGTCGGCCACATCGTCCGCTGCGACGACAATTACGGCGAAGGCATCGCCAATTACCTGTACAACGTGGCGCCTGGCCAGTACCAGCACGTTTTCATCTGCCATGAAACCCCGGCCAGCCCGGCCCTCATGCAACTCGCCGGCCAGCTCAATGGCCGCCTGTTCCACTTTCAGTCAGAGACCAAAATTGAAGAAATTCCTGTTTGTTGATCTGGACGACACACTGTTCCAGACCCCGAAAAAATGCGTCGGCGAGACCGATCTGCAGCCAGCCGCCTACCTGAAAAATGGCGACGCCTGCTCGTTTACGACGGCGCGCCAGCGCGCCTTCTTTGACTTTGCGCAAAGCGGCATGACCCTGATTCCCGCCACGGCGAGAAATGGCGACGCCTTCCGCCGGGTCGACCTGCCGTTTACCAGCTACAGCGTACTCGATTACGGCGGCATCGTGCTGCAGCCGGGCGGCGCACTCGATGCGGGCTGGCTGTCCCTGATGCAGGACGACATGCAGACGGCCTTGCCCGGCCTGCGGGACGCCATGCGCATCATCGACGATTTCCAGGCCAAAACGGGCATGCCCTCGCGCGCGCGCCTGATCGAGGACTACAACACGCCGTTCTACATCGTCGTCAAGGACCATGAAGCGCGCGGCGAGCGCCTGGCCGACATCGAAGAGCAGGTGCTGCAGCAGTGGATCGCCACGGAAGGCAGCGACTACTTCATCCACCGCAACGGCAACAACCTGGCCGTGCTGCCGAAGACCCTGAACAAGGCGCGCGCCGTGGCCTACCTGCGCGCGGAACTGGAAGCCGAACACGGCCCCATCGTCAGCTTCGGCATGGGCGACAGCCGTTCGGACGCCCGCTTCATGGCCGCCTGCGACTACGCCATCATCCCCAACGGCACCCAGCTGGCGGCACTCACGGTGGCGGCGCTATGAACAAGCAGCATTTCAGCGGCAGCTACCGCCAGGAAGACGTGGAGTTCCTGCTCACGCCGATGGCGCTCGAACCCATCCTCGACCTGGCCGAAAAAGAGCGTCTGATCCAGTCGGGCCAGCGCCACTACAGCGAAATGCTGTCGCCGGAATCCCTGCCCTCGCCCGCCTACCTGGCCCTGTTCCAGAGCGCGTTCGCGGCCAACCGCCTGCAGATGGCGCGCGACTGCCTGCGCCTGGCGGCCCTGATCGCGGCGCGCCGCGCGGGGCCCGTCACGCTGGTGTCGCTGGCGCGCGCCGGCACGCCCGTGGGCGTCATCCTGGGCCATTTGCTGCGCCAGGTCTTCCAGCGCGAGTGCCAGCATTATTCCGTCTCCATCATCCGCGACCGCGGCATCGATGCGAAAGCCTTGCAGCACATCCTGGCGCAGGGCCATGGTGACGCCTCCCTCGTCTTCGTCGATGGCTGGACGGGCAAGGGCGTGATTTCGCGCGAACTGCGCCAGACCGTCAACGACTTCAACGCCGCCAATGGCACGGCGATCGACGGCGGCCTGTTCGTGCTGTCTGACCTGGCCGGCACGGCCGCCTGCGCCGCCTCGGCCAGCGACTACCTGATCCCGTCAAGCATTTTGAATGCCACCGTCTCGGGCCTGGTCAGCCGCTCCGTGTTGAATGAAGCCATCGGCCCGGACGACTTCCACGGCTGCGTGTATTACGCGCAGTTCGAACAGCACGACCAGTCGCGCGCTTTCGCCGATGGCCTCGTGGCCGACGCCATGGCGATTGCCGCCAGCAGCGGCATCCCGCTGGCCGAAGCGAGCGATGCGCCAGCCATGGCGGCCCGCTCGCAAGCCTACATGGCCGCGGCGCAGCAGGAATACGGCATCAGCGACATCAACCTGATCAAGCCAGGCATCGGCGAAGCGACCCGCGTGCTGCTGCGCCGCGTGCCCGAGCGCCTGATCGTGCGCGACACGAATGCGCCGGACGTGGCACATTTGCTGCTTCTGGCGCAGGAAAAAGCCATACCCGTCACAGTAGAACCGGCGCTGCCTTACCAGGCGGTCGCCCTTATCAGGAGCGCAGTCGATGGATAACAACTCCCTACACCCGCAAAGCGAGCATAAGGCGGCGCTGGGCGCCTCCATGTATGTGCCGACCACGCACAAGGATTTGCTGGCGATCGCCAATGGCGACAAATTCAGCCATTTGCGTTCGGTCATACTTTGCACCGAAGACGCCATCGCCGAACGCGACCTCAGTTACGCGCTGTTCAATTTGTCGCTGGCGCTGCAAAACATGGGCGCCGAATCGGACACCTTGCGCTTCGTGCGCGTGCGTAATCTCGAAGTGCTGGCGCGCGTGCTGTCCATGCCCGGCGCCGACAAATTGAGCGGCTTCGTGCTGCCCAAGTCCACACGCCACAACTTCGCCGCGTATTTCGAGCTGGTGCGCCACACGCACCATTTGCTGATGCCGACGCTGGAAACGGCTGAAGTGTTCGACGACGAGGAAATGAAGCAGTTCCGCCTCCTCCTGTCCGCGCCGGAAGTGCGCCGCCGCATCCTGGCCTTGCGCATCGGCGGCAACGATCTGCTGGCCCTGCTGGGCTTGCGCCGCCCTACCAGCGGCACCATCTATTCAACCCCGCTGGGACAGGTCATCGGCCGCCTGGTGACCATCTTCAAGCCGCACGGCTTCCAGCTGACGGCGCCCGTCTTCGAGCACCTGTCGCAAGGCAGCTGGCTGGACGCCGAAGTGGCGCAGGACATGGCGCACGGCATGATCGCCAAGACGGCCATCCATCCGGACCAGGTGCCGCAGATCGAACGCCACTACCAGGTGGCGCAGTCGGACATCGAACTGGCGCTGCGCATCATCGATCCGGACAGCCCGGCCGTGTTCCGCATGCAGGAATCGATGTGCGAAGTGGCCACGCACAGCAGCTGGGCGCAGCGCATCATCGAGCAGGCGCGCCTGTTCGGCATCCGCCACGCGGCCGACACGGCGCCGGCGCACGCACCGACTACCTCATTGACTCAACTCTCAAGCGACGAAGGGATTGCACGACCATGACCAATTTCACACGCGGACAAAAAGGCAAACTGGCTGACCTGGGCTTGAATGGCCCGTTTGCCGTCACGCTCGATATCGTATCGGGTTCGATGGAAGTGGACGTCAGCTGCTTCGGCGTCGATGCGGCCGGCAAGCTGTCGGACGACCGCTACATGGTGTTCTTCAACCAGAAAAGCGCGCCGGACAACGCCATCACGGTGGACTTGAACGGCCCCCGCTCCACCTTCCAGGTGGACCTTTCCCGCCTGCCTGCCTCGATCGACAAGCTGGTCTTCACGGCGGCGACGGAACAGGGCAGCATGCGCGCGCTGGGCAATTCCAGCATGGCGCTGGGCCAGGCGGCCACGTTTGCCTTCACGGGCAATGACTTCCAGGACGAAAAAGCCGTCATCATCGGCGAACTGTATCGCCGCGACGGCAGCTGGCGCTTCGGCGCCGTGGGCCAGGGTTTCGCGGGCGGCCTGGCGGCGCTGCTGAAGCACTTCGGCGGCAGCGAGGCGGCGCAATCGTCCCCGGCACCGGCTCCCGTTCCCGTGCCCACGCCGGCAGCCCCGCCGGCGGCGAATAAAATCTCGCTGTCGAAGATCCGCCTGGAAAAGCGCGGCGACAAGATTTCGCTCGACAAGCGCGACAGCGGCGGCTATGGCCGCATCCGCGTCAACCTGAACTGGAACCAAAACGCGTCGCAAGGCCAGGCGCCCGCCTCGAAACTGGACACGGGCTTCCTCGGCAAGCTGTTCAACAAGCCGGCTGGCCGTGCGGGCGGCATCGACCTCGACATTGGCTGCCTGTTCGAAATGAGCGGCGGCGCCAAGAGCGCCGTGCAGGCGCTGGGCAACAGCTGGGGCGCATATGACCGTCCGCCGTACATCCACCTGGAAGGCGACGACCGCACGGGCAGCGTCAGCAGCGGCGAAAACATCTTCATCAACGGCACCCATTTCGACCAGATCAAGCGCGTGCTGGTCTACGCCTTCATCTACGAAGGTGTGCCGAACTGGGCCGCCACGGATGGCGTCGTGACGATCGAAATTCCCGGCCAGCCGACCGTGGAAGTGCGCCTCGACAGCGACAGCCAGCACGCCATGTGCGCCATCGCCATGCTGGAAAACCACGGCGGCAACCTGCAGGTGACAAAATTGGTGGAATACTTCGGCGGCCAAGGTAAAATCACGGCGCACCAGGCGATGGACGAGCGCTACAACTTTGGTCTCAACTGGAAAGCCGGACGGAAAGATTAATTCTTTCTCCAATTAAACAATTCACCTCCCAACATGACCCCAACGACCAAAAAAGTCACCTTCGCCTTCGCCATCTTCCTCGTGGCCGGCTTCCTGCTGCTGGCAGCCTACACGTGGATGGCCCTCAGCTTCTCGTACTCGGAAGGCGAACGGGCGGGCTACCTGCAAAAGTTCTCCAAGCGGGGCTGGATCTGCAAGACATGGGAAGGTGAATTGCTGCTGACGGCGCTGCCGGGCACCATCCCGGAAAAATTCCAGTTCAGCGTGCGCGATGAAGAAGTGGCGAAGCAATTGACGGCCGCGGCCGGCAAGCGCATCCTCGTCACCTACAGCCAGCACAAGGGCGTGCCCACGCAATGCTTCGGCGAGACGGAATATTTTGCCGATAAAGTCGTATTGAGCCAGTAATAAGACAGCAATACGACCGCAAGTCCAGCAGTCCCGCGCCGGCCAGCCTTTCCAGGCCGGCGCCTCACACATTCCACTTTCTTGTACACTTGTGACAATTTCTGGCTGAACAGTTTACAAATGTAGTCAATGTGCAAGATTCTTGTGCCATCGCATGTCGCTCCGCCAGCCGATCGTTAGCGTGTATTCACCCGTCACTGGAAACGTCATGCGCATACCATTCATCGCCCTGGCGCTGCTGGCCGCCTCGCCCCCCCTGTCCGTCCGGGCACAGGACTTGTCCGGCATGGCCGGCGCCCTGAAAGTCAGCTCGACCAGTGAGCGCACCTTTGTGGCCGCCGTCAGCTACACACAGCCCGTGGGCAACTACAATGCCGTCAGCCTGTCCTACATCAACGAGGGCCATCCGCAAGACCATCACCGCGACGGCATGGCGGGCCAGGCCTGGCTGCGCACGAAAAAAGTGGAGCAAGGCCTGATGCTGGGCGCCGGCGTGGGCCGCTACTTCTTCTTCGACACGGCCAGGACCGACGACGGCCTGCATAACTTCGACAATGACCACGGCTGGGGCTCCATCGTCAGCCTGCAGGCGCGCTGGCAATTCGACAACCGCTGGTATGCGCAAGCGCAGCTCAACCGCATCAAGCCGGACGGCAAGGACAACACCACGCACCTGCTGATCGGCGCCGGCTACCGCTATGACGGCGTGCCGGGCGCCAAGCTGCACTTGCAGAACTGGGCGTACGACGACACCTTGACCTTGGCGACGGGCCACACCATCGTCAACAGCCTGCGCTCCGAGTCCTCGCGCCCCTTCACGCTGGAATACCGGCGCGCGGCGGGAAAATACGTGGACTGGACCGTCACCGCCCTCGATGAAGGCAACACCGACCTGGCGCACCGGCGCGGCGTGGCCGCCCAGCTGTGGCTGATCCGCTCGCTCAATGAAAAGGTGGAATTCGGCATGGGCGGCGGCCCCTACGTGGCGTGGGACGGGCGCGACACCCAGGGCCACGGCACGCGCCTGACAGGCTTGCTGTCGGCCGCGGCCCGCTACCACGTCGACCGCCGCTGGGTGGCGCAAGTGGCGTGGAACCGGGTGGTGACGGATTACCACCGCGATGCGGATGTGCTACTGGTGGGGGTGGGGAGAAAATTCTGATGGAAAAACGTAAAAAATCTTCTCTTCCACTAAAGTAACGATATCGAACAAAACCGTAGCGAGCGGCATTGATTTGTGGCTGAGAAGCGCAACCGTAGTTCCAGTATGGAGAGCATCGCCAGCCGCAAAGCGCGCCGCGCAGTAGGTTTGCTTCGGTATCCTGCCTAGCGCGAGCGCCAGACGGCTCCCGCGTCATTCGGCTGCGTCAGGCGCTCGATCACTTCGCGCGTCAAGCTGGCCGAGCTGACTTGTTCGGCTTTCGCGCGGGCGGCGCTCAAGGAGCTGGAAAACGCGCTTTGCGGCTGCTCCAGGCTGGCGCGCAGGGCGGCCAGTTCGCGCTCCTGCTGCTGCGCGCGCGCCGTTTCCATCTCCAGCAATTGCTGCTTGGCCTCGGCCATCGCGCGCGTCGTCTCGGCTGCCTTGCGCTGCAGGGCGGCGTGGGCCTGGGCACTGGCCAGCAAGGCTTGCTGCGCGGCAAGCTTCTCGCTGGCAGCCTGCTGTGCGGCCAGTTCCAGCTGCTCGCGCTGGCGCATGGCGTCCAGCGCCTGCTGTTCCAGCACGGCGCGCGCGTCGGCTGCCGCCGTCGCCTGCTTTTCCGCTTCCAGGCGGCCCGCGATGGCTTGCGAGGCGCGCTCTTCGGCGCCGCTGGTCTGGCGCTGCTGCACCAGTTTTTGCGCAATCAGCGCCAGCGACTCGCGTTCGGCCGCGACGAAATCGCGCTCGGACGCCAGCAGCGCTTCGGCGGCTTGCGCCTTCTCTTCTTCCACGCGGGCGCGCTCGCTGTGCACCTGCCCCAGTTCCACGGCCAGGCGCGCCTGCGCCTGCACGGCTTGCGCGGCGGCGGCTTTCTGCTCGCCTTCGACCAGCGCCTGGTCCATCAGGATGCGGATCGCGTCGGCTTCCTTCTGCGCCGCTTCCCGCAAGGCCTGTTCGGCCGCATGCTGGCCGCGCAGCAGTTCCGCCTGCGCGCCTTCGGCGGCGATGCGTTCCTGCGCCGCGTTGCACGCCAGCGCTTCCGCTTCCAGTTTCTCTTTCAAGGCGGCGATGGCGGCTTGTTCGGCGGCCAGGCGTTCCTGCTCGGCCTGCAGCAGCTGCTCGGCCTGCAAGGCTTTTTCCTGCGCCAGTTGCGCTGCCTGTTCCTGCGCGGCTAAAGTTGCTTTTCCGGCATCGACCTCGGCCTGCTCGGCGTCGTTCTGGCTGGCGGCCAGTTCCGCCGCCTGGCGCGCCAGTTCGGCCCGTTCGTGCGCCAGGCTGGCGGCGCGCTGCTGCTCTTCCAGTTCGCGGGCAGCCGCCACGGCGGCTGCCTGCTCGGCCGCTTCGCGTGCCTTGGTCTGTTCCAGTGCGGCCGTTTCCGCCTCCAGCTTGGCGTGGCCGGCGATTTCCGCATCCTGTTCGGCGGTCACGCGGGCCAGCGCCACGGCGCGCAGCTGGCGGTCCACCTCGATGCGCGCCTCGGTGGCGGCCAGGATGCGCACGTCGGCATCACGGCGCGCCTGCGCGCTGGCCACGGCGACCATCTCCAGGCGCTCGCGGTGGATGGCCGCGTCGCGCAATTCCTTTTCCGTCTGCAGGCGCAAACGCAGGGATTGCGCCGCATGGCGTTCCGATTCCGCCTGCGCCAGCGCGATGGCTTCGCGTTCCTGCTCCAGGTGCGCCAGCGCGCGCGCTTCTTCCAGGGCACGCACTTCGGCGGCGGCGCGGTTGAAGGCCGATTCCAGCGCGATCTGGTCGGCGCGCTCGCGCTGCACCGTCAAGTCCAGCGCTTCGCTTTCCGCTTCGGCCAGCATCTGCGCCGTCTGGCGCGCGCCGTGCGCATGGCGCTCGCGTTCACGGGCCAGCACGGCGACTCTGGCGTCGGCCGAGGCGATGCCCACCATTTCTTCCTTGGCCGCCTGCACGGCGGCGACGCGCTCGACGGCCTGCAGGCGCGCCTGCTCCGTCTGTACTTGCAATTCTTCAGCGGCGCGGGCGGCCTGTTCAGCCAGTTCCGACTGCACGGCCACTTGCTCGCTGGCGCGCAAGCGGCTTTCCTGTTCGGCGCGCGCACGCTGTTCGGCGGCCAGGCGGATTTCATTGTCCGATTCCACGCGGGCGCGCAGTTCCGCCGTTTCCTGCTTGACGGCTTCCAGGCGGGCCACGCTGGCTTGCGCGGCGGCGCGCATGGTATCGAGACGTTCGCGGTTGGCGGCAATCGCCTCTTCGGCGGCCTGCGCATTTTGCTGCGCGGCGGCAGCGGCGGCGGCGTCGATGGCGGCGCGGTCCTCGGCCAGCGAGCGCACGCGCGCCTCGGCCAGCGCGCGGCTTTCGGCGGCGCAGGTGGCCTTCGCTTCCGCTTCCACGCGGGCAATCGCCTCGTGGATGGCTTTCAATTCCATTTTCTGGCGTTCGGCGGCAGGCGCCTTGGCGTCGGTTTCCGCTGCCGGTTCGGCTGGCGGCTGGGGCGCAGGGAGCTCAGCGGCGACTGGAGCAGCAGGCACGGGCGCCTCGGTCTTGCGCTCCAGGTCCTTAAAATCATGCAGCGAGACCATGCTGTCCTGGTCGAACTCGTCGTCGGCGGAATACGCGACGGTGAGGGAGGCGGCCTGGCGCCGATTTTGCTGTGCTTGCATGATTTCTCGCTTATTCGGGTGAATTCCGTTGCTTATGGGAATTTATTACCACCATTATCGAACAGGCATGCACAAATCAGCGCGGCAAGAAGAGCCTGTTTTACCGCTCTTTTCAGGAGTTGCCAGGGATTTAAGCGTCCGAGAAAATGCTCAGGGCAAGGCGCATTGCCGAAGGCAGTACGAATAGTACGCCCAGGCAATGCAACGCCGCCATGGGCGTTTTATCGCGCGCTTAAACAGGCCACAATGGCGCCTCATCCATCAAGGCCACCTGTTCGCGCAACTCGAGGATGCGGTCCTGCCAGTAGCGCTGCGTGTTAAACCACGGGAAGGCGACGGGGAAGGCGGGATCGTCCCAGCGGCGCGCCAGCCAGGCCGAATAATGGATCAGGCGCAGGGTGCGCAGCGCTTCGACCAGGTACAGCTGGCGCGGGTCGAAATCGCAAAAATCCTCGTAACCGGCCAGGATGTCGCTCATCTGGCGCACCATGTCGCCCCGCTCGCCCGACAGCATCATCCACAGGTCCTGGATGGCCGGGCCCATGCGGCTGTCGTCGAAATCGACGAAATGGGGGCCCGCATCCGTCCACAGCACGTTGCCGCCATGGCAATCGCCATGCGTGCGCAGCACGGCCACGTCGCCCGCGCGGTCATAGCAGCGCTTGACGCCGTCGAGCGCCTGCTGCGCCACGCTGGAATACGCGGCCAGTAATTCGGGCGGCAAGAAATTACCTTCCAGCAAGAATTCGCGCGGCTCGACGCCGAACGTCTGGTGGTCGAGCGCCGGCCGCTCCTTGTAGGTGGACAGCGCGCCGACGGCGTGGATGCGGCCGATGAAGCGCCCTATCCATTCCAGGGTCGCCGGGTCGCCCAGCTCGGGCGCGCGGCCGCCGTGGCGGGGGAAGACGGCAAAGCGGAAACCCTGATACTGGTGCAGGGTGCTGCCGTTGATTTCCAGCGCCGGCACCACCTGGATTTCGCGCTCGACCAGTTCGGACACGAACGCGTGTTCTTCCAGGATGGCCGTATCGCTCCAGCGCGCGGGGCGGTAAAACTTGGCCACCAGGGGCGCGCTGTCTTCGATGCCGACCTGGTAGACGCGGTTTTCATAGCTGTTCAGGGCCAGCAGGCGGCCATCGCCGCGCAAGCCCACGCTGTCGAGGGCGTCGAGCACGCAATCGGGGCTCAGGGCGGAAAAAGGATGGACGGGCCGGTCGTCCTCGTGCGGCTGGTTTTCATTGTGCATAAGCGACATTGTAAGGCGCGCGCGGGCCGCCGGTGCAAACACTTCGGTGATGAAGCGCCGCAAGGCGTATACTGGCGGCTTACATTCAATACAAAGAGCAAGCCATGCAACTCGAACAGCCATTATCAGAAAAAGAATTCGACGAATTAGACCAATTCCTGTTGTCGGAGCGCTGCTCCGAAGACGCGATGACCATGGATATGCTGCACGGCTATCTGACGGCCGTCGCCATCGGCCCGGAACCGATCATGCCGGCCGAATGGTTGCCGCGCGTGTGGGGCGAAGATGCCGAAGATGCGCCGAAATTCAAGAACAGCAAGGAAGAAGAGCGCATCGTCAACCTGATCATGCGCTTCATGAACGAAGTGCTGGTGACGTTTGAAGTGGCGCCGAAGGAGTTCGAAGCCCTGTTCGTCGAACACGACTACGAAGGCCAGACCCTGATCGACGCCGAAGCCTGGTGCTGGGGCTTCTGGGACGGCATGGAACTGCGTCCTGGCTCGTGGAACGAGATCTGGGACTCCGAAGTGGCCGAACTGATGCAGCCTATCTACCTGCTGGGCGCCGACGAAATCAAGGAAGAAGAGCTGAAACTGGTGGAAGACCCGGTCAAGGCGCACAAGCTGGCGCAGGAACTGGAAGCGAACCTGCCGGCCATCCACCGTTTCTGGGTGCCGCGCCGCAAGGCACCGGTGCAAACCATGAAGCGCGAAGAGCCGAAAGTGGGCCGCAACGACGACTGCCCTTGCGGCAGCGGCAAGAAGTTCAAGAAATGCTGCGGCGCCGAGCCGGCAGCCGAGTAATCCGCAACAGCATCCCCTGATGCGCCGGCGTCCTGCCGGCGCAGCGCTGGCATTGGCCCCCGGGCTATAATCGCCGCATGAAACTCCCCGACCTGAACCTGCTCATCGCCCTCGATATCCTGCTCGAAGAAGGCAGCGCCGTGGCTGCCGCGCGGCGCATGAATTTGAGCGCGCCGGCCATGAGCCGCACCCTGGCGCGCATCCGCGACGCCATCGGCGACCCCGTCTTCGTGCGCTCCGGGCGCGGCCTGGCGCCCACCCCGCGCGCGCTGGAATTGCGCGAACAGGTGCGCGGCGTGGTGGAGCAGGCGCACGCCATCTTCACGTCCGGCCGCGAAGTGGACTTGCGCACCCTGGAACGCACCTTCAGCCTGTGCGCCAACGACGTGTTTGTCGGCGCCTACGGCGGCAAGCTGCGCGACCTGCTGGCCAGCCATGCGCCGCACACGGTGCTGCGCTTCGTGCCCGAAGGCGATGGCGCCACGGAAAACGACGCCTTGCACGCGGGCCGCGTCGACCTGTACATCAGCGCGCGGCGCGCCTTTGCACCCGACATCAAGCTGCAGCAGCTGTTTACCACCGGCTTTGTCGGCATCGCCCGCAGCGACCACCCGATCTTCGACGGCCCCGTCAACCTGGACAGCTTTACCGAATACGAACATATCAGCGTCTCGCGGCGCGGCCTGGCGCGCGGCCCCTTCGACACGGCCCTGGCGGAGCGGGGCTACACGCGCCGGGTTTCGCTGATCAGCCCCAACTTCCAGTCCGCCATCTTCGCCGTGGCCGATTCGCGCCTGCTGCTGCCGCTGATGCCCACGCCCCTGCTGGCCATCGTCGAGCGCCTGGGCTTGAGGCTGCGCACCTTCCAGCTGCCCATCCCCGTCGACAGCGTGGAAGTCTTCCAGGCCTGGCACCCGCGCCTCGACCACGACCATGCGCACCGCTGGCTGCGCCGCATGATCAAGCAGCTGTGCGGCAGCGCGCCGCCGGGCACCTGAATCATTGCGTCAGACGCAATTCAGACTTCATTAATTATCAATTTTCACAAGATTAACGGCTACCTATACTGCGTGGACTGATTCTCATCCACGGAGTTCCCTGTGTCCGCTGTACTGCTACCCGGCGCCGTCCCGACGCCGCCGCCTCCCCCTTCACCGCCCGCGCCCCCCGTTTTTGGCCTGCGCCTGGCCACGGGCCTGGCCGGCGTGCTGCTGGCCGTACTGGTGTCCGGCCTGAATGAAAACATCACCAAGGTCGCGCTGGCCGACATCCGCGGCGCCATGGGCATCGCGCGCGACGACGCCAGTTGGCTCGTCGCCCTGTATGCGGCCGCCTCGGTATCGGCCATGGCGTTCGCGCCGTGGTGCTCCGTCACCTTCTCGCTGCGGCGCCTGACGGCCGCCGCCATCCTCGTCTGCATGGCCGCCGGCGTGCTCTGTCCGTTCGCGCCGAACCTGTCCGTATTGATGTTCCTGCGCGTGGTGCAGGGCGCGGCCGGCGGCGCCCTGCCGCCCATGCTGATGACAGTGGCGCTGCGCTTCCTGCCGCCGAACATCAAGCTGTATGGACTGGGCGGCTATGCGCTGAGCGCCACCTTCGGTCCCAGCCTGGGCACGCCGCTGGCCGCCTTCTGGACGGAATACCTGGGCTGGCAATGGGCGTTCTGGCAAATCGTCCCGGGCAGCATCGTCGCCCTGCTGATGGTGTCCTGGGGCTTGCCGCAAGACCCGCTGCGCCTGGAGCGCTTGCGCCAGTTCGACTGGCGCGGCCTGCTGCTGGGCTTGCCCGCCATCAGCATGCTGGTGGTGGGATTGCTGCAGGGCGAGCGCCTCGCGTGGTTCGCCTCGCCGCTGATCTGCGTGCTGCTGGGCGGCGGCCTGCTGCTGCTCGTCTTGTTCTTCATCAACGAATGGTCGCATCCGCTGCCGTTTTTCAAGCTGCAGCTGCTGTCACGGCGCAACCTCAGCCACGCCCTGCTGACCCTGGGCGGCGTGCTGTTCGTGCTGCTGGCCGTGATCCTGATTCCCTCGTCCTACCTGGCGCAGGTGCACGCCTACCGTCCGCTGCAAACGGCGCCCGTGATGCTGATGGTGGCGCTGCCGCAATTGATCGCCCTGCCGCTCGTGGCTGCCCTGTGCAATATCCGCGCCGTCGACTGCCGCTGGGTGCTGGCCATCGGCCTGGCCCTGCTGGCCCTGTCCTGCGTGCTCGGCGCGCGCATGTCACCGGACTGGATCCGCACGCATTTCTACCTGCTGCAAGCGGTGCAGATCTTTGCGCAACCGATGGCCGTGATTCCCTTGCTGCTGCTGGCCACGACGGGCCTGGCGCCGCAGGATGGTCCTTTCGCCTCCGCCTGGTTCAACACCATCAAGGGCATGTCGGCCGTCGTCGCCACCGGCGTGCTCGATGCGCTGATCACGCGCCGCAACCACTTTCATTCGACGGTGCTCAGCGAACGCCTGGGCAACCTGCCGACCGGCGTGGACGTGGCGGGCCTGGGTGCGCGCATGCATGCGCAAGTCGTCACCCTGACCTCGTCCGACCTGTACCTCATTGTCGCCGCCATCGCGCTGGCCATGATCCTGATCATTCCCATCCTGCCGACGCGCGTCTATCCGCCGCGCGCAGCCTGATTTCCATTGTTACGAAAGAGCTTCACCATGCAAACACCCATACTGCGCTCACGCGCATTTCTTCTCGGCCTGGCCTTGCTGGCCTGCGCCCTCGCCTTTTGCGCCTGGCACCTGCTGTTCGCCCGTGGCGACGAACAAGCCACCGACGACGCCTTCGTCAGCGCCGACTACACCGTGCTTTCCCCCAAGGTGGGCGGCATCGTGCGGGAAGTGCTGGTGGAAGACAACCAGACTGTCAAGGCGGGTCAGCTGCTGGCGCGCATCGACGACCGCGATTACCAGGCCGCCGCCGCCTCGGCCCGCGCCGAAGTAGCCGGCGCCGAGGCGCAGCTGGACTATGCCCGCGCCACCCTGCAACGCCAGCAATCGGTGATCGAGCAAGCCACGACCTTGGTCGACGCCAACCAGGCGGAAGACAAACTGGCGCAGCAGGAGCTGGCCCGCTCGCAGCACCTGGCCGGCCAGGGCGCGGGCAGCGTGCAGAATGCGCAACAGGCGCAATCGCGCTTCGACGTGAGCCGCGCGCGCCTGGCGCAAAACCGCGCCGCCCTCGTCTCCACCCGCAAGCAGACGGACATTCTGCAGGCGCAGCAAGGCGCGGCCGAAGCGGCCCTGCTGCGCGCCCGCGCCAGCCTGCAACGGGCCGAACTTGATCTGTCGCATACGCAGCTGCGCGCCCCCATCGACGGCATCGTCGGACGCCGCGCCGTGCGCGTCGGCGCCCTGGTGGCTCCTAGCGCCAGCCTGATGGCCGTGGTGCCATTGAACCGCAGCTTCGTCGTCGCCAACCTGCAGGAAACCCAGCTGACCCACGTGCGCCAGGGCCAGCGAGCCAGCATCGCCGTCGATGCCTATCCGGGCATGCTCCTGCGCGGCACGGTGCACAGCATCGCGCCCGCCACGGGCGTCACGTTCGCCGCCATCGCGCCGGAAAACGCCACCGGCAACTTCACCAAGGTGGTACAGCGCATTCCCGTCAGGATCGCGCTCGATCCCGGCCAGGATGCCGACGCCCGCCTGCGCGTGGGCATGTCGGCCGAAGTGCGCATCGATACGGCCATGCGCCGTCAACAGCTGCAACAGGTGAGCGCGCGATGAAAGCACTGATACTCTTCACGGCCCTGGGCCTGGCCGGCTGCGGCAGCGTCGGCAGCGACTTCCAGCGCCCGCCCCATGATCTGGGACAGCAATGGCACCAGGCGGAAGATGCCCGTTTCGCCGCCAGCCTGGATGGCGCCATCGAACAGCGCTGGTGGGACAGCTTTGGCGACGCCACCCTGTCTTCCCTGCTGCAGCGCGCCGCCGGCGCCAACCTCGACGTGCTGGCGGCAGGCAGCCGCCTGGAACAGAGCCGCGCCGCGCGCGGCATGGCCGGCGCCGCGCAAGGCCCGTCCCTGGGCGCGAATGGCAGCTATGGCCGCGCGCGCAACAGCGAACAAGGCTTGAGCGACCCGTCGCGCCACAACGGCCAGTCCGCCTACAACCTGTGGCAAGGCAATCTCGATGCGGCCTGGGAACTGGACTTGTGGGGCCGCGTGCGGCGCGAAGTGGAAGCGGCCGACGCCAGGATCGACGTGGCCATGGAAACGCAGCGCGGCGTGCTGCTGGCCGTGCTGGCCGAGACGGCGCGCGACTACATCGAGTTGCGCGGCGCGCAGCAGACCTTGGCCATCACGCAGCAACTGCTCGATATCGCCCGCCATACCCTGGACCTGACGCGTATCCGCCTGCGCGAAGGCGCGGCGACGCAACTCGACGAGGCCGAGGCGGCAGCCCACGTGGCCACCATCGAAGCGCGCCTGCCGCCGCTGCAGCAGCGCGAAGCGCGCCTGGGCAATGCCCTCGCCCTCTTGCTGGCGCTGCCGCCGCAAGCCTTGCAGGCGGAACTGGCGGCGGGCAAGGACATTCCGGCCGTGGCCCTGCAGGTGCAGCTGGGCGTGCCGAGCAGCCTGGCCGAGCGGCGTCCCGACATTCGCCGCGCCGAGGCGCAGCTGCACGCGGCCACGGCCGCCATCGGCGTGGCGCAAGGCGACTTTTATCCGCGCATCACCTTGTCGGGCAGCATCGGCCTGCAGGCGATGCAGCTGTCCGACATCGGCTGGGACGCCAAGCGCTTCGCCTTCGGCCCCGGTTTCAGCGTGCCCCTGTTCGATGGCGGCCGCCTGCGCGGCAACCTGCAATTGCGCGAAGCGCAGCAGCAGGAAGCGGCCATCGCCTACCGCCAGACAGTGCTGGCCGCCTGGCACGAGGTGGAAGACGCGCTCTCTGGCTACCAGGCCAACGCCCGCCGCCAGGCCAGCCTCGATGAAGCCGTCAAACAGGGACGCCGGGCGCTGGGCAGCGCGGAACTGCAGTACCGCCAGGGCGGCACGGACCTGATCAACGTGCTGCATGTGCAAAACACGCTGTTGAACAACGAAGCGGCGCTGGTCGACAGCCGCGCCACCGCTTCGCTGTCGCTGGTCCAGGTCTACAAGGCGCTGGGCGGCGGCTGGCAGGCATTTTCAACCACCTCGCAAGGAAGCACGCCATGAAACCGAATCCCGCACATTTTTCCATCCACGACGTCAGCGACTTTCCCGTCGTGCGCTTTCGCCCTGAAACGGCCGTCACCGGCTATGCCCCGCTGTGGGAAAACGACATGGACGCCCTGCTGCGCCATGGCGTACCGTTCGTCATGCTGTTCGAAGAGGAACGCGGCGATGAAGCGCACATCGACCGCAAGCGGCGCGGCCTGTGGCTCAAGCACAACAAGGCAGAGCTGGCCGCCCTGTGCCGGGGCCTGGTGTCGGTCGAGGCGGACGCGAAACAGCGCGCGCGCCTGCAGGCGATGGCGGCCGGCGCCATGAAGGCGTTCGGCATCCTGCAGGAGGTGGCGGCCACGCGCGAACAGGCCGATGCGCTGATGGTGTGGCTGCTGGGCAGCGGCCAGATGGCGCGGCCGCGCACGGCGGATGTGTGGTGAGTGAGTAAGTGAGTAAGTCGCTCAGGCGGCCCTGCGCACGGCGCTTCTGGCAGGGATGACGCACACGTCGCCATCGCTGCTGGTGGCCGTCGTCAGGGCAATGCCGTACAGCGCGGCCAGGGCGGGCACGGCGCCGGCATCGCTGGCGAGGTCGGCGACCAGCTGGCCCGAACGCACCAGCAGCAGGCGCTCGAAGCCCAGCAAGGCGTGGTTGATATCGTGCAGGATGGCGACGACGGCGTGGCCGCGCGCGGCGCAAAACTGCTGCAGGCTGTCGAGCAAATCGAACTGCAGGCCGGGATCGAGCGCCGCCAGCGGTTCGTCGACGAGTATCAAGCCATCGTGTACATCCCACATCTGCGCAAAGATGCGCGCCAGCTGCACCCGCGCCTGCTCGCCGCCGGACAGGGTGTCCAGGCGACGCCCCAGCAAATGCGCGGCGTGCGCCAGTGCGGCCGCGTCCTGCACAATCTGTTCCAATTGCGGGTCGACCAGGCGCGCCACCCGCCCCAGGCCGATCACCAGCTCGCACTGCAGTCCGAAGGCCACGTTCGAGCCTTGCGGCAGGACGGCGCGGCGCCGGGCCAGTTCGGCCAGCGGCCACTGCGCCAGCGGCCGGCCCGCGAACGCCACCTGGCCCGCCTGCGGAGGCAGTTCGCGCGCCATCAATTTGAGCAGGGTCGACTTGCCCGCGCCGCTGGGACCGAGGATGGCGATGCGCTCGCCCGGCGCTACCCGCACATGGAAGGGGCCGAAATATTGCTGGCCCAGTTGCGTGGTGGCGAAGGAGAGTTCCAGCAGGGGCGTCATGGGCATCCTTTCAGGCGGTGCCGTGGCGGAAGCGCCGCAACAGCATCAGGAAAAATGGCCCGCCCAGCAAGGCCGTGAAAATGCCGACGGGGACTTCCGCCGGAATGGCCACCGTGCGCGCCAGGGTGTCGGCCAACAGCAGCAGCAAGCCTCCCATCAGCATCGCCAGCGGCAATACCTTGCGCTGGTCGGCGCCCAGCCAGGTGCGCACCAGATGCGGCGCGATCAGGCCGATGAAGCCGATGCCGCCGCACCAGGCGACGGCAAAACCCGTCAGCACGGCCACCAGCACGATCACCTGCGTGCGCAGCCGGCCCACGTCGATGCCCACGTGCAGCGCCTGCGCCTCGCCCAGCGCCAGCGCATTCAATGAGCGCATCAGGAAGCGCGTGGCCCACAGCGCGCCGGCCAGCACCACCAGCAAGGCCGCCACCTGGCGCCAGCTGCCGGCCGACAGCGATCCCAATGTCCAGAAAATCAGGGTGCGCAACTGGTCGTCGCTGGCCAGGTAGATGCACAGGCCCATGACGGCCACCGTGATGGCGTTCAGCGCCACGCCCGTCAGCAGCAGGCCGACGATGGAGCCGGGCGTGGCCCAGCGGGCGACCCGGTCGAGCAGCACGCAAATGAGCATGGCGCCTGCGAACGCGGCGGCCGGCAGCAGCCACACGCGCAGCTCGGGCGCCACGTGCAGGCTGGCGGCAAAGACGATGGTGGCAGCGCCCGCGCAGGCGGCGCCGCTGCTCACGCCCAGCAGGCCCGGATCGGCCAGCGGATTACGGAACAGACCTTGCGTCAAGCCGCCAGCCAGCGCCAGCGCGGCGCCGATCAGGATGGCAAACAGGGCGCGCGGCAGGCGGATATGCCACAGCACATACGCGCCGCCGGACAGCGCCTCGTCGCCAGCCTGCAAGGGCGCGAGCCAGTCGGCCAGCGCCACCGGCACGGCGCCCGCCTGCACGGCGATGAGCAAGCCGCACGCCAGGGCGGCGGCCAGCAGCCCGCCAGCGCCCCAGCGCGGCCAGCGCCAGGGAGCGACGGACGCCAGGGAGGCCACGTTCATGCGGCCATGGCTTTGGCAAACGCTGCATCGAGTTCGGCCAGCGCCTGCGGCATGCGCGGGCCAAAGCCCAGCAGCAGCATGGCTTCCAGCGAGACGATGCGGTGCTTGCGCCCGGCCGGCGTCTGCGCCAGCCCTGGCAGTTTCAAGATGCCGTCCACGCCACCCGAGGCCTTCAAGCCCTGGTCCGTGACGAGCACCAGGTCGGGCCGCGCGGCGATCACGGCTTCCGGCGTGAGCGGCTTGTAGCCGGCAAATCCGCCCAGCCCGCCCATCACGTTGACGGCGCCCGCATACGCCAGCATGGCGTCGGCGCCCGTCTCGCGCCCGCCCACCATCACCTGGTTCGGCGCATGGGCGAGGATGAACAGCACGCGCACCGGGGCATGACTGCGCTGGCGCACCTTGCCCAGGACGCCGTCCCACTGCTGTTGCAAGGCTTGCGCCAGGCGCGCGGCGGGGTCGGCGCGTCCCGTGATCTGGCCCACCTGTTTTACCCGTTCGAGCAAGCCTTCGAATCTGTTATTCGCATTCAGTACCGCCACCGGCACGCCCGCGTCGCGCACCTGCCGCAGCACCGTTTGCGGCCCCGCCTCCTCGGTGGCGATCAGCTGCGTGGGCGCCAGCGACAGCACGCCCTCGGCCGACAAGGTGCGCGCATAACCGACCTGCGGCAGCTGCTGCGCCACGGCCGGATACAGCGAAGTGGTATCGACGCCCACCAGTTCGCCCTGCGCCTCGAGCGCGTAGACGATTTCCGTCAGGGCGCCGCCCACGCTGACGATGCGCCGCGCCTTGACAAGCGGCTTGCCGGCGTCGCTGACGGCCGCCAGCACCTGCATCGGCGCGGCCAGAGCCAGGGCTCCCGCCCCCATTTTTTTCAGCGCGATGCGGCGCGCCACGCTGGCGGCGATCATGCGGCGCATAGTTCACCCTCCTGCAGCACGCGCTCGACGACGTTGCGCCATTCGCACAGTTCATGCACGCCCGGCTTGCGTTCGCCGAAGAACATGACGATGGTGTCGCCCTTGGCGTCGAACAGTTCCACCGACGTTACCAGCCCGTCGACCGTGGGCTTTTTGACCACCCAGGCGCTGGCGATATGGTCTTCGCGCAAATGCAGGTTGAAGCGCGTATCGAGGACATTGATCCACGGCCCCATCACGGCGATCTTGTGCACGGGCCCCGAATGGATCTGGATCATGCCCGCATTGCCGACGAAGGCCATGATGGCGACTTTTTCGAGGGCGGCGCTGTTGAGCAGGTCGAGCACGCAGGATTTGTCGAGCTGCTGCACGAAGCGCGCCTCGGCCAGGCGCAGGCCCTGCAGGCGCGAGACCGAATATTTTTTCAGCAAGGTGAAAAATTCATGCGTGTCGCGCAAATCGGCCCAGGCGGCGCGAAAGCCGGCCACGTCGATCTGCGCGTCGGGCAGTTCGGCCGGCGGCGCAGCCGGCGCCGTCACGGCGATGCCTGCCGCCTGGTCCGCGTCGGCAAAATGCGCGACCAGCGCGTCATAGGCGGCCAGGTCGCTTTGCGGCTTCATGAAAATCTTGTGCACGGCATGGCCGGCAGCATCGAAAAATTGCAGGCTGCGCTGCACTTCCTTCCCGCCCCCTTTTTCGCTCACCTCGCGCACGGCAAAGCCATGCGCCCACTGGCGGTAAAACACGCGCAAGTCGATGTCGCCACCGAGCACCAGGCCCACGTGGTTGTTGTGACTGGCTTTTCGATAGACACCCGTCTTTTCATGCACGCACGAAGCGTTGCGCGTCAGCGCCATGACTTCGCCCAGCGGTTCCAGCGCGGCGATGATGGCGGGCCAGTCGGCCTGCAGGCGCTCGGCGCCCAGCAAGGCGCCATCGGCCGGCGACAAGCCGGCATGCGCGGCGATCAGCTCGCCTTCGGAAATGGCCAGTTCCTCGGCGATGTCGCGGTGGCGGGCTTTTTTCTCGCGGCGCAGGCGGGCAAATTCGCTGGCGACCAGCTCGGTGTTGCAAATAGGGGGCATGCTCGTCACGGTGTCTCCTTTCAAGGCGAACACTGGCTGGCATAGGCTGGCTGGTGGTGGGGGAATCTTGAAGTTAATTATAAATGAGAATCATTCGCAATCAAGGCTTATTTATGTGAAAAAAAATACGCGCAAAAAAAAGCGCCGCGACAGGAAACCCGTCGCAGCGCAAAGGAGACCGATCGATACGACTGATCAGTGTTGAGAAAATGTCAGCGTTGAACTCAGGCGCTGGCCTGTACCGCCGGCATGGATGCCGGTTTCGCCGCCGGGCGCTGCGCCAGCAATACCACGGCGGCCAGGACCATGGCGCCGCCCAGCAATTGCGTGCCGCTGACGGATTCCTTCAGCAGGGTCACGCCGAACGCCATCGTGATGACGGGTTCGAACGTGGAAATGATGGATGCCTTGGCCGCGCCGATTTGCGCCACGCCGGCAAAGAAGGCGGCAATCGCGATGGCCGTCGAAAACAGGGCGATGGCGCTGACGGCCAGCCAGCCCGTCGCCGTGCCCGGCAAGGACACGCCTTGCCACAAGGCAATCGCGCTGTTCGACAGGCCCGCCGTTCCCAGGATCACCACGCAAGCGGCCAATGGGTGAATATTCTCGCGGCTTTTCGACAAGCTGTTGCCAAACAGAATGTACACGGCGTACACGCCGGCGGCCATCAAGGCCAGGGCGATGCCGATGGGCTGGCCCTGCAGCTTGCCGCCCAGGGTGATGGCCATGCCGGAAATCGCCAGCGCCATCAGCACCAGCATGCGGCGGTCCAGCTTTTCCCAGCCCAGCGCCAGCGCCAGGATCGTCACCAGCACAGGATACACATACAGCAACATGCCGCACAGGCCGCTGCTGGCATACATGAGGGCATTGAAATAGCCTTGCGACTGTGCCGTGTACATCAAGCCCATCAGCATGTAGCCGGCCAGCAGGCGGCCGCGCGGCAAGCGCCAGCCGCCCAGCCACACGAGCGGCAGCAACAGCATGGCGGCGATAACGAAACGCAAGGCCAGCATGGTCGACGGGTTGACCCCGGACGCATACGCCGCCTTGGCAAACACTGCGGAACTGCCGAAACCGGCGGCCGACAGCAACACCAGCGCAACAGCGCGGCGATCAGACATGACTAAACCTCTTTGAGTACGCCAGGGCAAACCTGCTGCGCGTCGCGCTTTGCGGCCTGCGATGCTCACCGTACTGAAGTACGGTTGCGCTTCTCAGCCACAAATCACTGCCGCTCGCGACGGTTTTCCCAGGCGTTGTAAATATTAATGCCAAGCAAGGCTGGAAGGTGATGCGTGCGTGAAATACATGCGTGAATCCTATTGCGGGTCACTTCACGCATAGACGGCATCATATTCGCTTGCGCAAAATGAAACAAACCAATATTCTTCACGGATAGGCCGAATATTACTGAGGCTCAATTCACTTGAAGAGTGCCATGTCACGTCCCTTGCCCCCGCTCGCCGCCCTGCACGCCTTCGAGGCGGCTGCCCGCCATGAAGGCTTCCAGCGCGCGGGCGAAGAATTGCACGTCTCGGCCGGCGCCATCGGCCACCACGTAAAACAGCTGGAAGCGTGGCTGGGCATCGTGCTGTTCCAGCGCATGCCGCGCGGCGTGGTGCTCACCAGCGCCGGGCAGCGCTATGCGGCCTCGCTGGGGCCGATCCTTAACCAGCTGGCCGACGTCTCCGAGCAGGCGCGGCGCCAGGGCGACGACAAGGTGGTGACGGTGACGGCCACCAGTTCGCTCGTCTCGCGCTGGCTGATGCCGCGCCTGGGCCGCCTGCGCGACCGCTATCCGCAGATCGAACTGCGCGTGCTGGCCTCGATGCACCCGGTCGACCTGGCGCGCGATGGCGTGGACGTGGCCATCCGCCTGGGTCCGGGCCGCTATCCTGGCTTGAAAGTCGATTTATTGATGGAAGAATGGTTTTCCGCCGTCTGCAGCCCCGATTTCCGCGCCAACGCGGCCAGCCTGCGCCAGCCCGCCGACCTGCTGCGCTACCCGCTGCTGCACGACGAACCGGAAGTGCACCTGCCCGGCGAAATCGACTGGACGCGCTGGCTGCACAGCTGCGGCGTGCATTACAGCGGCAATAGCGGTAACAGCGGCGCGCGCTTTTCGCACACGTATCTATGCCTGGACGCGGCCGCCAGCGGCCAGGGCGTGGCCATCGCCGCCAGCCCCCTGATCGGCGACGATTTGCGCTCGGGCCGCCTGGTGCGCGTGTTCGAGCACGCCGTGCGCGGCCCCCACTGCTATTACTTGCTGCGCTCGCCCCAGGCGGAAACGCGGCCCCTCGTGCACGCCTTCTGCGAATGGCTGATCGCCGAGGCGCGCGCCGACCAGGAAACCGTCTGGCCCACCGTGGAGACAGCATGACGAGCACGGAACTGGCGCGCAGCGCCCGATTTATTCTCCAGCATGAATATGAACACGCCAAGGTGACGGCGGCCGATGGCCGGCAAGCCAGCCTGGGCGAGTTCTATGGCGACCCGGCCGTGGCCTTGATCGATATCAATGAGCAATGGTGCGCCGTGGCGGGCGAAGGATTGGTGCTGTGCCGGCTGGAGCAGCCGTTCGGCCAGTGCGCGGCATATTTCCGCGAACCTGGCGAGACAGTGTGGATCACGGGATTGCGGCAAACGGGACCGTTTGCGCTGCAGTGGCAAGGCGAGGATGGCGCTTGGTCTACCTTTGACTTGGATACGATGTAACAGATCCTTCGCGACGCCTCGCAAAACCGTAGCGAGCGGAAGGGAGAGGTGGCTGAGAAGCGTAACCGTACTCAAGTACGGTGAGCATCGCAGGCCGCCTATACCGACGCGCAGTAGGTTTTGCGAGGCGTCATCACATTACAGCTTGATGAAGTGTTCGCGGTAGTACTTCAGCTCTTCGATCGACTCGAGGATATCGGCCAGCGCCGTGTGCTTCTGGTGCTTCTTGAAACCGGTGGCGATTTCCGGCTTCCAGCGCTTGCACAGCTCTTTCAATGTTGATACGTCAACATTACGATAGTGGAAGAACGCTTCCAGCTTCGGCATGCCGCGCACCATGAAGCGGCGGTCCTGGCCGATGGTGTTGCCGCACATGGGCGACTTGCCAGCTGGCACGTATTTCTTCAGGAACGCGATCAATTCCGCTTCCGCCTGCGCTTCCGTCACGGTCGACGCCTTGACCTTGTCGATCAGGCCCGAGCGGCCGTGCGTGCCCTTGTTCCATGCATCCATCTTGTTCAGGGTTTCATCCGATTGATGAATCACAAACACGGGGCCTTCGGCCAGCAGGTTCAAGTGCATGTCCGTCACCACCACCGCCACCTCGATGATGCGGTCGGTATCGGGCTCCAGGCCCGTCATTTCCATGTCAACCCAGACCAGATTCATCTCATTGGGACGTGCCGGCACGGCGGGTGCGGGGGTGGATGCAGTTAAGTCGGTCGCTTGTGACATAATTCTCTCTTGGCCTAATCAAACTAAATAAATAATCAGCCATTTTCTCACAGGCACAGAATGTATTCACTCGCGTTTTCGATTTTGTTTGTATCCGTCCTCGTTTTGACCCTGGCCGTGCGCTTCTGGCTCGCTTCGCGGCAGATTCGCCACGTGCTGGCCCACCGCGCCGCCGTGCCCGCCGAATTTGCGGAAAAGATTCCGCTGGCCGCGCACCAGAAGGCGGCCGACTACACGGTGGCGAAGACCAAGTTCGGCTTGCTGACCCTGCTGGTCAACTATGCCGTGCTGATCGGTTTTACCTTGCTGGGCGGCCTGCAATGGCTGGCGCTGCACCTGAATGAATGGATGGGCTCTGGCTCGCCCATGCTGTACCAGATCGGCCTGATCGCCGCCTTTGCCGCCATTTCCGGCCTGATCGACCTGCCCTTCGATTATTACCGCCAGTTTGTGCTGGAACAACGTTTCGGCTTCAACACCATGGCGCGCAAGCTGTTCTTCACGGACATGCTCAAGGGCGTGGGCCTGGGCGCCGTCATCGGGCTGCCGCTGATCTGGGTCGTGCTGACCCTGATGGCCAAGTCGGGCGGCCTGTGGTGGCTGTACGCGTGGTTCGTCTGGAGCGGCTTCCAGTTGCTGATGATGGTGCTGTTTCCCACCGTCATCGCCCCCCTGTTCAATAAATTCACGCCGCTGGCCGACGAAGCGCTGAAAAGCCGCATCGAAGGCTTGATGCAGCGCGTGGGTTTCGCCTCGAAAGGCTTGTTCGTCATGGATGGCTCGAAGCGCAGCGCCCATGGCAATGCGTATTTCTCGGGCTTTGGCGCCAACAAGCGCATCGTTTTCTTCGACACCTTGCTGTCGCGCCTGGCGCCGCAGGAAATCGAAGCCGTGCTGGCGCATGAACTGGGCCACTTCAAGCTCAAGCACATCGTCAAGCGCATCGCCATGATGTTCGTCATTTCGCTGGGCTTTTTGGCGCTGCTGGGCTTCCTGAAGACGCAACCATGGTTTTACGCGGGCCTGGGCGTCGACCCCGTCGCCCTGGCCCTGACGGGCCAGCCGACGGATGCGCTGGCGCTGCTGCTGTTCATGCTGGCCTTGCCCGTCTTCACTTTCCTGCTAGGACCCTTGACCTCGCTCAGCTCGCGCAAGCATGAATTCGAAGCCGACGCCTTTGCCGCCACGCACACGCAGGCGGACGACCTGGTCTCGGCGCTCGTCAAAATGTATGAAGACAATGCGTCAACCCTGACGCCCGACCCGCTGCACTCGGCCTTCTACGATAGCCACCCGCCGGCCAGCGTGCGCATCCGCCACCTGAAAGGGGCTACGACATGAATACGCCATCGACTTCGCAAGACCTGGCCCAACTGTCCTGCACGCCGCGCCAGCAGGCGCTGGGCGACACGGACATTGCCACCCTGCACGCCCTGCTGCCGCAATGGAGCTTGCAAAATGGCAAGCTGTGCCGCGACTTCGGCTTCAAGAATTACTACCAGACCCTGGCGTTCGTGAACGCCCTGGCCTATATGACCCATACGCAAGACCACCATCCGGAGCTCATCATTACTTACAAAACCTGCGCCGTGCGCTACGACACGCACTCGGTCAACCAGGGCGCCGGCGGCCTGTCCGAAAACGACTTCATCTGCGCCGCCAAGGCCGACCTCATCTACCAGAGCAGCCAGGTGGCCCCATGAGCGAAAGCAAGTTGACGGGCATCATCATCGCCGCCCACGGCCGCCACTACCTGGCCGACGTGGACGGCGCCAAGCTGCAATGCGTAACGCGCGGCAAGAAAACCAATGTGGCCGTGGGCGACATCGTGCACCTGACGCGCACATCCAACGACCAGGCCGTCATCGACCGCATCGAGGAACGCAAGACCCTGCTGTACCGCTCGGACCAGTACAAATCGAAGTTGCTGGCCGCCAACCTGACGCAGCTGTTCATCGTCGTGGCGACGGAACCGGGCTTTGCCGACGACCTGATCTCGCGCTCGCTGGTGGCGGCCGACGCGGCCGGCATCGAGGCGCGCATCATCCTCAACAAGACGGACGTGACGGCTTCGCTGGAGCGCGCCCGCGAACGCCTGCTGCCGTATTCCTCGATGGGCTATCCCGTCGATGAAGTGTCGGCGCGCGCCGAACCGGAGCACGCGGTGGCCACCCTGGCGCCCCTGCTGGCGGGGCAGTCGTCGATCCTCATCGGCCAGTCGGGCATGGGCAAGTCGTCATTGATCAACCTGCTGGTGCCGGACGCCGACATCGCCGTGCGCGAAATCTCGGCCGCGCTCGACACGGGCAAGCACACGACGACCTTTACGCGCCTGTACAAGCTCGACGAGCTGGGCGCAAACAGCTCCATCATCGATTCGCCCGGCTTCCAGGAATTCGGCCTGTACCACTTGTCCGAGGGCATGCTGGAGCGGGCCTTCCGCGAATTCCAGCCCTACCTGGGCGGTTGCAAGTTCTATAACTGCCGCCACCTGATCGAACCGCAATGCGCCATCCTGCAAGCCTTGTCTGAAGGCAAGATCGCCAAGATGCGCCATACCCTGTACGGCCAGCTGCTGCACGAATCGGCGCAAACGCTGTATTAAACGCCCGCCGCAACGCAAAAATAGCGACAGAAAACCTGGGCTGGCAAAATTTAATTTTGCCGCCGAGTTCGCTTTCCACGTTTAATCCCAAAACTGTTCATCCGCCGTTTTATGCATTTCAGCGCGTAAAAGCGGCCTTCCATCGCTTGCCGCTGGCGATGCAAGGCCGCGTTTGTTAACTTGACACCAGTCCCTGCCGGAAACCTGCCAGCGACCACACGATCTAACTCCAATCAAACCAGCCATCCTGATCGAAGGTGAATGTCATGCATACCAAACGCGTCCTCCCCCTTCTCGCCGCCCTCTTCGCCCTGGCCGGCGGCACCGCCCAGGCCCAGACGGCCATTGCCCCGCAAAGCACCGACAGCGTGCGTGTCACCTCCGGCGCCGCCTATCACGTCACGGCCCAGGAAGCCTTTGCCATCGAACAGCAATACCGCCTGTCAAACGGGCAACGCCTGGAAATCCACCAGCAGGAAAACCATTTCTTTGGCCGCCTGATCGATGACCGCGAATGGCAGAAAAAGGCCAGCGTGCAAATCTATCCCACCGGTCCCGGCCAGTTTGTCAGCAAAAAGGGCGCGACCTTCGTCTTCAGCAACGATGGCGAGCGCGAGCATGTGACGATCGATGACGCCCAGCTCCTGCCCGGCTTGCATGTGAGCGCCGACATGCGCAGCGCCAGCAACGGCGGCATCCGCGTGGTGTCGCGCTAGGCGCCTGCCCCCCATCGAACGCCGAGGGCAAATCGCCCCCGCCTGTGCCGCCATGCACGATGAATAATTCTGACTGGCGCACTGAACAATTCCCCGCAATGCAGCTTACAATGCCATCAAGATGGCCTGTGCGGTCGCAGGTTGGCGCCACTGTTTGCGGGGAGAATGCTTGAATGGAAATGTTCGCGCTCGAACATGACGTAGCGCAGTGGGAAAACGCATTGCTGCCGTTGCGCGGCGCCGGGCGCGTACCGCTGCTGTTGTTGCTGTCCTGGCATTTGCGCCAGCGCGATTGCCTTCGAGCAACTCAGCTGAGCGAGGAAGCTTATCTGCTGCTGCCGCTGGCGGGCCTGGAACCGGCCGCACTGGAACAGGCGCAGGCGCGTCTGCAACTGGTGCAGGCAGAGGTTGCATGGCTGCAAGGTGCGCTCGATACGGCGGAAAGCCTGGCCATGGCCGCGCACGCTATCCTGTGCGCGCATGGCGACGGCGCCGCCTGCGCCGATGCCCACTGGCTGTTGTCCTCGATTGCCGTCGACCGGGGCGACCATGCCCGCTGCGATGCGGAACTGCTGGCCGCGGCCGAACAAGCGCGCGGCGCCGGCGATGCGATGCGCGCCAGCCTGGCCGACGCGGCCACGGCGCGCTGGGCCGTGCTGCGCGATGCGCCAGCCGCACAGGCGCGCTGGGGCAACCGCTTCCAGGCCGACAGCGCCAGCGGCAAGCTGCCCGCGCCGCTGGCCGCCTGGGTGCATGACTTCCGTGGCTTGTTGGCGCACACCTCGCGCGACCTGGGCGCGGCCGCCGGCCACTATATGCAAAGCTACGAGGCGGCGCTGGAAAGCGGCCAGCTGCGCGGCGCCATCACGGCCGCCATCAATATCGGCGACTGTTTCGCCAGCCTCAACGACAACGAATCGGCCCTGGAGTGGATGCAGTGCGCGCTGGACCTGGCGCGCCCCACCGGCTGGCCGCGCAGCATCGGCGCCTGCCAGACGCATACGGCCGAAACCATGCGCAAGCTGGGCCGCCTGGCCGCGGCCGAAGACTTGCTGCGCCAGGCGCTGCTCATCCTGGCGCCCGTGGCTGGCGCACGCACCTATGCCAACGCCCTGTTCCACCTGGGCGAACTGAGCCTGGACAAGGGCGACTACGACACGGCGCTCGACGCCTTCAGCCGGCTGGCGCAACGCGCCGAAGCGCTGGGCCAGGCCGATTTCCGTAGCATGGCGCAGCGCGGCAGCGCCCACGCGCTGTCCTACCTGGACCGCCCGGACGAGGCGCTGCAGGCGGCCGAGCGGGCTTGCCAGCTGGCCACCGCGCAGGGCGACGCCATGCACCAGGTGGCGGCGCTGCGCGTCTTGTCGATGTTGCATGCGCGCCATGAGTTGCCGCCGCCCGCGGACATGCTGGAACGCAATCCCGCCCTGCATTTCCTGCACCAGGCGCTGCAGGTGGCAGCTTCCATCGACGGCTATTCGCCGCCCGGCGAACTGCTCGATGCACTGGCGCGCGAATACGCGCATGCGGGCGATTATGCGCGCGCCTACGATATCGCCCTCGATGCGGGCATGGCGCGCGAAAAAAGCCACACCCAGCAAGCGAGCAACCGCGCCACCGCCATGCAGGTCTACCACCAGACGGAACATGCGCGCTCGGAAGGCTATCACCACCGCGAACTGGCCGCCTCCGAAGCGCGCCGCGCCGAAGTGCTGCAACAGACCAGCGACACCCTGGAACGGCTGTCGGCCATCGGCCAGGAAATCACCACCCACCTCGACGCCAGCGCCGTGTTCCAGGTGCTCGACCGCCACGTGCATGCCTTGCTGCCAGTCAACACCTTTGCCGTCTACATGCTCGACGCCGCAGGCACGGCGCTGCGCCGCGCACATGGCATGGAGGCGGGCCGGCCCCTGTCCGACAACGCCATTCCACTGAGCAATCCCCGCGCCTACTCCGTGCGCTGTCTGCTGGGCCGGCGCGAAGTGTATATCGACCAGGTACCGCCGCGCCGCCACGCCTACACCGTACCCGGCACCCTGCATAACCAGAGCGTGCTGTACGTGCCGCTGATGGTGGGCGAGCGCGTGCTCGGCGTGATGACGGTGCAGGCCTGCCACGCCAACGCATATGGCGAACGCGAGCGGCTGATCTTCCGCACCCTGTGCGCGTATGGCGCCATCGCGCTCGACAACGCCAGCGCCTACCGGCAATTGCAAGATGCCCAGGCGCAACTGGTATCGCAGGAAAAACTGGCCGCCCTCGGTTCGCTGATGGCCGGCGTGGCGCATGAACTGAATACCCCGATCGGCAACAGTCTGTTGATCGCCAGCACCATGCAGCAAAAGACGGAAGACGTGGAACGCCTGATGAACGGTCCCGGCCTGCGCCGCTCTGACCTGGCCGCCTTCATCGACGATGCGGGCAAGGCGTCGGCGCTGGTGATGCGCGGCCTGCGCAGCGCGGCCGACCTGGTCAACAGCTTCAAGCAGGTGGCCGTCGACCGCACCACCGAGCAGCGGCGCCGCTTTGACTTGCAACAAGTAAGCAATGAAATCATCGCCACCGTCATGAACCGCATCCGCAGTTCGGGCCACCGCATCGAAATGGAGATAGCCTTCGGCATCGCCATGGACAGCTATCCCGGCCCGTTCGGCCAGGTGATCACCAATCTGATCAACAATGCCCTGCTGCACGCCTTCGCCCCCGCACCCAACGATGGCGGCGTCGGCACGGGCTGCATGCGCCTGTCCGCCACGGCGGACGCGGCGCGCGTGCGGATCGTCTTCGAAGACAATGGCGGCGGCATCGCGGAGCAGCATTTGTCGCGCATCTTCGACCCCTTCTTTACTACCAAGCTGGGCCAGGGGGGCAGCGGCCTGGGTTTGTCGATCAGCTACAACATCGTCACGGCCCTGCTGGGCGGCACCATCCAGGTGGCCAGCAGCCCCGCCGGCACGCGCTTCACGCTGGACTTGCCGCTGGTGGCGCCCCAGCTGGACGGCGCCGCGCCCGCCAGCATCTATTAATCCACCACCCCGTTGCCCGGGCGCAGGCTTGCCTATACAAGTACGCGCCCGGGCAGTCTTTCCAATCTAAAAGCAAAACCCTTATAATTGAACGGCTGAAGTACTTGCCATTGCATTATTTTCAACTTGGCAAACCGCATCGTACCGCGCGACAGGCGTCGCGCTGGCACCGATCAACACAGCAGCGCGCCGGGCGAGGCAGTCATCAGACGAGATGTTGTACGCTGATGCAACCCGGCGGGAAAGGCACGCCGCCGGCGGCCTGCGCATCTTCAAGTGGTCATTATGTCGACAAAAAAACCGATCAAGCACTACCTCCAGTTCTCCGATTTCACGTTGGAAGAGTACGAATATGTGATCGAACGCGCCCATCTGATCAAGCGCAAGTTCAAGAACTACGAAATCTACCATCCACTGATCGACCGCACCCTGGTGATGGTCTTTGAAAAGAACTCGACCCGCACGCGCCTGTCGTTCGAAGCGGGCATGCACCAGCTGGGCGGCGCCGCCATCTACCTGAACACGCGCGATTCCCAGCTGGGCCGCGGCGAGCCGGTGGAAGACGCAGGCCAGGTCATGTCGCGCATGTGCGACATCATCATGGTGCGCACGTTCGGCCAGGAAATCATCGAGCGCTTCGCCGCCAATTCGCGCGTGCCGGTGATCAACGGCCTGACCAATGAACACCACCCGTGCCAGGTCTTTGCCGACATCTTCACCTACATCGAACACCGCGGCTCGATCGCCGGCAAGGTGGTCGCCTGGATCGGCGACGCCAACAACATGCTGTACTCGTGGCTGCAAGCGGCCGAAGTGTTCGGCTTCCATGTGAACGTGTCGACGCCGAAGGGTTACGACATTGACCTGGCGCAAGTCAAGACGGAGCGCTACACCTTCTTCGCCAATCCATCGGACGCCTGCGAAGGCGCGCACCTGGTCAACACGGACGTGTGGACCAGCATGGGTTACGAAGCGGAAAACGCGGCCCGCATCGCCGCCTTCGACGGCTGGATCGTCGATGGCGCGAAGATGGCCCGCGCCGCGCCCGACGCCCTGTTCATGCACTGCCTGCCCGCCCACCGCGGCGAGGAAGTGGCCGCCGAAGTGATCGACGGCCCGCAATCGGTGGTGTGGGACGAGGCGGAAAACCGCTTGCACGTGCAAAAAGCGCTGATCGAATACCTGTTACTCGGTAAAATCAACTAATTCGCCAGGCACTGCATAGCTCCTGGCAGCATCGCAATACATACATCGACAACGACAACTGGAAGCAATATGAGCGACATTAAAAAAGTAGTCCTGGCCTATTCCGGCGGACTCGACACCTCCGTCATCCTGAAATGGCTGCAAGATAACTACCAGTGCGAAATCGTCACTTTCACGGCCGACCTGGGCCAGGGCGAAGAACTGGAACCGGCGCGTGCCAAGGCCATCAAGTTCGGCATCAAGCCGGAAAACATCCATATCGAAGATGTCCGCGAAGAATTCGTGCGCGATTTCGTCTTCCCGATGTTCCGCGCCAACACCGTGTATGAAGGCGAATACCTGCTGGGCACCTCGATCGCCCGTCCGCTGATCGCCAAGCGCCTGATCGAAATCGCCAACGCCACCGGCGCCGACGCCATCTCGCACGGCGCGACCGGCAAGGGCAACGACCAGGTGCGTTTCGAGCTGGGCGCCTACGCGCTGAAGCCAGGCGTGAAAATCATCGCCCCATGGCGCGAATGGGATCTGCTGTCGCGCGAAAAACTGCTGAAGTACGCGGAAGACGCCGGCATCGAAATCGACATGAAGCACAAGAACGGCGGCGCGCCGTACTCGATGGATGCCAACTTGCTGCACATCAGCTTTGAAGGCCGCCACCTGGAAAACCCGAGCGCCGAAGCGGAAGAAACCATGTGGCGCTGGACCGTCAGCCCTGAAAAGGCGCCGGACGAAGCGGAATACCTGGACATCGAATACGAAAAAGGCGATATCGTCGCCATCAACGGCGTGCGCATGTCGCCTGCCACCGTGCTGGCCGAACTGAACAAAGTTGGCGGCAAGCATGGCGTGGGACGCCTGGACCTGGTGGAAAACCGCTACGTCGGCATGAAGTCGCGCGGCTGCTATGAAACCCCGGGCGGCACTATCATGCTGAAAGCCCACCGCGCCATCGAATCGATCACCCTGGACCGCGAAGTTGCCCATCTGAAAGATGACCTGATGCCGCGCTACGCGTCGATGATCTACAACGGCTACTGGTGGGCGCCCGAGCGCGTTGCCCTGCAAACCCTGATCGACCACACGCAGGAAACCGTGAACGGCTGGGTACGCATCAAGCTGTACAAGGGCAATGTCATCGTCGTGTCGCGCGATTCGAAAACGGATTCGCTGTTCGACATGAACATCGCCACCTTCGACGAAGACGGCGGCGCCTACAACCAGGCCGACGCCGGCGGCTTCATCAAGCTGAACGCCTTGCGCATGCGCATCGCCGCCATCGCCCGCGAAAAGCGCGGCCAGAAGTAATTAGTTACTGGGAGGCACTACCTCCCGCGCCCGCCAAAAGCCGCCTCCGGGCGGCTTTTTTACGTTTGAAACGCACTCGGCAGCGATTTACCGCCCCGCGCGTACCCAGATCGCCCCCATTTTGCTGTCCTCATGGCAAAATGCTACAGTGCAATTGTGCTGACCTTCCCGCTTCCGGAGCCCTCCCATGTTCAAAGACCTGAGTATCAAGAATAAACTGTACCTGGGCTTCGGCTCCATCGTGGCCATCATCCTGATCCTGCTGGGCGTGGCCTACAACAGCTTTTCGCGGCTGTCGGAAGCCAATGCATGGGACCGGCACACGATGGAAGTGCTGGTCGAGATCGACAAGATTCACAATTCCATCCTGCAAATCCAGGTGGAAGCGCGCGGTTTCATCCTGACCGGCAACGAAGCTTCGCTGACGCCGGAAACCGATGAAACAGGGGTGCTGAGCCAGCACACGCAAAAAGCCATCAGCATGACGGTGGACAACAAGGTGCAATCGGAACGCTTCCGCAAGATCGACCAGCTGAGCAGCACCTGGGTCAAGGAGTGGATCACCCCCCTGATCGAGAAACGCCGCGCGCTGGGCAATGCGCCGGGCGCCACGGAAACGGTGGCGCGCCTGCTTCCGCCGGCCGGCTCGCCCGGCATCGTGCAAGCCAACAAACTGCTCGACGAAGCCGCCGCCGAAGAAAACCGCTTGCTGGCCGAGCGCACGGCCACGTCAAGTCGCCTGCAGGAAACCATGCTGCTGACCTTGGCGCTGGGCGGCGTGCTGTGCGTGGTGCTGGCGCTGGGCATTTCCTTCATCCTGGCCAAGGCCATCCTCGGCCCGCTGAACAGCCTGACGGACGCCGTCGGGCGCATCGCCGGCGGCGAGCAAGGCGCACGCGCCGCCATCATTTCGCGCGACGAGCTGGGCAAGGTGACGGAAGAGTTCAACCGCATGGCGCAAACCATCCAGGACAACCAGGCCAATGAACTGGCCGCCACGAATAGCCTGCGCGCCAAGGTCGATTCCCTGCTGGAAGTGGTGTCGAAGGCGGCCTCGGGCGACCTGACGGGCAAGGTCGGCATCACGGGCAACGACGCCATCGGCCAGCTGGGCAACGGCCTGGCGAAGATGTTTGAAAACCTGCGCAGCCTGCTCAACAATGTGCAAAAGGCCGGCATCCAGGTGACGACCTCCGCCACGGAAATCGCCGCCTCGGCGCGCCAGCAGGAAGCCACGGGTATTGAGCAAGCGCAAACCAGCGTGGAAATTCTCAGCACCACCAAGGAAATCTCGGCCAACACGAGCCAGTTGCTGAAAACCATGGAAGACGCCACCGCCGTGGCCGACTACACGACGAATGCCACGGCCGAAGCGCAAAACAACCTCAAGCGCATGGATTCGACCATGCAGCACATGGTCTCGGCCACCGATTCCATCAACGCCAAGCTGGCGGCCCTGTCGGAAAAAGCCAGCAATATCAATAGCGTACTGATCACCATCACGAAAGTAGCCGACCAGACCAACATCCTGTCGCTGAACGCCGCCATCGAGGCGGAAAAAGCGGGCGAAGCGGGCCGCGGCTTTTCCGTCGTGGCGACGGAAATCCGCCGCCTGGCCGACCAGACGTCCGTCTCCACCTGGGATATCGAGCAAATGCTCAAGGAAATGCAGTCGGCCGTGTCCGCCAGCGTGATGGGCATGGATAAATTCTCGGAAGAAATTCGCCGCAGCGTGGGCGAGGTACGCCAAGTGGCGGAACAATTGTCGTCCGTGATGGACCAGGTGCAAAAACTCACGCCGCAATTCGATGCCGTGCTGCAAGGCATGCAGTCGCAGGCGATCGGCGCGTCGCAAATTTCCGACACCATGATGCAGCTCAACGACGCCACGCAACAGACGGTGGAGTCGCTGAAGGCCACCAGCGAAGCGGTGCACCAGTTGCAATATGCGGCGGGCGACCTGCAGTCGAGCGTGTCGACCTTCGCCGTCACCATCTGATCCCATGAAAGTGCTGCTCTTTCACATCGGACGCGACCGCTATGGCCTGCCCCTGGCCGGCATCGTGCGCGTCTTGCCGCTGCTGGAGCTCAAACAGTTGCCGCTCACGCCAGACTACGTGGCCGGCCTGATGGACTTGCACGGCACGCCCGTGCCCGTGATCGACCTGTCGCGCCTGGCCGGGCTGCCGGCCGCCGCCGCGCAATTCGACACGCGCATCGTCATCGTCGACTACCGCGCGCCTGGCGGCGCCACGCATGCGCTGGGCTTGCTGACCACGCAGGTGCGCGGCATCGCCGACATCGCGGCGGACCAGCTCGAGGATAGCGGCGTGGCCACGGCGCCCTTCCTGGGCCAGGTGGCCAGCGACGCCGACGGCATCGTGCAGCTGGTGGAACTCGAACACCTGCTGCCGCCGGACGTGCGCGCGCTGCTGTTTCAAGACGCGGGCGCGGCATGACGGCACAAGCCCTGCTGCGCCGCGCGACCGGCCTGTCCGTTTCCAAAGCCGTGGCCGAGCGGGCCGTCGGCCAGCGCATGGAGCAAACGGGCTTCAGCGATAGCGAAGCCTACCTGCAAGCGCTCACGCCGGCCGAAATGACGCAATTGATCGAGCTGGTGGTGGTGCCGGAATCGTGGCTGTTCCGCGACCCGCAGGCCTTCTACGCCACCGTCGAACTGGTGCAGGAACGCTGGGCGCGGGGGCGCGCCACGCGCATCCTGTCGGTCCCGTGCGCGGGCGGCGAGGAACCGTATTCGATGGCCATGGCGCTGCGCGACGGCGGCGTGCCAAAACAGGCGTTCAGCATCGACGCGTATGACCTGAGCCCCGGCTGCATCGAGCGGGCGCAAGCCGGCGTGTATGGCCGCAACGCCTTCCGCGCGCAGGACGTGGCCTTCCGCGAGCGCTATTTCACGCACGTGGCCGACGACGCCTACCGCATCATCGACTCCTTGCGCGAGCAAGTCACCTTCAGGCAGGGCAATCTGCTGCAATTCGACACCGCCACCTACAGCCGCCATTACGACGTCATCTTCTGCCGCAACCTCTTGATTTACTTCGACAAGCCGACGACGCGCGCGGCCATCCACAACCTGTCCGCCCTGCTGGCCGACGACGGCATGCTGCTGGCCGGCTATGCGGAAGTGCCGTCGTTCTGCCAGAACGGCTTTGCGCCGCTGCAGTTCCGCCAGGCCTTCGCCCTGAAGAAGGAAACGGCGGCGCCGGCCAGCCCCCTGCAAGTGGCGCCGCTGCCGGCAGCGCGCCCCCTGCGCAGCGTACCGCCCGCGCCAAGGCGCGCTGCCGCTGCCGCCCCTGCCGCCGCGACAGCGCCGCGCACGCGCCCCGTGTCCGTGCCATCGCCATCGCCATCGCCGGCGCCGGCGCCGGCCGCGCAAGCCGATTTGCTGGCCGAAGCGCGCCTGCTGGCCGACCGTGGCCAGTTGCGCGAAGCGGGCGAAAAATGCCACGCCCACCTGGCGCGCGTGCCCGAGGCGGCGGAAGCGTATTTCATGCTGGGCATCATCAATGAACTGGCCGGCAAGATGGACCTGGCCGACGATTACTGGCGCCGCTGCATCTACCTGCAACCCGACCATTACGAGGCGCTGTGCCACCTGTCGCTGCTGGCCGAACGCAATGGCAACCACACGGCCGCCGCCACCCTGAAGGCGCGCGCGGCGCGCATCTACCAGCGCCGCCAGGCGTCCAACTAAGGGGCAAGCATGACCAACCTCATCGCCACCGAGTCCCCCGACGCCATCGACGACTGCTGGAACCATATCGGCGTGGTCGGCGACCAGAGCTGCCCCAGGCTGCCGGCCAACGTGCATTGCCGTAACTGCGACGTGTATGCGGGCGCCGCCCAGCGCAACCTGCAGCGGCCCGTGGATGAACACTACCAGCGCGACTGGGCCAGCCACTTCCGCCAGATCGATGCGGGCGGCGAAGTGCGCGACAGCTCGGCGCTGGTATTTCGCATCGGCCGCGAATGGCTGGCGCTGCCCACGCGCGTGTTCGACTCCGTGGCGCCGCAGGCCAAGCCGCATGTGCTGCCGCACCGCGGCGGGCGCGGCCTGGCGGGCATCGTCAATATCGGCGGCAAGCTGTATCCGTGCATGTCGCTGGCACACTTGCTGGGCATCGACGAACAGGGCGCGCCGGCGGCGCGCGGCCGCCACACCTTTGCGCGCCTGCTGCTGATGCGCTGGGAAGAACAGGCTTACGCGCTGCCCGTGGCCGACCTGCACGGCATCGTGCGCTATGCATCGAGCACCGTGCAAGCGCCGGCGGCCACCATCAACAAGGGCCTGTCGCGCTATCTGTCCGGCGTCATCACCGAGGGCGACATGCGCATCGGCTGCCTCGACACGGCGCTGATCGGCTTTCAACTTGCGAGACTATTACGATGAGCCAGGACCAGCACGGCGACCTGAGTGCCTTTTCCATGCTGGACCTGTTCCGCATGGAGGCGGACAGCCAGACCCAGATCCTCACCGACGGCTTGCTGGCCATGGAGCGTCATGCGGGCGATGCGGCCGCCGTCGAAGCGATGATGCGCGCGGCGCACTCGATCAAGGGCGCCGCCGCCATCGTCGGCCTGCAAGTGGTGGTGCAGCTGGCGCACGGCATGGAAGACAGCTTTGTCGCCGCCCAGCACGGCCGCCTGAAACTCACGCCGGAGCGGGTCGACGTGCTGCTGTCGGGCGTCGACCTGATCGTGCAGCTGTCGCGCCTGGACGACGCAGGCGCCGAAGCGTGGCTGGCCGCCAATGCGGCGCAGATCGACCAGACCCTGAACGCCATCGCCGGCATCGCCGACCTGCCCGAATTGCCTGCCCTGCCCCCGGCGCCCGTGCCAGCGCCGGCAGCGGCGGCGCCACAGGCTCCCGTGGCGGGAGAGGACGCGGAAGCGGAAGCGGAAGCGGCAGAAGCTGCCGCGCCCGCGCCGCGTACAGGTGCCGCACCGGCCAAGGCCCAGGCGCAGAATTTCGACAAACTGCTGTCGCTGGCCAGCGAATCGCGCATCAATGCGCACCAGATGCACCCGTTCATCGGTGCCTTGCAGCGCTTCAAGCGCAACCAGAGCAGCCTGTTTTCCGCCATCGAGCATTTGCACGAAGCCATTGCCCGCTCGGGCGACGCGGGCCTGATGGAAAAATCCCTGCTGGCGCTGCAAAAGACGCAGCCCCTGAAGCAGTTCATGCTCGAGCACATCGCCGACATCGAAACCTATGAGCGGCGCTTGCTGGCCGTCTCGCAAGGCATGGTCGACGAAGTGCTGGCGCTGCGCATGCGCCCTTTCCGCGACGGCATCCACGCCTTCCCGCGCATGGTGCGCGACCTGGCGCGCAGCCTGGGCAAGGAAGTGCAGCTGGAGATCGAAGGCGAAGACACCCTGGTCGACCGCGACATCCTGGCGAAGATCGAAAGCCCGCTGAACCACATGCTGCGCAATGCCATCGACCATGGCATGGAAGGCCCGTACGAGCGCATCGACGCGGGCAAGGAAGCGCTGGGCACGATACGCATGGAAGCGCGCCACCGTGCCGGCATGCTGAGCATCGAAATCAGCGACGACGGGCGCGGCGTCGACCTGGAAAAGATCCGCCAGTCCGTCATCGAGCGCAAGATGGCCAGCCCCGCCATGGCCGCCGCGCTGTCGCCGGGCGAGCTGTTGGAATTCCTGTTCCTGCCCGCCTTCAGCCTGAAGGCGACGGCCAATCAATTGTCCGGACGCGGCGTGGGCCTGGACATCGTGCACGAGACGATACGCCAGCAAAACGGCACCGTGCGCCTGGAATCGGAGCCGGGCCGGGGGTTCCGCGCCCTCATCACCCTGCCGCTGACGCAATCGATCGTGCGCGCGCTGGTGATCGATATCCAGGGCGAAGCCTACGCCATCCCCATCGTCAAGGTGGAAAGCGTGGTGCGCGTGCCGCAGGCGGCCATCCATACCCTGGAAAACAAGCAGTTCTTCGAACTCAAGGGCGAGCATCTGGGCCTGGTCTCGGCGGCGCAGGTGCTGGAACTGGGCGAAGCGGCCAACCAGGCCGAGGACTTGCCGGTGGTGGTGATCGGGCGCGGCAAGCAAAGCTATGCCCTGGTGGTCGACGCCATCCGCGGCGAGCAAAGCCTGGCGGTGCAGGCCATCGATCCGATCTTCGGCAAGATGCGCGACATTTCCGCCGCCGCCCTGCTCGATGACGGCGAGCCGGTGCTGATCCTCGACGTGCCCGACCTGCTGCTGTCGATCGACAAGCTGCTGCACGAAGGCGGCCTGCACCAGCTGGCGCAGGCGGGCCACGCGCAGCAGCGCCGCGCCAAGCGCATCCTCGTCGTCGACGATTCGCTGACGGTGCGCGAGATGGAGCGCAAGCTGCTGCTGGCGCGCGGTTTTGAGGTCGACGTGGCCATCGACGGCATCGACGGCTGGAACGTCGTGCGCAGCGGCGAATACGACCTGGTGATCACCGACGTCGACATGCCGCGCATGGACGGCATCGAGCTGGTTTCGCTGATCAAGAAGGACTTGCACCTGCACAAGCTGCCGGTGATGATCGTCTCGTACAAGGACCGCCCGGAAGACCGCGCGCGCGGCCTGTCCGCCGGCGCCGACTATTACCTGACCAAAGGCAGCTTCCACGACGAGACCTTGCTCGACGCGGTGGCCGACCTGATAGGAGATGCCCGCTTATGAGTTGTACTTCATGAAAATTGCCATTGCCAACGATGTCGCCATGGCCGCCGAGGCCCTGCGCCGCGTGGTGGCCAGCACGCAGGAACACCAGGTACTGTGGATCGCCCGCACGGGGCTCGAAGCCGTGCGCATGTGCGAGGGCAACCGTCCCGACCTGATCCTGATGGATCTGAACATGCCGGAGATGGATGGCGTTGAGGCGACGCGCCTGATCATGGAGCAAAGCCCGTGCGCCATCCTGGTGGTCACGGGACGCCCGCAAGACAATGTCAACCAGGTCTTCCGCGCGCTGGGCGCTGGCGCGCTCGACGTCACGGCCACCCCCGTGCTGCAGGGACAAGTGGGCGGCGACAGCGAACTGCTGGCCAAGATCAAGACCATCGGCAAGCTGATACGCCACAGCGCCGAAACGCCGCCGCCGCGCCAGGCGAACGGCAATGGCGGCGAACGGGCTGACGGGCAAGTTACCACGCTGGTGGCCATCGGCGCCTCGACGGGCGGCCCTTCGGCCGTGGCCAAGGTGCTGTCCGGCTGGACGGCGCCGCCCGGCTGCGCCATCGTGGTGGTGCAGCATATCGATGAAACCTTCGCCTCGCACTTCGCCAAATGGCTCGATGACCAGCTCAGCATGCCCGCGCGCGTGATCGTCGAAGGCGATGAACTGGTGTCCGGCACGGTACTGATCGCCAAAACCAATGATCACTTGCTGCTAGATCAAAATTATCGTTTGGGTTACGATGCAGCACCACGCGAGTATGTTTACCGCCCGTCCGTCGATGTCTTCTTCAACTGCGTGGCGCAGCACTGGCGCGGCGACGCCATCGGTGTATTGCTCACAGGCATGGGACGTGACGGCGGCGATGGCTTGCTGGCCATGCGCCGTGCCGGCAAGACGACCATCGCGCAAGACCAGGCCAGCAGTGCCGTGTACGGCATGCCGCGCGCGGCGGCCGAACTCGATGCGGCGCAGCACATCCTGCCCCTGGATAGAATAGGCGCCAGCCTGCGCAGCCGCCTGGGCGCCAAACTCAACAATGGGTGGGAGCCCTCCCCTAACATCTGAAAAGAATGCAATGCCAGAATTCTCCTCCAGTTTCAGCCAGCATGAGCCCGCATTGACCGAATTCAAGGTCAGCGTGCTGCTGGTGGACGACCAGTTGATCATTGCCGAGGCAGTACGGCGCATGCTCAGCGACCAGCAGGATATCGAATTTCATTACGTGACCGACGCCACGCAGGCGCTGGACACGGCGCTGCGTTTGCAACCGACCGTCATCCTGCAAGACCTGGTAATGCCAGGCATCGACGGCTTCGCCCTGATCCAGCTGTACCGCGAAAACGAGGCGCTCGCGCATGTGCCGGTGATCGTGATGTCGGCCAAGGATGACCCGAAACTGAAGGCGCACAGCTTTGCCGTCGGCGCCAACGATTATGTGGTGAAATTGCCGGACCGCCTGGAGCTGCTGGCGCGCATACGCTACCATTCCAACGCGCACATCAGCCGCCTGCAGCGCGACCAGGCTTTTCGTTTCCTGCGAGAAAGTCAAAAGAACCTGGCCGACGCGAATATTGAATTACAGAAACTCGCCGCCCTCGATGGCTTGACGGGCATCGCCAACCGCCGCCGCTTCGATGAAACCTTGCAATTCGAATGGCAGCGTGGCCAGCGCGACAAGACGCCGTTGAGCTTGCTGTTTTGCGATATCGACCATTTTAAAAGCTATAACGACCACTTCGGCCACCTGGCGGGCGACCTGTGCCTGAAAAAAGTCGCCGCCGTGCTGACGGAACATTTGAAGCGCCCGGCCGACCTGGCCGCCCGCTACGGCGGCGAAGAGTTCGCCCTGATCCTGCCGGAAACGGAGGCTGCAGGGGCCCTGCTGATCGCCGAAGCGTGCCGGCGCCACCTGGAAGGCTTGCAGATCGAAAATCCAGCGGCAAGCACGGGCATCGTCACCATCTCGATCGGCGTGGCCACCATCGTGCCCTCGCCGGACTCGACGGTCGAGCAATTGATCAACCGCGCCGACCAGGCCCTGTACGCGGCCAAGCGCGGCGGACGCAACAGCGTGCTGAGCGCCGCTGACGTCCAGGACTGATTTTTAACAGCAAGGAAAGTGAAGCATGAGCACACAACTGGACAATGTCAGCGTCGTCAAGAAGTCGAATATCTACTTTGACGGCAAATGCGTCTCGCACAACGTCATCCTGGCCGATGGCACGAAGAAAAGCGTGGGCGTGATTTTCGCGTCATCGTTGCGCTTCAATACGGGCGCGCCGGAAATCATGGAAATCGTCAGCGGCCTGTGCAAGGTACGCCTGGCCGATGCGACGGAGTGGAACAGCTATGGCGCGGGCACGCAATTCAAGGTGCCGGGCAATAGTTATTTTGATATTGAAACTGTCGAAACCGTAGATTACGTCTGCCACTTCGGCTGATCCACGCAGAAAAAACGTCCATGGCTGCGTTGCCCTGAACATTTTTTCAAGCGCGGATTGACTATTTAGACAAACACAGGCTCGGGCGACAGGCGCACGCCATATTTCGCCTCTACATCATCCTGTATCGCTGCCGCCAGCCGGGTAATGTCCGCGCCACGAGCGCCGCCATTATTCACCAGAACCAGCGCCTGCTTGGGATACACTCCCGCGGGCCCCAGGTTTTTCCCCTTCCAGCCGCACTGATCGATCAGCCAGCCGGCCGCCAGCTTTTCCGTGCCATCGGGCTGCGCATGGTGTACCAAGGTGGGGAAACGTTCCAACAAGGCAAGACATTGCTCTCGTGACACCACGGGATTCTTGAAGAAGCTGCCCGCATTGCCTATGACAGCCGGATCCGGCAATTTTCTCCGGCGGATCGCCATCACCGTGTCGGCCACCTGTTGGGGGGTCGGCTCGGCAATATTGCGCTCGGCCACGGCCTGCGCCAGTTCCGCATAGCGCAAGTTCGGTTGCCACTCGGCCGGCAAGGCAAACGTGACTTCCAGCACGATCAGTTCGCGGCCGTCCGCCTGCTTGAAGATACTGTCGCGGTAAGCGAAACGGCAGGCATCGCGGTCCATGTCGAAGACGATGCCGCTGCCACTGTGCATGACGCTCACGCTGTACAGATAATCCTTGATTTCAACGCCATACGCGCCAATATTCTGGATAGGCGCCGCGCCCACCGTGCCGGGAATCAGGGACAGGTTTTCCAGCCCGCCCACGCCTTGCGCCAGGGTCCACTGCACGAAATCGTGCCAGTTTTCGCCGGCTGCGGCAGTGACGAGTATCGTCTCGAAATCCGCCTGCGCCAGGCGCATGCCGCGCGTGGCCATGTGCAGCACGGCGCCGGGAAAGTCGCCCGTCAGCACGATGTTGCTGCCGCCGCCCAGTATCAGGCGCGGCATGGCGGACAGGGCGGGATCTTGCAGCGCGGCGTGCAATTCGGCCTGCGAGGTGATGCGTACGTAGGCGGCCGCATTGGCCGCGATGCCGAAGGTATTCAGGCGTTGGAGGGAGTAATTGTGTTCGATGGTGAGCTCTGCAGACATGGGATCGGGAAATTTTGCTCGATTATAGAGCGAAAGCGACAAAAAACCACCTCAGGACAAGGGCGACTTGCCCGTTGTCCGTTAAAATGTCGCATCTTTAACAGGGCCGTCCCATGGCGCAGAATCAGCCGCCAAGGCCCAGCGCGCCGAGCGTGCGCTCGCTTTAACAAGAAAAGGAACAGACCATGCCGTCATTTGATGTAGTCTCCGAAGCCGATATGATCGAAGTCAAGAATGCAGTCGAGCAATCCAACAAGGAAATCACGACCCGCTTCGACTTCAAGGGCAGCGACGCCCGCGTCGAACACAAGGAAAACGAGTTGACCGCGTTCGCGGACTCGGAATTCCAGCTCAGCCAGGTGCGCGACGTGCTGACCAACAAATTGACCAAACGCAAGGTCGATGTGCGCTTCCTCGACGAAGGCGACATCAAGAAGATCGGCGGCGACAAGGTCAAGCAGATCATCAAGATCAAGAATGGCATCGAATCGGATGATGCCAAGAAAATCGTGCGCGTCATCAAGGACAGCAAGATGAAAGTGCAAGCGAGCATCCAGGGCGAAGCCGTGCGCGTCACGGGCGCCAAGCGCGACGACCTGCAGGCGGCCATGGCCATGCTGCGCAAGGATGTACCCGACATGCCGCTGGAATTTAACAATTTCCGCGATTAATTTCGATGATGCGCACGCTGCGGCCTGCGCTTGCACCGGCATGGCGGCAAGCTGCCTCGGAGCGCCCGCGCGCTTGGGGTAGAATTGAAGCTGCGCACAGCTACATGCGCCCGCGCGCCTGACCGGCAGCGGGCTTGACCGTACATCTGGCTCAGTGATAACCACGGTAGTCTAAGGATAGCAATGAAACGTGTTGATGATTTCCGCCTGCGATTTGGCAAAAAAGAATATGTGCCCATCATGATAGGCGGAATGGGTGTGGATATTTCCACGTCGGAGCTGGCCCTGGAAGCGGCCCGGCTGAACGGTATCGGGCATATCTCCGATGCCATGGTGGAAGACGTGTCGGATCGCCGTTTCGACACCACCTTCGTCAAAGACAAGACGAAACTGTACAAGTTCAACATCAATAACAGCGACAAGGCCGTGGTGCAGTTCGACCTGGGCCGCCTGGCGGAAGCGCAGCGCCTGCATATCGGCCGCACCATGGAAGCGAAAAAAGGCGATGGCTTGATCTTCGTCAATTGCATGGAAAAGCTGACGATGAACGGCCCCCGCGAAACCTTGCGCGTGCGACTCAATGCGGCGCTGGACGCGGGTATCGACGGCATCACCCTGTCTGCCGGCTTGCACTTCGGTTCGTTCGCCTTGATGGCCGACCATCCGCGTTTCCGTGATGCCAAGCTGGGCATCATCGTCTCGTCCGTACGCGCCTTGCAGATTTTCCTGCGCAAGAACGCCAAGCTGGACCGTTTGCCCGACTTCATCATCGTCGAGGGACCATTGGCCGGCGGCCACCTGGGCTTCGGCATGGACTGGGCCAATTACGACCTGCACACGATCACGGCGGAACTGCTGGCCTACCTGAAGGCCGAACAGCTGGACATCCCGCTGATCGCCGCTGGCGGCATCTTCACGGGCAGCGATGCCGTTTCCTTCCTGGAAGCGGGCGCGGCTGGCGTGCAAGTGGCGACGCGCTTTACCGTCACCAAGGAATGCGGCTTGCCAAACAAGGTCAAGCAGGAATACTACAAGGCCTCGGAAGAAGACATCATCGTCAATGGCGTTTCGCCGACCGGTTACCCGATGCGCATGCTGAAGAACACGCCCGCCATCGGCGCCGGCATCCGTCCAGGCTGCGAATCGTATGGCTACCTGCTCGACGCGACGGGCAACTGCGCGTACATCAACTCGTACAACCGCGAAGTCGCGGCCCATCCGGAGCAAAAAACCGTCGTCGTGATGGACAAGACTTGCCTGTGCACGCACATGCGCAACTTCAACTGCTGGACCTGCGGCCATTACACGTATCGCCTGAAGGACACCACGCATAAGCTCGACAACGGCGAGTACCAGATCCTGACGGCCGAACACGTCTTCAAGGATTACCAGTTCAGCGTCGACAACCAGATCGCCCTGCCGGAAAAAGAAATCCTGGTAGCAAGCTGAATCTTGCCAACCTGAAATAAAAATGGCGCAGCCTGCGAAGGCTGCGCCATTTTTTTATGCGGGGAACATGTCCCGCAAGGCCCGTTCGATCACGTCAAAGCTGGGCCGCTGCAATGCTTCTTCCTGCAGGCAATCTTCCATCATGACGTGCAGGGCCGGCAAAGGCGTCGCACAATGCGCGATCAGTTCGCCCAGCAGCACGCCAAAGGCGCGCGCCTCTATGCCCTGCAACACGTCCCCGTGCGACGAGCCCGGCGCAAACATGGACGCCGCGCCAAAGTCGCCCAGCAGGCAGGCGCCGGCATCCGCATGCAGGATATTGTGGGCATACAGGTCGCCGTGCACGATACCGTGCGCATGCAACTGGCGCACGGCCGAGGCGATGCCATGGGCAATGGCCAGCGTTTGCGGAATATCAAAGCGCGCGCCATCGGCATACACATCGCGCGTACACGATTCCAGGCTCGGCGGTCCGGCCAGGTTGCGGAAGGCCGCGTCAACGAGCGGCATGACAAGTCCCAGCGCTCCTTGCGGATGTGCATCGAGCGTCCCGAGGATGGGAATCAGGCCCGGATGGGCACCGGCGCCGACGCAAGCGGCCATTTCACTGCGCGGCAAGCCATCGCTGGTCATGGCCCCCTTGAACACTTTGACGGCGACCTCATCGGCGCCATCCAGGCGGGCACGGTAAATCACGCCCGATGCCCCCTCGCCCAGCTGCTGCGCCAATACCAGGCGCTGCCACGCCACGCCCACTGCGGCTGAACCGGCCAGGGCCGCCAGTTCCCGCGCTTCCGTGTAGGGATTGCCCGCGTACGCGAGCCAGCTCAGGCGTGGCAGGGACAGCAGACAGTCGGGCAGCGCCGTGAAACGATTGGCGGCGATGCGCACCAGTTCCAGCCGGCGGCAGTTCGCCAAGGAAGCGGGCAAGCTGTCCAGGCAATTTCCCGCCAACATGAGTTTCTGCAATTGTCCGCACTTGCCCAGTTCCTCCGGCAAGGCTTCGATGGCATTGTCGGTCAGGGTCAGCCAGCGCAGCCTGGATGGCAAGGCTGCGGCCGGCACGTGGCGTATCCGGTTCGCCTTGAAACCAATCATTTCCAGCGCAGGACAGGAACCGAGCACGGCCGGCAAGCTGGTGAACAGGTTGTTCGAGCAAAAAATGATGCGCAGCTTGTGCAGGCGTGGCAAATCGTCGGGAAGCGTGGCAAGCGCATTGCCGGACAGGTCGAGGATTTCCAGGCTGTCGGCGAGGTCGAAGATTTCGCGAGGGAATGCCGTCAAGCCGCAGGACAGCGTCAGACGGCGCAGGCCGGCCAGTTGGCCAGCGCGTAATTGCTCCAGTGTATGCACAGCAGACAAGATATTCCTTTCAAGCTAGCACGCGATCGATGCCATGCATAAAATCATTGGACGTAAAAAAACCCCAACCGGATCACCGGAAGGGGTTTTTTCGCATAACAAGCCTGACGATAACCTACTTTCACACTGGTTGCAGCACTATCATCGGCGCAAAGTTGTTTCACGGTCCTGTTCGGGATGGGAAGGGGTGGGACCAACTTGCTATGGTCATCAGGCAT